>NZ_CP021376.1:0-1200000 GCF_002157875.1 Oceanisphaera avium
GACACCATGGGCCCAGCGGGGCTAGTGATGGCATTGGTATTTTTTATCCTCATGAGCATAGCGGCCCTTACGTCGTCTATTTCTATGTTAGAGGTCCCCGTATCCTATACCACCGAGCGTTTTAAGGCCTCGCGGCCACTCATGACTTGGCTATTAGGCGGGGCGCTTGCCCTATTGAGTGTGGTTATTTGTATTAATTTTTCCACGCTCTTTGGCATGGTGATCCGTTTATCTACCCAGCAAATCCAACCTTTAGTCGGCTTAGGCTTTGTATTACTCGGCGGCTGGATGTGGGGGCGGGCTAAATTGTTTTCGGAGTTAGTTCAAGGTAACGCCGACTTAGCAAATAGCCTATTTTGGCGGATCTGGCCTTGGCATGTGCGCTTAATATGCCCCTTGCTGGTCATATTAGTCATTATGAGTAATTGGTAAAGCGCTAAAAAAAGCCCCAAACCTACAAAGTTTGGGGCTTTTTTCTGCTGCTTACTTAACAAAAGCTACCGCTGCTGTGGATTAGCTCACACTTGGGCGCCGACACTCGCTTAATAAAGAAGACTGTACAGTTTGCGGCGATAGGTAGAGGCAATAGGGTCGGCATCTAGGGAGGTCAGCATATCTAAAAAATGCTTTCTTGCTTCACCAAAGGCGAGGTCGGTTTGTAATACCGATAGCAGTAGCTGTAAGGCTTCTTCTTGACGGCCGGCTTGAAATAATTGCACCGCTAACTCTTCTTTTAATGCTAACGACTCCGGCTCGTTAGCCAGCCTTTGTTCTAGCTCACGCAGCGCGGGGCTATCGGCGGCTTCTTCTGCTAACTCTAAGCGCGCTAAAATATGCTGATACTGACTGTCTTGATCCACCATGGTAATAGTGGCTAACAATTGCTTAGTTTCTTCTAGCTTATTTAAGGACAAGGCGGTTTCTGCCAAGTATAAGCGAACGCGTGCGCTGTCTTCATGGCTACGCGTTTGTTGAAAAAGGGCGTAGGCGGCTTGGGCGTCTGTGCCCATTAGCTGTTTGGCTTGCTCCAGCAGTAAGTCGGCTTCATTTGGCTGATAAGGCGCTAAAAACTCACTAATAGCGGCTTCATCTTGCGGGCCTTCTAATACATCAACCGGCTGGCCATCTTTAAACGCCACTAGGGCGGGTAGGGCACGCAAGCCTAGTTGTGAGGCTAAGCTTTGTAATTGCGGATCGGCCACATCTACTCGCGCTAAGTCGAGTTGCGCATGATGCTCACCAATGAGTCTTTCCAGTATCGGTTGCATGGTTAAGCACTCAGGCACGGCCTCGGCATGAAAAAAAATCACCACCGTCTTGGTCATGGAGGCGTCAATAAGCGCTTGCTGGAAATTCTGAACATTAATATCAACTATCATAGATAACCGTCTCGCTGAGAAAGAAGAAATTTAGGATGAAGTCGCTGCCATATTAGTCTCTAAATTGGGCTGAGGGCCGTGAATTTCAAGCGCCAGTGCTAAATCAGCTACGTTCATCTGTTGCCAAGGGGGAGCGTGCTCACTTTGTATTGCCAGCGTTAGCCGACTAGGCAAAGTTTTGCTCGCACCGTGCACTAGGTAATGATTAAGCTGATAGCGACAGTGCCCAAACCGTGCCTCATTGTGCTCAGGTTGCCACATAACAGCGGCTAAGTTATTCGCAATACCGGCGCCATCGGCTTTAAGCACGGCTTCTTTAATGGTCCATAACCGCAGAAAATTTTCCGGCTGAGGATTGCTGGCTAACCAAGATTGTTCCCATTCGTTAAAATAGCGCTTGGCTAGGCGCAGTATTTGTTTGGCATTAAGCTGGCGCGATTCAATATCCAGCCCAAGCGGCGCTTGATTACTTAAGGCCAGCGCCAGCAAACTTTGGCTATGACTAAGGTTAAAGTGCCACTGTACAAGAGAGCGTGCGTCGGATAATTGTAGCTGGGGTTTACCTTTAGGGTTAATGGCAATTGTGAGCTCGGCGGGCGCAATGTGCAGCTGGCGCGCCAAGAGCTGGCGTAATAGATAACGACCCACTAAGAAGGTGTTAGCTTGCTTGGGCTGAGTGATATTGGCCAGTCTCGTGCGCTCTGCTTGAGATAGCACTTGATCAGCATCTTTGGGGAGTTGGAGGTGATCTGTATCACAAACCAGCAACTGGTTAAAAATAACCTTGTTTTTGTTCATATTAATTTTGCAAAGCCCCTATATTTTGCACTACTATCGCGGAGCTAATATTTTTTATCATAAAATATCCACTATGACGAATGCCATTTCCCACTAACAGCTGGTTGCCAAATTCTTATGAAAAAGGTAATTATTCTTAGCGGCTTATTGCTTATCGCCGGTTGCAGTAGCAGCCCCAAGCAAGAGTCAGGTAAAAAGTTGGTTGCTAAAAAGTCAACTTCTTCCCTAACTTACAGTATCAGTACGGCACCGATGAAGCGTAAGTCGTCACTGAGCTCAATGCGTAATTTGCATCAAGCATACCAAAAATGGAAAGGGACTCCTTATCGTTTTGGTGGGGTAGACGATCAAGGCATTGATTGCTCTGCCTTTACTCGCAGCGTTTATCAAGAAGCCTATGGCATGGAGCTGCCAAGAAGTACCTATGAGCAAATTGAACTGGGTCGAGAAATTACTCAGCAAGAATTACGCCCAGGCGATATCGTGTTTTTTCGCACCGGCCGCACTCAACATAATGGCGTTTATGTGGGAGAGGGGAAATTTGCTCATGCTTCCTCCAGTGTCGGTGTGACTATCTCTCGCCTCGATAATATCTATTGGCGTAGTCGCTACTGGCAGGCTCGCCGTTTATTAGATAATGAATAAGCCTCTTGTTAAATTAAAAAAAACCGAACTTAAGTTCGGTTTTTTTTAATTTAACAATAAGAGATTGCTATTTAGTGGCCTTGAAAACGATTTAAGTCACTCATTACTTGTAGCAATAATGATAACTCTGGGCTGTCATCGGACTCTTGACGATAATCGCTGGCGCGCAGTAGCTGCATGTCACCACGGCGATTAAATAAAGTAATGTCGGCGTGTTGATAAATGGCATATTCATTTTCATCTGAGGCCAGACGCCAGCGATCAAGATCTTCTTTAAATAAGGATTGCCCGGTGGCGTAACTGCGCGCTGGGCTTTGTACGCCTAATGCTTGGCGCATTAAAGTGGGCACCAAATCCAATTGGCTAGTAGGATAATCAAAGCGCGCGGGCTGCGCCTTTCCAGGCCAAGCAATCACTAACGGCACCTGTAGTTGGGCGGGCGAATAAGCGTTGCCCCATCCCCATGTATTATTATCATAATCGTTAAACTCTATGCCATGGCCGGCAGTGATAATAATAAGGGTATCGCGCTGGCTTTCTTGCTGAGCAAGAGGGTGTGGCAAAGCAATCAACTGGCCTAACAGGCGGTCAGTAAAAAATACTGCGTTGCGGTAGCGATTAATTAACGCCTCTCGCTCTGCTTTTTGATAAGGCTCGGCCGGATTAATGTGCGCCAATGCTGGTTGAAATGGGCCTTCAATGCCCTCTGGAATATCAAGATCATTAATGGCATCTAAATAGACATAAGAAAACCATGGGCGCATATTATCTTGTTTCGCTAGCCAGCTATTAAATTCTGCTACCGTTTGTGCATCCCCATAAGCGCCACCTTCTGTTGAGTTAAAGGCACTGTGGCGTAACGAAGAAAAGATAGCCTCTTTATAGACGCTGTCTTCTAAGCCACCGCTTGCAAATAAACCAAACCGATAGTCTTGGCGCTGAAGCTCACTAATAAATAGCGGCGCCGTGCCCTCTTGGCGCACTTGGGTTTGATAGCGACTGGGCAGGCTATAAAATAAACTAAATAAGGCATTTTGGCGTTGATTACCGCCACTTAAGTGGTCGCTAAATTGGAGGTGGCGTTCAGCAAAACGATGTAAGTTGGGCATGGTGATGGCATCAAGCTGATCGGCGCGCAAGCCATCGGCAATGATTAATAAAATATTAGGCGCCACTTCGGGAGCCTTAACTTCTAGAGGACGCAGTGGGTAATTTAATTGCTGTTTACGAGTCTCAGGCACTTGTTGAGATAGCTGTTTATATTGGTCTTCATCTAACCAACCTTGTTTAATTAAAAAGCGCTTTGCCGTCATAGGATAAGACAGCGGAAAGTCGGCTTTTTGCTCGGTAATGGGGTTATATACGTAAGCATCGGCCCATATATGCAGACTGTGAGTAAGAAAAAAACATGCCAGCAGTGGCACCGCTAACGGCCAGGCGGGACTGCGTCGACGGCGCTGGCTCCAACGCCACAGCCAACCGGCTAACCACAGCTCAAATAAAAATAATAGCGGCACCCAGACAAACAACCAGCCCCATCCTGAGGCTTGCTCGGTTTGCGCCTGCTCAAGTAATAAGCGCCATACGGTGGGATTAAGATGAAATTTAAATAAACTAAATACTTGAGAGTCAACTAATAACAGCGTAAGTGCCGTAGTAGCAATAGTAGCGGCCAGCCATTGTAGCGTGCGCAATTTAGGAAATAAAAAAGTGAGCGGGAACAAGGTGAGTAAATAAGTAAAGAAGGTCAAAAATGCGAAATGACCCGCCCAGCTAATCAATAAATAGGCACTGCCCAGTGGTGTATCAGGCCAACCGGCCAACCACAGAAAACGGCTAGCGACCAACATGGCAAGCAGCACGTTGAAAAAAACTAACCAGTGTCCCCAGCCAATCAGCTGAGAAACATTGTCGCGATAAAGATGGCCGGTTTTGAGCATAATGGGCAGTTTAATGGACACTTGTCAGCTAGCAATGCCAGCACAGATTAAAGAGGAATAACACCACAGCGCAATTAATGCGCTCCTTTTTGTGCGTCAACCGATGAGGTCAAGACCTTGGCAAACTTATCGGCAATAACGTGGCGACGTTCAGGCGCAATTTGATGGTTAATAATATGGGTAGCTAAGTTACCCAACACCATTAAGCGCAAGTCCGCCGGCGCTAAATGTTTATCCATCACGGCCTCAAGCTCACTTAATAGTTGGTCAAATTCTTTTTCATACTTAGAAACAATAGGCATCGCGTTCAATCATGTATCTTGATAACAGGGCGGCTATAATACCCCACCCCATCAGGCAACTCTACGGCAATCTGTTATGAGCTTGGACATAGAACACATCATAGTACATTCCCTTTTTTTAGATGAACACGGCCAAACGCAACTGGCTACCCGCGATGAGGAGCTAGCCACTGGGCCTGCGGTCAATGATTTAATGGCCGAGCTGCATCATATTTATAACGTTAAAGCGGGCAAAGTTTTTGGCTATTTTAATGACGAAGACGATAGTTTTCGCGATTTGGTGCGCCGCGTAGAAGATCAAAGCTTAAGCTTTACTCACTTTAGCCACCAAGCTGCTGAGCGCTTACTTGCTGAGCTTAAACGCTTAGACATGAGCGAGCAGGGCGTGCTGTTATTTGTCCGCTACCAATGGTTAGGCGCCCATTATCTATTAATTGCGCTATTAGATAATAAAGACAGCGTGACGGTGAATGAAAAGTTAGAAGTAAACCATGCCAGTTATTTAGACTTAGGCAAAATGCAGCTAGCGGCCCGCCTTGATCTTACCGAGTTAAGAATTCGCCCCGAGTCAAAGCGCTATTTTTCCTTTATTAAAGGACGCGCTGGGCGCAAGGTCTCTGACTTTTTCTTAAACTTTTTATCCTGTATTGAGGGCATGGATCCTAAGGCGCAAAGCCAAGGCTTGCTTAAAGCGGTGGATGAATTTTGTGAGGCGCGCCAACTAAGCACTCAAGAGACCTTAGAAAGTAAGGCGCTGGTTGATAAATACTGTAAAGAACAGTTAAAAGAGGGCGAAGAGCTAGAGTTGCGGGAGCTTTCAGCAGAATTGGGTAGTGATAATGACTTAGATTTTTATCAGTTTGTTAGTGAGGAATATCAACTAGAAGATAAATTTCCCGTTGATCGCTCTGCCTTAAAAGGCTTGACCAAGTATGTCGGCTCAGGCGGTGGCTTAACTATTAGCTTCGACCAAAAACTGTTAGGCGAGCGTATTCAATATGACGCCAACACCGATACCTTAGTGATTCAAGGCTTACCACCCAATTTAAAATCGCAGTTAGCGAAATAAAACAACGCCTTACGCTATACGTTGTAGGAAAAACACCGAACTTAATCGCTCGGTGTTTTTTACGTAGGATCTATGTCGTATAGCGTTAGGTTAGGATCTAATCAAATAATCGAAGGCACTGAGAGCGGCGGTGGCGCCGGCGCCCATAGCAATCACTATTTGTTTATAAGGCACAGTAGTGGCATCACCGGCAGCGAATACGCCTGGTATGGCAGTGCTCCCTTTAGCATCGATAATGACTTCGCCAAAAGGACTAAGCTCAATAGCGGAACCTTGTAAAAACTCGGTGTTAGGCACCAGTCCAATTTGCACAAAAATGCCTGCCACTGCCAAGTATTGCTGTTCGCCACTTGCGCGGTCGATATAATTTATACCACTGACTTTATTGCCATCGCCCACCACTTCGCGAGTTTGAGCCTGAGTAATAATGTCAATATTAGGCAGCGATTTGGCTTTACGTTGCAAGACCTCATCGGCGCGCAAGTGCTCAGCAAACTCTAACACGGTGACATGCTCTACTATGCCTGCTAAGTCGATGGCTGCTTCAATGCCTGAATTACCGCCACCGACTACGGCGACCCGCTTTCCTTTATAAAAAGGACCATCACAGTGTGGGCAGTAAGCCACGCCTTTATTGCGATAGTCTTGCTCGCCGGGCACATTAAGCTCGCGCCAGCGTGCGCCGGGTGCCACTATTACCGAGCGGCTTTTTAACGTAGCGCCACTGGCTAGCGGTACAAGAAGGCCAGCGTTATCGTTATTCGCTCTAATATCTGTCACACGCTGATGAGTAATAATTTCTACACCGTAGTCTTTAACGTGTTGCTCAAGATTTGCCACTAATTTTGGGCCTTCGGTATAAGGCACAGAAATAAAGTTTTCTATGCCCATCGTATCTTGGACCTGGCCGCCAAAGCGCTCGGCCACTAAAGCGGTGCGAATGCCTTTACGGGCGGCATAAATAGCCGCTGCCACGCCTGCTGGGCCACCACCCACCACTAAGACATCAAACGGGGCTTGCTTATTTAAGTGCTCAGTTTGGCGCTGTTCGGCTCCAGTATCTAATTTATTGATAATTTCTTGTAAACTCATGCGGCCTTGACCAAAGTGCTCACCATTTAAATAAACAGCAGGCACGGCCATCACTTGGCGCGCATTCACTTCTTCTTGAAACAGGGCGCCGTCTATCATCACATGGCTAATATTGGAATTAAGAGTGGCCATTAAATTAAGCGCTTGCACTACGTCCGGACAATTTTGGCAAGACAGCGAAATATAAGTCTCAAAGTGATATTCGCCTTTAAGCTCACGCACTTGTTGCTGTAGCTCAGGCGCCACCTTTGAAGGATGACCGCCGCTTTGTAACAGCGCCAATACCAAAGACGTAAACTCATGTCCCAGAGGGACACCCGCAAAATGGATGCGTGGGCTTTGCCCCTGCGCGCCAATCCCTAAGCTGGGGCTGCGAGTTGCTTGCACTTGTTGCAGGCTAATGTGCGGTGAAAGCTGGCTAATTTCATTGGCCAACTCAGTTAATTCCTGCCCCTTAGGGCTAGCATCACTGGACACGCTAATTTCGATAGGCGAGACGATATTTTTTAAATAGCTGTCCAGTTGGTTTTTTAATTGGGTATCTAACATAGTCGTGTCCTGCGTGCTGAGTTAATAGGCTCGACAGAGCTTTGCCGAGCCAGCGTAAGGTCTAAAGCAATTAGATTTTTCCGACCAAGTCTAAAGAGGGCGCTAAGGTAGCTTCACCTTCTTGCCATTTAGCAGGGCATACTTCACCTGGGTGAGCGGCAACATACTGCGCTGCTTTTAGCTTGCGTAGTAAGTCGGCTGCATTACGACCAATGCCTTCAGCGGTGACTTCCACTGCTTGGATAATACCTTGTGGATCAATGATGAACGTAGCGCGGTCTGCTAACCCTTGCCCTTCACGCATGACACCAAAGTTATGAGTAATAGTGCCGCTTTGGTCGCCTACCATGTAGTACTGAATTTTGCCGATAGTATCGGAGCTATCGTGCCACGCTTTATGGGTGAAATGGGTGTCAGTTGAGACAGAGAATACTTCTACGCCCATGCTTTGTAGCTCAGAGTAGTGGTCGGCGATATCACCTAATTCGGTAGGGCAGACAAAAGTAAAATCAGCGGGGTAGAAAAACACCACCGACCACTGACCTTTGAGGCTGGCTTCGCTGACTTCGACAAATTCACCTTGGTGAAAGGCTTGAGCAGTAAAGGGTTTGATTTCTGTGTTAATAGCAACAGTCATGAGACATTCCTTAATTTGATAGAAAGTAGGCATCTGCCTGAGAACGTTTTCTATATTAAGTCTGCGTATTGTATAAGTTAATCTGTTAGTTTCTATTGAATTAATAGGTTTTAGCTATTAATCAAGAGGGCTTATGCTCAGTTCCCCCCGTGTGAAAGCTTATCCTTGTGCAGCCTCACTTAGTAACGACTGTTAAGCTGTTATGTTGCTTTGCAATAAAGTAAAGAAGGGTAAGGCGTTAGCTGCCTTTTAAAAAGAGAAGTAGGTGAGCGCGTGGGTAGGGGAAATTATCGCTACTATTTACTAATAAACACGCCCACTTTTAAATATTCGGCTACAGTTAAAGCGGCGCGAGTCTTGCTTTAAATGAGGGTCACCGTGGTAGTTGCTCATCTACAAGCTGAGTGTGAGCTCATACTTTAGTCCTAAATAGAGAGCAAAATGTGAGCTGGGCGGGTATTTCAAAATGATGCTGCTTGCTTTAAGAGGATTATTTGCGCAAGTTATATTTGTAATGCAGTGCAAAACAAACGCCAGTCAATAGGATGATTCGCTGTGAGTCGCGCTTAGGGGAGCAATTTGGCGCTCAGTGAGGCGGATACGAAGATCAGAGTTGGCGTTTTAAATTAATAGTTTTAAAAAGGATGAAGACTATGCCATACGCAAATGAACTTGATGCACTCACCTCTTTACTTAAACAACATCCCACTTGGGGCGCGATTAAACCTGAGTATGCAGCGCGCATGCGCATTCAAAATAAATTTAAAACTGGCTTAGATATTGCCAAATACACCGCCAAAATCATGCGCGAAGATATGGCCAATTATGACCAAGACTCCAGCAAGTACACCCAATCATTAGGCTGCTGGCATGGCTTTATTGGTCAGCAAAAAATGATCTCCATTAAAAAGCATTTTGGCAGCACAGAGCGTAAATATTTATATCTGTCGGGGTGGATGGTGGCGGCTTTGCGCTCGCAATTTGGTCCTTTGCCCGATCAATCTATGCATGAAAAAACCGCAGTGCCGGACTTAATTACCGAGCTCTATACTTTCTTACGCCAAGCCGATGCGTGGGAGCTTAATCATCTGTTTCGTGACTTAGAAGCGGCCCAAGAGGCGGGCGATAAGCAGCAAGCTCAAGCCATCCAAGCCAGTATTGATCAGCACCAAACCCATGTAGTCCCTATTATTGCCGATATTGATGCGGGTTTTGGCAATGATGAAGCTACTTATCTATTAGCAAAAAAAATGATTGAGGCGGGGGCTTGCTGTATTCAATTAGAAAACCAAGTGTCCGATGAAAAGCAATGTGGCCACCAAGATGGCAAGGTGACGGTGCCCCATGCGGACTTTCTGTCCAAAATTAATGCGGTACGCTTAGCGTTTCTTGAGCTAGGTGTCGATGATGGCGTGATAGTGGCGCGCACTGACTCGTTAGGGGCGGGCTTAACTAAGCAAATAGCTGTTACTAACGAGCCAGGAGATCTAGGAGATCAATACAATAGCTTTATTGATGGCGATATTATTCATAATGCCGATGACATCAATAATGGCGATGTGGTGATCAAACAAAACGGTCAATTAGTTAAACCTAAGCGCTTAGCGTCGGGCTTATTCCAATTTAAAGAAGGCTCAGGCGAAGATAGAGTCGTGATGGACTGTATTGCCAGTTTGCAACACGGTGCCGATCTATTATGGATTGAGACTGAAAAACCTCATATAGGCCAAATTGCGGCCATGGTGAATCGTATTCGCCAACAAGTCCCCAATGCCAAGCTGGTGTATAACAACAGCCCCTCTTTTAACTGGACGCTGAATTTTCGCCAACAAGTGTATGACGCTTGGGCTGCCGAAGGTAAGGAAGTCTCCGCTTATGATAGAGCACGCCTTATGAGTGCAGATTATGATGACTCAGAGCTTAGCCAGTTAGCGGATCAATGGATGGCCAACTTCCAACGTGAGTCGGCCCGTGAGGCGGGTATTTTCCACCACCTCATTACCTTGCCAACGTATCATACTGCTGCACTTTCTACCGATAATTTAGCTAAAGGATATTTTGGTGAGCAAGGGATGCTGGCGTATGTCAAAGATGTGCAGCGTAAAGAAATTCGCGAGGGCATTGCCACTGTTAAACACCAAGATATGGCAGGCTCAAATATAGGCGATGATCATAAAGAGTTTTTTGCCGGCGAGGCTGCGCTTAAGGCGGGTGGCAAAGACAATACCATGGGCCAGTTTGAAAATGTGTAACTAAGTAAACTTAAGACCTAAGAGGTGCATTCTCTTATTTTGGCAGCCCTAGGCTGCCTTTTTTATTTGCTTATTTGCACTGCGACTTTATGGGGTGTCGTGTTGAGCAGAATGTTGTACAAACGCCATTAATTGCGGATAAAAGCCCACAAAAGCCTGCTCCATTTGCGAATAATGACTTTCTAATAAAGGCATACAATGGGGCAGAGGGCTGGGCTTTCGAAAACGCATATCGATGCGCGCTAACGCTAAGTTAATGCCTTCTAAGGTTTGATAACTGGCTAGCAGTTGATAACGTTGCATAGCATGAACTAGGCGAACCATGGCATTTGGCCATTGTGGACTGGGTGTCAGTTGCTGGTGGGCGTAAGCAATAAACTCAGTTAAGGGCTGGGAATGATAGTGAGACCAGTATCGTGCTAAAAAATGATCAAACATCATATCCATAATAATGCCGCCATAGCGCCGATAAGGGGCAGGCAGAGCTTGCACTTCACCTTTATGCAACGGATGGGCGTCGGTAAAGCTATCTATTTGTCGATGTAGGCGCACGCCTAAGCGCAGCTCAGGTGTTAAGCGCTCATCAATCTGCCCTTTAGCATACTCACCCAATAACGCGCCTGGCAGACTAGTATGACTGATATCTGCCAAGTGCAGGTGGGCCAAATAATTCACTGCTATCTTATTGCTCTGACTCTGAGCTTGGGCTGTCCAAGTCTAAGTCATCGTTATCTAGCTCATCAAAAGGAGATTCTGCTAGTTGGGCATCTAATACTTCTAATAAATGAATGGCCACAGTGACAAAATCACTGTCGGTCACTATGCCGACCAGCTTGCCTTTATCTACCACTGGCAGGCAGCCATATTTGTGTTTTTGTAAGTAAAGGGCAGCTTCACGGATCCCGGCTTTGGGACTAACAGTGACGACTTCGGTGATCATCACCTCAGATAATTGATGCTGCGCTAAGCTGTGATCATGTTGGCTAAGCTCGAGACTGGACTCTTGTGCGCCTAAGATATCTCTTTGGCTGACTAAGCCGACCAACTGCTCATCGGCTAATACGGGGAGGTGGCGAATATGATGGCGCTGCATTAACGTTCTGGCCTCACTGAGCGTAGCTGAGGGCGGCAAGCCAATAATATTGCGACTCATAATTTCAGAGACGATAGCAGACATAGTGATTCCCCTCTTTTATCCTCAACAATAAGCATTAGCTGGCAAACTAGCTTGCTTGCCCACTTTATCTGTTGAGCTTACGGTAAGTGAGTCTCCAACTTACGACAAGTGGAGGATAAAACCTAAGAGCTCGGCCATAAATTGTGCGCCATCTCTATTACTGACCTTACGCTATCTGGTCATATTATTCATTATCCGTTATCAATATCGAATTGCCTTGATCCAAAGAGGTCGCCTTACTAGACTAGCGCGGTTAACACTAGAGGTTTTGTATGCTGGTCCGCGATTTTTCCTTTGAACTCCCCAACGAACTCATTGCCCATCATCCCATGAGCGAGCGCACTGCGAGTCGTTTATTGCAATTAGACGGCAATAGCGGTGCTATTACGCACGGGCACTTTTCTCAGTTGTTAGAGCAAGTTAATGCCGGCGACTTACTGGTTTTTAATAATACGCGAGTCATACCGGCACGCTTACATGGCCATAAAGCCAGCGGCGGTAAAATTGAGGTATTAGTAGAGCGTATTTTGGATGATAAGCGCGTGTTAGCGCATGTGCGTGCGTCTAAAGCGCCCAAGCCTGGTACGGCACTTATTTTAGAGCCCAACGTACAGGCCACTATGTTAGCCAGACACGACGCTTTATTTGAAATTGAATTTAATGACTCGCGTGCGGTATTAGACATTCTTGAAGCCGTAGGGCATATGCCTTTGCCGCCTTATATCGACCGCCCCGACACCGAGGCAGATAAAGAGCGTTATCAAACAGTTTATAATGAAAAACCGGGTGCAGTGGCGGCCCCTACTGCGGGGTTACATTTTGATCAAGCCTTACTGGATGCCTTAGTGGCCAAAGGCGCTGAGTTAGCCTTTGTCACTTTGCATGTGGGGGCGGGCACTTTTCAACCGGTACGCGTGGAGCAAGTGCTGGATCATAAAATGCACGCCGAATACATTGAAGTGCCCTTAGAAGTCATAGATAAAATCAAGGCCACGCGCGCTCAAGGCGGGCGTATTATCGCTGTGGGCACGACCTCGGTACGCTCATTAGAAAGTGCAGCCCAAGCCAGCCTCGCTCAGGGGCAGCCCTTAGCGCCCTTTTATGGCGATACGGATATCTTTATCTACCCCGGCTATAAATTTCAGTTAGTGGATATGATGATCACCAACTTTCATTTGCCTGAGTCCACCTTGATGATGTTAGTCAGCGCCTTTGCCGGCTATAACCAGATTAAAGAAGCTTATCGTCAAGCTATTGAGCAGCGTTATCGCTTTTTTAGCTATGGTGATGCCATGTTACTGAGTCGGCGTGACGCATAATAAGCAAAGTGCGAACAGGCCTCACTCCTTACTGATATAAAAATAAAGTCAGACTGTTTCTCTGACTAAGAGGTAAAGCAATGAAATTTGAATTACACACCACAGATGGCTTAGCGCGACGCGGTCGGTTAGTTTTTGATCGTGGTGTCGTGGACACGCCCGCCTTTATGCCTGTAGGTACCTACGGCACAGTGAAGGGCATGACGCCAGAAGAGGTGGATGCCACAGGTGCACAAATTCTGTTAGGTAACACCTTTCATTTATGGGTGCGCCCTGGCCAAGAAGTCATGAAGTTGCATGGCGACTTACATGACTTTATGAACTGGCAGGGCCCTATCTTAACCGACTCGGGAGGCTTTCAAGTTTTTAGCCTTGGCGATATTCGAAAAATTACCGAAGAGGGCGTGTATTTTAGAAACCCTGTTAACGGCGATCGCATTTTTCTCTCCCCTGAAGTGTCCATGGAAATTCAATATGATCTGGGCTCAGATATTGTCATGATCATGGACGAATGCACGCCCTATCCTGCGACGTGGGAAGAAGCCAAGAAGTCCATGGAAATGTCGTTGCGCTGGGCAAAGCGCTCTCGTGAGCACTTTGATAAGCAAGAAAATCCCAACGCTTTATTTGGCATTATTCAAGGTGGGGTTTATGAAGACTTGCGCGATGAATCATTACAAGGGCTGTTAGATATTGGTTTCGATGGCTATGCCATGGGCGGCTTAGCCGTGGGTGAGCCAAAAGCTGAGATGCATAAAGTACTAGAGCATACTTGTCCTAAAATCCCTGCGGATAAGCCGCGCTATTTGATGGGTGTGGGCAAGCCTGAAGATTTAGTAGAAGGAGTGCGCCGCGGTATTGATATGTTTGACTGCGTAATGCCTACCCGTAATGCGCGCAATGGCCACTTATTTACTACTGAGGGCATTGTAAAAATTCGTAATGCCAAACATAAAGTCGATACTGGGCCCTTAGATGCCGAGTGCGATTGCTACACCTGTAAGAATTATTCGCGCTCTTATTTACACCATTTAGATAAGTGTAATGAAATTTTAGGCTCGCGTTTAAACACTATTCATAACCTGCGTTACTACCAAAGAGTAATGGAAGGTTTACGCCACGCCATAGAGCAAGGTAAATTAGACGACTTTGTGGCAGACTTCTACGCGCGTCGTGGCCAAGAAGTGCCGCCGCTTGGGCAAAGTCAGGCAGCGCAGTAATCGGGTTTGCTAGTGAATAACAGTGCAGCCAAGCTGGCCGCACTGTGAATAGCGAGTTAGCAGTGCGTAACTATTTAACGCTTAACTTTTAATGCTTAATTATCAATGAGGAATATTAATCAATGAATTTTATCTCTAACGCTTACGCTCAAGGTGGTGCCGGTGCTGCTGATGGTGGTATGAGCATGATTATCATGCTGGCCGTCTTTGGTTTAATTTTTTACTTTATGATTTTCCGCCCGCAGTCTAAGCGCGTTAAAGAGCATAAAAACCTGATGGCTTCTTTAGGTAAAGGCGATGAAGTGCTAACCAACGGTGGCTTAGTCGGTAAAATTGCCAAGATCACCGCTGACAGCGACTATGTGTTGTTAAGCTTGAGCGAGCAAAGCCAAGTGACCATTAAAAAGGACTTCATTACTGCCGTCCTGCCTAAGGGCTCTATTCAGTCCTTGTAAGCCTCTAAGGAGCACAGCGTGTTAAATCGATATCCGCTGTGGAAATACTTGATGGTGATCTTTGTGGTCGCCATCAGTTTTCTATATGCAGCACCTAATTTATTTGGTGAAGACCCCGCCTTACAAGTATCCGGCTCTCGGGGTACTCAGGTAACGAGCGAAATACTGGTTAAGACGCAGCAGCGTTTAGAAGAAGCAGGCATTGAAATTAAAAGTGCCGCACTGGAAGATGATCAATTATTGGTGCGCTTTCGCGACACCGACGATCAGCTAAAAGGCAAAGAGCTGGTCGCTCAAGCCCTTGGTGATGATTATATTACGGCGCTTAATCTGGCTCCCGCTACTCCTTCTTGGTTAGAAGCTTTAGGCGCGGGCCCTCTTAAACTGGGCTTAGACTTGCGCGGTGGTGTGCACTTTCTAATGGAAGTGGACATGGATGAAGCGCTTAATCGCGTTCAAGAACAGCGTGTTCAAGATTTTCGTACTGACTTGCGAGAAAAGCGTTTACGTTATTCTGGCGTGCTTAATAAAGATGACGGCACTTTAGTCGTATTTCGCGATGCTAAAGTTCGTGATGAGTCGTTAAGTTATTTGCGCACGCGTTATCCAAGCTTAGTATTTACAGAGCGCGACAGCGGCGATAATTTTGGCTTGTTCGCCACCATGAGCGAGCAGCGTCTTAAAGAAGTAAAAGAATATGCCTTGCAGCAAAACATCACTATTATTCGCAACCGTGTGAATGAGCTAGGTGTGGCTGAGCCTTTGGTACAACGCCAAGGGGCCGAGCGCATAGTGGTGCAACTGCCCGGTATTCAAGACACGGCTCGCGCTAAAGAGATTTTGGGTGCGACCGCCACTCTTGAGTTTCGTTTAGTCGATGAAAAAGCCGATGTCGCCAGCGCTAATGCAGGACGAGTACCGGCAAACAGTGAGTTGATGCGAGATCGTAATAATCGCCCCGTAGTGTTGCAAAAACGGGTGATTTTAACTGGTGAGCATATTGTTGACTCCAGTGCCAGCATGGATGAGTTTAGTCGCCCGCAAGTGAATATCAGCTTGGATGCCCCCGGTGGTAGCCGCATGGCGGATTTTACCAAAGACAACGTCGGTCGCTCTATGGCCACGGTGTTTACCGAGTATAAAAGCGGTGAAGAGAAAAATGACGATGGCACCAGTCAGCTCTATAAACAGCAAGAAGTCATTAACGTAGCGACCATTCAATCGCGCCTAGGCCGTAGTTTTCGCATTACCGGCATAGACTCGATGGCAGAAGCACAAAATCTGTCCTTGTTACTACGAGCCGGTGCCTTGATTGCGCCTATTCAAATCGTAGAAGAGCGCACCATAGGCCCAAGCTTAGGTAAGCAAAATATCGAAAATGGCATTATGGCGATGTTGTTCGGTATGTTGGCGGTAGTGGTGTTTATGGGCGTTTACTACCGTAAATTTGGCTTAGTGGCCAATCTGGCGTTAGTGGCCAATATCGTGATCATTATTGGCGTGATGTCGATGGTCCCCGGTGCCACTATGACGCTACCTGGCATTGCCGGTATTGTGTTAACCATGGGGATGTCGGTGGATGCTAACGTACTTATTTTTGAGCGAATTCGTGAAGAGCTCAGAGACGGACGTGGCGTACAACAAGCGATACACGTCGGTTACGACAAGGCCTTGGGTACCATTGCGGACTCTAACATTACCACTTTGATCACAGCGATTATCTTATTTGCTATCGGTACGGGCCCCATCAAGGGCTTCGCTATTACCTTGATCATCGGTATCTTGGCGTCAATGTTTACCGCCATTGTGGGCACTCGCGCCATCGTTAACTTACTCTGGGGCGGCAAACGTCTCAGTAAACTGTCGATATGAGGAAATAACGCTATGTTTGAGATCCTCAAAACTCGCGAACCCATTCGCTTTATGAGTCATGCCAAAGTGGCATCTGTTTTTTCTTTAGTATTAATAGCGCTGTGCTTTTTTTCTTTGTTTAGCAAAGGGCTTAATTGGGGACTCGACTTCACCGGCGGTACTGTGTTGGAAGTCGAGTTTGCACAATCCGTTGAGCTAGACCAAGTGCGCTTACAACTAGAAGAAGCAGGCTTAAATGGCGCCAGTGTGCAAAATTTTGGCACCAGCCGTGATGTGTTAATTCGCTTAGCGCCTGAGGCTGGCGTCAATGTGCAACAACAGGGCGATAATGTGTTAGCGGCTGTTCAGCAAACTGAGAACAGCGCCGAAATGAAGCGCTTAGAGTTTGTCGGCCCAGCCATTGGTAAAGAATTAGCCGAACAAGGTGGCTTAGCCATTTTAGCCGCGCTGTTATGTATCATGGTTTATGTGGGCTTGCGCTTTGAATGGCGCTTAGCATCGGGTGCTGTGGTTGCGTTGGCGCACGATGTTATTATCACCTTAGGTGTCTTCTCTTGGTTTCAAATCGAGGTCGACTTAACCATAGTGGCCGCTTTGCTGACGGTGATTGGTTATTCATTAAACGATACCATAGTGGTATTTGACCGAGTGCGCGAAAGTTTCCGTCGCATTCGAGCCGTGTCTACGGTACAAGTATTTAATGAAGCAATCACCGATACCTTAAGCCGTACCTTAATTACTTCCTTCACTACCTTAGTGGTGGTGGTGGCCTTATTTGCTAAAGGTGGGGTATTAATTCATGGCTTTGCTGCGGCTTTGTTATTAGGGATTGGCTTTGGTACTTACTCTTCTATCTATATCGCCAGTGCTTGGGCTATGATGTTAGGAGTGAAACGTGAGCACATGTTGCCACCTCAGATAGAAAAAGAAGGAGCGGATCAAGAACCGCTGCTATAAGTGTTCTACTGAAGGGTCCGTGAGGGCCCTTTTTATTGTGAAATGCATTTGCTACATGACAAACGTCCGTTAGCTGCATAACATGAGTTGATAATGAGACAAGTTCGGAGCCGTCTTGAACCACAGATTATTGCTCGGCCCTTTAGCTTTAGTAACGTGCTTCTTGCTAGGATGCAGCGCACCACAAATCGTTAAATCAACGCTGGTGTTGCCCATTCCCATGCAAGTGTCGTACGAAAGTGAACTGGGAATTGCTCGATTGGGGCAAATGCTTAATTCGCCTGGCCTTACGCCACAGCAACGTGCTGAATTGTTTTTTCAACGCGGTGTTATTTTCGATCGCGTCGGCTTAAGGGCCATGGCTCGCTTAGATTTTAATCGAGCGCTGCGCGAGCGGCCCGATTTTGCCGATGCCTATAATCTTAATGGCGTGTATTTAACGCAAAATCAGGACTTTGACGAAGCGTACGAATCCTTTGACTCTGCACTGGAGCTGGCACCTGATTATAGCTACGCCAATTTAAACCGCGGCATAGCGCTTTATTATGGTGGGCGTCCAGCATTAGCGGTGTCAGATCTTAAGTTATTTCTTGATGAAGAGCCCACCGACCCCTATCGCGTATTGTGGTGGTATTTAGCCTTAGAAAAAGTAGATGCTAAAGCCGCGCTTAAGACCTTAAAGCTCTATCAGGCACAATATGCTAGCGATGATTGGTCATGGGATTTAATCAATCTGTATTTAGGCACTATTAACGAAGAGCAATTATTGGATCGCATCGTTGAAGAAAGTGTCGATAACCAAGAATTGGCTGAGCGCTTATGCGAAACCTATTTTTATTTAGGTAAACGTGCTCAACATAATAATGAATATCAACAAGCTGAAGTCTATTTTAAATTAGCGGTGGCCACCAACGTCTATGACTTTGTGGAGCACAGATACGCTTTATTAGAATTGGACTTAATAACAGAAGAAGCCGAAGGCTTCACTTTAATAGAATAACCAATAAACCAAGTGCTTAGCGCTTGGTTTATTGCCTTAATTTAGCTGTGACTTGCAGGTTAGTGCTAAGTGCGGCGCTTTTTTATCTCGCCCTTTAAGCACATACAGCCGCCGAGGACTGTGGTAAACTTCTTTCCCTTAAGCACCCTTGGACCTGCTAGTTATGCTTGAGCAAATCCGCATTGTATTAGTTAATACCTCACACACCGGTAATATCGGCTCTGCCGCGCGCGCCATGAAAACCATGGGCCTCACCGAGCTGTGGTTAGTCGACCCCGTTGGCGCTATTGATGAACAAGCCATCGCCTTATCCGCCGGTGCGCATGATGTACTAGAGCGGGCACGCATTGTCGACACCCTTGAAGAAGCAGTGGCCGATTGCGGCTTAGTGATAGGGACGAGCGCACGTTCGCGCACCCTTGCTTGGCCGATGTTAGATGCCCGCCAAGCCGGTGAGCAAGCGCTGCAAGAAGCGCCGCAACATAAAGTGGCCTTAGTCTTTGGTCGTGAGCGTACCGGCTTAAGTAATGATGAGCTGCATTTATGTCAATTTCATGTGGCGATTCCCGCTAATCCTGATTACAGCTCGCTTAACTTAGCCATGGCCGTACAGACCTTAAGTTATGAAGTGCGCATGGCGTGGTTAGCCGCTACTACTTCTGCCACTGAGCCTGAGCGTGAGTATCCTTTAGCGGCAGACCTAGAGCGTTTTTACCAGCACTTAGAAGAGACATTACTGGAAAGCGGCTTCATTATTAAGGCTCATCCTGGTCAAATAATGACGAAATTACGTCGCTTTTTTAATCGCGCTCGACCCGAAGAACAAGAGCTTAATATTTGGCGCGGCATCTTAACGTCTATTCAAAGAAAGCAGCGTTTTCCAGAAGAGAATAGTTGAGTGTTTTAGTCGGGTTAATACTTGACTGATTTACTCGGGTATGGCAATCTGAAGCCCTATTTGAAAGGGTGAAATCAGATGAGACTAACATCAAAAGGGCGTTATGCAGTAACAGCCATGTTGGATGTAGCCTTGCACTGTGATGCAGGGCCTGTATCGCTAGCCCACATTTCTGAGCGACAAGGCATCTCGCTGTCTTATCTTGAGCAGCTTTTTGCTCGCCTGCGCAAACATGGCTTAGTGAGCAGTGTGCGCGGCCCAGGCGGTGGCTACTTATTAGGTAAGTCCCGTGCTGCCATATCAGTGGGCGCCATTATTGTGGCCGTTGATGAGTCGGTAGATGCCACTAAATGCCAAGGGAAAGGAGATTGTCATAATGGCAGTCAATGCTTAACCCATACCTTGTGGTGTGCCTTAAGTGATCGCATTAGTGACTTTTTAGAAGGCATTAGCTTAGCGGAGCTGGTTAATCAGCAAACTAAACGCCGCCTACCCGAACAACCCGATAATACTTTAAGTCTGTTGACGCTGAATTAATTCAACTCTGGAATTAGTCAACTAACAACAGCAGCAATTGAGCCTAACTTTTAGTGTTAAATGTCGATGACAAGACTGCCAACCAAGCAGCGTCGTAATGGAGAATAACATGAAACTGCCCATTTACCTCGACTATGCGGCTACCTGCCCGGTAGATCCACGTGTTGCCGAACAGATGATGCAATGCCTAACGTTAGATGGCGTTTTTGGCAACCCCGCTTCTCGCTCCCACCGTTTCGGTTGGCAGGCAGAAGAGCGTGTTGATATCGCTCGTAACCAAATTGCCGATTTAATTAATGCCGACCCGCGTGAGATTGTCTTCACCTCGGGTGCCACTGAGTCTGATAACTTAGCCATTAAAGGCATCGCTAATTTCTACGGTAGAAAAGGTAAACACATTATTACCTCAAAGACTGAGCACAAGGCAGTACTCGATCCTTGCCGCCAGTTAGAGCGTGAAGGCTATGAAGTCACTTACTTAGAGCCTCAGCCAAGTGGTTTATTTACCCTAGAACAAATTGAAAACGCACTGCGTGACGACACCATTTTGGTCAGTATCATGCACGTGAATAATGAGACGGGCGTTATCCAAGATGTGAAAGCGATTGGTGAATTATGCCGTAGTCGTAAAATCATGTTCCATGTGGATGGTGCACAAAGTGTCGGTAAAATCGATGTTGATGTAAAAGACATGAATATCGACTTGCTGTCTATTTCTGGCCACAAAGCCTACGGCCCTAAAGGCATAGGTGCGCTGTATGTGTCTCGTAAGCCTCGCGTGCGATTAGAAGCACAAATGCACGGCGGTGGTCACGAGCGGGGCATGCGCTCTGGCACGCTCGCTACTCACCAAATTGTGGGTATGGGTGAAGCACTGCGTATTGCTAAAGAAGAAATGCACAGCGAAGCCGAGCGTATTTTAGCACTGCGTCAGCGTTTATATAATGGCCTGAAAGACATTGAAGAAGTGTATGTCAATGGTGACTTGGATCATAAAGTGCCCGGTATTCTTAATATCAGTTTCGCCTATGTAGAAGGTGAGTCATTAATCATGGCGTTAAAAGACTTGGCCGTGTCTTCCGGCTCTGCCTGTACGTCTGCCAGTTTAGAGCCTTCTTATGTATTGCGCGCGCTGGGCTTAAATGATGAGCTGGCACATAGTTCTATCCGTTTTAGCATTGGTCGCTTTACCACCGAAGCCGAAATTGATTACACCATAGCGTTAGTCAATGAAGCCATCGGACGTTTGCGCGATATGTCTCCGCTTTGGGAAATGTTTAAAGACGGAATAGATTTGAATCAAGTTGAATGGGCACACCATTAAGGTGTCTAAACCATTAAAGATGGGTGAGGATTAAATCATGGCTTACAGCGAAAAAGTAATAGATCACTATGAAAACCCCCGTAACGTCGGCGGTTTTGATAAAAATGACCCTAGCATTGCCACCGGTATGGTAGGGGCTCCCGCCTGTGGTGACGTAATGAAGCTGCAGCTTAAAATCAGCGATGCCGGTATCATTGAAGATGCCAAGTTTAAGACTTATGGTTGTGGCTCAGCGATTGCTTCTAGCTCCCTTATCACCGAGTGGGTGAAGGGCAAAAGCTTAGAAGAAGCGGGCACCATAAAAAATACTGATATTGCCGAAGAACTGGCGTTACCGCCGGTGAAGATCCACTGCTCAATTTTGGCAGAAGATGCGATTAAAGCGGCGATTGATGATTATAAGAAAAAGAAAAATATAGCGTAAACGGAGACACCATGGCGATCACCATTACTGATGCCGCGGCACAACGCGTGCAGACTTTCTTGACTAGTAGAGGCAAAGGCTTAGGTTTGCGCTTAGGGGTGAAAACCTCTGGCTGCTCGGGCCTTGCTTATGTTTTAGAATTTGTCGATGAACTGGCTGAAGGCGATCAAGTGTTTGAGCATGGCGACGTAAAGGTGATCGTCGATAGCAAAAGCTTGGTGTATCTAGACGGTACCGAACTCGACTTCGCCAAAGAAGGGCTTAATGAAGGTTTTAAATTCAATAACCCTAATAAAGACGGTGAATGCGGATGCGGCGAAAGTTTTAACGTTTAAGGACTTGGCATGACAGCAGTCACTCACCTTGGACAGGCCATGAACTACTTTGAGTTATTTGGCCTTAGTCCGCAATTTGACGTCGATAGTCATGCCTTGGCTGACACCTATCGGACGCTGCAAAAGCAGTTCCATCCAGATAAATTTGCTGCCCACTCAGAGCGCGAGCGTTTGCAAGCAGTACAAGGTGCGGCGCGCATTAACGATGCGTACACCACGCTTAAAAACCCCCTCAATCGCGCTCAATATCTGCTTTCCTTACATGGCGTTGAGTTAAACGCCGAGCAGCAAACGCTTAAAGATCCTGCCTTTTTAATGCAACAGATGGAGTGGCGAGAACAGTTAGAAGAGCTGTCCCACGCCCCAGATGTACTAGCGGCAATTCTGGCGTTTGAGCAAGAGTTACAGCAAGCCAGCCAAGACTATTATGGGCAGTTGAGCCACCAGCTTACGCAGGCCGCTTGGCAAGAGGCAGCCGATACCGTTCGTAAACTTAAATTCATGACAAAATTGCATGCCGAACTCGAACGTTTGGAAGATGCACAGCAGGACTTCTAACCCTAATGGCATTACTACAAATATCTGAGCCGGGCCAAAGTGCGGCCCCCCATGAACATAAATGGGCAGTGGGCATTGATTTAGGTACCACCAATTCTTTAGTCGCTGTGGTGCGCAGCTCAGTCGCAGAAACACTCAGCGATGCCCAAGGCCGAGAGCTGCTTCCCTCTGTAGTGCACTATGGGGAGCAAACGCTACGCGTGGGCCATGAGGCTAAGCACGAAGCAGACCAAGATCCCCAGCACACCATTTCTTCTGTTAAACGCTTACTGGGTAAGGCCTTGGCGGATGTTCCTCGCCAACGCTTGCCGTATGTCTTTGCCGAAACAGATAACGGCATGATTAACCTTAAAACGCCGCAAGGCGTGGTTAATCCGGTGCAAGTCTCTGCTGAGATTTTAAAAGTCTTAGCCGAGCGTGCCGAGCAAAGTTTAGGCAATCCGGTACAGGGTGTAGTGGTAACCGTGCCCGCCTACTTTGATGATGCCCAGCGTCAAGGCACTAAAGATGCCGCGCAATTAGCAGGCTTAAATGTATTACGTTTGCTTAATGAGCCTACGGCGGCAGCCATTGCTTATGGGTTAGACTCGGGACAAGAGGGCGTAATTGCGGTATTTGACTTAGGTGGCGGCACCTTTGATATCTCAATTTTGCGCCTGCACCGTGGCGTGTTTGAAGTATTAGCCACCGGTGGTGATTCGGCATTGGGCGGCGATGACTTTGACCATGTATTGGCGGATTGGATTCAACAACAAGCGCAACTCAACGAACTCACGCCCAGCCAGCAACGTAACTTATTAGATGTCGCCTGTGCCACTAAGCAAAGCTTAACCTCACAAGAGAGTGTCTCGGTGAGCTGGCAAGGTTGGCAAGGTACGCTGAGCCGAGCGCAATTTGATGCCCTTATTTTACCTTGGGTAAATAAAACGCTAAGTGCATGTCGTCGTGCCCTAAAAGATGCAGGCGTGAGTGCGAGTGAAGTGCAAGAGGTGGTGATGGTGGGTGGCTCTACCCGCGTGCCATTAGTACGTACTCGAGTGGGCGAGTTTTTTGCCACCGAGCCGCTTATCAGCCTAGATCCCGATAAAGTGGTGGCCATTGGCGCGGCTATTCAAGCCGATGTGCTGATTGGTAATAAGCCTGACACCGACATGTTATTGCTGGATGTTATTCCGCTTTCTCTTGGCTTAGAGACCATGGGCGGTTTAGTAGAAAAAGTTATTCCCCGTAACACCACAATTCCGGTCGCGCGCGCGCAAGAGTTTACTACTTTTAAAGACGGGCAAACGGCGATGGCCATTCATGTGTTGCAGGGTGAACGAGAGTTGGTGAGTGATTGTCGCTCACTGGCGCGCTTTAACTTAACCGATATTCCGCCGATGGCAGCGGGCGCGGCCCATATTTTGGTTACCTTCCAAGTGGATGCAGATGGCCTATTGTCAGTCAGTGCTATGGAGAAATCCTCCGGTGTGCAAGCAGACATTGAAGTAAAACCCTCTTATGGCTTAGATGAAAGTGAAATCAGTGCCATGCTTAGCGCTTCATTTGAACATGCCAAACAAGATATAGAAGCACGCATGTTGGCGGAACAAAAGGTAGAAGCGGCGCGAGTTATTGAAAATATTAACAGTGCGCTAGCCGCCGATGCGGACTTGCTTAGCGAGTCTGAGTATGGCGCTATTACCGCCGAGGTAACCAAACTAGAAGACGCAGCTCGCCTTGATGATGTTGCTGCCATTAAGCAAGCGATTGAGCAAACAGATCAACAAACGGCTGATTTTGCCGCTCGACGCATGGATGCCTCCATTCGCCGGGCCTTAGCCGGACAACGAGTAGATAAGGTGTAATTATGGCTAAGATTGTATTTTTACCTCATCCAGAGTTGTGCCCAGACGGCGCCGAGGTAGACACTCTGCCCAATGAGACAGTATTGGATGCCGCACTGCGCAATGGCATTGAAATTGAGCATGCTTGTGAAAAAGTGTGTGCCTGTACCACGTGTCATATCATAGTGCGTGAGGGATTTGACTCGCTAGAAGAAAGCAGCGAGCTAGAAGATGACATGCTAGATAAAGCGTGGGGCTTAGAGCCTGAGTCTCGCTTAGGTTGTCAAACTCGGCCAGTAGATGAAAACTTAGTAGTAGAAATCCCTAAGTACACGGTCAATATGGTGTCTGAAAGCCAGTAAATAAGCGCAATGGAGTAGATAATGAGCCTTAAATGGACCGACAGTCGCGACATAGCGCTAGACTTGCTAGAAGCCTATCCCGATACCGACCCTAAAACGGTGCGTTTTACTGATTTGCACCGATGGATTTGTGAATTAGAAAACTTTGATGATGATCCTAGCCGCTCTAATGAAGGACTATTAGAAGCGGTGATCATGATTTGGATGGATGAGTTTGATTAACTCATAACACCCAGCAAGCAGTTGCCAGTAAAAGCCACGGTGTAGTGCCGTGGCTTTAGTGTTTAAAAAAGAATGCTTTCAATTTTTAATCGACAGCAGAATTAAATTATGAGCAAGCGGTATGAAGTGGGGCGGCTTTTACGTATAATTGCGCCGTTTTAAACCTGAACCTCGGTTAATCTATTAAGGAATCAAGATGGCTATCGAACGTACTTTCTCTATCATCAAGCCTGATGCAGTAGCAAAAAACTTAGTGGGCGCAATCTACCAGCGCTTTGAAGCAGCCGGTCTTAAAGTGGTAGCTGCAAAAATGGTGCACTTGGACAAGGCAAAAGCCGAAGGTTTCTACGCTGAGCACAGCGAGCGTCCTTTCTTTAACGCTTTGGTTGAGTTTATGACGTCAGGTCCGGTGATGGTGAGCGTATTAGAGGGGGAAAATGCAGTATTACGCCATCGTGAAATTATGGGTGCCACCAACCCAGCTGACGCACTTGCCGGTACCTTGCGTGCAGATTATGCCGACAGCATCGATGAAAACGCGGTTCATGGTTCAGATGCGCCTGCTTCTGCAGCCCGTGAAATCGCTTATTTCTTTAGCGACGAAGAGCTGTGCCCACGCACTCGTTAATGAGTTGCTAATGTTAAAAAAGGAGCTTCGGCTCCTTTTTTTATCCCTCATTTTCATGTTTTTTACCGCTGCTTATTCTAGGCACTAATGAGCTAAATTTATCCTAGTAATGACTTAGCGGCTTAGTTTCTTAATCTCATTATCTTAAATTTTTACTTCTATTGTTACCCGCCTTGCACCCACTCTTTCTCTTGCTTTGCTTCTTTCGCGCTCGCTGGCTTATAGCAGGATAAAGTAAGTTAATTTTTTATATTTTTATGTAAAAAATATTTACATTTAAAATAACATAATTCATTATTTGGCCACCTCTTTACTACATTAATTTAATTTGCAAGGAAGCAATATAATGACACGTCAATCCAGTACGCACGGCGCCAAAGCCAGACCCGAAGATGAAAATTTAGGGATACTCGCCAATATTGCCTATGGCTTTCAACACGTATTAACCATGTATGGCGGTATTATCGCCGTACCATTGATTGTGGGGCAGGCAGCGGGCTTAACCTCTGCTGAAATTGGTTTGCTTATTGCCGCCTCGCTGTTTGTGGGTGGATTGGCCACTTTATTACAAACGCTGGGGGTGCCTTTTTTTGGTTGCCAGCTGCCCTTAGTACAAGGCGTGTCCTTTGCCAGTGTGGCGACTGTGGTGGCAATCGTTACTTCTGGTGGGGGCTTGGCTTCGGTATTTGGTGCTGTCATTGCCGCTTCCCTCATTGGGTTTTTGATCACTCCGATTTTTTCAAAAATTATTAAGTTTTTCCCGCCTTTAGTCACGGGGGCGGTGATCACTACCATTGGCTTAACATTAATGCCGGTGGCGGCGCGTTGGGCCATGGGCGGCAATAGTAAGGCTGAAGATTTTGGCAGCATGACCAATATTGGGCTAGCGGGATTAACGCTGGGCTTAGTATTATTATTGAGTAAGCTTGGGAATGCAGCCATTAGCCGGTTATCAATTTTGCTGGCGATGGTCATTGGTACAATAGCGGCATGGGCTATGGGCTTAGTCAGCTTTGCTAAGGTGATGCAAGGGCCGCTGTTTGCTTTTCCTACGCCGTTTCACTTTGGTGCGCCTACCTTTGAAATTGCCGCTATTATTTCTATGTTTATTGTGGTGCTGGTGATCTTGGTTGAAACCTCGGCAGATATTTTAGCCGTCGGCGATATCATTGATACTAAAGTGGATGAGCGTCGGTTAGGTGATGGCTTGCGCGCCGATATGATCTCCAGTGTGATAGCACCGTTCTTTGGCTCTTTCACACAAAGTGCTTTTGCGCAAAACGTTGGCTTAGTGGCGGTAACCGGAGTGAAAAGTCGGTTTGTGGTGTCTTTTGCTGGCCTTATTTTAGTTATTCTAGGTTTGTTGCCCATTATGGGGCGAGTCATTGCTACTGTGCCTACGGCGGTGTTAGGTGGGGCAGGGATTGTGTTATTTGGCACTGTGGCCGCCAGTGGTATTCGTACCCTTGCTAAAGTGAACTATCACAACAATATGAATCTGATTATTTTGGCCACCTCCATTGGGTTTGGCATGTTGCCGATAGCTGCGCCCAGTTTTTATCATGATTTTCCTAATTGGTTTGCTACCATTTTTCACTCCGGTATTAGCTCTACTGCGATTATGGCGATTTTGCTGAACTTATTATTTAATCACATCACGTTAGGTAACTCCGATCAACAGTCAGTATTTGCAGCAGGCACCGAGCGCAGTATTCGCCCCGAAGCCCTTAAGCATTTATCGGAGGGTGATTATTTTACGGCGGGAAAATTGTTTGATATAGAAGGCAATGAAATAGAAGTGGTGAGTGAGCCAACTATGCCCACCTCAGACAAAAACTCACCTCCTCACAAGCCAAGCACTCCTCCTCATTAAAAGATAGCGATTAAGCCGCCACTTTGGCGGCTTTTTTATGTTAGAGACCAGCGTTCTTAAGTGCGCTTTATAAAGGGCATGACTGGCAAGATGCTAGTAAATTCTGTACAATTTTGCGCCCTAACGGCTCTGTTCTAAAAGCAAGAGGCAACCGAATGAGCGAAACAAAAATAAACCTGCTGGATCTGGATCGTGATGGCATGCGTGGGTTCTTTAATGAACTAGGCGAGAAGCCATTTCGAGCCGATCAAGTGATGAAATGGATCTATCACTTCGGTTGTGACGATTTTGAACAAATGACCAACATCAACAAGGTGTTGCGAGCTAAGTTACAAGCAACAGCAGAGATCCGGGCGCCAGAGATTAGCGTTGAAAAAATCTCGGATGACGGCACCATAAAATGGGCGATGCAAGTTGGCGATCAAGAAGTAGAAACTGTTTATATTCCCGATGGCGATCGCGCCACTTTATGCGTGTCCTCTCAAGTAGGTTGTGCGCTAGCTTGTACTTTTTGCTCAACCGCCCAGCAAGGCTTTAATCGCAACTTAAAAGTATCAGAAATTATTGGCCAGGTGTGGCGAGCAGCCAGTCGCGTTGGCTTTATCCGTGACAGTGGGCGCAAACCCATTACCAATGTGGTAATGATGGGCATGGGCGAGCCCTTACTGAACCTTAATAATGTGGTGCCTGCCATGAGCTTAATGCTGGAAGACTATGGCTTTGGGCTCTCTAAGCGTCGCGTTACCTTATCCACATCTGGCGTTGTTCCGGCACTGGATAAAATGGCCGATATGATAGATGTGGCATTAGCCGTTTCTTTACATGCGCCTAATGATGCGCTGCGCTCAGAAATTATGCCTATTAATGATAAGTATAATATCGCCAGTTTAATCGCCAGTATTCGTAATTACATCAGTAAGTCTACGGCCAACCAAGGCAAGGTCACCATAGAGTATGTGTTACTTGATCATGTGAATGATGACATGCAGCATGCCCATGAATTAGCGCAATTATTAAAAGACTTACCTTGTAAAATTAATTTGATCCCTTTTAACCCGTTTCCTGATAACGACTATGAAAAGCCCAGTAATAGTCGCATCGACCGCTTTAATAAAGTCTTGATGCAATATGGCAATACGGTAACGATTCGTAAAACCCGCGGCGACGATATCGATGCTGCCTGTGGTCAGTTAGTGGGAGATGTAATTGATCGCACTAAGCGCACTCAGAAAAAGCAGCAACAGCAAGGCGCTATTGCCGTGACTATGCTCTAAAACAACACGAGCGTAGAAGTTACAGTTTGTGATCATAAATTAAGCGATTGCTATTATTTGTTAATATTGGGGAACGATAATGTAGGCTAGCTGTCAGGTTTAAGAAGCAGCACTCAGCGCATATTATGATAAGCTAGCGGTTAAAGGGTAGCGTAGCATGAGGCTTGGCTAAAGCGCATGACTCTAGCTTATTCGCTACAGGTGTCATCTCTTCGCTTAAGCTTGACGCTGCAACCAGTATTTAAATAGCGCCATTAGTCGGCCAAAGCTAATATGCCGATATTAATTAAAGTAGTGAATTAGATTGCGCTGGAGTGGGTTATTCCCCTGCACGGAGCGACGTGGCAGAATAACTTGGCTTCACTTATCGTTGATGGTTAGCATTCCTATCCCTGCCCACTTACGGTTTGATGGCAAACCAGTGGCTAGGGCTTGGTTATTTCCAGACTCAGAACAGGCTAGGCGATCGTTATCAAATGATTACAAATGACACAGATTCTCAGCCTCAGGCTGATGTAACCCTCAGTTCAGGCCCGGGCTCGGCGCTGCGCCAAGCTCGAGAAGCGAAAGGCTGGACCCAAGTTGATGTGGCGCGCCGACTTAATTTGCGCTTGGCCGTAATTGAGTCCATTGATAGTGATAATTACAAAGCCGGTGTCGCACTGACTTTTTTGCGCGGTTACGTTAAAGCTTACGCTAAAGTGGTGGGCGTGCCAGAAGCTCAAGCACTCGCCGCATTCGATAGCATGAGTCATGAGCAGTTTAAATCTGCCGTGCCCATGAAAAGCTTTTCTAAAAAAACGCGCCAACAAGCCAGTGATAAATGGCTAAAGCGTATTAGTTGGCTGGTATTTTTAGGCTTACTGAGCTCATTAATTTATTGGTGGTGGCATGAAGGTGCTAATCAACAAGACCGCCAGTTACAACCCGACCGAGAAGTGAGCACCTCTGCGCCAAGCAATGACACTGATCGCGTACTTAGTCCCGATGACAGTGTTCTTAGCCCAGCCGAAGGCCCAGTGCCTAGCTCATCACTGAGCAGCTCACAAGTGGATGAAGCAGGCGAGCTTCCCACTGAGCCCATTATTGACGGTTCAGCACCAGCTGATGAGGGAGCGGTTAATGAGCCAGCTGCTGAAATAAATGATAGTGAAGAGACGGATGACGCTGCTGTTTCACCGCCTGCTAATGCGCGCTTATTAAGTTTGAGCTTTAGTGATGATTGTTGGATAAAAATTACCGATAGCCAAGGAAAAGTATTAAGTGAAGGCGTTAAAAAAGCTGAGCAATCTTTGGCATTAGAAGGTGAGCCGCCCTTTAAGTTAATCTTAGGGGTGCCCAGTGCGGTACGCTTAGAGTACTTAAATGAAAAAGTGGACTTATCTTCATTCAACGCCGGTCGGGCAGCCCGACTGACAGTACCGAAATCTTGATTTAAGAGTAAACCATGTCCTTACCTGAGACTCCCATAGTACGCCGGCGCTCTAAGCAAATTCGCGTGGGCTCGGTATTGGTGGGCGGCGATGCGCCCATCACAGTACAGACCATGACTAATACCCTAACCACAGATGTAGAAGCTACCTTGGCACAAATTCGTGCCGTAGAAAAAGTGGGCGCGGATATCGTGCGTATCTCTGTGCCCACCATGGAAGCGGCTGAAGCCTTTAAAATTATTCGAGCGGGCACCACCATGCCCTTAGTGGCGGATATTCATTTTGACTATCGTATTGCACTACAAGTAGCCGAATATGGCGCCGATTGCTTGCGTATTAATCCGGGTAATATTGGACGAGAAGACCGTATTCGCGCTGTTGTAGATTGTGCGCGCGATAAAGGCATTCCTATTCGTATTGGAGTCAATGGCGGCTCCCTTGAAAAAGATATTCAAGAAAAATATGGAGAGCCTACCTCTGCTGCCTTAGTGGAGTCAGCAATGCGCCACGTCGATATTCTTGATCGTCTAAATTTCGATCAATTTAAAGTGAGCGTTAAAGCTTCCGATGTTTTTTTAGCCGTGGGCGCCTATCGCGAGCTTGCTCGCCAAATTGAACAGCCACTGCATTTAGGCATTACCGAAGCCGGTGGGTTTCGCTCTGGCGCCGTTAAGTCGGCTATCGGCTTAGGCATGTTATTAAGTGAGGGCATTGGTGATACGTTGCGGGTGTCATTGGCCGCCGATCCCGTAGAAGAAATTAAAGTCGGCTTTGATATTTTAAAGTCACTACGCATTCGCTCGCGCGGCATTAACTTTATTGCCTGTCCGTCTTGCTCACGCCAAGAATTTGATGTGATAAGCACAGTGAACGAGCTTGAACAGCGCCTAGAAGATTTAGTGCTGCCGATGGATGTATCCATTATTGGCTGTGTAGTGAATGGGCCGGGTGAGGCATTAATTTCTGATTTAGGGCTTGCCGGTGCCCAGCGCAAAAGTGCTTTATATGAAGGCGGTGAGCGAGTCGGACGACTGGATAACGTAAGCTTGGTGGACGCGCTAGAAAAGCGCATTCGTGCTAAGGCTGCCAAGATGGATCCAAATTCGCGAATTGCCATTATTGAACATAAATAATCTAAGGCTGTGAGGCGCGCTGATCCCAGGTTCATTTCTCCCCAGCAGCTAGCTAATACAAGCTGATACCTAATAAATAGAGATACGTTGTGGCAAAAAAGATCCAAGCAATTCGTGGCATGAACGACTGCCTTCCTGAGCAAACACCTATTTGGCAACAGGCCGAGCAAGCTTTGCGCCAACTCATGGCGAGTTACGGCTATAGCGAAATGCGTATGCCGATCATGGAAAGCACCGGCTTATTTCGCCGTGCCATTGGTGAAGTGACCGATGTCGTCGAAAAAGAAATGTATACCTTTGACGATCGCAATGGTGAAAGCATGACGCTGCGCCCCGAGGGCACCGCCGGTTGCGTGCGCGCAGGCATTGAGCACGGCTTGTTATACAACCAAGAGCGACGCATGTGGTACATGGGCCCCATGTTTCGCTATGAGCGCCCACAAAAAGGCCGCTACCGTCAGTTCCATCAATTTGGATTGGAAGTCTTTGGCTTGCATGGCCCCGATATTGATGCCGAAGTCATCATGCTGACCGCGCGCCTTTGGCAACAACTTGGCGTCAGTGAGCACTTAGTGTTGCAACTTAATAGTCTAGGCCAGCCTGATGAGCGCGCCGCCTATCGCCAAGCACTAGTGAGCTATCTTGAGCAATATTTTGAGCAGCTTGATGAAGATAGCCAGCGCCGTTTACATACTAATCCGCTGCGCGTACTCGACAGTAAAAACCCACAAGTTCAAGCACTGCTCACCGATGCTCCTGTGCTGAGCGATTATTTTGGGCAAGCCACTCACGCCCACTTTAAAGGCCTCACCGACTTGCTCACCGCCGCAGGCATTACCTTTGAAATTAACCCTCGCTTAGTGCGTGGCTTAGATTATTACAACCTCACGGTCTTTGAATGGGTGACCGACAGCTTAGGCGCACAAGGGACAGTTTGTGGTGGTGGTCGCTATGATGGATTAGTGGAACAATTAGGTGGCCAAGCGACCCCAGCCGTGGGCTTTGCTATGGGCATGGAGCGCTTAGTGTTATTACTAGAAACGCTGCAAGCGCCCAGCTCAGAGCCTGCTCTTGCCGATATTTATATCGCCATTATGGGAGAGGGCACCCAGGCGGCAGGTTTTGCCTTAGCCGAGCAATTGCGTGATCATTTCCCCACCTTAAAAGTGCTCAGCCACTGTGGTGGCGGTAACTTTAAGAAGCAATTAAAACGCGCCGATAAGAGCGGAGCTAGCATCGCCTTAATTTTAGGTGAAGATGAAGTTGCACATTCACAAGTGACCATTAAATATTTACGCGGCCAAGCTGAACAACAGACTGTGGCGCTTGATCAACTTATTGCACAGCTAACAGGTGATATCAGTGGACTTTAATAGCACAGAAGAACAACAACTCGAAACCCTTAAGCGCTGGTGGTCAGAATACGGTAAGTCCATTATTTTAGGCGCTGTGATTGGCTTAGGCGGCATCTTTGGCTGGCGCTATTATCAGGAGCATCAAGTCACCACGCGTGCTAATGCGGCACAAAGCTACATCAGTATTAGCAATCAACTGGCGACCCAAGGCGCTGATGCTTTTGAAGATGTGGCAACTTTTGTTGAACAAAATCAAGGCAACAGTTATGCCGAGCTGGCGGCCTTATTGTTAGCCGCCCAAGCGGCGAGCAATGATCAATTACCGCTTGCCCAACAACAATTGGAGCAGGCATTAGCCAGTAATAAAGACCCGATTTTAAATAATACAATACGCCTGCGCTTAGCACGGGTTTTATTAGCCCAAGATAAGGCGGATGAAGCCCAAGCGCAGCTAAATGAGGTTAAAGAGCCCGCTTTTAGTGCTCAGCGTAGTGAAATTCAAGGGGATTTGTATGCCCAACAAGGTAAAAGCCGCGACGCCTATCAAGCCTATCAAGCAGCAGAAGAAGCCGGTGGCTTAAACAATAATCCAGCGCTGAAGCTTAAATTAGATAATTTAGCTGTTAGCCCAAGTGCGAGTGATAAAGCATGATATTGCGAAAAACCTTTACCGTCGCTTTGCTAGGCTTGGCGCTAAGCGCCTGCTCCAGCCAACCCGACTTGCGCCCCGCGAGCCCCTTGCCTGAGGTGGCTAATACCTTAAATACTAAACCGTTATGGAAAAGCTCCGTCGGTAACGGCGTGGGCGAATATTATTCCCAGCTTAGCCCAGTGGTTGAGGGCGAACGTATATTTGCCGCGTCGCGCGATGGCGTATTAGCCGCCTTTGATAAAGACACTGGTAAGCGTCAGTGGCAGCTGCGCATCGATAAGCTTGCCATTAATGATAATCAACGCAGCCCTAGAATTGCCGGAGGCTTAACCGCCGCCTATGGCAACTTGTATTTTGGCTCAGAAAATGGCGTGGTTTACGCCGTTAGCCAAGCTGAGGGTGAGCTGTTGTGGGCCAAAACCGTGGCCGGTGAAGTGTTAGCAGCGCCCGCCGTGGATGAGGGCAAGGTAGTGGTCCATACCAGCTCCGGTCATTTAGTGGCACTTAACTCAAGTAGTGGCGAGCAGGAATGGCAGTTGCGTAATGAACAACCTAGCCTGACATTGCGCAGCCAAGCCACCCCGGTTACCGCCGGTGGCGCGGTATTATATGGCCGTGCTGATGGTCGCTTAGGCATTGCGCTATTAGCGACGGGCCAGCCAGTGCGCGATACCCGTATTGCTAATCCAAGAGGTGCTACTGAGTTAGAGCGCATGGTGGATGTGGCGGCCAAACCCGTGATTTTAGGCGATATTCTGTTCGCTATCGCTTATAATGGCCAACTAACTGCTCATCAGTTAATTTCTGGCCAAGAATTGTGGAAGCGCCAATATCAGGGCTCTCAGGATCTAAGTACAGATGGGCGCTTGCTGTTTATTAGCGATAGCCGTAGTCATTTGTTTGCAGTTGATGCGCGCAGCGGCATGGAAGTTTGGTCAAATACCGAATTAGAAAACCGCCAGCTGACAGCTTCTGTGGTGTTTGGTGATTATCTGGTGGCCGGTGACGATGAAGGGTATCTGTACTGGTTTGATAGCCAAACCGGTAAGTTAAAATCCTTACAACGTATTGATAGCAAGGGCTTATATGTGGCTCCTGTGGTCGCCGGTAATCGACTTTATGTACAAAGCCGCAGTGGTGATTTGTTGGCCATAGACCAACCCTGAGCCTAGGCTAGTTGAGCATAAGTTAAGACACACCATCGGCTCCTGATCCGCGATCAGGAGCCGTTATTGTTTTTTGGAGACAGATTTTATGATGCCAGTGGTAGCGCTAGTGGGGCGCCCTAATGTGGGTAAGTCCACTTTATTTAACCGTTTAACCCGCACCCGAGATGCCCTTGTTGCTAACTTTCCCGGCTTAACCCGCGACCGACAATATGGCCAAGCCAAAATTGGCGAGCTGGAGTTCATTGTGGTTGATACCGGCGGGATTGACGGTACCGAAGAGGGCATAGAGCTGCAAATGGCGGCGCAATCTTTGGCGGCTATCGATGAAGCCGATGTGGTGTTATTTATGGTTGATGGCCGGGCAGGCTTAAGCTCTGCCGATGAAGGCATTGCCGCGCACCTGCGCCGTTGCCACAAACGCACTTTGTTAGTAGTGAATAAAACCGATGGCATCGATGCCGACTCGGCGGTGAGTGAGTTTTATCAATTAGGCTTAGGCGAAGTCTACCCCATTGCCGCCACTCACGGGCGCGGCGTGCTGAGCTTAATAGAAATTGCGCTGGCACCGCAATTAGAAGAGCTGGCGCTTGAGCAACAACAACAAAGTGCCATCGCCGAAGCACAGCTGGAAGTCGACGCAGAGCAGGCGGAAGAAGAATTTGATTTTTCAGACTTGGATGAACACCAAATTCAAGACTTGCTCAGCGTGATGGATGAAGCTAATGAAGAAGAGGCACAGCAATTTGCCGACTTACCCATTAAGTTGGCCATTGTGGGGCGTCCTAACGTGGGTAAGTCAACGCTAACCAACCGCATATTAGGCGAAGAGCGGGTGGTGGTATATGACCAGCCCGGTACCACCCGCGATTCGGTCTATATTCCGATGCAGCGCGATGAACAAGATTATATCTTAATTGATACGGCAGGCGTGCGCCGACGGGGACGAGTGAATGAAACCGTTGAAAAATTCTCGGTGATCAAAACTCTTAAAGCCATTGAAGATGCTAACGTCGTTTTATTAGTAGTGGATGCCCGCGAGGGGATCTCTGAGCAAGACTTAAGTTTATTAGGCTTTGTGCTCAATGCTGGGCGCAGTATCGTGTTGGCCGTCAATAAATGGGATGGCTTAGCAGATGATGCCCGTGAGGATATTAAGCGCGAGCTCGATCGCCGGTTAGGTTTTATTGACTTTGCCCGCCTGCACTTTATTTCGGCACTGCACGGCAGTGGCGTGGGTAATTTATTTGAGTCGGTAAAAGAGGCGTACGCTTCTGCTACTAAGCGCGTTAATACTTCTATGCTGACGCGTATTATGATGATGGCGCAAGATGAGCACCAACCGCCTTTAGTGAGTGGGCGTCGTATTAAACTCAAATATGCCCATGCCGGCGGTTATAACCCGCCGCGAATTATTGTGCATGGCAACCAAGTTAAATCTTTGCCAGAGTCGTATAAGCGCTATTTAATCAACTATTTCCGTCGCTCTTTACAAATGATGGGCACCCCTATTAGAGTTGAATTTAACGAAGGCGAAAACCCTTATGAGGGCATTAAAAATAAATTAACGCCCAACCAAATGCGCAAACGTAAGCGCTTGATGAAGTTTAATAAGAAGAAAAAATAATTAAGCAGCTTTAATCACGGCTGTTTATTAATAGACCCCCAAGCCTGGTGTATGCTTTGGGGGTCTTTTTATTGGGCCACTGAGTGCTCGCTCTCGTCTAGACCCAGCCTATATAACGGTGCTTTATGGCTGCTCGGTGGGCGCTTGAGCGCAGTTGTGCTCGGTCATCGTTAAAAAGTAGGCGTGATTGCGGCGTAAAATTTTATGCCGTACCTTTCTCATTAAAATATTGCGTCGTGAAGCCCACACGGTTTTACGCTGCTTTATTACATTCTGTTTGCGTTTTTGCATGTTAGGTCCTTATATTTTTAGTGCCATTCATTGGCTGTTAATCGGCTACAATTTCCTCAGATAAAGATAAGGTATTAGCGGATGCTGGTTTGGCTTGAGGCGCCGATGTGTTTTTTACAGAAGGCGCCCGCGCTACGTTTTCTTGCGCTTGGGCAGATAACTGGCTGTCTTTAGACGTTTTAACAGGCGACTCAAGGCTGATGCGAGCGTCAGTTTGGGCATTATCTTGCCACAATAAGCTTTGATAATATTGACGAATATTATTTACAAATTGCTTAGTTTCGCGCCCTCTAGCATAACCATAACGGGTTTGATTATACCACTTTGGCTGGTGCAACAGCGGTAAATTTTCTTTAACCTCGGCCCAGGCATCTGGATTTTGGCCTAATTGCTGGGTGAGACGGCGCACATCTAATACATGCCCTAGGCCAATATTATAGGCGGCCATAGCAAACCAAATACGCTCAGCCTCTGGAATAGACTCAGGCAAGCGCGTCATTAACGAGCTTAAATATTGAGCGCCGCCGCGGATGCTTTGCTCTGCATCCAAACGATTGTCTACTCCTACTAATTTTGCCGTGTCTTCGGTAAGCATCATCATGCCGCGTACGCCCGTATAAGACTGTGCCTTAGGATCCCAGTGGGACTCTTGATAGCTAATAGCGGCCAGTAAGCGCCAATCAAGCTCACCAGCATGGCGTTCAAATAAGGGTTGATAGCGAGGTAGTAAACTCTCAATACGGCTTAAAAAGGTACGGGTGTCCACATAATCAAATTGCTGAACATGGCCAAAGTATTTCTCATGTAAGCGCGCTAAGGTGCCCACATCCACTTGTTGGGCAAAAAAATCGAGCATTGCTGCCATGGCACTATCATCCATGCGCTTATCCCACACCCAAGCCACCGGCAGCGGCGCGCCTAATGAAAATGCCGAGGCAATGTTAGGATAATAGCGCTGAGTTCTAGCCAAAATAATATCGGCTACTAAGGTGTAATCCGTTTCTTGTTCGGCCACTTGGCGCAATAAGTCTTCTTCATCGCTATCCAAATGAGCTTGCCAGCGCCAAGGTAGGCGTGTGTCACTAGCGTTAGCCGCCTTTGCTAAGCGCTGGCCTTGGCTGGAGCCGGCCATCACCGAAATAGTGCCTGTCACTTGGCTCAGTTCCTTAGGTCGCGGGGTGCCAGTTCGATACACCAAAGTAGGCGTAATGTGATAATAACTGGGGCTAAATCGATAATGCGCTCGGCGCTGTGGCGTATTGGTTAAGCCGGCGGCCAGCATATCTACTTGGCCAGTATCTAATAGGGCAAACAGCTCATCTAAGCTAAAGGCGGGTACCATTTGCAGCTCTACATCAAGAAAGTGTGCAAATTGCTCGGCTAACTCAAAATCTAAACCCTCGGCTTGGCCCTCGCGCAAAAAATAATAGAGAGGGTGATATAAGGTACCAACACGCAGCGTACCTCGCTCTTGAATAAGAGCAACTTGGTTATGAGTGATGGAAGAGCTGTCACAGCCTAGCAAAAAAACGCTGCTAATTAAGAAGAGTGTCGATAAAACAAGCTGGCGCAAAATTCGCCCCTCCTTACGATTAATTGCGCATTTTATAACAGATGTGGGGCACGACGTCAGGAAAAGCCGTGTCTTTATTAGCAAATGGATTTATACGAACCCTTAACTATATGGCTTAACAGCGCGCACTTAACGCAGAGGCGGCTCTTTGCTTGGCGCACTCACGCCGACTTAACTGCGCCAAATTAAGGCCATAAATGGCTAAAACGCTCTCGCTAACTAAGGCGAGCCTAAATGGACGTCGACACGGCTGTGGGGGAAACCTATAATAGCGCAACTTCTCATCCCCCATTCACTCAGCTTTGAGAATTGCCACTATGGAAATACTGCGCGGCTTACCCGCCTTGTCCGGTTTTAGAACCCAAGCCTTGGTTCGCCAAGCTCAGCAACAAGCGCTACCGTTAGCTGAAATTGAAACCGAATATGTACACTTTGTTGCACTGAACGCCAACCTCGAGGCCGACACCCGCAATACCCTCAGCGAATTACTCGACAGCCCTGCTCAAGCTATTAAACCAAGTAGCGATAGCATCTTGGTGGTGGTGACCCCACGCCCCGGCACGCTTTCTCCTTGGTCAACAAAAGCCACCGATATTGCCCATAACTGTGGTTTACACCAAGTGGCTAGAATTGAGCGCGGTATTTGCTATTACCTAACGATGAGTCGCTCAGCCAGTGAGGCTGAGCTGAGCGCCATTAAAGCGCTGCTTTTTGATCGCATGACTGAAACCACCTTCGATAATCTAGAACAAGCCAGTTGCTTGTTTGTAGAAGCAGAGCCTGCACCTGTGACGGCGGTTGATGTGCTTAAGGAAGGGCGTGCGGCACTGGTTGAGGCCAATGTGCGCCTCGGTTTAGCCCTAGCAGAAGATGAAATTGATTACTTGTTTGCTGGCTTTAGTGAGCTTGGACGCAATCCTAATGACATTGAGCTTTATATGTTTGCCCAAGCAAACTCAGAGCATTGTCGCCATAAAATATTTAATGCCGATTGGATCATCGATGGTGTAGAGCAGCCTAAATCACTGTTTGGCATGATTAAAAACACCCACCAGCAAGTACCAGAGCAAGTGTTATCTGCTTATAAAGATAATGCCGCTGTGATGAAGGGCTCCAAAGCGGGACGTTTCTTCCCAAAACCTGACTCAGGTGAATACGATTATCATCAAGAAGATATTCATATCTTGATGAAAGTAGAAACCCATAACCATCCTACGGCTATTGCCCCTTTTTCTGGCGCCTCGACGGGCTCCGGCGGGGAAATTCGCGATGAGGGTGCGACCGGGCGTGGCTCTAAACCAAAAGCCGGCTTAGTGGGCTTTAGCGTATCAAATTTGAAAATTCCTAACTATGCGCGCCCTTGGGAGCAAGACTTTGGTAAGCCTGAGCGCATCGTCAGTGCTCTAGATATTATGCTGGAGGCGCCCTTAGGCGGCGCGGCTTTTAATAACGAATTTGGCCGCCCGGCCTTGCTGGGATATTTTCGTACTTTTGAAGAAAAAGTCTCGAGCTTTAATGGGCAAGAGGTACGCGGTTATCATAAGCCCATTATGCTGGCCGGCGGCTTAGGTAATATTCGCGCTGAGCATGTACAAAAAGGCGAAATTACCGTCGGCGCCAAGCTTATTGTCTTAGGTGGCCCTGCCATGAACATTGGCTTAGGCGGCGGGGCGGCCTCCAGTATGACCTCGGGTGAGTCAAGTGAAGAGCTGGAGTTTGCGTCGGTTCAGCGTGAAAACCCAGAGATGGAGCGTCGTTGTCAAGAAGTCATCGACCGCTGCTGGGCGATGGGCGAGAACAACCCTATTCAATTTATCCACGATGTGGGCGCCGGTGGCTTATCTAATGCCATGCCAGAGTTAGTCAATGATGCAAATCGAGGCGGGCGCTTTGAGCTGCGGGATATTCCTAACGATGAACCAGGGATGAGCCCGCTGCAAATTTGGTGTAACGAGTCTCAAGAGCGCTATGTGTTATCGGTAGCGCCAGAGCGCTTAGCTGAATTTGAGGCGATTTGTCAGCGCGAACGGGCCCCTTTTGCCGTAGTGGGCGAGGCGACGCAAGAGCGTCATTTAAGCTTGCACGATAGTCATTTTGATAATCAACCCATCGATATGCCGCTGGATGTCTTATTAGGCAAGGCGCCCAAAATGCAGCGTGATGCCATTACTACTCAGCATCACAGTCCGGCGTTAGACTTAAGTAACATCTCTTTAAGAGATGCCGCAGAGCGAGTGCTAACACTGCCCAGCGTCGCGGATAAGAGCTTCTTAATTACCATAGGCGATCGAACTGTTACCGGTTTAGTGGCACGAGATCAAATGGTGGGCCCTTGGCAGGTACCGGTTGCCGATTGTGCAGTGACGGCTGCCAGCTATGACACTTATGCCGGTGAGGCGATGTCATTAGGTGAGCGGGCACCGGTGGCCTTGCTTAATTATGGTGCCTCGGCGCGCTTAGCCGTGGCCGAAGCCATTACTAATATTGCCGGCAGCCAAATTGCTGAGCTTAAAAATATTAAGTTGTCTGCTAATTGGATGTCAGCCGCAGGCCACCCAGGCGAAGATGCCGGTCTGTATGAAGCGGTAAAAGCGGTAGGAGAAGAGCTGTGTCCGGAGCTTGAGCTCACGGTGCCCGTGGGTAAAGACTCCATGTCCATGAAAACCAGCTGGACGCAAGATGGCGAAGATAAGTCGGTCACCTCTCCCTTGTCATTAGTCATCACCGCCTTTGCCCGAGTGAGCGATGTACGCAGTACGCTCACTCCTTGGTTACGTACTGACTTAGGCGATACCAATCTTATCTTGGTGGACTTGGGCAATGGCAAAAATCGCCTCGGTGCCTCAGCATTGGCACAAGTGTATCGCCAATTAGGTAATACGCCGCCCGATTTAGACAATGCAGCACAGCTAAAGAGCTTCTTCTATGCCATGCAAACCTTGGTTAGCGACCATAAGCTATTGGCTTATCACGACCGTGGTGATGGCGGCTTATTTACGACCTTAGTAGAGATGGCGTTTGCCGGAAATACCGGTCTTGATATCGAGCTGGACTCCTTAGGTGCCGATCACTTAAGTACGCTGTTTAATGAAGAGCTCGGCGCCGTGCTGCAAGTGCGCCAAGCCGATAAAGAAGCGGTGCTTACCTGTTTAGCTGGCCATGGCTTAGCGGCGTGCAGCCATGTGATTGGTAAACCTAACCTCACTAATCAAGTACGCTTTAACTTTGCGGGCAACACTGTGTATAGCGAGTCACGCACAGAGCTGCGCCGTTTGTGGTCTGAAACTAGCTATCAGATGCAGCTGTTACGTGATAATCCCGCCTCAGCTCAAGCTGAGTACGAAGCGCAATTAGCTGAAGATAATCCAGGCTTGTCAGCCTCACTTAGCTTTGATCCTAAAGAAGACATAGCCGCGCCCTTTATTGCTAAAGGCGTGCAGCCAGCCATGGCCATCTTGCGAGAGCAAGGCGTTAACTCCCATGTGGAAATGGCGGCCGCTTTTGACCGCGCCGGCTTTAGAGCCATAGATGTGCACATGAGTGACTTACAAAGCGGTCGTTATCGCTTAGATGAGTTTGCCGGTTTAGTGGCGTGTGGCGGTTTCTCTTATGGTGACGTACTCGGTGCGGGTGGTGGCTGGGCGAAGTCGGTGCTATTTAATGACGCATTGCGCGCCCAATTTGCTGACTTCTTTGCTCGCCCCGATGCCATTGCGCTCGGTGTGTGTAATGGCTGTCAGATGTTGTCTCGCTTGCGTGACCTTATTCCAGGAGCAAGTCATTGGCCAGACTTTGTGCGTAACCAATCAGAGCGCTTTGAGGCACGCTTTAGCTTAGTGGAAGTTCAAGAGTCGCCAAGCTTATTCTTATCTGGCATGGCGGGTTCAAGAATGCCGATTGCGGTTTCTCATGGTGAAGGTCGCATTCAACCTTTAAATGCTGACTTACAGGCCATTGAAAATAGTGGCACGGTCGCGCTGCGTTTTGTGGATAACCACGCTAAGGCTACGGAGCAATATCCTTTTAATCCGAATGGCTCGGCAAATGGCATTACAGGATTAACTAACCAAGATGGGCGCGTCACTATTATGATGCCCCATCCCGAGCGGGTATTTCGCACCGTCGCTAACTCCTGGCATCCCGATGACTGGCGCGAAGATGGTGCTTGGATGCGAATATTTCGCAATGCCCGCAAACATCTTGGCTAATGCCTAGTCAAATAGATAACCAGCCCGCTTAATTGCGGGCTTTTTTATGGCGAGTTAGCTAAATTTGTGCATTTTACTTAAATTTTTTACTATTGCTGCGCGCCATTATTCGACGCTATATAAAGAAACCTCACCGGGTTGGACTTCCAAGCTTAAGGGTTGAGCCATTAATTGGCGCTGCAGAGGATCGTTTTTATCTAATTTATAGACCGGATATTGGGATAAATAGCCACTTAGCGCTTGTAATAACATGGGCAGCATAAAGCGGGCTTGAGGTGAGCTGCTGCCTTCATTTAATTGATAGTTGAGCAATTCAAAGTCATCTAAAAATAGTGCACCTTGTTCATTATCGTAGCGGGGGCGGGCATTAAAATCGCCGGCTAGATCCCAGTGGTACTGGCTTTGTCCTTGGTTAAGGCTAATTAAGGCGCGCCCTAATACCCGTGCTTTGTCGGGGGCTTGACGACCTAGCTCCACCGTTACGTCTTGCATCTTGACCTTAGCGGATAACCAAGAGCCTAAGCCAATGGGGAATTCTCGACCGAGTTGTTGATTTAAGCCTTCATTCAGTTGTTGTTCGGTGAGTGTTAATGCCTGAGCAAACGCACCGCTGGCGCTAGTAAGTGCCAGTAAAAACATTATAATTTTCATCTGTCTGTATCCGCCTCTCAGTTTTTTGTACCTTAGCTTATCGGCAGCAGCGAGTCTGCACCGCCCTATTTTATGGGAGCAAACCATTTTTGTCTGATTATATCTACACCGCCATGGGCTGGTTGCTGTTTTTGGCCCACACCAGCTTAGTACTAGGGGTGACGCTTAGGGTCATTATGAAACGCCGGCCAGTGGGCGTGTCATTGGCATGGTTAGCGCTTATTTATGCCATTCCTATTTTAGGGGTGGCGACTTATATTTTATTTGGCGAAGTACGCTTAGGCCGTAAACGGGCAGAGCGTGCTAAAGCCATGTATCGCCCTTATGCCGACTGGATAAATGTCTTAGTGTCGCGCTTTCCAGGCCAGTCATTTTCTGTGAGTGAGCCTGCACTGCCCATTTATGAACTTGTTAAGGCACGCCTTAATATGCCCATGCTCAGTGGTAACGGCATGACGCTATTAGAAGCCCCTGATCGCATTTTAGGTGCCCTACAAGATGATATTCGTGCGGCCAGAAGCTCTTGTTATTTAGAGTTTTATATTTGGTACCCTGGCGGGCTTGCCGATGATATTGCCTTTGAGTTAATCGATGCCGCCGAGCGCGGGGTGGACTGTCGATTATTACTAGACTCGGTGGGTAGCGCAGATTTCTTTCGAAGCCCGTGGCCGACTAAACTTCGCAACGCCGGTGTAAAAGTAGTGGAAGTACTGCCGGTGGGTGCATTTCGTTTGTTATTTGAGCGCCAAGACTTGCGTATGCATCGCAAGTTAGTAGTCATTGATGATGATGTGGCCTATACCGGCTCCATGAACTTAGTGGATCCTAGCTGTTTTAAACAAAGTGCGGGCGTAGGGCAATGGGTCGATATTATGTTGCGTATCCGTGGTCCCATAGTCCCTATTTTTTGGTCGTTATTTGTTTGGGATTGGGAGATGGAAACCGGTGAGCGCTTATTGGAGCAGCTCGAATATCATCCCATAAGCTGCTTAGATAATCAGCTTAAATTACAGCTGTTGCCCTCTGGCCCTTTTATGGGCGGCGATGCCATACAACAAAGTTTATTAACGGCTGTGTATCAAGCTCGTCGGCGTTTAGTGCTTATCACCCCTTATTTTGTACCCGATGATGCCTTAGTGGCGGCACTGTGCTCGGCGGCTGACCGAGGAGTAGAAGTGCAGTTAATTTTGCCTGAGCGTAATAACTCACGCATGGTCAATTATGCCTGTAATGCTTTTTTTGATGAGTTATTGGTCGCCGGAGTAGAAATACACTTATATGGGGCTGGCTTATTACATACTAAGTGCGTGCTGGTCGATCATCAGTTTGGACTGGTGGGTACGGTTAATTTAGATAAGCGCAGCCTTTGGCTGAACTTTGAAATGACCTTGCTGATTGATGATGGCAAAGCCATGGGCGATTTATTGCAACTGGCCGATGGTTACTTATCAAAAGCCCGACAAGTAAAATGGTTAGAGTGGCGTCGCCGGCCTTTTCGCCGACGCTTGCTAGAAAACTTATTCTATCTGTTGAGCCCTTTGTTATAAGCACTATACCTAATAGGCTTTAGGCCATAATAAAAAATACCGAGCTTGCATTAAGCTCGGTATTTTTCTTTGACGTAGAGCGGTATTTAATTACTGTCGATAATGCTTTAAAAAACGTGCTAGCCGGCCAATGGCATCTTCTAACTCTTCGACTCGCGGTAAGGTCACAATGCGAAAGTGATCCGGCGTGGGCCAATTAAAACCCGTCCCTTGGACGATTAATAATTTCTCTTGGAGCAATAAGTCATGCACCATTTTTTGGTCATCTTTAATGGGATAGACTTTGGGGTCTAGGCGTGGAAATAAATAAATCGCGCCCTTTGGTTTAACACAAGATACACCCGGAATATCATTTAATAACTGCCAAGCCGTATCTCTTTGCTGGCGCAAACGCCCCCCAGGCAGCACCAGCTCATTAATGCTTTGATAGCCACCCAGTGCGGTTTGAATAGAATGCTGCATGGGGACGTTGGCACACAGGCGCATAGAGGACAGCATCTCTAACCCTTCAATGTAGCCCTTTGCTTGGTGTTTAGGCCCACTTATTAGCATCCAACCTTGGCGAAAACCGGCGGCGCGATAGCTTTTAGATAAGCCATTAAAAGTAGCGATCAAGACATCATCACACAAGGTACAAATAGAGTGGTGCGCGACATCGTCGTATAAAATTTTGTCGTAAATTTCATCGGCAAAAATAATAAGCTTATTTTGGCGTGCAATCTCAACCACTTCTAATAAAAACTCACTGCCATACACAGCCCCAGTGGGGTTATTAGGGTTGATCAGCACTATGCCTTTAGTGCGTGGCGTGATCTTGGCCTTAATATCGTCTAAGTCAGGATACCAGTCCGCCTGCTCATCACACAAATAATGAACCGCTTTACCACCCGATAAATTTACCGCCGCCGTCCATAGCGGATAATCTGGTGAGGGTACTAAAATTTCATCGCCATTATTAAGTAAGGCCTGCATGGCCATGACAATCAGCTCAGACACCCCGTTACCAATATAAATATCTTCTAAGTCGACAGTGCGTAAGCCTTTTTGCTGGTAGTACTGCATGATGGCTTTGCGCGCTGAAAATAGTCCCTTAGACTCACAATAACCTTGGCTGGTGGGCAGGTTAACGATCACATCTTTTAATAGCTCCTCCGGCGCATCAAAACCAAAGGTCGCCGGATTGCCAATATTGAGCTTTAAGATCCGATGGCCTTCGTCTTCTAAACGACGAGCTTCTTTGTGCACAGGTCCACGAATGTCATAACAGACATTATCGAGCTTGTGAGATTTATCAACGCTATACATAAGGGTTTATGGCCTCGAAATAGGCACCAGCTAAAGAGTTATCGCAGCTTATTTAGCGCCACTGTTGTTAGGCGAACAGATGGAATAAAAAATACGCAGGAGTGCTGGCTAATAAAACAAAATAATTCAGCCCATGATGAGACTTTGTCTGGCAGATGAAAAGGGCTAAAGAGAAGAAAAGTGCTGACTTTGACGCGAGAGTGGCGCGGTGGTGAATAAATACCCAGCCAGCTTAGTGGTTAACGATAAAAAGCCCCGTACTTAAGAGCGGGGCTAAGAATGTTAACTAGAGTATGGCTATTTTAAGCCGCGACCTTAGTCATACAATCCTAAGTGCGCTTTGGCGTGTGCTTCAAATTCGGTGAAGCCACCAATATGCACTTGGTCGAGAAAAATCTGCGGCACGGTTTCTACTGGCTTACCGACGGTTTTTTCTAAGTCTTCTCTAGAAATGCCTTCTTCATGAATATCGATATAGCGAAACTCAAAGTCATCCCGTTGTGCGGTTAATCTTTCTGCCAACTCTTTAGCACGGACACAAAAGGGACAAGCGGGGCGACCAAAAATAACTGCAAACATGACCTTCTCCAAACTACGAATAAACTGCGCTCAGTATAGCGCGAGCATCAGCTGATGATAAATCGTTTAATTCTTACTTATTAATAGTTTTTAACTATGGTTGTAGTAGTGCCGAGAGCCATGCTCGCTCAAATTGTTTAGCAGGCCATTCACCTTGATTGGCGCTGAGCGCTTGCTCGGCGTCTGGGCTAAGGGATAAGCCATTTTGTAATAACACAAAGGCCTTAGTACCACTAGGAGTGTCAATAAAACCGGCTAAGTTTTGCACATGGGCGATGGTGCCAGTTTTTGCTTGAATTTTGCCTTTGAAGCTGGGGTCTTGCACGCTCTTACGATACCGCAAGGTACCGCTTTCCCCACTAACGGGCAGTAATGGTTTTAACCACTGGGCGCGCGGGTCTTGGGCTATGATCAGTAGCGCATTAAGCAAGTCGGTGGCGCGCACTAAATTATGAGCAGATAAACCAGAGCCATCGGCCAGCCAACTGGGTCCAAGATCAAGGTGAGCTTCTTCTAATAGTATTTCGCGCACCGCCGCCGTGCCATTCGCAAAACTGCCCGCTTGCTTAAAATGTAGCGCCCCTAGAGTGCGCATTAAGCTGTCGGTATATAAGTTATCGGAGTCTTGCAAAATGGTTTGGCTAAGCGTGCTTAAAGGCGGCGAGTGATGACTGGCAAGCCCCTGCCAATCATCTAGCTTAAGGCGGGCATCTTTAATCTCGCCATTGAGTGTCATACCCGCTTGCGCTAAGGCCCAGCGGCTTAAATCTTGTCCCCAAGCGCTCACATCCTGAATGGCAAAGCGCAGTGGCCAAGGTTCTTTTCGGGGAGTAATACAACCCGAGAGGTGATATTGATTAGGGGATGACATGGCGACGTCTAACGAGCAAAAACTGCGCTTTTGGCTGGCGGAGTCTAGCACTTTGACTTGAGCGCTCACGGTAATGGGCTGATGAGCTGGCACCGTCGCTCGCCCAGGTTTGCCAAGGTGGGCATATAGCGCGCCTTGGACGCAATTGTGATCTAAAATCATCGCCGAGACAGGCGCTGTGTAGCACACACTTAAGTCATTCCAAGACCAACCATTACCGCGGTCATAGCCACTAAAGTGCGCTTGGTTAAGGTATAAGTTGCCGGTTATTTTTTTTACACCACTGTGGGCTAATAAGTCTCGTAATTGCTCGCGGCTAAAACTAGGGTCTCCCACAAAGTCTATTAATAAGTCGCCATTAAGCTGGCCGTTTTGTAACTGCCCTCGGTAATAGAGCTGAGTTTGATAGTGCCACTCTGGACCTAATGCCAGCGCGCCTGCCAATGTCGTAAGCAGCTTTTGAGTGGAGGCAGGTTTTAATAATAAGTCTGCATTATGCTCAGCTTCAATCGCACCCGTGTTAGCATCGGCCACCAGCCACGCGGCTTGGCTATGGCTGGGCGCTAAGGGGGCGGCCCACAGGCTGGGACTGATACCCAGTAAGAGAGCGGTAATGTTGGCCCAAAATAACTTCATTAGCATCTCGTTAGTAATAAGGTGAGTAACCATACCTAGCGCTGTGCTTTTATAAAAGCACAGCGCTATTCGTCATATCTTCTATGGCTTGAGTCTATAAGGCATTAGCTAAGCGAAACCGGCCCTGATAATCAAACAAGGTTTCACTGATGCGCCATCCCCGTTTATGTTTTCGAGCAATCACAAAGTCGGGGTGGCGAAACTGGCTGGCGTGAGCCACCACTTGGTCAAGGCTGGTAAAGTGAGGCTCAAGGCTAGGTGCTGGCCAGTGAGGCTGGATAAATTCGATAAAAAATCGTCCAGACGCGCCTTTATTATCAAAGCTCAGCCATTGCTTAAGCTCGGTGCCATCTTCATCAAAATAACTTACTACTAAGGCTTGACCAAATTTACCCTCGCCTTTAGCAAGGCTCATGCCGGCACAGCGTAAAATAAGTGCATCTTTTAGCGCTAATGCTTCTTTTAGTTTTTTATCAGGGTCGACTAATACTTCGCCACATTCGTGGCATTGGCGGGCGGCAATGTCGTTTTCTGCTAAACACTGGGGACAAGATTTAAAGCGAAATCGATAGTCACAGGGCTCGCCTAATTCCTCTGGTTGTTCTTCATCACTAAACAGACCTTGGCAGCGTCGCCCAAAGTGCTCTAACACCTGTCCTTGCTCATTGGTTTTCCCCCAAAAAATATTAGCAAAACCGCAGGCCGGGCACAGTACCTGTACTTGAGTGGTGTCAGGATTGGGGCGCGGCTCGCCCACATCAGGTGCAAATAAGTCCATATTATTGCCCGCATAATCGAGTACTAAGCAATCGGTTTTATCAGGACTTAAGCGCAACCCTCGCCCAATAATTTGCTGATAGAGCGCCACTGATTGTGTGGGTCGCAATAGAGCAATGACATCGACATGAGGAGCATCAAAGCCGGTAGTGAGCACAGAGACATTGACTAGAAATTTAAGCTCGCGAGCTTTAAAGCGGCGAATAATGTCACTGCGCTGGGAGCTTGGCGTCTCGCCGGTGATCAGCGCGGTGTGGGCCGCGGGCAATAAGCTGGCTACTTCAGTGGCATGGCGTACGGTACTTGCAAATACCATCACGCCCACTCGCGCTGCGGCGTAGTCTTGAATTTGGCGCACAATATGAGGAGTGACGCGGGGCTGGCGGGCTAACTCCCGATCCAGCGCTTGTTCGCTAAATAAGCCCTGCTCATAAAGCCTCGAAAAGTCATAATGCACCACAGGGGCATCGACAATATCGGGGGGGCATAAGTAGCCTTGCTTGATCATTAAGCGCAGTGGTAATTCAAATAAACAATGGCTAAAAAATCGCGGCTTACGACTGCGCACAAAGCCATGATAGTGAGTTTGATAAATCCAGCCCATCCCTAAGCGATAGGGCGTCGCCGTTAAGCCTAATACTTTAAGGTTAGGGTTTGCCAACGATAAATGATTCACTACTTTTTTATATTGGCTATCATCAACATCCGATACGCGGTGACACTCATCGATGATCACTAAGCTAAATTGGCTAAATGCGGTCAAATTACGCGCCACTGACTGCACAGAGCCAAACACGACTTGGGTGTGGGTTTGCTTTTTGCCTAAGCCGGCAGAAAAAATAGCCGCTTTCAGCCCATAGCTCTCATATTTAGCATGATTTTGCTCCACTAACTCTTTAACGTGCGCCAATACTAAGACTCGGCCTCGTGCAAGGCGAGCGAGCTCGGCAATCACTAAGCTCTTACCGGCGCCGGTGGGCAACACTATTACGCCCGGCTCTTTATGGCGGCGAAAATAATTCAGCGTGCGCGTAACTGCCTCTTGTTGATAGGGACGTAAAGTAAACATAGTGATGACTAACCATCAAACGAGTAGAGCAGCAGTGTGCAAATAAAAAGCCAAAAAATCAAAACTGAAAGCAGCGCCGAGCGCTGGCTGCTCGGCGCTATGTGTTTCTCGCTCAATTTTGTTTTAGAATAGGCTATGTTTTTTTATTCTTTGCTCTTATAACAACCGAGGCACCTAACTTCATGATAATTAAACCCAAGGTTCGTGGCTTTATTTGTACTACTACGCATCCTGTTGGTTGTGCGGCAAACGTGGCCGAGCAAATTGCATACGTTAAACAGCGCGGTCAGCTGGCTAATGGCCCCAAAAAAGTATTAGTCATTGGCGCCTCTACTGGCTATGGCTTAGCGTCGCGAATTAATGCCGCTTTTGGCAGTCATGCCGCCACCATAGGGGTGTTTTTTGAAAAAGCGGGCACCGAGAAAAAAACCGCCTCAGCCGGTTGGTATAACTCGGCTGCCTTTGATAAAGCCGCTAAAGCCGAAGGCTTATATTCGAAAAGTGTTAATGGCGATGCCTTTTCTGATGCTTGTCGTGAGCAAGTGATTGAACTTATTAAACAAGACTTAGGCCAAGTGGACTTAGTGGTGTATTCACTCGCCTCACCGGTGCGTAAAATGCCCGACTCAGGCGAAGTGGTGCGCTCGGCACTGAAACCCATTGGTGAAGTTTATAAGTCTACAGCACTCGATACCAATAAAGACGTCTTGATTGAAGCCGAAGTAGAGCCGGCGAATGAGCAAGAAATTGCTGACACCATTCAAGTGATGGGTGGCCAAGACTGGGAATTATGGATGGATGCGCTTAGCGAGGCTGGTGTGTTGGCCGATGGCGCTAAATCAGTGGCTTATTCTTATATTGGTACTAGCTTAACTTGGCCAATTTACTGGCACGGTACCCTTGGCAAAGCCAAAGAAGACTTAGACCGCGCCGCCCATGCTATTGATGCCAAGCTTAAAGTTCATGGCGGTAGCGCCCATGTGGCCGTGCTTAAGTCGGTAGTGACCCAAGCTTCAGCCGCCATCCCAGTGATGCCTTTATATATTTCCATGGCCTTTAAGGTGATGAAAGAGCAAGGCATTCATGAGGGGTGTATTGAGCAAATTCAGCGCTTATTCGCCACCCAATTATTTGGCGAGCTGCCAGCACAAGTAGATGAAGAAAACCGCCTGCGCTTAGATGACTGGGAATTACGCGATGCCGTACAAGATGCTTGTCGTGATATTTGGTCTCAAGTGACGGATGATAATATTTATCAGTTAACGGACTACCAAGGCTATAAAGATGAATTTTTACGTCTGTTTGGTTTTGGCTTAGACGGTGTGGACTACGAAGCCGATGTGGATCCTCAAGTTGACTTTGAAGTGATTGAGCTAGCTTAACTTTATGTATTAATCGTTTAAAAAAAAAGCCCAGTCACTAACGACTGGGCTTTTTTAATGTTCATGTTTAACGCGGTACGACTAATCCCTAATCCCCAATCTTGCTCACTCTTACCCTTTGGTCAATATCTCGTTTAACTCAGGGAGCACACCACTTGGTTGCGGCCTGCATGTTTTGCACCATAGAGCGCATCATCTGCTTGGCGTACCCATTGCTGAGCATCTTCCGTTTGGGCATGCAAGGGCGCGATGCCAATACTGATAGTGTATTGCAAACGGCTATTGATCGAGTGTAACTCGGCATCAGCAATAGTAAGGCGCAGGCGTTCGGCAATTAAATGCGCGGCATCTAAGTTGGTTTCTGGCAAGATGACGGCAAACTCTTCACCGCCATAACGGCCTAAATGATCGGTGTGGCGCAAGCAAGCGCGCATGGCATCGGCGAGGTGGCGGATCACTTTATCACCGGTCTGATGGCCATACTGGTCGTTTACTATTTTAAAGTTATCTATATCGAGCATCATCAAGGTGCAGTCGTTGCCATAACGCTGAAAACGATCAAACTCTTGATGTAGTGTCTCCTCCCACGCCCCTCGATTAAGCAGTTGAGTTAAATTATCAATTTTATTTAATTGATTTAACTTTTGATTCGCTTGTTCTAATTCCAAGCGACTGCAAGCTTCATCAGAGACATCGTATACCATTAAACACACCCGCTCGATGCGCCCATTTGGCTCCGCCATGGGGCTAATAGTGACGTTTTGATACATATAAGGTGCGGTGCCAGTAATAGGGCGACTATTACTAAAGCGAAACAGATAAGGCCTAAGCTCCCAAGAAGTAAAAGCGCGGGTATTAAGGGTGACGACTGTGTCTATTTTTTGTTTCAGCCACTCTTGGGGCAGCTCGGGAAACAAGGTAAAGATATTTTTCTCACGCACGGCGGTGGAAGTTAGCCCGCTGTGGTTTTCCATAAAGCCATTCCACAGCTGAATATTAAAGTCTAAGTCCAATATCACTAAACCGATTTCAACGGTTTCTAACATGTCGACTAAAAAGTGAAAAGCTTGGGCGTTGTGTGTGGCAAGCGGCATGGCTTACTCCATTAAATACGTCAGTTTGTGCTCAAGTCTGGTCACAGAGTCAGCAGTTAATAATACGAGCAAATTACAATGTATGTGTTGTTTTTCTAGTTTATAAGGAATTTCAATACACAGCATTTGCTCAGTTTTTTGGCCATGAAATTTAACCAAATTAGCAATCGGCTGATGGCGTCCTAATAAATGAGGCTGCGCTAGGCCAAAGGCGATATCTAATTGCTCACCTAGGCCTTTAATAAAGGCACTAAAGAGAATGTTAGCCATGTCCATAAGCACTTCGACTTCGGGCTCGGCACAGCCCGCTTCTTCATATTTAAGGAGCTCTGCCATATGGTGGCGATCGGTATCGCTAAATAACATCAGCGCCTCACCGGCAATGCCAGAGCCTACAAAACCTTGGCAAACGGCGGCGTAATGTTGTTGCTCTTCATTCGCGGTGAGCGCCATATTCAGCTCGCTCGGCGAGATCAGTGCCACTTTAGGAATAGGCTGCTCAATAAACACCCCTAATAGCTTTGATAGCAAGCTAGAGGCTTGGCCCATGGCAATATTGGCCATTTCCTGTAATTCATCAAATAGATTAATAGGCTCGGTGAGCATAGCGGGCACAGACGAGGGTGCCGTGGTGCTGGAATATAAGCCATACTCGCTAAGCAATTGGCACAAAGCCGCGCTATCCAGCGGTTTTTTAACAAAACCAATAGCACCCAGTTGGCGTACCCTTTGTTGGGCAAGCTCTTGAATATCGCCGGAGATCACAATCGTCATCACTGGGATATTTTGCGCTTTAATGACATTAAGAACTTCATAGCCATCAAAAATGGGCATATTAAGATCAAGAAACAATAAGTCAGCGCCGTTTTCTTGTAAAAAGCTGAGCGCCTGCTCGCCGTCTTGTGCGTAATGCAGCGTGACGTCCCAATCTTTAGGTAATGCGTTAGCCACGTGCTTGCGAGCGACTAATGAGTCATCACAAATTAAGATGTTAGTGGTCATGCTTAGGTCATACTCAAGGTTACGCAGGTTTATGCCGCTATATAGGTGGCTGCCATCTTTATCTAAGCACATTTCATAACCAGTTAATAGCTAAGTACTGGTGCTATATGTAAGGAGATGACGCGGGCATAATTAAGTGCAGTCTTAACAATTAGCTGAGCGTTTAAGCTCACGGATATATTTGGCTACCCCCACGCTGGGGCTTGGCTTAACATAGCGCGTGATAAGCTAGCGGCTTATAAAAAGTGAAGCTAAGTCAGCGGCATGCTTATTTAGCTTTACCTAAACAAACACCCTTTAACCTTCTATTATTAATGATGGCCTTCGCCTTCTATCACTCGGTTGGATAAATGAATAAACGCTTTTCTCTGGGCCATTGGATGCCAGGGTTAATGACTTTACTAAGCTATAAACGAGCTTGGTTAATGACAGATGTGCGCGCCGGCGTCTCAGTCGCGGCCGTGGGCTTGCCGGTGGCCATTGCCTATGCGGAGCTGACCGGCGTGGGTGCCGAAGCGGGCTTATACTCCAGTATCTTGCCGATGATCGCGTATGCGATATTTGGCTCATCTCGCCAACTTATTGTCGGTCCGGATGCGGCCACCTGTGCAGTGATTGCCGCCGTCGTAACGCCCCTAGCGCTTGGAGATCCTACACGCCATTGGCAACTAGTAATGACCATGACCGCCATGACGGGTATTTGGTGCTTAATTGCCAGTCGGTTGCGCCTTGGGGTATTAGCAGATTTTTTATCCAGTCCTATTTTAATGGGCTTATTAAATGGCGTGGCCATCACCATTATTGTGGGCCAGTTATCGAGTGTTTTTGGCTTTAGCTACCATGAAGAGGGCTTAATAGAGCGAGTGTTGGCGGTGCCAGACTATGTGTCTCAGGTACACCTGATTACACTGGCGTTTAGCTTACTCACTTTAGTAGTGATGCTAGTGGGTAAGCGCCTTAAGCCACAGTGGCCTACCTCTTTATTAGCACTGGCTGCCAGTGCTGCTGTGTTATGGGCACTGGGGCCAAAAGTGGCAAATGTGGCGGTAATTGGTAGCTTAAGTGGCAAGTTTCCAGATTTTCAAATTCCAGAGTTTCCACCTGGCTTAATTCGAGAGCTGGTGCTACCCGCCCTTAACTTAGCCATGATAAGTTTTGTATCTTTAATGCTCACCGCTCGCAGTTTTGCTGCGCGTAATGGCTATGACATCGACGCTGATGCTGAGTTTCGTGCGCTAGGTATTGCCAATATTGCCTCAGCCGTCTCTCAAGGCTTTGCCGTGAGTGGTGCCGGCTCGCGCACCGCAGTAAACGATGCTAATGGCGGTAAAACGCAAATGGTGTCGGTTGTGGCGGCGCTGGCTACCGCCGTGGTCACTTTTTATTTATCGGCACCACTACAATATATCCCCACCGCCGCGCTGGGAGTGGTGTTGATTTTGGCCTCCTTATCCATGACCGATTTTCGTGGCCTGTGGGCGCTGCGCCAATCAGATAGCGCGGCGTTTTGGCTGGCGTGGATCACCTTTTTTAGTGTGTTATTTATGGGCGTGATCCCAGGCATTGCCCTCGCGGTATTGCTGGGCTTATTTCAGTTTTTACGCAACGTGATGCGCCCCACCGAACAGTTAATGGGCATTAACGAGGAAGGCGTGGTGCACACCCTTGGCCATAATGAAGAAGTGAAAGCCATTACGGGAGTAATGATTTATCGCTTTAACTCACCGCTTACTTATTTTAATGCCGCCTATTTTAAGCGCCGCGTTTTATTATTATTAGCCAGTGAAAAACAACCGGCAAAATGCCTGATTATTGATGCGGTATCCTGTTTTACTCATCAAGATATAAGTGTCATGACCATGGTGGGCGAGCTCTATAAAGAGCTTAAACGCAGTGGTATTCATATGGTGATGGCGGGGCGGCGCGGGCAAATGACGCTTTGGCTAAAACAAGCAGGTATTCGGGTGGGTGAAGAGGGCATTTTGGTGTATCCCGATGTGTATCAAGCGTTGCGCATGACTAATTGTTATTGGGATGAAGAGCCAGACAGCATTACGCTAGAGTCAGAAGCTAAAGATATTGCCGAAGAAGATGCCGAGCGCCGCGCGCTGGTGGCGGCGCTTAAAGAAGCGGGTACCACACCCAAGGTGGATGAGCTTAATCAAGACGCGGCGCCCAGCCCCCAGTTAAATGTCGGTTCATTATTAAGTGATGAGCAAGCAGCGCCGATATTGGATCTTAAATTATCAGCCAACCCCCAAGCGCCACAGCGCTATGTTAACGCTCATCTTGATAGTGATGTGACACAAGCGCCGCTGCCGGCTGAGTTAGCGTTTCCTCGCTTAAAAACCGCACCCCAAAAGCGTATTATTCAATTAGGTGCGCATGTTGAAGATGCCACGCGCACCAGTAGCGACTTTGTTTTAAACGACGTAAAAACCACCCGTAATAAACGCAATACAACACCGGATAAATCATGAGTAAAGGCAGCACGTTATTATGGTTACCCCCGCCGTTAATTATGGCGATAAGTGCAGGATTAATGTGGTTAACCCAGCGTTATTGGCAGCACCATTCAGTGGTGGGTTTTTCGTGGCACTTTAAAGGCCAAACCACGATTGCGCTATTGCTAGCCATAGCGGCTTTATTGTTAATGGCCGTGGCTGCGCGCACTATGCACCAAGCCCGCACCACCTTATTACCTTTTGAGCCTTTGCGCGCCACTTCTTTGGTCACTCAGGGCATATTTAGCTATAGTCGCAATCCCATTTATCTAGCAGACGCTTTATTATTGTTCGCTTGGCTGCTGTGGTTAGGACTTGGCATCAATCTAGGATGGTTTGCTTTATTCCTACTGTATATGACGGTGGTACAAATTAAAGCCGAAGAGCGCGCCTTAACAGAAAAATTTGCCCATGAGTATCTTGCATATTGTCATGCGGTGCGCCGCTGGTTATAAGAGGCGGCCATTCAGTAAAGCCATCATTGCGTTGTGCCAAGTTACGCTTTTTACCTCGGAGAATAGTTAATGACAGAGTCGGTTTCCTCCCACGCCGAGCCCTTAATGCCACTGACGCGGCTTAATAAATTTATTAGCGAAACGGGCATCTGCTCACGCCGAGAAGCGGATCGCTTAATTGAACAAGGCTGCGTTAAGGTAAATGGCACTATCGCGGGCATGGGCGTAAAAGTCAGTGCGGCAGATGAAGTAAGCGTTAATAATAAGCCGCTGCGGGCTAAGCCAGCGCCAGTGTATTTGGTCTATAACAAGCCGATTGGCATTACTTGCACCACGGATCCTGAGATCGCAGAAAATATCGTGGATGCGGTTAATTATAAAAAATCACGCATTTTTCCTATCGGTCGCCTCGATAAGCCCTCTAGCGGTTTAATTTTACTGACTAACGATGGCGATATTGTGAATAAAATTTTGCGCGCCGGTAATGCGCATGAAAAAGAATATATTGTGTCCATGGATAAGCCCATTACCGCCGATTTTGTAGCACGCATGGCGGCCGGTGTGCCTATCTTGGATACCATTACTAAGCCGTGTAAGGTTAAAAAAATTGGCCATAACACCATTAATATCATCTTAACTCAGGGCTTAAATCGCCAAATTCGGCGCATGGCCAGTTATCTTGATTTTAATGTGACTAGCTTAAAGCGGGTGCGGATCATGAATATAGACTTAGGTGAGTTAAGGCCTGGTCAGTGGCGCTATGTCACTGAGTCTGAATTAGCTTTGATCAACGCTATGATCAGCGACTCCAGTAACACCGAAGAAGCCTCACAACTGGAGCAACCTAAAGCGGCGCGCAGTGGCCCGCGTATTAAAGATGTTGCCCAACCGGCAAACCGTCGAGCTCGCCACGCAGCTCAGCCCCATTCACCGTCTCGAAAGCCCAGTCGGGCGGGTGGCAAAGCGGGGGCTAAAAATGGCCCAAGTACGCAAGCCGCTGGTAAAGGCCGTAGCTCCAGTAAAGGATCCTTGCCAAAGAATGCTCGTAATAAACGCCCTTGATATAGGACGCAGAGCACTCAGTGTTTGTTACTGATAACAATAAATGTTCATCATCCTGACGAAAGTCAGGATCTCGATTTAGGGATTAGTATTCAAGAGCGAGATACCGGAGCAAGCCCGGTATGACAGTCCTAAGGCCGTCATCCTGATGACAATCAGGATCTTGGTTTAGTTTTTGAAACCAGAGCGAGATACCGGAGCAAGCTCGGTATGACAGTCCTAAGGCCGTCATCCTGATGACAATCAGGATCTCGGTTAGCTCCTCCATTATTATGGGGTTGCCTTGTTTCCTGCTTATTAGCTCAGCGCAGGCGCTAGCTTAAGCAAATGAAAATGCTTCTTGCCGCGCTTTAAAATGACGTATTGCTGCTGTAGTAGTGTGAGTTGCCCAGTATCTTTATTGATTAACTGCCCATTGACGGTAATGGCGTTATTAGCGATCAGCTCCCGTGCCTGGCGTAAGGAACTGGCCAACTTACTGGTCACTAACAGCTGGCTAAGTGAATGCTGCCCCTCCTCGGTGAGCGTGGTAAAAGGCATGCCGTCTTGGGCTAACTGTGCTAACTCTGACAAGGTTAACGCGGTAAAATCTCCTGAAAATAAGGCCTCACTAATCCGCTGTGCGCCCTGTAAAGCAGCCTCGCCGTGTACTAATTGTGTCAACTCTTGCGCTAATAAGCGCTGCGCCTGAGGGCGACCTTGGCAATGTGCATCGGTGCGTTCAATCTCGGCGATTTTTTCTAGGCTTTGCAGGCTATAAAAGCGCAAGAAGTTATACACATCTGCATCTGCGGTATTGAGCCAAAACTGATAAAAGGCATAAGGTGAGGTTTTAGCGGCATCTAACCACACGGTGCCCGTTTCGGTTTTACCAAATTTAGTACCGTCGCTTTTAGTAATTAAAGGTAGCGTTAAGCCAAACACCTGCTGCTGATTAAGCCGACGGGTTAAGTCGATGCCACTGGTAATATTGCCCCATTGATCATTACCGCCAATTTGCAGTGTGCAATGATACGCAGCATTTAGCTCGGCAAAATCGTAAGCTTGCAATAATGAGTAGGCAAATTCGGTAAAAGACAGGCCGTGGTCGGGGCGAGCTAAACGCTGCTTAACTGAGTCTTTGGCAATCATGGCATTGACTGAAAAATGCTTACCGATATCGCGCAAAAAGCTAAATAAGTCGAGCTTATTCATCCACTTTGCATTATCGAGCAGCTTCACCTTGGCTTGTTGCTCGAAAGGTTGCGCTAGACTCATGCCCAATAAGGGCGCAATTTGGCCTTGTAAGTCGGTTACCCAATCTTGCACTTGGGCCTTGCTATTAAGGTTTCGCTCACCGTCTTTAAAGCTGGGGTCGCCTATCATACCGGTGGCGCCACCGACTAGCGCTATCACCTGATGCCCCGCCTCTTTAAAGCGGCGCAACATTAATAGCGGTACTAGGTGGCCAATGTGCAAACTGCCTGCCGTTGGGTCAAAGCCGCAATACAGCGTGCGCGGCGCTTGATTTAAGTGATGATGGAGCGCTTGGCCATTAGTGGTTTGGGCAATTAGCCCGCGCTGTTCAAGCTCAGTTAATAAAGGATTAGGGGTGAATAAGTCAGTCATGAGTCACTCAAGCATAAAAATAAAGTCTTATGCTTACTAATTCGTACTGGCTTGCCTATGTCCCTAAAGGGATAGTTTTCGATATAATGTCAGCGCCAAGTACCCAGCTTAAAAATAAAGACTAAAAACTTCTTTGCCACGAAAAAATTAAGCCAAGATAAGACCGACCAAGACCTAACATATTAATAGTAAGAGCTCGCCTCGTTTAGGCTGCATGTTGGCTCGTCCATTTACTCTTTACGCTTCACTCCTCATCACTCCTGTGCGCTGTAACTTAAGGACGCTTATGTCGATAGCCAATGAAAATAAACAGCAGGCTTTAACCGAAGCGGTGCAAGCCATAGGGCGTCCCAGCTTTGCTCGGTGTTTAGCAAACCTAGTACAAGCCCAAGTAGCCAGTGATTGTTGCCTAATACTAAGTTATCAAGACTCGGGCTCACCGCTTTATTTATATGATAATTTAAGTCAACAGCGAGACTTATTATTTAGTCAGTATTTAAGCGGCTTATATGCTCAAGACCCTTTTTACCGCGCCTTACGCCAAGGTTTGGGCGAGGGCGTTTATTCTCTCCAGCAAGTACTGCAGCATGCCGGTGCGCCTATGCCCGAATATGCAGCAGGCTTTTATCAAGCCACTGGCTGGCAACAAGAGTTAGGCTTGACCATCTGCTTACCCGCAGGCCAATGGCTAACGGTATTTTTAGGGCGCTTTACGCGCCAGTCCTTTAGCGCAAACGAACAAACCTCACTGCGCCACCTGCTGCCATTATTACGTGCGCTTTGTCACCAGCATTGGCAAGCGCCGCTTAGCTCTTTTGTCGTGCCCTCTCAAGACATAGCGGCTAATTCCAAACAGGCAAACGATATGTATAGTCGTGTGCACCATGCACTACATAGCTTTGGGCACGCGCGTCTTACCGCTCGTGAGCAACAAGTGGCCAGAGGACTATTGCAAGGCTTAGATAATGACGCCCTTGCACACCAGTTGGGCATAGGGCAGGGCACGGTTAAAAATCATCGCAAGCAGGTGTATCGAAAATTAGCCATCGACTCCCAGGCCGCTTTGTTTGCGCGCTTTCTTAATCATTTGATCTCTGAAGACACAGCACCCCGCACCTAACGCTTGGCGCCAAGCACGACCCTTAGCTTAAAATTTAACGTTTAGCTCTAGATTTAACATCTAGAGAGCAAGATGTTTTTTGCTTCGCGCTTGCTGCTAGGCGCGGGGCGCTATTATTCTGTATACTGGCTCTCACTCTGGGCGCACTTAATACCAATAACAGGGAACTGGCCGTTATGATCCCAAGGATAGATCTGCAAGCGCAGATAACTCCCCTCTATTTTGAATTTTTAGACGCACTCGCTAATAGTGGCTTTCGTGGCGATATTGAGCGCAGTTATGCGAGTCGCTTAAGTGTGGCCACCGATAACAGCGTTTATCAAATGCTGCCCCAAGCGGTGGTGTTTCCTCGTTCCACGCAAGACTTAAGTTTGTTATTAAGCTTGGGCACGCGTTCTGAATTTCAAGAAGTGAAGTTTGCTCCGCGCGGCGGTGGCACGGGCACTAACGGCCAGTCATTAACGCAAGCGCTGGTTATCGACAGCTCTCGCTATATGAAACAGTTACTGACCCTAGATGTGGCTAAGCGTCGGGTGCGCGTGCAAACCGGTATTGTAAAAGACAAGCTTAATCAATTAGTGGCGGGGCACGATTTATTTTTTTCACCGGATCTGTCTACCAGTAACCGCGCCACGCTTGGCGGCATGATCAACACCGATGCCTCAGGACAAGGCTCTTTAGTCTATGGCAAAACCTCTGATCACGTATTAGGTGTCACTGCGGTATTAGTCGATGGCAGTATTATTGAAACCGGCCCCGTCAGTGGTTCGAAACTGGATGCCAAATTAGAAGAAGACAGCCGCGAGGGCGAGTTATATCGCTGTGTGTATGCCAGCGTCACCGAGCATGCCGGCGAGATTAATAAGCGTTTTCCTAAGCTTAATCGCTTCTTAACCGGCTATGACTTAAAGCATGTTTATGACAAAGCCAGCCACACCCTAGATTTAACTCGCATCTTATGTGGCAGTGAGGGCTCCTTAGCTTTTATTGCCGAAGCTTGGCTAGATCTTACGCCCATCCCGCCTTATCGCACCTTGGTTAATGTTAAATACGACAGCTTTTTATCGGCGCTGCGTAATGCGCCTTTTATGGTAGAAGCTCAAGCGTTATCCGTAGAAACCGTTGACTCCAAAGTATTAGGGTTGGCGCGAGAAGATATTGTTTGGCACTCAGTGAGTGAGCTTATTCAAGATGTGCCCGGCAAAGTCATGGAAGGCTTAAATATTGTTGAGTATGCCGATCACGACCTTGAGACGCAGCAAGCAAAAGTTAATGCTCTTTGTGAGCAACTTGATGAGCTAATGGCGCGTAATGAGGCGGGCATTATTGGCTATCAAGTGTGTGATGACTTGGCTTCACTCAATCGTATTTATGGCATGCGTAAAAAAGCAGTAGGCTTATTGGGCAATACTAAAGGCCGGCAAAAACCCATCGCCTTTGTCGAAGACACGGCAGTACCACCAGAAAACTTGGCGGATTATATCGTGGAGTTTCGCACCTTGCTCGACGCCCACCAGCTGCAATATGGCATGTTTGGCCACGTCGATGCCGGCGTGTTGCATGTGCGCCCCGCGCTAGATATGACGGATCCGGCGCAAGAAGTCACCTTGCGCAAAATATCCGATCAGGTTAATGCGCTCACCGCTAAATATGGTGGCTTAATGTGGGGCGAGCATGGCAAAGGCTTTCGCTCTGAATATAGCCCCACCTTTTTTGGTGAAGTGTTATTTATGGAGCTGCGCCGCATTAAGTCGGCTTTTGATCCCTTTAACCGTTTAAATCCTGGCAAAATTTGCACGCCGCTCGATAGCCTAGATCAGCTCGTATCCGTGGATGCCACTAAGCGGGGCTTTTACGACCGACAAATCCCCATTAATGTGCGCGATAGCTACACACCGGCCATGGATTGTAACGGCAATGGTTTGTGCTTTGACTTTGATGTGAACTCGCCCATGTGCCCGTCGATGAAGCTGACTTCAGACCGTCGTCACTCTCCTAAAGGCCGCGCCGGTTTAACTCGGGAATGGTTGCGCCAACTTTCTGCTCAAGGCTTTGATCCTATGGCCGAAGAAGCGGCCATTATGAGCGGGCGCACCAGCATGAAAGCACTAGTGGAGCGCATTAAATTTACTTGGCAAAAACGCCGTGGCGACTATGACTTCTCCCATGAAGTGAAAGAGGCCATGGATGGCTGTTTGGCGTGTAAAGCCTGCTCTAGCCAGTGTCCCGTTAAGGTGGATGTGCCAACCTTTAGAGCGCGTTTTTTACAGCTTTATCACCAGCGTTATCAGCGCCCGCCAAAAGATTATTTAGTGTCAATGGTGGAGTCTTACACGCCGTGGATGGCAAAAATGCCCAAGCTGATTAATCCACTCATGAACAATCGATTAGTCAAAGCCAGTGCCAGCTCGTTATTGGGTATGGTGGACATGCCATTGGTGAGTGAGCCAAGTCTTGCCAAGCAGTTAGAAGAAGGGGGCCATTCTCGGTTTGATTTAGCCGAACTTAGCCGCTTAAGTGACAGTGAAAAAACCAAAACCGTACTTATTATCCAAGATCCTTTTACTTCATTTTATGATGCTAAGGTGGTGTTCGACTTGGCAGAGCTGGCACGCCGTTTAGGCTTTAATCCAATAGTCTTACCCTTTAAACCTAACGGTAAACCGGCGCACGTTAAAGGCTTCTTGCGCCGCTTTGCCAATATGGCCGCCGACAGTGCTCAGTTTTTAAATAATTTGGCACGCTTAAACATTCCTATGATGGGTGTGGACCCGTCACTGGTGCTGTGTTATCGCGATGAATATAACAAAATCTTAGGCGCGGCAAGGGGCGAGTTTGAAGTACTCTTGCCTCAAGAGTGGTTATTACAGCAATTGGCGACCATTCCAGTGCGTGACAAAGCGGGGGAGCCTTGGTACCTATTTGCTCATTGCACCGAAAAAACCGCTAAGCCCACCACTCATCAAGACTGGGCTGGTATTTTTGCGCACTTAGGTGCTGAGCTTGAAGCGGTACCGGTGGGTTGCTGTGGTATGGCCGGCACGTATGGTCATGAGCGCGAACATGTGGAAGGCTCAAAACAGTTATACACCATGAGCTGGGCCGAGCCATTACGCAAACGCCCCACCGAGCGCTGTTTAGCCACCGGTTTTTCTTGTCGTTCACAAGTAAAACGTATCGAAGGGCAAGGTATTCAACATCCGGTGCAGGCGCTGTTGCATTTATTAAGGAGCGCCCAGCCACAATCACCCAGCACCGAAGTACCATAAAGAGCGCTGTTTGTTGTTTAGCCTTCATCCTGATAAGGCTCTGGTTTAAGGTTTGTATTAGCTAGGCGCTAGTGAGTTGTACATATTATCAACAATATTTTAAGGGAATAACATGGGGTTAATTTTAGGGTTAATTATTGGTGGCTTGGCCGGTTGGATTGCTGGCAAGCTCATGAAAGGCGAAGGTTATGGGGTATTAGGTAATATTTTACTGGGTTTAGTGGGCGGCTTTGTTGGCAGTATCGTCTTTAGGTTAGTCGGCATTGCCACTACTGGTGTAATTGGCTCTTTGATGATGTCCACTCTAGGCGCTGTGTTGCTTATCTATATTGCGAAAAAATTTAGAAGCTAATAATGAAAAAAAGAAGGGGGAATAGTGAGGAGTTAGCGGCCAAGAGGGGGCTGGCAACATTTAGGTATGACCTTAGTTCATGCCGTCCTTGAGCTATTCACCCCTTATGCTATAAGAGTGAGATGCTTTCACTACTCGCGAATGTCATGCTGTGATGTTTCACATCCCCAATCCCCAATAGACAAATAATGCTGGACATTCTGTGTCGTTTGACAGAGAATGCGCCCTCAGCCCAGAAGGGCATGACCTTTTGTGATGTGGGTCACGATAATTTAGCTATATGTAATAGCGCTAACTATCGTTATAACCCGCCTATTCGGCATGCTACAGATGAAGCATGGTTTAAATAAACCAGTTTCATTAAACCCTGGGTTTACGTAGCTGCCAAAGTATGTGCGTTGAAGCGGGTTATATTGCGTTTTTTAGGAACATAACGCATCACGTCCGCGCCAAACGACGCGACCCTTATCGGGTTGCCCGTCCCCTCCATTGGGCGCGACGACACAAGTCTGGCAGATCGACATTCATGATGAGAAAGACGCGCTGATAGTTAATCAGTACGTTCACCATGGCGGTGTTGAGACAAAAATGGCCAGATTAGCCTTGTGAATCTCAGTGTGTCACACACTCTGTAAAGGGAAGCCCTCACTTATGTGAGATGGGTTGTCCCTGGCCTTTTACTGTATCAGTCCGCCGACATTCTATTTATTCGGAACTGTTAAATGACAAATTCTACACTTGTACTTGCTGAAAATGCCCCTGCCTTTACTGAACTAGGTTTAGCTCCTGAAGTATTAAAAGCACTTGCCGATGCCGGCTATGTGAAGCCTTCTGCTATTCAGGCTGCTGCTATTCCTACTTTGCTGGAAGGCCGTGACGTTTTAGGCTTGGCACAAACCGGTACCGGTAAAACTGCAGCGTTTGCACTGCCGCTGTTAAGCACCATTACTGGTGGCAACGCCACTCCTCAAGTATTGGTATTAGCCCCCACTCGCGAGCTGGCTATCCAGGTTGCCGAGTCGTTTGAAGGCTATGCAAAATATCGTAAAGACATTCGTATTATGTCCATCTATGGTGGCCAAGCTTACGACACACAAATCCGCTCGTTAAAGCGCGGCGTTGATATTGTAGTTGGTACCCCAGGTCGCGTTATGGACCATATGCGCCGTGGCACTCTTAAATTGGATAATCTGAAAGCCTTAGTGCTGGATGAGGCCGATGAAATGTTGCGCATGGGCTTTATCGACGACGTTGAGTGGATTTTGGAGCAAACGCCTGCTACTCGCCAAATTGCTCTGTTCTCTGCCACCATGCCACCCGTTATTCAGCGTGTTGCTCAAAAGTACCTGAACAACCCGAAAGAAGTGCGCATTGAGAATAAAACTCGCACTAACTCCAGTATTCGCCAGCGTTACTGGTTTGTACGTGGCATGAATAAGCACGAGGGTTTATGCCGTTTGGTAGAAACCGAACAAATGGATGCCATGTTGGTGTTTGTGCGCACGCGTAAAGACGCCGAAGATTTGGCCGACATGATGAGCCGCGAAGGCCACGCCTGTGAAGCCTTGCACGGTGATATTCCACAAAAATTACGTGAAAAAGTGATTGAGCGTCTTAAAAATGGTCGCTTAAACATCTTGGTGGCAACTGACGTAGTCGCCCGTGGTCTAGACGTAGAGCGTATTAGCCACGTAGTTAACTTTGATATGCCACACGATAACGAGTCTTACGTACACCGTATTGGTCGTACCGGTCGTGCGGGTCGTGAAGGTGATGCCATCTTGTTTGTAACCGGTCGTGAAAAGCGCGGTCTGTTTAACCTTGAGCGCCACACTCGCCAACCTATCGAAGAAATGCAGATGCCATCAGCGGATGAGATCAATAAGATCCGCGCAGAGCGCTTTAAGAATAAACTGCGTGTAAGCGTAGAAGCCGATGAAAAATCATTAGCACCGTTCGCTGAAATGATCGCTTCTTTAGAAGAAGAAGGGCTCGACAGCTCGCAGTTAGCCGCCGGTTTAGCACGCTTGTTACAAGGCGACCGTCCATTATTTATGGAAGACCGCCCACAGGCAGCACGTCGTCCTGATGTTCGTGACAGCCGCGAGCGCAGTGATCGTCCTGCTCGTAGCCCACGTTCTGGTCGTGATAGTGTTGCCATGGAAACGTTTCGCGTTGAAGTAGGTCGTGTACACGGTGTTAAGCCAGGTCACTTAGTGGGTGCGATTGCTAACGAAGCCGATCTTGAGTCACGCTTTATTGGTCAAATTCAAATTCATGATGACTTCTCAACTGTTGATCTGCCACAAGGCATGACCTCAGAAGTACACAAAGTATTGCAAAACGTGCGTGTTTGTCAGCGCCCGTTAAACTTAGCTAAATACGAAGGTGGCCCACTGCCTCGTCGTGGTGCTGCTCCTCGTGGCGATGATCGCAAGCCGCGCTCACCTCGTCGTACCGAGCGCTTAAACGGCTAATACCGTTTAGCACGCACTAAAAAAGGCCTGTCAGCAATGACAGGCCTTTTTGTTTAGGTTGTTTGCAATACGTTCCTTAAGCCGGAACGTCAGGATCTCGCTGTTGCTCTTAATGACTGCTCTGCAACGAAGCCCGCTAAACCCATAAAAAAATGCCGCCCTCAAAGAGTGCGGCGTTTATTATTTAGCTGGGCGCTGGGCGCTGGGCGCTGGGCTCAAGCTTACTGAGAAAGTGACTCAGGTAAGTGCTCACGAATACCAGCTAGCATAATTTTTAATACTTTAGGATTCGCGCATACTAAGTTACCGCTGCGCTCAAAGTTATGGCCACCGGCAAAGTCGGTAACAATAGCACCGGCCTCACGAGCAATTAAGCTGCCAGCGGCAAAGTCCCAAGGTTTTAAGCCTAATTCCCAATAGCCATCAACGCGTCCCGCGGCGACATAAACCAAATCTAGGCTAGCAGCACCGGCGCGGCGAATGTCAGAGCATTGCACAAATAAGTCTTTAAACATGCCCATATAAGCATCGAGATGGTGTTTTTGCTTAAAAGGAAAGCCAGTGGCTAATACCGCATTGCTTAAGTCTTTGGCCTTACCTGTACGAATGCGATAACCGTTTAATTGCGCGCCTGCGCCGCGGCTAGCAGTAAAAAGCTCATCACGAATAGGATCGTAAACTACCGCTTGTTCGGTGCGACCTTTTACGCGCAACGCAATAGAAATGGCAAAATGCGGAATGCCTTTAACGAAGTTGGTGGTGCCATCAAGGGAGTCAACAACCCACTGATAATCAGGGTTGCTGCCGGTGAGCTCACCGCACTCTTCACCAATAATGGTATGCTCTGGGTAGGATTTACGCAGCGTGTTAACCACGGCGTTTTCTGCTTCTAAATCGATATTAGTAACAAAATCGTTCTGGCCTTTTCGACTAATTTCTACGTTATCGGGGTTGGCGAAACCTTTGACGATAACTTGACCAGCGTTACGCGCAGCGCGTATCGCGATATTGAGCATCGGATGCATATGAGTGAACTCACTTGATGTTAAAGAACGAAATTTGAGCGCCATATTATACCTGTGAACGAAAACTAGGCAAGATATAAATCCCGCTCGCTAAGCTGTCTTAATCAAGCACGCTTACATATTCTTAGAAAAAATTCTTATAGTCATTTTATCGAAAAAATAAGAAAAAAAGCCTAGCAGTTACTATCTTTAAAGCGTTGATAAATGACTAAATTATTAAGTGTTTGTTGAGTAACAACTAAGGAGTGGCTATGACCTTAGAAAATAATACTTCCTTATTAACTGCACGCTGGCAACGAGGAGCACGCTCAAGAAGACTGAGCGCGCTGGTTATTGCAGCTGTGTTACTGTCCCCTTTAGCGGCAGCTGAGAATAGCTTACGAGTGGGAGGGGGCGGCGGCTATGGCGCACACACTGTACAAATAGGTGGGCAGTGGACTCAGCAATGGCAGGGGCGCTTAAGCTATGGTGTGTTGGCAGAGGCGGCGGCTTGGCATGCCACTCATCATGATTTAGTGCAGCTAAGCTTAGTGCCGTTATTGCAATATAATTTTATGCCCAACGCAACTTGGCAACCGGTGCTGTTAGTAGGAGTAGGGCCGGCGTGGATAAGCGACACGCAGCTAGGGGAGCGAGACTTATCCAGTGCTTTTCAATTTAGTAGCCGTGCTGGCATAGGCTTAGTTAAAGAACGTCATAGTCTAATGGTGGAAGCGCGTCACTTATCTAATGCCGGCATCAAGCAGCCTAATCAGGGGATTAGCTATTGGAATTTAAGTTATGGTTATCGTTTTTAAACCGGTGAGAGCAGGGAGCACTAGCATTAGTCGCTGACATGATGCAGTAGCACAAATTTATCCCATAGCGCTTCTTCGCTTTCAACACGCTCCGGATCCACAATAATACAATCGATAGGACATACGCTGATGCAAGTGGGCTTATTATAATGGCCAACACACTCGGTACATAAATCGGGCTCTATTTCATAAATCTCTCGCCCATAACTAATAGCGTCATTCGGACACTCGGGCTCGCACATATCACAATTTATGCAGCTATCTTCGATAAGTAAGGCCATTTTTTGCTACCACACTATTCACGCTTTTCTAAAATAGCGCCTATTGTGCGGCCAGTACGCCTTAGCTTGCAATACTAATTACCCCTAGTCTGTGCATACTAGCTTTATCTGCGTGATAAGTAGTTAATCGCAAAGCGGGTATTTATTAAATACGATGAAAGGAGCATCTTGCTAATAGAGATGAGTACTAGCACAATAAATGATTACTTCGCTTGGGGTTTAGCAATGGAACTGGCCAACTATAGACGAGAATATTTACAAGGTGGATTGCGACGTGACGATTTGCCAACCGAGCCATTAGCATTATTTGAAAAGTGGATGCAGCAAGCCGTGACGGCCGATTTGATGGATCCCACTGCCATGGTAGTAGGTACAGTAGATGCACAAGGACAGCCTTATCAGCGTATTGTGTTACTTAAACACTTAGATGCCCATGGCTTTGTTTTTTATACCAATATGGGCAGTCGTAAAGCCAGCCAGTTGGCGAATAATCCTAAGGTAAGTTTGCTCTTTCCTTGGCATGTGTTGGAGCGCCAAGTGCATGTTACCGGTCAGGTTGAGCGCTTATCTAACTTAGAAGTAGTGAAATACTTTAGTAGTCGGCCAAAAGATAGCCAAATTGGCGCTTGGGTGTCACACCAATCAATGCCTATTTCGGCGCGCGGTGTCTTAGAAGCTAAGTTTTTAGAAATGAAGCAAAAATTTGCCAAAGGAGAAGTGCCGTTACCGAGTTTTTGGGGCGGTTTTCGGGTAAAGTTTGACTCGGTTGAATTTTGGCAAGGCGGCGCAAATCGCTTACACGACCGCTTCTTATATCAGCGCCAAGCGACAGGCTGGTTAATAGAACGCTTAGCACCTTAACTACGCTCTTAAAAGTAAAAGTCCTTTTGCCAAGCACTTTATTATAAGAGTCACACACCAGTACGGAGAATAATTTTTAAAGGTGTTTTATGCTGATTTGTCGAACCGAGCGCCCCGGTGATGGTGAAGAAATAGATGAGCTAGTCTGTGCTGCTTTTGGCCAAGAGCAAGCCGGTGATTTGGTCTGGGCACTGCGTGAACAAGCTGCCATTAGCTTAAGCCAAGTGGCGGAATATGATGGTGCCATTATGGGGCATTTATTAATGAGCTCGGTATTTATTAACGGGGAAGACAGCGGCTGGTTAGCATTGTCACCCGTGAGTGTATGGCCAGAGTGCCAAGGCCAAGGCATTGCCAGTGCTTTAATTCGCGCCGCACTAGATTGTGCCAATGAGCTAGACTGGGCAGGCGTTGTAGTCTTAGGTAAAAGTGATTTTTTTAGCCGTTTTGGTTTTAAGCCCGCCGCTGAATTTGGGCTTGAGTACTCTAGCGCTAACGAGACTTTAATGGCGATGGCTTTTAAACAGCCTACTATCCGTGGGCAGGTGACTTATCATCCGGCCTTCGACACCTTGCTAGAAAAGTGAAAAGTAAAGATAACACCTAAACCAGATCCTGACGTTGGTCAGGATGAGGGCAGAGCCAAGATTTTAATGTGCGCTAGGATGACGGCTATTTCTCGTCATACCGGACTTGCTCCGGTATCTTCCCTGTCGTCATACCGTGCTCGCTCCGGTATTTTACCTATCGTCATACCGTGCTCGCCACGGTATCTGCCATCCCGTCATACCGTGCTTGCCACGGTATCTGCCATCCCGTCATACCGTGCTTGCCACGGTATCTCGCTGTGAGTTTGTAAAGTCTAAAACGAGATCCTGACGTGCGTCAGGATGACGGCAGAGCCAAGATCCTAATGTGCGCTAGGATGACGGCTATTTCTCGTCATACCGGACTTGCTCCGGTATCTTACCTGTCGTCATACCGTGCTTGCTCCGGTATTTTACCTATCGTCATCCCGTGTTTACCACGGTATCTCGCTGTGAGTTTGTAAAGTCTAAAACGAGATCCTGACGTGCGTCAGGATGACGGCAGAGCCAAGATCCTAATGTGCGCTAGGATGACGGCTATTTCTCGTCATACCGGACTTGCTCCGGTATCTTACCTGTTGTCATACCGTGCTTGCTCCGGTATTTTACCTATCGTCATCCCGTGTTTACCACGGTATCTCGCTTTAGTTTTTAAAGTCTAAAACGAGATCCTGACATTCGTCAGGATGACGGCAGAGCCAAGATCTTTATTATTCTTCTTCAAAATACCAATAGCCTTGATTCACCAGCGGTAATAAGACTTCAAGCAAGGCTTGTGGCTCAGTTAAAAAGGCAATCTCGGGGCCGTGAATACGGGAGTGATCGCACAACAGCGTGATGGCGCCGGCATCAGGCTTGGCTAACTGATAGCGCTCACCATCTAAATAAAATACCGCCTGTTCACCGGCCATATAAAAGCAGCGAGCCCCAGCTAAGCGATATAAATAATCGCCGTGATCGAGACGCAACACTAGCTCTTCCAAACTATAAGCGGGCTCTGCAGCTTCAAGATCTAAGTCGTGCTTAGCTTCAGAGATCATCTCGCCAAACCAGTCGGCAAGGCGCTGGGGATCAGCTAATAGCTCGGTCATTAAGCTCTTCACTTGCGCCAATACTTGCGGCTCAATGCATCCGTGGGCGGTGGCGGCTGGCATATCAACATCATCAAAGCGGCGGCCGCCTAAGTCATTAGCTAATAGATGGTCGGCAAAGCTTGAGATTAAGTCCCGCGCATCGGGAGCACGAAAACCCACCGAGTAATTCATGGCCAGCGTTTGGGCATAACCTTCATGAGGGCAACCCGGCGGAATATAGAGCATATCGCCAGGCATAAGCACCTCATCGATGTCGGCGACAAAATCCTCACAATGGCGCAAAGTACCATTGGCGGCAAACTGCTCTAACTCCTGAGGTAAGCCTACTCGCCAACGACGACTGCCGGATCCTTGAATAATAAACACCCCATATTGGTCGATATGCGGCCCCACGCCGCCACCAGGGGTAGAGAAGCTGATCATGACATCATCAAAGCGCCAACCGGGGATAAAGCGAAACTCATCGGCAAGCGCCTGCACCTCGGGGTGCCATTGATTAACCGCTTGCACTAATAGCGTCCAGTCGGTTTCACCTAAATGATCGTAGCTTTCAAAGGGGCCGCTTTCGGCGTGCCAGCGATCGTCACTGCGCCATACGCGGCGCGATTCTACTTGGGGCTCCAAAGCTAGCCCTGCCAGCTCATCCGGGCTAAGAGGATCTTCAAAACCAGCAAAAGCCGACTTTAACAATAAAGGTTTTTTTTGCCAGTAATGAGCCAAGAAGTCCGTAATATCGAGATTGAATGCGCTGTGCATAGCTACCTATGGTCAAGGAAAATGTAAGATAAGAATAGTCAGCTATTATGCCAAGGCGTAGTAGAGATTGATAGATTAGGAAATACAGCGCCCAGCTTAGAGATTAAGAGCAGCGCCGAGCATCAAGCGCCCAGTTTAAAGATAAATAGCATTGTTCTGCAGGTTATGAATAAAAAAACCGAGCCAATTGGCTCGGTTTTTAGCTGGGCGCCTATTGCTGTAATTACAGCTTATCTGTCAGCGCGATGGCACTACCAATGTAATTGGCAGGGGTTAATAGCTTAAGCTCAGCCTTCACCGTCTCTGGCAGTTCCAGAGTATCAATAAAGATGTGCATGCCCTCGGCGTTCACGCGTTTGCCACGGGTCAACTCCTTTAGCTTTTCATAAGGCTTTTCAATGCCGTAGCGGCGCATCACGGTTTGAATAGGCTCGGCTAATACTTCCCAGTTTTGATCCAAGTCGGCGGCTAAGGCTTCAGGGTTGGCTTCCAACTTGCTGATGCCCTTAAGGGTTGCTTGATAAGCAATCACCGAGTAGCCCACCGCCACGCCTAAGTTGCGCAGTACTGTGCTGTCTGTTAAGTCACGCTGCCAGCGTGACACCGGCAATTTAACTGCCAAGTGGTTGAAGATGGCGTTAGCTAAACCTAAGTTGCCTTCGGAGTTTTCAAAATCAATAGGATTAACTTTGTGCGGCATGGTACTGGAACCAATTTCGCCTTCTACGGTGCGCTGTTTAAAGTAGCCAATAGAGATATAAGCCCAAATATCGCGGTCAAAATCCAACACTATAGTGTTGAAACGGGCGATGGCATCAAACAGCTCAGCAATATAGTCGTGCGGCTCAATTTGGGTAGTGTAGGGGTTAAAGTCTACACCAAGACTGGTGACGAAACGCTCGGCAAAGTCATGCCAGTCAATTTCTGGGTAGGCCGATAAATGCGCGTTATAGTTACCTACGGCGCCATTGATTTTAGCCAGCATTTCTACCGCTTTAATTTGTTTAAGCTGGCGCTCAAGACGATACACCACGTTCGCCATTTCTTTACCCAAAGTGGTGGGTGAAGCAGGTTGACCGTGAGTGCGGCTGAGCATTGGCACATCACGATAGCGAGTGGCCAACTCTTTTATGGCATCGATCAACTGCTGGCAATAAGGCACCACCACTTGGTCACGACCCGCCGACAGCATTAAGGCATGGGCGTTATTGTTAATATCTTCACTGGTACAAGCAAAGTGAATAAATTCACTGATGGCCGCCAGCTCGGGCAATACTTCTACTTTTTCTTTTAAGAAATATTCCACCGCTTTAACATCATGATTAGTGATGCGCTCAATGTCTTTAATACGCTGCCCATCGGCTTCATTAAAATTAGCCACTATGTTGTCAAGTAAGTCATTGGCCTTGGCCGACAGTGCAGGCACTTCAGGAATATCGGCATTAGCGGCTAAGGCTTGCAACCAGCGCACTTCTACTTCTACACGAAAACGCAATAAACCAAATTCAGAAAAGATAGCGCGCAATTCTGCGGTTTTACTGCCATAACGGCCATCAACCGGTGAAATAGCCGTTAATGCTGATAAGTCCATGAATCACAACTCCTAAATATGGGGGGGAATAATAAACAGTTCTATATTAATAGCTGGTTTGACTGGTGCAGCACAGCAGAAACCTTAAAGCTATTTTTGCCACGCAACGCATGAGTGAGTGTTGAGTTTTTAGTTATAAGGGTTGAGTTATAAGCACTGGACTAAAATTCAACACTCAACACTCAACACTCAACACTCAACACTCAACACTCAGCACTCAGCACTCAACACTCAACACTCTTTAGCGTATTCTGTGGCCAAGCAAATATTGTGTTAGTTAGCTAGCTCTCGCGTAAGGCGCTTTGGGCAAGCGCGACCATGCGCTTGCGATTAAATAAAATTTGTCGGCGTTGGCCACCCAGTTGGCGCCATAATACCGCGCTGCGGATACCGGCGAGCAATAAGGCGCGAATTTGATGCTGCACCAGTGATTGCTGTAGGAAGCTTGGCTCGCCGGCTACCTGAATACGCGGTCCTATGGGGCTGATAATGTCACTGTAAATGCTGGCAAAATTAGCAAGTACTTGCTCATCGAGTAACTCAAAATGGTGGCGCTGGCGCTTAACTTGATTAATGCGCTCGCCTAGCATGGCCATTAAATCTTTACGTTTCGCCAGCTTTCGCTCCAATGCTAAGGTGCCTACTAAATAGCGAGTAAGCTCGGCGTTTTTGCGGCTATCGTTATTACCCAGCTGATCCACAATCGTTTGGTAGCCTAACGTTAACTGGCCTTGGCCACCATAAATGTCGGCGGTGTTATCAGCATCGGTCACTAGAATACTGTTCAAGGTGGCGCTAAGGGGCGCCTTATCTTTAATGGTGCCTTGGCGAGCCACTTGTTGGACCAAACTCACCGCTTGGCAAATACCGGCAAAGGCTAAGGTTTTATTTTCCAGGCTATGGCTCACGCTAATTCCTCATTAAAACGGCTTTCAATTACACCGCCGCCCAAGCAACCCTCATCGGCATAAAATACGGCCGACTGGCCGGGGGTGACGGCTGCTTGAGGTTCATCGAAAATAACCCGAATAGTGTCATTATCTAGGGGCTCTACCACACAAGGAATGTCGGTTTGGCGATAGCGGGTTTTTACCGTGCAGCGCAGCGGCGCGGTTAAGGGAGTGCGATCTATCCAATGCAACTGGCGAGCAATTAACCCCTTAGAATACAAGCGCGGATGATCGCCTTGAGCCACCACTAACACATTACGCTCCAGCTCTTTATCTACCACATACCAAGGATCGTCACTGGCGTTTTTTAGCCCACCGATCCCCAGCCCTTTACGTTGGCCCAGCGTGTGATACATCAAGCCTTGATGCTCCCCAATTACTTCACCGTCTACGGTTTCAATTTTTCCAGGCTGAGCTGGCAAGTATTGGGCTAAAAAGTCGGTAAATTTACGCTCACCAATAAAACAAATTCCGGTAGAGTCTTTTTTCTTGGCCGTCACTAATTCCAGTTGCTCGGCAATGCGACGTACTTCGGGCTTTTCTAGCTCACCCACCGGAAACAAACTCTTGGCTACTTGGGCTGAGCTTAAGGTGTATAAAAAATAGCTTTGGTCTTTATTACTATCTAAGCCCCGCAACATTTTAGGCTGCTCATCAAAGGTACGGCGCACATAATGGCCGGTGGCAATAAAATCGGCACCTAAGTCTTCGGCAGCAAACTCAAGAAAAGCTTTAAATTTGATTTCTTTATTGCACAAGATATCGGGATTAGGAGTACGACCAGCTTTATATTCTGCTAAAAAATGCTCAAACACATTATCCCAATACTCGGTGGCAAAGTTGATGGTGTGCAGCTCAATGCCGAGTTTATCGCACACCGCTTGTGCATCGCGCAGATCTTCGGCGGCAGAGCAGTACTCGTCGGTATCGTCTTCTTCCCAGTTTTTCATAAACAGGCCTTCCACCTGATAGCCTTGGCTTTGCAGCAAATAGGCTGATACTGAAGAGTCCACACCGCCGGACATGCCGACAATCACTTTTAACTGACTGTTATCGCTCATTACTCGCCGCCACCTCATTGCAAAACGGCTGATATTTTAACAGACAAAGACCGCCAGCGGGAGGCCAAGCCGATAATTGATTCGCCTTGATTTGTATTGCGGTCGATTCGCGTAGCGCTTTAGGTATGTTTTCCCGTCATCCTGACGCACGTCAGGATCTTGGTTCTTGCGTCATCCTGATGAACATCAGGATCTATTGAAGTAGGGAGTGGTCTGCATGAGATACCGCGGCAAGCGCGGTATGACGAGAAATGGTTGTCATACTGACGCACGTCAGGATCTCGAATTGACCGTTATACGCCTTACGTTAAGCGCGGTACGAAAAGCTAAACTAGCGAGAATAAAGCTAAGATTTTTTTGCCACGGAATACACGGAAGAACACGAAAGAGGTTTTATTGTTAACAGAAAGACACTGTATTTTCTGTTGCGCAGTCATCCTGATGAACATCAGGATCTATTGAAGTAGGGAGTGATCTGTATGAGATACCGCGGCAAGCGCGGTATGACGAGAAATCGTTGTTATCCTGGCGCACGTCAGATCTCGAATTGACCTCGGTAGGAAAAAGCTGAACTCGTGTCTGCTTTAACTTATGGCGTATAGCGTATGGCGTTAATCGTATCGCCTTGTGTTAGCCATTATCCTGAGGTGAGTTGGGGTTTTCCTGTGGCTTATGGCTGTTAATCTTGCGTGCGGCAGCGCTCGGCGGGCACGCTTAAGGCTCGCAGTAAGTAGGCTTTAAAATCACAACTATAGGCTTGCTGCTCAAGCGCTTCTTGCATGCAGGCCAACCAAGCATCACGCTCGGCAATACCTATGGCTAAATGCGCATGGGCGCGCGGTATACTAATGGGGCCGTATTTTTCACGATATAAGGCAGGTCCGCCTAGCCAGCTAGTTAAAAAACGCGCTAATTTATCGCTACTCTCGCTTAAGTCTGTTGGATGCATAGCACGAATATGTGCGGCGTCGGCGCGGGTTTCCATGGCGTAGTAAAAGTCGTGGGCTAGTTGTTGTAAACCTTTAAAACCCCCGGCGGCCTGCAGTGAGCTATCACCTTGGCCAAAAGAAGAAGCTGTCATTATTTATGCTCTTAATGAATGCGCTGTGTTTATAAAATAATAAAGTTTAACCAGCTAACGGTGAGGTGTGCAAGGCTGTTAGAGTGGGTTGCTAGTGTCTAGTTGGTAATTTTAAAAGTCTATAAAAGGAGCAAGCATGCACGTAAGACTGGCCACTAAAGCTGATCTCAGCGCCATTGCCGCTTTAGAGCAGCGCGCCTTTGGTGAGCAGTGTTATCCGGATTTTTTATTTCGCCAATGCTTAGATCTATGGCCAAGTTTGTTATGGGTGGCGGTTAAAGAAGGCGTGGTGCTGGGCTATATTGTCGGCGGGAGCGGTGAGCAGGCTTGGGTGCTGTCGCTGGCAGTGGCTAACCATGCTCAAAGACAGGGCATAGGTAAAGCACTGCTTAACCAGCTACTTAGTGCCTTTGATAAGCTTAATTGTCCCCAAGTGCGCTTAACCGTACACCCCAATAATAGCGCGCAGCGCTTATACCAAGCGTGTGGCTTTGAATATGAAAATGAAGAAGCAGATTATTTCGGCGAGCAACAGCCGCGCCAAGTTTGGTTACGCCAAGCTAAATAAAGGCCACTTATTGCAAGCGCGCCGCCTGCTCTAGTGTTTTCCAATCGCTAAATAATTGCACCGGATCGCACAAAAGGTTCATGGCATGCAGTGCCGTGGCATACCCTAGCTGTAGGCCATAAATACGCACTCCTTGCTCATCTTTGGCACGCGTCACTTGTTTTTGTAGCGCCTCGCTGACTTGAAACTCACCATCGCTCACTAGCAAAATATCGGCTTGCTGCCAGGCTTGTTGTTGCAAGTTGGTTAAGGCTGCTTGTAAAGGCGCGTTAACATCGGTTCCGCCACTAAAAGAGCCGCGCAACATATCTAGCAGCTCGGGCAAAGCCAGCGTTTGATTATCTAGCGTTAATAGCTCATCACTGCCACCAAATAAATAAACGATGCAGCCCCGTTGTTCTTTTTTAGCTACTCTAAGCGCTTCTAGCACTAAGGCTTTAGAGACTTGCTCGGCCAGTCCATGCATAGAAGCTGAGGTATCTAAACACAAGATTATAGGGCCTTGTTGCAATCCTTGACCCTCGCCTTCACCTTTACCCGAGCGCGGTGCCGTCCAGTCATTACCCGAGTCGATAGGCATGACGCCGGCGACCGCATAGCTTAACAATCCTTGTTCGGCGCGCCGCGCATGCCACAGCATTTTTAAGGTGTCATGGCCCATAAATGCAGCTTCAAGAGGCAGCATGCGTGCTAAATTATCAGAGCGAGTAATGCCTTGAGTTTCCATAGGCAGCCCCGGGATCTTTCGCTCTCGAGGCCCACTGTCGGTGGGGCTCATTTTTTGTAATAAATGGCTAACGCTGGCACTTTGCTCAGGGTCGGGTCTTTGTTGACCTAATTGTTGAAGCAAGGTTTGTAGCGGTTGGATTTGTGCTATCCACTGACTTAAGCGTAATAAGTCAAACCAAGCGCGATCGCGAAGCTCACCACGATTTTGATCATTACCCACCGCCGGCGCTATGCCGAGCTCTTCAGCCACCTGATCCATAGACTGCCATAAGCTCACTCTGTGTTGCCATTGCTCGGCAAGCTTATGCAGTGCGCGCCAAGTATGGCGAGCCCGGGCTTTTTGTTCGCCAAGTTTGGCATCCATGCCATGCAATACCAAGCCGTTGGCTGTAGCGGGCCACTCTAGCTCTACTTGTTCAAGCGTTAGTAAAATATCTTGCACCACAGCGCGCGCCACTTCAGGAGTGTCTTGGCTATAATCCAGCGCCCCAGACTTTGCTAGCAGTACCCGGATCCGCCGCTCTGTACTGTTATTAAGCCAGTCTCCTGGCGGGGAAAGCTGCCCTTTATCTAAGCCCGCTAGCCAGTTGCTAATAGTAATAGCGCGCGGCAATAAACTGCCTAGCGGATGGGTGACCACTAGCGCAAACAAATTTTCCGGTAAGCTCGCCAGTGGCGTTAAGCCAAGTGGCAAAGAAGCAGCCATGCCTTAGCCCTCAACAGGCAAGTTGGCAAAAGCGTGATGCAAGTCTTGCAAGCGGGCTTTTTGTTGGCTGAGCTGCTGTTGTTGGCGCTCAAGCTGACGCTGGGCTTGCTCAGCCAAGTTTGGCTCTAGCCATAAATGGTTAGCCAAGCGCTCGGTTAAGCCCCTGAGCTGTTGCTCAAGCCACGCTAAATATTGGCCTAGCTCACTAATGCGCTCATCCAGTTGGCGCAGCCGAGAGGCAATATGAGCTGCCGGCCAAGCCTTGGGTTGTAGCGCACTTTGGCGCTGGTATTGCTCCATAATGGGCTGGTAGGTATCAAAATTACTGCCCAAATTTTTAATTTCATCTTCAGTAAAACTAGCATTAGGTACGCGCGGCTGATGGTAGAGTAACTCACCCAGTTCGTTGCGCTTTTGGCGCTGACCTTTTGCTTCTACTACGGTTTGGCCTTGTTCATCTAAATACAGCTGATAGCCTTGCTCATCCAGTGCCGGCACTATGGGATCGGCGTCTTGTTCTAATCTTTGTTGCCAGCTATCAACTAGCTCGGTAACAATTTGTGCATTAAAGCCAGGATCTGAGGCAATATTTTCAGTCAGCCAGTGGCTAAGGACGGCATATTGCTCAGGGTGTTGCCATAAGCAATGCGGTAGCAGCCAAGCATCATAGAGCCCGGCTTCACTGTCGCCATTACAAAAGGCAGAGACTTTAAGCAGCTTAACCACTTTGCGCCAACGGCGATCAGACACGACTATTTCTTGTTCACTTAAAAAATGGCGCAAGCTATGCAGTAAACGGATTAAGGCCGGTGATAAGTCTAGTGTACTGGCGCCTTCACGAATGGCCGTTAGATCGTCGTGGCTTAAACGCTGGCAATCGGTGGGGGCTTGGTAGCTATGATTAAGCGTTAGCAGCTCGGTAAAGCTGTCATCATTAACCGGCGCCACTTCATAGCGCAATAAGAAACGGTCATATAAAGCGTTCAGCTCTACGCCTTCGGGTAGCTCGTTACTGGCGGCAATCACCGAAATTAGCGGCACCTTTAAGCGCTGGCTGCCATTATCAAATTGGCGCTCGTTTAAGATAGTGAGCAAGCTATTTAAAATGGCACTGTTGGCTTTAAAGATCTCATCGATAAAAGCAATGGCCGCTTCTGGCAAGTAGCCTTCGGTTTGGCGCAAATATCTATCTTGCTCTAAGGCCTTAATCGATAAGGGACCAAATAGCTCTTCTGGCACCGAGAAACGAGTCAGTAATCGTTCAAAGTAACGACCATCTTCGACTAAGGTGTGTAAGCGCCGTGCTAGCTCACTCTTAGCCGTGCCCGGTGGGCCTAGTAATAATAAATGCTCACCAGATAGCGCGCCTAACAAGGCTAATCTGGCCGGTGTATCCCGTTCTAGCAGCCCTTGCTGTAATTGGGTGATCAGTTCAGCAATACGGGATTTAACGACCATGTATCCAACCTGTAAGTTAATTGTATTAAAATATTAGCAATAGTGTACGCAAATTACCGGGTCTGACCAAGGCTAAAAGCAGGCTTACGTCAGCGATAAAAATTGGGATGCAATAAATAAGTAGATAACCACCCCAGAAGCGTCACATACCGAAGTAATTAAAGGCGCACTGGCACTGGCGGGGTCAAAGCCCATTTTATTTAAGATAAAAGGCAAACTCATCCCAATAACACAACCAATTAACACCACGCACATCATGCTCATGGCTAAGATTATCGCCACCGTTGTGTCACCGCGCCAATAGCCCACTAAAGAGATGGCCACCGCCATGGTGCCGCCTAAACACAAGGCGACTAATGCTTCACGGCCTAATAAACTAAACCAGTCGCGCATTACCACCTCGCCGGTGGCCAGGGCACGTACCATTAGCGTGGCCGATTGAGAGCCGGCGTTACCGCCACTGTCTACCAAAAGCGGTAAGAAGAACACCAACACAATGTTAGCGGCAATCACATCTTCAAAATGGGCAATGCCGGCGCCTGAAAAAAGGTTACCAAACACTAACAGCACCAACCAAAACACCCGCTTCTTATAGAGCACGCGAATGCTGACATCTTTCATATTACCAATCATGGTGCTAACGCCCCCGGACTTATGAAAGTCATCGGTGGCTTCTTCGCTCATCACATCCATGGCGTCATCGTGAGTCACAATGCCCACAATAGCGCCATTTTCATCGACAATTGGCAGCGCAATTAAGTCATAGCGAGCGATAGTTTTGGCTACGTCTTCTTGGTCGTCATTCACTTGGCTATGAATAGGGTTACTGATCATTAAACTGTGCATCAAGGTGCCAGGAGCGGCCAAAATTAGCGCGCGCAGTGACACCACACCCACGAGTTTGCGCTGTGCGTCAATCACATAAGCGTGATAAATCGTTTCGGCATCGGGCGCTTCACGGCGCAGTGCCGCTAGGGCTTCATGCACATTCATATTGCCATCTAAAGTGGCATAGTCTGAGGTCATTAAGGCACCGGCCGTGCCCTCGCTATAGGAGGCCAGCTTTCTAATATTTTCTCGCTCCGCTTGAGCGAGTGCTGGCAGCAGGGCATCTTTTTGCTCTTGGTCGAGTTGCTTATATAAGTCGGCGCGCTCATCTGAGGGCATTTCACCAATTAAGCGTGCTAGGTTGCCGCGAGGATATTCTCGCGCTAGTTCCATTTGCACATCTATGTCTAGATAAGAAAAAATCCCCGCACGATCAGGGATTTTATCTAACAGTCGCCACGCGAGAGCAGGGCTGATCTCCGCTAAAATATCGGCAATGTCGACGGGGCGCATGCCTTTCACTTGCTCAAGGGCACTATCAAAGTCTTGCTGCTCAATGGCGTTGCCTAATACCAACGCGAGTTCTTGATGATCCATATTGTTGCTCCGCGTGATAGCCCAAGAGGCAATAATTAATTAGTTAAAAAAGCTGCTAATTGCGTATTTTTTAGACATAAAACTGGCAGCTATAGAATAAACAAATGCTAAGTGATTGATTTTTTAATAGCAAGGCTGGGCAGTGATTAGTGATGAATGTTGTTAATAAAGCAAACCACTGGCCACGATAGCCGCTAAAAGATAAGCCCAAGAGCTAATTTTCTTATTATTAACAGCCACTCACCACTTAGCGCTGCTGTTTGAGGCTAGAAAGGGCAAAGCGCGCGCCTGCTAGATAATCTTTAATAGACGCTAAAATCATTGGGCTGCGTAATTGCTCGCCTAAAGCTTCAATCTCACTAAGAGTCAGCCAATGGCAGCGAATAATATCGCCATCGGGATCTTGGGGCAGGGTAGCTAAGGGCTCAGCGACCTCCACACAAAAGGTAAAGCGTACAAATTCGGTGCCATTATCAGGCGCCGTAAACTGATAAATCGCCACTCCTTGCTCAAGCTTAAGGTTTAGACCGGTTTCTTCTAATAATTCGCGCTCGGCGCCCGCGATAATACTCTCGCCGGCTTCAAGGTGGCCAGCGGGCTGATTAAAGCGAATACGCCCTTGTTGCCACTCTTCTACCATTAAAAAACGCTCTGCGGCACACACCACATTAGCAACCGTTACCGCAAAAGGATGATGACTCATGTGCTCTCCAAATATTTTTCTTAAGATGTTTTCCTTTAAGACTAAAGATAATTGGTAACGAAATCCGCAAAAGCCACTAAAAGATCCCTATAACGGTAAAAGTGCGACATGAAAGTCGCCCTCAGTACAGCCTTAACCAAATTCTTATTTTACATCGTCATCTCGGACTTGCTCGGACACCTTCAACTCTGTCATACCGCGCTTGCCGCGGTATCTCGCTCGTTGGTTTTAATGACTAAAACATAGATCCTGATTGTCATCAGGATGACGGCAGTGATTAAGATCCTGATGTGCGTCAGGATGACTACATAAGCCACATTCCTATTCCCTGCCGTCATACCAGATTTGCTCTGGTATCTTCAATTGCGTCATGCCGCGCTTGCCGCGGTAACTCGCTCGTTGGTTTTAATGACTAAAACATAGATCCTGCTTGTCATCAGGATGACGGCAGTGATTAAGATCCTGACGTGTGTCAGGATGACTACAAAAGCCTAAAGTAAAAAACCTCGCCGGAGCGAGGTTTTAAATAGCAATTTTATTAGATTACGCAGCGCTTAGGCTTCTAAGTCACCGCAAAAGCGATAGCCTTCGCCGTGGATGGTGGCGATGATCTCTGGCGTATCAGGCTGAGACTCAAAATGCTTACGGATGCGGCGAATAGTAACGTCTACCGTGCGATCATGAGGTTTAAGCTCGCGACCGGTCATTTTCTTTAATAACTCGGCACGGCTTTGAATTTGCCCTGGGTTCTCACAAAAGTGGATCATGGCGCGAAACTCACTGCGCGGCAGCTTAAACACTTCATTATTAGGACTGACTAGCGCGCGGCTATTAATATCGAGTGTCCAGCCATTAAAGCGATAAGCGTCCACTTGGCGATCTTCTTCTGGCGCTTCTGGCACTTGCATGGTGCGGCTAAGTAAGTTGCGCGCGCGTATGGTTAGCTCGCGAGGGTTAAAGGGCTTAGTGATATAATCATCGGCGCCAATCTCAAGACCTAAGATCTTATCGACTTCGTTATCACGGCCGGTTAAAAACATCAGTGCCAAGTTATGCTGCTCACGTAGCTCACGAGCTAGTAACAACCCATTCTTACCTGGCAAGTTAATGTCCATGATCACCAGATTAATGTTGTTATTAGACAGCGCTTGATACATTTCATCGCCGTCAGTGGCCTCTAATACAGAATAACCTTCCGCTTCAAAAATACCTTTTAAGGTATTACGAGTCACTAACTCGTCTTCAACAATCAGAATATGTGGTGTCTGCATGTGCCTACCTGTTTATTAGATGTAAATAGAGTGGGTTGCCACTGTAGCCGGAGTAGGAAATGTAGATAATTTGTAGCTCATCTACTCGCTTACGCCACATTTTACGACACTCAAGGTAACCCAGTTGTCCTCGCTGTCGGTTATAAACTGTATTTATTTGCATGCCATGCAGTACCTGCTCTCTCAGCTTGTTAATGTTCTTGGCTGAAAAGATAACTAGCAAGTAAGAGTCCTTTCTTAAAAGTTACGCTATTTTAACAGTTAACAGGCGCATAACAATAGTTTAGCTCGGCAAATGTTAAATACTTTTAAAGCTAAGCTTGATCGAGGTCAAGTTAAATAACTCACCATTAGCTGTGGGCATTTGGTGAGTCGCCCTGTTTTATATCAAAGCGGTCTCGGCTTGGGCTAACAGCCGCTATGATTGAGCTTTAGCGGGGTAAACATTAGAGTTAATACATGAAAATTCAGTTGCTTAGGCTTTATTTAGCCGCTTAATACTCAATTATTTTTATAACCATGCTTTAAGGAGCCATTATGTTGGACTTATTACCGGACTTATGTGATGAGCACGAAAGTAAAATTACAATTTTAGAACCCATTTTTAAAGATTTTGGTGCGGCAGCCACCTTTTGGGGAAAAGTAGTAACGGTGCGCTGCTTTGAAGATAACTCTAAAGTACGAGAAGTATTAGCCACGCCCGGTACGGGCAAAGTATTGGTAGTGGATGGCGGTGGCTCCCTAGCCAGAGCGCTAATGGGGGATCAAGTTGCCGCCATGGCCATGGAAAATGGCTGGGCAGGAGTGGTCATTAATGGCGCGATTCGCGATGCCGGTGCTATTAGCGACATGGCCTTAGGCGTTAAGGCCTTGGCTGCGAGCCCCATGAAAACAGAAAAGCACGATATAGGCGATATTGACGTTGCACTTACTTTTGCGGGCGCCACCATCAACAGCGGTGATTACCTTTATGCTGATATCAACGGCATTATTGTGTCTCGCGAAGCGCTCACTCACTATTCGTTTTAGTCGCTAGTTTGTCATCCTGACGAAAGTCAGGATCTCGGTCTTTGGTGTCATCCTGATGAAAATCAGGATCTTAATTGCTGCCGTCATCCTGATGCACAGCAGGATTTATGTTTTAGTCTTTAAAACCAACGAGCGAGATACCGCGGCAAGCGCGGTATGACGAGATAGCTGATACCGCGGTAAGCGCGGCATGACGAGATAGCTGATACCGCGGCAAGCGCGGTATGACGAGATAGCTGATACCGCGGTAAGCGCGGTATGACGAGATAGCTGATACCGCGGTAAGTGCGGCATGACGAGATAGCTGATATCGCGGCGAGTGCGGCACGGCGGATCACATTTGTCATCCTGACGAAAGTCAGGATCTCGGTCTTTGGTGTCATCCTGATGAAAATCAGGATCTTAATTGCTGCCGTCATCCTGATGCACAGCAGGATTTATGTTTTAGTCTTTAAAACCAACGAACGAGATACCGCAGCAAGTGCGGCATGACGAGATGACTGATATCGCGGCGAGTGCGGCACGGCGGATCACATTTGTCATCCTGACGAAAGTCAGGATCTCGGTCTTTGGTGTCATCCTGATGAAAATCAGGATCTTAATTGCTGCCGTCATCCTGATGCACATCAGGATTTATGTTTTAGTCTTTAAAACCAAAGAGCGAGATACCGCGGCAAGCGCGGTATGACGAGATAGCTGATACCGCAGCAAGTGCGGCATGAGGAGATGACTGATATCGCGGCGAGTGCGGCACGGCGGATCACATTTGTCATCCTGACGAAAGTCAGGATCTCGGTCTTTGGTGTCATCCTGATGAAAATCAGGATCTTAATTGCTGCCGTCATCCTGATGCACATCAGGATTTATGTTTTAGTCTTTAAAACCAAAGAGCGAGATACCGCGGTATGACGAGATAGCTGATACCGCAGCAAGTGCGGCATGACGAGATGATTGATATCGCGGCGAGTGCGGCACGGCGGATCACATTTGTCATCCTGACGAAAGTCAGGATCTTAATCACTGCTGTCATCCGGATAAAAATCAGAGTCTATGTTTTAGTCATTAAAACCAACGAGCGAGATACCGCGGCAAGCGCGGTATGACGAGATAGCTGATACCGCGGCAAGCGTGGTATGACGAGATGGCAAAGATTAAAATTACCACTTATTGACCTTGGTCGACTTCCTGCGCTCTTGTCCTGGGCCGCTATCTCTGTGCAGACTTTTATGGCAAAATACGCCCCGTTTTGTTGGGGCAATGCTAAGGGTAGGCATGCAGCTGTATTTTGTACTTAAATCGCCAGCGCGGGCAGAAAATGTTGGCGCTGCGGCTAGAGCCATGAAAACCATGGGCTTTAGTCACATGCGCCTCGTTAATAGCTGTGTACACCAACAAGAAAAAGCCCATTGGGTCGCTCATGGGGCCCAAGAGATTTTAGATAACGCCGAGAGTTTTAGTGAGCTCAGTAGTGCGCTAGCAGATATGGACTTAGTCATTGCGACCACGGCCCGAGAACGCGGCCGTTATCGTTATTACCTGACGCCGCAACAAGCCATAGCGCAGGTGAAGAATAAGCAATTACAAAAAGTTGCGATTTTATTTGGCTGTGAAGAGTCCGGCTTGAGCAATGAAGACTTACTTCATGCCGATATTATTAGTTATTTACCGCTCGCCGCTAGCTACCCATCTTTAAATTTAGGCCAAGCGATTATGCTGTATGCCTATGAATTTAGTCAGGGTGTGAGTGTGACTCAACCGCGTGAGGCTGAGTCTAATTTAAACCCTGTTCAGTTAAGAGTGCTGCAAGAAAAAACAACTCAGTTATTTAATAGTATCGGCGTTACACAGCAAGAGACACTGGCGCAGTGGGTAGAAGATCGGCTGCCTTTACTGGCTCAGCGCGACTTAAATCTTTTACATTTATTGATTAAAGACTTAGCTGGCGCGCTGGCTAAGACTAAGAGCAGTTGACAAGCATGCGTCGTCGGGTTATTGCTATGCCATCATTTTGTAAACGTTGTTTGCTATGCACACTCATGCCACGCGTATTATCACCATTATTATTACCGGTACCACCACAGGTGGCACTGGGGCGGGCTGATGCGCTAACAACTTTTTTCAAATTTTAAAGCCCGTGTCCTCATCTGATACGGGCTTTTTTATTGCGATTTTTTGATTTTAAACCCTGGTGGTTTTCACATTTTGTTTAGCACTGTTTGTATAGCGCTTTTCGTCTAGCATAGGGAGTTATGAATGCGAGTCTTGAAATTTGGCGGCACCTCTTTGGCCAATAGCGAGCGATTTAATAATGTCGCCGATATCGTGGTCAATAATCAGCAGCAATCTCAGGTGGCGCTGGTGCTGTCCGCTCCCGCCAAAGTAACCAATCACTTGGTGGCCGTGGTTGAGCAAACTATTCGTGGTTTGGACTCAGCACCCGTATTACAAGAAATTGAGCAGATTTTTCACGCCATTATCGATGGCCTTAAGACACAATTTCCTACCTTTGACGATGCCGGCGTTAAGTCACGCGTTGAGCGCGAGCTCAGCCAGCTGGCGCGCTTGCTGCAAGGCGTGGGCCTGTTGCAGCAATGCCCAGATAACACCCAAGCCCATATTTTAAGCCGTGGCGAAGCGCTATCCATTGCTACCATGGCCGAGTTATTAAAAGCACGCGGTGAGCAAGTAGCAGTAATCAGCCCGCAAAGCATGTTGCTGGGCGAGGGCAGCTATTTAGAAGCCACTATTAATATTGAAGCTTCAAAGGCTCGCTTTAGCGAACAAGGCTTGCGCGGTGATTGCATTTATTTAATGCCAGGCTTTACCGCCGGTAATGCTAAAGGCGAAACCGTGACCTTGGGTCGTAATGGCTCAGATTATTCAGCCGCCGTATTGGCCGCCTGTGTGGGCGCTGAGTGCTGTGAAATTTGGACCGATGTAGATGGCGTCTATAACTGCGACCCTCGCCTAGTGCCCGATGCTAAGTTGCTAAAGCAATTATCTTATAAAGAAGCCATGGAGCTGTCTTATTTTGGTGCCAAGGTCTTGCACCCTAAAACCATTGCTCCTATCGCTCAGTTCTTAATTCCTTGCTTAATTAAAAACACCGCTAACCCACAAGGGGAGGGCTCGTTAATTGGTCCTGAGTGCAGTGATGATGAGCAACAGGTAAAAGGCATTTCCGATTTAGTCGGCATGACCATGATCAACATCTCAGGTCCGGGCATGAAAGGCATGGTGGGCATGGCAGGGCGTTTGTTCTCCTGTGTATCGCGCGCCGGTGTGAGCATAGTGCTCATTACTCAAAGCTCGTCGGAATACAGCGTCAGCTTTTGTATTCATAGCTTTGATCAAGCGAAAGCCCAAGCCGCCATTAATAATGAATTCGCTCTCGAGTTTAAAAATAAACTGCTCGAGCCAATGGAGCTCATTGACGATCTTGCCATTATCTCGTTAGTGGGCGATCGCATGCGCACCGTTAAAGGGGTGTCGGCCCGTTTCTTTACTGCATTGGCCGAAGCGTCCATTAATATTGTGGCCATTGCGCAGGGTTCAAGCGAGCGCTCAATTTCTGCGGTGATCCATAAAGCGAAAACCACTGAGGCCATAAAAGCCTGCCATCAAAACTTCTTTTCTAGCCGTCGTTTTATTGATGTGTTCTTAGTGGGTTGCGGCGGGGTAGGTGCCGAGTTATTAGAGCAAATTCGTCGCCAGCAACCGGTATTAGAAAAACAAGACATTGGTATTCGAGTAGTAGGCATTGCCAACTCACGCCAAATGACGCTAAACCGCGATGGCATTGATCTGGCCAATTGGCAAGAGCAGCTCAGCCAAGCTACCGATACTTTTAATCTTGCCCGCCTAAGCCGCATGGTCGATGACAGCCATTTAATTAATCCGGTATTAGTGGACTGTACCTCTAGCGATGACGTAGCTGAGCAATATGCCGACTTCTTAGCGGCGGGTTTCCACGTGGTCACGCCTAATAAGAAAGCCAACACTGCCAGCCTCGATTATTATCGCCAACTGCGCCGCGCCGCCCAGCGTACCCATCGTAAGTTTTTATATGAAACTACAGTGGGTGCCGGCTTACCGGTGATTGAAAACTTACAAAATCTGTTGCGTGCCGGTGATGAGCTCAAAGCCTTTGGCGGTATTTTATCCGGCTCTATGTCCTATATTTTCGGTAAATTGGATGAGGGCATGAGCTTTGCTGATGCTACGCGCATTGCAAGGGAAAATGGCTTTACTGAGCCGGATCCTCGCGATGACTTAAGCGGCATGGATGTGGCACGTAAGCTATTAATTTTAGCCCGTGAAGCTGGCATGCAATTAGACTTAGCCGACATTGAAGTAGAAGCCAGTCTGCCACCTGAATTTGATGACAGCGGCGACATTGACACCTTTATGGCGCATCTGCCAGAAGCGAACGCCTATTTTGAGCAGCGAGTGTCAGAAGCGGCAGCCGAGGGCAAAGTACTGCGCTATGTAGGTGAAATTGAAAATGGCCACTGTAAGGTTGCCATTAAGGCGGTAGACGGTGATGATCCGCTGTTTAAAGTAAAAGACGGGGAAAACGCCTTGGCTTTTTATACCCAATATTACCAGCCCATTCCCTTAGTATTGCGTGGCTATGGTGCCGGTGCCGATGTTACGGCAGCGGGCGTCTTTGCCGACTTATTACGCACCCATAACTGGAAGCAGGAGATTTAAATGAGTGTAGTAGCCTTTGCCCCTGCCTCTACCGCCAACGTTAGTGTGGGTTTTGATGTATTAGGGGCCGCCATGGCCCCCGTGGATGGCACCATGTTGGGCGATCGAGTATGGGTAGGAGACACAGACGGTGAGTTTAGTCTCACTACTGTGGGCGCCTATGCCCATAAGCTCCCAGAAGATTTTAGCCAAAATATTGTTTATGACTGCTATTTAGCCTTTGAAAAAGCTATTTTTGATAAGGGCGTGACCAGCAAGCCGCTGCAAATGACGCTAGAAAAAAGCATGCCGGTAGGCTCTGGGCTTGGCTCCAGTGCTACCAGCATAGTGGCGGCGTTTGTGGCCCTTAATGCCTTTTATAATGAACCCTTAAGCCAGCATGAGTTAATGCTGTTAATGGGTGAGCTAGAGGGCCAAATATCGGGCTCTTTGCATTACGATAACGTCGCTCCTTGTCATTTTGGTGGCTTGCAGTTGGTTATTGATGAGGCGGGCATTGTTAGCCAAACGCTCCCCAGCTTTGATGACTGGTACTTTGTGCTGTGTTATCCCGGCATTAATGTCTCTACCTCGGCGGCGCGCAGTATTTTGCCGGCGCAATATCGCCGCCAAGACTGCCTAACTTATGGTCGTCGCTTAGGGGGCTTTGTGCATGCTTGCCATACTCATCAAGAGCCGCTGGCAGCTGCCATGCTAAAAGATGTGATTGCCGAGCCTTATCGTGCCCAGCTCATTCCAGGATTTGATGCGGTGCGCGACCAAGCTGCCGCGCTGGGTGCATTGGCCACCGGTATTTCTGGCAGTGGGCCCACCGTATTTAGCGTGCTGAAAGATGTAGAGCAAGCCGAGAAGCTAAAAAGCTGGCTTGGTGAGCATTTTATTCAAAATGAAGATGGCTTTTGCCATATTTGCAAAATCGATACCCAAGGTGCTCGAGTAACAGGAACACAACTATGAAGCTGTATAACATCAAGGACAACTCAGAAACCATTAACTTTGCTGGCGCCGTTAAGCAAGGCTTAGGTCGTGATCAGGGGTTGTTTTTCCCTCAAGACTTAAGCCCCATGGAAAACATAGATGCGCTGCTAGAGTTGCCGCTAGTTCCGCGCTCGGTGGCAGTATTAAAGCATTTAATTGGTGATGAAATTCCTGAAGTCACCTTGAGCGCCATGGTCGAGCGCGCTTTTACCTTTCCTGCTCCCTTAGTCAAAGTTGACGAGCACACTTATGCGCTTGAGCTATTCCACGGCCCTACCTTAGCCTTTAAAGACTTTGGTGGCCGTTTTATGGCTCAGTGTTTGGCCACTCTTAGCACAGACGGCAAGAAGATTACTATATTAACGGCCACTTCCGGTGATACCGGTGCCGCCGTGGCACACGCTTTTTACGGCTTGCCTAATATCGATGTGGTTATTTTGTATCCCGAGGGCAAAATTAGCCCGCTGCAAGAAAAGTTATTTACCACCCTCGGCGATAATATTCGCACGCTGGCAGTAAAAGGCGACTTTGATGACTGCCAAGCGCTGGTTAAGCAAGCCTTTGATGATGAAGAGCTAAAAGCGGCAGTCGGCCTTAACTCGGCTAACTCCATTAATATCAGCCGCTTAGTGGCACAAGTTTGTTACTACTTTGAAGCCATTGCCCAGTTGCCAGCAAATCAGCGCCATAACGCCGTGATTGCAGTGCCTTCCGGTAACTTTGGTAACTTAACCGCCGGTTTAATCGCTAAAGCCATTGGTTTACCCGTAAAGCGCTTTATGGCTGCCACCAATGCCAACGATACGGTGCCGCGCTATTTAGCCAGTGGTAACTGGAGCCCTAACGCCACGGTAGCCACCTTATCTAATGCCATGGATGTAAGCCGCCCTAACAACTGGCCGCGAGTGGAAGAGCTATGCCGCGTGAAAGGCTGGAATTTAGCCGATATCGCCGCCGATGCGCTAGATGACGAGCAAACCAAAGATGCGCTACAGCGCTTGTTTGCCCAGGGTTATTTATGTGAGCCACACGGTGCCATTGGTTGGGACTTACTCAATAAAGAGCGCAGCCAAGATGAAGTGGGAATTTTCTTATGTACTGCGCACCCGGCTAAGTTCAAAGAAAATGTGGATGATATTTTAGGCCAAGACTTACCTTTGCCAGGTCCGCTAGCTAAGCACCTTGCTATGGAGCCACTCAACGGCACCATCCCCGCCGACTTCGCCGCTCTAAAAGCTGAGATGATGAGTAAGTAATAGCTTAATTCACCCCGCTAAACCCCAACGCCGAGCCACAAGCTCGGCGTTTTTTTAAAATAAGGCGAGTCGTTTAACACTGTACGTCATACGCCGTACGTTAAAGCAAACGCGAGTTTAGCTTTTTCGTACTTGCTCTTGTCTTTATGCCGTCATACCGGTACTGAATCAAGTTCAGCATGACGGCTTCGGTATCTCGTAATTTCGTCATACCGGACTTGCTCCGATATCTCCTGCAGACAACTCCGAGCCTTAAAAGATCCTGATGTGCATCAGGATGACCGCTAAAACCACCTCGTCGTCATACCGGTACTGAATCAAGTTCAGCATGACGGCTTCGGTATCTCGTAATTTCGTCATACCGGACTTGCTCCGGTATTTCCTGCAGACAACTCCGAGCCTTAAAAGATCCTGATGTGCATCAGGATGACGGCTAAAACCACCTCGTCGTCATACCGGTACTGAATCAAGTTCAGCATGACGGCTTCGGTATCTCGTAATTTCGTCATACCGGACTTGCTCCGGTATCTCCTGCAGACAACTCCGAGCCTTAAAAGATCCTGATGTGCATCAGGATGACGGATGAACATAAGATCCTGATGTTCATCAGGAAGACGGCTACAACAAGGCGATACGTTTAACGCTGTACGGCGTACGCTATACGTTAAAACAGACTCGGATTTAGCTTTTTCGCACCGCGGTTGGCGTAAGGTATATAGCTGTCTTTTCGAGATCCTAACGTGCAACCGGATAGCGGCTGAAGTGCGCCATACTGGTTTCGCTCAGGTATCATAACGTCATAGTGCACCAGATAAAGGAAATATATTGATGGCTAACAAGCCTTTTTCTCAAGCCTGTGAAAACAACAAACGGCCGCTTCTTGCAATGCTGGCGCGGGTGTTTGATCGGCCAGCTACCGTGTTGGAAATAGGCAGTGGCACTGGCCAGCACGGGGTGTTTTTTGCCGAGAGCCTGCCCCATCTGCAGTGGCAGCCGAGCGACCGGATCGAGAATATCCCCGGCATGTCGCTCTGGTTTAACGAAGCGGCTCTGCCCAATTTGCTGTCGCCGCTGGTGCTGGATGTAAGCCTGCCACACTGGCCAGCGGGGCAGTATCAGGGCGTATTTACCGCCAATACCCTGCATATTATGGCCTGGCCTGAGGTTAAGGCCATGTTTGCTGGGTTGAAAAGGGTGCTGGCACCAGGAGCAATAGTCTGTATCTATGGTCCTTTCAATTATGAAGGTCGCTTTACCAGCCCAAGCAATCAGGCCTTTGACGCTATGCTGCGCAGCCAAGCTTCCCATATGGGAATTCGGGATATTGCCGATGTGACCATGTTTGCCGAGCGGCACGGCTTAACTCTTCAGGCGGATCATGCCATGCCCGCCAACAACCGGCTGCTGGTGTTTAATTATCAGCAATAGGGCGCTGGTAGCCCAATAATTGATGGGCTTTCCTTGCCGTTATGCCGATACTGAATCAAGTTCAGAAAGACGGCTACAACAAGGCGATACGTTTAACGCTGTACGCTATACGTTAAAACAGACTCGGGTTTAGCATTTTCGTACCGCGGTTAGCGTAAGGCGTATAGCTATCTATTCCTGATCCAGACGTGCGTCAGGACGACGGCTTAAAACCAAGCTGGAATCTTGGCAATCCTCGCTTCCTAACCCCTAGTCCCTAATCTAATCCCTAATCCCAATTTCTCACTTCTCATGCTTAAATGGCAGCTGTTGTTGGCATTGTGCCTGATAATGTTGCATCTGCTGTTCTTCCCGTTGGCAGTAATCGGTAATGGCGTCATTAAAGCCCCGCTCAAATAGCTTAAAGTAGCCATAACAAAGGCGAGGCTCAAAGCCGCGTTGCAGCTTGTGCTCACCCTGAGCTCCGGCGTCGAAGCGGGTTAGGCCATGCTCGATACAGTATTCAATGCCCTGATAATAGCAGGCCTCAAAATGCAGAAATTCCAGTTCCTGCTCGCAGCCCCAGTAACGACCATAGAGGGTGTTATGTGAGCGAAAACACAGCGCGCCAGCCACCATGGTCTGATCTTTCCAAGCTGCAAACAACACGCAGTGATCTCGGCAGTGTTCGCCCCATAGCAACAGTGTTTTCTGGGTAAGGTAACCATTGTGGCCCGCCCGTTTTTGGTAGGTCCGCCGATAAAATCGGTAGAACTGTTGCCAGACTTTGGGAGTCAGCGCATCGCCGCTGAGGGTGGTAAAACGGACGCCGCTGTTGTGCACTCGAGCCCGCTCTTTTAGTAGGTTCTTGCGTTTGCGGGAGCTAAACCGAGCAAGAAAATCGTCCATATGGCTATAGCTTCTGTTTAACCAATGAAACTGCACATTGACCCGTCGTTGCCAATTCTGGCGTTGTAACGCCACTTCTAGACTGGGCTCGCAAAATAAACATTGGTAGCCGCTGGCGCCGATACGCTCGCTTAGAGTAAGCAGGCCTTGTTCAAACCAAGGCATCACCTGTACCGGTTGATAACCGGGTGACAGCCCTAGTCTGGGACCGGCAGCGGGCGTAAAGGGGATAGCACAGACCAGTTTGGGGTAGTAGTCCAACTGGTGGTGCTGGTAGGCCTCGGCAAAGGCCCAGTCGAACAGGTATTCTCCATAGGAGTGAGTCTTGATATAGCAGGGCATAGCGGCAATCAGCCGACCCTCCTGATAAAGGCAGGCATGCTGCACTAGCCAGCCGGTGTTTTTTCCTACGCTAGCGCCTTGCTCTAGCGCCTGCAAAAAACCGTGGCGAGTAAAGGGGTAGCCGTCGGTAAACAGCGCATCCCAGTGTTTGGCATCAATTTGAGAAATAGCGGGAATAAAAATCAATTCGGGGGAAGGCATAGCAACCTGCTTTATCAGTAAGAGGGAGACCTAAAAGTTTTGCCACAGCTCTTTACTGCGAGCAGCACCAAAGAACAGGGAGAATTGAGCTTACCTAAGATCGAAAAATACTGAAGTCTTATTAGGATGACGGGTGAACATAAGACCCTGATGTTCATCAGGATGACGGCTAAAACCACATCGTCGTCATCCCGAGCTTGACTCGGCATCTCATAATTTCGTCATACCGGACTTGCTCCGGTATCTCGCTCTCGTCACTAAAACCAGATCCTGATGTTCATCAGGATGACGGGTGAACATAAGATCCTAATGTTCATCAGGATGACGGCTAAAACCACATCGTCGTCATCCCGAGCTTGACTCGGTATCTCATAATTTCGTCATACCGGACTTGCTCCGGTATCTCGCTCTCGTCACTAAAACCAGATCCTGATGTTCATCAGGATAACGGGTGAACATAAGACCCTGACTTTCGTCAGGATGACGGCTAAAATCACATCGTCGTCATCCCGAGCTTGACTCGGCATCTCATAATTTCGTCATACCGGACTTGCTCCGGTATCTCGCTCTCGTCACTAAAACCAGATCCTGATATTCATCAGAATGACGGGTGAACATAAGATCCTAATGTTCATCAGGAAGACGGCGTAACAGAAAGCACAGTGACCTTTCTGTTACCAATAAAATTTCTTCCGTATTCTTCCGTGTATTCCGTGGCGAAAAATATTTAGGCGTTATCTCTTTATACTGGTCGAAGGTTTTTGTTAACTTGTAGCGATAATCTAAAAAAGGGGGGAAGAAGCATGCAAGCATTAGACGAGCTGTTAGCGTTGCTGGCGCTAGAGCAACTAGATGAAGGCTTGTATCGTGGGCAAAGTAGCGACTTAGGCTTTGGCGCCGTATTTGGTGGTCAGGTGATGGGCCAAGCTTTGGCAGCCGCTAACTATACCTTGCCGGCTGATCGCCAAGCGCATTCCTTTCATTCTTATTTTTTACGCCCAGGTGATGTAAATAAAGCCATTATTTATGATGTAGAAACTATTCGCGATGGCAAAACCACCTCCACTCGGCGCATCAAAGCGCTGCAACAGGGCAAGCCGATTTTTTATATGATGGCATCTTTTCAAGCGCCGATTGTCGGCTTTGAGCATCAAACGGCGATGCCAGAAGTTGCAGGACCTGAGGGATTAATAGAGGAAAGTGAGCATATAAAAGCGCTGGCCAGTCATTTACCGCCTAAGCTTCGAGAAAAATGGCTAAGCCCTAAGCCTATCTTAATGCGCCAAGTCAATTACGTTAACCCCATAGCACCAGAAAAAGCCGAGCCACTGCGCTACATCTGGCTAAAAGCCAATGGTGAGTTACCCAATGACCCCAGCGTTCATAAATATTTATTAGCCTATGCTGCCGATTTTAACTTCTTGCCTACCTCACTGATGCCTCATGGCCGCTCTTATTGGGAGCGAGAGTTACAAGTGGCTACCATTGATCACTCCATGTGGTTTCATCAAGATTTTCGTTTTGATGACTGGCTGTTATATGTCATGGAAAGCCCAAGAACCAGCAGTGGCCGAGGATTAGTACAAGGTCGCTGTTACACGCGCGATGGTGTGCTGGTCGCTAGCACCATGCAAGAGGGCATTATCCGACCACGAGCTGGCAGTGTTGAGTTGTAATTGTTGAATGCTGAGTTAAAAATAAGTTTAAAAACTAAATCGTCTTTGCCACGAAATACACGGAACACCACGGACCAAGGACAAAATGCACATAACTTGTAAGGTCTAATACAAAAAGGGTCTATTTACTCTAATTTCCGTGCAACTCCCTATATTCCGTGGCTAAAAACCTTAGCTTAATTATTGCTAGTTTAGTATTTTCGTACCGCGGTTAGCGTAAGGCGTATAACGGTCAATTCGAGATCCTGACCTGCGTCAGGATGACGGCGCAACAGAAAACACAGTGACTTTTCTGTTGCCAATAAAACCTCTTCCGTGTATTCCGTGGCAAAATTCTATATCTCTGATTTCTAAGGATTTCAATGATCAAAACTTGGCAACAACTTATCGAACAAGAACAGCAAAAGCCTTATCTGCGCCAGACTCTCGATTTTGTCGAGCAAGAGCGCCAAGCGGGTAAAGTCATTTATCCGCCGGCTGCAGAGGTGTTCAGTGCCTTTACCCTCACTCCCCTAAATAAAGTAAAAGTAGTCATCCTTGGCCAAGACCCGTATCACGGCCCCAATCAAGCTCATGGCTTAAGTTTTTCGGTAAAGCCTGGCGTTTTAATACCGCCATCACTCAGAAATATGTATAAAGAGCTCAGTACAGATATTGCGGGTTTTATCGCGCCTAAGCACGGCTACTTAAAAGAATGGGCTGAGCAGGGCGTGTTAATGCTTAACACGGTGCTTACAGTAGAACAAGGCAAGGCACATTGTCACGCTAAGCTTGGCTGGGAAACCTTTACTGATAAAGTAATGCACACTCTTAATGAACAAGGCTCGGGAATAATTTTTTTATTGTGGGGTGCTCATGCCAAGAAAAAAGGCGCGCTATTAGATAGCCAGCGCCATCATATTTTAACAGCTGCTCATCCCAGCCCATTATCGGCGTATCGCGGCTTTTTTGGCTGCCAACACTTTTCTAAGACTAACCAGTTGCTAAGCCAACAAAATCAGGCGCCCATCCGTTGGCAGCTTAGCCTGCATCCTTAACGCTCTTAAACGTAAGCTAATGTAAAGCAAGGCTTGTCAATAGTGTTTCATTTGAAACCTTGCATAGCACGACAATGCGGGTCGCGCACTGGCTGCGGGTCGCTTTTAAAGCCACCTCTATTCCCGTAGACTAACGCCAACCTAATGTGGCATATCCTTAATTTTGATATTTTTATAATATGACACATTGCTTAAATACTAATTTAAAAGAATGCTGAAACAATGCCTTACCTACTGCTAATAGCATAAATGGTAATGCCGATTATTAGCTAAGGCATTAATCAATGTCTTAAGCAGCTATTGTCTTGTTTGAGCATCAGCTTAAGGTATTGGGTAACGGCCTTTAGCTAAAAATACTCGTTAGAGTAATGATATAAAATATTTTATTGCCAGTTAGTATTTTAAAAAAATTGGCAAGTAACTTATTACTAATATAAATACCAATATTTACTAAGGAATAGCTGGTAAAATAATTATGAATAAAGATAAAAACGTAGGCATTATATTTGCAGGCGGCGTAGGCACTCGCATGAATTCCAAAGATAAGCCTAAGCAGTTTTTAGAGCTACACGGTAAGCCAATCATTATTTATACTTTAGAGCTATTTGAGAAGCATCCAGACATAGATGGCATTGTGATTGCCATCGTCGGTGAGTGGATGAACTATATGAAAGAGCTGATCGCCAAATATCAGCTGACTAAAGTGGTAGACGTAGTGCCAGGCGGCGATACGGGCCAGCTTTCTATCTTTAATGCCTTAGAAAGCGTAGAAAAGCATTTTCCAGAAAACACCACTGTACTTATCCATGATGGCGTGCGCCCATTAATTAACGAACACATTATTTCTGAAAATATTAAAGAAGTGAATCTTAGCGGTAATGCCATTACTACCTCTCCCACTATTGAAACCTTTGTGGTGGTTAATGATGACATGGTAGTAGAAGAAGTGCCCGCCAGAAAACATTCTCGCTTAGCTAAAGCGCCGCAGAGTTTTAAACTAAAAGATATTATTGCCACTCACCGTAAGGCAATGGCGGAGGGTGTAACTAACTCTATTGACTCTTGCACCTTAATGACGGATTACGGTTTTAACGTAACCTTAGTAGAAGGTCCGGTAGAAAATATAAAAATAACCACACCTACCGATTACTTTATGTTTCGCGCCATTGTAGAGTCTCGAGAAAACAGCCAAATATTTGGAGGCTAAGTAAAATGATTAACTATCAGCACCCGCAAGTTCAACAAGATATAGCTGAGCTAACCCAGCAAGCTATTCCTTGGCATGAGCTTAAAGATAAAACCGTGTTAATCACCGGTGCTACCGGTATGCTCGCCTCTTATGTTGGTTTTACATTATTATATTTAAATGCCGAGCTAAATCTTAATATAAAAATACTCTTGTTAGCGCGCAATCAAGACAGGTTAGCACAAGTCTATGGCAACCAAAAAAATGTAGAATGGTTAGTACAAGATGTATGTGCGCCCATTAACTATCCTGATACTGTGGATTATATTTTTCATGCTGCTGGTGCTGCCAGTCCTTATTATATAGTTAATGATCCGGTTGGTATTATTAATGCCAACGTGCAAGGTACACAAAATGCCTTAGAATTGGCGCGCCGTAGTAACACAAAAAATGTGGTGTTTGCCTCCACTCGCGAAGTGTATGGCAAAGTAGAAGGTAAAGCGTTTATTAATGAACAAGATATGGGTACGCTCGATCCGCTTAATGCGCGAGATTGCTACCCAGAAAGTAAACGCTTAGCGGAAGCACTGCTAATGGCCTATTACACGCAACACCACATTAACTTTAATAGTCTGCGAATTGCCCACAGTTATGGCCCGGGTATGCAAATCGAGGGCGACGGTCGAGTGATGTCTGATCTTATTAACGATGCCGTTCATGCCCGCGATATTGTGCTTAAAAGCACAGGAGAAGCCGAGCGCGCATTTTGTTATATTACCGATGCCGTCTCGGGTATATTTAGAGTGATGCTACAGGGCGAGCCAAGCCATGCCTATAACCTGGCTAATGAGCAAGAGACGATCCGCATTATTGACTTAGCTCACTTGTTACAAAAAATTGCTAACAAAGATAAAGGCGTAGTCATTGATATTCCTCAGCATCAAGCTGGCTATGCTAACTTTGGCCGTACCGCACTTGATACTACCAAGATTGAACACTTAGGCTGGGGCCCACAGGTCGCTTTAGCTGATGGCTTAACTAGAACATTAACTGCCTTTGGCATGGAGACTCGCTCGTGAGTGTATTAAACATTGATAAAGGCATGCTTAAAGATCGCCTTTATCATCTGATTCGTATTGGTTACGATCGCTTTTTTTCACTATTATTTTATTTTGCGCCTCTTAAAAAAAATAAAATCGTATTTAATAGTAACTATGGTAAAGGCTATGGTGATAACGGAAAATACATAGTCGAAGCGCTATTAAAGCAAGATCAAGACTACGATATTGTGTGGATGCTAGATAGATACAATATGGATCATGCGGTGATGCCAGATAAGGTGCGCCGAGTACGCTATGGTAGCATTCAATTTATCTATGAAATGATGACCGCTAAGGTATGGGTTGATAATAGCCGTTTAAAATATCATCTTTATAAGCGTAAGAGTCAGTTTTATATTCAAACTTGGCACGGTGGCTTAGGGCTTAAAAAAGTAGAAGCCGACACTGAACTGTGCAGCAAATACGTTAAAATGGCTAAGCGCGATTCTCGCTTAGCTAATTTATTTATTTCTAACTCTGGCCATTTATCACATATCTTTAAAAACGCCTTTTGGTATAACGGCGATATTTTAGAATGCGGTTCGCCAAAAAACGATATTTTGTTTGCTGATAAAACGCCTTTTAAAGAAAAGGTAAGAGCCGAGTTTCAATTACCAGCGACCAGCAAAATTCTGCTTTATGCGCCTACCTTTAGAGATAATAATAACTTTACTGCCTACGACATCGACTTATTACAAGTTAAAGCGGCACTTGAGCACAAGTATGACGAAAACTGGGTAATGCTAGTACGCTTGCACCCCAATATAGACAGTGAAAGTGTAGCGGAAATTTTCCCCGATAAACAAATTATCAATGCTTCGCGCTTTCCTGATATGCAAGAACTGATTTTAGGCTCCGACATGCTAGTCACTGATTACTCAAGCTGCATGTTCGACTCAGGCATGGCAGAAATCCCGACCTTTATCTATGCCTCGGATGTAGAAAGTTACGTCGATGAAAGAGGCTTTTACTTCACCATGCAACAGCAGCCTTTTGATTTTGCTACTGATACCCAAGGTTTAATTAACGCCTTGTATGCCTTTAATCAACCGCAATATCTGGCTAATTTGGCAGTATTTTACGACAAAGTTAAATTATATGATAAAGGCCAAGCCAGCACCGTGGTTGCTGGAAAAATCAAAAAAGTGATAAAGGGTCAGCAAATATCTATCACCGCCAACAGCCGCCTTGCAGCCAGCCAAGAGACGAATCGCTAATGGCGGGTGATTGAGGAATAGTGACTAAAAATTAAACACAGTGACTAAAAAAGGCCGAGCATATCTCGGCCTTTTTTATACACACTGAAAATTCAACAAGTCACTAATTATGTCGCCATCTTAACGCAGATCTTAGATCATGCTGTCATCCTGACGCACGCCAGGATCTGGGTTTCAGCCGTCATCCTCGCGCACGCCAGAATCTCAATCTCTCCCGTCATCCTGACGCACGTCAGGATCTCAATCTCTACCGTCATCTTGATGAAAATCAGGATCTCAATCTATACCGTCATCCTGACGAAAGTCAGGATCTTGTTTAGTCTTTAAAACAAAGAGCGAGATACCGCGGCAAGCGCGGTATGACTGGTCACTTTCGTCATCCTCGCGCACGTCAGGATCTTGTTTAGTCTTTAAAACAAAGAACGAGATACCGCGGCAAGCGCGGTATGACTGGTTACTTTCGTCATCCTGACGAACGTCAGGATCTCGTTTAGTTTTTAAAACAAAGAGCGAGATACCGCGGCAAGACGACAGGAAAGATACCGCGGCGAGCGCGGTATGACTGCTCACTTCCGTCATCCTGACGAAAGTCAGGATCTCAATCTCTCCCGTCATCCTGACGCACGTCAGGATCTCTTTCAAAAGTAAATAGCTCCACCCAATAAATACTTACTTATTAGCTGCAACTATACTCATACCTATAACTTAATCATGAGTATGGTTATGACTAAATCACCCACTATATATCTGCTGACTAATAAGCCTCAAGGTGTGCTTTATATTGGGGTTACGAGCCAACTTATACAACGTATCTGGCAGCATAAGAACCACCAAGTTTCTGGTTTTACCGCGCGCTATAATTTACATAAATTGGTTTATTTTGAAGTGTTTGATGATATGTATTTAGCCATAACGCGAGAAAAACAACTTAAAAATTGGAATAGAGCGTGGAAAGTCGATCTTATAGAGCAGACCAATCCGCAGTGGCGAGATCTTTGGGAAGATATTTGCGGATAGTAAATAAAGAGCGAGGTAGCGGAACAAGTCCGGTATGACGAGTCTCCGCCGTCATCCTGACGAACGTCAGGATCTCTTCTTCGGCCGTCATCCTGATGAACATCAGGATCTCGTTTAGCCTTAAAACAAAGAGCGAGATACCGCGGCAAGCGCGGTATGACAATAGGGCAGATACCGGAGCGAGTGCGTATGACGGGGGGTTGTTGGTTTTTGCCGTCGTCCTGATGTACATCAGGATCTCAATCTCTACCGTCATCCTGACGAAAGTCAGGATTTTGGGTTAGTCTTTAAAACAAAGAGCGAGATACCGCGGCAAGCGCGGTATGACGATAGTGCAGATACCGGAGTGAGTGCAGTATGACGGTAGGGAAGATACTGATGCATGTGCGGCATGACTGCTCACTTCCGTCATCCTGACGAAAGTCAGGATCTTGGGTTAGTCTTTAAAACAAAGAGCGAGATATCGCAGCAAGCGCGGTATGACAATAGGGCAGATACCGGAGCGAGTGCGTATGACGGGGGGTTGTTGGTTTTTGCCGTCGTCCTGATGTACATCAGGATCTCAATCTCTACCGTCATCCTGACGAAAGTCAGGATCTTGGGTTAGTCTTTAAAACAAAGAGCGAGATACCGCGGCAAGCGCGGTATGACGATAGGGCAGATACCGCGGCGTGACGATAGTGCAGATACCGGAGCAAGCGCGATATGACGAGGGGTTGTGGGTTTTTGCCGTCGTCCTGATGTACATCAGGATCTCAATCTCTACCGTCATCCTGACGAAAGTCAGGATCTAGGTTTAGTCTTTAAAATAAAGAGCGAGATATCGCAGCAAGCGCGGTATGACTGGTCACTTTCGTCATCCTGACGAAAGTCAGGATCTCGTTTAGTTGTTTAAAACAAAGAGCGAGATACCGCGGCAAGCGCGGTATGACTGGTCACTTTCGTCATCCTAATAAAAGTCAGGATCTTGTTTAGTCTTTAAAACAAAGAGCGAGATACCGCGGCGAGCGCGGTATGACTGCTCACTTCCGTCTTCCTGATGAACATTAGGATCTTATGTTCACCCGTCATCCTGACGAAAGTCAGGATCTCGTTTAGTTGTTTAAAATTAAAGAGCGAGATACCGCGGCGAGCGCGGTATGACTGGTCACTTTCGTCATCCTGACGAAAGTCAGGATCTCGTTTAGTTGTTTAAAACAAAGAGCGAGATACCGCGGCGAGCGCGGTATGACTGGTCACTTTCGTCATCCTAATAAAAGTCAGGATCTTGTTTAGTCTTTAAAAACCAAAGAGCGAGATACCGCGGCAAGCGCGGTATGACGAATCCTCCGTCATCCTGACGAAAGTCAGGATCTCGTTTAGTTTTTAAAATAAAGAGCGAGATACCGCGGCGAGCGCGGCATGACTGCTCACTTCCGTCATCCTGACGAAAGTCAGGATCTAGGTTTAGTCATTAAAATTAAAGAGCGAGATACCGCGGCGAGCGCGGTATGACTGGTTACTTTCGTCATCCTGACGAAAGTCAGGATCTCGTTTAGTTGTTTAAAACAAAGAGCGAGATACCGCGGCAAGCGCGGTATGACGAATCCTCCGTCATCCTGACGAACGTCAGGATCTCGTTTAGTTTTTAAAATAAAGAGCGAGATACCGCGGCGAGCGCGGTATGACTGCTCACTTCCGTCATCCTGACGCACGTCAGGATCTAGGTTTAGTTTTTAAAATTAAAGAGCGAGATACCGGAGCAAGCGCGGTATGACGTTATGTAGTTAGGCTATTAGCTAACACACTAAAAAGCGGTAGCGACTTTGGCTATTTCAAGCTCTTTAAATAAGGCTAAATCACTGGGGATACCTAAGCCATACATGCCATTCCTTTCGGCACCTATGTTATAAACGCCAATTTTATGTTTATCATTGGCCATAAAGCTAAACACGGGTGCCACATAAAACTCGCCTTTACTTCTAATATCATGCTCAATCATATAATCGGCATACTTACAAAAGTAATGACCTTGGGCAAAGTTATACACTCCCACCGTCGCTTCATCAGAGACCACCACTTTCTCAATCACCTCTGTTACATAGCCCGCATTATCTTGCTTGGCATAAGACCATTTAGGATCTGACGCTTTCATAGTGACCATGCCACCAGTGAGATCTCTACTTGCAAAATCAGCAAGGTAAGCGTTAATGTCCATATCTAACCATTGATCTGAGTTAGCAATCATGAGTGGGGATTCATTATCTATTAACGCTCGGGCTTTTAACACCGTAATAGCCGCGCCTTCGGTAATGCCATCAATACCTATCATTTCAAAGTTATCACAAATATTAGTGAAAGTTTCTGTAAGGTTATATTTTTCAATATGTTCATTTTGACATATAAAAATAAACTTATGAGGAGTATTAGGCTTTAAGTTATTAATCACCAATTCAATCATTTTTTTGCCAAGCACGTCAATTAATGGCTTAGGCTCTTTAAATCCCGCAGCTAAAAAACGGCTACCACTGCCCGCCATAGGTATTACAATATTAAGCATTACTACTTCCATTCAAATAATTTAAATTTTAAACTGTTCCCTGTTCCCTGTTCCCTGTTCCCTGTTCCCTGTTCCCTGTTCCCTGTTCCCTGTTCCCTGTTCCCTGTTCCCTGTTCCTTATTTCCTAATCACTATTCCCTCATCCCAATTACTTTAACCATTCACCGTATTATCTATGATTATATTATGCATGGCGGCTTGTGGGTTGCGTCTATCAAAGGGAACCTCCACATGCTTAAGGCGTTTATTAGCAAGCGTAGAGGTGGTTAACATCTCTGCTAAGTCCAGTGGTTGCTCTGAATTATATTTTTTGCGGATCACGTCTTTAGCGGCATCTACAAATAACGAGGCTGTAGAAAAGTAATAACTATTTTTTGAGGAGTTTTCTGCGCTAAATTTAGCTGCATCTAGCTTAAGATGTTTATCAGTCAATGCCTTAATATCACCAATTTGGCAAAAATTTATAATAATTAATGGCTTATCAAGATCGAGATTATCTAACGACATAAGAGCAGAAAAAATAGGTCCTTTAGTCTCATCGTGCAATTCACATACCACTGCAGAATGATCCAGCTGATTAAAAGTATCTGCTAAACAATAGTCTGCGGCTTCATATTTTGTAGTTACAAAAATAATTTTTCTTGAGCTAGTGACTGAGAGTAAACTTTTTTTAGCTTGCTCAGCAAATAGCGAGTCATTGATATCACCTAAGCACTCCTCGTACAGATTCACGGCTGATAACGCAGCCAGATCCTCTTTGCTTACTAATACAATAATATTAAGCATTACTTTCAAGTCCTTTAATGTAGTTTTTAATGTTGTCGTAGGTAACGTCGTACACCGAATTCACTTTAAAAACATGAGCGCCAGAGCCTTTCGCGGCGCGAAAACCAATGTCACTGTCTTCTACTATGAGTACGCTACTAGGGGGTAAGCCAAGCTGGGCAATCGCTTTTAAATAAATCTCTGAGTCAGGTTTGGGATTAACGACATCTTGATTTGATAAATAAAATTCCATAAAAGGTGCGAGCTGTGCTCGCTCCATCATCACTTCAATGGTGCGCCGAATAGAGTTAGACGCCACAGCTAACCGATAACCATCGCTTTGCAAGCGCGCCACCGCATCAAGGTGGTGGGGCAGTGGATGACAAAGCTTATGAACGATATCCATGGTAATGGACTGCTTCATTTCATTTATAAAATCATGTAAAGAAGTAGGCAAGCTTTTAGTTTGGCTAAGAATATTAAGTTTTTGGGCCGTAGAAAGACCATCAAAAGTAGAGAGATGCTCTTCTCGGCTAATGTTAAGCCCAAACAATGCTAATGCATCGTTAAACGCATCATAGTGCCAGTCTTGTGCATCAATTAGCACGCCGTCCATGTCAAAAACAATTGATTTAATTAAACCACTATTCATAAACAGTCCTGTGCTTTATTAAAATTGTTAACTCGCTTAATTTTTATTGTTGTTAGTTGTAAATTAATATTAGTTTTTACTTATAAATTTGTGCTTATTATGATCTAACTTACTCTAGTTAATAGAAGCTACTCTCTTTACTATGTAGATAGAGCAAACACTCTATCTACATAGAATAGTAATTTCCATCCGCCAATTAACAAATAGTGAGTAATCAGCAAAAAAGTAAACATGTGTGTGACAAGAGTGGTCGTTATTTGTTGTCGCTAATATATTGTATTTTATATGTTTATTAATAATTTAAGATTCATACGAGTCGATAATGATGGCGTCTTTGTAAAAGTTAAATAAACTATATAACTCTCCTTAAAAGCGAGAAAAGTCACCCTATAAGAAATAAAATAAACTAACTAGCCGTTTTGACGTAATATTTTGCTGTCTTACACTGCAACAGTTTATTCTGTTCGCTAAATGAGCAATCACAACAAAGACTTTTAAAAATTGTTAAAAGTCTTGTCCGATTAAGAAGCGCATTAATTAGCTAAAGCTCACTAACCCAAGTAGGTATTAAGAAGAGCAATAAATTGGCAAGTAGTGGCTATGAGCTCTCTGCTAAACCTATAGCAAGGCGGCAACTAATGGCTTTGGATTGCTAGGTTTGCGTTTTCTTGTGAGCTGTATCCACAAACTCTTCCCTCTCTACCTTTCAACTCAGGCTAAAATCTCGTAAACTTACGCACCAAAAAAATCCAACGGGCACGCAAAAAAAAGCCCAATAATACACCAGCCAAGGGGATTAGCCGGCGAAGCCTCATGGGCGGTAGCGTGCCAAAAATCTACATCTTACTTATAAAAGCAATATTTACCAAAGGATTACCCTAACAGTGACGGACAAAACTCCTCAACAGCGCGATGCCCAGTTTGCACAGCCTTTACCTGCTTACCCCTATAAAGATGACGAAATCTCCTTAGTGGATTTGGCAAGCACGCTGGTTAAGCGCTGGAGGCTAATGGCGCTAGTGTTTATAGCAATCGTGCTAGCCGGTTTTGCTTATGCGCTTACACTGCCCCAGCAATATGACTACGTTACTATTTACAGCAGCGCTAGGCTTAACGCAGATACACCGCTTGAGTCTGCAGAAAGCCTACAGTCGAAAATTAACGCCATTTATTTACCTGAACAAATCCGTGCCTTACAAAACGAAAAGCAGCTAGAAAATCTACCATTTAGCGTGCAAGTGAGCAGCCCTAAAGATACCCAACTTATTACGCTGACCAGTAAAGCGCAGCCAGAAGATAAAGAACTTGTGGCCACTTTGCACCATGCCATAGCGCTGCAGCTAAAAGCCGAACAAGATGAGCAGAGCGAGCAACGCATTATCTTATTGCAGCAGCGCTTAGAGGCCGCTAAACAGCAGCTAGAATTTGTGTTAGCTAATAATTCAAATAAATCCGGCGAAATTGCAGCCAGCTTAATGATTGACGCTAGCGAAATAGAGTCAAAAATTAGTGATTTTATTCCCGGTAAAATTGTAACTGAAACTAGCCAAAGCTTGAAACCTAAAGGGACGAGCAAGTCACTTATAATGGCACTGGCATTAGTGCTGGGGTGCATGTTAGCTGTAATTTCGGTATTTATTCGCGAGTTTTCTTCTCAGGTGTGCACTAGTCTAAAAACAGATAATAAATAAAATTTAATTTCATTATTTTGATGTTGGAAGTTACAGATATATTATTGTGTAAAATAAATTTTGGAAAATATTAACTTATGAAAATTCTAGTAACCGGTGGCGCCGGTTTCATCGGGTCTGCTGTTATTCGGCATATTATTACTAATACACATGACAGCGTAGTTAACTTAGACAAACTCACCTACGCCGGTAACTTAGAAAACTTAATCGAAGTGAGCAATAGCGAACGCTATGCTTTCGAACAAGTTGATATTTGTAACCGTGCTGAATTAGACCGTGTATTTGCCACACATAAGCCGGATGCGGTAATGCACCTAGCAGCAGAAAGCCATGTAGACAGATCAATAGATGGCCCAGCTGAATTCATCCAAACCAATATAGTAGGTACCTACAACTTACTAGAAGCTGCCAGAGCCTATTGGAACGAGCTGAATACTGAACGCAAAACAGCGTTCAAGTTTCACCACATCAGTACCGACGAAGTGTATGGCGATCTACCGCACCCGAGTGATAGTGTTGAGTGTTTAGTGGTGAGTGATGAGTCGAAGGAAAATGTTGAGTGTTCAATGTTAAGTGGTGAGTTGAAAGAAAGTGATGAGTGTTTAGTGTTGAGTGGTGAGTTAAAAGATCAATCACTCATAACTCAACACTCACAACTTAATACTGCGGAAGCTCCGCTTCCTCTTTTTACTGAGACTACCGCTTACGCTCCCAGCAGCCCTTACTCGGCAAGCAAAGCCAGTTCCGATCATTTAGTCCGTGCTTGGTTACGCACTTATGGTTTTCCGACGTTGATTACCAACTGCTCAAACAACTACGGGCCCTATCATTTTCCAGAAAAGCTGATCCCATTAGTGATTTTAAATGCACTAGAAGGCAAACCATTACCGATTTACGGCAAAGGCGACCAAATTCGCGACTGGCTATATGTAGAAGATCATGCCCGCGCGCTTTACAAAGTAGTGACTGAAGGCGAAGTGGGAGAGACCTACAACATCGGCGGCCATAACGAAAAAACCAACCTAGAAGTAGTACAAACCATCTGTAAAATTCTAGATGAACTAGCTCCAATGTCTTCGTCAAGTACTTCACTCAACACTAAGCACTCAACACTCAACACTGAAGAAACACTCAACACTGAAGAACAACTCAACGCTCAACACTCAAAACTCATCACTTACGTCAGTGATAGACCTGGCCACGACCGCCGCTATGCCATAGACGCTAGCAAAATCGAGCGCGAACTAGGTTGGAAACCCCAAGAAACCTTCGAGTCCGGTATCCGCAAAACCGTGCAGTGGTATTTAGATAATCAAGACTGGGTGAGCAACGTACAAAGTGGGGTTTATCAAAACTGGATCAGCCAGCAGTATGGTGGCGAATAATGCACATCTTATTACTGGGAAAAAATGGCCAAGTGGGCTGGGAGTTGCAACGTGCTCTTGCACCTTTGGGCACTGTCACTGCTCTGGATAGACACTCAGCAGATTACTGTGGTGACTTAACTCAACCAGAAGCGCTTGCCAATACCATACGTAGCCTTAAGCCTGATGTTATTGTTAATGCTGCCGCCTATACGGCAGTCGATAAAGCCGAAAGTGAGCCTATACAGGCGCGTCAAGTTAATGCCGATATCTTGGCCGTTATTGCTATTGAGGCCAACAAGCTGGGTGCGTGGCTGATCCACTACTCCACCGATTATGTCTTTAATGGCGAGGGGGCTAGCCCTTGGCAAGAAGATGATATTAGTGCACCTTTGAGTGTGTATGGCGCTACTAAGCTGGCTGGCGAAAACTTTATTACTCAAAATTGTAAACAATATCTTATCTTCCGTACCAGCTGGGTGTACGGCAGCCGCGGCAATAACTTCGCAAAAATCATGTTGCGTTTAGCTAAAGAGCGCGACGCCTTGAGCGTAATAAACGATCAAGTTGGGGCGCCCACTGGAGCTGATTTAATCGCCGATTGTACCGCTCACGCCGTTCGTATTGTGATGAGCTCAGGCTCTGCGCAAGCCCAAAGCTTGGCCGGCATTTACCACTTGGCAGCTAGCGGCGAAACCAACTGGCATGACTATGCGGCTTTGGTGTTTAAAGAAGCAAGAAACCATGGGGTAACGCTTAAGCTCAATAATCTAAATGCAATTAGTACTGTTGAGTATCCAACACCGGCCTCGCGGCCTCTTAACTCGCGGTTAAATACCGAAAAATTACGTACAGCATTTAATCTCAGATTACCGCCTTGGCAGCAAGGTGTAAGCCGCATGCTAACTGAAATATTGGAGCAGAACTCTTGAAGCAGCAACAAATGAGCACGCGTAAAGGTATTATTTTAGCGGGCGGTTCGGGCACCCGGTTATATCCTGTTACCATGACGGTGAGTAAACAACTGCTGCCGGTTTATGATAAGCCGATGATTTATTATCCATTGTGCACGCTAATGCTGGCTGGCATTAAAGACATTTTAATTATTAGCACGCCGCAAGATACGCCGCGCTTTGAACAACTATTAGGCGATGGCAGCCAATGGGGATTGAACCTAAAATATGCTGTGCAGCCAAGTCCAGATGGCTTAGCTCAGGCTTTTATTATTGGTGAAGACTTTATTGGTAACGATGACTGTGCATTAGTGCTTGGCGATAACATCTTCTTTGGCCATAACCTGCAACAAGAGCTAGAGCAAGCTGGCCGCCAAACCTCAGGCGCTACTGTGTTTGCCTATCATGTGCAAGATCCTGAACGATATGGAGTAGTGGACTTTAATGCACAAGGCCAAGCGCTCAGCTTAGAAGAAAAGCCCAGTGAGCCCAAGAGCAACTATGCGGTCACCGGCTTGTATTTTTACGACAATCAGGTGATTAACATTGCGAAAAGCATTAAGCCATCGCACCGGGGTGAGCTAGAAATAACCGATGTGAATAAAGTCTATTTAGAGCGCAAGCAGTTGTCGGTCACCACCATGGGCCGCGGTTATGCATGGCTTGATACGGGAACTCACGACAGCTTAATGGAAGCGGGTACTTTTATTCAGACCATAGAGCAGCGCCAAGGCTTAAAAGTAGCCTGCCCAGAGGAAATAGCCTATCGCAAAGGTTTCATCAATGCTGATCAAGTACAAAAGTTGGCACAACCTTTAGCTAAGAATGCTTACGGCCAGTATTTGTTCAACTTAATTAAACCAGGATACAGAGGTTAAAATGAATGTTATTAATACAGCTATTCCTGATGTGCTGATTTTTGAGCCTAAAATATTCGGTGACGATCGAGGTTTTTTTTATGAGAGCTTCAATCAGCAGCAATTTGAACAGTCTGTAGGCCAGGCGGTTAGCTTTGTACAAGATAATCACTCTCGTTCAAGCAAAGGGGTACTGCGCGGGCTGCACTATCAACTTGCACCTTACGCACAAGGCAAACTGGTAAGAGTAGTACAGGGTGAAGTATTTGACGTTGCTGTAGATATTCGTAACAGCTCACCTACTTTTGGCCAGTGGGTAGGAGCGAATCTATCGGCTGAAAACAAACGTCAATTATGGATACCTGAAGGCTTTGCCCATGGCTTCATAACGTTGAGTGACAGTGCAGAATTTTTATATAAAACCACCAATTACTATGCCCCAGCTTACGAAAGAACCATTTTATGGAGCGATCACGAATTAGCTATTAAATGGCCTACTTCTATTAAGCCTCATGTTAGTCAAAAAGATAAAGATGCGCTTTCTTTCAACCAAGCGATGCAGGAGAAATTATGAGCTTATTAGAGTTTATTAATTTCCCCCCACTAGGTGATGAGCGCGGTTCATTAGTGGCTTTAGAAGCTGATAATACAGTGCCTTTCGATATCAAGCGTGTCTATTACATCTTCAATACTCAAGCCGGTGTAGCAAGAGGCTTTCATGCCCACCATAACCTTAAGCAAGTAGCAGTATGTGTCACCGGTAAATGCCGTATGGTGCTTGATGATGGCAAAACTCGCGAAGACGTTTGGTTAGACTCTCCAACTAAAGGTTTATTAATAGGCGATTTGGTGTGGCGAGAAATGCATGATTTCAGTGAAGACTGTGTACTGCTAGTGCTAGCCAGCGAACATTATGATGAAACTGATTATATTCGTGATTATGAAGAATTTCTGAGGTGTTTATGAGTATCCACCCAACCGCAATAGTGTCTAATAAAGCAATAGTTGGTGCTAACGTTAAGATAGGTGCCTATACAATTATTTACGATAATGTTGAAATTGCTGAAAATACAGTAATTGAAGCGTTTTGTGAAATAGGCGTATCAAATCATCTGTCGGGTGGTGAAATATTATATATAGGCTCAAATTCACATATTAGATCTCACAGTATCTTTTATGAGGGCTCAGTGTTCTTAGAGTCATTAGTTACAGGTCATCGTGTGACTGTACGCGAAAAAATAAAAGCCGGTAAAAATTTACAAATAGGAACGCTATCTGATTTACAAGGGCATTGTGAAATTGGTGATTATGTTCGTTTTCATAGTAACGTGCATATAGGTCAGAAAAGTAAAATTGGTAATTATGTATGGATTTTTCCTTATGTCGTACTAACAAATGACCCGCATCCGCCAAGTGATACATTGCTTGGTGTAACAGTTAAAGATTTTGCTGTTATTGCAACTATGAGTGTGATTTTACCAGGTGCAATAATTAGCCGAGGCTGCCTAGTTGGTGCTCATTCTTCTATTAAGGGTATTACAGAAGAAGATATGATTTATGCTGGCTCACCTGCTAAAAAAATATGTTCCACCGCGAAAATAAAACTGCATGACAAAAGTGGAAGTGCATACCCATGGCGCAAGCACTTTCATCGAGGCTATCCAGAAGAGCTGGTTAAACAATGGATGAGTGAATTGTGAATATAAAAAAATCATTCGCTATAGAAGAAATTAAAGTTGGTATGACAGCATCCTATAGTCAGACAATTACAGATGCTGATGTAAAAGCTTTTGCAGGTGTTTCTGGTGATCATAATCCTGTGCACTTAAGTGAGGAATATGCAAAAGACTCTAGGTTTAAAGATAGAATTGCACATGGTTTATTAACAGCTAGCTTTTTTTCTGCAATTTTCGGAACAAAGCTACCTGGCGAAGGCTGTGTATATGCAGGTCAGAATTTGCAATTTAAAAGACCAGTTTATTTAGGTGACACGGTGATTGCTAAAGTAACTGTTACCGCAGTTGATGTTCTTAAAAAGCGTGTAACGTTTGAAACAGTGTGTACGGTTAAAGGAAAACCCGTAACAACTGGTACAGCCGAAATATTTATTCCCTAGGTATATAAAATGATCCCTTTCCTAGATTTAAAAGCCATCAACGCCCAATACCGTGATGAGCTTATAGAAGCCTGCACCCGTGTTATCGACTCTGGTTGGTATATCGCAGGTAATGAACTCACACAATTTGAACAAGCGTTCGCCAGCTACTGCGGCACTAAGCACGCGATTGGTGTGGCTAATGGCCTTGATGCACTTATTCTCACCCTGCGCGCGTGGAAAAAATTGGGCAAGCTCAAAGACGGCGACGAAGTCATAGTGCCGTCCAACACCTACATTGCCAGTATTTTAGCTATTAGCGCTAACGATTTGGTGCCAGTGCTCGTGGAGCCAGATTTAGCCACTTACAATCTATGCCCGAAACAAACAGAAGCTGCAATTACCACTAAAACCCGTGCCATTTTACCCGTGCACTTATATGGCCAATTAGCCGATATGCCAGCCATTATGGCTATTGCCAAGAATCATAATTTATTGGTGCTAGAAGACTCCGCCCAAGCCCACGGTGCCAGCGCTATTGATGATAAAGGAAAGAGCAAAAAAGCCGGTAACTGGGGCGATGCCAGTGGCTTTAGTTTTTACCCAGGCAAAAACCTCGGTGCCTTAGGCGATGCCGGCGCAGTAACTACCAACGACGATGAGCTAGCAGCAACCCTGCGTGCATTACGTAATTATGGCTCACACGAGAAATACAAAAATCTTTTCCAAGGTGTGAATAGCCGGCTAGATGAAATTCAAGCCGCCATGCTCAGCGTCAAGCTAACACACCTAGATACAGAAATAGCACACAGAAGAAAAGTCGCCGTAGCTTATCTAAAAGGCATCACCAATCCAGCAATCGTTTTGCCAACTCAACACTCAACACTCAACACTCAACACTCTCACGTCTGGCATGTGTTCGTCATCCGCTGCGAGCAGCGCGAGGCTCTGCAAAAGCACTTGCTAGAGCATGGCATTCAAACCTTAATCCACTACCCAATTCCACCGCATCAGCAACAGGCTTATAAAGAGTGGAATATGGATAGTTATCCGGTATCAGAAATGATTCATCAGCAGGTGATGAGCTTGCCGATGGGGCCGACTATTACGATGGATGAAGTCAAAAAAGTGATTACAGCCATAAATACATTCAAAATTTAAAATTACTCATTAAGAATTAATTCTGTGACACTGATAAAAACCAGCCTGCTTAACGGCATTGCGGTAGTGATAAAAATGCTCACTATGCTAGGGCTTAACAAGATACTCGCTATCTACGTTGGCCCTGCAGGCTATGCGGCGATTGGTAACTTTCAAAACGCTGCACAAATGATCACTACCTTTGCCAGCGGTGCGATTAATACCGGTGTCGTGAAATACACCGCTGAATACCATGATGATGAAGAAAAGCAGCGGCAAGTGTGGCGCACTGCGGGCACAATTGCTGTGCTGGGATCCGTCATTACCGGAATAGGCGTAGCTGTATTCAGCAAGCAAATCGCGCAATGGTTTTTGCAGGACGAAAGTTACAACACTGTTTTTATCTGGTTTTCAGTCACGCTGGTTTTCTTTATTTTTAATACGTTGTTACTGGCGATATTAAACGGTAAAAAAGAAATTCATCGTTACATCATTGCTAACATTGCAGGCAGCCTTTTTTCATTGGCCGCCACCAGTATTCTAGCGATCCAGTTTGGATTACTTGGTGCATTAACTGCATTAGCTATTTTTCCTTCTTTTGCATTTGTTGTTACTTTGTACCTTTGCTATAAGGCTGATTGGTTTAAATTCAGTTATTTGTTCGGCCGCTTAGATAAGCAAGTCGTTTTAAATCTCAGCAAATACACCGCCATGGCTCTCACCAGTGCAGCTTGTGTGCCAGTAAGTCATATACTCATTCGTACGCACCTTGCCGATACCTTAGGGTTGGATGCTGCAGGTTACTGGGAAGCCATGTGGCGCTTAAGTGGGGCTTACTTAATGCTCGTAACAACAACGCTAAGCCTGTACTACCTGCCTAAGCTATCAGAACTGAAAGATCCAAAAGAAATAAAGGCGGAAATCCTCCAGGGCTACAAGATTATCCTGCCCGTAGCTGCTGCCTGTGGTTTAGTTATTTACTTGCTGCGGGACTTTATTATCGGCTTGCTTTTTACCCAAGACTTTATACCCATGCGTGAACTGTTTGCTTGGCAAATGGTGGGCGATACGTTAAAGATTGGCAGTTGGATACTTGCTTACCTGATGCTAGGTAAAGCCATGATGAAGTTATTTATTGCCAGTGAAATTGTGTTTGCAGCAGGGTTTTATGGTTGGACGTATTTTTTTACAAGTATGTACGGCTTAGAAGGTGTCACCATTGCGCATGCAATTAACTACGCAATTTATTGGGTGGTGATGGGTGTGTTTATTGGTAAAGTTTTTTTAAGAAAGCAATCATAGTCTCTTGCCCTGCTCATCGCTGCGTTCAACTCTTTATTGTTAATGAAATTTTAACCATGAGTAAATTATAATGTTTTTATAAGGATTTAATTAAACAATGAAATATGTAAATAAAATTTCAATTGTTACGCTCACATATAAAAACTGGCACCTTTTAAATAATGCTATTAATTCATTGGCTAGCCAAGTAATAGATAAATATTATGAAGTTGAGTACATTATAGTTGACGACGGTACTGTTGGTTTCAACGTTAGCTATGTTGAAGATTTACTTTGTAAACTAAGAGCACTTAATTTCGAATGCCATTTAATCATTAATGAAAAAAACTTAGGAACGGTAGCATCATTTAATAATGCAATCAAAAAATCCACGGGTGACTTGATCGTCCCGTTATCAGCAGATGATGAACTATATGATGAAAATGTAATAGCAAAAATTATTGATAAGTTTAATAGCAATAAGTGTTTATTATTAACAGCATTAAGAGTGCCAGTAAGAAATGAAAAAGAGTTATATGTGTTACCCGAAAAAAAATATTGGAATTTGTTTCACTTTCCTAAGAAATTACATGAAAAGATTTCCCTAAATGGCAATATAATCTCTGGCGCGTGCACTTATTATCATAAAAATATTTTTAAAAAAGTTGGGATGTTTGATGAAGATTATCGTTTAATAGAAGATTATCCTTTTTATCTAGAGGTGCTTTCAAAAGGTATTAGTATTCCATTATTAAAAGTAAAAGCTATTAAATATAGTATGCAAGGTGTATCTACTAACCATAGAGTTAGCCCACTCTTTACTAAGGATATGAACTTGTTACTACAGAGAATACTTAAAGAAGGAGAATTTAATTTTTTTGAAAAGCGTTACTTTCATTTTCAGCGTTGTTTACCTGTGACCGAAAAAGTAAGAGTTAAAAATATAGTACTCTATCCAGAACAGTTGGCTTTATGGGTGTTGAGAAATGTTAAGAAATTAATTTGGAGAAAATGAATTGAATGTTCTTGTTATTCCTATATATAACAATATAGAAACATGCATGGTTTTTTTAGACCGTCATTATGAGTTTTTTATAAAGTATAATGTCAGGCTAATATTTTGTAATAATGATAACACATCAATTACAGAACTAAATAAGGATTACGCCCAATTAATAATTAAAATAATTAATAACAATAAGAACCATGGTTATTTTGGATCAGCAAGAGAGGCATTAATTTACTTAAAAAATATCGAATACAATTATGTTATTTTATCTAATGTAGATCTATGCCTTGATGAATCTTATTTTAAAGGGCTAGCGGATAATATAAGTGACGAGCCATTAATCTTAGCTCCCAGTATTATTTCAAATTTGACTAGACGGCAGCAAAATCCACTATATAGAGAGAAACCACGGAAAATCAAGATGCGATTTCTTTATTTTTTGCTTTTAAATAGATATTTTTATGCTTTTTATAAGGCTTTAAGTTCAGTTTTCTCTAGAGAGAGTACAAAACAAAGTGATTTAAGGATATACGCCGTACACGGAGCTAATGTTATTGTTAATTATAAAGCCATACAACGCGGTATTGATTTTTCTCATTGTGGATTTTTATTTGGTGAAGAGATTTCATTAGCTGAAAGAGTAGCAGAGCTTGATGTTGAAGTTAGATTTATAAAGACTATGAAAGTAGTTCATTATGAGCATGATTCGACAGGTAATTATTTGCGGAGCAAGCTAATTACTTGTTACCACAGGCGTTCAATTGGTAATATTATAAGAAAGTTTTTTTAAATGTTTATTTATGATTTTATTAATAGTGTTAATATAGAGCTGTATTTTTTAACAATATTTTTTTTAATTACCGTCATGATTTCAATAGCATACTTTTTAAAACAAAAAATATTGCACCCCATTTTCCTTGGCGATTTATTTTTTTTTCAAAGTGCTCTTGTTTATGTATTTCATGAAAATAATAATTATTTAATGTATTCTTTGCTTATAATTTTTGTCTATATTTTGTCAAGAACTATTGGAATGTATCTTAACAATAAATTGTTTTTTTTTAGTTGTGCAAGAGCGTCTAGAGCTCATTTATCCCGTAAATTATTCTTAATGATAGTCATATTATGTTCGGTTTTTAGTATTCTTACATTTTTTTATTTAGATTCTTTGAGTCAGATTAATACATCATTTAAAATAACTTGGGTTTTAGAGAAGCCAATTCTAAGTTTCTTCTATTCATTTTCACTTATCGCCAGTCTTGTTTTTATACCCTTATATTTTGTTAAGCAAAAACGTAGTGTTTTGGATAAACTATTAGCTTTGTTAGTTTTGTTTATTTTTTCATATAATTCTGTAATGTTTCATATGAAAGGATACTTCATATTTGTATTGCTATCTTTATTTTTTTATTTTGACTGCAAAGGTAAGAAAATAAATCTTAAAGTAATTATTTTAGTGTTGTTAATTGCTTTGTTTTACTTATCTTTATTTTATAATTTAGATAGTTATATTAAATTAATCGATAGGATTATTAAAAATGCAGATGGGAGTTTCATTTTTTTAGAATATAATTTAGGTGATGGTCGTATATTTTTATTTTATAATGCATATATTTACTTTATGAAATTCATCTTTTTTAAATTTCTCCCTTCGCATGAACTTGGCCAAGCCATCTCAAGTTTTGCCCCTTACGTTTATGCTGAAGGCGGAGGAGTAAACGATCATTTCATTATCTATCTTTTTTTGAGCACAGATCAGCAAAGCTTTCAGTTGATAATGTTTATGGCTTTTATAAATGTAATTATTCTACCATTGCTCAGCTATTTGAAATCTTCAAAAAATTTATTTCTATTCGGCCTTGGAGGCTGGCTGTATATAAATAGCTTTCTTGTTTTTCAGATGCCAAGTGGTTTTTTTCTTTCCTTATCTAAATACTTAAGTTGCTTGATTTTAATATCCTTAATTATTTTGTTGTACAAGATGCTTATTATAAAGAACAAGGCGCATAGTAAGTAATCATTATTTTTATATGTTGATTTATAGTTTATCTAAGGAGTAAGTAGTGGAGGAGCTTTGCAATAAAGTTACTGTTGTTACTGCGGTTTATAACTCTGAAAAATACATAACAAAAAGTATTGATTCTGTGTTAGATCAATCCTATGTTAATTGGGAGTTGATACTAGTGGATGATAAATCCAATGATTTATCTGTAGAAATTATAAGGTCATACGTAGAATTAGACCCTAGAATTAAATTAATTGAATTAACTGAAAACTTGGGAGCTGCGGTAGTTCGCAACAAGGCTATAGAGAGGGCACAAGGTCGCTATATTGCATTTTTAGATAGTGATGATGTCTGGTTACCTAATAAACTTGAAAAACAAATCTCCTTTATGCAGAAAAATAATTACCCGTTTACGTTTGGTGCTTATGACAAAATTAATGAGAGTGATGAAATATTTGGTCATTTGGGAGTGCCAAGTAAAGTTAGTTACTATGACCTGTTGAAATCATCTTCAATTGGTTGCTTGACTGCTATTTACGATACAGAATATTTTGGAAAAGTTTATATGCCTTTAATACGTAAGCGTCAAGATTTAGGGTTATGGTTGAAGTTACTAAAAAAAACGGATTTCGCTTATGGTCTCAACGAGACGTTAGGTATATATAAGGTACGCCAAGACTCAATTTCAGCTAGTAAAAAAAATGCGGCTCTCTTCACTTGGCGTTTATATCGAGATGTTGAAAAATTAAATTTAATAAAAGCTAGTTATTATTTTTCTCAATATGCTATCCGTGGACTGTTACGAACAAAACATCCAGATTTAGCTAGGTTTTTGGGGTTCCTCAAATGAACCTTAATAAAGTGGAGTTAGCATGAAAATTTCCATTGCTGGAACAGGTTACGTCGGTTTATCCAATGCCATGCTACTAGCTCAACACAACCAAGTGTGTGCTATCGACATAGTGCCGGAAAAAGTTGCGCTACTAAACAATAAGCAGTCACCCATCGCTGATATTGAAATTGAGGAGTTTTTAGCTAATAAAACGCTAAATTTTACTGCAACTTTAGATAAGCAAGAGGCGTATCAAAACGCTGATTATGTAATAATTGCTACCCCTACAAACTATGATCCTAAAACCAATTATTTTGATACTAGTAGTGTAGAGGCTGTGGTCAGTGATGTTGCGGAAGTTAACCCTAACGCAACGATTATTATTAAGTCCACAGTGCCGGTAGGTTTTACAGAGCAACTCAACATTAAATACTCAACACTTGACATTATTTTCTCACCTGAATTCTTACGTGAGGGTAAGGCGCTGTACGATAACCTTTATCCTTCACGCATTATTGTGGGTGGGCAAAGCGAACAGGCTAAAACCTTTGTCAGTCTTTTACAGCAGGGTGCAATTAAACAAGATGTAACGGTACTCTTTACTAATAATACTGAAGCTGAAGCGGTGAAGCTGTTTTCTAATACTTATCTGGCTATGCGTGTGGCGTATTTTAATGAGCTAGACAGCTATGCTGAAGCGCAGGGTTTAAATTCTCAGCAGATTATTCAAGGCGTTGGTTTAGATCCTCGTATTGGCGATCACTACAACAACCCTAGCTTTGGCTATGGCGGTTATTGCTTGCCTAAAGACACCAAACAGCTGCTAGCGAACTACGATCAAGTACCTAATAACATTATCCAAGCCATTGTTGAAGCCAACCGCACTCGTAAAGATTTTATTGCCGAGACGGTGATCAAGAAGCTCAATGCGCTACCAAAATCGCATTCAGGAGCACAAACTGTGGTGGGTATCTACCGTTTGGTGATGAAGGAAGGTTCTGATAATTTCCGGGCTTCTGCGATTCAGGGCATTATGAAACGCATTAAAGCTAAAGGTATTGAAGTGGTGGTGTATGAGCCTGTACTGCAAGAAGAATATTTCTATAACTCGCGGGTTGTCAGTGATTTAAATGAATTTAAAAGATTAAGCACCGTGATTGTCGCCAATCGCTTAAATGAAGACTTAATCGACGTAAAAAGCAAAGTTTATACTAGAGATCTGTTTGGTTCTGATTCTTGAACGCTTGGGTATTATCTAAATTTTTATAAAACAGTCATAGCTGTAAAGAGTGAAATATGAACTTAAAGAAACAACGGGTCTTATTAACCGGCGCTACTGGCTTTGTGGGTAATGCTTTGCAGCAACGCTTATTCGTTGATGAAGTTTATGATTTAACCATTGCTGTACGACGGGCGTCAACAACGCCAAGCGCTGGTTCTGTAGTGCAAGTACCTGCCTTAGGAGTAGAGACGAATTGGAAGAGTGCTTTACAAGATGTAGATTTTGTAATCCACGCTGCTGCTCGTGCACATGCCATAAAAGATAAAGCTGCAGAACCCGCGGCGGAATACCGCCAGGTAAACGTTGATGGCACGCTTAATCTTGCCCGACAAGCAGCTGACGCAGGTGTAAAACGATTTGTATTTATTAGCTCTATTGGTGTTAACGGTAATATAAGTAGTAAGCCTTTTATGACTGATGACGAAGCTAATCCAGCAGAAATGTATGCTCAATCCAAGTGGGAAGCCGAGCAAGGGCTGTGGAAAATTCATGAAGAAACTGGGATGGCGTTGGTTATTATTCGTCCGCCTTTAGTGTATGGACCTGATGCGCCTGGCAATTTTGGAAGTTTGGTACGCTGGATTGAAAAAGGTTTACCCTTACCTTTAGGTGCTATACACAATAAGCGCTCGCTAGTGGCCTTAGATAATTTGGTGGATTTAATTATTACCTGCATTGATCATCCTGCCGCGGCCAATCAAGTGTTTTTAGCGGGTGATGGTGAAGATATATCTACTTCTGAATTGTTACGTGGTGTAGCCAAGGCTATGGGAAAACCAGCACGGCTTATTCCTGTACCTGCAAGCATGTTGCAGTTAGGCGCTAACCTGTTGGGTAAAAAAGCCATGGCGCAACGCTTGCTAGGCTCGTTACAGGTAGATATTAGCAAAACTCAACATCTTTTAGGTTGGACTCCACCGCTAACGGTTGAGCAAGGGCTGAAGCGCTGTTTTGAAACTAAAAAGGATTAATGTGTGATCCGGTTATTTGATATTGTATTTTCTTTAATGGGCTTAGTAGTTGGCTTTCCGGTATTGGTAATACTAACTATTATCGGCTACTTTGATACTCGCTCGCCTATTTTTCGCCAAGTTAGGGTAGGGCGTAACCAGCAGCCGTTTACGCTAATTAAATTTCGCACCATGAAGGTTGATACCGCCTCTGTGGCTTCGCATTTAGCTAGTGCTTCTTCCATCACGCGTTTTGGTCATTTTTTACGCCGTACTAAACTGGATGAATTACCACAATTATGGAATGTGCTGATTGGTGACATGAGCTTAGTGGGGCCACGCCCTGGGTTATTTAACCAAGAAGAGCTAACTGTAGAACGGGCTAAGCGTGGAGTTTACGATGTGCGGCCCGGCATTACTGGTCTTGCTCAAGTGAATGAGATTGATATGTCTACGCCGCAGCTGTTAGCGGAAACTGATCAAAAGATGATCAGCAGCCTAACGGTGGGCGATTATTTTCGTTATATATTGATGACGGTTGCAGGCAAAGGAGCGGGAGACCGGGTCTCTTGAGTGTTGAATTTTTAGTTGTGAGTGTTGAGGTTCACTAGTGTTGAGCTTTATTAGTGTTTAGTGTTTAGTGTTGAATGTTTAGTGCCAAAACTCAAAACTCAAAACTCAACACTCAACACTCAACACTCAACACTCAACACTCAAAACTCACCACTCAAAAAGCCGTTTCATCACAGGGAGAGGGATGATGGCTCACGAAAATAATGTGCAGAGTAAGTCGTTCAAGTTCGCTGTACGTATAGTGAAGTTGTATCAGCATTTGTCTAAAGAGCAGAGAGAATATGTGCTTTCTAAGCAGCTGCTGCGCTCTGGCACCTCCATCGGTGCGAATGTTAATGAGGCTCAGGCTGGGCAGTCTAAGGCTGACTTTACTGCCAAAATGAGCATCGCTAGCAAGGAAGCGCGCGAAACAAAGTACTGGTTAGAATTGCTGTGTGAAACTGACTACTTAGATAAATCGCAGCCGCATGTTTTAAGCCTACTGGAGCAAAGCGAAGAGTTGATAAAAATACTAACTGCGATAGTAAAAGTTTCACAACAGAATTTAAAAGCGAACTCAAAGAAATGATTTCACTCACCCCTAAAAATTCAATACTAAATACTATGTGTCACCACTCACCACTCCACACTAAAAGCTCAGCACTAAACACTAACGAGGTGCGAGTAAGGTATGAATAATATAATTAGGTGGCTTTTTCAGCAGCCTAGGCCAGTAAAACGCCTTATTAGTGTATCGCTTGATGTGGTGTTTATTACGATCGCGTTTTGGGCGGCATTTATTTTACGCCTAGATACATCTTCTATCCTTCATTCCTACAAGCAATGGTTAGTGCTGGCTGCTATGTTGCCAGTTACGTTATTGTATTTTATACGCATGGGCTTATATAGGGCGGTGTTACGCTATATGGGATACCACGCCACTGTGATTATGGTCGGTGGCATTGCTGTATCTGCCGCCGCTATGGTGGTAGCGGCTTACTTTTTTGAGGCAAAGGTACCGCGTACTGTGCCTGTTATTTATGCCGCCCTTGCCTTGTTACTTTGTGGGGGGGCTCGCACCTTAGCGCGTGCGCTTTATAACCAAAGTATTAAAAAACTTAAAACACCGGTGATTATTTACGGTGCAGGTTCCTCGGGTCGTCAATTAAATACTTCATTACTACATGGCAGTGAATATAGAGCGGTAGCCTTTGTGGATGATAATCCAGACTTACAAAAAGCGCTACTGCAAGGGTTAGTCGTGCATAAAGCGGAGGCTCTCCCCTCTCTTATTGAGCGCTATGGGGCAGAAAAGCTATTACTGGCCATGCCGGTGATTAGTCGCCAACGGCGGCGCGAAATTGTCGATGAGCTGGCCAACTTATCTATCGACATTCTTACTATTCCTGGCATGGCAGATTTAGTAAGCGGTAAGTCTAAGGTAAGTGAACTAAAAGAAGTGAGTATTGAAGATTTATTAGGCCGAGATCCGGTAGCGCCTTTCCCTGAGTTAATTAGTGCCAATATTAAAGATAAAGTAGTGATGGTGACAGGTGCCGGTGGCTCTATTGGTTCTGAATTATGCAGGCAAATTATTACCCAACAGCCTACTAGCTTAGTACTGTTTGAAACCTCCGAATTTGCACTTTATCAAATTGATCAAGAGCTCACTAATTTATGTGCGGACAAAGATTACAAGGTGCGCATAGTCCCTATTATGGCCTCGGTGCAGCGGCAAAATCGGTTAGAAGCCGTGATGAGCGCTTTTGCTGTGCAAACGCTTTATCACGCCGCAGCGTGCAAACACGTACCGTTGGTTGAATACAACGTAGTAGAGGGCGTGCGTAATAATGTATTTGGTACTTGGCGCGCAGCAGAAGCGGCGATTAACTGTGGTGTTGAAACTTTCGTGTTAATTTCTACTGATAAAGCGGTACGCCCCACGAATGTAATGGGTACCAGCAAACGCTTAGCAGAGTTAGTGCTGCAAGGCTTAGCTTTGCGCCAGAGTAAAACGCGGTTTTGTATGGTGCGTTTTGGTAATGTGTTGGGGTCATCAGGTTCGGTAGTGCCGCTATTTAAAAAGCAAATTCGCGCCGGTGGCCCGCTTACGCTGACCCATGAAGATATTACCCGTTATTTTATGACTATACCCGAAGCAGCACAGTTAGTTATTCAAGCGGGTGCCATGGGTAAAGGCGGCGATGTATTTGTGCTGGATATGGGTGAGCCGATACGTATTGTCGATCTTGCACGCAAGATGATCCGCTTAATGGGATTTGAAGAAAAAACACCAGCCAATCCTGCTGGCGAGATAGAGATTCAGGTGAGTGGCCTAAGGCCCGGTGAAAAGCTATATGAAGAGTTGCTAATTGGTGGTGATGAAGCGCCAACTCAGCACCCGCGTATTCGCACTGCCAATGAAATATCACTTTCTTGGCAAGAAATGCACCAGCTATTGGATGAGTTAAATGAAGCTTGTGAGCAGTATAATCAAGCTAAAATCCGTGAGTTGTTACTTAGTGCGCCCACTGCGTTTAACCCCCAAAGTGGTATTTGTGACTTAGTGTGGGCGGAGAATAAGCATCAAGCTAAAGGCTAAATGCTAAATGCTTTTTGCCACGGAATACACGGAAGAACACGGAAAAATTGAAATAAGAAATGTTATTGGTAACAGAGCGAGATACCGCGTCAAGCGCGGTATGACGAGATGTAGATACCGCGTCAAGCGCGGTATGACGAGATGTAAATACCGGAGCAAGCGCGGTATGACGATATAAGGTTCGTCATCCTGACGCACGTCAGGATCTTAATCTCTGCCGTCATCCTGGTGTACATCAGGATCTGGGTTTGGTTTTAGAAACCAGAGCGAGATACCGCGTCAAGCGCGGTATGACGATACAAGGTTCGTCATCCTGGTGTACATCAGGATCTCGTTTTTAAGTAAGTGATTAAAGATTTTTTGCCACGGAATACACGGACTAACACGGAAAACTGACTAAGAAACTTTTTTGGTAATGGAAAGGGAATGGTATTTTCAGTTGTAGCGTCACCCTAATAAAGAGTCGTCATCCTGACGCACGTCAGGATCTTGTTTTTAAGTAAAGAGATTAAAGATTTTTTGCCACGGAATACACTGAAATACGCGGACAAAGAGTAAAGGCTGAGGAGATGTTGTTGTAAAACTTACCAATATAAATCTTTTTTACTTTCCGTGTCCTTCTGTGTATTCCGTGGCAGAAGCGCTGTCATCCTGAGAAAAGTCAGGATCTTGGTTAGGTTTATAAACAAAGAGCGAGATACCGGAGTAAATCCGGTATGACAATATGGCAGATACCGCGTCAAGCGCGGTATGACGATACAAGGATCGTCATCCTGACGACCGTCAGGATCTCGTTTAGTTTCCTCGTTTTACCTATTAAGAAAATGCATGGAAATATTTAGACATACATTTTTAAACATAATAAAAGCTTGCTTTAATTAATATACTATATTTTTATATTCTTCTTAGTTTTATTAAGTTAAATGATTATTAAATTTTTATTATAATTAGTGTAATTAAAAAATTTATAGTACTCTTTAAACCCTTATTTCATATTAATTGAAGTAAGGGTTTTTTATTACGTCATATTTAGACGGTTAAACAGGTTTTGGTAATGTACATTGGTGGCTACTTTGCGTAACCTCGTTTTTTTTAGTCATGGTAGGCCTATATGAGTGTTTTAGTTACGGGTGGCGCAGGCTATATTGGCTCACATACCTTAGTGGAACTGCTAAATAGTGGTCAAGATGTCATCGTTTTAGATAATTTATGTAATGCATCTAAAGAGTCGCTTAATCGCGTTGCTACCATCACGGGTAAGCAACCCATCTTTATAGAAGGCGATATTCGCGATGCTGCGTTATTAGATAAGTTATTTAGCGAGCATGTCATTGAAAATGTTATTCATTTTGCGGGCTTAAAAGCCGTGGGTGAGAGTGTGCAGCAACCACTGCGTTATTACGATAATAACGTTAATGGCACCTTGGTATTAGTGAATGCGATGCAAAAGGCTGAGGTGTTTAAGCTAGTATTTAGTTCCTCGGCTACGGTATATGGCAGCGATGCCCCTGTGCCTTATTTAGAAACCATGCCACGCGGTAAAACCTCTAATCCTTATGGCACTTCTAAAGCCATGGTTGAACAAATATTAAGTGATTTAATTATTGCCGATGCCCGCTGGTCTATCGCTTTATTACGTTACTTTAATCCAGTAGGCGCGCATGAGTCTGGCTTGATGGGGAAGATCCCTTTGGCTTGCCGAATAACTTAATGCCTTTTATTACCCAAGTTGCCGTGGGCCGTCGCGAAAAGTTATCGGTTTTTGGTAACGATTACGCCACCGCTGATGGCACCTGTGAGCGCGATTATTTACACGTAGTGGATTTGGCGATAGGCCATGTAAAAGCGTTGCAGTATTTAAACCAGCACAATGGCGTACATGCCTTTAATTTAGGCACCGGCGCTGGGGTATCAGTGTTAGCCATGATCTCTGCTTTTGAAAAAGCCAGCAAGGTGCAAATCCCTTATGAGTTTTCACCTCGTCGTGCAGGCGATTTGGCGGCATTTTGGGCAGATGCGACTAAGGCTAAACAAGAACTAGGCTGGGTTGCAGAGCGAAACCTTGAACAGATGATGGTCGATTCTTGGCGCTGGCAGTCTCAGAATCCTTCGGGATACACTGAAAAATAACTACCTTGGCCACGGAATACACGGACCTGCACGGAAAAGTAATAAAGCTTTTATTGATATGAGTTAAACAGATAAATTTATAGGAGTTATTAAGTTACTCCTTTGCTTTTAATGGTTTTATATAGCTTTAATCTTTATTTTTCCATGGGTTCATTACCTTTCGGGGCAGAGCTATGTTTTAGGATTAAAGAACGAGACGTTTTATGGTTGCCTTAGGGTGAGTGAAGTTAACTAGTAAGCCAATTTTAAGGCCGGTTGCTTTTAGATAATTGACAAGCTGTGCATCAGCTGTGGTGTGTAGGACTTTTTGAGCCTTAAGCTCGAGCAGTACTTTATTCTCAACTACAAGGTCTGCTCGGTATACACCGACTATGTGCTGTTTGTAGGTAACAGATAAAGGCACTTCTGATTCTACAAAAAGCCCGAGATTGCTAAATTCGTAGTAAAGAGCGTTTTGGTAAACTGCTTCTAAAAAGCCGTGTCCTAGTTGACGGTAGACCTCAAATACTGCACCACGTATTTTATATGTTAACTGTTTCTCATACATAAATATCTCTTTGGTGATAATGCTAGAAACCGCTCATTTGGCTTATATCAACCTAAAGTTAAAGTGCGAATGCTCCTTTATTTTGAAGATATTTTTATTAAAACTCTATTAGTCTAGCTTACTTTCGTCCGTGTTATTCTGTGTATTCCGTGGCGAAAATATTTTTATAATTTAAAAAAGAGTATTACGGATGAATTTTTCTGAACAACCGGCCTTTGCCGCTTTACTGGATTGTAAGGCTCAAGAGCAAGCAATAACATTAAGTGAGCGCTTTGTACAAGATAAAGAGCGCTTTGCTAATTTTGAATTACCTTTTGGTGAGCATGTTAAGGTCGATTTTTCTCGCCAGCTTTGGTCAAACGAAGTTAAAGATTTATTGTGTGAATTAGCGGAGCAAATGAATTTAAAGCCGGCGATTGAGCAGTTATTTGGTGAGAATTTATTTAATCATACCGAGGGCCGCGCCGCGCTGCATACGGCACTGCGCATGCCTAAAACTGAGCGCGTTTATTTAAATAATACCGATGTAGTGCCGTTAGTGCATGAGCAGCTAGAACGGGTTAAGGATTTTTGCCAACAAATCCATAGCGGGCAGTGGTTAGGCTATAATGGCATGTCCATTACCGATATTGTCAATATTGGTATTGGCGGCTCGGATTTAGGGCCTGCGGTAGTCACAGAAGCGCTGCATTGTTATCAAGACCAAGGTATTCGTGCCCATTTTGTGTCTAATATGGATGGCGCGCAATTAGCTCAAGTGTTAGAGCAAGTTAATGCTGAGCGTACCTTATTTATTGTGTCATCTAAAACCTTTACTACAGATGAAACCATGACCAATGCCAAAGCGGCGCGTGCTTGGTTTTTAAGTCACTGTGCAGATGAGCACCATATTAAGAAGCACTTTGTGGCGGTGTCGACGAATAGTGAAGCGGTACAGGCTTTTGGTATTGATACCGAGCAGATGTTTGAGTTTTGGGACTGGGTAGGCGGGCGTTTTTCGCTGTGGTCTGCTATTGGCTTGCCGATTGCCCTTACCTTAGGTTTTGAGCGTTTTGAGCAACTGCTTAATGGTGCTCATGCTATGGATCAGCACTTACGCCACACGCCATTTGAGCAGAATATTCCTGTATTAATGGCGCTATTGAGTATTTGGAATATTAATGTGTTGGGCTACCGTAGTGAAGGGGTTTTTCCTTATTGCCAAGATTTAAAGCGCTTTCCTAGCTTTTTGCAGCAATTGAATATGGAGTCTAACGGCAAGAGTGTCAATAACCAAGGTGAAGTAGTTAGCCATAATACGGGACCCATTGTCTGGGGGGAAGTAGGCACTAATGGCCAACATGCTTTCTTTCAGTTATTACACCAAGGTAGCCAAGTGGTGCCTGGCGATTTTATTGGTTTTGCCCGTACTTGCTATGACTACCCCGAGCATCACCGTAAGTTATTAGCGAATATGTTGGCTCAAGCAGAAGCCATGGCCTTTGGTAAAAATTATGAGCAAGTAGCACAAGAGCTAGCTGTTGAAGGTTTAACTGCCGATGAAATCACTAAACTCGCGCCTTATAAAGTCATGCCAGGTAATCGGCCCAGTACCACTATTTTATGCGATGAATTAACGCCTTATAACTTAGGCTCATTAATTGCAATGTATGAGCATAAAACTTTTGTGCAGGGCATATTGTGGAATATCAATAGCTTTGATCAGTGGGGCGTGGAGTTAGGTAAAAAGCTGGCCTCGCGCTTGATTGATGATTTAGCCGATACCGGTACTACCACGGCACACGATAGCGCAACCAATGGTTTGATTGCACAGATTAAGAAGTGGGGCTAAAGGTTGATTGGGAATTGGGACTAGGGATTTGGGAATGGTTAAAATCAGTGCTTAGCGTTGTGACTAGTCCCCAGTCCCAGGTCCCTATTCACTTATTTTAAGCCGTCATCCTGACGAAGGTCAGGATCTTGTTTAGGTTTTGTAGGCGAACGTTTGCTCTCGCATTTCGACGCACTCAAAACCTTAAGCGACAAAGCTTTTTGCCACGGAATGCACGGACTAACACGGAAGTAGATATAAGAGCGAGATACCGGAGCAAGTCCGGTATGACGGCATAGAGTAGCTATTTCGTCATCCTGACGCACGTCAGGATTTCGACAAGACCGCTTACGCCTTACGCTAACCGCGTTACGAAAAAGCTAAACTCGTGTCTGCTTTGACTTATGGCGTTAAACGTATCGCCTTGTTGTAGCCGTCATCCTGACGAAGGTCAGGATCTTGTTTAGATTTTGTAGGCGAACGTTTGCTCTCGCATTTCGACGCACTCAAAACCTTAAGCGACAAAGCTTTTTGCCACGGAATGCACGGACTAACACGGAAGTAGATATAAGAGCGAGATACCGGAGCAAGTCCGGTATGACGGCATAGAGTAGCTATTTCGTCTTCCTGACGCACGTCAGGATCTCGACAAGACCGCTATACGCCTTGCGCTAACCGCGTTACGAAAAAGCTAAACTCGCGTCTGCTTTGACTTATGGCGTATGGCGTTAAACGTATCGCCTTGTTGTAGCCGTCATCCTGACGAAGGTCAGGATCTTGTTTAGGTTTTGTAGGCGAACGTTTGCTCTCGCATTTCGGCGCACTCAAAACCTTAAGCGACAAAGCTTTTTGCCACGGAATGCACGGACTAACACGGAAGTAGATATAAGAGCGAGATACCGGAGCAAGTCCGGTATGACGGCATAGAGTAGCTACTTCGTCTTCCTGACGCACGTCAGGATCTCGACAAGACCGCTTACGCCTTACGCTAACCGCGTTACGAAAAAGCTAAACTCGTGTCTGCTTTGACTTATGGCGTTAAACGTATCGCCTTGTTGTAGCCGTCATCCTGACGAAGGTCAGGATCTTGTTTAGGTTTTGTAGGCGAACGTTTGCTCTCGCATTTCGACGCACTCAAAACCTTAAGCGACAAAGCTTTTTGCCACGGAATGCACGGACTAACACGGAAGTAGATATAAGAGCGAGATACCGGAGCAAGTCCGGTATGACGGCATAGAGTAGCTATTTCGTCTTCCTGACGCACGTCAGGATCTGGTTTGGTTTTAGAAACTAGAGCGAGATACCGGAGCAAGTCCGGTATGACGGCCAATAACTAAGAACAGCGCCGAGCCTTGAGTGTTGCTGTTTAACGAGTCCCCAGTCCCTGAGTCCCTGATCCCTGCTGTGTCACGTCATCCTGACGCACGTCAGGATCTTGGTTTGGGGTTTGGGAGACGTTATTCTTCCCCAATCCCCAATCCCCAATCCCCAATCCCCAATCCCCAATCCCTATTCTTTACTCTTCACTGAGGTCATTAATATTGCGCCCATTAGCATGCTATAAAAATACACTAAATGAGTATGGTGGAAGGGGACGTCGGTTAAGCCGCCAATTAGCATAACGATGCCACAGGCTAGTGCCCAGTTTCGTTGTGGATACTGTTGCTGTTTATGTAAAGTCCAAGCAGGAATAAACATCCAAGCCAACAATAGTAATAATCCTAAGGCACCAGTTCTAACCAAAGTATCTATAAACTGATTATGAAAATGCGCGTTGGCGAGGGGAGCTGCAATGGGGCTTATTAGCCCTGCTTGTTTATCTTGCTCTATGTTTACTAAGTACTGTTCGGTACCGGTACCCAATAAAGGATTTTGCTTAATATAACTTAGTCCACGCTGCCAAAGTTGTAAGCGAATGCCTATTGAGGTATCCATATCTTTGTGAGCCATGTGGTTATATTCAGCAACAGTTTGTTGATAACGCTGAGTAAGCGTGTCACTAACTGCAGTTAAGCTAATACCTATCGCAACCGTACTAATAATAGCGATGCCTAATACTTTTTTAATACTTGCTTGGCGTAGTAGTTGTACCCCGAGCATGATCACAATAACAATCAACGCCAGCCAAATACCTCGGGTGCCACTTAGTATAATAGCGGTGGTGGCACCTGCGGCTCCTAATAGGCTCGCCACTATCCATAATAAGTTACTGCGCAAGATTAACGGTAACATCAGGCAGCTCAAACAGAGAACCGCTGCATAAGTAGCATAAGGAATGGGATTGAATGCAAGACTTCCTGCTCTTGGTATATTTAGCGCTAATACTTCATATAGAGCACTGATGCCAACAACGACTCCAGCTAGGATCAATAACGCCCATAAATGACGTGCAGTTATGCGCTGCCAGGGTAAGACGGTTAAGTAAAGTTGTACTGTGAATAAAGTACGAGCAAAGCTAAAGTCTTCACTACCTAAAAGATGGTTTAATACCACAAAAATGAATATTATCGTGTTGCTTATACTAAATATTTTAAAAGCAGGGTTGTTTAAGTTCTTACGCCATTGCCCCTTAAAACGGATAAAGCAATATGCGGCGACAATAGGGATGATTTTACTAAGTACTGATTTTCCGTCCGGTACACTGAACACGCCAGAGAGAAGCCATATGAAAGGGCTTAGTATGAATATATACTCTATAGATAAAAGAAAATTAATTATTAAATATTTTGTTTTTGATTGTGACATTTCTAACCTTTATATGTTAATTTTTTCTTTGTTTTTTTATAATGTAAGTAATGTCTCAATTGTGTATAGGCTGTGTAGATCTCTCTGCTTAACTTTCGATAATAAGGTACTTTTATTTCGTCATAAAATTGTATTGTAGTTTCAAAGGAACGAGTATCTTTAGCAAGCTCTGGCCATAAATAATATGATTCGACTTTATGTATGTACGGGAAGCCAACATAGTTATCTACAGCAAATGACCACGATTTAGAAGAGTTTACTAACTTGTTAGCTGCCCATGGTGCTACCGCATATGCTCTTAAACCACCGAAGTTATCACTCATATGATAAATCTGATGGCTATCTTTGCTTTCTATTAGTGTTGTCTCACCACGGATTACACTTTCTAATCTTAAAAAACCATACTCTTGAATTTTATCGGCTACCAATTCTTGTATTTGCTTGGCATTAGGGCAGATATGCGCATCATCTTCTATAACGATTATTGGCTGTTTTAAGTCAGCGCATTGTTGCCATAAAGTGTAATGACTTGCGTAGCAGCCTATTTCGCCATTGGTTGGCATTTTTCCGCTAGTTAACCATAAACGTTTCGCGTAATTATAACGTTTTAATAAAGGGTTATTTTTATCGGCTCCGTCTATGGCATCGAAGAAAGTAAAGTCGATGTTTTGTGCTTGTAACTGAGCTGCAATGCAATCTCTGCGATCTTGGCTTCTTTTAAGACTAATAACAAAAACAGCAATGGAGGACATTGGTTGTACTCTTAGGCAGAATTTCGCGTGATAGTAACAAAATAAGTGGGCGGGCTGTAGTTTGAAATGAAACAAGCACTAATAAGCCTGCTAAGCGCAGGCTTATTGTTATGTTACAAGGCGTTTTCGGGGGTAATAAAACGCGGTAGGGTATCGTCTTTACGCAGTGTTAAGATCTCACAACCGTCTTCTGTTACTAGCAAGGTGTGCTCGTATTGCGCGGATAAACTGCGGTCTTTAGTCAGTACGGTCCAGCCGTCTGCTAATAGTTTGCTGTGGCGCTTACCGGCGTTGATCATAGGCTCTATAGTAAAGCACATGCCAGCGGCTAGTGTTTCACCGGTGCCGGGTGTGCCGTAATGCACTACTTGAGGCTCTTCGTGAAAGTCTGCACCTATGCCATGGCCGCAATATTCACGCACTACTGAATAGTTATGGGCTTCGGCGTGTTGTTGAATGGCGTGACCAATATCACCGAGCTGCATACCAGGGCGTACCATCTTAATGCCAATTTCTAAGCACTCTAGTGTGACGCGACACAGGCGCTCGGCCAAGATACTAGGTTTACCAACAAAGAACATCTTTGAAGAGTCACCGTGGTAGCCGTTTTTAATCACCGTAATATCGATATTAATAATATCGCCATCTTTGAGCTTTTTATCTGCCGGAATGCCATGACAAATCACATGGTTAACAGAGGTGCAAATGGACTTGGGAAAGCCGTGATAATTAAGTGGAGCAGGGATTGCGCCTTGTACATTGACGATAAAATCATGACAAATAGTATTAAGCTCGTCAGTGGTTACACCTACTTGAATGTGCTCTTCAATCATTTCTAATACGTCGGCGGCTAATTGGCCAGCCACGCGCATTTTTTCCATTTCTTCGGGGGTTTTAATAACGATATTGCTCATTAAATTAGCTTCTCTATTGAGTTGGCGCCCAAGGAGGTTAATGCGGGGCACGATAGAATAGGGATGATAGCGGGCTGCTATCAGGCTTAAAATTGTAACGCTTAGCGACAGATAAAACAAAGGGCAATGAGAGAGCAGTACTGAGTACTCTGCGCCCAGCATCAGAGAAGAGCAGGAGCTAAAAAATAATTGCCACGGAATACATGGAAGAACACGGAAATCGACTAAGAAATTTTTTGGTAGCAAAAAGGTAACGATGTTTTCTGTAGTGCCGTCATCCTGACGCAGGACAGGATCTCGAATTGACCGTTATACGCCTTACGCTAACCGCGGTACGAAAAAGTTAACCCCATGTCTGCTTTAACTTATGGCGTTAGATGTATCGCCTTGTTTTAGCAGTCACTCTGACGAACGTCAGCAACGCCTAAAGTACTGAGTCATTTGCATGAGATACCGGGGTAAGCCCGGTATGACGAAGTAAGTATGTACGCACTCAGTATCGGAGAAGGGCAGAAGCTAAAAAATAATTGCCACGGAATACACGGAAAAGACAATAATAAAATTTTATTTTTTAAGGTATTACACAGACTTTTGTGGTTTGTGTCTGTGTCCTGCTGTGTATTTTGTGGCCAAGAGTCTTTAGGGGCTTTGTCTCTGTTACCTTAAATATCACTGGCGTTTAGAACCTCTTTTGTGGTATAAAACGCGCCGCAGTGCTAGGTATTTAACTTTATTGCTGGTGGTTGTTGTTAACAGCTTCTAGCTTAAGGCTTATCGCTATCACTTCGACCATTCACCTTTTTTAACACACACACACATCGGCACATGCTCTAGGGTGCTCTTTTGAGTTGGAGACATGGGATGTGTGGAGGCCTAACCCAATACACTTATTTGAGGAAATCATGGCACAAGTATCTATGCGCGACATGCTAAAAGCCGGCGTTCACTTTGGTCACCAGACTCGTTACTGGAACCCAAAAATGAAGCCGTTTATCTTTGGCGCCAGCAACCGAGTTCACATTATCAACTTAGAAAAAACCGTTCCTATGTTCAACGATGCGTTGAATTACATTGGTAGCGTGGCTTCTAAGAAAGGTAAAATCCTGTTTGTTGGTACTAAGCGCGCAGCCTCTGAAGCCGTTAAAGAAGCCGCAACTAACTGCGATCAGTTCTATGTGAACCATCGCTGGTTAGGTGGCATGCTGACTAACTGGAAAACTGTTCGCCAGTCAATCAGCCGTTTAAAAGAGTTAGAAGTACAAGCTGAAGACGGTACTTTTGAAAAGCTGACCAAAAAAGAAGCGCTAATGCGTACTCGTGAAATGGACAAGCTTGAGAAGTCTTTGGGTGGTATTAAAAACATGGGCGGTCTGCCAGACGTATTGTTTGTAGTAGATGCCGACCATGAGCACATTGCCATTAAAGAAGCCAATAACTTGGGCATTCCTGTGGTATCTGTGGTGGACACTAACTCTAACCCAGACAACATCGATTACATCATTCCGGGTAACGATGACGCGATCCGCGCCGTTCAATTATACTTGAACGCTGCCGCTAGCGCCGTTACTGCTGCTCGTGCACAAGATGCAGCCGTGCAACAAGCGGAAGACAACTACGTCGTAGAAGAGTAATAAAGCAAAAGCTTAGGCTTCTGCCGTTATTAACCATACGAAAGTAATGTGTTAACAGGGGCCTAGTGCCCCTGTTTTCTTGTGTATTAGATTGAGGATTTTAAAAGATGACTACTGTTACCGCAGCCATGGTAAAAGAACTGCGCGAGCGCACTGGCGCTGGCATGATGGATTGTAAAAAAGCCCTGACCGAAGCCAATGGCGACATTGAGCTGGCCATTGAAGAAATGCGCAAGTCTGGTCAAGCTAAGGCTGCTAAAAAAGCTGGCCGTATTGCGGCTGAAGGCGTTATCTTAATGCGCCAATCTGGCAACACCGCTGTAATGGTTGAGCTAAACAGTGAAACTGACTTTGTAGCAAAAGACGCCAGCTTCTGCGCCTTTGGCGATAAAGTGGTTGAAATCGCCTTGGCTAACAAAATTGACAACTTAGACGCCTTAAAAGCGGCTGAGTACGAAAACGGCGAAACCGTTGAAGTCGCGCTGACTAACCTTATCGCAAAAATCGGTGAAAACATGAGCCTGCGCCGTGTTGAGCTGGTTGAAGGCGAAAACGTCACTACTTACTTACACGGCACCCGCATTGGCGTTATCGTTAATCTGCAAGGCGGTGATGAAGAAGTAGCGAAAGACGTCGCCATGCACGTTGCCGCTTCTAGCCCACAGTTTGTTAAGCCAGAAGATGTGTCTGCAGATGTGGTAGCGAAAGAACGTGAAATTCAAGTGGACATCGCTGTTAACTCCGGCAAGACCAAAGAAATTGCGGAGAAAATGGTTGAAGGTCGCATGAAGAAATTTACCGGTGAAATTTCTTTAACCGGTCAGCCTTTTGTTAAAGATCCTGCGATTACCGTAGCCGATCGCTTAAAGCAAGCTAACGCCGATGTGATTAGCTTTGTACGCTACGAAGTAGGTGAAGGCATTGAGCGTGCAGAAGAAGATTTTGCTGCCGAAGTTCAAGCACAAATCGCCGCTTCTTCAAAAGCGTAATTGTTGCTGATTTAATACTATTTAAACCGCGACTTGTGTCGCGGTTTTTCTATAAGTAGGAATAGAAGCATGAGTACCAATCCTAAACCCGCATACAGACGCATCCTTTTAAAACTAAGCGGCGAAGCGCTGCAAGGTGAAGAGGGCTTTGGTATTGATCCGGCCGTGTTAGAGCGCATGGCGCAAGAAATTAAAGAATTAGTTGAGTTAGGTGTACAAGTTGGCTTAGTCATAGGTGGCGGTAACTTGTTTCGTGGTGCGGGCTTAGCTCAAGCGGGCATGAACCGCGTAGTGGGCGACCACATGGGCATGTTGGCGACCGTGATGAACGGCTTGGCGATGCGCGATGCCTTGCACCGTGCTTATGTGAATGCTCGTCTAATGTCTGCCATTACGCTTGAGGGCGTATGCGACCCTTATAACTGGGCGGATGCGATTAGTTTATTACGTAAAGGCCGAGTGGTGATTTTTTCTGCCGGTACCGGTAATCCTTTCTTTACCACCGACTCAGCAGCCTGTTTACGGGGCATAGAAATAGAAGCCGATGTGGTATTAAAAGCCACTAAGGTAGATGGCGTATACAGCGAAGATCCGGTGAAAAACCCCGATGCCGAGTTGTATAATCACCTAGGCTATGACGATGTATTAGCAAAAGAGCTGCAAGTTATGGACTTAGCTGCCTTTACCTTGGCGCGCGATCATAATATGCCGATTCGCATTTTTAATATGAACAAGCCAGGCGCACTACGCCGTGCCGTAATGGGCGAAAGCGAAGGCACTCTGATCAGCCGTAAGCTGTAATAAAGCCGTCATCCTGACGAAAGTCAGGATCTTGGTTTAGTTTTAAAAACCAAAGCGAGATACCGGAGCAAGTCCGGTATGACGAAGTTATTAGATACCGGGTCAAGCCCGGTATGACAGTACTAAGGTCGTCATCCTGACGAAAGTCAGGATCTTGGTTTAGTTTTTAGAAACCAAAGCGAGATACCGAAGCAAGTCCGGTATGACGAGATAGCAGATACCGGGTCAAGCCCGGTATGACAGTACTAAGGTCGTCATCCTGACGAAAGTCAGGATCTTGGTTTAGTTTTAAAAACCAAAGCGAGATACCGGAGCAAGTCCGGTATGACGAAGTTATTAGATACCGGGTCAAGCCCGGTATGACAGTACTAAGGTCGTCATCCTGACGAAAGTCAGGATCTTGGTTTAGTTTTTAAAAACCAAAGCGAGATACCGGAGCAAGTCCGGTATGACGAAGTTATTAGATACTGGAGCAAGTCCGGTATGACGAAGTTATTAGATACCGGGTCAAGCCCGGTATGACAGTCCTAAAGCCGTCATCCTGATGCACATCAGGATCTCGCTTTGAGATTAAGTAATTAAAAATCTTTTTCCACACAATACACAGACATGCACGGACGAAGAGTAACAGCTGAAAAGATTTTGTTGTAAGACCTTACCAATAAATTTCCGTGTTGTTCTGTGTATTGCGTGGCAGATATAGGTTTTGTGTTTAGATTTTACTTTGCTTGGTGCCAGACGCTGGGCGCTGTTAACTTAAGGAATAAACCGTGATTAATGATATTGTAAAAGACGCTCAAGAGCGCATGGAAAAAAGCCTAGAGTCATTAAAAGGACAAATGAATAAGGTGCGTACCGGCCGTGCCCACCCAAGCCTGTTAGACACTATTTATGTGGATTACTACGGCTCGGCTACCCCCATTAAGCAAGTGGGTAATATTACCACCGAAGACTCACGCACTTTAGCCATTACTGTATTTGATAGCAGCATGCTAAAAGCGGTAGAAAAAGCCATTATGAGCTCTGATTTAGGCTTAAACCCACAAAGCACCGGTACGGTGATTCGTATTCCGCTGCCTTCGTTAACCGAAGAGCGTCGTAAAGACTTAATTAAAGTGGTGCGCAATGAAGCCGAGCTTGGCCGAGTGGCAATCCGCAATATTCGTCGCGATGCGAACAACGATTTTAAGTCATTGTTAAAAGACAAAGAAATCTCAGAAGACGATGATCGCCGCGCCCACGATGAGATTCAAAAAATTACCGATGCTTGTATCAAGTTAGTAGACGAAGCACTGGTAGTTAAAGAGAAAGAGTTAATGGAAATCTGATCCGTACATCGGGTATAGTGACAACGCCGCGCAGCTGCCTGCTCGGCGTTTTTTTTTGCGCAGGAGCGATATAATGCCAACCACTGAACCTATGGCTGCTTTAGAACACACTCAAGAACTGCCCCGCCATGTGGCCATTATTATGGATGGCAATGGTCGCTGGGCGCAATTGCGTGGCAAGTTTCGGGTGAGTGGCCATAAGGCAGGGGTAAAGTCGGTTCGGGCAGCGGTGAGCTTTGCGCATCGCCTTAATTTAAATGCGCTTACTTTATTTGCTTTTTCTAGTGAAAACTGGCGCCGTCCCGAAGATGAAGTCAGTGCTTTAATGAGTTTATTTATTGCGGTACTGGGCTCAGAAGTTAAAAAGCTGCATCGCAATAATATTCGCTTAAAAGTGATTGGCGAGCACGGTGGCTTTAGCGCCCACTTGCAGCGTAAAATTGCCGATGCTGAGGCACTAACGGCGAATAATACCGGCCTTACCCTTAATATTGCCGCCAATTACGGGGGCCGCTGGGATATCGTTCAAGCCAGCCGACGCGTTGCCGAGCAAGTGGCGGCGGGTAAACTATTGCCAGATGATATTACAGAAGACACGCTCAATGAGCTGATGAGCATGAGTGACTTAAGCCCAGTGGACTTATTGATCCGCACTGGCGGCGAACAACGTATTAGTAATTTTTTACTCTGGCAACTGGCTTATGCCGAGCTGCATTTTACCGATGTATTATGGCCCGATTTTGATGATAATGCCTTTAGTGAAGCCATTGCCGCCTTTGTCAGCCGCGAGCGACGTTTTGGCTGTACCGGCGAGCAAATACGGGCTTTGTTAGAGAAAAATGAAGATTAAAGATTTCTCGCCACACAAATAGCGAGATACCGCGTCAGGCTCGGAGTTTGTTGTTTTGCCGTCATCCTGACGAACGTCAGGATCTTTTAAAGTATTGAGGTTTATGTATGAGATACCGCGTTAAGCGCGGTATGACGAGCTGTTAGATACTGGGTCAGGCTCGGCATGGCGAGACAAAGGTCGTCATCCTGACGAACGTCAGGATCTTGAAAAGACCGCTATACGCCTTACGCTAACCGCGGTACGAAAAAGCCGAACTCGTGTCTGCTTTGACGTATGGCGTTAAACGTATCGCCTTTTTTAGTCGTCATCCTGATGCACATCAGGATCTAGATTTTTTATGTTTTAGCTAGGCGCTGGGCGCCAGGTGCTTTTTTAAAGGATATTGCTTTGTTAAAACTACGAGTGATTACGGCGCTGTGCTTGGTGCCGTTAGTACTGGCGGCGTTATTTTTACTGCCTTATCCCTATTTTATCGCCTTTGTGGGTGGCATTTTTTTAATCGCGGCGCGTGAGTGGAGCAATTTTATTGATCCCGATAAAGCCTTAGTGCTGACCATCGGCTTAGTGTTGATGATGTATGGTATTACCGCCTTTGTGCCTTTTGATAATTTATGGGTAAGCCCTGCCTCAGTAGCAACGCTGGCGGTAGGCTTGCACGAAGCAGCAGCTTGGCTATTGGTGGCCACCGGTGTGTGGTGGCTTATTGCCTTAATAATGGTATTTACCTATCCCAGCAGCGCCAAAACTTGGCGTGAGAAACACAATATAAAAACCGTGTTTGCCATGTTTACCTTGTTGCCATTTATGGTGGCGGTATTAGCGCTGCGCAGCTTTGCCTATCAAGATAATCCTCAAGCGGGTGCGTGGTTGCTGTTATTTGTCATGGGGCTGGTGTGGGCAGCAGATACCGGCGCCTACTTTGTTGGCAAAGCCATCGGTAAGCGTAAATTGTGTCCTAATGTGAGCCCAGGTAAAACCCTAGAGGGCATGATAGGTGGCGTGGTGGCGGCGGCTATTTTAGCGCTAGTGGTAGTGCTTAATTTAGAGTTAGCAGCTGCGCAAACTCAAGTCATATTAATTGCCTCGATTGCGGCGGCGTTTGCGTCTGTTTTAGGTGACTTAACCGAAAGCATGTTTAAACGCGAAGCGGGCTTAAAAGACTCAGGAAATATTTTGCCCGGGCATGGCGGTATTATGGACCGTATTGATGGCTTAACCGCGGCATTGCCGGTGTTTGTGCTGGTTGTGTGGTTATTAAGCTAATGGAAACACTTGCCATATTAGGCGCCACTGGCTCTATCGGCCAAAGTACTTTAAGTGTGGTACGCCAACACCCTGAGCGCTTTTCGGTATTTGCACTTAGTGCAAATCACAACGTGCGTGTGATGCTTAAAGACTGTTTAGAGTTTGCACCGCGCTATGCGGTAATGGTGGATGAGCACGCCGCGCAGCAGCTAAAAGCTGAGCTTAAGCATCATAATAGCGCTACTTGCGTACTCAGTGGCAGCCACGCCTTATGTGACGTCGCTAAAGAGCCCGAGGTGACGAGCGTGATGGCGGCCATTGTGGGCGCCGCCGGCCTGCTTTCTACGCTTGCTGCAGTGCAGGCGGGTAAGCGCGTGCTATTGGCTAATAAAGAAGCGCTGGTGATGAGTGGCGAGTTGTTTATTGATGCCGTACATCAATATGGTGCTGAATTGCTGCCTATTGATAGCGAGCACAATGCTATTTTTCAATGTTTGCCTCATGAGCTTCAGCAAAACCCCGGCCGTGGCAGCTTAAGTGCCGCGGGCGTGAGTAAGATATTACTTACCGGCTCCGGTGGCCCGTTTCGCTATACCCCCATTAGTGACTTACAAGCCGTTACCCCGGCCCAAGCCATTGATCATCCCAACTGGAGCATGGGACCTAAAATCTCTGTCGACTCCGCCACCATGATGAATAAAGGGCTGGAATACATAGAAGCGCGCTGGTTATTTAATGCCGCCCCTGAGCAATTACAAGTATTAGTGCATCCGCAGTCGGTGATCCATTCCATGGTTCAGTATTCAGATGGATCCGTATTGGCGCAGCTTGGTCAGCCAGATATGATGACGCCCATTGCCCATGCGCTGGCTTATCCGGCGCGCATTGCCTCGGGCGTGGCGCCGTTGGATTTTTGTACCTTAGGGGATCTGAGTTTTATGGCGCCAGATATGGCGCGCTACCCTTGCTTACAGCTGGCGATGGATGCTTGTGCGAGCGGCCAAGGCGCGACTACGGCCTTAAACGCCGCTAATGAAATTACCGTGGCTGCCTTTTTAGCGGGGCAACTAAATTTTATGGGCATAGCCGAAGTAAACGATGCGGTAATGCAAACGCTGGGCGCCCACTCTGTAAACAGTATTGATGAAATTATTGCGCTTGATAATCAAGCACGCACTTGTGCTAGCGCACTAATAAGGACCTATTAATGGGCAGTTTTTTTTGGAATTTGGGTGCCTTTATTGTCGCCTTAGGCGTATTAGTAGCGGTACATGAGTTTGGCCATTTTTGGGTCGCAAGACGCAATGGCGTAAAAGTAGAGCGCTTTTCTATTGGTTTTGGTAAGCCACTGTGGCGGCGCACCGCCAAAGATGGCACTGAATATGTCTTAGCCATGATACCGCTAGGCGGCTATGTAAAGATGCTCGATAGCCGAGTAGAAGCCGTACCTGCTGAGCTAGAAACCCAAGCCTTTAATCATAAGTCGGTGTGGGCACGCATGGCCATTGTGCTAGCAGGGCCCATGGCAAATTTTGTGTTTGCTATTTTTGCTTGCTGGTTAATGTTTTTAATTGGCATTCCCTCGGTAAAGCCGGTATTAAATGCAGTAACGCCCTCGTCGGTAGCCGCCCAAGGTGGGCTAAATGCCGGCATGGAGCTTAAGGCCATTGACGGTAAAAAAGTGCGTACCTGGGAAGAGGTGAACTTTGCGCTTTTAGGCCGCTTGGGTGAGGATGAAACCGTCTTTACGGTACAAGATGCCCAAGGCCAAACAAAAAATGCCGCGCTGCAATTAGCCAACTGGCAATTTAATCCTGAGCTTGAATCGCCCATTACGGCGCTGGGCTTAATTCCCGAAGGACCCAGCTTAACGTTAGAAGTCGCTAACGTGGTAGCAGAGGGGCCGGCGGCCGTGGCTGGGGTGCAACAAGGCGATAAGCTGGTGGCTATTAATGGTGAGCCGCTTGCGGATTGGCAGCAGTTAGTGAGCAAGGTTCAAGCATCACCTGAGATAACATTGGAACTTGAAGTCACTCGCCAAGGTCAGACTCAGCAGCTTAGCCTAACGCCAAAGCGCGTAGAAACTGCAGAGCGCGTGATAGGCTATGCCGGTTTGGCTCCCACCGTCGTTCCCGTAGCTGAGCATTATCGCTTTGATTTGCGCTATGGACCTTTCGCCGCCATAGGTGAGGGCGTAGGGCGCACTTGGGATTTAACGGTACTGACTTTTCAAATGTTAGGTAAGTTAGTGACGGGCGTGGTATCGGTAGATAATTTAAGTGGCCCGATTTCGATTGCTAAAGGTGCCGGTGCTACCGCTGAGTATGGCTTAGTGTACTTTTTAGGCTTTATGGCTTTAGTGAGTGTGAACTTAGGCATTATTAACTTATTGCCCTTGCCGGTATTAGATGGTGGTCACTTATTATTTTATGTTATTGAAGCCGTGACTGGGCGACCGGTACCGGAGAAAATACAGGAAATTGGATTTAAAATTGGCGCCGCCTTGTTATTTATGCTGATGGGCTTAGCACTCTTTAACGACTTTGCACGGTTGTAGGGCGGTGAAGCGAGAACCTAAAGAGCGTTTGCCACGGCATACACGGAACTCCACGGACGAAGATCAAAGGCTTAAGAGATTTTATGGGTAAGACAGCCGTCATCCTGGCGAAAGTCAGGATCTTTTAAAGTGCTGAGTTGTTAGTATGAGATACCGCGTCAAGCGCGGTATGACGAGGTGACAGATACCAAGGCGAGTCCGATATGACGATACAAGTGCCGTCATCCTGACGAACGTCAGGATCTTGAATTGACAGCTATACGCCTTACGCTAACTGCGGTACGAAAAAGCTAAAGCCGTGTCTGTTTTAACTTATGGCGTATGGCGTTAAACGTATCGCCTTGTTTTAGCCGTCATCTTGTCGAACGTCAGGATCTTTTAAGTGCAAAGGCGTATGTATGAGATACCGCGTCAAGCGCGGTATGACGAGCTGGCAGATACCGAGGCGAGCGCGGTATGACGAGACAAATGTCGTCATCTTGGCGAACGTCAGGATCTTGAATTGACAGCTATACGCCTTACGCTAACTGCGGTACGAAAAAGCTAAAGCCGTGTCTGTTTTAACTTATGGCGTATGGCGTTAAACGTATCGCCTTGTTTTTGCCGTCATCCTGATGCACATCAGGATCTCGGTTTTAGGTAAGATGATTAAAGATTTTTTGCCACACCATATACGGAAACGAACGGGCAAAGAACAACAGCGGAAGAGATTTTGTTATAAGACCTTACCAATAAGATTTTTTTGTACTTTCCGTGTTCTTGTGTGTATTGCGTGGCGGATACAAGTTTTTGAGTTATCAACTAACAGTGGGTTTTGGTGAGGTGTGAAACGTAAGACTTGAGCTTTACGCTTCACTCTTTACCAGATTAAGTGTACGAAATTATTCACAAGGATTATGTCAGACTATGTCAGTGAAAAAACAGACAGCTAACCCGAGACGAGCCCAACAAACGCTCATAAGCAAAACGCTAATTGCTAGCTGCTTACTGGGCGCGAGCTTAGCAGCACAGGCACAGAGTACAGAAAGCTTTGTGGTGAAAGACATTCAAGTGAATGGTTTGCAGCGTGTCACGCTGGGTGCCACCTTGTTAAGCTTGCCAGTGCGCGTGGGGGAAGAGATGGACGCCGCCCGTACTGCTGAAGCCATTAAGAGCTTATATGCCTCGGGTAACTTTGAAGATGTGCAGTTATTGCGTGATAACGGCATTTTAGTGGTGCAAGTGGTAGAGCGCCCCACCATAGCGGGCATTAGCTTTAGTGGTAATAAAGAAATTAAAGAAGAGCAACTGCATAAAAGCTTAGAAGGGGCGGGCGTGCGCGTCGGTGAGCCGCTAGATAGAACCACTCTTAGCTCACTGGAAAAAGGCCTAGAGGATTTTTACTATGGCGTGGGTAAATACTCAGCCAAAGTAAAAGCGGTGTTAACGCCGCTGCCGCGCAACCGCGTGGATCTTAAGTTTGAGTTTGTAGAAGGGCCGGCCGCTGAAATTAAGCAAATTAATATTGTGGGTAATAAGGCGTTTAGCGAAAAGCAATTACTTAGTCAGTTGGCGCTATCAGATAGCGTGCCTTGGTGGAATTTCTTAGGCGATAAGCGCTATCAAAAGCAAAAGCTGGCCGGTGATATTGAAACCCTGGGCTCTTATTATCGCGACCGTGGCTATTTAAAAGCAGAAATCACCTCCACGCAGGTGTCGATGTCGCCAGATAAAGAGGGCGTTTATATTACGCTTAACATCAATGAAGGCGAGCGCTACACCGTATCCAATGTAAATTTACGCGGTAATTTAGTGGATCGTCAATCTGAGCTGCAAGCCTTAATTCCCATTGAGCAAGGCGACCTTTATTCCGCTGCTGATGTCTCGCACATGGAAGAAGTGTTAGCGAAGTTTTTAGGTCGCTTTGGTTATGCCTACCCTAAAATCACTACCTTTCCGCAAGTAAATGAAGACACTAAAAAAGTAGAGTTAGTGGTCAATGTAGACCCGGGCAGCCGTGTGTATGTGCGTCGAGTTAACTTTAGCGGCAATATTATTACTAAAGATGAAGTATTACGCCGTGAAATGCGCCAAATGGAAGGTGCGAGCTTATCTAGTGAAGATATTGAACAGTCTCGTACCCGTTTAAACCGCTTAGGTTATTTTGAAAACGTGGAAGTGGAAACCCGCCGCATAGACGGTGAGTCCGATCTTGTGGACTTAGATGTTAATGTAAAAGAGCAGCCAGCAGGCTCCATTAACTTTGGCGTGGGCTTTGGTACCGACTCCGGTTTTAGTATTCAAGCCGGCCTACAGCAAGAAAACTTCTTAGGTACGGGTAATCGGGTGGGTATTAACTCACAAATGAACGATTACTCAAAAGACGTTTCGCTAGATTTTACCGATCCCTACTTTACGGTCGATGGCGTAAGTCTAGGCGGGCGTGTTTATTATCGTAAGTTTGAAGCGCGTAACGCCAACCTTGCTGATTATGACAGTACCTTATATGGCGTGCGGGCGTTAAGTGGCTTCCCCATTAACGAAGATAACAGCTTAAACTTTAGTGTGGGTTATGAGCACAACACCTTGGGTAAGCCAAGTGCCAATAATACCTATGATCAGTTAAATGATTTTTGGGCCTTGCACAGTGATCAGCAATCTGGCAATGATTTAAGTTTTGATACCTTTGATGTGACGGCCGGTTGGACCCGTAATACCTTAAATAAAGGTTATTTCCCTACCGCGGGTAATCGCCAAAATCTATCACTGAAAGTAACCACCCCTGGCTCTGATTTGTTGTATTACAAGACCAGCTTTGATGATGCTCATTATTTCCCACTGGATCGTGAGCACAACTGGGTATTAGCGGGTAAGTTTCGCGCTTCCTTTGGTGATGGCTATGGCGATGCCAGTGGCGGCGACCAACGGCTACCGTTTTTTGAAAACTACTACGGCGGTGGTTTTAGTACCTTGCGTGGCTTTAAGAGCAACTCGGTAGGACCGCGCGCGGTTTATAAAAATCCAGATGGTACTTATCGCAGCGATAACAGCAGTATAGGCGGTAACGCCTTACTGGCGGCATCAGTTGAAATGATAGTGCCCACTCCCTTTGCTGGCGAAGACTTACAGCGCTCCTTGCGCACCAGTGTGTTTATGGATGTAGGTACAGTGTGGGATACCCATTACGATGGCAAGTACGGCACTGATTGCACGGGCTGTTATGACTTTGGCGATCCTGCTAACTTCCGTGCCTCGGCAGGTGTGAGCATGCAGTGGTTATCGCCACTTGGCCCCTTAGTATTCTCCCTCGCCATGCCAGTGAAAGAAGTTGAGGGCGATCGCACCGAGGTGTTTAACTTCAACATTGGTAGAACCTTCTAATTTCATAAAGCGAACAGTGTGAGGCGTTACACCACTCGTCTCACTCTTTATCTCTCACATTTACTTAAAGGAAATTGCTTTGAAACAAATTGTTAAAGTATTAGGCGTAGTTGCCGTTTTGTTTAGTGCGACTGCCGCTCAGGCACAAAACACTAAGCTTGCGGTCGTGGATACCGCAAAGGTTTTTCAAACAATGCCGCAGCGCGAAGCCGTAGCGAATAAGTTGAAAAATGAATTTAGTGGTCGCGTTAAAGAAGTACAAAAAATGGAAGCCGATGGTCGCAGCTTTATTGAAAAGCAGCAAAAAGACATGGCGTTTATGAATGATCAGCAAAAGAAAGAAGCCAGTAAAAAGCTCAACGAGATGCAAAGCGCCTATGTGCAAAAGCGCAGTAAGCTTGAAGAAGATCAAGCCCGTCGTGAACATGAAGAGCGCCAAGCCATGCTTAAGCGTATTCAAGGTGCGATTGAAGAGATCACTCGCAGCCAAGGTATTGATTTAGTTATTGAGCGCGGCGCCGTGATCCACGTGGCACCTAGCCTAGATATTACCGACCAAGTTATTAGCCGCGTGAAATAAGTAGAGTTTTGTTATGACGATTACCTTACAAGAGCTGGCTCGCCAGCTCGGGGCCCAGTTTAACGGCGATCCTAACGTAGTTATTCGCCGCGTGAACACCCTTGATAAAGCCGGCCCTGATGACGTGGCTTTTTTATCAGATAAACACTATCGCCACTTATTAGCCAACACTAAAGCGGCGGCGGTGATTGTTACCGCTGCCGATCAAGCCTTATGCGCGGTGCCAAGCTTAGTGATGGACAACCCTTACCTAGGCTTTGCTTTAGCGGCGCAAGCACTCGATATCACACCGCAGCCGGCTGCGGATATTCATCCTACTGCCGTAATAGGTGACAATGTCACGCTGGGGAAAGGGGTGGCGATTGGCGCTAATGCAGTGCTTGAGTCAGGGGTGACCCTAGGCGATAACGTAGTGATAGGTGCGGGCTGCTTTATAGGTAAACAAGCCTCCCTTGGCGCGGGTACTCGCCTATGGGCCAATGTAGTTATTTATCACCAAGTGGTACTGGGTGACGATTGTTTAGTTCAAGCGGGAGCGGTGATCGGCGGCGATGGCTTTGGTTATGCCAATAATAAAGGCGAGTGGATAAAAATTCCTCAGCTAGGCACAGTGCTTATTGGCAACCGAGTGGAAATTGGTGCCGGTACTACCATTGATCGCGGCGCCTTAAGCGATACTGTGATTGCTGATAACGTGATTATCGATAATCTTTGCCAAATCGCCCATAACGTTAAGATAGGCTACGGAAGTGCCATAGCCGGTGGTACCATAATGGCCGGTAGTCTCACTGTCGGTAAATACTGTATTATTGGCGGTGGCACCGTTATTAATGGCCACATTGAATTGTGTGACGGCGTAACCATTACTGGCATGAGTATGGTAATGCGCGGTATTAGTGAGCCTGGCGTCTATTCTTCTGGCGTGCCGCTGCAGCCAAATAAACAATGGCGTAAAACCGCGGCTCGGGTCATGCGCATCGATGATTTGCACAAGCGAGTAAAAACGCTTGAAAAAAAATCAAACAATAAAAATTAAGCATCAATTGGTAGGGTTACATTTTGACTAACGAACTGAACACCGAAAAAAATCAGTTAGATATCCAGGAAATTCTGGAACTCTTGCCACATCGCTACCCGTTTTTAATGGTAGACAAAGTGGACCATTATGAAATTAGCCCTGAGCGCAAAACCCTGAGAGGCATTAAGAACGTGTCTTTCAACGAGCCCATGTTCACTGGTCATTTCCCTGGTAAGCCAGTTTTTCCTGGGGTGCTTATTTTAGAAGCCATGGCGCAAGCCACCGGTATTTTGGCTTTTAAAATGGTAGGTAAGCCACAACCTGGCGAGCTTTACTATTTCGCATCTATTGATAATGCCCGCTTTAAGCGCCCCGTGGTGCCAGGCGACCAGTTAGTATTAGACGTGGTCTATTTGAAAGAGCGTCGTGGTATTGCCAAATTTACCGGTGTGGCCACAGTAGACGGTGAAGTGGTGTGTAGCGCCGAATTAATGTGTGCCAAACGCGGAGGTTAAGTGTGACTAAAGCAAGTGCAAGCATTCACGAAACAGCCATCATCCACCCCAGTGCCATAATCGGCCAAGGCGTTGAAATTGGTCCTTGGACCTTGATCGGTGCCGATGTTGAGATTGGCGACGATTGCTGGATTGGCTCTCATGTGGTGATTAAAGGGCCGACTCGCATTGGCCAGCGTAATCGCATCTTTCAATTTTGCTCGATTGGTGAAGACTGCCAAGATAAAAAATACGCCGGAGAGTTAACTCGTCTAGAGATTGGCGATGATAATGTGATTCGTGAGTCTTGCACTTTTCACCGTGGCACCAGTCAAGACGAAAGCTTAACCCGAGTGGGTAGCCGTAATTTATTTATGGTGAACGTGCACGTCGCCCACGATTGTCGTATTGGTGATGATTGTATTTTCGCTAATAACGCTACCCTTGCCGGACATGTCCACATTGGTAGCCATGTGATTTTTGGCGGTCATGCCGCGATTCATCAATTTGGTCGAGTAGGCAGCCACGCCTTTATTGCCGGCTGTGCCGCCCTTAATAAAGATGTGCCGCCTTATGTTATGGCTGCCGGTCTGTATGCTAAGCCTTTTGGTGTGAACTCGGAGGGGCTACGTCGACGTGGATTTTCTCCTGAGGCTATTTCTGCCATTAAAAAAGCCTATAAGATTATCTTTAGAAGCGGCAAAACCGTGAGCGAAGTGATCCCAGAGCTTGAAACACTTAATGCTGAGCAGCCAGCAGTGGGCACCATGATTGAATTTTTACAGCAAAATGAGCGCGGTATTATTCGTGCCTGAGCAAAATAACGGCTCGTTAACGTCTGCCGCCAAAGTATTGCGCATTGGCTTAGTGGCCGGTGAAGTATCAGGCGATACTTTAGGTGCTGGGCTTATTCGCGAACTGCGCACCCGTTATCCCAACGCTATTTTTGAGGGCATTGCTGGCCCGCAAATGGTGAATGAGGGCTGTAAAGCCCTTTTTGATATGGAAGCGCTGGCGGTGATGGGCTTAGTAGAAGTACTCGGTCGGCTGCCACAAATTTTATCCATTAGAAGACAGATTACCCGCCATTTTTTGGCAAATCCGCCGGATGTGTTTGTGGGTATTGATGCACCTGATTTTAATATTGACCTTGAACTTAAGCTACGTAACGCTGGTATTCCTACTGTGCATTATGTTAGCCCCTCAGTATGGGCGTGGCGACAAAATCGCATTCATAAAATAAAGCGCGCTACCGACATGGTGCTGGCTTTCTTGCCGTTTGAAAAAGCCTTTTACGATAGATTTGATGCACCCTGTCGCTTTATTGGGCACACTCTTGCCGATCAAATGCCCTTGGTGCCCGACACTCAAGCGGCGCGCGCCCGCTTAGGCTTAAAAGCACAAGGGCGCTATTTAGCGTTGTTGCCAGGCAGTCGCTTTGCTGAGGTCAATTTACTTACCCCTGTCTACTTACAAGCCTGCCAGCAACTTAAAGTCCGCTTTCCTGAGCTTGAATTTATTGTGCCTTTAGTCAGTGCTAAACGCCGCGCCGAGTTTTTAGCCATTAAAGAAAAGGTGGCGCCCAGCTTAGAGGTTATTTTAATTGAAGGGCGAGGGCGCGAGGTGATGACGGCGGCCGATATTATTTTGCTCGCCTCTGGCACTGCCACCCTTGAGGCGATGTTGGCCAAAAAACCCATGGTCGTAGGTTATAAATTTAAACCGCTAAGCTATTGGTTAGCCAATAAGCTAGTTCACACCGCTTATGCTTCTTTACCTAATTTATTAGCCGAGCATATGTTAGTGCCAGAGCTTATCCAGCAAGCCTGTACCGCTGATAATATTGTGAATGAGCTCACTAAATTGCTAAATAATGATCCTCAGCCTTTAATCGCTAAATTTACTGAGTTACATAGAAAAATCCGCTGTAATGCCGATGAGCAAGCGGCATTAGCGGTATTAGAATTAGCTAAGCTTCCCTCTTCTTTATGTTCTGCAGTTAAGTAATGTTAGAGATTGTCTATCCTACAGGCGTGATAGTCGCGGGCGTGGATGAAGTGGGTCGCGGCCCTTTAGTGGGCGATGTGGTGACGGCTGCGGTGATCCTTGACCCTGCTCGCCCCATTATTGGCTTAAATGACTCTAAAGCCCTCAGCGATAACAAGCGCCAGCGCTTAGCCCCCCTTATTCGCGAGCAAGCGCTAGCTTGGGCCATTGGCCGTTGCAGCCCCGCAGAAATCGATGAACTTAATATCTTACACGCCACTATGCTGGCCATGAGCCGTGCCGTGTCGGCATTAAGTATGCAACCGGGCTTTGTCTTTATTGATGGTAATCGTTGTCCTAACTTAGCCATGCCTTGTCAGGCGGTAGTGAAAGGAGATAGTCGGGTGGCAGAAATTAGTGCGGCCTCCATTTTGGCCAAAGTCGTGCGCGACCAAGACATGATAGCGCTGGATGCCCGTTATCCTGAATACGGCTTTGCCAAACATAAAGGCTACCCGACTAAAGCCCATTTAGCAGCATTAGCAGAGCATGGCGTGCTCAAGGAATATCGTCATAGCTTTAAACCGGTCGCCAGCGCATTAGCGTTAACTGGCGGAGTGATACGTTCATGAGTGAGGAAAGCTCCTTGCTAAAGCCATCAGCTGCGCCCGTTTCTTTTGTGCACCTTAGGGTACATTCTGATTTTTCTATGGTCGATGGCGTGGCAAAAATTGCCCCTATTAACCAACGCGCCCAAGCGTTGGGCTATCCTGCCATTGCGCTCACCGATCAAATGAATATGTGTGGGCTAGTGCGCTTTTATGGTGATAGCCACCGTAAAGGCCTTAAGCCCATTATTGGCGTGGATATTTGGCTACAAAGCGAGGAGCTAGGTGAGCAAATTTTTCGCTTAACCTTGCTGGCCATGAATAATACCGGCTATCAAAACATTACCCGTATTATTTCAGCCGCTTTTGAACGTGGTCATATTCAGCATAAGCCGGTAGTGGATAAAGCGTGGCTGGCACAATATAACGAAGGGGTCATTGTCCTTTCTGGCGCTCGTGAAGGCGATGTAGGCAGCAGCTTGCTAAAAGGCAATGAGGCGCTTGCACTAGAGTGTCTTGCTTTTTATCAGCGCTATTTTAAAGACCGATTTTATCTAGAATTACAGCGCACTCAGCGTAGCGATGAAGAAACTTATCTGCACCTGGCCGTTGCGCTTGCCAGCGAAGCTAACTTACCGGTGGTGGCCACTAATGAAGTGGTGTTTCTTGATAAAAGTGACTTTGACGCCCATGAAATACGGGTCGCTATTCATGATGGCTTTACATTAGATGATAAACGCCGCCCTCGACACTATAGCGCCGAGCAATATCTAAAAAGCCCCAGTGAGATGGCGGCACTGTTTGCCGACATTCCTGAGGCACTGGCTAATAGCGTAGAAATTGCTAAGCGCTGTAATGTGACGGTGCGCTTGGGCGAGTATTTCTTACCGGATTTTCCTACCGGTGAGATGAGCATTGAAGATTATTTAGTGAAATGCTCTGAGCAAGGTTTAGAAGAGCGGCTTAATTTTTTATTTCCCGATAATGCGGTGCGCGAGGCTAAACGCGGCGAATATGACGCACGTTTAAAAATTGAGCTTGATGTAATTAACCAAATGGGCTTTCCCGGTTATTTCTTGATTGTCATGGAGTTTATCCAGTGGTCAAAAGATAACGGTATCCCGGTGGGGCCAGGGCGTGGCTCAGGTGCCGGCTCTTTAGTAGCTTATGCCTTAAAGATCACCGATCTTGACCCTCTGGAATTTGACTTATTATTTGAGCGCTTCTTAAACCCAGAGCGAGTGTCGATGCCGGACTTCGACATCGACTTTTGCATGGACAGGCGTGATGAGGTGATCGATCACGTAGCCGAGCTCTATGGTCGTGATGCCGTTAGCCAAATTATTACCTTTGGTACTATGGCCGCTAAAGCGGTGATCCGCGATGTGGGGCGGGTGCTGGGTCATCCTTATGGCTTTGTGGAGCGGATCTCAAAGTTGATCCCCGCCGATCCTGGCATGACGCTCACTAAGGCGTTTGAAGTTGAGCCCAAACTGAATGAGATCTATGAGCAAGATGAAGAAGTAAAAGCGCTCATTGATATGGCGCGCCGCCTAGAGGGCACCATACGCAACGCCGGCAAACACGCAGGTGGAGTGGTGATAGCGCCGACCCGCATTACCGACTTTGCTCCTTTGTATTGTGATGAGCATGGTCAAAACCCGGTCACCCAATTTGATAAAGACGATGTGGAGTCAGCCGGCTTAGTTAAGTTTGACTTCTTAGGGCTGCGAACCCTGACCATCATCGATTGGGCCTTAGCGATGATTAATCCTAAGCTCGAGGCTCAAGGTAAAGCACCCGTCGATATCGCTGCCATCCCCATGGACGATCCTGCTTGTTTTAAAGTATTAAAGCGCCATGAAACCACGGCCGTGTTCCAGCTAGAGTCGCGGGGCATGAAAGACCTGGTTAAGCGCCTACAACCCGACTGCTTTGAAGATATGATTGCGCTGGTGGCGCTGTTTCGCCCAGGTCCGCTGCAATCGGGCATGGTAGATAACTTTATTGATCGTAAACACGGTCGCGAAGCCGTGTCTTATCCGGATGCAACTTGGCAGCACGAGTCACTTAAAGCCACGCTTGAGCCTACCTACGGCATTATTTTGTATCAAGAGCAGGTGATGCAAATTGCCCAAGTCTTGGCGGGTTACTCTTTAGGCGGTGCAGACTTATTACGCCGCGCCATGGGTAAGAAAAAACCGGAAGAAATGGCTAAGCAGCGTGCGGGCTTTGAAGCCGGTGCTATTGCTAATGGCATTGATGGCGAGCTGGCGGTTAAAATTTTCGACTTAGTTGAAAAGTTTGCCGGCTATGGCTTTAACAAGTCACACTCTGCCGCCTATGCCTTAGTGTCTTATCAAACGTTGTGGCTAAAAACCCATTATCCGGCGGAGTTTATGGCAGCGGTGATGACCGCTGATATGGATAATACCGATAAAGTGGTGACGCAAGTTGATGAATGTCAGCGCATGGGTTTAACCTTGCTGCCGCCCGATGTCAATTCGGGTCGCTATCGCTTTACGGTGAATGAGCAAGGCGCCATCGTTTATGGCATAGGGGCGATTAAAGGCGTGGGCGAGGGCCCCATTGACTCAATTTTAGCGGCGCGTGAAGCAGGGCCCTTTCGTGACTTATTTGATTTTTGTAATAGGGTCGACTTAAAAAAGCTCAATAAACGGGTGATGGAAAAACTAGTGCTCTCGGGCGCTATGGATCAACTGGGTCCGCACCGCGCTTCATTAATGGCCACCTTGCCAGAAGCCATGAAGGCCGCCGAGCAGCATGCGAAAGCCGAGGCACTTGGACAAAGTGATATGTTTGGCGTGCTGGTAGAAGAAGCCCATACTAAACACGCTTTTGTGGATGTCGCACCTTGGCCAGATAAAACTTGGCTCGATGGCGAGCGGGATACGCTTGGCTTATATTTAACGGGCCATCCCATTAATCAATATGCCAAAGAGTTACGTCGCTACACCACTGGGCGCTTATGTGACTTACAAGCTACCAGTCGTGATAAAACCACCACCGCCGCCGGCCTTGTTATTGCCGCGCGAGTCATGACCACTAAGCGTGGTAATCGGATGGGCATTTTAACGTTGGATGATAAATCGGCTCGATTAGACGTTACTTTGTTCTCTGAAGCACTTGAGCGCTATGAGTCTTTGCTAGAAAAGGATAAAATCCTCGTTATTAGCGGCCAAGTGAGTTTTGATGACTTTAATGGCGGCCTTAAAATGTCGGCACGAGAAGTGCTGCAAATGAGTGAAGCGCGCGAGCGTTTTGCGCGTGGCTTAGCACTCACGATTAATCACCGACAAATTGATAACCAATTTTTCAGTCAATTACTGGACATACTCAACCCTGTGCGGGGCGGTGTGTGTCCGGTACGAGTTACTTATTATCGACCTGGAGCACGAGCGCAATTAATGCTTGGCACCGAGTGGCGGGTCACTCCCACCGACGAGATGTTAACATCATTGAAGCAGCTAGTAGGTCCGGAACAAGTCGAACTACTTTTTGAATAGAGGGTTTTATGAACCAGCATTTTTTGGATTTTGAACAGCCGATAGCCGAGCTGCAAGCTCAGATTGAAGAGTTGCGTCATGTCAATGAAGGCGATGCCGTAGATCTGGACGAAGAAGTTAACCGCTTAGAAGCGAAGCGCGTTGAACTGACCAAAAAAGTGTTTAGCAATTTAGGCCCTTGGCAAGTGTCCCAGTTGGCGCGCCATCCTGCGCGGCCTCATACGCTGGATTATTTTGAACACATTTTTGATGAGTTTGATGAATTAGCCGGTGATCGTGCTTATGCCGATGATAAAGCCATGGTGGGCGGTATTGCGCGCATTGATGGTCGTCCTGTTATGGTGATTGGCCAGCAAAAAGGCCGAGAAACCAAAGAAAAAATCCGCCGCAACTTTGGTATGCCTCGCCCAGAAGGCTACCGCAAGGCCTTGCGCCTAATGGAAATGGCCGAGCGCTTTAATATGCCTATTCTCACTTTTATTGACACGCCCGGCGCCTATCCAGGGGTAGGCGCAGAAGAGCGCGGCCAAAGTGAAGCCATTGCCCGTAACTTAAAGGTGATGTCGGGCTTAAAAGTGCCCATTATCTGCACTGTGATAGGTGAGGGTGGCTCAGGTGGCGCGCTAGCTATTGGGGTGGGTGATCGCGTTAACATGTTGCAATACTCAACCTACTCAGTTATTTCTCCAGAAGGCTGTGCGTCTATCTTATGGAAAAGCGCTGAAAAAGCCTCGCTTGCGGCCGAAGCCATGGGGATTACCGCCCAGCGTATTCATGAGCTAAAACTCATTGATAATATAGTAGAAGAGCCGGTGGGCGGCGCGCACGGTAACCCAGCGCTCGCTGCTCAGTCTTTAAAATCGCGTCTACTTGCTGATTTAGCTGAGCTTGACAGCCTAGACCAAGAGACATTACTCGAGCAACGCTATCAGCGGTTGATGAGTTACGGTTATTGCTAATTTGTAATTATTACTATTAAGATTTCCCATAAAAGCACCCAGCTTAGCGGCTGGGTGCTTTTTTATGTTCACTCGTTATCGTGTTTATAAAATTGAGTAATGGAAAATTTACCTACTGATTTTGAGCAATGCTTAGTCATATTGTTTAAAGTTTAATTGATTTAATCGTTAAATAGACAATATTATTTTTTAAATAGATTCATTTGTATCTGTAAATAATAATATTAAAGAGTAAAAGTTGACTAAGTGCTTAAATTGCAGGCTATTTTTTCCTCGCTCCCTATTAAATGTTAATAGGCTAGCTAAGGCTTATTGGTATTTAATAATAATAGAGACTTAGCTCTAATAAATAAATTAAGCATTACGCTTTATTAAAATTTAATTTCTGTCATATTATATGTCACTTAATTTTGCCCCTCCTTTTTATTAGGTTGATTCACGGATGAATACTCTCATAAAAAAGATTTATGGCAGCATCTACCTGTTATATGCATTGATATGTAGTGTGTTGCTGTGCTCCTTTTCCTTGGCCAGTGCGCCGCTGTCGCTCAGCCAATATTATCAAGACCACTTAACAACCCGTGATGGTTTACCTAATAATACGATTCATGCTATTAATCAAAGTAGCGATGGTTATTTATGGTTTGCCACTTGGGAGGGCTTAGCCCGCTATAATGGCCATGAATTTAAAAACTATACTCGAAGTGTTGACACCGGTTTAAGGGGGGCGGCGCAAATAACATTAGCGCCAACTGAAAGAGGATTATGGATTGGTGGTGCTAAAGGCAGCTTAAGTTATTATCAAGATAATGTGTGGCACCCCCAACCTAAAGTAAGTGCTTATATTAATCATTTATTAGTGGATAAGAGCGGCTTCTTATGGCTGGCCACTGATGGTGACGGAATTTATGTCCGTCAAGGTAAAAAAACCATTGCGCACTTTAATAATAAAGACGGTTTACCCAGTAATAATGTTTATCAATTAGCACAAGACGCCGAGGGTCGAGTGTGGGCGGGAACAGCTAAAGGATTAGCTTATATTCAGGATAATACGCTTTATGCCATACCGGAGCTTGCAGGAATTAAAGTCCAAGCGCTATTAATGACTCAACAGCAGCAGTTATTAATTGGCAGTGCAGCAGGCTTATATCAAGCACAACAAGCCCAGGTACATACCCATAAAGCAAAGCTGGGTAATTATTCTATTCGCTCTTTATTAGAAGATCATAGAGGTGACTTATGGATAGGAACCATGGCGCAGGGCTTGTTACGTCTTAGTGGGGAAAATATTGAACAATTGAGTGTGAAAGATGGCTTGCTTGACTCGCAAATTATCTCTCTTTACCAAGATACAGAGGACAGTATTTGGCTGGGCACGAATGTTGGGCTGACTCGCTTGCGCGAAGTGCCCTTTAAAAGTTTTACCGAGCGCGTGGGCTTAGCCAATAATTATATCCGCACTGTGCTCGCTCACTCTGATGGTTCAATATGGGCAGGCAGTAGTACGGGCTTAACTCGTATTGAGCATGGCCAGCTGCAAGTGGTAGAGCCTATTATGAGTGATGGTTCGCCTCCTTCTATCACCAGCTTAGTAGAAGCACCCAATGGCGAGGTGTGGGCGGGCACGCAAATTCACGGTTTACTGCGTATTGATAAACACCATCACGTGCATCGCTATCGCCACTGTGCACAACTTATAGAGCCGGAAATCCGTGCCCTTGCCGTCGGTAAAGAAGGCCAGCTATGGGCAGGGACCGCTTCTGGCTTAACTCACTTTAAAAATGGCTGCTTAAAGCGCTATATCGCGCCAAATGAGTTACTGAGCAGTGCCGTGCTGAGTTTGCATAGTGCTCGTAATGGTAGCTTATGGGTAGGGCAACATGGCGGTGTGTCCATTATCCATCCTGATCATGTTACCTATCTTAGCTTTAAATCTTTATTAGATGCCGAGTATGTCTTTGGTATCTATGCCGAGCCTAATAATCAGTATTTATGGTTAACCACAGATATGGGGCTAGTACGCTATAGCCATAAAGACCAAACACTGCGCTTAGTAGGCAAGCAGCATGGTTTACCCGTGGATAAGTACTTTGAGGTACTGAGTGTGGATAACACTCACCTCTGGCTCACCAGTAATATTGGCATGACGCGCATTTTATTAGCCGATGCTCATCAAGTGGCAGACGGCCAGCTGGCGTTATTAAAGTTTGAGCAGTTTGATGAAAGCGATGGTATGGGCAGTGGCCAAACTCATGGCAGCACCAACCCAGGGATGGTGCAAGATAAGCAAGGCCAAATTTGGGTAGCCACCACCTTAGGCATTACTTATATCGATCCTAAGCGTTTAAGTCAGTTTAAGCATACTAATTTACCGGTGGTGATTGAAGAGGTAAAGGTAGCGGGAGAGCGGGTACCTTTAGAGAAAGACATTATCATCCCCCCGGGCAGTGTCCGTATTCAGTTTGATTTTGCAGGATTGGGCTTTGTTATGCCCAAACGCATTCATTATCGCACTAAGTTAGAGGGCTTTGATAAAGAGTGGGTGGCGCGCGGTGCACAAAATACCGCTGAATATACTAATTTAGCGCCAGGGAACTATCAGTTTCGCGTAGCCGCTGCCTATTCTTATAAAGACTGGAATGAACAAGAAGTGAGCCTGCACTTTAAGGTGTTGCCCTTTATTTGGCAACGGCCCGTATTCTGGATAATAGTAGGAATAGGGACACTGGTGCTATTTTGGCTATTGATGCGCTTGCGTCTGCGGTTTTTGCTGGCACGTACCCAAGAGTTGGCAAAAAAAGTCGATGAAAAAACCCATGAGTTACAACAACAAGCTCAAGAATTTGGCCGTCAAGCGCGCATAGATAGTTTAACGGGCTTACCTAATAGGCGCGCCTTTGATGAAGTATTAACTCATACTTTTTTACGTGCAAAACGTAATAGTGCGCCTCTAACGTTAGTGGTAATAGATATTGATTACTTTAAACATGTTAATGATACCTGGTCCCATGCAGTTGGCGATCAGGTGTTAAAAATCGTCGCCGACATTATTGTTAAAGAAATCAGAGAAGTCGATATACCGGCGCGCTGGGGTGGAGAAGAGTTTACCGTATTATTAGCAGATACTGATATTAGTGAAGCGCTGCCTATTTGTGAGCGCGTGCGCTTGGCAGTCATGAATTACGATTACAGTTTAATTGATGAAAAGTTTAAACTCACGATTAGCTTAGGAGTGGCGCAAGGTCCGCTAAATCAGGCGGGCACGGCTTACCTTGAAACCAGTGAGTTATTGGCTCAGGCAGATCAGGCGCTGTATCAAGCTAAACACTATGGTCGCAATCAAGTAGTGGTGTTTAATACTAAAAACGCCTGGTAGCTCACCTATATGCGCTAGAAGTTGATAGGTGAGCGGTGCTAGCTATTGTGAATGCAGTCGGTATTTTAAAGAAGAGTTTATTCTGAGCCTTGTATTTTTTATGCTTAATATATGGCAATATCTAGCGCCTAAGAACATCGGAATTGTTTCATGGGTTTTCTAGTGCCAAGCGTGCTTTGTTAAATAATGAAATAACGCCGTAATATATTGAGCTTTTTCTATTTATGAGACTGTCGTTAATTAGTAAGCGTTCGCTTTTAGCTGGGCCAGATAAAAGCGCCGTCCTGCGATTGTCTGACGCTCAGCGATTAATATTATCCATAGCTAGCAGCTGGCTATTGATAATTGCCAGTCTCTTTTACTCCACCTATGCCTTAGCTTTTACCTCTTCAACACCCATCCCGCTCTCTCGTTATTATCAAGACCATTGGACGACCCAAGAGGGGTTGCCGCAAAATACCATTAATGATATTGCACAAACCCCCGAGGGATATTTATGGATAGCGACTTGGGAGGGGGTGGCGCGCTATAACGGCCGTGAATTCAAAGTTTTTTCTCGGGCTACCGACAGCGGCTTACCCGACTCTGGCATTCGTGATTTAGTCGTCAGTGATGAGGGCCTGCTAGCGCTCGACTCCCGTGGCGGTATCAGTCGCTATCAACAACAACATTTTATTCCTCAAGCCGATGTGGGCGTGATGATTAATGATGTATTGCACGATAGCCAAGGGTTAACCTGGCTGGCAACCGAAGGCGATGGTTTGTATTTGCGCAAGGATGATAGCACTGAGTTACACATTAAAAGTGAAGACGGATTAGCAAGCAATTATGTGTATCGCTTAGTCGAAGATGAGCGGGGCCATATTTGGGTAGCCACTGCTAAAGGGTTAGCTAAAGTGGTAGGCCGCCAGCTTAAACCGGTAGCGCAAGTGCCTAACGTGTCCATTGGTGCCTTATTAAAAGATAACCAAGGCCGCATACTGATTGGCTCTGAGCAAGGAGTGTATATTGCCGATGACCAAGATATTACGCCCTTTCACCCCGCAGCCATTCCCGACTCTATTATTAGTATGCTACAAGACAACAGCGGCGCTTTATGGCTCGGCACCGTTGATAGTGGGCTAATTCGGGTCAGTGAATTAGGTATTGAACGGCTCGATGTTGCTCAAGGACTACCAGAGCAATATGTACCCTCTTTATTGCAAGATAAAGAGGGCAGTATTTGGGTGGGCACCAATGGCGGTTTAATGCGCCTTCGTGAAGTGTCGTTTATTAATATTAATGAACAAGATGGCTTGGCTGGAAACTATGCCCGTACCTTATTAGCTCATAGCGATGGCTCCGTGTGGGTAGGCAGTAGTACCGGATTAAGTCGTATTAGCTCAAGTGGTATTGAAGCGTTAGCACTCACTATTCCTGATAGCACAGCGCCCTCGGTATTAAGCTTGGCCCAAGGGCCAGAGGATGAGCTATGGGTGGGCACCTTTTCTCATGGTTTATTGCACGTAAAAGATAAGCAGGTTATTGCGGTATATGGTCAAGAACAGGGCTTGCCAGCTAATAAAATACGGGCGATTTTGCCGGCTGCCGATGGCAGTTTATGGTTAGGCACCAGTCTTGGTTTAAGTCAGTTTAAAAACGGGACTTTTACCAATTTTACCACCGCTAATGGCTTGCCCAATGATGTTATTATGAGCTTACATCAAGCCGATAATGGCGATATTTGGGTAGGCACCCCCTTAGGTGCGGCCATTATACGCAACCAAACTATTACTGAAGTTGATTTATCGGCTCAAGAAAAAGCGGAGTTTGTTTTTGGCTTCTATTCTGAACCTGGTAGCGAGTATTTGTGGTTAGGCACAGACCGCGGGTTAGTGCGTTATCGCACCCAGGATAACAGTGTGGCGTTAGTAGGCATTGCTCAAGGCTTACCGTTAGAAAAAATATTTCAACCGGTAGCTGATGGTAAAGGCAGTTTATGGCTGCCAACCAATAAGGGCGTCACGCGCGTTTCTCTAGCCGAGGCACATCGAGTGGCGGATGGTAAGAAAAAAGCCATTAAATTTACTCATTATGGTGAAAAAGATGGGCTAACTAGTAGCCAAACCTACAGTGGCGCCAGTAATAATGCCGTTATGGATAACGCGGGCAATATTTGGCTTACTACCGCTTTGGGTATGATGTATACCCAGCCTAATTGGCACACCTTAACTTCCTCTAGCGACTTACCCGTAGTGTTAGAAACCTTTATGGTGGGCGGTGAGGCGCAAGTCATAAAAGACAAAACCGTATTAGATGCGGGCACTTCACGTATTCAGTTTAATTATGCAGGCTTAGGCTATGTGGTACCGGAGCGTATCCAATACCGCACTTTGTTAGTCGGTTTTGATAAAGACTGGGTAAATCGCGGGCAGCAAGCGATTGCAGAATATACCAATTTAGCGCCTGGGCATTATGTCTTTAAGGTGGCCGCTCGCTATTCCTATCAAGACTGGGGGCCGCCGACTCAAGTTTCTTTTACTATTTTACCCTTTATTTGGCAACTGCCCTTTTTTTGGTCCATTTTAGCCTGTTTATTAGTGATCTCTTTATGGCTACTAATGCGGATGCGGCTGCGTTTTATTCGCTACCATGCCCAAGAGTTAGAGCGACAAGTGGCAGATAAAACTCAAGAGTTAAAACACCAAGCCCAAGCTTTTGCCCGCCAAGCCAGAGCCGATAGCTTAACAGGACTGCCTAATAGGCGAGCCTTTGATGAAGCTATGGCCAGTGCCTTTAGTCGGGCCGAGCGTACCCCTCTGCCTATCACGTTGGTGGTGTTAGATATTGATCACTTTAAGTTAGTCAATGATACTTGGTCTCATGAAGTAGGTGATCAAGTGCTTAAAGTTGTCGCTGAGCTTATTCGTAATGAAATTAGAGAAGTGGACTTTCCTGCGCGTTGGGGCGGTGAAGAATTTACTATTTTATTGCCTAACACAGATTTAATGACCAGTGTGTTAGTCGCCGAGCGATTGCGCGAATCCGTGATGGAGCATGACTTTGGCTACCTAGCAGCAGATTTTAAGCTTACAGTGAGCATTGGCTTAGCCGAAGCCGCGCCTGGCATGGATGCAGTGCAATTACTGGCGAATGCGGATGTAGCGCTTTACCAAGCTAAGGGGCAAGGTCGCAATCGAGTCGTTACATTTATGACAGAGCCCACTACTATGAGCCAAAGCTCGGTTAATGAGTAATTGACTTGGCTAATTTTTTACTCTTTGATACAAGACCCGCATAGGTAAAGGTTTATAAAATGAAAAAAACATTGCTTACTGCCAGCATTCTCACCTTAAGCTTAAGTGGTTGCGTGGCCGATGATGGCGGCCAATTACTGGGCGCCGGTCTTACCGCATTTCAAGGCATGACCATTAGTAAAGCCGAGCTTCAGACTCAAGCTAGCTTAGCGGCACAAAAAATGGATGCACAAAGTAAATTAGCGCCTGCCAATAATGCGTATAGCCAGCGCCTCGCGAAAGTGACGCGCGGTTTAACCCAAATTGATGGCACGCCACTTAATTTCAGAGTCTACTTAGATAAAGAAATTAACGCCTTTGCGATGCCAGATGGCACGGTGCGCGTTTATTCTGGCCTGATGGATGTGATGAAAGATGATGAACTTATGGCAGTGATTGGTCATGAGATTGGTCATATTAAATATGAACATACCTTAGGACAGTTTAAAAATGCCTACTTAACGGCCGCCGCTCGCCAAGCGGCATCGGCAGCAGGTGGCACCATAGGTGCGCTAGCGTCCTCAGATTATGCCGAGCTAGGTAGCCAGTTTTTAAGTGCGCAGTTTTCGCAAAAAGATGAATTGCAAGCGGATGTCTACGGCGTAGAAGTGCTCTGCCAGCAAGGCATGGACCCTTATGCCGCCATGCGCTCCCAACAAGTGTTAATGCAACACTCAGGTAATGGCGGGGGCTTGTTCTCCAGTCACCCGGCTACGGGTAAGCGTATTGAATTAGTACGCGACGCCGCCGCCAATGCTAGCTGTGGCTAAAATAGCGTAAAGCGTTAAGTGATGAAATAAACACCGGATCAATTGATGCGGTGTTTTTGTATTAGAGCTCTAGCTTTTGGCTTCAAGCTTCTCGCTTTTTAAAGGTGTGTTATGTCTTTATATTCCACTTTTTGTCGGCACATGCAGGGGCTTACCGCACAACACACTTTGTTGGTGGCTTTTAGTGGCGGGCTAGACTCCACAGTATTGCTGGCGCTAGCGGCACGCTTTGCCAAAGAGCGCGGCATTGCTATTAGAGCTTTGCATATCGCTCATGGCTTACAAGATGCCGCTAAAGCGTGGCCTCAGCATTGTAAGAATGTGGCCGCTTTGCTTGATGTTGAATGTGTGATGAAAGAGGTACACATAACCTTGGGGCCGAGAATTAGCCTAGAGGCTGCCGCCAGAGACGCGCGCTATCAAGCCCTTGAACAGCTAATGAGCGAACATGATATTTTACTCACCGGCCATCACTTAGACGACCAAGCAGAAACCTTATTATTGGCGCTAAAACGGGGCGCGGGTATCGCTGGCTTGGCGGCCATGCCTGAGCGAAAACCCTTTGGGTCTCAGTCTCAATACCAGCACTGGCGCCCCTTACTTGGCTGCTCTCGCCAAAGCTTAGAAATTTATGCCAAAGAGCAGGGCTTAAACTGGGTAGAGGATCCCAGTAATAGGAATGATGAATTTGATCGTAATTTTTTACGTAATCAAATTCTGCCCCGCTTGCTTAAGCAATGGCCGTCTTTTAATCATACTGTGGCGCGCAGTGCTGAGCTGTGCGGTGAACAATTGCAGCTGGCGCAAGAGCTAGCCGAGCTAGACTTTCCAAGTGTGAAAAATAATAGTGGCGGCCTTAAAATTGCCGGCTTACAGGCTTTAAGTGTCGCGCGGCGCCATAATGTGCTGCGCCATTGGCTGCAGCTACACAATGTGTACCCTAGTCGCACTCAACTAGACGCTATCTGGCAACAAGTAGCCTTGGCACGACGAGACGCTACACCGCAGGTGAGATTGGGCGCGGCTAGTATTTTGCGTTATCAAGGTGCACTTTATATACCCAATGCCACAGGCAAGACGCAGGTATTACAGGAGTTAATACCAGAGCGTTGGTTAGACGCGGGAGTAGGGCGGCTGCGCTTAAGCTGGGTTGAGCAAGGCGCAGATCTTGATGGCGAGCTGAGTTTGAGCCAGTTGCAGCTGAGCTTTAATATTCACGGCTTACGCGCCCAACCCCAAGGACGAGCGAGCTCACGGGCGTTAAAAAAACTTTGGCAAGAATATGCAGTACCAACTTGGTTGCGCGCTCACATGCCGCTATTGCTTATCGGTAATGAGCAGCTGGTTGCGGTACCAGGCTTGTTTGTTAGCCAAGACTATGCAGCCAAGCCAAACCAAGCAGGCTGGCGCTTAGAGTGGCGTGCAGCAGATACCGAGGCGAACTTGGTATGAGGAGAGATGTTCGTTATGCTGGCGAAAGTCAGGATCTTAAGCTCCGTCGTCATCCTGAGGCACATCAGGATCTGGTTTAGTTTTTAGGGTCTAAGAACGAGATACCGGAGCCAGTCCGGTATGACGGTGTGTTTTTGGTGTATGCTGTCATCCTGGCGAAAGTCAGGATCTTAAGCTCCGTCGTCATCCTGATGGCCATCAGGCTCTGGTCTAGTTTTAGTACCTAAGAGTGAGATACCGGAGCAAGTCCGGTATGACGCTAATATTTGTCATCCTGAGGCACATCAGGATCTGGTTTAGTTTTTAGGGTCTAAGAACGAGATACCGGAGCCAGTCCGGTATGACGGTGTGTTTTTGGTGTATGCTGTCATCCTGGCGAAAGTCAGGATCTTAAGCTCTGCCGTCATCCTGATGGCCATCAGGCTCTGGTTTAGTTTTAGTATCTAAGAGTGAGATATCGGAGCCAGTCCGGTATGACGGTAATATTTGTCATCCTGACGAAAGTCAGGATCTTAAGCTCCGTCGTCATCCTGATGCACATCAGGATCTGGTCTAGTTTTAGTATCTAAGAGCGAGATACCGGATCAAGCCCGGTATGACGCTAATATTCGTTATCCTGACGCACATCAGGATCTGGTCTAGTTTTAGTATCTAAGAGCGAGATACCGAGGCAAGCTCGGTATGACGAGAGGTGTGCAGGAGATACCGAGGCCAGCTCGGTATGACGGTAGGTTTTGGCTTATAGCGGCCAGCTTTTACTTAAAGCTTGCCCAAATTGGCGCGTGATCGGAGGGTGTTTCGATGCCGCGCAGCTCGTAATCGATACCCGTCTCCACTAGCTGCTCGATTAAGGGCGCTGTGGCTAATACCAAATCGATACGCAGCCCACGATTATCATCAAAGCCGCGGCTGCGATAATCAAACCAAGAGTATTGCTCAGTTTGCTGAGGGTTTTGTAAGCGCCAAGTGTCCGTTAAGCCCCAGCTTAATAAACGCTCCATCCATTCGCGCTCCTCGGGTAAAAATGAGCACTTACCCTCACGTAGCCAGCGCTTACGGTTAGGCTCACCAATACCAATATCTAAGTCAGTATGAGAGATATTTACATCGCCCATCACAATCACCGCCTCATCTGGACTGTGATATTGGTTGAGATAGGCCTGTAAGTCTTCATAAAACTTCGCCTTGGCCGGAAACTTAGTTTCGTGTTTGCGGTTTTCGCCTTGTGGGAAATAACCATTTAAAATTGTCACTTCACTGCCATCGGGGCGTGCAAAGCGGGCCATGATCATTCTGCGCTGGGCATCTTCATCATCACCGGGAAAACCTTTTCGCACCTCAAGTGGCGCTTGCTTACTTAGCATGGCGACGCCGTAGTGGGCTTTTTGGCCATGAAAGTGTACGTGATAACCCATGGCTTCTACGGCTGCCACCGGAAACACCTCATCATGTACTTTGATTTCTTGTAAGCCAATGACATCGGGCTGGTGTTTATCGATAATGGCTTGCAGTTGGTGCAAACGCGCTCTAAGTCCGTTGATATTAAAAGAGATCACTTTCATTGCGAATATATGCCTAATCTAAAAACCAGTCATTAACTGAGATGGAAGAGCCCCTAGGCTAACAAAAAACACGGACCACGGCATTAAAAGCGAAGCTTTAAACAAAATGTGGATCCGCTGATCCCAATCCTAACTCCAGAGCTCGCTTTTGTCTGGCTAGGCGCTGAGTACCGAGCGCAGTGTTAAGTTACATTTTGTTACAAAATGCAGAGCAATAGACATAGTTTAGGCAAGCGAACGCGCTACACTAGGGCGAGCTTGGATAAGGAACACAAAAGCATGGAATTTAAGACAATAAATAGGGGCTATTTGGGTGCTTTGTTGGCGCTCATCCTCAGCGTGGCTCCTATGGCGCAGGCGCAATATAAGGCTGTAGTGACTACGGCCACAGTGAGCGAGCAGCCGGTGACGTCGAGCGTTGAGCTTATGGGTACCTTGAGTGCTAAGCAACGCGTAGCCATTGCGCCCCAAGTGAGTGCTCGGGTGACTAAAGTACACTTTGTCTCAGGCCAAGAGGTTAAAAAAGGCGATATTTTACTGAGCTTAGATGACAGAGCCGCTAACGCTCAAGTCAGTGAAGCAAAAGCGGCATTAATGGATGCGCAGCGCATCTATAAAAATTTTCGTACCTTATTTAGTCGAAAAGCCGTGACCCAAACCGAATTAGATGGCCAGCAAGCTGCGGTTGCCATGGCACAAGCTAAGCTGGCTGCCGCTCAAGTACAAGCTTCTTACTTAACGCTACGCGCGCCTTTTAGTGGCGTTATTGGGCTTACGGATGTAGCACCTGGGACGCTGCTAAATGCGAATGAGCCGGTAGCCGAGCTCTCGGATCTCAGTGAAGTGAAACTGGATGTAGCGTTAGCGGAAAAATACCTTAATAAAGTAACTCAAGGCCAAACGCTTACCGCTTATAGTGACGCTTTTGGCGATAGAGCCTTTACGGGGAAATTAGCAGTAATAGCGCCCAGTGTGGATAGCGAAACCTTAACTGCCAAGGTGCGCCTCGTCTTTGATAACCCGCAACTCGACCCCGATGCCAAGCCAGAGGCGGCGCTATTAGTGCCAGGCATGTTAATGCGGGTAACACTTAATGTGGATAATCGGGTACAGCTCGCCATTCCGGTGCAAAGCTTGCTCTATGCTGGCCAGCAGCGCTATGTCTATGTGGTGGATGATGAAAATAAGGTGAGCCGCCGCGATGTGACCATAGGTCGTAATTTAGGCGAGCAAGTCACCATTGTTGAAGGGCTGAGTGCGGGTGAGCAAGTTATTAGTGCCGGTACGGTAAAAGTACGGGAAGGCAGTGTGGTTGAGGTATTAGATGAAGATCTCTGATCTCTCCATTGCCAGACCCGTGCTGGCGACGGTAGTAAGCTTAATGCTGTGCGTATTTGGCTTAATTTCATTTTTAGAACTGCCGCTTCGTGAGATGCCAGATACTACCTCGCCGGTAGTAACGGTGCGCACCAGCTATACCGGCGCCAGTGCTGCCGTGCTAGAAGTGCAAGTGACCAAGCGCTTAGAAGATGAGTTATCCGGCATTAGTGATGTGAAATATATTAGCTCGAGTACCAGTGATGGTAGCTCGAGCATTACCATTGAGTTTGACCCTAACCGTGATCTTGATAGTGCGGCCAGTGATGTGCGAGAAGCCGTGGCTCGCGCTTCTCGAAAGCTGCCTGATGACGCAGATGCCCCCATTGTCACTAAAGATACGGGGCGCAACGATGTTATTTTGTGGATAACGCTACGCTCCACTGGCATGTCGCCGTTGGCCATGGGCGATTATGCAGAAAATGTATTAGCGGATCGCTTTAGCTTGCTCGATGGTGTGAGCTCAGTGGTGGTAGGCGGGCGAAAAGAGCGGGTAATGAATGTGCGCCTCGACCCCATCGCTATGGCGGCGCGCGGGGTGACGGTCAGTGATATTCGCGCCGCACTGCGCTCGCAAAACGTCGAGCTGCCAGCGGGTATGTTAGAAAATAGCCAGCAAAATTACGCCACTCGTATTCAGCGCAGCTATGAAGAAGCCATTAATTTTCAACACTTAACCATACGAAGCATCGATAGTCATAGTCGCGTTTATTTATCGGATGTGGCTCAAGTGTGGGAGGGAGAAAAGCCCGAAAACACCCTGTTTCGCTCTAACGGTCAAAATGTGGTGGGACTTGGCATCGTTAAGCAAAGCCAAGCGAATACCTTAGATGTGGTTAATGAAGTTAAAAAGGCGATTAGCGCCCAACAACCCTTCTTACCAGAGGGCACTGAGCTCACTTGGACCTTTGATAGCTCGGTATTTATCGACAGCGCCATTAGTGAGGTATACCAAACGCTGTTGATCACCGTCAGCTTAGTCGTGTTAGTGATTTATATATTCTTAGGCCAAGTGCGCGCCACGCTTATTCCTGCGATTACGGTGCCGGTGTCTTTGATCAGTGCTTTTATTGCCGCTTATGCGCTGGGTTATTCGGTGAATCTTATTACGCTGATGGCGTTGATTATGGCCATTGGTTTGGTGGTGGACGATGCCATTGTGGTGTTAGAAAATATTTATCACCATCTGGAGCGGGGGCGCTCGCCACTGGCCGCCGCCTATTATGGCACCCGTGAGGTAGGGTTTGCGGTCATTGCCACCACCCTCACTTTAGTGGCGGTATTTGTGCCCATCGTCTTTATGGGCGGCATTATCGGACGAATTTTTACCGAGTTTGCGGTGTTATTGTCGGCTGCGGTGGTGTTTTCTTCCATAGTGGCGCTGACGTTAAGCCCAGTGATGAGCGCTAAAATATTAAAAGCCCACCAAATGCCTAGCTCCTTAACGCGATATTTTAATACAGGCTTTGTTAAGTTAGAGCGTGGTTATCAGCGCTTGCTAAGTAAAGGGCGAGGTCGTCCTTGGTGGGCGCCAATAGTCATGGTAATAGCGGTGGGGCTGACCACTTGGTTACTAACGCAAATACCCCAAAGCTTAACGCCTAAAGAAGACCGAGGCTCGGTATTTATCATGGTGCGCGGCGCTGAAGGAGCCAGCTTCGATCGCATGAGCTTGGCCATGGGCGAAATTGAGCAACGATTAAATCCCTTACTGGAAGAGGGCATTGCTACTAATTTAACGGTGCGTACCCCAGGCTTTGGTGGTGGGGTAAACAGCGGCATGGTGATTATGAGCTTAGAAAGTTGGAGCCAACGTAGCGTACCCGCCGAGCAGATAGTCAATCGGATTCGCGGGCTAACGGCGGAGGTAGCAGATGTGTTGGTGATCCCTATTTTACCCTCATCAATTCGAGGCGGCTCTAGCACGCCGGTGGAGTTTGTACTTACTGGTAGCGATTATGAGGAGCTGTATAGCTGGGCGGAGCAGCTGCGTGCTTTGGCGCGAGATAATCCAGGTTTAAGCGATTTAGAGCTCGATTATGCCCAAACTAAACCCGAGCTATTAGTGGACGTGGATCAAGTACGCGCCGCTAAGCTGGGAATTTCAGTCACCGACGTGGCCGATAGTTTAAATGTGATGTTAGCCGGGCAAGCCATTACCACCTATGAGCGCCAAGGTGAAGAATACGATGTGTTCTTAAAAGGCCAGCAAGATGGCTTCAAGCAACTGAGTGACTTGGGCGGCATTTATTTGCGCAGTGGCCAAGGAGAGGTGATCGCCCTAGATAATTTAGTGAGCTTAAATGAGCAAGGCACGTCAGCGTCACTTAACCATTACAATCGTAAAAAAGCCATCACGCTGAGTGCCAACTTAGTCGGTAATTATAGCTTAGGTGAGGCGCTGGATTACTTAGATAAGCTGGTGCGTGAGCATTTGCCCGATAATGCAGTGGCCGATTATAAAGGCGAGTCATTAGAATATAAAAATAACCAAAGTGATGTGGCTTTTGTGTTTGGCTTGGCACTGGTCGTGGTGTTCTTAATTTTAGCGGCGCAATTTGAAAGCTTTATTCATCCCTTTATTGTGTTGCTAACAGTACCACTTGGCTTAGTAGGCGGCTTATTAGGCTTATATCTGGCTGGTATGAGCTTAAATGCCTATAGCCAAATTGCCATGGTGATGTTGATAGGCTTAGTGACTAAAAACGGCATCTTAATAGTGGAGTTTGCTAACCAATTGCGCGATCGCGGAGTGGCTTTTGATGACGCCATTGTGGAAGCGTCGGTGCGTCGGTTACGCCCTATTTTAATGACCGCTTTCACCACTATTATTGGGGCTATTCCGCTTATTTTAGCCAGTGGCGCTGGCGCAGAAAGCCGCCAAACTATTGGTGTGGTAGTGTTTGCCGGTGTGTCTTTAGCGACCTTACTCACCTTATTTATTGTCCCTGCTATGTATCGCTTATTAGCACGCGGCACGCAATCGCCAGAGCATCAAGCACGCTTGCTCTCTGTGGCACTTAAGGAGGCGGGGACGGACGAATAGTGCATAGGGAATAGGGGATAGTGAGTCGGGGATAGGGAATAGTGGCTCGGTGTGGGGAGCGGTGAGGGGGAAAATCCGCACACTGTACCAAGCTTAAAACTAGGTCCTGACATGCGTCGTGATGACGGCCGTTTTCACCAAAGTGGCACGCATTTCTTGTCATACCGGTACTGAAACAAGTTCAGCATGACGGCCCCGGTATCTCGCCCATGGGTGGAGAACCTAAATCAGATCCTGGCTTTCGTCAGGATGACGGCCTCGGTATCTCATCCTTGGGTGTAGAGCTTAAAGCAGATCCTGACTTTCGTCAGGATGACGGCCACTGCTCGATATTCACCAATCTCCAACCCCCAATCCCTCTTCACTCACTAGGCCATCGCTTTCACTGACTCTATGATGTCTAGCATGCGGCTGGCGTCTTGGGGGAGGGCGCGGTTAAGTTGTTCACCGGCAAAGCGAGCTTGAGTGCGAGGGCTTAAGTTGCTGTTTACTTCATAAGGCAGCGCAGCGTGATCGACGCGCAGCGGCTCGGCGCGCATCGCTAGCATTAAGCGCAGGCTGTCTTGTTGCAGCTCATTGGCAAGCGCCGATAATTGCGGCGCTCTAATAGTGTCTTGTTCTTCGGCATAAAGAGGCTCAGCGTTAGGCAGCTCAAAATACTGGCGCCAATTAATTTGGCCTTGTTCATCTTTATCCGCTTCAATGCGAGGTAAGTCGCGCGCATCATCTGACAGCATGGCCAATAACAAGCCAAAATCGCTACGACGGCCATCGGCAACCGCATGGTTAAGGCGGTCTCCGAGTTGACTGTCGTTAACGAGTAGCGAGTTATGGGTTTCTGTCAGCATAGTTAAGTGTAAAAAATAGGCATTTGGTTAGTTATCGGCAGCAAAGTCGATTTAATTAGTAAAAACTTGGGCTTAGGGGTTCACAAAGCTAATTCTTTTGGTAAGATGCGCAGCACAAAGTGTGGAGGAGTTCCCGAGTGGCTAAAGGGATCAGACTGTAAATCTGACGGCTCCGCCTTCGCTGGTTCGAATCCAGCCTCCTCCACCATTTATTAATAATGGCGTGAGTTAACCCACACTGTTTAATTAAGTTAAAAATTAATCGCAGTCAATAATAAAAAATTTTGCTAAAGGTAAATTAGCCATCCCATTTTAAAAAGTTTTAATGTGGAGGAGTTCCCGAGTGGCTAAAGGGATCAGACTGTAAATCTGACGGCTCCGCCTTCGCTGGTTCGAATCCAGCCTCCTCCACCACCTTTTAAAAAGCCAGTGCTTAGCACTGGCTTTTTTATGTGTTTTTTATGAACATCACGACATACGTTTTACGCCGTACGTTGCGAGTTAAAAACAGCGGGAGTGTCTTTTACGTATAGCGTACGGCGTATGACTTTTTTAGCTGTTATTTTTAGCTGCTCGGCAGCCTTTAATAGCTGGCGCTAACAACTCGAGCGCGGTTTGCGTACAAGGCGGCAGTTGTGCCTCTGAAGTCGCGACTGGCGTGGTGCGCTCGCCCCAGCGGATCACGCCCGCACCCCAAGTTAAGCCGGCACCAAAGGCGGCAGTGAGTAGCAGTGCACCTGGCTTAATACGCTCTTGCTCTAGGGCATCGCATAAGGCGATGGGAACTGTGGCTGCCGAAGTATTGCCGTATTGCTCAAGATTAACCATGATCTTTTCGCTAGGCAGGTTCATCTTCTTAGCTAGGGTGTCGATAATGCGCACATTCGCTTGGTGTGGGAGTAATAAATCAATATCTTCCCCGTTTAAACCGGCCTGTGTTAATACTTCAGCGGCAGCCTCGCCCATGCCTTTTACGGCTCGCTTAAAAATTTCCTTGCCCTCAAAGTTAACTGAAAATAAGCCATCGGTTTGCGCAAATCGCTCTCTGGCTGTGCCTGAGTTAGGAATGGCCAAAATATCATTAGCTTCGGCATCGCAGCCTAACTTATCAGCAATTAAGCCAAGCGGTTGCTCACAGGCTTCGATGATGACAGCCCCCGCGCCATCGCCAAATAACACCGCAGTATCACGCTGAGTCCAGTCTAAATAATGAGTTAAACGCTCGGCACCGATGACGAGTACGCGCTCCATGGTACCGGCCTTAATCAGTGCGCTGCCGACACTTAAGCCATAAATAAAGCCGGTGCAGGCGGCATTAATATCAAACACTGCCGCTTTAGTCGCGCCAAGGTTGCGTTGCACACTTGAGGCGGCGCTGGGCACTAAGGTATCGGGGCTGGCGGTAGCTAAAATAATACCATCGAGTTGGTCGGGTGTTAATCCCGCAGCGGCTAGCGCATGGTGCGCTGCCACCGTGGCTAAGTCTGAGGTATTTACATGAGCGATACGGCGCGAGCGAATGCCGGTGCGACTATAAATCCAGTCATCTGAGGTATCGAGAAAAGTACTTAAGTCATCGTTGCTAAGAGCCGCAGGAGGAAGACATTTCCCCCAGCCGGTAATATTGGCGTAGCGCATAATAGACCTGTAAAAAGAGTGGTGGTGCTTTTGTTATGCCTGAGCCAGCTTAGGCTGTCAAATTTGGTAGGCGCTGGTGTGACTGAGTAATGTTACTGCTAGCTAAGCGCTAAATTCGTCCTTGGCGGCGCAACCGTTTTTCTACCCAAGTGCGATATAACCAAGACAGACAAGGACGAATAATCGGTAAGCCAATAAACCATGCGAGTAGCTTTAAGCGCGGCACTCTTTGCATTAATAAGATGTAAGCATCGATTTCGGTAAGTATTTTGCCATCTTCAGTTTGTACGTGTAGCTCACGCATCACCTTGCCAGGATCTAATCCTAGACTTAGTAACACCTCTTCACGGTCGGTAATATCAAACCAATAAATATCCTGGCCGCCATCTCCCGCCCAGCGTTCATAATTGGCTCTGTCTTTGATACAGCCCTCACAACTGCCATCGTAAAATACCACTAATTTATGATGAGACTGTTTGCTATCCATTAAAACCCCCTTAGTAGTAGTGAATGGGGAACAGGGAATAGCAACCACCTTAAGTGCAAAGCTCCCAATCCCTAGTCCCAAGTCCCTCGTTCTTTTTCTACCTAGGCGCCTAAGTAACGCTGTTCTAAATGTAGCTTAAAAGCACAGGCGTTAAGTGGTTGCCCACAGGCTTGAGTGATTAAGGCGTCAGTCTCTAATAGGCTGGCATGTTGCCAAATATTGCGTTGTAGCCAGCTAAAAATACTCGATAAGTCGGTGCTAATTAAATGGTCAAAGGTGCCTAATTCTGTTTGTATCGCTTTAGCTTGTTGCGCGGCATACAGGGCGCCTAAGGTATAACTTGGAAAATAGCCAAAGCTGCCATCGGTCCAGTGAATATCTTGCATGCAGCCATCTTTATAATTGCCTTTAGTGCTTAAGCCTAAATATTGCTGCATTAAATTATCCCAGCGCTCGGGCAAGTCTTTAGCTTGTAGTTTACCTTCAATTAAGTCGCGCTCAATTTCATAGCGCAGCATTACATGAGCCGGATAGGTGAGCTCATCTGCATCTACCCGAATGAGCCCAGGCTGAACGCGGGTATAAAGCTTTGCTAAATTATCGCTACTAAAGGCGGTTTGCTCACCAAAGTGATGACTTAATAACGGAGCCAGCTTAGCAATAAAAGCGGGGTGGCGAGCCAATTGCATTTCAAAGAATAAACTTTGTGACTCATGAATACCCATAGAACGCGCTTGGCCTACGGGTAAACTACGCCACTGTGCTGGTAAGCTTTGCTCATAGCGAGCATGTCCCGTTTCATGGATCACACCCATTAGCGCTTGAGCTACGTCGTTTTCATCATAACGAGTAGTGAGGCGCACATCTTCGCTAACGCCGCCACAAAAAGGATGCACGCTAACATCTAAGCGACCATGGTTAAAATCAAAGCCTAGCAGCTTCATTACTTCAAGGCCCAGCGCTTTTTGGTGACTAGTAGCAAAAGGGCCCTGAGGTAATTGAACTTGCTCAGCACTTTGCTTGGCTTGTACTTGAGTAATTAAGCCTGGCAACCACTGTTTAACGTCATTAAAGAGTGGGTCTAGAGTGGCGCTGCGCATGCCGGGCTCAAATTGCTCTAATAAGCTGTCGTAATAAGACAGACCTAGCGCTTCACTGCGTGCCGCGGCCACTTGGCGAGATAAGTTTAAGACTTCTTCGAATAAGGGTAAAAAACCCGCCCAGTCATTGGCAGGTCGCAGACTGCGCCAAGCATGTTCACAGCGCGAACCTGCTAAAGAAAAAGCTCCCACTAAATCACTGGGCAACATAGTGGCATCGCGCCATTGGCGCTGCATGACCGCTAAACTTACTTGTTGTTCAGGCGTTAGTGACTCAGCTTGAGCCGCTGAAAACCACTGTGCTAATTGAGGTGCTTGCAGTTGTTGATGACTAAGTACGGCAAGCGTACTCATGGCCTCAGAGCGCGCTTGGTTGCCGCCGGCTGGCATCATAGTTGCCTGATCCCAGCCACACATAGCTGCAATATGTTGCAAATGATATTGTTGTTGAAAGTGCTGAGTAAGGGCTGAGTAAGACATGCGGGCTCCAAAAAACATAAAAACAAAGCCGAAGTTAACCATAAAGCGCCCAGCCTGCCAAATAACAGGCGCTATTTAGCGAGCAGATTAAAATGAGGAAAGTGCTAACAGAGAAAGAAACCTTTAAAGGTGCGGGCAACCATAATGAAAAAACGACAAGTCCCGAGGAGGAGGGACTTGCCGTTATTAAAATAAGTTAGATAACTAACTCAGTACTTAGGTCGTTTATTATTAAGTGTTTAAGCAGTCTTAAATGTCACTCTCAAGTAACACATTTAAATTAAAATTTAAGTAATAAAGTTAATTATTAACATTAGTACTCTATTTAATTTAGCAAATCGTCTTATTTAGTAAAAAGGTAAAAAAGTTAGATTACATTTCTTCTTCTGGTTGCACCGAGGTGCGTACCTTATAAACAAAGTAGCAGCAGATAGAGCTAACGATAACGGTAGTTACTATGATAGTCATCATAGACATAAAGCCAATGTCACTGCCAAACATTAAATCAAGCCAAAAAGCCATAGTCGTCTCCCTTCGTGTGCGCTATGAAGATATCTTAGCGATTGCTTGTAAAGGAATGCTGATCTTGATCAATAAAAGTGACTATCGCGAATTTATCGGTAAAAGAGGCTAAATTTAGCGAAATTCGTACAACAGCCGCTAACTTCTGCTATTGATGAAAAGTGCTTACAGATAAATTATCCATAAAAAATGCCGACATCGTCATTAAATAGAAAACCCACCGAGCTGTTAAGATGAATAATAACGTTAATAGTCATACTATTGTGGCGTTAATACTTTATGTAAGTCATAACCGTCTTTGTTAAGTAATTTAATTAAACCTTGTTCTCCATATAGGTGAAGCGCCCCCACCACTATTAGTGCCTGCTTGGGCGCTTGCTGCTTAAGAGTGCTCAGCCATAAATGGTTGCGGGCAATAAGCAGCTCTTGGCGAATAAAATCGCTTAATCTAGGCGAACCTTGGTCGTCTAATAAGGCGAATAAGATCGCTTCGTCACCCCTTTGCCACGCACTAAATAAAGCTTCTAAATGCTCGGCAAGCTGGGCTTGTTCTTCTAAGCTGTGCCGCACAAAGTCAGCTTCTAAATTTTGCTCCACAAGGTTGGCCATTAATTCAAACACTAAGGTGGGCGGCTCTAAACTAGAAATGGTTAATTGTTGTTGCTCGGCAGCGCGTAGTAATTGTAAGTCCACACCTTGTTCGCTTGAAAAGCCTAAGCGTTGGGCATGAGCTTGGCTTAATTGCATTACGGCCAGCCAGGGCGGCAGTTGGGTTAATGGCGTCAAGTTTTGCTCGATAATATCTTGGCGCAGTTGCTGACTTAAGGCTTTCCCTAAACGGCTATCCCAGTGTTGCAAAGGCGAGCCATTTGCCGAGTCTAAAGTCATAAAAGGGGCGAGTACTTGAGGAGTGATGTCGCGCGGATCCACTTCTAAATATAGATGTTGGCTGTGTTGTAAACTGGCGAGCAGCTCCTTAGGCAGTGTGGCCAAACGCTCATCGGCTAAATGAATGGAGCCAAATAACCACAGCTGCTGTGAACCTTTAGTGGCTGACCATAAGGCCGGGGCGGCCACACTGTAACCTGTGCATAACCACAGTAATAAAAAAGACACTATTTTCATTTAACATCCTATTTTGCACCGCTAATTTTGCTTACACTGCAGATCATTATGTTACTTATATTAGGAATAGATTATGCCTCATTTGCGCTTTCGTGGTTTGTCTCGCGTTATTGTTAAAGAAATTAGTAAAACTTTAGTGACCACTCTCGCGCCCGTGGTTGATAGCCCAGAAAATCACTTTGTATTGGAGTTTATTCCTGCCGAGTTTGTATATGACGGCCTTAATGTTGCAGGCCAGCCACTGGTGGAGGTGCTGTGGTTTTCTCGCCCCCAAGCACTGCAAGACCAAGTGGCTGAGCTGATCACTCAAGCACTGCGCGCGCACCTTGAGCCAGAGCAAAATATTTGTGTCATTTTTACTCCACTGACCGGCCAGCAATATTATGAAAATGGCCAGCATTATGGCTAGCCCTCAGCTTAGCCGCCAGCCTTGAGTAATAAACGATCCAGTGCGCGAGCGCTAAGGATACGACGTAGCCAACTCATCATGTGAGTAGGGCGAGTGATGGGATAGCGGATTTTAGCCCGCTTGCTGGTAAGCGCGTGTAACAAAGGTGCCATACAAGCCTCGGGCGCTAAGCTGAACTTAGAACTCGGGCCGGGGCGTTGTAAACGCGCCAGTGTTTGCTGATACGCTTGGCGATGGCGACCTGGCTCGCTAGCAATATATTTATCAAACGCGGCTTTTGAGTTTGCTCTAAATTGAGTTTCTATGGGGCCCGGTTCAATTAAGCTAATTTGTACCCCAGTGCCCGCAAGCTCTAAACGTAAGGTGTCGGTATAGCCCTCTAGCGCAAACTTAGAGGCATTATAAGCACCCCGAAAAGGCAGTGCGATAATGCCTAAAATAGAGCTATTTTGAATAACACGTCCCTCTCCCGCGGCCAACATAATGGGCAATACTAACCGTGTAAGATGATGAGTACCAAAGAGGTTAGTATTAAATTGCTCACGCAGCGCCGCTGTGGGTAAGTCTTCTAGCGCGCCCGGTTGACCGTAGGCGCCATTATTAAACAAGCCATATAAGCGGCCACCGGTTAGTTGCAAGGTGGCCGCTACGCCAGCCTCAATACTGGCTTCATCACTTAAGTCTAATTGTACCGCCGTCAGCCCCGCTGCGGTTAATGCCGCTACATCTTCGCGACTGCGCGCTGAGGCGATAACTTGAAAACCCTGAGCCGTTAAAAAATGCGCCGCACATAAACCGATACCAGATGAGCAGCCAGTAATTAGCACGCTTTTTTGATTATTAGTTATCATATATTCTCTATTAAATTTTGCGCCGTCCTTGTGGCTCTGTACTGTGCGGTAAATAACTAAGAGCTGCAATAGTAGCCGCAACAGCCTTAAGACATTCTCTCCTCCCTCGTCATGATCAACTAAAATAAAAGGCTATTAAGCGAGGAATATGGATATGCCCAACTTAAATAGTGAGCCTAAACTTATCGCTAACCAGTTGTGGGGAGCCATGCCCCATAGGGTACGCCAGCGTTTAGCGCCTTTTTTAAAACGAGTGCCTTTAACAAGTGGTACTGAGTTAACTGAAGCTGGAAAAAAATGTTGCTTTGTCTACTTTCCTACTCACGGCCAAGTGACTATTTTTTATGTGATGAGTCCCAAATATGAAGTCGTTATCGCGAGTGTAGGAAAAGAGGGGATAGTGGGAGCCTGTACTTTAGTAGAGGGACCTGTGTTTAAATTGCGCAGTTTAGTCAATGTATCGGGTAGTGCTTATCGCTTACCCAGCTCGCTTTTAAAGACGGAGCTGGTGCAAAACACGCAATTGCAATCCGTATTTTTGAGCTATCTTCATCAGCGGATGCTAGATGCCAGTCAAATGGCGTTATGTAATCGCTTTCATACCATTGAACAACAATTATCTCGTTTTTTATTAAGCGTGTCGACGGCCGCTCCAGCCCAGCATATTTTTCTTACTCAAGAGCTGATTGCAAAAAATTTAGGAGTACGTCGTGAAGGAGTTACGCTCGCCGCAAGCAAGTTACAGCGCTTAGGCGTGATCTGTTATCACAGAGGTCATATTCATATTTTAAATCGCGAACATCTTAGTCAATGTGCTTGCGAGTGCGACTTTGACGCATCGCTCCCTATTTAGTGTTTACTAATGAAAATAGCGCCGCTTAGGCTGAGTTGCTTAAGCGGCGTAACATAAGAAACCTCATTATTAGTGAGCTCTAATTAAATGAAGTGTTTACTATAGATATAGTGAGCGACTAATAAAGTTAGCTGTTTATTATTTAGTAGTTTTTTTACTGGATGATTTATCTTGAGATTTAGATTTATCTCCTTCTTTATGCTCGCCAGTTTTGGATTTATGACTAGGGTCATTATGGGGCGCGTTTTTATCAGTTTGGTTAGAAACGTTAGCTGTTTTCATGGCTCACCTCTAATAACCTAAGCACGAAATTGTGCTTAGACATTAAAATAATGGCAGCATAAAATAAAAGTTCTGTATGACATCACACATAACTAGCTATATTTTTAAGCGTAAGAAGACTAATTACTAAATATTCGATAAAAATGAATTACATCTTAGAGTCTTACGCTTTTTTATAACACTTTAACTGTCGCTAATATGGAATAAAGACCATGATATTTATCGAGACTGGCTTATATGTGCGAATTGAAGAAATGGAAGGCGATCGTGCTCCTATGCCTAAACCTTTAGCGAGTGGTTTTATTAAAGAGCATGCATATCGTGTTTTGGGTGTTCATAGCCCAGCAGAAACTTCAGATGCTTATTTAATACTCAGTAATGAACGAGATGAACTATGGTTTATCTGTAATCGCCATTTGCGCACCGTGGTGGTAAAAGAAAAAGGTCCCTTTAGATTAGCGTTGACTGCTTTACTCTAAGTTTCTGTTAAGTCTAAGGGTACGTAATAGCCTCATGCTGAGAAAAATATGGATTATCTTTGGGAAGCGTTGGCTTATGGTATTCCTGATACCCGGGAGCTAACCCATTTTACTTTTCGCTTATTGGGCGCCTCTTTTTGTGGCGCTCTAATTGGTCTACAACGAGAGCGGGCGGGTAAGCCGGCGGGAGTACGTACTCATATTTTAGTGTGTTTAGGGACGGCCACTTTTATCTTAGGCTGCTCGAGTATTGGCATGACGCTAGACGGCTTGTCGCGGGTTATTCAAGGCATAGTTACTGGCATTGGCTTTATAGGTGCTGGCACCATTTTAAAGTTAAACGATGAGCAAAACATTAAAGGCTTAACCACGGCAGCGGGATTATGGATGACGGCAGGCATTGGAGTAGCCGCTGGCGTGGGCAGCTTAGGTGTGGCCTTGTTAGGCACCGTGATCACTTTAATTACCTTGGCGCTAGTGCGCCCGCTTGAGCTAACTAAAGAGCAACTTGCGATTAAAAATGGCACTGATAAAGAACAATAAAAAACAGTAAAATTAACGGATTAACTCTGTACCGCAGCCATCTCTGTAACTCCGTCATCCTGACGAAAATCAGGATCTAGCTTTACTAAGATACAGCGACCGCACCATATGATAATGGATAAGCAGGTCTTGTTATTCGAGCAACTAATTATCCAGATAGGTATAAACAACTGTGCAAGGCAGGCATTAAAAAGGCACCCTAAGGTGCCTTTTAATTCATTATTAAGATTTATAAAGCGATTATAGTGGGCGCTGATAAGGCTTAGTACCATAGAAGTCGTGAACGCTTTGTTCCCACATTGGGTCTGCCATATCGGGCCAGTCATCTTTTTCAAAGCCCGGAGCATTTTCTAGCTGCTCTTTACTCACATTCATCACAAAGCGCTTGGCAACTGTGTCTAGCGTGAGTGCTCCCCAGGGTACGGCAAACAGTTTAGAGCCTAAACCAAGAAATCCGCCAAATTCTAGCACCGCATAGCTCACACCACCGGAGCGCATGTCTAGCATGATCTCTTTAATATCGCCCAAGTTTAACCCTTCATGATTAAACACATTATTTCCAATTAAGGTTTCTGCACCCATTAAATGGGGGCCTGGGCCGTCCTCGCTGCTTAGTGCGGCAGGATTATTTTGAAATGGACGATACATACCCATGGAATCGCGATTTTCGTAGTTCATGTTAGATCTCCATAATTAATGTGATTATCTATACAAACTCAGGTGTTCGCACCCTTGATATTTAAGGTAGTAGATATATTTCTGCTTGTATATGCCTGTAACCAAATTGTAAAATACACCACGCCTGTTTTTGACGTTACTACATTAAGTATTGCTTAATCGCTATGTAAAAAGAGTGTGTATATAAGCTATTTTAAATTAATAATTTAGTAAGTACTTAACCAAAGATGTTATTACTAGCGGCTAGCTAATAGGTATTTATTAAGTGAGTTATAAAATCTAGCTACATAGACTTCTCGCCTTATAATAACCATAAAATCGCACCGGTAAATAATGCGGCCACCGTTAACACACTGGCCAGCTGTCGCATTCGCCTATGAGACTGAGCGGCAATATCATGACACTTCATACGATGTTGTGCCTTGCGAGACTTAGCCACCGCCGACCAAAAAATTAAAATCGCTACCAACACAAACATTTCTGCCGCAGCTTTAGCTACTAGTAAATGCTCGGTATCTTTAAACACCGCCTTTAGTCCTAGGGCCAGCGCAATGGCCGCCATTCCGGTTCTCATCCAGCCAGCAAATGTGCGTTCATTAGCAAGCATGGTTCTGTCTTCTGCCCATTGGGTGCGTGTGTGCGCCAAATCGTTAGGGTGAGTAGTAGTGTGCGGGCTGGACTGCACATTTTCTTGTTCCGCCATTAGTGTCACGTTCTCGTCTGTCATTGATAAAAGTGAGCAGTTAGTTATTAGTTTCTTTTAAAAAGATAGAAGAGAATTTAACAAGCAGGGTGCTCTAGCGCTGTGATCAATAAAAAAAGCAGCCCGTAGGCTGCTGATTAGTGTGGTAAAATAGTATATTAATGTGCCAATTAAGATGAAGTATTAGGCTCTACTTGTTGCGCCACGGCGGATAATAGCGCTTGCAAGGTGGCAGAGGTGGTATCTTCTGCCAAGGCGGCTGCGCTAGAGTGCACCTCATTAATACGCAACCGAATACAGGCCAGAGCATTGGCCGTGGTGCCTTCACCTAGCGCAAACTCATCATAGGCTTCTACGGAAATATTAATGCCATAATGGCTATTTAGCGCCTCTGCTACCGCTTCCACTGCGCCAGCGCCATGGTTTTTAAGCTGAATAGGCTGAGTCTCGGGGCCAAAGCTAATTTGTGCTTGCACGCCTGCTTGGTCGCGCTGTAAATCATAAGAGACCAGCGCCCAGTTGGGATTAACCTTAAGGTATTTTTCTTCAAACAAACGATGAATGGTCAGCGAGTCAATTTCGCCGCCATTGGTTTCTGCCTCGGTTTGTACCACCTTGCTAAATTCAATCTGCAACCAGCGGGGCAAGCTAATGGCATAGTCGCGCTCTAAGATATAAGCCACGCCACCTTTACCCGATTGGCTGTTAATACGCACGACCTCATCGTAGTGGCGGCCAAGATCTGCAGGATCAATAGGCAAGTAGGCTACATTCCATATATCTTCTGGTTTGCGCAGCGCCAAGCATTTACGAATGGCGTCTTGGTGGCTACCAGAAAACGCAGTAAATACTAAATCGCCTGCATAAGGATGGCGCGGGTGAGTAGCAATATCGGTGCAGGCTTCTACGGTTTCCACAATTTCTGCCATGCCCGATAAGTCCAATTTCGGATCTATGCCTTGAGAATAGAGATTCATGGCTACGGTCACTAAGTCCATATTACCGGTGCGCTCGCCATTACCCATTAAGGTACCCTCAACGCGGTCGGCGCCGGCTAATATCGCCAATTCCGCCGCCGCTACTCCACAACCCCGATCGTTATGGGTATGCACACTAATACTAAAGTGCTCGCGATTTGCCACATGATCACAGACCCACTCAATTTGATCGGCAAACACATTGGGAGTAGACATTTCCACGGTAGCCGGCAAATTAATTATCACCGCTTGTCCTAAATCAGGACGCCATACACTATTCACGCTATTAATCACTTCTACTGCAAAATCCAGCTCGGTACCGGTGAAACTCTCGGGTGAGTATTGAAAAGTCCATTGGGTTTCGGGTGCTTGTTGTGCATGCTCTTTCACCCAGCGCGCGCCATTCACCGCAATCTGGCAAATGCCGGCTTTATCTAAACCAAATACTTGCTCGCGCTGCACGGTAGAGGTGGAGTTATAAACATGCACTATGGCTTGCTCTGCCCCTTTTAAAGCGTCAAAGGTGCGAGCAATAAGCTCAGGTCTTGCCTGAGTTAATACTTGTATACGGACATCGTGCGGGATGCGATTTTCTTCAATTAATTTACGGCAAAAATCAAAATCTGGTTGGCTAGCAGCCGGAAAGCCAATCTCAATTTCTTTAAAGCCAAGCTTTACCAACAAATCAAACAGCCGCTGCTTTTGCGCCACACTCATCGGCTTAATCAAGGCCTGATTACCATCACGCAAGTCCACCGCACACCAACGGGGTGCTTGCTCAATGACTCGATCGGGCCAACGACGATTAGGTTTATTAATCGGCTTAAATGCTACGTATTTTTTATGATCAAAGCTCATGTGCCGCACCTTAGAATTTGTTCAACGAGATATGCTAATAGCATAACGCACCTTGCCCGGTGATAAATTGCGTTATTGCCCGGCAGGGCTATTTTTTAGCAATATTATTGCGTTTAAAGGTATTTATGGGGTGAGGTTAGCCAATTTACTTTAAGTGATAAGTGCTTGATGGCTTAGTCCTACTAAGGAAGAGTCTTGAAGAAGATAACGTTAAGCTAAAGGGCAGACACAAGCGTCGCGTATATGCCCATTGGGACGATCCAGTGCTCGATAGCGAACGGCTTTGAACACCTTGTCATGTGATTTTTTTAAGGCAACGTATCGTATTGCATCAAGCTTACTCGTTGCCAAGTGTAATGTGTCATGGGTTTTGCTCAAGAATACTTGGATTATTAGTCACTATGGGTTTGAAGCAGTTGATGGCGCCCCCAGCAGGAATCGAACCTACAACTAAGTCTTAGGAGGACCTTGTTATATCCATTTAACTATGGGGGCGGCGCAGGCTGTTATAGTAGCGTTTTTGGGGTGAGTAGCACAATACGCAGCCGGTTAAGTGGCGGTTTATCCAACTGAAAATATCGTTTAGCGCATTACGCTATACGCTTTCAGTTAAAGGCACACTTTGCCTCTGCAATCGGGCATGAAGCTATAAGGGATAAAAAATTTAAGAGCGAGATACCGAACCAAGTTCGGTACGACGGCTAGTAACAGTTATCCGCAGTAAGCTGCTTGGCAGATCTGTTCAGAATTTTTTGCTCTTTGTTTAACTTATCGCTTATGGCTTTAAGCTTAGGGCTCCCCGAATGGGGAGAGATCCTGAAGCGAGTTCAGGACGACGATTCAAAATAAGATCCTGACGTTCGTCAGGATGACGGCTTAAAGCGAGACTCTGATAGTCATCAGGATGACGGCATAAAACTGTCAGAATGGCGGAGTAAAACTGTCACGAGGAGGGGATAAAGCAGTCAGGAGAGCGGCGTAAAGCTAACAGGCGTAAAGCTAACAATAGGCAAAAAAATACCGAGCTCAGGCTCGGTATTTTTATTTAGTTCAGTTTAGTTTAGTGCTGAGCGCTATTTGTTTGTCGCCGCTTTCATGTCTTTAACAAATGCCGTTAAGGCGTGAGTCAAGGCATTAATGTCATCTTGATGTTGCTCGATGATTTTCACAATGGCAGAGCCCGAGATGGCGCCGGCAGCACCGGCGTTAATAGCCTCGCGCACTTGCTCAGGGGTTGAAATACCAAAACCAAGGAGCGAGGGCGGGGCATTATATTTAGTTAGCGTGGCCAGCAAGGTATCTACCGGCTGGCCAGCTTTAGTTTCGGTTCCCGTCACACCGGCACGGCTTAACAGATAAGTATAACCGCTACCCGCTTCGGCAATGGCTTTTAGGGTGGCTTCATCACCATTAGGTGGGGCGATAAAAATGGTATCTATCCCGGCTTTGCTGGCGGCGGCTTTAAAAGGGGCCGACATTTCTAAGGGCGCATCGGCTACTAATACCGAGTCTACACCGGCGGCGGCAGCGCGGCTGTAAAAGCTGTCTAAGCCTGGCGCATACACTAGGTTGGCGTACACTAATAAACCCATGGGAATATCTGGGTATTTAGCACGCACTTTTTCTAGCATATCAAAGCAAGTTTGAGTGCGCGTACCGGCGGTTAAGGCGCGAATGCTGGCCGCTTGAATAGTAGGGCCATCGGCAACGGGATCAGAAAAAGGAATACCAAGCTCTAGCGCATCGGCGCCACCGGCAATTAAGGCATCGATCACTTTAAGTGAGTCTGCAGGATTAGGGTCGCCTAAGGTAATAAAGGGCACAAAGGCGCCTTGTTTAGCTTGTGCTAACCGGTCAAATAAGCGTTGATAACGGCTCATTATTTCTCTCCCTTATGCGCTAAAATGTCGGCTACAGTAAAGATATCTTTATCGCCACGACCCGATAAGTTAACCACTAATACTTGCTCTTTTTCTGGCTCCGCTTCGGCCATTTTTAAGGCGTAGGCCAACGCATGAGAGGACTCAAGGGCAGGGATAATGCCTTCATTGCGTGCCAGTGCTTGGAAGGCATCCAGTGCTTCGTCGTCGGTGACAGAGACATATTCGGCGCGCCCAGTGGTGGCTAAATAGGCGTGCTGTGGGCCTACAGACGGGAAGTCTAGGCCGGCGGACACAGAGTAGGACTCGGACACTTGGCCATCTTCGTTATGCATCATTAAAGACAACATGCCAAAGAAGATACCTTTAGTGCCCTCGCCTAAGGTAGCGCCATGCTCGCCGGTACTAATGCCCTTGCCTGCAGGCTCTACGCCAATTAAGCGTACCTTTTCTTCTTCAATAAAATCGGCAAATAAGCCAATGGCGTTGGAGCCACCGCCCACACAGGCGATGACGGCATCGGGTAACTGAGCTTCATGCTCCATGATCTGTACTTTGGCTTCCTCACCAATCATGCGCTGAAATTCGCGCACTATGGTCGGGAAGGGATGCGGGCCGGCGGCGGTGCCTAGCATATAGTGCGCCGTTTCATAGTTAGCAGCCCAATCGCGCAGCGCTTCATTACAGGCATCTTTTAGGGTAGAAGAGCCGGCATGCACGGGTATGACTTCGGCGCCCATTAATTCCATACGAAACACGTTGGGCTTTTGGCGCTCACAGTCTTTAGCGCCCATATAAATGCGACATTTTAAACCCATTAAGGCACAGGCGAGAGCGGTGGCCACACCATGTTGGCCGGCACCGGTTTCGGCAATAATTTCGGTTTTACCCATGCGTTTTGCCAGTAAAGCTTGGCCCAATACTTGGTTCGTTTTATGGGCGCCACCGTGGAGCAAGTCTTCACGCTTTAAGTAAATACGGGTCTTGGTATGAGAGGCGAGGTTGCGTACCCGCGTCAGTGGCGTGGGGCGCCCGGCATATTCACTTAATAATTCATGAAATTCGCGCTCAAACTCCGGGTCTTGCTGGGCATCAACAAAGGCCTTTTCTAATTGCAGTAAGGCCGGCATTAAAATTTGCGGCACATACATGCCACCAAAATCTCCAAAGAAGGGATCGAGTAAGCTCATTATTTAGTTTCCTTGCGGTCTACTTGGCGACCATAACTGCGAAGCGTGCTGAAGGCGGCGTTTAGCTTGTGAGCAGCTTTTTTACCGGGCGCACTTTCCACACCTGAATTAAAATCTAAACCGGTACAACCTTGGCTCGCTGCGGCTTTGGCGTTCTCGGGATTTAAACCACCGGCTAATAACGCTTGGGTGCGATGGGCAGGCTCGACCTTATCAAGCAAAGCCCAGTCAAAGGCTTGGCCGGTGCCACCGCTTTTGCCGCCCGCTTGAGTGTCAAACAATAAACGGTCTGCGTGTTGTGGTAAGTTTGGAAGCTGCTCGTTAATGGCAACAGACTTCCAAACTTGTAACTCAGGGTTGGCATCTTTGAGGGCGCTAATAAAAGCGTCGTCTTCATCGCCGTGTAATTGCACCGCATGCAGCCCTAATTCTTTAGCGGTACTGCTCACTTGATGTAAGTCGTGGTTTTGAAACACGCCCACATACTCTAACGGTGCGGCGGCCATAATGCTTCTGGCTGTGGTGCTATCTACGTAGCGCGGGCTTTGGCTAACAAAGATCAAGCCACCATGAACGGCTCCGGCGGCATAAGCATTGGCGGCATCTTGCGGGCGGGTTAAGCCACACACTTTATTGCTGCCAAGAATAAGTTTGCGTACTGCCAACTCAATATCTGTTTGCGCCATCAGTGAGCTGCCCACTAAAAAACCATCGGCATAGGCGGCAAGCTGTTTTACTTGGCCATGATCATAAATGCCGGACTCAGAGATAACGATGCGATCGGCTGGGAACAGCGTTGATAAGCGCTGGGTGCGAGCAAGATCTATGGTTAAATCACGCAAGTCTCGATTATTAATGCCAATCACTTTGGCATTCAGTGCAATGGCGCGCGCCACTTCCTCTTCGCAGATCACTTCCGTCAGCACGCCCATATTAAGTGACTCAGCCACGGCATTGAGTGCCTTATATTCTTCATCACTTAATACCGACAGCATCAGTAATATGGCATCGGCTTGATAAAGGCGCGCGAGCTTAATTTGATAGGCATCGATAATAAAATCTTTGCAGATCACAGGCTGAGTAACTTGGTTGCGTACTTGAGTAACGAAGTCGAATTGCCCTTGAAAGTACTTTTCATCGGTTAACACTGAAATTGCCGAGGCGTGACGACCATAGACTTGGGCGATGGCGTCTAAGTCAAAGTGTTCACGAATTAAGCCCTTAGAGGGCGAGGCTTTCTTACACTCTAAAATAAAGGCTGGGCTTTTGGCCTTAAGCGCCGCCACAAACGGGCGATCACTGGGGATTAACTTAGCTTCAAAGCTAGTTAGGGGCTGGCTGGCTTTTCGTGCCTCAACCCAAATCTTTTTATCGGCAACAATTTTGCCTAATACGGTACTTAACATTGACTCAACTCCGCCAGTTTATGGGCCACATCCATGGCTTTGCCCGATTTTAACACAGTCAGCACTTGGGCTACGGCTTCTTTTAAGGTCTCGGCCTTGCCGCTCATCACCAATAAAGGCGCCACATTAAGCGCAATGACATTTTGTTGTGCCGGTGTGCCTCTGCCTTGTAACAGCTCAAGGGTAATGGCTTTGTTTTCGCTGGGCTCACCGCCGGCAATGGCACTAATGTCATAGCGCTCAAGGCCGAGCTCTTCGGGGGTAATAATGTACTCGCTAATTTCACCGTCTAAAATTTCCGCCACCGAAGTGGGGCCATGTACGGCAATTTCATCTAAACCACTGCCATGCACTACCATGCCGCGCTTTAGCCCCATGGCTAATAAAGTATCGGCAATGGGGCGCACCAGCGCTTCAGAATACACACCCAACAGCATAAAGTCTGGGCGGGCGGGGTTAATTAAAGGCCCGAGCACATTAAAAATGGTACGGGTTTTTAGAGCCTTGCGCACCGGCTGGGCGTGGCGAATACCGCCATGATAATTGGGCGCGAATAAAAAGCAGACGTTAGTTTCATCGAGGCAACGCCGAGCTTGCTCAGCGCTCATATTAAGATCAATGCCTAACTGCTCTAATAAATCTGAAGAGCCCGACTTAGAAGACACGCCACGGTTACCGTGCTTGGCCACTTTAATGCCGCAGGCAGCGGCCACGAGTGCGGAGGTAGTGGAGACGTTAATAGTATTCATGCCATCGCCACCGGTGCCCACAATATCGCAAAAGGCATAGTCTGGGCGCGGGAAGGGCGAGGCTGCATCTAAAAGGGCTTGGGCAGCGCCGGCGATTTCATCGGGCGTTTCGCCTTTCATTTTTAGCACAGTTAACAAGGAGGCCATGGTCATTTGATCCATGTCACCGCTGAGTAGCTCGCTAAATAAGCCATGAGACTGAGCGCGGCTAATGTGCTCACCACGAAACAGTTGGTCCATGGCTTTGCCTTCTGGCGCGCTTAAGAATGCCAAGCTTTGGGCTAGCAGCTGTTCGCCTTCGGTAGTCATAATCGACTCAGGATGAAACTGAAAACCCAACACTCGCTTGGCTGTATCTTGCACCGCCATGGTCATGCCTTGGTAGTCGGCAATCACGCTTAAGCTGCTAGGAATATGCGTGCCCACTAAGGAATGATAACGGGCCACCGGCAAGGGATTGGATAAATGAGCAAACACGCCTTGGCCGTTATGGCTAATCGCTGAGCTTTTACCGTGTTTAATTTCACCGGCACTTTCCACCACGCCCCCATAGTGCTCAACTAAGGCTTGGTGGCCTAAGCAAATTCCTAGAATAGGAAAGCGGCCGAGGCTGCTGGCAATCAATGCTGGCATATTACCGGCAAGGCTTGGAATGCCAGGCCCAGGGGAGAGCACTAAAATTGGGCGCTCATCGGCTTGTTCTGCTTGCTCCATGGCAGCCAGTATTTGAGCGACGGGAATGGTATTGCGATAAATTTTAACGTTCGCGCCTAAGCTTCTAAATTGATCTACCAAGTTGTAGGTAAAAGAGTCGTAGTTATCGAGTAAGAAAATGGTATTAGTCATGGCTCACCTCCGCCAATGTGCTGCCGTGAGCCAGTGCAATGGCGTTAAGTACTGCTGCCGCCTTGTTGCGGGTTTCATCTGCTTCGGCTTGCGGATCTGAGTCATAGACCACTCCCGCCCCCGCTTGTACATGGGCCACGCCATTGGCGACGAACGCAGAGCGAATCACAATACAGGTATCCATATCGCCATTGCCGTTCACATAGCCCACGGCACCGCCATAGCTGCCACGGCGCTCTTGCTCTGTGTCTCTGATCAACTGACTGGCGCGAATTTTGGGGGCACCGGTGAGCGTGCCCATGTTCATGCAGGCTTGATACCCGTGCAGCGCATCCAGATCCGCACGCAAAGTACCTACGACCCGCGACACTAAGTGCATCACATGGCTGTAGCGATCCACACTGAGTAGGTCTTTCACATAGCGACTGCCTGGCTCACTGATGCGTGCAATGTCGTTTCGCGCTAAGTCCACCAGCATTAAATGCTCGGCGGTTTCTTTAGCGTCTTGGCGCAGCTCTAATTCAATGCGTCCATCGAGATCTAAGTTAATGCTGCCATCTTTATTTAAGCCGCGCTTGCGAGTACCGGCGATGGGGTACATTTCTACTTGGCGAGAGGCATGATCAAATTTCACTGAGCTTTCGGGGCTGGCACCAAATAGCGTAAAATCTTGATCGTTTACATAAAACAAATAGGGACTGGGATTAGTTTGCTTAAGCTTGCGATAAGCGGCCAAGGGGCGCGGGCAAGGTAGGCTAAAGCTGCGCGAAGGTACCACTTGGAAAATATCGCCATCTTTAATGTGCTCTTTTAGATTAAGCACATCTTGTTTAAATTCAGCATCGCTTTTAGAGGCACTAATCTTACCGTGCAACTGGGTATCGGCGCCCGGCTGGGGATGGCGCTTGGCACACGCTTTGGCCAAGGTATCAAGGCGTACTTGTAAGCGGGGCTGTTCAGCTCTATCAAATACGCAAGCCGAAAGTTGGGCGCTTTCTTGTTTATGATCTAAGGTGATTAAGGTTTCAGCTAAATAAAAGCAAAAATCAGGGCACGCATTAATCCCAGGTGCTACCGCGCTTAGCTCTTCAAATGAAGCAATTAAGTCATAGGCGAAGGTGCCGGCCATAAAGAGGTGCTGCTGGCCTAAGTCGGCATGAAAGCGCGTTAAAATCAGGCGCAGTGTTTCTAGTACCGACGGCGCTTTTAAGCGATTGTCTTCATCCAAGGTGTCGTCGGCGGGGGTAAAGGTTACCTGTAATTGATTGCCGTCGGCGGAGCGTTTGCCATTTAACGCCTGTTCGATTAGATCGAGTGCCGGTACGCCATTGGCATTTAAGGCACTAAGGGTCACGGTGCGACCTTGGCAGACCAAACGCACACAGGCGTCAAGCATTAATAGGCTTTGAGTACCGGCTTTAGTATCAATTTCTGCGGACTCTAACAGCATGCTGTTATCGCCACTTTGGCTGAGTGCGGCAAACAATGCCAGCGGGTCATCGTTATAGGGGGCATCTTGTAATAAGACGTGGAGCGAACCATGCGCCATGGGGTATTCCTTATGAGTTAATCACGGTCATCAGGGATTTGTCTGATCACCTGGCTGGCAATGTCTTCATCTATGATGGTAACGAATGCCGTTTTGATGGGCGTGTGCTGAGTTATGGGCTGCCATCGCCAAAATTTAAGCTGCTTAGGTTTCATCGCGTCACCTTTTACTGGATAATAAAAAAGCCCGCACGGGGGCGGGCTTTTATGTTCGCTGAGATTTTGAGACGAAAACAGCAAATCACACCCGCAATTAAGGCGTGTGCCACCACCAAGTAATGCCTTGTTGAAAAGACGGTGTGGGTATTTGCTGAACCATGTTGCTCTTCTCAGTAAACTAAAACTGTATACAGTTAAACGATATTAGGGGTATTAAGTCAACCCTGAGGATAGGATTATTTTCATGCGCATCGATTTGCACAGTCATTCCACCGCTTCCGATGGTCAATTAACGCCCACCGAGTTGATGGCGCGCGCCGCTGAAAAAGAGGTGGATGTGTTAGCGCTTACCGATCACGACACCCTAGGCGGTTTGGCAGAAGCGAGTGCAGCGGCTAAGTTACATGGCGTGCGTTTAATTAATGGTGTGGAAATATCTTGTTTATGGCAAGCGCTAGAAGTGCATGTAGTCGGGCTTAATATCGCCACCGACCACGAAGCGCTAAATCACTTGTTAATAGCGCAACAAGCTAGGCGCGAGCGGCGCGCCAAGCTTATGGCTACGCGCTTAGAAAAAGCAAAATTTCCCGGTGCCTATGAAGGCGCGCGGGCGTTAGCCGGGGAGGCGCCCATTACGCGCACCCACATGGCTAAATGGTTATTGAGCCAAGGTGCAGCTGAGTCTATACCTAAGGTGTTTAAAAAATATATTAGCCGCGGTAATACCGGCTATGCGCCGCCCGATTGGTGCTCGCTGGAAGAGGCCATTGGCGCTATTCACCAAGCGGGCGGCGTGACGGTGTTAGCTCATCCCACTCGCTATGACTTATCTAATAAGTGGGTGCGAAAAATGATTATCGCTTTTGCCGAAGCTGGCGGAGATGCCATGGAGGTGTCTATGGCTCAGCAAAGCCCGCAAGAGCGCGCCACCTTAGGTGAGTGGAGTAAAGAATATAATTTAGCGGCGTCTGTGGGCTCGGATTTTCATTTTCCGAGTCAATGGCGAGAGCTGGGACGCCAGCTCTGGTTACCTAAAGAAGCGACGCCCGTGTGGACACGTTTTATCTAAATCATTCCGGGAGGAATCATGAGTCAATATTTTGAATTGCACGCCGAAAACCCGCAGCCACGTCTGATCAATCAGGCGGTGGCCATTATACGCCAAGGCGGCGTGCTGGTTTATCCCACCGACTCTGGCTATGCCATTGGCTGTTTGGTGGGTGATAAAAACGCCATGGAGCGTATTTGTCGTATTCGTAAGCTAGAAAAAGATCATAACTTTACCTTAGTGTGTCGAGATCTCTCTGAGTTGTCTTTTTACGCACGCGTCGATAATGGCGCCTTTAGGTTAATGAAAAATAATACCCCAGGTGCGTATACCTTTATTTTGCGTGCTACTAAAGAAGTCCCTAAGCGCTTGCAAAACCCAAAGCGAAAAACCATTGGCCTGCGAGTACCTAATAACCCCATTACTTTGGCGTTATTAGAAGCGCTTGGTGAGCCATTAATGTCGGGCAGTTTAATTATGCCTAACGAAACAGAAGCAGAATACGATCCGCAAACCATTCGTGAGTTGCTAGAAAAACAAGTCGACTTAATTATTGATGGCGGTGTACTCGACTCTAAACCCACCACTGTTATTGAGCTCTATGACGATACCCCTGTGATTGCCCGCGCTGGCGCTGGCGACACCACTCCTTTTGAATAAGTCTGTTGGTAAAAGTGAAAATATGACTGAAAAATTACAAAAAGTGCTAGCGCGAGCCGGTAAAGGCTCGCGCCGTGAAATTGAAGCGCTGATTAGCCAAGGACGAGTGAGTGTCGATGGCAAGGTGGCCGCGCTTGGCGATCGAGTGACGGGTAAAGAGCAAATTCGCTTAGATGGCCATCAGGTAGAAACCCAAGCGCAGGCCGATGTTTTGTGCCGGGTGTTGGTCTATCACAAGCCAGAAGGCGAAATGAGTACTCGCAAAGATCCCGAAGGCCGGCCCACGGTCTTTGATCGCTTGCCCAAGTTACAAGGGGCACGTTGGGTGTCGGTAGGGCGCTTAGATGTGAATACCTCAGGCTTATTGCTGTTTACCACCGATGGCGAGCTCGCTAATCGCTTGATGCACCCGCGTCATGAAATTGATCGTGAGTATGCGGTGCGTGTGTTTGGTGAAGTGGATGAAGCCATGCTGCAGCGCTTGCGCAAAGGGGTCTTGCTAGAAGATGGTATGGGTCGCTTTGATACCATTAAATACAGCGGTGGTGAGGGCATGAACCATTGGTTTCATGTGACCCTTAAAGAAGGTCGTAACCGTGAAGTACGCCGCATGTGGGAGTCTCAAGGCATGCAGGTGAGCCGCTTAATTCGGGTGCGCTATGGCAAGATTGAGTTGCAGCGCAACTTACCACGGGGCGGCTGGGCAGAAATGCCATTGGATCAGCTAAATTATTTGCGCACTCAAGTGGGCTTAGCCCCGGAAGTAGAAAGCAAAGTGGATGTGGATGCGCCTAAGCGCTATAAGCAAGTCGCGCAAATTCGCAAAGCTGTGCGCCGCCATAACTCGCGCACTAAAGCCGGTGGAGCTAGCACAGGCCCAAGTGCCGCTGCCAAGAAAAAGCCCGCCGCTGGGCGGGCGCGCAACCCACGCCAAAAGCAAAAAACGCGGATTTAAATAAAAAACTAGCGCTAAGCTCTCAGCTAAGTAAAAAAAACCTAAAGCACCGAGTCTACTCAGACTCGGTGCTTTTTTGTGCTTGAAAGACTAATAACTGCAACGCTTGGCAACGAAACCCACTAAACCTATGCGAGGCAGGTCGGCGAAGTCCTGTTAGCTAAAGAGCACAGGCTACAAGATCTAGATTTGTAGTGAGCCCGCCTCTGCAGCGAAGAGAGCTTCGGCACGGTTTTATGTTGTGGTTTAGCGCAGCGCTGATTTATGTCTAACGCAAGGCGGGTAACGGAAAGCGTACCGCTGTCTTTTACAGGAAATTCAAATAATCAGCACCCAGCCTAGGCTGGGTGCTGATTATTACTTCTAACTGCTAACTGTCTTGGGGTAAAGGCGGTTCAATTTTCATCGATAGTTGCACTTCGGCGGCAAACTCACGACGAGAAAAGGCCACCCGCTCTTCGGCACTAAAAGTAGCATGGCGGCCAAGCTTTTCAATTTTTTGCAGCCGTGGCACTAAGCCCGCGCCATTGGCAGTTTGAATAGCCAACCCTGGGCGAGCGTTAAGCTCCAGTAACATAGGGCCTTTAAACTTATCTAATACCATGTCGGTGCCAATATAGCCTAAGCCTGACATTTCATAGCAAGACGCGGATAAGCTTAAAATCTGCTCCCAGTTCGGTACTTTTAGCTCCAGTAAATCGCGTCCCGTGTCGGGATGATAGCGAATGGGCAAATTGTATTGCACGGCGCGAATGGCTTTGCCGCTATTAATATCCAGCCCCACACCTACCGCCCCTTGGTGGAGGTTGGCTTTACCGTCGGAAGCTTCGGTAGATAAGCGCATCATCGCCATCACCGGAAAGCCCTTAAACACAATGACTCGAGTGTCGGGTACGCCTTCATAAGAAAAGCCATCAAACACATCATCAAAGTTAATCAGTGCTTCAATTAAGGCCACATCGGGTTTACCGCCTAAAGAGAATAAGCCGGCCAAAATATTAGACACATGACGCTCGAGATCGTTGATGCTTTCTGGCTTACCGCTTGGTTTAAGGAAATTGGTGCCATCTTGACTAACGATAACCACAATGCCTTTACCGCCAGAGCCTTTGGCCGGTTTAATACAAAAACCTGGCCAGTCTTTAATTTTCTCTAATAAGCCCGCTACTTGGTGTTGGTATTCAATCACTCCAATTAAGTCTGGCACCGTCACCTGCGCATCTAGGGCAATGCGCTTGGTTTCTAATTTATCATCTACCAAGGGGTAGAGACGGCGCGGATTATAGCGGCTGATATAGGAAATATTACGCTGGTTCATGCCCATAATACCCATGTCGCCCAGCGCAAACGGAGAAGCATACTTGGCAAGCCAGCGTTTAATCATGCTTTTTGTCCTCGGTATTGTATTCATCTACCAAAGGTTTAAAGCGCTTGAGCTCGGTTAAGCGATAGCCGGTGTAGTTACCTAATAGTAATACTACGGCCATAACGATTAGCTGCAGGCCTAAGAAGTTAAAGGTAATGTGGCGCACCACTTCACTGTTCATGGCTAAAAAGGCCATCACTGCCACTATGAGTGAGCCGCCCCCTTGTTTAACTACTTCTTTAGGACCTTCTTCTTCCCAAAGAATAGACATGCGCTCTATGGTCCATGCCAAGATAATCATAGGGAAGAAGGTGATCTTCATACCCTCGGTTAAGCCGAGTTGATAGGCAATAATGCTAAAGAAGCCAATAATGCCGATCACCATGATGATCACCGCCGATATTCGCGCCACTAACAGTAAATTTAGGTGTGAAAGGTAGGAGCGCAGTATTAAGCCGGTGCCGACAATAATTAAAAAGCCCACCAGACCGGTAATCAAACTAGTTTGAATAAAGGCCATGGCAATCAGTACTGGCATAAAGGTGCCTGAGGTTTTCACGCCAATAATAATGCGCAAAAATACCACCACTAATACGCCAATCGGCACTAATAAAATGCCTTTAAATAATGCCTGCTCTTCTAGAGGCAGGTTATAGAGTGAGACGTTAATCCAATGGGGTTGATCAAACTTTTTAGCCAACGCCACATTCACCGGTTGCTCTTGTTCTAGCATGGTGAAGGTGACGCGAGAGTTACTGCCACCCACTAAGTCCAGCACCGGCGAAGAATGATACTCCCATAATAAGAGCTGCTCAGCCGTGCCTTGTTCACCGGTTTGTGGGTTAAAAATTTCGTATTGCTCGCCTTCATAAACTTGCACTAAGTTAATGAGCGGCTGGCGACGGCGACCATCTTCAAGCTTTAACCCTTGTAGCATACGGGCAGGCACGGCGGCGCGGTGCAACATTTCCAGCAATAGCGGCCCTGGCGCTTGATACTGCGCCAATAACACGGCGTTTTGGCCACGGTTGTTGAGCTCTTTTAACAGCTCCCGAGTTAAGGTTATGCCATCTGCCGAGCGCTCTTGCGCATGAGATAACACTTGGTCCATCGCAGTGGCGTAGGGCTCGGGGACCTCAGTGGTTTTAATACGCGGCACGTCCGTGGGCAGCGGCGCTTTTGCAAAGGGATCATGCATCATGTCCACTTTGTAGTAGAGCTCTTGAGGGCCGGAAGCATTGCGAATGGTCCACTCGGCGCGGCTGCTGCCTTTGGCTTCTACAAACGATAAGCCATAGCCTGGAGAGGCAGCAGACTCATTCATCAGCGTAAAGCCTGGCTGGCTGCCAGGAATGGCTAGCGAGGCCTTAATGGGTTTGCCTTTAGCTTCAAATTCTACCTTGGCTTCAATAGACCAAATTTGGCGTTTTTCACCGGGTAACCAAGGCACTTCATAGACAAAGTGACGATACAGCATTAATGCCAGGCCGATTAAAAACAGCGCGGCAACGATCAGATAAAAGGGTTTACGAGAATACATAATTTACTTACTCGCTTTTAACAGGAGTGGGACGTGAAGGCTTGCCTTGCACGTTTTGGCGAGCAATATCCACCACGGCAATGTCTTTTAAGAACTCGCGGCCTAACAGCACTGAGTAGGTCATTTGGCTACGGTCAGTGAGGGTAAATTCGGTTTTTTCAGTAAAGCTACCAATGCGCATAGTGAGCTCTACCACAGGGCGGCGATCGGCATCATCGGCAGAAGCTTGGCGGATCCGCACATAGCGCACCAGCGGCGTTTCTACTTGTAGCTTTTCATCTACACCTTCGTGCGCCATGTTAAAGCTCACCCAAGGTTTACCATCACGCTCAAACACAGTGATATCTTGCGCACTTAATGATGAGGTAGTAGCACCGGTATCAATACGAGCGGCAAAGTCATCGTTTACAATATCCAACCACACTTGTTCGGTTTCACCCACCACTAACTTACCGTCTAGGGTTTCTTCTTTATTGCGCTGCTGAGACTCTTTTTCTGCGCTGGGTGTAGGTTGGGGGGCGACTACGGGGCGATTAATCTGTTTTTTCAAGTTTCTAATATCCTGTTGCAATGCAGACATAAAGGCATGGTGATTATTGCTTAGCTGTTGATTATGCTCTGACATATTGGCTAAGAGCCGAGTTTCAAGACCGGACAGTCCGGCCTTGAGTTCGGGCTCAGTGATAGGTTGAGGCTGAGGTTGTGCGTCCACCGGAGAAGTCTGGCTAACACACGCCGTTAGCAACAGGGGGATAAGTAGGGATGCCGCAACTTTATTCATAGGAAGCCTCTTGGTGATGTTGGGGGTCAAAGGGTTTATTGGCGATGATAATGGTGCGTTTAGGTGCCGGATAACCCTCTATAGTTTTGCTGGCATCTTCTGGATCTAAAAAGTCTGCCAACGATTCATTACGCATCCAATCGGTGCGTCTTTGTTCGCCTAATTGAGTGGTGTTTTCATCCACTATTTTAATATTTTCAAAGCCACATTTTTGTAGCCAACCGACTAAGGCTTGAGAGCTTGGAATAAACCAGACGTTGCGCATTTTGGCATAGCGCTCACCGGGCACTAATACTTGCTGATCATCGCCATCGATCACTAAGGTTTCTAATACCAGTTCTCCGCCGTCACACAGTTGGGCTTTTAACTGCAATAAATGATCGATAGGGGATTTTCGGTGATAGAGCACGCCCATGGAAAATACCGTATCAAAGGCGCGCAGTTCCGGTAATTCTTCAATACCTAGTGGCAATAGCTGTATGCCTTTATAGCCATTAGTGAAATGCTTAATGGCTTCAAATTGACATAAAAACAGGGGTGAAGGATCTATGCCTACCGCCATCTTGGCACCCGCACCGCGCATGCGCCACAGGTGATAACCACTACCACAGCCTACATCTAGCACATATCGGTGTTTTAGCGGGCTAATATGAGGAAGCAGCCGTTGCCATTTCCAATCAGAACGCCACTCGGTATCTATGTGTACGCCATGGACTTCAAAGGGCCCTTTGCGCCACGGATGAAACTGATCCAATAAGCTGGTTATCTTTTTTTGCTCGCCCAAGCTTATCTCGCCTGGGCGTCCAATGCTGACGCTATCAAGCAGTTCAATACGCTCGGTGGGTAAATAGGGCAGCTTATGCAAAGCCCGCACCCAGCGCGCTAAGTCGCCATGTAAGTGGCTTTTTTGCCAATCATGGAGCTGAGCGGGCAAAACATGTAGCCAGTGCGCGAGCCGACACTTGGCAATTTGTTGGTAAAAGTCACTAAAATCAATCATGAAAGCTAACCATTTATCTTAAATTCGCAGACTACACCGAATACACTACGCAAATAGCGTAGTTATTTAATGGCGACCATAGAGCCAAAGTTAAAGCACTGAAACCACATATCAACATGGCTAAAGCCTACTTCGTGTAAGCGAGCTTTATGTAACTCTGGCGTATCGGGGCGTAATACATTTTCTAAAGCGGTGCGTTTTTGGCTAACTTCTAATTCGCTATAGCCATTAGCGCGTTTAAAATCATGATGTAGCTCGATTAATAACTCATTAACGGTGTCGTCTTGGCTAATAAATTTTTCACTTAAAATTAATATGCCGCCTTTATTTACCCCCTCATATATGCGCGTTAATAATGGGAGTCGTTGCTGAGGGGCAATAAATTGCAGCGTAAAATTTAAAACCACCACCGAGGCGTTACTAATGTCTAACTCGCATATATCGGCTTCACGTAGCTCCACTGCTACCTCTGACTTAAAAGAGGCCAAATGATTAGCGGCTCTTTCTAACATGGCGGCTGAATTATCGACCGCCACTATAGTACAGCCTGGCTGATTAACATTACGGCGCATCTCTTGAGTGGCGGCACCCAAAGAACAACCTAAGTCATATAACTGAGTGTTAGGCTTGGCATAGCGCGCCGTCATCATGCCAATCGCAGAAATAATATTGGAGTAGCCCGGCACCGAGCGCTTGATCATGTCGGGAAAGACTTCTGCTACTTTTTGGTCAAAGTTAAAGTCGCCAAGCTCAGCAATAGGAGCGGCAAAAATGTGATCTGTGTGTGACATAGCCAGCGTTTTATAACCTGTAATGTATGACAGCCTCAGCTGCATTTAATGGTCGTCATTGTAAAAGAAGCGTTGTGGCTTGTCTTGCTGAACCTAAGTGAAAATAGCGCAATTTAGCGGTTGTTTTTATTAAAATTACTTGAGTTGAATTAATCATTAGCGTGGCAAATTAAAAATTGCTGGGATTTTAGGCAACGCCCATGCCATCAGGGATAGCGCGGCTTTAAAAGATTTTTTATTAAGCAATAAAAATCATCTTAACGTTTAAAATAATTGTCCTTGAGGACTAGGTGCTTGGCCAGGAAAAGGCGGCAATGGATGATTAAGCGCTGCGGCAATCTGTGCCGCCAACTGCGGCGAGAATTCAATATCGGCAGTATGCACAAACACATACACCGACTTACCCTCTTTAAGCCAATCTTGAATACGGGCTAGCCAAGGTTGCCAAAAAGGAAAATTATAATCAGGGACGGGGTGGCCAATAAAACGCACTAGCGGAGAGTGGCCGGTACTAATGATATGCACCGGCACCTGCGGCTTTTTTTGCTGCGCATCCGCTAATGCTGCGCTGGTGGGCGGGCAGGAAAATACCGGCCTTGAGTCCATGATAATACGATTAACTTTATGCTCTATTAACAAGCGATTAAGGGCGCGCTCCGCTTCTTGCTTAGCAAAAAAGGCAGGATGGCGCACTTCAACGCCATATTCTAAGTCGCTGGGCAGTGCCCTAAGTAGTTGTGCTAAGCCCGCTAACTGCTCAGGGCCACAAGCGGCGGGAAGTTGTAGCATCAGCATGCCCAGCTTTTCACGAAGCGGCGCAAGCTGCTCTATAAAGGAGAGGGCGGGGGTAATATTATCTGCTAATTGCCCCTGATGACTCACAGTGGCGGGGAATTTAAAGGTAAAGCGAAAATTGGCAGGCGTTTGCGCGTCCCAGCGCAATAAACTGGCCGTGTCAGGCACGCCATAAAAGCTAGTGTTACCCTCTACGGCATTAAACACCTTGGCGTAGTCGAGTAAATACTCGGTGTTTTTACGATGACTGCTTATTAATTGCCCGGGCCAAGTAGGATGAGACCACTGACTTAAGCCAATATATAACGACGACATAGACATCCTTAACAACCGCCAAGCTAAATTAAGGGAGTAAAGATATTTTTGCTAAGCGCTGCGTGCTCAGCACGGCGCTTTAAGAGCATCACATAAAGCAGTAATGAGTGCTACCATAGGCGGCCATTTCTAGCAGTCGTAGCCCGCAATCGTTATGTCACTCGCCTCCCATAAAGTCCAACAGCCCTATTTAGCTGACCAGTCATTGCCGCGTGCTTTATTTAGCATGACTTGGCCGATGCTGTTTGGCGTGGTGGCGCTAATGAGCTTTCAGCTAGTCGATAGTGTATTTATTAGTATGTTGGGCATGGAGCCTTTAGCGGCACTGGGCTTTACCTTGCCTATGCAGCAATTATTGGTGGGCGTACAAATTGGAATTGGTATTGCTTCCACAGCCTTGATTTCTCGCGCCTTGGGGGCGGGAGAAACCTCACGCGCGACCCAACTGGCCGGCTTAGTGGTGCTTACAGGATGTTGTGTTTCTTTGTTGTTATGTGTCGTTATTGGTGTATGGCGCGTCCCGCTGCTTACTGCTTTAGGTGCCAACGCACAGTTGTTGCCCTATACCGAGTCTTACTGGTGGCCGTGGTTAACCAGTGCTTGGTTGGGGGCGTTCTTATATTTTGCCAGCAGCATTGCTAGAGCCAATGGCGATACGCGCTTGCCGGGGCTGATGATGGTGATCACTAGCCTAGTGAATATGCTGCTTGATCCGCTGTTTATTTTTACCTTTGGTTGGGGTTTACCTGGTGCCGCTTATGCCACTATCGTGGCCTGCTTAATTGGCTCGGCCATTATGTATTCACGTATTTTAAAGCGCCATTGGCTGGACTTTACGCTCAGCCAATGGCCCATTAAGCAGGCGCTGGCGCAAATATTTAATACCAGCGTGCCGGCCATGCTTAGCCAGTTGATGCCGGGACTGGCCTCCTTATTGGCCACTCGCTTAGTGGCAGGCTTTGGCGGAGCAGCCATTGCGGCGTGGACGCTGGGTAGTCGTTTAGAGTTATTCTCTATTGTGATTGTACTGGCGCTGACCATGGCGCTACCGCCTATGGTAGGGCGTTTATTGGGCTCTCAACAACTGACCCGCGTTCACAGCTTAGTGCTCACGGCGGTGCGCTTTGTTATTGGTTTGCAAGTTATTATCGCCTTAGTTTGGATAATGAGCCGCAGCTGGCTGGCCCCTTGGCTGGCGCCAGATCTTGATAGTGAACGCTATCTTATGAGCTATATGCTGTGGGTGCCGGTGAGTTATGCCGCACTAGGGGTGTGCATGTTAATGGTCTCGGTGTGTAATGCGCTGGGATTGCCGATGCGCGCAGTATGGATTTCGATATTGCGCTTGTTCGTCTGTTATCTCCCCGCTCTTTGGCTGGGTGCTACTTTAGCTGGCATGAGCGGCTTATATATAGGGGTGTTGCTGGGTAATGTGGCGGCGGGACTGATGTCATGGCAATGTTATCAACGGGGTTTAAGCCAACTTAACCACAGCGTTGGGCTAAATAAGTGTATTCCCGAGTTATAAAAAAGCGGTATTATCTTTATGCCAACATACTTATGTACAGCAAGAGCTGGTTTTCTGCTGAGATTTTAAAAAGCGAGATACCGGAGCAAGCCCGATAAGACGGTAGGAGGTGGTGTTTATCTTTATACCGTCATCCTGATGCACATCAGGATCTGGTTTTTCTGCTGAGATTTTAAAAAGCGAGATACCGGAGCAAGCCCGGTAAGACGGCAGAAGGAGAGAGCCAAGCCTCTTTCCTATGGTAAAAATAACTCTGGCGCTAGATTTTAGTGTTTGTTTTGAGCTTACCCCGCTCCTTTTAGCTTAGCGTTGGGTGCTGGGCGCTGAGTGCTGGCCTTTAAGATTTTACCAAGCTTGCCGCTTTCCCTTATACTAGCGCGCTATATCATCAGAAATTCATGCGGTGCGCTTAAATGTGCACCACAAACAATAGGAAAACTCCATGCGCACTCATTATTGCGGGCACGTTGACGCAGCTTTGGTCGGCCAGAGCGTGACTCTTAGCGGCTGGGTAAATCGCCGTCGTGATTTAGGCGGTTTGATTTTTATCGATATGCGCGACCGCGAAGGGGTAGTGCAGGTGTTTTTCGATCCAGATAAGGCTGAAGCTTACGAATTAGCCTCTACTTTACGTGCCGAGTTTTGTATTCAAATGACTGGCATAGTGCGTGCTCGACCCGAGTCTCAAGTAAATAAAGACATGGCGACCGGTGCCATTGAAATTTTTGCTCATGAGCTGACTATTATTAACCGTGCCGAAGCCTTGCCGCTGGATTTTAATCAAAATAACTCAGAAGAGCAGCGCCTTAAATATCGTTATTTAGACTTGCGCCGGCCTGAGCAAGCCAAGTATTTAATGACGCGCGCTAAGGTGTCGAGCTTAGTGCGCCGCTTTATGGATGAACACGGCTTTTTAGATATAGAAACGCCGATGTTAACTAAAGCGACACCAGAGGGAGCACGAGATTACTTGGTGCCCAGTCGCGTGCATAAAGGCTATTTTTATGCCTTGCCGCAATCGCCGCAGTTATTTAAACAGTTATTAATGATGAGTGGCTTTGATCGCTACTATCAAATTGTAAAGTGCTTTCGTGATGAAGACTTGCGCGCCGACCGCCAGCCTGAATTTACTCAAATTGATGTTGAAACCTCCTTTATGAGCGCCGAGCAAGTGCGCGACATTATGGAGCAGTTAGTGACCGGCTTATGGAAAGAAGTACTAGGCGTAGACTTAGGTACTTTCCCTATTATGAGCTTTGAAGAAGCGATGCGTCGTTTTGGCTCTGACAAGCCAGACTTGCGCATTGCTACTGAGTTAGTGGATATTGCCGACTTAGTGAAAGACATAGACTTTCAAGTGTTTGCCGGTCCGGCTAACGATGCTAAAGGGCGAGTGGCAGCACTTAAAGTGCCCGGTGGCGCGGCTTTGTCGCGTAAGCAAATTGATGAATATGGTAAGTTTGTCACTATTTATGGTGCCAAAGGCTTGGCATGGATGAAGGTCAATGATGCAGCTCAAGGTCTTGAGGGCGTGCAATCGCCGATTGCTAAGTTCTTAAACGCCGATATCGTGAGCGAATTATTAGCGCGCACCGATGCCCAAGATGGTGATGCTATTTTCTTTGGCGCCGACTCAGCAAAAATTGTAAGCGATGCCATGGGTGCACTGCGCTTAAAACTGGGTAAAGATTTAGACTTATTTGAAGATAGCTGGCGCCCATTGTGGGTGGTGGATTTTCCCATGTTTGAACAAGAAGCCGGGGACGATCGTCTCTACGCCATGCACCACCCCTTTACTGCCCCTAAAGAATTAAATGCCGAACAATTAAGCGCCGCGCCTCTTAGCGCGTTAGCCAACGCCTATGACATGGTCATTAACGGCTACGAAGTGGGCGGTGGCTCGGTACGTATTCATCACAGCGAGATGCAGCAAACCGTGTTCCGCTTACTGGGTATTAATGCCAACGAGCAACAAGAAAAATTTGGCTTCTTGCTTGAAGCTCTAAAGTACGGTACGCCGCCTCATGCTGGCTTAGCCTTTGGTTTAGATCGCTTAGTGATGCTGTTAACGGGTACCGATAATATTCGTGATGTGATTGCCTTTCCCAAAACGACCACCGCCTCTTGTTTGTTAACCGATGCGCCTAGTCTTGCTAATCCCGACTCCTTAACTGAGTTGGCGCTAAAAGTGCAGTTGCCGCTAAAAACCGAAGAAGCTAACGATAGCGATAAGGCAAACCACTAGTTATGGCCTATAAGCACCCAGAGTCGGTGTTGGTATTGATCCACACCGATAGTCACGTCTTGCTGTTGCAACGCTTAGATAATCCTGACTTTTGGCAGTCGGTGACCGGTAGCCTAGAAGTGGGTGAAACTCGCTGGCAAGCCGCCGTTCGTGAATTAGTTGAAGAAACTGGGTTGCAAGTGGGCATAGATGGTGAGCTGTCTGAAACTGGGCGGCGGGTGCGCTTTGAAATTTATCCACGCTGGCGGCATCGTTATCGCCCCGGCGTGACTCATAACTGGGAATATGAGTTTTATTTTCGTCTACCCCATCAACAAGCGGTAACGCTTAGTGAGCATCAGGCTCAATGTTGGCAGCCCTTAGCTCAGGCGCGAGAGCAAGCCAGCTCTTGGACCAATAAGTTGGCTATCGAGCGGCTAATCCAAGCTCAGTTAGACTAAATAATTTTTATGCTACATAAGCTAAGCCGGTAACAGGGGGCTTAGCCCATTAAGGGAGAAATCTGATGGCAGGTCATAGTAAATGGTCGAATATCAAACACCGCAAAGCGGCAAAAGATGCCCAGCGCGGTAAAATCTTCACTAAATTAATTCGTGAGCTCACTACAGCTGCGCGCGAGGGTGGCTCAGATGCCAGCACTAACCCTCGCTTGCGGGCAGCCATTGATAAAGCGCTGTCTAATAATATGACCCGCGATACGGTCGATCGCGCCGTAAAACGTGGCGCCGGTGAGCAAGACGGTGCAGCATTAGAAACCGTCATTTATGAAGGATATGGGCCTGCTGGTACCGCTGTGATGGTGGAGTGCATGACCGATAACCGTAACCGCACCGTGGCTGAAGTGCGCCATGCGTTTTCTAAAAATGGCGGCAACTTAGGCACCGATGGCTCGGTGGCCTATTTGTTTGAGAAAAAAGGCGTCATTAGCTATCAAGATCTCGATGAAGATACGGTAATGGAAGCCGCCCTGGAAGCGGGCGCCGATGATGTAGAAGTGAATGACGATGGCTCTATTGATGTTTACACCCAGTGGGAAGCCTTTGGCCAAGTAAAAGATGCGCTCGATGCAGCGGGATTAGAAGCGGTGAATGCCGAAGTGACCATGATCCCTACTACCAGTGCTCCACTGGATGAAGACACGGCACCTAAGTTTATGAAACTAGTAGATATGCTAGAAGACGCCGATGATGTGCAAGAGGTGTATCACAACGCCGATATTTCCGACGAGTTGGCCGCCTTGCTGTAAGTTTGAGCTGAGCCTGAAGTTAGCAGCCAGAAAGGCTAAGCGAGAAGCTCGCTTGCATGAGTTTTTTTACTTTTTTCTGGCTGTTCGCCGATGGCTTAACGCTTAACGCTTATCGCTTTAACTCATGGCCATTATCTTAGGCATAGATCCGGGCTCACGGATCACCGGCTACGGTGTCGTTCGCCAAGAGGGCAATAAAATGACCTATCTTGGCTCGGGCTGCATTCGTATGACAGATACTGAACTGGCACCGCGGCTAAAGAAAATTTATGACGGTGTCAGTGAGATTATTTTGCAATTTCAACCGGACTTATTCGCTATAGAGCAAGTCTTTATGGCGAAAAACCCTGACTCTGCTTTAAAGCTTGGCCAAGCGCGAGGTGCCGCCATTGTGGCTGCGGCCAATGCGGGGCTCACAGTCGCGGAATATTCAGCGCGCCAAATTAAGCAAGCGGTAGTAGGACAAGGCGGGGCGGCCAAAGCTCAAGTACAACACATGGTGGTGCGGATCTTAAGCTTACCGGGGACTCCTCAAGAAGATGCCGCTGATGGCTTAGCAGTGGCCTTGTGTCATGGTCATACTTATCAAAGTTTGATCAGCATGGCGGGTCACGTTAAAAGTACGGTGCGCGGCAGGCTACGCTGAACACAGCGCCGTACGTGCTACGCCGTACGTTTAGGGCAGACAAGGATGTTTATCTTTCACTTACGGCTTGCAGCGTAAGGCATCTAGCTTTGTTTACTGGATATTCATCCAGTTATTGATTATTCTTCGGCCATTACCAAGTGTGAGGAGAAGGGTGTGATTGGTCGCTTAAAAGGCATCATTGTTGAAAAACAAGCGCCTGAGATCTTAATTGATATTAACGGCGTGGGTTATGAAGTGACCTTGCCCATGAGTTGTTTTTACGACTTACCTAAGGTAGGCGAGAGCGCTACTGTGCTTATTCACTTTGTGGTACGTGAAGATGCACAGCTATTATTTGGTTTTAATACTAAGACCGAGCGTGCCTTATTTCGTGAGTTAATTAAAACCAATGGTGTGGGCCCTAAGCTGGCGCTCGGTATTATGTCGGGTATGACCGCCGACGAATTTATTTATCATATTGATCAAGGCGATATAAAAGCCTTAGTGAAATTGCCTGGAGTGGGTAAAAAAACCGCCGAGCGCTTGATTGTAGAAATGCGCGATCGCCTTAAAAACTTTGGTGGCTATGATCTCTTTAATCCTGCACCCGACACCGTAACTCAAGCTGGCCAAATAGATGGCGCAAAAAATGAAGCCATTGCTGCCTTGCAGGCCTTGGGTTATAAGCCTGCTGCCGCTGAAGCCATGATCCTTAAGATTGCCAAGCCCGAGCTCGACGTGGAGCAGTTGATCCGCGAAGCGCTCCGTAATCAGGTATAAGCATGATAGAAGCCGACCGTTTTATTGATCCCGCCCCGCTTGTGGAAGAAGAGTTAGTGGATCGCGCCATTCGCCCACGCAGTCTTTCTGAGTATCGAGGGCAAGATCATGTGCGCAGCCAAATGGAAATTTTTATTGAAGCGGCACGCCGTCGAGAAGAAGCGCTCGATCACTTATTGATCTTTGGCCCACCGGGTTTAGGTAAAACTACCTTGGCAAATATAGTGGCGCTGGAGATGGGGGTGAGCATTAAAACCACCTCGGGGCCAGTGCTAGAAAAAGCCGGTGATTTGGCGGCCATGCTTACCAATTTAGAGGCCGGCGATGTCTTGTTTATTGATGAGATCCACCGCTTAAGTCCGGTTGTGGAAGAAATTCTGTATCCCGCGATGGAAGATTATCAGCTCGATATTATGATAGGTGAGGGGCCAGCGGCGCGCTCTATTAAATTAGAGCTACCGCCTTTTACCCTAGTGGGTGCCACCACTCGCGCCGGCTCACTTACTTCACCGCTGCGCGATCGGTTTGGCATAGTACAACGACTGGAGTTTTATCAAGTGGCCGATTTGGCCCACATTGTAAGTCGTAGCGCTAATAAGCTTGGCTTAGTCATTGATGATGACGGCGCTTATGAAATGGCACGTCGGGCGCGCGGAACACCGCGTATTGCTAATCGCTTATTGCGCCGCGTACGTGACTTTGCCGAAGTTAAAGGCAGTGGCGAGATTAATGTCGATATTGCCGCTCAAGCGCTCGATATGCTGGATGTAGATAAACAAGGCTTCGATTATATGGATCGTAAGCTGTTAATCGCACTGCTTGATAAATTTATGGGCGGCCCGGTGGGCTTAGATAACTTAGCCGCTGCCATTGGGGAAGAAAAAGAAACCATTGAGGATGTCATAGAGCCATTTTTGATCCAACAAGGTTTCTTACAGCGCACTCCTCGTGGGCGCATGGCGACCCCGCGTGCTTATTTACACTTTGGCTTTGAATTACCTGAAGGGCGCTTGGCAGCGCCGCCCTTACCCCGCTAACCGACCCACCTTGTACGCCTTACGTTAAATAAAATAAGCTTTCTGCTGTTAACGTAAGGCGTACTGCCTAAAGTGTACCCTGCCGAGAATTGTCGTCGTTCTTGTTGCTTGTCTTCTCACCTAAATTTCTGTCAGGTATAGTAACTTATCCTTTTTGGCCCCACATGGCTGAACGAATCATGTCTAATACAGTCTTTACTTGGCCGGTGCGTATTTATTACGAAGATACGGATGCCGGTGGTATTGTTTATAATGCTAATTATTTGAAATATATGGAAAGAGCGCGTACCGAATGGTTACGCGCGCTCGATATAGAGCAAGACACCTTACTTGCCCAAGGCGTAGCATTTGTGGTGCGTAAGGTGGAACTGGATATGTTAAAGCCAGCACGCTTTAATGATGCACTAACCGTCACCGTGACGGTGAAAAAGCTTAAACGTGCCTCTATTGTGTTTGAGCAAGAAATTCTGGATGATGCGGGCCTTTCTCTGGTGCGGGGAACCGTGCTGATTGCATGTGTTCAAATTGCTCAAATGAAACCCTTTGCCATTCCTGAGCCGCTGATGGGAGTAATATCAGGTGCATGCTGAAATATCGTTTTTAGGTCTGTTTTTACAGGCCAGCTTATTAGTTAAATTTGTCATGCTGTTGTTGCTTGGCATGTCGGTATTATCGTGGGCGATGATCTTTAATCGCCGCAAAATATTGACCACTGCTCAGCAAGACTCAGTGAGCTTTGAAGATAAATTTTGGTCAGGCTCAGACTTAAGTCGGCTTTATCATGAAAGTAATGCTCGCCGCGATGACTTAGCAGGCATGGAGCAAATATTTTATGCCGGCTTTAAAGAGTTTATTCGCTTACAAAAACAAGGTCGTTCTCAAGAGAGCTTGTTAGATGGCACTTATCGCACCATGCGAGTGGCGTTATCGCGAGAAGTAGACCGGCTAGAAACCAACTTATCAATGCTGGCTACCATTGGCTCTATCAGCCCCTATATCGGCTTGTTTGGTACTGTGTGGGGCATAATGAATGCGTTTATTGCGCTGGCTGAAGTGCAACAAGCCACGCTCTCTATGGTGGCCCCAGGGATTGCGGAAGCCTTAATCGCCACTGCACTGGGCTTATTTGCTGCTATACCGGCGGTTATTGCCTATAACCGTTTTAGTTATCAAGTTGAGCGTCAAGAGAATCATCTGGCCAATTTTATGGATGAGTTTTCCACTATCTTAAACCGCCAAGTGGCGGCAGGTAAGGCATGATGCAAGGATATAAACGCAGACGACGTAAGAGTGTTGCCGAAATAAACGTAGTGCCCTACATAGACGTTATGTTGGTGCTATTAATTATTTTTATGGCCACCGCGCCCATTATCACCCAAGGGGTGAATGTGGACTTACCTCAAGCTGAAGCAGAAATGATGCCCGAGGACAGTGATAAGCCCTTGGTAGCCTCGGTGGATGCAGATGGCGTTTATTATTTGGATATTGGCGACAATAACAATCAAGCCATGGACTTGTTAGCCTTGGCTGACATGGTCATGAGCCAACTGCAGATCACGCCTAAATCCCCAGTGGTGGTAAAAGGCGACGCTCAGGTGCCCTATGACGCTGTAATCAAATTAATGGCAACCTTAAAAGCGGCCGGTGTACCCAGTGTGGGTTTGATGACGCAGCCGGAGTCATAAAGCGGTGATGACTCAGCAAGGCGGTATTAAAAAAGCCATTATTATTTCATTTGCACTGCATGTGATAGTGGGTTTGGTGTTGTTGGTGGGCTTGGACTTTAAAGCACCGCAGCGACCCTCACAGCCCGCCTCCATTATTGAAGCCACTATGATTGACAGTGGCATGATGGCTCAGCAGGCCAAACAGTTAGAAGCGATGCGCGCCGAGCGTGCCCAAAACCAAGCCGCGGAAGCGGCGGCACAAGCTAAGGCCGAAGCTCAAGCCGCTGCACAGGCGAAAGCGCAGGCAGAGGCGGAAAAAGCCGCGCAAGAACAAGCGGTCGCAGCAGCTAAGTCGGCTGCTCAAGCAGAACAACAAAAAATAGCCGAGCAGCGACAAGCCGCTCAAGAAAAGCAAGCTGCTGAAGAAAAAGCGGCGGCACAGGCAAAAGCGGCCGCCGAAGCGAAGGCGGCACAAGCGAAAGCCGATGAAGCTAAAGCATTAGCGGCAAAAAAACTGGCTGAAGAAAAGGCAGCAGCTGAGGCCAAAGCACAAGCAGAAGCGAAAGCTAAGGTAGAAGCCGAGGCCAAAGCCAAAGCCGCGGCCGATGCGAAAGCTAAAGCAGAGGCTGAGGCTAAAGCCAAGGCGGCTGATGCGAAAGCTAAGGCAGAAGCTGAGGCTAAGGCCAAAGCGGCGGCTGATGCGAAAGCTAAGGCAGACGCCGAGGCTAAGGCCAAAGCGGCGGCTGATGCGAAAGCTAAGGCAGACGCCGAGGCTAAAGCCAAAGCGGCGGCCGATGCGAAAGCCAAAGCAGAGGCTCAAGCGAAGAAAGCCGCCAGTGATCAAGCACTCAAAGACCTAGAAGCTATGATGGGAGATGACTTGGGTAAGAGCAGCGCACCTGTTGCTCCTTCTCAAGGTGAGATTGATCAAGCCAGAGCCATGATCCAGCAAGCGGTTGAACGCCACTTTCAAGTGAGTTCCACCATGCAAGGCAAACAATGTGTGGTTAATGTGCGCTTAGCCGCCGATGGCTTAGTGTTACAAGTGGGTGAGGGCAGTGGCGATAGGGCCGTATGTCAGGCAGGCATTGTGGCAATTCGTAAAGCCAGCCCCTTGCCGATGCCCAAAAACGCTGAACTCATTAAGCAAATACAGAACTTAAACTTAACTCTGAAACCGAGGCTATAGTGATGAGAAAACGATGGATGTGGTTATGGATACCGCTGTTATTGTTAACGGCACAGGCTAATGCAGCCTTTGATATTGAGATAACAGGCGGCACCGACAGTGCTCGCCCGGTAGCCGTCGTACCCTTTAAGTGGACGGGCGGCGGACAAATGCCTCAAGACTTAGCCGAGGTGGTGGCTAATGACTTTAGAAACAGTGGTATGTTTCGTCCACTCGATCGCAATCGCTTGCCGCAAAATGTGGCCAGTGCGAATGAATTAGATCCTAACCTATGGCGTGCTCACCAAGTGGATGCGGTCATGGTAGGCACCATAGAGCCGGCGGGTAATAATCAATATCGCATTAGCTTTGAGTTAGCCGATGTGTTGGGTCAAGACGGCGCTGAGCTTATGGAAAGTCGCACCGCCACTGTACCCGCTAACCAATTACGCCAATATGCGCATCGCATGGCGGATATTGCCTTTGAAAAACTCACCGGCATTAAAGGGGCGTTTTTAACTCGCATTGCTTATGTGAATGTTCAGCATGGGGCTGACTTTCCGTATCAGCTAAAAATTGCCGACTACGATGGTTTTAATGAGCAGTTATTACTGCGCTCTCGCGAGCCGTTAATGTCACCTGCTTGGTCACCTGATGGCCGCAAATTGGCGTATGTGTCTTTTGAAAATAAGAAAGCTGAAATTGTGGTACAAGATATTTATAGCCAGCAGCGCCAAGTAGTGAGTTCTGAGCGGGGCATTAATGGTGCGCCCCAGTTTTCACCGGATGGCAGCAAATTAGCCTTGGTATTATCTCGTGATGGCCAGCCAGAAGTGTATGTGCTCAATTTAGCGAATAAACAATATAAGCGTATTACTAATAACCGCAGTATCGATACCGAGCCCACCTGGGCGGCCGATGGTCAGTCTATTTACTTTGTGTCTGAGCGCGGTGGTAAACCACAAGTTTACCAAGCCAATGTGAACTCCGGTGATACTCGCCGCGTTACCTTTCAAGGTGACACTAATTTAGGCCCACGTGTTACGGGCGATGGCAAAAGCTTAGTGCTAGTTAGCCGCGCACAAGGGAAATACCGTATTGCTCGTCAAGATTTGGATGGAGGACAGTTGCAAGTGTTAACCGAAACACAACTCGATGAGTCGCCCAGCCCAGCTCCAAACGGCACTATGATTATCTATAGTACCACCTATCAAGGCCGCCAAGTGCTGTCTTTGGTGTCTATGGATGGTCGCTTTAAGGCCAGGCTTCCAGCACGAAATGGTGATGTTCGTGCACCGGCATGGTCACCGTACCTTAACTAAACTAAAAACAAACGAAAGGAAATCAAAATGCAAATGAAGAAATTGCTGCAGAGTCTGGCCATTGCCCTGCCGATGTTAACGCTTGCCGCATGTAGCTCCACTTCTGACTCAGACGGTGTGGGTGGCATGGATGACAGCTATCAAGAAGGGGGTAGCGGTATCCAAACGGGTGGCATGCAAAATGGCGGCGCTATGTCTGCTGAAGAGCAAATGCGTGAGCAGTATGAGCAATTACGTCGTGAAAATGTCATCTACTTTGAATTTGACCAAGACGAAGTGAGCGGCCATTATGCGCAAGTACTAGAAGCACACGCTAATTACTTGCGTGCTAACTCATCTGTGAGTATTTTAGTGGAAGGCCATGCAGATGAGCGTGGCACACCAGAATACAACATTGCTTTAGGTGAGCGTCGTGCTAAAGCAGTGACCAGTTACTTGCAGAGCTTAGGTGTGAGCGGTGCTCAGTTGGCTATCGTTAGCTACGGTGAAGAAAAGCCAGTGGATGCCTCACATACCGAGTCTGCGTTCTCTAAGAACCGTCGTGCGGTTCTGGTTTATTAAGGTTTAATTACTTTTATGACCTATAAATTAGCGGCCATAGTGATGGCCGCTGTTTTATCCACCGCCTGCTTGGCGCAAGCGCCAGTAGGCAGTGTGGGTGGCAGCGGCTCTGTAAATGAACGATTAGCAGAATTAGAGCGGGCTTTTAATGCTCGTAGCCAATCTCAAATAACCCAACACAATCAGCTTAACTCGCTACAGCGAGAAGTTAACGAGCTGCGCGGTAATCTAGAAGAGCAAGGTCATCGGCTTGAGCAAGTAATTGATCGCCAGCGCGATATTTTATTACAGCTTCAAGACTTGGCAGACAGTGCGCAAAAGCGTACTGCTGAGCCTGAAAAAAAAACCAGCCAGACTAAAACTCAGGCCGCACCCGAGCAAGCCGCTCCTGAGCAAGCTAAGGCGCAAGACAGTGAAAGCTCCATTACCAGCCATGGTAATGAGCAGGCCGCTTACGATCACGCAGTGAATTTAGTGTTACAAGATAAAGACTATGCGGCGGCCATTCCGGCGTTTGCCCGATTTATTACCCAATATCCAGAGTCGAACTATGTTCCTAACTCTCATTATTGGTTAGGGCAGCTACTATTTGCCCAAAAGCGTTACGATCAAGCTAAGTCGCAGTTTGCTCGGGTAGTAGAAGCGTATCCACAGTCCACAAAGCGCGCCGAGTCGTTATTAAAGCTTGGGCTGATTGCCCAGCAACAAAATGATAATGCCAAAGCAAAATTATATTTAGAACAAGTATTAAGTGAGTATGGCAGTAGTAGCTCCGCAGGCTCCGCTAAGCAAGCTTTAGAAAAGTTATAGCGCCTATTTAGCGAAGTTTGGCAGTAGTAGTGCTCACTCCTTAAGCAAACAGTATTAAATGATGATTTAGCGGTTGCACCGAAAAATAAAATCCGTAATATAGGCCGCCGTTGGCAGGGGAGCTTTATAAGTGTACTTGCTGGCTAAAAAGTAACAAAAATTGGGGCATTAGCTCAGTTGGTAGAGCAGTTGACTTTTAATCAATTGGTCGCAGGTTCGAATCCCGCATGCCCCACCAGATTTAAGATAGTCCCAGGGTGATTAGCTCAGCTGGGAGAGCACCTCCCTTACAAGGAGGGGGTCACTGGTTCGAGCCCAGTATCACCCACCAAATTAAATAAAGTTAGGGTTTAGCCAACTGCGAAACGTTAACTGAAATCCCAGGGTGATTAGCTCAGCTGGGAGAGCACCTCCCTTACAAGGAGGGGGTCACTGGTTCGAGCCCAGTATCACCCACCAAATTAAGTAAAGTTAGGGTTTAGCCCACCGCGAAACGCTAACTGAAAGCCCAGGGTGATTAGCTCAGCTGGGAGAGCACCTCCCTTACAAGGAGGGGGTCACTGGTTCGAGCCCAGTATCACCCACCATATTTAGTAGTAAGTAATACCGATTTATCGGGGCATTAGCTCAGTTGGTAGAGCAGTTGACTTTTAATCAATTGGTCGCAGGTTCGAATCCCGCATGCCCCACCAGATTTAAGACAGTCCCAGGGTGATTAGCTCAGCTGGGAGAGCACCTCCCTTACAAGGAGGGGGTCACTGGTTCGAGCCCAGTATCACCCACCATATTTAGTAGTAAGTAATACCGATTTATCGGGGCATTAGCTCAGTTGGTAGAGCAGTTGACTTTTAATCAATTGGTCGCAGGTTCGAATCCCGCATGCCCCACCAGATTTAAGATAGTCCCAGGGTGATTAGCTCAGCTGGGAGAGCACCTCCCTTACAAGGAGGGGGTCACTGGTTCGAGCCCAGTATCACCCACCATATTTAGCAGTAAGCAATACCGATTTATCGGGGCATTAGCTCAGTTGGTAGAGCAGTTGACTTTTAATCAATTGGTCGCAGGTTCGAATCCCGCATGCCCCACCAGATTTAAGACAGTCCCAGGGTGATTAGCTCAGCTGGGAGAGCACCTCCCTTACAAGGAGGGGGTCACTGGTTCGAGCCCAGTATCACCCACCATATTTAGCAGTAAATAATACCGATTTATCGGGGCATTAGCTCAGTTGGTAGAGCAGTTGACTTTTAATCAATTGGTCGCAGGTTCGAATCCCGCATGCCCCACCATCCCCTTATTACTCCTCCCCATCTTGCAATTTATTTTCCAAAACCATTTCATCCCCCTGTATGTATTAAAAATTAGCAAAATGGTGCTTGTTCCCTGCCAACTTATGCTTAATGGTCACAAGATTTGGGTTACTTGGTCAGTAGCGTTATAATGCTGGCTCTTGAGCAATCCGGATGGAACACGGGAACTTGTTATGACTGAAGCTGTTGATATTTACGAATTTGATTATCCATTTCCCGCCAAGCCGGCTGCGCTGACGGTTGATCAGCAGCGGGAATTGACAGCAGAAATTAAAGAACTGCTTATTGCGCGTAATGCGGTATTAGTAGCGCATTATTATACAGATCCTATTATTCAAGCACTTGCCGAAGAAACCGGAGGTTGTGTTTCCGACTCTTTAGAGATGGCGCGCTTTGGTAAAGAGCATAGCGCTAAAACGCTGATCGTGGCCGGGGTGCGCTTTATGGGCGAAACCTCTAAGATCTTAAGTCCTGAAAAAACCGTGCTGATGCCTACTCTTGAAGCTGAGTGCTCGCTAGATTTGGGCTGCCCGGCAGATGAGTTTACTGAATTTTGTGATAATCACCCTGATCATACGGTGGTGGTGTACGCCAATACCTCGGCCGCCGTTAAAGCGCGCGCCGACTGGGTGGTGACCTCTAGCATAGCGCTAGAAATTGTTGAGCACTTAGACAGCGAAGGCCACAAAATTATTTGGGCGCCCGATCGCCATTTAGGTGCCTACATTGAAAAAGAAACCGGTACCGAAATGCTCCGTTGGCAAGCGGCTTGCATTGTGCACGATGAGTTTCGAGCTAAAGCGCTAAAAGAGCTTAAGGCACAATATCCCGAAGCGGCGGTATTAGTCCACCCAGAGTCTCCGGCGTCGGTCATTGCGCTGGCCGATGCGGTAGGCTCTACCAGTCAGTTGATTAAAGCGGCGCAAAGCTTACCTAATAACAAACTGATTGTGGCCACCGATCAGGGTATCTTCTACAAGATGCAACAAGCCTGCCCTGATAAAGAGCTAGTGGCTGCCCCCACTGGGGGAAATGGTGGGACCTGTCGAAGCTGTGCTAATTGCCCGTGGATGGCGATGAATGGCTTAGAGTCGATTCGTGATGCGCTGCGCGATGGCGGCAGCAGTCATGAAATTCACGTTGATGAAGCCACGCGTATTAAAGCCATGATCCCACTGGAGCGCATGCTTAACTTTGCCGCACAGCTGCGCCTAAAAGTGCAGAGCAATATATAGCACTTTGCTAAGGAGCGCTGCTGCTTGGTATCAGCTAAATAACCTAGCTGGCCAATAACGTTAAAAAACCGGCGTCGAGTGCTCTCACGCCGGTTTTTTAGTGGCTGCTCGCCGTAAATAATATTCAAATGACGCTAATTCATAAAACTGTCACACTGATTGCTAATAATGGTCATACACAAGTCAGATTAAGGATAGTGAGATGACGCGAAAAATTCTCGTGGTAGAAGATGAAGTCGCCATTCGTGATATGTTGTGTTTGATGTTAGAACAAAAAGGCTTTATCCCTGAGCCCGCAGGCGATTACCAGCAAGCGCTGAGTCTGCTTACAGAGCCCTACCCTGAGCTTATTTTATTAGATTGGATGCTACCTGGTGGCAGCGGCATCAAGTTAATTAAGCAGCTGAAAGAAAATGAGCATACTCGCCACATACCGATTGTGATGTTGACCGCGCGCGCCGAAGAAGAAGATAAAATAAAAGGCCTAGATGTGGGCGCCGATGATTACATTACCAAACCCTTTTCCGTAAAAGAGCTGACTTCGCGTTTAAATGCGGTATTACGCCGCGTGGCGCCCACGGCCGTTGACGACATTATCGAAGTACAAGGACTGAAGTTAGATCCGGTGAGTCATAGAGTCAGTGCTCATGATCAACAACTTGAGTTAGGCCCTACCGAGTTTCGATTACTCCATTTTTTTATGACGCACCCCGAGCGAGTTTATAGCCGCGAGCAGTTATTAAATAATGTGTGGGGCACCAATGTCTATGTGGAAGACAGAACCGTAGATGTGCACATTAGACGCCTGCGCAAAGCCATTTCTCACTCGCAGCACCATTTGTTTATTCAAACGGTGCGCGGCGCCGGTTATCGTTTTTCCACTCGCCTTTGAGGCTAAGCTAACTATGCAGTTACATGAGTCCAGTCGTGGTTTATGGGCGCGGTTAGTCTTTTTTTATGGCGCTTTCTTGGTGCTGAGCTTAGTGATAGAAAGAGTGGCGCTGGGGCTGTTGTGTGCCACAGTGCTACATTTGTTATGGCACTATCGCTTTCAACACAAATTAAAAGTGTGGCTATGGCGAGACCGCAGCTTAATTCCGCCTCATGGCAAGGGCAGTTGGGAGTCTATTTTTAACGGGCTTTATCGACAGCAACAACGCCAGCGCGCCCGCCGTCGTGAATTAGCACGCCTTATCCGCCGTTTTCGCCAAGGCGCAGAAGCGCTACCCGATGCCGCCGTGGTAATTGGCCACGATGGCAATATTATTTGGTGCAATAAGCTTGCCCAGCAATTACTGGGCTTTCGCTGGCCAGATGACGCTGGCCAGCATATTGGCAACTTGATCCGCGCGCCTTTATTTATCGCCTATATGGAGCGCGGAGAGTTTCAAGAGCCATTGGAGCTTAGTGCGCCGCAACGCGAACAAACGCTGCTTGAGTTTCGAGTGATGGATTATATTGAAGACCAGCTGTTATTAGTGGTGCGCGATATCACTCGTTTGCGCAGCCTTGAGCAAATGCGTAAAAATTTTGTAGCCAATGTGTCCCATGAATTACGCACTCCGCTAACGGTGCTCAAGGGCTATCTGGAATTATTAGAAGAACCTCCAGCAACTGACATGTGGCAAAAGACGCAGGCTGTAATGTTAGAGCAAACGCTACGCATGGAAGCACTGGTGCAACAGTTAATGACACTGAGCCGCATTGAAGCATCAAGCCCTGAAGATGCGCAGCAAGTGGTGGATGTGCCTAGTATGCTTTCTATGCTGGAGCATGAGGCGCATGCCTTAAGTGGTGAAAAAAAGCATGATGTTTATTTTGAAGTAGATGACCAATTACAGGTGTTGGGGTGTGCTGAGCAGCTGCGCAGTATTGTATCTAATTTGGTTTATAACGCCATTCGCCATACCGCCCACGGTTGTGCCATTAAGGTGCAATGGTGCCGGGTAGGGCAACAGGCTTACTTTGCGGTTATTGACAAGGGTGAGGGGATACCGGCGGCGCATTTAGCTCGCCTCACTGAGCGTTTTTATCGCGTGGATAAAGCGCGCAGTCGCCAAACCGGCGGTTCGGGGTTGGGCTTGGCCATCGTTAAGCACGCACTGGCCCACCATGAATCTCAATTAACGATGACTAGCGAGCCCAATAAAGGCAGCTGCTTTAGTTTTATGTTACCTGAGCACCGAGTGTTTAAGCCCAAGCGTGATCTGTTTGAGTAAGTAGCAATTATTTGCTTAGTCACACTAATTAATGGCTAGTTTAAAGTGATCTTTCATCGGTTGGTCACGATTATTTCATCTGTCTGTCATCTAAGCCGGTGATACTGGCCTTATCTAAATGGAAGCGACTCAGATGGAGAAAGTGATGAAAGGCAATACCTTAGTAATGGCGCTGGGTTTAACGGCGATGCTGGCTTCAGCGTCGACACTGGCAAGCCAAGACCGCTTAGCTGACTATGAGAAAGTGGGGGGCATTTCTGGGAATTTATCGTCGGTGGGCTCAGACACCTTAGCCAATATGGCCACGCTATGGGGCGAGGCGTTCACCCGTTATTACCCTAACGTAAATATTCAAATTCAAGCGGCCGGCTCCTCTACCGCCCCCGCCGCACTTACCGAAGGTACGGCGCAATTTGGCCCCATGAGTCGCGCCATGAAAAGTAACGAAATTGAAGCCTTTGAAAAGCGCTATGGCTATAAACCCACGCCGGTGCGCGTGGCCATTGATGCGCTAGCGGTGTTTGTGCACAAAGATAACCCGATTGAAGGTTTAAGTTTGGATCAAGTAGACGCTATTTTTTCTAGTACTCTGGCTTGTGGCCGCTCAGAAAAAATTACTCAATGGGGTAAGACGGGCTTAACGGGTAACTGGAGCCAGCGTGATATTCAGCTCTATGGTCGTAATTCGGTGTCTGGTACTTATGGTTACTTTAAAGATCAGGCGCTGTGTAAAGGTGATTTTAAAAATAATGTCAACGAGCAACCTGGCTCTGCTTCTGTGGTGCAGTCGGTGTCGTCTTCATTAAACGCCATTGGTTACTCGGGCTTAGGTTATAGCACTTCGAGTGTACGAGCCGTCCCGTTAGCGAAGGTTGGCTCAACAGACTATATCGCGGCTAATTCAGAAAATGCCATTAGCGGTGATTATCCTTTATCGCGCTTTTTATATGTCTATGTCAATAAGCACCCTAATAAGCCATTAGGGCCAATGGAAGCCGAATTCGTTAAGTTAATGCTCTCTCAACAAGGCCAAGACATAGTGAGTCAAGATGGTTATGTCTCAGTGCCCGCCAGTGTGGCCGCCACTGATTTGAAAAAGTTAGGATTAGAGTAGGCCTTGTATTAACTCAACCTTACCTTCTGCCTCGAGCTGCATACTCGGGGCTTTTTTATGTCTGAATGAGCAGGGCAATGTTTTGCCTTTGTCACAAAGTTGTCATCTGGAGCCTTTATTATAGGCGCACTGGATATTTATTGAGGTGAACCATGTCAACAGCGAGCAAACAAGCCCTCACCTTAGCGGGTAATCGTAAGCGTTGGCTAACCGATCGAATAGCACAAATTGGCGTCACTGCCGGTGGTATTTTGGTATTGGTCATGCTGTTGCTGATCTTCTTTTATTTACTCTATGTGGTTAAACCTATCTTCGATAGTGCCCGCGTTGAACCGGGCCACGAATTTAGCCTACAGCTTAATGCTGGCGATGACGTAGGTAAGACGCTGCTGTTAGGAGTAGAGGAACAAAACGAGCTGGTGTATCGCTTTAGTGACAGCGGTGACGTGAGCTTTTACTCTTTGCCTGAGCAAGGTAAGCGAATTTATGACTTTAAACTCGATGAGCCAGTTAGTATCAGTGCTCGCAGCCTGAGTCAAAATATGGTGGCCTATGGCATTGCGGGGGGCGCGATTAAGGTATTAGCGCCCACATTTAATGTTAGCTACCCTGAAAATACGCGCGTTATTCAACCTGAGGTAGCTTTTCCGTTTGGCCAAGCGCCGTTAGTGGTAGATAAACAGCAGCGCACCCTCGCTCAGCTAAGCATCGCCGCTAAGGAAAACGACTTAGCAGTGGCAGCCATCACCGAATCTGGCGCAGGTGTGTTGACCCGCTTTAGCGCTAAACAAAACTTGATGACGGGCGAGCTAACCTTGAGCTCTACTCAAGTACAGCTCTCAGGCTTACCCACTGACGTGGAACAGTTATTGCTAACGCCTAATTTGCGCTTCTTATTTGCGCGCAGCGCCAATGAGGTGTGGGTGTATGATGTGCGCAATATCAATAAGGTAGTGCTGCGCAACGTGCTCACCATGAATGCACCCGGCGCTAATATTACCTCGCTTAGCTTATTATCTGGTGGTCATTCCCTATTAGTGGCCAACGATAACGGCATCATATCTCAGTGGTTTGAAGTGGCGCGCGCGGGTAAGCGTGAATTTACTTTTATTCGTGATTTTGCCACTGACGGTGCGGTCGCTAATATCACCTCAGAGGTCAATCGTAAGGGCTTTGTTACCACCTCCAGTAGCGGTAATTTAGATATATTTCATACCACAGGCGGTGTGCGATTATTTTCTGCCCCCCTAGCGAAAGGCGAGGTATCGGCACTTGCCATATCGCCGCGTAATTCCCTATTGCTGCTACAAAACAAAGATAAAATATCTACTTTCTATGTTGAAAACGAACACCCCGAAGTCACCATGAAAGCGCTCTGGACTAAGGTGTGGTATGAGGGATATTCCGAGCCGCAATATGTGTGGCAGTCTACCTCGGGTAGCAGTGATTTTGAGTCAAAATTAAGCTTAATTCCTATCTCCTTTGGCACGCTTAAAGCCGCTTTTTATGCGCTGTTATTTGCTATTCCCATTGCCATCGCCGGCGCCGTTTATACCGCTTACTTTATGTCTCCAGGACTTAGAAAGGTAATAAAGCCCACGGTGGAAATTATGGAAGCACTGCCGACGGTGATTTTAGGCTTTTTAGCTGGACTATGGCTGGCGCCATTAATTGAAAGCCATTTGCCTGGCATGGTGCTTTTACTAGTGCTGCTGCCGATGTCGATGCTATTGATGGCCTTTGGTTGGCAGCTTTTACCGGCCTATTTGCGCAATCGGGTACCCGAAGGCTGGCAGGCTATTTTATTACTGCCGCTGGTGGTGTTGGTAGGTTGGTTGTCATTTGCGCTGAGTCCTTGGCTTGAAACCTGGTTATTTAATGGCAATGCCCGCGGCTTTTTAACCAATGAACTGGGCATTGGCTTTGATCAGCGCAATTCTTTGGTGGTAGGCATTGCCATGGGCTTTGCGGTGATCCCCACTATCTTCTCCATTGCCGAAGATGCGGTATTTTCAGTGCCGCGCCATCTTTCTCATGGCTCCTTAGCCTTAGGTGCCACTACGTGGCAAACCTTAACCCGAGTGGTGATGCTCACCGCTAGCCCTGGAATTTTCTCGGCGGTGATGATGGGGCTGGGCCGAGCAGTCGGTGAAACTATGATAGTGCTGATGGCCACAGGAAATACTCCGGTGATGGACTTAAGCATCTTTAGTGGTATGCGTACCTTAGCCGCTAATATTGCGGTGGAAATGCCGGAGGCAGAAGTCAATAGCTCCCATTATCGGGTGCTATTTTTAGCCGCATTCTTGCTTTTTGTTTTCACCTTCTTATTTAACACGGTTGCCGAGTTTGTTCGCCAGCGACTGCGTGACAAATACAGTTCAATGTAGAGGCAACTTAATGAATAAATGGTTTAAGTCTGGCACGCCTTGGATTTGGATGACCGGCGGGGCCGTCAGTATTAGCTTGGTGGCAGTATTAGGATTATTACTGCTAATAGGTTGGCGCGGTTTAACCTTTTTCTGGCCACACAGTATCTATGAATGGCAGGTAAGCACCCCACAAGGTGAGCAATATAGAGTGATTGGTGAAATTCATGACTGCGAGCAAGTGCCAGTAGCTCAACTGCGCGGTGCCGGTTTAGCGCTTGAAGATGTAAATAGCGAAACGCTGAATCGTTATTTAATTAAAACTGGTAATCGTGAATTTGTGCCACTCGATTTTCGCTGGTTATTAGAAACCAACATTCTAGCACGTCAACAACCCACTAATTTAGTGGTATTGGAGCGTGCTACCCACGGTAATTTTTATGGGGTGGTAGAGCAAATACAGCAAGCAGATACCGTATTAGATGGCGATGTGCGTGAGCAATTAAAAGCTCGAATAGCGCGGGTACGCACGCTTAATAGTGAGATTAAGTCGCTGCAAAATGGCGAGATTGGCACCATTAACTATCAACTAGAAAAACTACGCCTTAAACAGCGCCGCTTAGAGCTAGATGGACAGATAAGTGAGGCGACGCTGGCTGATATCCATGCCCAAGAGCGCCAATTAAGAGCCGATTATCAGGTGTTGGAAAAACAGCTCTTTGCGCTGCGAGAGCAGGCCGCAAGGGACAGCGTGGTAGTGCGTGATATGCGCGGCGAACCGGTTACTATCTCATTGGGCAATGTGCTAGATGCCACTTGGCCCAATGACATGAGTCTGTTGGCCAAAACAGGGCATTGGTTTTTACAAATCGGTAAATTTGTCAGTGGTGAACCCCGAGAGGCGAATACCGAGGGCGGCGTATTTCCTGCTATTTTCGGTACTGTGTTTATGGTGATCTTAATGGCGATTATTGTCACGCCACTAGGAGTAGTAGCAGCGATTTATCTGCATGAATACGCAGGGAAAAATAATCTCACTAAGATGATCCGCATTGCGGTGATTAACTTAGCAGGCGTGCCCTCCATTGTGTATGGTGTATTTGGCTTGGGCTTTTTCGTGTACATGGTAGGGGGCTCAATAGATCAGTTGTTTTATCCTGAATCACTCCCTACGCCCACCTTTGGCTCGCCCGGTGTTTTATGGTCGGCGCTCACTTTGGCCATTTTGACCTTGCCGGTGGTGATTGTTTCTACCGAAGAAGGCTTAGCGCGCATTCCAAGTGCAGTACGCCAAGGCTCACTGGCGTTAGGGGCCACGAAAGCTGAAACGCTGTGGCGGATTGTTATTCCTATGGCGAGCCCAGCCATTATGACGGGGCTTATTTTAGCCATCGCCCGCGCTGCCGGTGAAGTGGCGCCTTTAATGTTGGTGGGGGTGGTGAAATTGGCACCCAGCTTACCTGTGGACGCTAACTTTCCGTATTTACATTTAGAGCGAAAATTTATGCACTTGGGCTTTCATATTTATGACGTGGGTTTTCAAAGTCCTAACGTAGAGGCGGCACGGCCGCTCGTGTATGCCACCTCTTTTTTATTGGTGACGGTGATCATAGGCTTAAATTTAACCGCCATCGGTATTCGTAATCATCTTCGGGAAAAATTTCGCGCACTCGATCAATAAACGTCTCAGTGTCTCTAGTTATTGGTGAATTTAACGAACAGTTTAAGGTAGTCAGATGATGAAGTTAGCCATGAGTCACAATACCGCTCAAACACTGGATCCGCAGCAATTAACGGCTGAGCAAACGGCGCTGCAAATTCGTGAGCTTAATTTATTTTATGGCGCTAAACAGGCGCTATTTAATGTAGACATGAATATTGCTAAAGGCCAAGTCACGGCTTTTATTGGGCCCTCGGGATGTGGTAAGTCGTCGTTACTGCGCTGTATTAATCGCATGAATGATTTAGTAGAAAACTGTCGAATTGAAGGTGAAATTCGCTTACAAGAGCACAATATTTATGCAAAAGGTGTGGATGTAGCGGCACTACGTCGCCAAGTAGGTATGGTATTTCAGCGGCCTAACCCGTTTCCCAAGTCCATTTATGAAAATGTGGTGTATGGCCTGCGTCTGCAAGGCATTAACGATAGACGCCGCCTCGATGACGCTGTAGAGCGCTCACTACGAGCGGCTGCGTTGTGGGATGAAGCGAAAGACCGCTTGCAAGAAAATGCCTTTGGCTTATCAGGCGGGCAACAACAGCGACTAGTGATAGCGCGCGCCATTGCCATTGAGCCCGAAGTCTTATTACTCGATGAGCCCACTTCGGCCCTAGATCCTATTTCTACATTAGTGATTGAGGAGCTGATTAATACCCTAAAGCAACAATTTAGTGTGGTGATCGTTACCCATAATATGCAGCAAGCGGCACGGGTATCGGATCACACCGCCTTTATGTACATGGGCGAGCTGATTGAATATACCGACACCAACACCTTGTTTACCACACCAAGTCAGAAAAAAACCGAAGATTACATTACCGGCCGCTACGGTTAAGGATACCTATGAATAATCTTAATTTAAAAAAGCATATTTCTGGCCAGTTTAATACTGAGCTAGAAGAGGTTGTTAATCAGGTGCTGGTCATGGGTGGTTTAGTAGAGCAGCAGTTAATTGATGCCATTAGTGCCATTCATACTCAAGACTTAGATTTAGCACGCCTAATTGTGACAAAAGATCAGCAAGTGAATCTGCTTGAAGTCGACATAGATGAAGACTGCACCCGTATTATTGCTAAGCGCCAACCGGCAGCGTCGGACTTACGCTTGGTATTAGCCATTATTAAGACCATTACCGACTTAGAGCGTATTGGCGATGTGGCAAAACGCATTGGCATGATGGTGATAGATAATGCTAATAAGAAACAGCCACCTTTAGTGTCGATGGAGAATATGGGACTGCGCACCGTAAAAATGCTACATGAGGTGTTGGATGCCTTTGCCCGCATGGATGTAGTAGCGGCCATTGAAGTGCATAAAGAAGATGCCAAAGTGGATCGCGAGTACGAGTCTATTATTCGTGAGCTAATGACCTTTATGATGGAAGATCCGCGCTCCATCCCCCAAGTATTAAATGTATTGTGGTGTGCCCGCTCCTTAGAGCGGGTGGGTGATCGAGTGCAAAATATTGCCGAATACATTATTTATTTCGTTAAAGGAAAAGATGTACGCCACCGCAGTGATGAAGATATTTACACTCTTTTAGACTCTTAAGCTTTAGTCATATCACAAAGAGAGTCCTTTGTACCTTCTTTTGAGAAGTGATTAAAGTGAAGGCTAAAAAAAACGGCATCAAGCACCAGCTTTGCCGTTTTTCTAAGTCAATAAAATTAGCGCTGTTCTTCGCCCCCTAAGGCGGCGATAAGATCGGGAATAAAACGCGATAATTCACCGGTAACTAAGGCAAAATCGGCATCAAAGCGGGCGACGGCGTCTTCACTGGTGACATCGTCGTTTTCTTCGCGCAACTCTTCTGAGAATTTTAAGCGTTTAATACTCATATCATCGCTTAAAATAAAGCTCACCGTTTCTGCCCAATTAAGGGCTAACTTAGTCACCAGTTTATCGGCTTCTAAATGCACCTTAATTTCTTCACTTAATAAGTCATGCTGCTTGGCGCGAATAATACCGCCATGCTCTAGTGCCGAGCGCAGCTCTACTTCATCTTCTAGAGCAAAGCCGGCCGGTGCCGTGCCATCTTTTAGCCACTCGGTCAGGGTGAGCTCAGGTGGCGTAGTCATGGCTAAGGGGACGACGGGCAGTGAGCCAATGCTTTTGCGTAATAAAGCCAATAAGTCTTCGGCGCGTTTCGCCGAGCTAGCATCCACGGCAATAAAACCATCTTGAGGATTGATCCAGGCAAATGTTTGTTGAAAACGGCTAAAGGCGCGGGGTAATAAGTCGACAATAATCTCTTCTTTAATGGCGTCTTTTTCTTTCTTTTTTAGCGCGCGGCCTTGTTCAAGCTCAATGGTTTCTACTTTTTCAGCCACCATGTCATTGATGACTGAGCCTGGTAGCATCTTATCTTCTTTTTTCGCACACAATAAAATTTGCTCACCGGCAACGTGAGTAATGGCCTGGCCTTGTTTACCCAAAGGCGCTACCCAACCAAATTTAGACTGCTCTTGGCTACCACAAGGGGTAAAGGGCAGGGCTTCGAGCTGCTTTTCCAGATCTTCCACTGACACATCAAACGGGCGGGTAAAACGATAAATCTGCAGGTTCTTAAACCACATAGCATCCTCGATAGCGAGCCACAAAAAAGGCATTGTACTGCAAACTGGCTTTGTGATCAGGCAGTCATTATCAAAGAGCCGTGACTGATCTGGCTCACAGTGCCTAATAAAATGCCGCGCCGACTCCTAGATGATAGATACACTCATTTAACTTAGTCTCCACCCTTATTCTTCCACTGGAGTGCTTTGATGATACGAGCTGCTAGGCCAACAGATGAGCAAGCCATTCATGACATTTGGTTATTAGCTTCTTTGCAAGCGCACGACTTTATTCCTGCGGCTTTTTGGTGGCAGCAACAAGAAGCGCTGCGCGCGCGTTATTTACCCGAGGCAGAAATTTGGCTATGGGATCAAGCAGGAGATATACAGGGCTTTGTCGCGTTACTTGATGATTATGTGGCGGCCTTGTTCGTGCGCCCCGATTGCCAACAACAAGGGATAGGCCGCCAGTTGTTGAACAACGTAAAAAATAAACGCCGCCAATTATTAATGCGTGTTTATTGTGAAAACGACATTGCGATGAATTTTTATTTAAGCCAAGGCTTTACGGTCGTAAAAGAAGAAATAGATACCGCCAGTGGCCAGCCGATATTATTTTTAAGATACCTTCCTGCTAACAGCCATTAAGGCTGGGTCATCTCCTGTCCTTAATAATGCTTATTTTTCGTCTTTTGCATTTTGCTATTTAAGTGCGTGTTATGCGTGGCATTTTGGCTGAATAAAAAGCGCTAATTCAAAGGCTTTCTTATTCATAAATCGGTCATTTAGTAGCTAAATCAAGCCAAAATCGGCGAAAAAACGAAGAAATAGTAGAAAATGACTCTATGATGTCTTTTTTATTAATTATAAGTGTGGCTATATAGAGACTATGTTTAGACGCACTAATTCGTGGCAGGAGTCGATATGGAAATTAGAAAAATCCGCAGTGGCGAAGCGGGCAGTATTTGGCGTTTGCTCCACGATACCGTGCACCGCATCAATGACGCGGATTATAGTCAAGATGAGCTTGTAGTATGGGCACCCGATGAATATGACGCGCCCCATTGGGTGAGTCGTTTTATTCGCACTCATCCAATAGTAGCGACCGAGGGGCGGGCCTTATTAGGGTTTGCCGAGTTAGCTGAAGACGGTCGCATCGACTTATTCTACGTTCATCATGCACACCAAGGGCAAGGGGTAGGGCGCGCCTTAATGCAGCGTCTTAAGGCCGAAGCGGGTGCTCGTGGCTTAAAGCGACTCTATTGCGAAGCCAGTATTACCGCTAAGCCCTTTTTTGAGCGAATGGGCTTTACCTTTGTTGAGCAAAAAGAGTTAGCGCGCAAGGGTGAGCGAGTGCAGGTGTTATTAATGGAAAGTCGAGTTTAAGAGGGTGCTGTATGACCCACTCATATCGCAAGGCAGTCTAGACTCTGCGGTCGATGAGCATTGAGATTATAAAAACAAACGCCAGAAAAAAGACGGCAAAAAGCCACTTCTTAGAAGTGGCTTTTTTGATTTGGTCGGCGTGAGAGGATTCGAACCTCCGACCCCTAACACCCCATAAGGGTTGGGTAGTGTCTATCTTAGTCTATTACTGTCTCTCATTGTCTACGAGTTTTTTGTAAGCTTTTGTAATACAATGTTTTATTGTTATCCCTCTTCCATTCCCGTCTACAGATGTTTATTATTAGCCACGTCCAATTCACTACCAATTCACTACCAGGATCTAGGTGGTTATAATTTATGGCTAATATCACTGATAAATCATTACGAGCAAAAGCAACTTCCAAAAGCCAGTGGCTACGTGAGTCGATGATCTGGGGCCATGGTTCTCTTCTTGCAAGAATAACTCCTGCCGGTGAGAGACTCTTCTATTTTGAGTATACCAACTCCAACAAAAAAAGAGTGACACTGCCTATTGGTACATTTGGAGCTAAAGAAGGCCTGATTAGTTTGGCGGTTGCCAGGCAGAAAGCCATGCAGTTGGCATCGTTACACAAAGAGGGGTACGTCGACCTAAAAGAGCACCTTGAGCAGGAAGAGCAGCTTCAAGCTATTGCTCGAGAGTCACAACTTGCTAAAGATAGGGCAGAGCGAGCTGCTGTAGAGGCTCAAGTTACGGTACGTGAGCTATTCGAGCACTGGGCTCAGGTTGTTTTAGTTAATCGTAAAGATGGTGGCGCAGAAATACGTCGGATGTTTAATAAGGATGTGCTGCCTATCATCGGCGACATATATGTTGCTGACGTGAAAAAGGGCCATATCACCTTAGTAACCGATAAACTTCTTGCTCGGCAAGTAAACAATACTGCTAAGAGAGCTTTGGCATTAATGCGGCAAATGTTTAGGTTTGCGGTTGATCGAGATATTATTGAGCACGATCCCACCGCTAGTCTTCGTAAAGCGAGTATTGGCGGCAAGACGGTAGAGCGAGACCGTATATTAAGTGAAGATGAGATCCAGCTCTTAGCTATGAAGCTACCCAAAGCTAACCTATTACTGACTTCTCAGATTGCAGTCTGGCTTAGCTTATCTACTTGCTGCCGGATAGGGGAGTTACTATCAGCGAAGTGGAAGCATCTAGACTTTGATAAGGGTATCTGGACCATCCCTCCGGAGAATAGTAAAAACGGTAAGCTGCACACCGTTTATTTGTCAGAATTCAGTAAGCAGAAGTTTCTAGAGTTAAAGCGCATCAATGGCGACTTTGTTTACTGCTATCCAAACCGTGCTGGTGATAACCATATCTGCACTAAGACGGTGACTAGGCAGTTAAGTGATAGACAAAAACAAGGTGAGCAGGAAGCTTATTCCAATCGTAGTAAGCATAAAGAAGCCTTGGTGCTATCACATGGCGGCAAGTGGACACCGCACGATCTAAGGCGTACAGGTGCGACTCTAATGACCGCTTTAGGGGTATTACCTGAAGTAGCAGAGCGCTGCCTTAACCATACGGATGACAACAAAGTTAGACGCATTTACCAGCGCTACAGCTACCAAGACGAGATGGCTGATGCCTGGCGTTTGCTGGGTGAGCATATTAGTAAATTAACTTCTATAAATTAAATTTAAGTAGCGAGAGATATTGTAATAAATAGTTTTTTTTTGACAATGACTTAGTAGTTGATTAAGTAGTGTGGCTATCAAGTGCCTAGGTTTCAGAAACCAAGGGTGGTTTATAGTTGCAGTGGTGGTTATGAATAAACAAAATAACTTATGTGAGTTTTTAATTAGACTAACATGGTAATCTGGACGCGAGGCGTTTTTATAAAAACATGATGGTTGCTTGGTTTTTACTTTATAAGGTAGCGTTTTAATTAATAATAAAAAAATCTGATGCGAGGTTGTAATCTTAATGTCTGGTTTTTGTAAGGTGGATAGATGCAAGGTAATTGCCATCTCGCATCTGTCTTTATCCATTCATTTTATTTTTTATTGAAAAATTTATTGTACTCACTCCTTATTGCCCACTCTAACACCTTCTTCATTGTCACCTCTTTTTTGTCCATAAGCTCACCCAGCATATGTTTAGACTCTTTGCTAATATATGTATTAATTAGCTTGTTATTTTTGTTATCCATTCTAAGTTTTTTTTGTCGCCAGGCACCTTTCATTTTTAGTAGAAATAGTTCTTTTTTACTATCTTCTACATCCCACAGGGCAATAAAAGAAAATACAGAGTGAAATTTAAGATAGTTATTTAAAGGTCGAATGAAATCTAAAGATAAGTCGTTGTCAGCAATATAGTTCCATGACCACTCTACACATACAGTGTCGTCTTCATTAATGAAATTTAGCTTTTTTAAAAAACAAGCACCATTAGTTATTAATTCTTTTATGCTTTCTATTATCTGTCGCTTTTCACTCAGTTGGTAATTGCAAAAGTCCATGAAGTACACGATGAAATTAAATGCTTCCTCATGAGTAGTTGGGTTATCCGTTATATTTAGAAAACTGTACTGATCATTAACGCCAATTATATCAATCATATTATTATTGTTGGCTTTAAGTTTAGAGTATCTTCTAATGAAGGCCCATGCAATGAAGCAGTTTTTATCGCTCCCATTAAGCCATTCAATGGCGCTATCATTTAAGAAGTTTTTCTTTATATCGGAACGCATTGTTGTTACTAAACCATCAGCCTCCTTGCTAGTTTTGCATCTTTTTATTAGTGCGCTGTTGATTGCTTTGCAATGAGTATTAACCCCATGTGAATGTTCATAGTTAATCTCAAATCCCTTTTCTTGTAAGTAGTTAATGTACAACCTGCAAAGCCTAACGCTATCAGTGATAACAGGATTATTAAGAACTATACCATCTACATTAAGCTCTGGTCTTGCCATGCCAACCTCTGTGCACTACGTAACAGTACGGTAACTATACCATAGTAAAATTAGATAAAACCTTCTTCATCTCATATTTATACACAAGTGTTCATGTTATGTTCCTAAAGTTGCTTTGAACTTATGGGGCTACGTGAACCTGGTTTTTTCATAATAAAATAGCAAGGAATGGACTTTGTATCTTTTCCTATAACCATAGCTAGCCACCATGCTCACCTTCTCGACTCATTAATGCCTAAAGTCATGCAGTACTCACTATCTACTTCTACTAGTAACTTTACTGGTCTAACTCCAGAGTGAAATACCCATCTTAAATTCACTGCAAACCAGATGCAGCCTGCCTTTCTCTATCTCTCTCCCTGTCTGTTTAATTAATATATAGAGCTATCTATAAGCAGTAGTATCAGTAAGTCATCAATCAAAACAATAATAGATATTATTTATTACCAAGAGATACCTCTTATGAGAGCAACCACATAAGAGACCGAGTAATGACTACATATAGTAAACGTAAATGTGTTAGTAAGAGGCGGTATAAGAAGAGCTACAAGAACAAGATAAAAGTAACTTTGGATAGAGCCTTAAGCGAGCATCCTAGAACCTTTTCTATAAGGTTCGATTTGAGGTTTCCCAAACCGGTCACAGATGAAGATAGTAAGAAAGTAATTTGGTATCAAATTAATAATGATAGAGGTGTCATTTCTAGATTCTTTGATTCTTTTAAAGAGATGGTGAAAGCTGATATGAATAAAAGAATTAAGTCGGGGGTGAGGGTTCATAAAACTTCTGTTAGATATGTGTGGGCAAGAGAAAAAGATACTTCAGTTAATGTTCATTATCATGTTCATGTTTTTGTGAATAAAGATACTTACTTTAAGTTTGTAAGCTCTAAAGAAAACAAACCTGTATTGCGTTCTCTTGCTATAAGAGCATGGGCAAGTGCTTTGGGTATAGAGCCTGACATTGCTGTTCCTTTAGTTTACGTTCCTGATAATTCAACGTGCTCCCTAAATAAAAATGAGCTAGCCCATATCTTTGAAGAGCAATACAACACGCTTCTTAACAGGATTTACTATCTAGCTAAAGAAGAGACTAAGTACACCGAAGACGGTGGGCGTTCTTTTGGCTGTAGCTCGAAGTAAACATTTTCAAGTGAAACTTATTGATTAAGGCATGAGCAGATGAGACTAATTAAAATTAAAGAAGTAATGGACTGTACTGGTTTGGCTCGCTCTACTATTTACAAATACATTGCAAGTGAGACGTTTCCTAAGCCGGTATGTTTAGGTTCTCGTGCTGTGGCTTGGGTAGAAGATGAGATACACGACTGGATACTTGAGAAAATAGAATCTCGTGATAATGTACATTAAGCCTATTAAGAAAGTTAGTTAAAGCCGTCGTTAAAACAACGCTCACTTCAATAAATTTCAGATATATATCATCTCTTGATACAGGCTGAGCATGGTTATTGCCAGCCTTCACTTCCCTCTGTCTAATACAGATGTATCAGGAGTAATTGCTGTGTCTCACTTAATTGAATCTATGGCTTATATGGGGCAAACGCCTTGGCATGGCCTAGGAAACCAACTAACGAGTAAACAACCATTATCAGTCTGGCTTAAAGAAGCAGGCGGGGACTGGTCTATTAAACAAGGTGATGTGATGATTAATATCACTGAAGAAGGTTAGTATTTACGCAACCATGATAGCGCTCAAGCGTTGTGTCGCTCACATACCTTAGCGCCGCTCTCGGTTGTGTCTAATCGGTACAAAGTAGTGTAGCCAAAAGAGATGCTGCACTTTTACAAAGACTTGGTAGAAGTAGGAGACTTCGAATTAGAAGCGGCAGGCGTATTGAAAGGAGGTAAGAAGCTCTGGGCGCTCGCTAAGACAGGCCAGAGCATGATGCTGAAGGGAAATGATAATGTGTAAGGGTATCTACTGCTAGCAACCAGCTGTGACTGTACCCTATGTACAACGGCTCAGTTCACCTCTGTACGAGTGGTGTGTAACAACACACTAAGAATTGCTGTCAATAATAAAACAGGAGCTATCAAAGTGCCACACTCTACTGTGTTTGACCCTAAGCAAGTAAAAGAGGCATTGGGGTTAAGCTTGTCTAGTTGGGACGACTTCATACATGACATCAAAGAACTTTCTAAGCGGCCTGTAAGCCCCGAAGAGGCCCATCGCTTCTTTGCTGAGGTGTTGGACGACCCTTGCATGAAACAGACTGATCTCACGCCCTCTAAGCCGATGAGACAGTTGCTGCAGTTGTATCACGGCGCAGGCTTAGGCTCAGAACTCGCATCCAGTAAAAATACCGCCTGGGGACTCGTAAATTCAATGACTGAGTTCGTGGACCATCACCGCCGAGCTCGCAACCAAGACTATCGTCTTGATTCTGCCTGGTTTGGCAACGGAGCCCACCTTAAGCAGAAAGCCTTTAGTCAGGCTCTTACCTTACTTAACTAACCCTTACCAACAAACATATCAAAGAGCCCTGCTGGTTTACGCCAGCAGGGCTTTTATGCGTCTAGGAGATTCATCATGAAAATACGTTACGGTAATGCCTTTCGTCTCGCTGATACGAAAGCTCTCACACATGAACAATGGCTGAAGATACGCCAATCCGGTATCGCATCTTCTGATGCCGCCGTTGCATTGGGATTATCTCGTTATAAAAGTCCGCTATCGCTGTGGCTAGAGAAGACAGAGCGTCATCCTGCCGCTGACCTGTCCGATAACGAGGCAGTATTCTGGGGCTCAACTCTAGAACCGGTGCTGGCTTATGTATACGCAAAGCGCACAGGACTAAAGGTACGCAGAGTTAATGCGGTGCTTCAACACTCCGAACATCCTTTTATGCTGGCTAACTTGGATCGCGAGGTATTAGGTCATGCAGATGGGATAGGTACCCTAGAAATAAAGACGGCAGGTTATCACTCAGCTCAACATTGGGAAGAAGGCATTCCCCTAGCTTATCAATGCCAAGTGCTACACCAGTTAGCCGTAACAGGTCACGCCTGGGCTGATGTAGCCGTTCTAATTGCTGGCCAAGACTTTCGTATTTATCGTGTAACACGAGACGAAGATAAGATTGCCGATCTTATTGCTCGTGAGCGCGCATTCTGGCAACACGTGACTAATGACACACAACCAGAGCCTGATGGCTCCGAAGACGCTGCAAAGGCCTTACAGGCGCTTTATCCCACCGATGATAGCCAAACCCTAGATTTATCTGACTCATCTGAAATGAATACTCTGTTTGATCATTTTCTTAACGCTCGCCAACAGAAAGAAGAGGCTGAAGCCCGTGAGTCTCAACTCAAGCAACAGCTGCAAGCTTCTCTTGGCCCAGCTAGCACCGCTGTTTTTCAAGAAGGGAAAGTCAGCTGGAAGAAAACAAAAGATCGAGTCATGCCTGATGTAGAAAAACTTACGACTCAGCATCCTGAGTGGCTACAGCAATGCAGTAAAACCATTCCTGGTAGTCGTCGCTTTATGGTGTAAACCCAAAGGAGTTCATCATGATCAAAGGCCTCGCTATTACTCCGCCCATTATTGGCCGGATCAGTATCGGTAAAATGATCAGTAAAAATGATAAGTGGCTACCGGAGAAAGATGACAGCTTCACCCTCACCACTCAGATCCAAAATCGTAATGGTTGGATGCTGCACCCTTTGCACCAACAGTATTCTGAAAGCGCTGCCAATGGGAAGATCCGTGCTATTCCGGCCCAGGTTATGTTTAACGACAGTGATTTAAACTTGCGTGCGGAATACAGCGCCTTCGACCGCAGCACTGGCCGTCCACTTTGTGTTGGTAATGGAGAAATAGCTAAGCGCGTCTGCGAACAGGGAATAGAGGAGGTGGCTTGCCCGAGTCCAGAACGTTGCCGCTTTGCTTACGAGCAAGGCTGCAAACTCTACGGCCGACTAAACGTGCAAATTGAAGGTCAGAACGATGAGTTAGGAAGTTTTATCTTTCGAACCACTGGCTACAACTCAGTACGGACCCTTTACGCCAGACTGCGTTATTTCGAAGCTGTGAGTGCCGGTGCTACTCGACACCTGCCATTGTTACTTAAGCTAAGGGCCAAAAGTACCACACAGTCTTATCGAACCCCTGTGTACTACGTTGATCTGACCCTGCGGGACGAAGAGACACTGATCAGTGCAGTACGCAACGCTCAACTCGAGGCTGAAAATTACCGTCAAGCTGGCGTTGATAGTGAAAGCTTAGAAAAGACTGCACGACTGTTACTGCAAAATGGACAGTTTGAAGACAGCGCCGAAGAAGTGCCGTTGCTACTGGAAGAGTTCTATCCCGCGACAGACAGTAACGAAGAAGACACGGCTACCTTTCCACCCCCATACGTACCGCCAGCTTTAGTGACAAGCTTGGGCAATCACATTAAACACTAATTCAAAGGCCTCTAGCAGGCCTTTTTGCTATCTGCCATTTAAGGATTGTTAAATATGAATACAGGCACCCATCTTATTTCGTACCGATTTGGTTATAGCCATCACGGGCTTTACGTAGGAGATAACCAAGTGATCCACTATGCAGGCTCTTTGTCAGGTGAAGAAACCGGCAGAATAGAGCTAAGCACACTAGAAGATTTTACCCAAGGCAATGGCTTTCATATCAAACACCATCCAGTTCGTTATTACGATGATCATGAAAGCGTAGACAGAGCTTATGCCAGGCTGGGGGAAGAGAATTATCACGTATTACTAAATAACTGCGAACACTTTGTTATTTGGTGTATTCAGGGCTTTTCCTACAGCCATCAAGTCACCCGAGCCATCAATTCGGGTATGTCACTTCAGAGGCTGATTGCTGGCGCGCCAACTACCGCTCAAAAATTACCATCACCATTTCTAATAGGTCAGCAATTACCTCTATCCAGTCATATGTTGCAAGGCACATCAGTCACGATTGTCGACACACTAATTAATTACGGAATCAACCAGCTATTCCGCTGGCTAAAGCATAGATAGATAGTGGCTGGCACTCGCTCTATACAACTTAATTTAATAGGAGATCTAATATGCGCTACCACAAACTAAAATCAGGTGAGCTACCTGGTACCTATGTCGTGCAAGAAGCAGTGACTGAAGCAGATATCTTACTAATGGCACAACAGCTATCCAGAAAACGTTTAGCCAAGGGCCGTAAAATTGAGCGTCCCGAGATCGTATTTGAATATTTACAAACGTTACTACAAAGCTACGAGTATGAAGTTTTCGCTGCGATATTTCTTGATAACCAACATCGAATCCTAGGTTTTGAGGAGTTGTTTAAAGGCACCATAGATGCGGCTAGCGTCTACCCACGTGAAGTAGTAAAAAGAGCACTACAACTGAATGCTGCTGCTCTGATCTTCGTGCATAATCATCCATCTGGCGATCCTGAACCCAGCAGAGCCGATATCGCTATCACTCTGCGTCTACGCGATGCGCTCAACACGGTCGATATCCGTACCTTGGATCATGTGGTCCTAGGGTTAGAAGGCTGTGTGTCACTGGCCGGAAGAGGGGAGATATAAAAATGTCAGATTACAATGGCTGGCGCAACTGGGAAACCTGGAATCTTTATAACTGGCTTTCTAATGAGGAAAGTTCTTGGGGTATTGGGAACAAGCTGCAAGGTATGAAGATACAGATACATTGGCAGGCTCTTTACGCGACGCTATGGAACAGCCGATAGACTTAATGGTTCATGGCTGGCACCGGGATCTAGTAACTAATAGTTCAGCGCGTGTTGATTGGGAGCAGTTGGCCAAAGCACTTAAAGAGTAAAAAGACGGGCCTATCATTTGGTAGGCCCTCTGGTCAGTAGCTAGATGTTTAACCTGCGCACTCGCCTTCCCATTCTTCAATCATGTCATAACGTACAACAGCGTCTTGGCCAACTTCATCACGATACGCTTCTATTTTTTTATCTAAGCATGCGTCCGCACCGCCGTCGTTACACTCGCCTTCCCATTCTTCAATCATGTCGTGACGCACGATAGCGTCTGGACCAACTTCGTCACGATACGCATCTATTTTTTTATCTAAGCATGCGTCCGCAACGCCACCGTTACATTCACCTTCCCACTCTTCAAGCATGTCATAACGGACAACAGCTTCTTGACCCACTTCCGCACGGTAGGCGTTTACCTTATCTTCGACGCACGCATCTACATTAGCCATGGCATTCGATGTGAGAAAAAACAGCGTCATAGCTAGTAGTGATTTTAACTTCATTTTTTGTTCTCTTTTATTAAGTAGTTGTTATAGAGCCTATCGCCGGAAAGTGGAGGCAGTAAATCAGTTTCATCTCTGCGTTCTAGGTTTAGGCTGTAACTCTGTTCCCTATTGCTCCAACTGTTTAAAAGCAATCATGGCTCGCTTGTTAAGAGCCGCGTAAGTGGTTCCAGCTTGTACGCGAACGGCTAAGTGCATAGGCCTTATTTTTTTGCATCATGGCCTTCAGCGTCATGCTGCTCAACATCGACTTTACTCATGCTCTGTGCTTTAGCAATCAGTTTGCGTTCTTCTTCAATGGCGGCTTGTGCAACCTTAGTAAAAAACTCACTTTTTTTCTGATCAGATGCATTGCGCATAAAGTTACTAAAGGCTGATAATTTAATTTTTTCACGTTTAGAGGCGTTCATAGCTTTCCTTCTGCCTTAAGTCGGGGAGACTTCTAGCGGTTAACGGTTGTATTTTTTAGCTGAGCAAAGCTCTACAGATGGGAGTTAAAAAGCTCAATTATGAATGCTCTCAACTAATAGCTAAGCTGATAACGTCTGAAGCTGATGTTATACCGATTTACATCTTGAGTCAGATAGTCGTCAATTTAGATGGAGAATGAGGTAGTAGGGGAGGGAAATATCATTTAGTTACATTTTTGGTGCTGTAAAGCCTGACCTATGAGCAATAGGCCAAGCTTATTCATCACTGCTTACTAAACTGTACCGTAGGCAGTACTACTCTTGGCAAGCGTAAACGTTCGCATTGGGAGCTTAAAAATTCACGCCAATACGGCCACACATGGAAACTGGCGTTTTTTAATGCAAACTCATCAATCGCATCTTGCTCAAGTTCAGCAGTTAACTGATATTCAGCAATGAAGTCAGCTTCAATATGAGCTTTGATATCTGATTCTTCACTGTCTATTTGGCTGACCCATCGAGTACCCATGCGAACATAAATACGTACCAGCTGACCATCGTCATTTATCTGAACAAGCTCACTACGGTGTACCACATGCATTTGTTGCACTAGCAAAGAATCAAGCTCAGTCGACTTTGGGTCAAAGCCTTCGGCACAATGGGCTTTGCTGGACTTTAGATACACATCTTGGATTACCAAGCCGTCAATGGCCTGTTGTAGCTTTTCACTTACCTTAGCCATAACAGGCCTCACGTTCGAGCTCGTGCGATTTAATTACCTTAGTCTTACGCTTATGCGCACTAAAATTCACCACGGCGACGTTTTCCCAGTTAACCTCGATTTTACGAGCAACTCCAACCTTCGCTAGCAGTTTGTCTAACGCTGCCGGCATCTCGGCCGCTAGGCGTAGTAATTTGTCCATTGCATCAGACTGCATCACATCGTCAGCTTCATACTTTGAAAAAGCCACTGGACCGCCGCCAAACACTTTGGCTGCATCGACTTGATTTAAACCCCAGTGTTTACGTAGTTCTTTTACCTCTGCACCGGTAAGTAAGCCTTGCACCTGTTTTTTAAATGCAATCATGGCTCGCTTGTTAAAGCGCGCTTCAACGGTTCCTGCTTGTTCACTGCCGCAGTAGTCACACTCAGCATAACGGCTTTCAATTTGGCCTTGTTGGCCTAGATGCTCAACAGTCACAAACTCACTGTGAGCGTGTAACTGCCCCATTTCACAAATTGGACAAGTTTGATTATTCATCACACATCCTCATCACGACAAATGGCAAGAAACCAATAGCAGAAGCTTACCGGTCTTGCCTATCGCAAATTTTACATAATATTCAATACGCATCTCTTTATGCGCGTGTTCTACCCACTCATCACGAAGCAAGCGGTAACCATCACAAGCCGCCCAAGACCTAGCACTATCTGTTTGGCCCACTAAGCACCATTCTGATTTTAAGTATTTGCCCGTGTTCAAAGCGGTATCAACTAGCTGCCTTACGTCCGCAATATCAAACCCCATTACTTGAACATCTTTCCGGCACTTTGTTGTGACTAGCTTAGTGCTTTCGTCTCCAAGATCGAGTAAGGCCAGTACATCTCTTGGCAGGTAAAGCGGGCCATCTTGGATGTAAATTCGACCACCCTGCACGTTGGTAGGGGGCTGACCTTGGTAGGCACTTACGTTGATTGTATTATTTACCATTATGGTAAGATTATCCAATTTTTATTGATTTCAATCCAGTATCAGAGAGCCTAACAAAGCCTCCACCCGAAACCTAGCCTAATACATTGACACAGCTAGCCACTAGCATAAACTGCACTTAAATGTACTTTTTCGACAAAACAAGAGTCTGTTCGTCATGAGTGATGAAGTGTTAACCATCAAAGAAGTGGCTGAATACCTAAAAGTGAATGAGCGTACTATTTATCGGCTTGCAGCCAGTGGCGAATTGCCGGGCTTTCGGGTTGGTAATGCGTGGCGTTTTAAAAAATCTGACCTGGAAGAATGGATTAGCTCACAGGCAGCCCAAAGTAAAGGAACAGGTAATGGTAATAACTGATTATCAAGCCAAGTACTTCGCGCAAGAGTTAACCATTCGTCATGCTGAAAACGGCGTTGATAAGCTGTCGCAATCACTTTTCGATGCGAGTGTCGATCTCAATCCACATCAAATTCATGCCGCTCTTTTTGCTTTAAACAACCCGTTAAGCAAAGGGGTTGTGTTAGCTGATGAAGTTGGGTTGGGTAAAACCATTGAAGCTGGCCTTGTACTGTCACAGTACTGGGCAGAGCGTAAACGCCAAATTCTAATCATCTGTCCGGCCTCATTACGACGTCAGTGGGCACAAGAACTAGGTGAGAAGTTTAATCTGCCGACGCAAATTTTAGACGCAAAAACTTGGCGCACCAGCATCAATAATGGGCAAGGAAATCCGCTCGCCAACCAGTGCATTTCTATTATGTCCTATCACTATGCGGCGCGTATGGAAACACAGCTAATGTTGGAGCCATGGGACATTGTGGTTATCGACGAAGCACACAAGTTGCGTAATGCGCACCGTAGTAGCAACAGAATGGGTCAAACTTTACGCCGAGCTTTGGAAGGCAGTAAAAAGTTATTACTCACCGCCACACCGTTACAAAATTCACTGATGGAGTTGTATGGTTTATCAACCATAATCGACGACCAAATTTTTGGTGATGAAAGAAGCTTCAAACAACAATTTGTAAACAACGAAAGTGCACTAGGGCATTTAAAGAAACGACTTACCGGGTTTATTCAGCGTACTTTGCGAAAGGATGTACTCGAATACGTCCGTTATACCCAACGCCAAACACTCACCATACCGTTTAAACCTTCAAGTGCTGAAATGGCGCTTTACGAGGGCATTAGTGCCTTGTTGGAAAAAGAAGAAAGCTATGCGCTGCCTAAAAGCCAGCGTCATTTAACAGGGTTAATACTTAGAAAGCTGCTAGCGTCTAGCTCTCACGCTGTACTCAATACACTCGAAACGATTAAACGCCGACTAGTTGACCTTAAAGTGCAAACAAAATCCGACCTCGATCTAATCAGTGAGCTTGTTGAAAGTGATGATTTAGGAGAAGAGTACAGCGAGTATGTTGAAGAAACACAAAGCAATACCCCTGAGAGTGACATTGACTTTGAGTTACTCAATGCTGAGATAGCCGAGCTTGAGCATTATATCGAGCAGGCTAAATCCATCACCACCGACAGTAAAACCCAAGCCTTGCTAACAGCGCTTAATCAGGGGTTTGCCAAAATGGAGGAGATGGGTGCATCACGTAAAGTCATTATTTTTACTGAGTCTAAGCGCACGCAAGAATACCTAGCTCGTTTCCTCGAAGCGAATGGCTTTGCTGATAAATTAGTCACCTTTAATGGCAGCAACAACCATCCAGAAGCAACCAAAGTTTATCAGCAGTGGTTAGCTGAAAACCAAGGTAGTGATAAGGTTAGTGGTTCACCGCAAATTGACCGCCGTACCGCCCTAATTGATTACTTCCGCCATCATGCCGAAGTTATGATCGCAACCGAAGCGGCTGCAGAAGGAGTTAACTTACAGTTCTGTTCGTTACTGATTAACTATGACTTGCCATGGAACCCACAACGGGTAGAGCAACGCATTGGCCGTTGTCATCGCTATGGGCAGCAATTCGATGTTGTAGTGATTAACTTTCTTAACGAGGAAAACAAAGCCGATCAGCGCGTTTTAGAGTTACTGACTGAAAAATTTCATCTGTTCGATGGCGTGTTTGGTGCATCGGACGATGTGCTAGGCAGTATTGAATCTGGCATTGATTTTGAAAAACGCATCCAAAATATATACGAGACTTGTCGGCAACCGGCAGAAATAGAAGCAGCTTTTGATCAGCTACAAAAAGAGCTAGAAGCCGACATTAACCAAAAAGTGCGCGAGACCCAGCAGCTCCTGCTGGAAAATTTCGATGAAGATATTCACGACTTACTGAAAATTCAGCTTGATGCCGCGCAGCAACGCCTCGATAAAGTAGGCCGCTGGTTCTGGCAACTCAGTACCCATGAGCTTGCTGCTATCGCAGATATCAACCCAAGCAACCATAGCTTTACGCTTAATCAAAGTATCAATCAGGCTCCTGCAGGTTGCTACCAACTTGTACGCCGAGGACAACAAAGGGCCAGCAATGAAAATGGCAAATTAGCCAATGCCCACGTTTACCGTATCACCCACCCATTAGGAGAATGGGTGATCAGCAACGCGCTTCAACGTGAATTACCTATTGCCAGCGTAATTTTTGATTACAGCAACCACCAAACAAAAATCAGTATGCTAGAACCCTTAGTGGGTTCGTCAGGTGTACTAAGCTTACAAAAATTCAGTGTCGAATCATTGGGGCGTAGCGAAGACCATTTATTGTTCGTTGCGCAAGACGAGCATGGCAACCAGCTACCAAGTGAAGTAGTGCAAAAGCTGATGCAGCTCAGTACCTGTGTGCAAAGTGAAGTCAGTGAGCAAGAACTTGCCGCCTTATATCCGAGCTATCAAAATGCGCTACAGCAAGCGTTACAGCAATCGAGGCTTGGCATCGAAAAGCAAGTCAACGATCGCAATCTTAGCTTCTTCGAACAAGAGGTTAACAAGTTAGATTCTTGGGCAGACGATTTAAAAGAAGGGCTTGAACAATCTATAAAAGAGCTCGATAAGCAAATCAAACAAGTGCGCCGTGAAGCAAAAATTGCCCCCACACTTGAAGAAAAGCTCGCTCTGCAAAAGCAGCAGCGCCAATTAGAAAGTCAGCGTAATAAAAGCCGTCGTGAATTGTTTGATAAACAAGACGAAGTAGATGAAAAGCGCGAACAGCTTATTGAAAGCTTAGAAGGCAAACTGAATAAAAAAACCAGCCAACAGACCCTATTTACCATTGGGTGGAGGGTTCAATGATGACAATCAATTTCAACACCAGCATTGACTTTTTTCAGTTTGGGGCTATGATCACTGCAACAACACCCCTCCCGCTACCCGTCAGATCAGCGCCCTGTGAGGGGTTACTCGTTTCTGGGGCCTGCAAAACACTATTTCCTGCTGTATTGGTGGTCAAATGAGCCGCAAATCGCCCCCTAAAGTCGCGTTTACCAAACCACCTACAAGCTTTACCGAGCAAGTCCGCTTGCTCCAACAACGTGGCCTAGTGATCAGTGATGTCCCTAAAGCCGAGTTTTATCTCGCACAGCTGAACTACTATCGTTTTGCGGCTTATTGTTTGCCCTATGAGCAAGATCACGCCAGCCATACCTTTATAGCTGGCACTCAGTTTGAGCAAATTCTAAACCTATACGTGTTTGACCGTGAACTACGTTTGTTAGTGCTAGACGCCATCGAACGTTTTGAAGTATCACTGCGCACCCAAATCGCGTATCAGTTGAGCCAAAAATACCAAACGGCGCATCCTCATTTAAAGCCAGAACTCTTTGGTGATTTATTAGAGTATGCCAGCAGTCTTGGTAAGCTCACAAGTGAGGTAAAGCGCAGTCGCGAGGAGTTTATTAAACACCTGACGCAAAAGTACCAAGAACCACTACCACCTATTTGGACTTGTGTTGAATTGTTAACCATGGGGCAGCTTTCTCGTTGGTATAGCAATATAAAGCTGCGTGCCGACCGCCAAGTAATAAGCAAAAGCTACGGACTAGATGAAAAAACCATTACCTCATTCTGTGAACATTTGTCGCTAGTGCGCAATGTAAGTGCCCATCATTCTAGGCTGTGGAACCGTGACTTTACCAAAACCACTATAATACCACGCAATGGCGAACCAGCACTGATTCAAAGCTTGCAGAATCTGCCCGATAGCGACCGGCGTTTACGAAAAATTTATAACACCTTGGTGATGTTGGGCTACCTCATGGATGTGATCAGTGGTGAACACCATTGGAAGCAACGTCTCATTCAATTGATTAATCATCATCAAATAGACATTGGCCGCATGGGCTTTCCTGCCGACTGGCAAGCGCGGCCAATTTGGCAATAAAAATAAGGACAACTCACTTGGCAGCATTACAAGCACAATTTATTGTCCCATTAAAAGACTTGCTTCAGCAGCGTTTTGTGCCGCATTTACCGTCATTGCTTGGGCAAGGTGGAAGGGAAGATAAACCTAAAAAACAAATTTCTAGGGCTTTTAGTGCTTTCGTACTTCAGCAAAAATTCGATTTAGACGTAGTGACTGCGGCAAAAGCCGTGGTGGACGACTATGCAGATTATGGTATCGATGCCATCTATTATCACGAAGCTGATCAAACTCTATATTTGGTTCAGTCAAAAATGAAGGAAGATGCGCAATTCCAATTGGGCGAAGCGCAGGCATTTATTGAAGGCGTAAAATTACTTTTAAACAAGCAATTTCAACGTTTTAATCAAAATGTACAAAACCTTCAAACAGAAATAGAAGCCGCATTAGATGAGTGCGAACACATTCAATTGCTTGTCGCATACACAGGTAATGGCATTACTATTCAGGCTCAAAACTACCTGAAGCCAGCGATACAAGAGCTGATTGAAGAAGGTGAAGAGCAAATCGCACCAGATTATCAAGAGTACACCGCTACCGAAGTTGAACAGGCACTTCGCAGTGAACATGCGGTCGATGCTGTAAACGAGCGTGTCGCGGTTTACAAATTTCGCGTGCAAGAGCAACCGCGAAAAGTGGTGTTTGGTATCGCTAAGTTAACCGACCTTATAGCATTGCACACCACCTACGACCGTAAACTTTACGAAAAAAACATTCGCTACTTTATTGGTGCTGGCAGACGAGGGGTGAACAAGGCTATTAAAGATACGCTTTTACATGAGCCGGAGAACTTTATTTATCTTAATAACGGCATCACTCTGATTGGTAACACAGTCAAGCCAAAAGGCAATATTAGAGGGCACACAGGCAGCAAGCATGTTGCAGTCGATGGCCTATCAGTCGTTAATGGCGCACAAACTATTGCCAGTGCTGCGCAGTTTATGCGTGAAAATCCAGAGGCCGATATTAGCCAAGCCCAAGTGATGGTAACTATTATCAACACGGGTAACGACGCTTTTCACAAGCAAGTAACCAAAGCGCGTAACTTACAAAATCCAGTCGATTTAGGCAATTTTGCTGCGCTGGATGATACCCAAGAACGCTTGCGCCAAGAGATCAAAATGTTCGGTGTCGAATATCTCTACCGCCCACAACAAACCCCAGCAGCGGGTATTCGCAGTATCACTATCGACACCTTGGCAAAAGCGTTAGCCTGTATGCAAGTTGATGTACGCATGCCTTATCAGCTAAAAGTAGAGCCAAGCAAATTTACTAACCAAGAAAGCACAGAATACCAAGCCATTTTTAGTGCAGATTTACAGGGTGCCGTCGCCATTAACGCAGTGAACTGTTGCTTGGCGATACAAGGCTTATGCACTGCCGCGGAGCGCAGTAATCCAAGCCCCGAAAAACTGATCTATCGCCATTTTACTTACTGCATAACCACGCTATTAATGGCGCAGTTTAAAGGCGCTATTACTGCCCCCGAGATTACTGAACAAACAGAATTTAAAGGGTTAATTAGTCGCGCCTTTGATGAACTTCGTCAGCAATTTTTTGATAGTTTTACAGTATTAGCATTAGGCAGTGCGCCGCACGCGTATTTCAAACGCCTTGGCGATACCGCACTCTTAATGAAAACGGTGTGGATAAATCATTTAAACTTGGCAGAGCACCCTGCTGTGATAGCAAAACAAGAGCGCCTTCAGGCGAACGACCCACACAACCAGAATTTATTCAGTTATTTAGCTGAACAAGCACAACGCCGGCAAGGGAAAAACGCACAAGCTGCTAATCGGCAAACACAACCAGCGTAGCGTGTATAACAAATAAGCTAAGTAATGAACACAAAATAAGAGCACAGAAATTATGAGCAAAACCAAATTAGAACTGACCTGGATAGGCAAAAACGAGCGTAAAAAGCTAGAGCCGCGCATTTTATTGGAAGACCCTAGTAAGTCTTACCATGCAAGCCAAAAAGTCACCGATAACGATATTTTTGATAATAAGCTGATTTTTGGCGATAACTTATTGGCGTTGAAGGCGTTAGAGCAAGAGTATGCAGGGCAAGTGAAATGTATTTTTATCGATCCTCCGTATAACACTGGCAGCGCTTTTGAACACTACGACGATGGTATTGAGCATTCGGTCTGGCTTTCCCTTATGAGTGAACGCTTGAGACTACTGCAAAGACTTTTAAGGCAAGACGGGATCATCTTTATTCAAATAGATGATCGAGAGCATGCGTATTTAAAAGTTTTATGTGACGAGATTTTCGAAAGAAGGAACTTTATAACATCAGTGACTGTTCAAATGAGTCATTTGAGTGGTGTAAAAATGAGCCACGTAGAGAAAAATATCCCTAAGATCAAGGAGCATATACTTGTATATTCGAACTCCCCAGATTTTAAGTTTAATAAAGTCTTCGTTAAAGCTGACTGGGATTCAACATTTTCACGTTATCGCAGTTTTCTATCTTGTGAGCCCTCGGAACCAATTGAAACTTGGACTGTAGAACCTTTAGGTGCTGTGATCAAAAGTAAGAATTTGTCAGGTGACTCACTAGAGAAGTTTTTATTAAAAAATGCGCATCGTATTTTCAGGACTGCGAGGAACCGTTCCGAAGTATTTATGACTTTACCGAAAGATGAACAATTTAGAGCTATTAAAACCTCATCAGGATTAGATAAGTATGCATATAAGGGGGAAGAGGTTTTATTTTGCTCTGAAAAGTTAGTCGATATTGATGGTGAAAATGTACCAGCTAAACCATTAGGTGATATTTGGCTCGATATAGGTATCAACAATTTGCATAACGAAGGCTCTGTGGATTTTAGGAACGGAAAAAAACCAGAGAAGCTAGTAAAGCGTTGCATAGACCTGAGCACAAATCCTGGCGATCTTGTGCTTGATTCTTTCGGTGGCTCAGGCACAACAGGTGCAGTTGCACACAAGATGGGACGTCGCTGGATTATGGTTGAATTGGGCGAACATTGTCATACCCATATCATTCCGCGTTTACAAAAAGTCATAGATGGCGAAGAACAAGGCGGCATTTCTAAAGCCGTTAACTGGCAAGGTGGTGGTGGCTTCCGTTATTACAAACTTGCTCCCTCGTTGATTGTTAAAGATAAGTTTGGCTTGGAAGTGATCAACAAAGAGTACAACCCAGAAATGCTTGCTGAAGCCGTTTGTAAATTGGAAGGCTTTACCTATGCGCCATCGGTAGTTGATTGGTGGGATCATGGTTACTCAACCGAAACTGACCATATTTACGTTACCACGCAAAGCTTGTCGGTCGAAAAACTAGAAGCATTGTCTGAAGAAGTAGGCAGTGACCGAACCTTATTGGTGATGTGTGGCGCATTTCGCTGTGAAGTGAGTCGCTTTGCCAATTTAACTCTGAAAAAACTACCTAAAGCTATCTTAGATAAGTGCCAATTTGGCCAGGACGATTATTCGTTAAATGTGGCCAATTTAACGGATGATGCTTCTGACGAGAGCGACGCACAGCAAGATGATTAACGGTTAAAAGGATAATTATAATGACCATGGATTTATCAAGCCTAAAACCTGAACAGTTACGCGCCATTAATAACGTAATTGGCCGTTTAAGTTTGCGCCAGCCGCAGCAAGACTCGCTACGTGCTTTGGCAGTGGCGATTAGCGCCTCAGAGCATAAACTGCTTAATCCAAAACGCGATGTACCAGAATTATTAGAAACCCTAAAAACGCAGTTCCCTAAGCTCAGTGATTTTGAGCGTGACTTTCCATCACTCTGTTTTGCCTTGGCAACGGGTGTAGGTAAAACTCGTTTGATGGGCGCATTTATTACCTATTTGTATCAGGTGCACGGCATTCGTAATTATTTTGTGTTGGCACCTAATCTAACCATTTATGAAAAATTGATTAGTGATTTCTCACCAGCTTCGCCTAAATATGTGTTAAAAGGCATTACCGATTTTGTGCTGGCACCGCCAGAAGTGATCACCGGTGATAACTATGAAAGCCGTGGCGCACAGATACAAAGTGACCTATTCGGCTCAGTGCGTATTAATGTATTCAACATCGCCAAAATTAATACCGAAGTGCGTGGTGGCAAAGCCCCGCGTATTAAGCGTTTAGCGGAAACCCTAGGCGAGAGTTACTTTGAGTATTTATCGAACTTACCTGATTTAGTGCTATTAATGGACGAATCGCACCGCTACCGTGCCGATGCCGGTATGCGTGCGCTCAATGAGCTCAACCCCTTGTTTGCTTTAGAGCTAACGGCAACGCCATTTACAGAGTCAAGCCGCGGTCCGGTACACTTTAAAAACGTGGTGATTGATTATCCTCTAGCCTGCGCTATGGATGATGGTTTTGTAAAAGAGCCTGCGGTAGTGACTCAGCGTAACTTTGATGCCAGCCAGTATGACAAAGATGAGCTCGAAACCATTAAGTTAATGGATGGTATTCGTCTACATGAGCAAACCAAGGTGGATTTAACCACTTATGCACACGAAAACGATGCGAAGTTGGTTAAGCCCTTTATGTTGGTGATTGCCCGTGATACCACCCATGCCGCAGAGCTGCTAACTAAGCTTGAAAGTGTATTTGAAGGGCGCTACCGCGGCAAAGTGATTCAGGTTGATAGTAGCAAAAAAGAAGAAGAAACCATTCAGGCACTGCTAAACGTTGAGCATGTGGATGAGCCCACCGAGATTGTGATCCACGTAAACATGCTTAAAGAAGGGTGGGACGTAACTAACCTGTACACCATCGTACCGCTGCGTGCCGCCAACGCTAGAACTCTAATTGAACAGTCGATTGGCCGTGGTTTACGTTTACCTTATGGCAAACGTACTGGTGTGGAAGCTGTCGACACACTAAGTATTGTCGCCCATGATAAATTCCAGGAAATTGTTGATGAGGCCAACGATCCAAACAATCCACTGCGCCTGAAAACGCGAGTATTAGATCGCCCAGAAGATGATGTAACCAAACAAAGTGTGCAGATTAAATCGAATCTAGAGCAGCAACTTACTGGCTCAGGTATTACTGCGACCGGCGCCGATGGCACTCGTGTGGTACAAGCGTCTAAAGCGACTTACACCACGCAAAATCAACAAACCGTTGCCCGCGCCGCCCTGGATGTCATCAAGCAATATCAAAGCCGACCAAGTGATGCGCCAACCAGTAGAGCTTTGTTAAATAACGAAGTGAAAGCTCAGATTACTGAGCAGGTTAAAGCTCAGCTAACCCAAGAACAGCACAAATTGTTTACCAATGAGTCTGTAGATATTGCTGCAATTGTTGAGCAAGTGACGCAGCTAACGGTAGATAACACCATCGATATTCCACGGATTATCGTATCGCCATCGGGCGAAGTATGCACAGGCTATCATCCGTTTGATTTGGATATTGCCGCCATTAAAGGCTTAAGGCCAATGGACCGCACTCTCATACAACAAAGTTTACAAGACAATCACCAAACCATTCGTGGCGAAGGGGATTCGGGCAACAACGAGCCGGTGAAGCAGAACTACATTTTGAAAAAACTGTTCGATTACGACGATATTCCTTACGACGAGCAAGCTGAGCTTTTGTTTGATCTAGCTACTCAAGCAGTCAATACACTGGCGGCTGAAAACGAGGAAGATGTGGTTGAGGACATTCTGCAAAACCAAAGTGATGCTATTGCGAAGTTAATTCATGCGCAACTAAACAACCACTTCTTTGAAGAAGCAACCGAGTACGTCGTCGATGTACGTAGTGGCTTTAGCACCCTACGTGAATGTGCCTATACCATAGCCCAAGATCAGCCGGTGCAAAATTACCGTGATACCGTACGCGATGTCAGTCGCATCAAACAAATGCTCTTTGGCGGTTTTAGCCGTTGTTTATACCCGCTGCAAAAGTTTGACTCAGACACTGAACGCCGTTTTGCGGTGATCTTGGAGCGTGATTGCGAGAAGTGGTTTAAGCCTGCCAAAGGCCAATTCAAGATGTACTACAAACGCGGTAGTGAGCACCCTGAGTACGTACCGGACTTTGTGGTCGAAACCGCAGACTATGTTTTGATGATTGAAACCAAAAGTACACAACATCAGAACCAAGATGGCAGTTGGAGTGAAGAAGTAACAGAAAAATCGCGCAGCGGTGTGAAGTGGTGTAATCAAGCCAGTGAATACCTAGCCCAATACGACGGTAAGCCTTGGAAGTACTTATTGATCCCGCATGATGCTGTGAAAGAAGCCAACTCGTTGGATTATTTTGTACAGCAGTTTACTCAAGCGGATTAAACTACAGTTATATTGGTAATGTAGGCTCGGCAGTTTAACAACACTAATTCGTTAAACTGCTGAGCTTTATTTAAATTATTTTTAAAAAACACTGATTTTTATGTTATCCATCCTTTATTACTTAGTACTTTTACAGCAAGTGAGATTTGACGAGGGGTAAATTGCCGTTTGCGCTCATTCCAAGCATAAGTGTGATTCATAACATCATCTATGGAGCTCACTGGATGGTTTTTCATTACCCAGTGGACCGTTGCAAGCAACTCTAAGCCGAATGGAGATTCAAAGCCTTCAACTAACTCGGCTACCTTATCAAAGCGTGCGCTTGTTTCAGGAGAACGCTCCAAAAAATCAGAAGCTTGTTTGGTAGCTCCTTCTATTAGCATCAATTGTTTAGCTGGTGCATCACCACCATCGGCATAGCCGGATACAAAGTGCCCCTCGATCACATTTAAAACATGGCGTAGATTTTCTGCATAAGGTCCATAAGGTGCCTGCTTGTACCTTAAACGTAACGGCTCACCCGCTTCTTGCATAAAATACATCAACTTATGCACTTCCAGCAGGGTAACAAATGGGTCAAGTAAACCTCCAAGGTAGCGTCGCATCAACTCTACTAAAGCCGCACGACCAGCAGTCATCTTTGGTACCTCACGCTTATGGACCATTTTTTCTGCACTTGGAGCACCTATCGGTTCGTAAATTGTGATATCAACGTCAGTAAGTGAGCACAAAGCGACTTCTATTCGAGCCTTAACCTCTGACCACTCTAGACCACCTAAGCCGCTACCAAGTGGAGGGATGGCAATAGATGAAAGATTGTAATGGCGAATAGTTTCTACTAGTGCTTGAAGGCCCGTTTCTATGTCTTCTATTCGACTATTACTACGCCAATGGCGCTTGGTTGGGAAGTTGATTATGTAGCGTGGGTTAGTTAACTGACCACTATCAAATACAAACATTTTACCAGGTAGCACTTCGTCTCGTTTGCAGGCAGCAGCATAGGCTTTAAAATTATCAGGAAAAGCATTTTTAAACTGAAGTGCCAAGCCACGCCCCATGATTCCAACACAGTTTACAGTGTTGATAAGTGCATCGGCATCTGATTGAAAAATATCACCTTTTTTATATTTAATCATACTTTCAAACCTCCTCAATAATACCAGTCAGTTTTAATTTCAACTTTAGACTGATGCCCGCCAGCTGCCAGCGCTTGCAACACTTGTTGTTGAACGGCATGAGATTGTACGCCAATACGTTCGATCAGTTGCCATGGGAAGCTTTTTTCCATTAAGAATTCAGCTTGCTTTCCCTCTTTAACTCTTGCCGCTACTCCATTCCCACTCCAGCGATGAGTTTGTATCGCTTCCCAGTTCAGCTCATTTAATTGCGCTACGCTAGCTCGGTCTTCGAAGTAGTAGGCCCCTGCATTTGATAATGTAAAAGCCCAACGAGTATTGTGATTTTCAGCCCAATCAATAGCGTCGTATAAATCAGCTTCAAGGTGAATTATTGGCTCCTGCCCACTGCGGTAGCTAAGTTCAGAGTGATTACTTTGGTAGAGTAGATAAAGCATTATGGATCTTGGGCAAAAGTAAAATGGTACGCAGCCACCCACATAGAGATCAGGATAATTAGTCAACGTTAAGTCATTCAACCGGCGTTGTTTGATGCTGCTCATACCTATGTTGGTTCCACTTGGAGCAAGGCTAGTGATTGTTGCATCACACCATAAGTACTGATCAGCAAGGATCGAGCATAAGCGATCAATGTGCACGATATGATATATTTTTGGCCTATGCGGTACAGTCACGCCTACCTCTACTATGAATTATGCATTACTTGCAGTCTGAGCTTAGCTAGCTTAAATCTTTCTGGTTAGTCTACCACGCGGATGAATACGATGATCTATCGTGGTGACATAGCTGTATGTTTCATGACGTAGCTATCTACAGCTAAATTTAATCTGAGTGGTAATCAATCTAATCAACCAAGCGGTCCAGATCTTTTCGCTCAGCGATAGGCGGGTTGGGATCAACCAACATGATAGTTTCTAGTACATCACTGCTTATCTCACCATAGCTACGTACCAAAGGAATTTCAGCCACAAATCTACCTTCAGCATTACGGCCAACGGTACGAATGTTTTCTTTATGAACTGATGACAAAACCTGGGGGCTATGTGTACTCACAATAAACTGAATATTTGGGAAAGCACTGCGTAAAGAAGAGAGCACCCGTTGCTGCCAGGCTGGATGTAAGTGCAGGTCGACTTCATCAATAGCAACAATGCCTTTGGTGAGCTCTGGTGCACGCTCTTGCAAGTGACCATTTAAACGAGCACACCTAAAAGCAATATCTGCTACCAAGGAGATCATGGCTCGCACGCCATCACTCAATAAGCTTACTGGTAGCAGCCCATGATCAGCATGCCACATCACTAGCTCTTGATGCGCAAAGCTATAATGAAACTCGCTCCAGCCTTCTTCGTTCATGGCTTGGTTTACTGCATTTTGAATACCCTCTAACCGGGGTTTTAAATTAGATTGTTCATAACCTTTAAACTCTTTTTCTTGTTGAGCTGAGCCTGTGGCGTCTTTTAGCCATCGTTGCATCTGTCTAAAGCTAGAAGAGGAAGACAGACAATCTTCGTAGCCCAAAGTGCGGCTACCACTGATCACAGCCTTACCTGACGCTTCTTTATGGTTTACCCATAGCCTGCTTGACGGATAGTAGCTAACCATAGGCAGTTCAACATTTGCTTCAGTTCTTAAACTTACCTGAAGCTCCTTACCCCAGTCAGCAAGTGGTGTAGCGTCTTTAATCGTTGTGCGACCCTTAGGGCTATTAAGAGCACGTTGCCACTGTATGGCTGGCGCGCTCATGGCAGCATCAATAATTACAGGAAAGTTCTGCTCATTTTCAAAGCCGTTGCCTATTGCACTATAACGCGCATCAGTACGAGCTATGTTCTCAGACTTACCCATATCAAAAGCACCGACAAACGGGCCTAGGGCAGCAGCGATGGCTTCTAGCACTGTCGTTTTACCCTGACCATTACGTGCAGCAATGACAGTCAGCTCAGGATGAAAGTCGATTTCAAAGTCTTCAAATCGTCGATAGTTTTGCAGATGCAGTTTAGCTAACTTTGTAGTGGTCAAGTAAAAGTGGCCACCGATTTATAGTTAATCCAATAATCTGCTTCAGCCTGATTTGGACTGATACCACCATTGTGCTGATGGGGTCTCAATTGACTGTAATAACCGATTAAATATTTCACGATGTGATGCTGTGCTTCAGATAATGACTGATAGCCATAAGTGGGCACCCATTCAACTTTTAAGCTTCTAAAGAAACGCTCCATGGGAGCATTGTCCCAGCAGTTTCCACGTCGACTCATGCTCGGTTTTATTTGGCACTGCCACAACGTCTGCCGAAACTGTCGGCTTGTGTAATGACAGCCCTGATCACTATGAAACATCACACCTTTAGGCCGCCCCCGACTTTCATAGGCCATTTTCAATGCGCTACTGGTCAGCTTGCTATCCGGCGAGAGCGATATCGCCCAGCCAATAGGTTTACGAGCAAATAGGTCCAGCACCACGGCTAAATAAGCCCAGCGATTGCCCGACCAGATATAAGTCACGTCACCGCACCAGACACCATTAGGAGCTTCAACATTAAACTGCCGATCTAGCTCATTAGGGGTCTCAACATGTTCATTGCTCGCTTTCTTATATCTGTGTTCTCGGGTCTGACAACTCACCAGCCCGAGCTTTTTCATCAGACGACCTGCGCGATAGCGGCTGAGAGGGACATCTTGGGTCGTGGCCATTTGGGCAATACTTCGTGCGCCGGCTGAACTTTCACTTTCCCGAAAGAGTTCTTTGACCTTCGCTACTTCTTCAATGTGTTTGGCGCATACTGGCTTCTGTGAACGTTGTTGCCAGTACTTAACGCTGCTGCGATGGACACCAAACGCCTGGCATAGCCTGCTGACTGGATAGCTCGTCTTAAGTTTCTCGATTAGCGAGAACTGTTCAGGGAGTCGGACATCAAGAGAGCGGTAGCCTTTTTTAGGATGTCTTTTTCCATCTCAATTTCACGAATACGCTTTTCCAGTTCACGAATTCTGAGTTGATCGGGCGTCATGGGGGTGGCTTTTGAAGTCTCACCGTTGCGCTCTTTACGCAACTGACGGACCCAAGTATCCATCGTTGAATAGCCGACACTCATCGCCTCAGCCGCCTGACGAACCGTATAGTTCTGGTCGATCACTAACTGTGCCGCTTCGAGTCGGAATTCAGGAGTAAAATTACGTTTTGGTCTTGTTGTCATAGTGTCACCTAGTAGCTTCTTGATGCATGATAGCACCTCTAATTAGGTGGCCAAATTCACTATGCCACTACACTTCATACTTCTCCCGCTGACATGCTGCGTGAAGGCAGGCCGTCTGAATGTTCAATCGTTACTAAGAATTTAGGCGGTTAGTCTAGTATATTGTTGAAAACAAAAAATTCAGTCAAGGCGACTCGTCTATGGCTCAGGTAGCAGTAAACTCTAAGTATCTGACTGCCACATTAAAGAGTGCCGTTCTAAGATTGTTAGTTAACCTTGAAAGGGTATATCCAGTTTGAGCTATGATAGCCAACGAACACGAACACGAACACGAACACGAACACGAACACGAGCACGAGCACGAACACGATTGAGAGCTACTCAAGGTTAAAGCTGCCAGAAACTTTCTTTATATAGTTAGAGTCAGTTAGATGAGTTGAGTGTATGACGAAAAGAGTTTTGAAGTAGTTATGCAGATGAGAGAATGAATGTGTGAGTTGTGTTGCTACTAATCGAAGCTATGTCATTAGAAATGCAACCGTCGACTTGCTCAATGCTAAAAGGTGGCTAGCTAAGATTTAAGCCTTGGCCATTTCACTGCCAATTCACTACCAAAAATGACTGAACGCTAGATATGAAAAAGCCTACTTTAATAAAGTAGGCTAAGTCATTGTTTTGATTGGTCGGCGTGAGAGGATTCGAACCTCCGACCCCTAACACCCCATGCTAGTGCGCTACCAAGCTGCGCTACACGCCGAATCGACGTCACTATATAAGCCCAGCTGAGAGGGCGCAAGCTGAATTTGTAATTTTAGGTTTGTTTGCTGCTTTGTTATTCATTATGGGCTCTTTTCGTGCATCTTAGCGGCCAGTCACTCATTATTAATAGGGTAGAGATCTGGTTGGTTAGGGCAATAGGTAAGGACAAAGCCAAATTGTTAACTAAACAACGGCTATTTGTGGTCGCCCCTAATTTTGGCATACTCAATACTCTATTAAGGAGAGCTTATTGGCATCGCTCCTGTTAAGGGCTGTTTAATCTTACTGAGTTTATTATGAGTCAAGACCAACAAGATCAATATTGGATGCGCCACGCTATAGCCTTAGCAGCAAAAGCCGAAGCGGAAAACGAAGTGCCTGTTGGCGCCGTCGTGGTTTATCAAAACCGCTGTATAGGAGAGGGCTGGAACCGAGCTATTGGTCACCATGATGCCACCGCCCATGCTGAAATTATGGCGCTGCGCCAAGCAGGATTAACACTGAGTAATTATCGTCTATTAGACTGTACTCTTTATGTCACATTAGAGCCGTGTATTATGTGCAGTGGTGCGTTAATTCATAGTCGTATTGCGCGTCTGGTATATGGCGCTGCTGATGCAAAAACCGGTGCGGTGGACTCAAATTTGCAAGTATTGGCGCTACCCAGTATTAACCATAAAATACACTGGCAGGCAGGCGTGCTTAATAGTGTATGCAGTGAGCAGCTCAGTAATTTTTTTAAGCGCCGACGTGCTGAGCATAAAGCCGCCCGTTTATTAGCTAAAGCTGGGCCAGTTTCGCCCCATTCAAACTAGATAAGGCTAAAAGATTGAGTTAAGTAAACACTACTCACCTTAATCCCTAGGCCGGCTCCTTATAAAAACCCTTTAATGTTCACTTGCTTATTTATTACACATACTAGATATTGCTGATGTTGCGTTGCACAATTTTGCACATATAGGCTGTTTGCGATTGGCTTTCTTAGCTAGGCTTTAGTTTTTTTTGCAGCGCAAGGCAATCTTAGCAGCATTCGCTGTGGTTGGAATAAGCGAGATTAAGCTGTAAATAAGTAGCTGAGAGGATATTGGTGCCCTTAACAGCGATGTCCTAAGAGAAGCTAAGCGCTGACTTAGTTATTAAGGATAGCCGCGAGTGTGGGCTACTAAATTAGCTAAGGTATTACTTTATAAGGTAAATAGCCCTGCTCTTACTAGGTGTATTTAGCAGCGGTATGTTAGAAACTGTCTCACCGAATTGACAATCTTGAGTTTGTAGTCAAATTGTTTTTTATTTTTTAATTTTTACATGTAGCTGATTTTTATAGGTTTTATCATAGTTTATGAGTATTTGTGCATATTTCTTATAAATTGCCTCACCCCTAATAGCAATTCATTTTTGCCTCTGACTACTCACAAGGGGTAAACTATGTAACCAAGCGATTAGGGTTAGTGATCGGTCTTAAACACACTACTGACAACTAGAATAGAAGAAGAAACATATGACGGAACGTACTCACCTCGGCACTCTACAAGTTGCTACCGTTCTTCATGATCTGGTAGTAAATGAAATTATCCCCGGCACTGGTGTTGAGCCAGCAGCATTTTGGTCAGGTATGGAACAAATCGTGAACGATTTAGCTCCTAAAAACCGCGCCTTGCTAGAAAAACGGGAATCGTTACAACATCAAATCGACCAATGGCACCACGCGAATGCGGGTGATGCATTTGATGCGGCCAAATATAAGCAGTTTTTAACCGATATCGGTTATTTATTACCTGCTGTAGAAGATTTTTCGGTATCCACCTCCAATGTTGACGCTGAATTAGCCACCCTTGCCGGTCCACAGTTAGTGGTACCAGTAAATAATGCTCGTTTCGCGCTTAACGCTGCAAATGCTCGTTGGGGCAGCTTGTATGATGCGCTTTATGGCAGCGATGCAATTGCTGAAACTGGCGGTGCTGAAAAAACTAAAGAATTTAATCCCATCCGTGCCGCTAAAGTGATTGCTTGGGGGCGTAACTTGCTCGACCAAGCCGCACCTTTAGCCAGCGGCAGTCACGCTGATGCCACTGCTTATAAAGTGGTTGATGGCGCGCTGCAAATTACTCTTGAAAACGGTGATGTTACTCACCTCGCTGATACCAGCAAATTTGTGGGCTATAAAGGCGACACCGCCGCACCAAGCTCAGTGCTACTGCGCAACAACGGCATTCACATTGAGCTGCAGTTTGATCCTAATAACCAAGTAGGAAAAACCGATAAAGCGGGCATTAAAGATTTAGTATTAGAAGCCGCCTTGTCCACCATTATGGACTGCGAAGACTCTATCGCTGCAGTAGATGCAGAAGATAAAGTGGGCGTATATCGCAACTGGCTAGGCCTAATGAAAGGGGATCTGACTGAGAAGATTCAAAAAGGCGGCAAGGAAATGGTTCGTAGTATGAACCCTGACCGCGAATATCTAAATCCTCAGGGCGAAGCCTTTAGCTTGCATGGTCGTAGCTTGTTATTTGTGCGCAACGTCGGTCACTTAATGACTAACGAAGCGGTGCTAGATAAAGATGGCAACGAAATACCAGAAGGTATTCTTGATGCCTTAGTGACTAGCTTAATCGCCATTCATGACTTAAAAGGTAACGGTAAATATCGCAACTCCCGTACAGGCAGTGTGTATATCGTTAAGCCTAAGATGCATGGACCTGAAGAGATCGCTTTTGCCTGTGAGCTGTTTGAGCGCACCGAGCAAGTGTTGGGCTTAGCCAAAAATACCTTGAAAGTGGGTATTATGGATGAAGAGCGCCGCACCAGTGCCAACTTAAAAGCCTGTATCGCACAAGCGAAAGAGCGTGCAGTCTTTATTAACACCGGTTTCCTTGACCGTACGGGTGATGAAATCCACACCAGTATGGAAGCAGGCCCCGTGGTTCGTAAAGGCAATATGCGCAAGCAACCTTGGATCAGCGCCTACGAAAATAATAACGTAGATGTGGGTCTGGCTGCCGGTCTGCAAGGCAAGGCACAAATTGGTAAAGGCATGTGGGCGATTCCAGATAAAATGGCTGAAATGCTAGAAACCAAGATAGTGCATCCGTTAGCCGGTGCTAATACTGCTTGGGTACCTTCACCTACTGCTGCTACTTTGCACGCTACGCATTATCACCAAGTTAACGTGCGTGAGCGGCAAGATGAGCTAAAGTCTCGTCAAACTGCCAGCTTAGATGCGTTGTTAACTATTCCTTTGTTGACCAAGGAAGAAAGAGCTAAGTTGACTGACGCAGAAATCCAAAATGAATTGGATAACAACGCGCAAGGCATCTTAGGCTATGTGGTGCGCTGGATTGACCAAGGTGTAGGTTGTTCTAAAGTGCCTGATATCAATGATGTAGGCCTAATGGAAGACCGTGCTACCTTGCGTATTTCCGCTCAGCATATTGCTAACTGGTTGCGCCATGGCATTTTAACTGATGAGCAAGTAATGGAGTCCATGAAACGCATGGCTGCTATTGTGGATCAGCAAAACGCCGGCGACCCTTTATATATTAATATGGCGCCTAACTTTGATGGCATTGCCTTCAAAGCTGCCTGTGATTTAGTATTTGAAGGACGTACTCAGCCAAGTGGTTATACTGAGCCGTTGCTACACGCCTATCGTCGCAAGCTAAAAGCCCAACAGGCCTAAACACTTGTTATAAGCAATAAGCGTGACGATAAAATCCCCAGCCTAGCTGGGGATTTTTTTTCACTGGCGTTTTACTGGCGCTCTGCGAGACACAAGTGATTAAAAACGCTTTATTTAATAGTGACCTTAGTCTCATGGGGCGCGGTTAAGGCTGATAATGTGGTACTGGCTCTGTTTTGTCGGAGTGATTACTGTCACTCTATTACTGGCACTTTCAAGTAGGGCGTTTTATTGACTGCGTAGACCATCACCCCTCCACTCATTGACTCGAATAGGGCTGGCATGCTTACACGTTTAGTTATCTCTCTTTCTGCACTCATTTTCAGTGTGTTCTTGATCATGGGTGGCAATACCTTTGTGATGACGCTGCTCGGCGTTAATTTAGGCTTAAAGGGCGTGGAGCCAACGCTCATTGGTAGCATTATGGTCTGCTACTCAGTGGGATTTGTCTTGGGCTCTCTCTATGGCCCAAAAGTGATCAAGCGGGTAGGCCATATCCGCGCCTTTGCCGTATTTAGCGCTTTTTTAGCCGGCTCTACTTTAATTTTCCCGCTGACGGACAGTATTTTACTGTGGGCCTTACTGCGAGCCTTTGGTGGCATAGCGGTAGCGGGGTGTTTTATTGTTATTGAGAGCTGGTTTAGTGCGGTAGCCAGTAATGATAATCGCGCCACTTTGTTTTTTTCTTATCAAATTTGCACTTACTTAGCGGCGACGGCTGGCCAGCTATTAATTGGCTTTATCGACCCGGTCGCTTTTATTCCCTTTACCTTAGGCGCGATTGTTTTGATTGCCGCCTTGATCCCTTTATCGTTAAGCCGCATGGATGCGCCTACCATAGAACATACGGAGCGCATTAGTGTAAAAGCGATTGTTAAAGAAGCACCGGTGGGACTGTTCGCCGCTTTGTGTAGTGGCTTATTAATTAGTAGTTTTTATGCCATGGCCCCTGTGTATGCTATTCATGTGGGTTTGGCTGTGGATCAGCTGTCTTATTTCATGGCTGCCTCTGTGTTTGCTTTTATTATCTTTGCCCTACCGCTGGGGCGCTTATGCGATCGTCTCGACCGCAGTAAGATAATGGTGGCATTAAATATCTTAGTATTACTCAGTGCCTTAGGTGTAGTCTTTGTTGGCCCTTATCACTTAGGCTTTCTAATTGGTTTCTCAGCACTTTATATGGGCATGGTGGCGTCTATCTATCCTGTCGCTGTGGCCATTACTAATGACCGTATTGATGCTCAGCACATAGTGGCTGCCAGTACCACATTATTACTCAGCTACGGCTTAGGCAGTACTTTAGGGCCGCTTTACAGCTCCAGCATGATGAGTTGGTTTGGTGCACAAGGCCTATATTATGGTTGTGGTGGTATTGCTCTATTACTGGGTGTTTATACTTGGTTTTGGCGCTTGCGCTCGAAAGTGGTGGAAGTGGAAGATCAAGCCGAATATGTGCCTAGCTTAACGGAGACGGTGGGGGTGATCACCGAGCTAGATCCACGTAACGAAGAGTTTGTGGATGTACCACTAGAAGATATTTATCCTCATTTGGAGGCGGAAGAAATCGCCGAAGCACAAGCTAGTCAAATGGAGTTGGACTTACCCGAGCCAGAGCTTGAAGAGCATGAAGAAGAGTCCATTTTAGTACCTCATTGATTATTGACTTGAGCTAGCGCACAACTTTGGCTGTGACTCTGGCGCGCTAAGCTAAGTTTATCTATTGTTAGATAGCAACATAATTAAAGATACAGTACTGGCTTACTTTAAGTGCGAGTTACAAAGCAAAACGAGTGCGTTATTTTGAATATTAGTATCAAAAAAGTGCCCAATGACAGGCGCTAAATATGCTTTTATTTGTAATGAGGAGGCGAATATAATGGAATATAATGCAGTTGCACGCCCAGTTGCGCCACAGGTTGGCGCCCATCTTTCACCTCTTAGCTCCAGAGTGCTTACGGCTGAACCTTGTATGTGGAGTGCGGATGATACGTATCCAGCTGAGCTCCTTAACCAGTTACAACAACATGGTGAGCCGCTTGCAACGCCCATGTCCTTGGGCTTTGAGCAACGAATAATCTAGCTTTTTATAGACCTAAACCCAGCTGCTAATGTAGCTGGGTGGCGGTTTTTAGTGTCTGCCTTTTGTTACAGCCATTCCCCTTATCTTCAATCCCCGTTAAACTTGAGTCCTAAATCTGACACCCGTCATTGATTTGTCGCACTTTAGCTCAGCAGGAATCCGATGACATGATCCGAGTTGCCATTAATGGCTATGGTCGTATTGGCCGCAGTATATTGCGGGCTTATTATGAGCGTGGCCTTCAGTCACACATAAAAATCGTGGCGATTAACGAGTTAGCACAACCCGACGCTATGGCTCACTTAACTCGCTATGACTCCAGTCATGGGCGCTTTGGTGAGCAGGTTACTTTATTACCGGATGCCTTAGAAATAGCGGGTGATGTGATTCGCCTATGCCATGAAGCCGATCCTGCCAATCTGCCTTGGCGTGAGCTGGACGTAGACTTAGTGCTAGAGTGCACGGGGGTATTATCAAGTCGCGTCGATGCACAGCGCCATTTAGATGCCGGTGCAAAAAAGGTGCTATTTTCTCATCCCGGTGATAATGACTTGGATGCCACCATCGTTTATGGCGTTAACCATCAGCAGTTAACAGGCCAAGAGACCATGGTGTCTAATGCTTCTTGTACCACCAACTGTGTGGTGCCGGTGATAGAAACCTTGCATCGCGTGTTTAATATTAAATGTGGCAATATCACTACCATTCACTCGGCGATGAATGATCAGCAGGTGATTGACGCTTATCATCCGGATCTGCGCCGAACTCGCGCGGCCAGCCAATCGATTATCCCCGTAGATACCAAGCTTGCCAAAGGCGTGGAGCGAATTTTGCCGCATTTTGCCGGAAAATTTGAGGCCATTGCGGTGCGCGTTCCCACTATTAATGTCACCGCTATGGATTTAAGTATCTTGGTAGAGCACAAGGCTACGGTAGAGGCGGTTAACCAAGTTTTGCGCGACGCCGCTCATGGCTCATTAGCCGGTATTTTAGGTTATACCGAAGAGCCCTTGGTCTCGGTCGATTTTAATCATGACGCCCATTCCTCAATTATCGATGGGACTCAAACTCGTGTCAGTGACGCTAACTTAATCAAGATGTTGATGTGGTGCGATAATGAATGGGGTTTTGCTAATCGTATGCTAGATACTTCTTTGGCTTGGTTTCAGCCCGCAACCCGCGCCTAATTTCTTAACTCATTTAAACCTTAACTGCTTAATAAGGACGCTTTGATGTCTGTAAAAAATATGACTGAGCTCGACTTGGCTAACCAACGAGTATTGATCCGTGCTGACTTAAATGTGCCAGTGAAAGAGGGCAAAGTAACCTCAGATGCACGAATTTTAGCTTCTTTACCCACCATTAAGATGGCACTCGCCCAAGGGGCCAAGGTCATGGTGACTTCACATTTAGGTCGCCCCACTGAAGGTGAGTACGATGCTGAGTTTTCATTACAACCGGTGGTGGATTACTTACAAAAAGCACTCACGGTGCCGGTGCGCTTAGCCACTGATTACCTCGATGGCTTAGCGCTGGCTGAAAATGAAGTAGTAGTATTAGAAAACGTGCGTTTTAACGTCGGTGAGAAACAAGACGATGAGACATTGGCGCGCCAATACGCCAATTTATGCGATGTGTTTGTAATGGACGCCTTTGGCACGGCACACCGTGCTCAAGCCTCTACCCACGGCGTGGCTAAATTTGCTGCTACTGCTTGTGCGGGGCCTTTATTATCGGCTGAGCTTTCGGCGCTGGCTAAGGCATTAGACAACCCAGCGCGCCCGTTAGTGGCCGTGGTAGGGGGCTCTAAAGTCTCAACTAAGCTGACTGTGTTAGAATCACTGTCTAACATTGCCGATCACTTAATTGTAGGTGGCGGCATTTCTAACACTTTTGTGGCGGCAGCTGGGCATAATGTGGGTAAGTCTTTACATGAACAAGACCTAATACCCGAAGCACAGCGCTTAATGGCAAAGTGTGCCATTGCCCTGCCTAGCGATGTACGCACCGCGACCGAATTTTCTGACAGCGCGCAAGCCACAGTTAAAAATGTGTCTGAAGTACAAGATAACGAACAAATTTTAGACTTAGGTGATGAGTCAGCCTATGCCTTGGCAGAAGTATTAAAAAATGCCAAAACCATTATTTGGAATGGTCCGGTAGGGGTATTTGAATTTGAAAACTTTCGCCGTGGTACCGAAATCATTGCCCAGGCGATTGCTGATAGTGATGCCTTTTCTATTGCCGGCGGTGGCGATACCTTAGCGGCCATTGACTTATTCGGTATTAAAGAAAAAATCTCTTATATTTCTACCGGTGGCGGCGCCTTTTTAGAATTTGTTGAAGGTAAAACTCTGCCAGCGGTCGCCATGCTAGAGCAAAGAGCAAACGGTTAATCTTATAAAAATTTATTTCGGTGGCATCGCCACCGTTGGTGTTTTAGAGAGGAGCAAGTAATGTCTCAGAAAATATTAGATGTAGTTAAACCTGGTGTCGTGTGCGGCCATGATATGCAAAAAATCTTTGCCATTGCTAAAGAGCAAGAGTTTGCTTTGCCTGCAGTAAACGTAGTGGGCAGTGACTCGGTAAACGCCGTATTAGAAGCTGCGGCTAAAGTCAAAGCGCCGGTAGTTATCCAATTTTCTAATGGCGGTGCTGCTTTTTTTGCGGGTAAAGGCTTAAAGCTAGAAGGTCAAGAGGCGGCGATTTTAGGCGCTATTTCAGGTGCCCATCATGTTCATGCGGTAGCTGAAGCTTATGGCATCCCCGTTATTTTGCACACCGATCACGCGGCTAAAAAGTTGCTGCCTTGGATTGATGGCTTATTAGAGGCAGGTGAAAAGCATTATGCCCAAACGGGTAAACCTTTATTTAGCTCACACATGATCGATCTTTCTGAAGAGAGCTTAGAAGAAAATATCGAAATTTGTGGCCAGTATTTAGCGCGCATGAGCAAAATCGGTATGACGCTCGAAATTGAGCTAGGTTGTACGGGTGGCGAAGAAGACGGCGTAGACAACACCGGCATGGACAGCTCTTTATTGTATACCCAGCCTGAAGATGTGGCGTATGCCTATGAGAAGCTGAGCGCTATTAGCGATATGTTTACCATAGCGGCCTCTTTTGGCAACGTACACGGTGTTTATAAGCCGGGTAACGTGAAGCTAACGCCTAAAATTTTAGATAATTCACAAAAGTATGTGTCTGAAAAATTTGGCTTACCTGCTAAGTCTCTAGACTTTGTATTTCACGGCGGCTCAGGCTCGTCAGCTGAGGAAATTAAAGAGTCTATTGGCTATGGCGTGATCAAAATGAACATTGATACTGACACCCAATGGGCCACTTGGGTGGGAGTGATGGATTACTACAAAGCTAAGCAAGATTATTTGCAAGCGCAAATTGGTAACCCAGAAGGCGACGATAAGCCGAATAAAAAATACTATGATCCACGCGTTTGGTTACGCGAAGGGCAAAACAAGATGATAGCGCGCTTAGAGCAGGCATTTAGTGAATTAAATGCGATTAATGTACTTTAATTAACTTTTATGATTAAAAATACCGGCGTTAAGCCGGTATTTTTTTATCTAAAATAAATAGAACGTTTCTATTAAATAGAATGATCGCGGCTGTTAAGGGTGGCGTACTGTCGATTAATGCTAATAGATGTCCTTGAGTCTTACCGTTATTATAATAGTGAGCGATAAAAAATTAATAATAATAGTGACGGGAGAAAAAGCCATGGAACAAGTACGAGCAACGGTAACCGAGCTAACAGGTAATGCCTACCTAATACGTGAAGATGGTGAGAAAGTAGCCTTGCAAGAAGGTGATGAGCTTTTATCCGGCACTATTATTATGACTGAGGCTAACTCGCAAGTAATAGCAGAAGGTCCTGATTTTCGCTTAACCTTGCCTGAAGACAGCATGACAGAAATCCCGAGCGAGCCTTTAACGGAGTCTGCTGATAATGCGCCTGCGGTGCTCGATGCCGGTGGTGATGAAATTGCTGCGCTGCAAGCGGCCATTTTAGAAGGTCTTGACCCGACCCAAGCGTTTGAAGCGGCTGCCGCAGGTATTCCGGGAGCGGGCGCCTTGCCAGCAGGCCCTGATGGTGAGGGCAGTGGCAATGGCGGTTTTGTTACCATTGCCAGAATAGGCGATGAGAGAATTGCCGAAGCGGGCTTTGATACCGCTGTTACACCCTTAGCTTTTGATGACGTTCCGCAAATCCCGGGCGATATCTTATTAGCAGCTAATGCCCCTAGTGAAGATGGCTCACTACCTACACCCACACCCACACCTGATACAGGCGAACCTGCGCCAAATCCAGTTACTTTAACGCCCAATGTGACGATTAAGATTGGCTCAGCCACGCGTGGCGTGGCCAAGATTAATCATCAGTCAGTGGTTGAAGATAATGATGGCACTATTAGGGATACTGACGCGGGTTTTACTATTACGGGACGCAATAAAGAAAAAACCTCTTTTGAGCCTAATGATAGGCCTTCTATCTCGGTGGTATCACCCGGAGAAGCTACAGGCGTAGGCTATCCTACCGTGAGTGGTTTTGGCGTATCGGGTCAACCACTAGGTAAAGCAGATGCTGGGAAATCTGACACTTCTAGCCCAGAAGAAATAACGCCTGATCAAACATTAACTGTGACTTTTGATAATCCTGTCAGTGAGATGACGGCGCAATTTTCTTGGTTACGAGATTTCGAGTATGCAAAATATACCATCACCAAGGCGGATGGCAGCAAAGAAAAAGGCATGCTTCATGGTATTACCGATGTTGTTGATCCTCGTTTTACCATTAAAGCGGCAGATGGTTCGGCGATTAAAAGCATAGATTTTACGCCAGCAATACCGGGCGATACCTATGATGGTAAAACCGTTAAACAAATCGAAGATTACCGCAGTGATTTTTTAATTCATGAAATCACTTTTAAAACTGCCGACTATGACTATGAACTTAATATTAGTGCGGCACCTGGCCAAACTGATGGTTCAGAATCGATTACTAGTGTCGTACTTGCCGTGCCCGCTGGCGCTAGTTTATCTCATGGCACAAACATTCCAGGTACCGATAACTGGACGCTTCCATTAGTCAATGACGGTGATTATCAAGTTAATATCGGCGCCGATGGTAGTGTCACGATAACCGGTATCACCCTTACCATGCCTAACGATAACCCGCCTACCGTGGTAGTAACTGCGGTGGCGCAAGGGCAAGCAGTGAATGGCATTACGCCTCCTCCAGCATCTGCTACCAGTGATGATACAGCAGCAGCACTAGATAAAACCGTTGAAACCGGATTAACAATTACAAATTCTGCTATTGCATTAGAAGGCGATAATCTTGAGTTTGCGGTGGCGCTCGATGCTGCTGTCGATAGTGATACTGTTTTACACTTTAACTTTGTGAATGGCCAAAGCGAGGGCAAAGCAGGGTTAGCGGATATCGATACTCCGAGTATTACTATTAATGGTGTGGCTCATGGCCCGATAGTGGTACACGCCGATGGTAGCTATAGTGTCACCATACCTAAGGGGGTTACTGACGGTATTATTATCTCAGTGCCTACTATTAAAGATGGAATTTACGAAGGCGTAGAAGAATTAACGCTCAATGCCACTTTGAGTGGTGAGAATGCCAATGGCGCACAGCTGACGGGAAATCTAGATGCTACTAGTGCTGGCAATATTGTTGATGAGAAACAAGCCAGTATTAGCATAGATGTTATTGCCGGTGATGACGTAGTGAATTCTGTCGAAGCCGGTGCTGAGGTCATGATAACCGGGACTGTTGGCAAGGACGTTGAAGCGGGTGACACCGTGACCGTGGTAGTGGGCGGTACAACATATACTACTAAAGTGGAAAATGATGGTGTGACTTGGGGGGTAAGCGTATCAGGTACTGACTTGATGGAAGATTCTAAGGTTAATGCCACCGTGACTACTACTGACTATTTCGGTTCTAAAGAAGCCACGGCTGAACGCGTTTATACCGTAGACACAGAATCGCCCATCATTCAGAGTAAAGCTGCCAGTGGTTATGAGGATTTAGTCTCAGATATCACTAACCCTAATGAAACAAGTGAGATAGTTATTAATTTAGCAGCCTCTGATGCGGGAACGGGTCTAAAACATATTCTGATCACGAGTCTGCCCGACAATGGTGTGCTAGTTGTTAATGGTGAGCCTGTTAATCAAATTGAGGCTGGCGGTCTTATCGTTGGTCCTAACAGTCTAATCACCTTCGAGCCTAAGGAAGACTGGAGCGGCAATACTTCTTTTAATTATCAAGCGGTAGACAATGCAGGGAATACATCAGAGGCAACACAAGCTATTGATGTGTTACCAGTAACAGATAAGCCGGTGGTTGAAGTAACTTTAAACTCTTGGACCTTAACCCCTCAAACACAAACTATTGATATTAATAACGCTGTTAAAACTGGGCTAGGCTTTACAGTTAAGGCATACAATTCGGACGGAGTAGTCGGAGACATATCTCAGGTTGATTATGGCAGCGCTGCTAAAGGTGTTAATGGTTTTGGTGTTGCAGGTAAAGCCAAAGGTAATACGGGTGATGAAAGAGAAATTGCGTTTGGCGAAAGAATAGAAATCCTATTTAAGGAGCCAGTAACCAATTTGGCAATAAGGTTGTCTTGGTTACATAAAGTAGAGAAGGCAGAATATACGACCTACGATACCTCAGGTAATAAATTAAACACCTATACCGTGATAGGCAAAACCGATGTTATTGATGATGCGATAGTGATTGCTGCTGAGGGTGAGAATTATATTGGCCGAATAGACTTTACTTCTCCAAAAGAAAATATTTCTGGCGGTGATAATGACTATCTGATCCATGATATAGAATTTAGTACCTTAGGAAATAAAGTTTATCCTTTAGATATTGCAGCCTATCCTACAGACACAGATGGCTCAGAGAAGATTACTTCTATCGTCGTTAAGCTTGAAGAGGGCGTGCAACTTTCTCATGGTACACCAAGTGATACAGCGGACGATGAAGGTTTTTACAGTTGGGAACTGCCGCTTGCAGATAATAAGGACTACAAAGTAACGGTTGACGGACAAGGTAAAGTTAATATTGTAGGCGTCACTGTTATTACCACTGAAGTTAAGGGTGAGCCGACGGTTAAAGTCAGTGCAACGGTCCAAGATAGTGCTGGTGATAATTTGGGCGAGATAGTGACTTCTGACGAAGTAATTATTTCTTCAAATACTCAACCCGCGCCAGTGTCACTCTTGTTTGATGAAGATGAAATGCTTTTTACTCACTCCATCGATGAGGAGTCTGCTTCTCAGCCAGAAGCGGTAAGTTTTATTAATAATGTTGAGTTTAATGAAATTGATTTCAGTGATATTTGGCTTGACGTAAATGATGTTCTAGATGAGTACTTACCGGCTGCAGAGCAAGCGCAGAACAATTCGTTGTTAGTCGCAAGCAGTAATGGTAGTGCTGAGTTGAGCGCTCCTATGGCAGAGATGAACCACAGTGCAGACATCTTGGAGCAAATATTAACAGCAGAGTTACTTAATCCCACACCTTAATGGTTAGTTTGTCGCGTAAAGAGTATTTAAGCTTTTAAATACAGCAAAAAGCACTGTTAATTGCTAGCAGTGCTTTTTTAATAGCTGATGTTTAATATAAAATGCTAAAAATATAAATTTAAGTAGCTTATTGCGACACAAAAGCGAGTTGGGGTTGTAAGTGTGGCTAATACAGCCTAATTTTGCAGATGCTGTAATAAAATATCGCTATGCCATGATATATCGCTACTTAATTAGTGACTATTAGGTACAATGTGGTTAAAGGAATAGCTTCATTTGATACTAACAAGGGCAGACGCACATGAAGGAAGCACAGTCGGGGCTAGATCCCTTGCTGCAAAGCTTGGTTTTTTTAACTAAATTTTACGGTCATCCCTATCAAGGTGAAGCCTTAATTAATGGCTTGCCTTTAGCTGACGGTAAATTAACGCCATTATTATTTTCTCGCGCTGCCGAGCGTGCCGAGCTTTCTGCTCATCATGCTGATTATGCCCTAGCAGATATTTCAGACTTATTACTACCTTGCATATTATTATTTAATGATGGCAGTGCAGGTGTGTTATTAGAAATAGATGCTAAGCAACAACGTGCTCGCCTGCTATTGCCCACCACAGGTGAGGGTGAGCAATGGTTAGCGCTAGATAAATTAGCGCCCAGCTTTAGCGGCCATGTTATTTTTACTAAGCCTAAATTTCGCTACGATGCCCGCTCGCCTAAGGTATTAAAAACTCAGGAAGGGCATTGGTTTTGGGGCACCTTGCGTGGCTCTACCTACATCTATCGCGACGTCTTAATTGGCTCTTTGCTAATTAACTTATTTGCGCTCACCACCCCGCTATTTACGATGAACGTCTATGACAAAATCGTCCCCAATTTAGCTTTTGACTCCTTATGGGTGCTGGCCATTGGCGCCACTATCGTTTTTATTTTTGACTTTATATTACGCATGCTCCGCAGTCATTTTATTGATATAGCGGGTAAAAAAGCCGATGTATTATTATCGGCACAAATATTTTCTAAAGTCATGGGCATGCGCATGGAAGCGCGTCCACCCTCGACCGGAGCCTTTGCTAAACATTTACAAGAATTTGAGTCAGTCAGAGATTTTCTTACTTCTGCAACTGTGACCACGTTAGTGGATATCCCCTTTGCCATCCTGTTTCTGTTTATTATTTGGGTATTTGCGGGCGCCATGGTGTGGGTGCCAATTATGGCTATTTTGTTATTACTACTAGTGAGCCTAGCGGTACAAGGGCAATTGAGACGCAGTATTGAAGAGGGCTCACGATTAGCCTCCCAAAAAAATGCCAATTTAGTAGAAGGAATCGCCGGATTAGAAACCATTAAGTTATTTGGTGCACAAGGCACCTTTCAGCATCGGTGGGAGCAAGCGGTTAGTCATATCGCGCAGTGGGGCATGAAGACGCGCCGTATTACCAATTCCGTATCAACGCTTGCAGCGGTCACCATGCAGTTTTCTACGATCGCGTTAATTATTCTCGGTGTCTATTTAATTGCTGCCGGAGACTTATCGATGGGCGGCTTAATTGCGGCGGTCATGTTAAGTGGTCGCGCGATTAGCCCCATAGTGCAAGTCGCTGTGTTATCCACCCGTTATAATCAAGCGCGCTCGGCCATGACTATTTTAGAAGAAATTATGGCTTCTCCTGAAGAGCACGCCGTGGGGCGGCGCTTTGTGCATCACCCTCACTTTAAAGGCGATATTTTATTTACCGACTTAAGTTTTCGCTACCCCCATACCGAACATGATGTGCTAACGAATATTAACCTTAATATTAAAGCCGGTGAAAAAGTCGCCATTATTGGCCGTATTGGCTCAGGGAAAACTACCCTAGAGCGATTAATGGTGGGTTTATATCGGCCCACAGGTGGCAGCTTGCGCATTGATGGCATCGATATCGAACAATTACAGCCAGCCGCACTGCGCGCTAATATTGGCTGTGTGCCACAAGATGTAACGCTTTTTTATGGCTCTATTCGCGATAATATCGTTATTGCTAATCCACTCGCAGATGAAAACCAAGTATTAAGAGCGGCACAACGCGCTGGAGTCACTTTATTCACTAACCAAGATCCAAATGGCTTAGATAAACAAGTGGGTGAAGGAGGGCGACAATTATCGGGCGGACAGCGCCAAGCCATTGCCATTGCTAGGGCGCTGCTTAATGAACCCGCAGTCTTGATGTTTGATGAGCCCACTTCCAATATGGATAACCGCTCTGAGCTTTATATTAAAGAAGAGTTACTGAAATTATCGGCTAAACAAACCTTATTATTAGTAACTCATCGCACTTCCATGTTGGAGGTGGTAGATAGAGTTATTGTACTAGAGCAAGGGAAAATAGTGGCCGATGGCCCTAAAGGCCAAGTATTACAACAATTAAAAGTAGGTAAAGTGCGGGTTCAGGAGGCATCTAATGGCTAAAAAAAAGGTAGCGCCTGAATTAATTGATTACACTAACGATACCGCCGCCGCCGTGTTGTTAACTACGCCTAAAGCCGGCAAAGCGCTGTTATGGGCCATTTTTGTGTTTGTGTTGGTGGCGATCATTTGGGCTTGGTTTGCTGAATTAGAAGAAGTCACCTCTGGCATGGGTAAAGTTATTCCCTCTAGCCAAATACAAGTGGTTTCTAACTTAGAAGGTGGCATTGTTCGCAGTCTCTATGTGCGTGAAGGTCAGCATGTTGAAAAAGGCCAAGAGTTATTATTAATTGATGACACGCGGTTTTTATCAGACTTACGCGAGCGAGAGCAAGAAATAGCGGGCTTACAAGGGGATGTGCGCCGCTTAAAAACAGAAGTAGCCTCTATAACTATTAGTGATGAGCCTAATTTAGCGTGGCGAGAAAGAGTAAAAGTAACCTTAGGTATCTTAGACTTTCCGGAAGGCTTTCAAGAAAAATATCCAGGCCAGCCGGAATTTCAAAGCTCATTGTATGCGGAGCGTATTAGTTTTATTAATAACCAATTAGCGATATTTGGTAATCAGATAGAACAACGTGAACAAGAAATTATTGAAACCAATTCTAAAATAAAAACCTTACAACGTGGTACGGCGTTGGCGGCACAAGAAGTGAATATGAGCCGTCCTTTAGCCAAAGAGGGCATAGTGCCGCAAGTGGAGATATTGCGACTTGAGCGTCAATTAAACCAAATGCAAGGCGAATTAGAGTCTACTCGGCTAATGTTACCTAAGCTGGATGCCTCATTAAGAGAAAATATTTTTAAACGTAAAGAAGTTGCCCTCACCTTTCGCTCCGATGCCCAGCGCGAGCTTAATGAAAAGCGAAATCGCTTGATGCAATTACAACAAGGTGAAGTAGGATTACAAGATAAAGTAAGACGAACCTCGGTTATTTCTCCGGTTAAAGGGATTATTAAAACACTGAGTGTTAATACGGTAGGCGGTATAGTTCAGCCAGGAATGGACTTAGTAGAAATTGTTCCCCTAGAAGATACGTTATTGATTGAAGCGCGGGTGGAGCCAAAAGACATTGGCTTTTTGCGTCCCGGCTTACCGGCATTAGTTAAATTTACCGCTTATGACTTTACTATTTATGGTGGTCTGGTGGGAGAAGTAGAAAAGATCAGTGCTGACTCGATTCAAGATGATAAAGGCAATACTTTTTTTATTGCCACTGTGCGAACTCAGGAAAGCTTTTTAGGCAGTGAAGACGCCCCTTTGCGAATAATGTCAGGGATGCAAGCGGGAGTAGATGTTATTACGGGTAAAAAAACTGTATTAGATTATCTTCTTAAGCCGTTATTAAGAGCAAAACAAGGCGCTTTACGAGAGCGTTAATTAAACAGGGAGTATAACAATGAAAAAAAGCACAATTTCAATACTAATTGGGGCGGCACTGATATTACCAGTACAGGCTCAAACGCTAGAAGAAGCGGTAACTAAAACCTTAATGACCCATCCTAAGGTAAAAGAAGCGTTTCATTTGTACCAAGTTCGCCAATATGAAAACGATGAGGCGCGCGCGGGTTATTATCCTACCTTAGATGCCAATGCGGGTATTGGTTATGAATATACCAGTAGCCCCTCTACACGAGTACCAAATGGTGACTCAGAAGAGTTAACGCGTCGTGAGTTAGGTTTATCTTTGCGCCAGCTTATTTTTGATGGTTTTAAAACCTCGAGTAATGTTGCTCGTACCGATGCCGAAGCGCAGGCGCAGCGTTTTGCGTTGTTATCTAACGCGGAAAACATTGCGCTAAGAGTGGCGGAAGTTTATTTAAATGTGTTGCGTAATGATGAAATTGTGGAGTTATCTCGGCGTAATCTAGAAACCCATGAGCAAATATCCTCCGATATTCGCCGGCGCACCGACTCGGGCGTAGGTTCAACGGCCGACTTTAACCAAATACAAGGCCGAGTGGCTCGTGCATATTCTAATATGACGGCGGCTGAAAATAATTTACGTGATGCTCAAAGCCAATTTATTACGTTGGTGAACGAAGTGCCGAGCGATTTGCGCCAACCCAAAGCCGATGCCAATTTTATTCCTGCCACCTTAGATGATGCTCTGGCTAAGGCAAATGAAAACCACCCTATTTTAACCTCTGCCGCTTTTGATGTAGATGCTGCTCATCAGCAGCACAGAGATGCAAAGTCGGGCTTCTACCCTAAAGTGCATGTAGAGCTTGGCAGCAACTGGGACGATAATATTGATGGCGTGCGCGGCCATAATAATGATTATTCGGCCATGGTTCGTATGCGTTATAACTTATTTAGTGGTGGGGCAGATGTGGCACGCAGTCGCTCAACTTCGGCACTAGAGATGCAAGCTAAAGATATTAATATGAATGCCTATCGTGAAGTCGATGAAGGAATGCGCTTAGCATGGGCCGCCTATGAATCCTTAGGTAAGCAAAAAGACTTTCTGCGCGAGCACGTAGAGTCGAGCTTTAGCACAGTAGATGCCTATAAGAAGCAGTTTTCTTTAGGGGATCGTACTTTATTGGACGTGCTAAATACCGAAAATGAATTATTTGAAGCTCGTCGTTCTTATATTGATGCAGAATATGATCAACTGGCCGCCGAATACCGAATTATGAATGCCTCCGGTCAATTGCTGGATGCACTGCGTTTCACACGTCCTGAACAGTGGTAAATAATTGCTTTATTAATGGAGAGATAAAATGAAAATATGGATGATGTTGGCTTTATTATTACCACTGACGGCCTGTAGCTTAACCAGTGAGTCATTTAAAGAAACGCCGGCCGCTTATGATCTAACGGATCAAGACAGAGATGGGGTGATCACGGCGCGAGATAATTGCCTAGACTCAGTTGCGAATGCTGAAGTTGATAATGACGGTTGTGGTGATGCGTCAACCGTTACGCTAAATCAAGATATCATCGTATTATTTGCTCATGATAGCGCGGTGATCTCTGCTCAGTATCAAAGCGAGATCTCGCACATGGCAAACTTTATGAACGACAACCCTAAGCTAAAGCTTTTGTTAGAAGGACATGCTAGCCAAGTGGGGACTCAAGAATATAACTTAGCTTTGTCTAAGCGCCGCGCTGAAGCAGTTAAAAATGCTTTAATAAAAGCGGGAGTCAGTGAAGCGCGTTTAGAAGTCATTGGCTATGGCAGCACACAACCGGTATTGATGGCAGCTGGTGAAAATGCGGCTGCAGCCAATCGTCGGGTAGTGGGCGCTTTGGCGACCCAACAGCATTCGGTGGGCTTGCGCTGGAATGTGTATGACATGGGACAGACTAAAGACTAATGAAAAAAATCTTATCTTTTGTTAGCGGTATTTTGCTGGCGGCCTTAGTACTGGGCGTAGCAGCACAATCTTTGCTAGAAGAAGATAAGCGCATGATAGCAGCGGTGCAGCAATATTATGGTGCTACCGCTGCTAAACGTACGCAAAGCTGGCGCTCTATGGTGAATAACATTCAGTCTCAGACCGTCAGTGAGCGTGAGATTTTATCGCGAGTAAATATTTTTTTTAATCGACTACGATTTATTGATGACATTAAATTGTGGGGAAAAGAAGATTACTGGGCGACGCCGTTAGAGTTTTTAGGCGCCGGCGGCGGCGATTGCGAAGACTTTAGCTTAGCCAAATATTTTACTTTACGTGAATTGGGCATTGCAGATGACAAGTTACGTATGGTGTATGTTAAAGCACTGACTTTAAACCAATTTCATATGGTAGTGGCGTATTACCCAACACCCGCTGCAGTCCCTTATATTTTAGATAATTTAGAAGGCTCGATTCGCCTAGCAACAGAGCGCAGCGATTTGGCGCCAATTTACAGTTTCAATGGCCAACATCTTTGGCTAATGCGCGAACGAGGTCGAGGTGAGCTGGCAGGGAAAGCATCTCGGTTGTCACTTTGGAATGATTTACGTGGTCGTTGGGATGTTAATCGACTACAGAAACCTCGCATCAACTTGGATCGTTAATTATGACTCTATACCGACAACTCGTCGTTACCATGTTGTTATTGTTTGTGCTGTTATTTGTCACCGCCTATTCGGTGCAATTTAGCTCCACGAGAAGCTATTTGGCTCAGCAACAAGAAACCACTGTCATTAATACGGTGACCTCTTTGGGCTTGGCGCTAACGCCGTATTTAGAAACGAGCGATATTGTCGGCGCAGAGTCGGTGATTAATGCGGTATTTGATGGTGGGTTTTATCGCAAAGTCGATCTTAAGCTATTAGCGGTAGATAAAGAGATCAGCCGTGAACATGAAATTTTTCTGCCGAGCGTGCCGCAATGGTTTATTGATTTAGACTTATTTGAAGGTGCGAAAAGTGAAGTGGTGCTCACGTCGGGTTGGCTGCAGTTAGGTGAGTTGTCAGTTGAAGGACACCCCAGCCAAGCGTATTACCAGTTATGGCAAGGCATGAGCCAGTTAGCATTTTGGTTTGTGATGTGTTTTGTACTGGTGTGGGCGCTATTAGTACTAGCAATGCGCTATTTACTAAAGCCACTGCATGATATTGAACATCATGCCCGAGAGATTGAACAGCATCATTTTGGTAAAGCAATAGCGCTACCCAGCACTCGCGAGCTAAGAGAAGTGGTGAAAGCCATTAACTCGATGAGCCAAAAACTTGAGCTGCAATTTAAAGAACAAGCCGATGAAGCCGAACGCTTACGCCATAAAACTTTTATCGATGAAGTGTCGGGATTAGGAAACAGAGAGTATTTTTTATCGCAAAGCCAGTCTTGGCTTAGTGAGCATCGCCAAGGCACCATAATGTTGGTGGCCGTGGATATGTTAGAGCAATTGTATCTAGAAGAAGGTTTTGCGGCGCGTGATAGCTTGGTCAAAGCCATAGCTTTGAATTTACGCCAACTTTGCCAGCGTTATAACGATTTTGCCTTATCTCGGATTTCTACTAACGAGTTTGCGCTTTTGCTTCCTGAGTTTGAGCCCACCGTGTTAACTGCGTTAGGCGAGGAGATAAATCGCTTTATTGCGGGGCTGGTGATTAACCCAGTCAGCCCGCACAATATATCCATTATTGGTGCTGGTGTATTACAACAGCAAGACACGATTGGCCAAGTGCTTACGCGCGCCGATAATGCGCTTAACCAAGCTCGCATGAATGCTGAAGGGGCGGTGGTAATTAAGCATCAGCCACAAAAGAACGACTTAGGCAGACTGGCGTGGAAGAAGCTGGTTGAGCACGCATTAGTAGAAGATAATTTTAAGCTAAGCAGTCAAGCGGTAATGGATTTTGCCGGTCATGTGCAGCATGAAGAGCTCTATATTGCAATTAATCAAGAAGATGCGGTGCATGGTGCTGGCAGTTTCTTATCGGTGGTTGAACAATTTAAGTTAGGTGAAAAACTCGACTTACATATTATTGAGCGCGCACTTCGCTATCTTAGTGACAACAGCCAAGTAAAATTAGCCGTGAACCTCACCGCTTATAGTTGTGGGCAAGCCAGCTTTTGGCATCAGCTAGACTTATTGCTGGCCAAGTACGCGTCAGCGGCTTCGCAGTTGCTATTAGAGCTACCCGAAAGTGCTTTTGTCAGTAATAAACGAGCATTAATGACCCCGCTCAGTCAGCTTAGGGTAGGGTGGGGCATTGATCATTTTGGACGTCACTTTGATCTCTTAACTCAGTTTGGCGATCTGCGCCCCCATTACGTTAAGCTCGATCACGGCTACACTAGCCAAGTGGCGCTGCCTGATTATAACGATGCCTTCTTAGCGGCTGTGTGTCGTGCAGCACACAGCATGGGCGCACAAACCATTGCCACCCGAGTAGAAACCAAAGAACAAGTTAATGTGCTTAAAACGCTGTATGTTGATGCTTATCAAGGCTATATCAGCCCGCCTCATCGGCTTTAAAGGAACACAACTGTGATGCGTCTGCTTAATGAAGTTTATCAAGCAGGCGCTTATCGATGTGAGTTATTAAGCGACAATGGCTTTTTAGCTATTAAACATGAGTCGCTCTCTGTTTCGGGTTACTACATTGATTTAAACTAGACGAATAGAGTCTTCGCCTCTTACTTAAGATTTTCATATTAAGGTTTTTATGCGCATTATTACTGTTAGCTCTTTGTTAGTACCCTTGCTGTTTAGTAGCAGTGTGTGGGCGCTTGCTCTTCCTGATAAGCCTCATTTAGTCATTCAAGGACAATCAGAGATTAAGGTCGCGCCCGACATGGCCACTATTCGCTTAATGGTCACGGCGCTTAAGCCAGAAGCGCTCGCCGCTAAAGAAGAGGTAGATACTAAAGTTGCGGCTTTATTTAGCCAGCTGGCGGCGCTGGGCTTGACTAAAAAAGACATTGATAGTGCCAGTGTAATAACGCGGCCTGAATATCAATATAATAAGGATCAAGAAAGTCCAACTTTGGTCGGTTATCATGGCGAGCGCCATATTACGCTGCGCCTCTATGACCTCGATAAATTAAGCGCCACCCTCAACACCGTGTTAGAGCAAGGCATTCAGAATATTCAGCAAGTCAGCTATGACAGTCAGCAAGCGTCTGAGCTACAAAAGCAAGCGCGCAGCGCCGCCGTAATGAATGCCCGAACACAGGCTGAAGAATTAGCAGACGCCGCTCAACGCAAGCTGGGTGAAGTGTATAGCATTGATTATCAGCCCCAACGTCTCTCTTCTCCTCGCCCTTATGGCTTAATGAATGCAAAAATGGCCGATAGCGAACAACGAGATGCCAGTTATGTGCAAAATGACATTGAGTTTAGCGATCAAGTACAAATGGTATTTTTGCTCAATTAAACCTCTGGCATTTATCGCTAATCGCTAGCGCTGGCTGTCTTAAAAAGCCACGTGCGTTGAGTTTTTCTTGCAGGATGTGAGAGCGAGAAAAGAGGAGCGGGATTTTTAAAAATATGGATAGCAGAAAAAAGTGTGACTTTGCTAACATAAATTCCCACAGCCCCATGTTTTTGGTACTTTAAGTAGATACCCACGCAGCAGTTATAAAGGAATAGGTCATGGCTCACTACTCTTTAGATAAAGATAAAATCAAAATTCTATTGCTTGAAGGCGTGCACAAAGGTGCCGTTGAGATGTTTAAAAATGCCGGTTATAGCAACATCGACTATTTAAAGACCTCATTAACCGATGAAGAACTAAAAGAGCGCATTAAAGATGTGCATTTTGTTGGTTTACGCTCTCGTACTCAAATTACCGAGTCGGTATTAGATGTGGCAGAGAAGCTGGTCGCCATTGGTTGCTTTTGCATAGGCACCAACCAAGTTGACTTAGATGCAGCGGCTATTCGCGGTATCCCCGTGTTTAATGCGCCTTTCTCTAACACCCGTAGTGTAGCGGAGTTGGTGCTGGGTGAGATTTTATTATTATTCCGTGGTATTCCGGAGCGTAACGCGAAAGCGCACCGCGGTGAGTGGCAAAAAACGGCAACCCATGCTTTTGAAGCTCGTGGTAAACGCTTAGGTATTATCGGCTATGGCCATATTGGTATTCAGTTAAGCATTATTGCCGAAAGCATCGGTATGCAAGTGTCTTATTACGACATTGAAGCTAAATTATCCTTAGGTAATGCCACGCAGGTTTATAACTTGGAAGAGCTGCTAAGCCAGTCTGATGTTGTGTCTTTGCATGTGCCTGAAACGCCAGAAACTCAAAATATGTTTGGCGCCGCTGAGCTTGCCATGATGAAGCCTGGCTCTATTTTAATTAATGCTTCTCGCGGTACTGTGGTTGATATTGAAGCGTTAGCTGAGTCATTGCGCACTAAGCACTTAGCAGGCGCGGCCATTGACGTATTCCCAGTAGAGCCTAAGTCAAATGATGAAGAGTTTGTGTCACCCCTGCGCAACTTTGACAACGTGATCTTAACGCCACACATTGGCGGCTCTACTCAAGAAGCGCAAGAAAATATTGGCTATGAAGTGGCAGGCAAGCTGATTAAATACTCAGACAATGGCTCTACTTTATCTGCTGTTAACTTCCCAGAAGTGACGTTGCCAGAACATCCTGATACCAGCCGTTTGCTGCATATTCACCACAACAAGCCCGGTATTTTAAGCCAAATAGTGCAGGCATTCTCGGCCGAAAATATCAATATTGCCTCTCAGTATCTGCAAACGACTCCCACTATTGGTTATGTGGTTATTGAGGTGGAAACTGCACAAAGTGAGCAAGCACTTACTAAGCTTAAGAGCATTGAAGGTACCATTCGTGCTCGTATCGTGCATTAATAACTCAGCTTATTAAAAAGGGGCCTGTTGGCCCTTTTTTTATTGCCGATATGCAAGTGCGCTTAAAAGCTGGTGGCTTGAATATCCATTTCATCAACGAAGCGCTCAAGATTGATTTCTGCTTGTTTAACTTCATCAAAGCTTGCGATATGAAAGACTGCATCTCCTTCGTTCACTAATGGCATGGTAAGACACCCGATCACAATGCCGCTTTTAGGTGTGATCACTTCTCTGGCTTGAGCCCCAAGAGGCGCGGTAATCGTCCCTAAGCATTGGCCTTTAGTGACTCTATCCCCAAGGCGCGTATTAAGGTGAAGAAGACCATCTTGCTCGGCACGGATCCAAGTGCTGGACTTAGCTATCATGGGGGTGGTGGTTTGCGTTTTTTTGACGCTGGGTTTTAGCATCCCTAAGGTGCGCATCACATTCAGCACCCCACGGGTGCCGGCTTTAATAGCGACGGAGTCAAAGCGCAGTGCTTCTCCTGCTTCATATAAAATGACTGGGAGATCACGACTCTCGGCGACCGCGCGCAAAGAGCCGTCTCGAATGCTGGCATCTAATATCACGGGCGCGCCAAAGCTTGCTGCCATTTGCCGAGTAATACTGCAGTCTAATTTGGCGCGGATTTGCGGTAAGTTAGAGCGGTGAATAGCGCCGGTATGCAGATCAATAATATGGGAGCAATGATCTACGATTTTATCGACAAAAAAATGCGCGACTCGTGAGCCTAATGAGCCCTTTTCTGAGCCAGGAAAGCAACGATTAAGATCACGACGATCCGGTAAGTAGCGTGATTTATTAATAAAACCAAATACATTCACCACCGGCACCGCCACCAGCGTGCCTTTAAGGCGAGCAGGGTTAATACGACTTAATACTTGGTTTACTATCTCAATGCCATTGAGCTCGTCACCGTGAATGGCTGCACAAATTAATAATACGGGACCCGGCTGTTTGCCGTGCACTATCTCTAGCGGTACCGTTAACGGCGACTGGGTATAGAGCTGCGCGAGGGCTAATTGCAATACTTTACGACTGCCCGGCGCCACCTCTATGCCGGCTAAAGAAAAGGGGGCTGTCATTAGCCGCGCTCACGGGTTTTAGATTTTTTATGACAATGCTTTTCAATGTACTCGATCATCATAGTCGCCACATCTTTGCCGGTGGCTTCTTCTATGCCTTGCAAGCCTGGTGATGAATTCACTTCCATAACTAACGGGCCTCGCTTAGAGCGTAGTAAATCCACGCCAGCTACACTTAATCCCATGGCTTTAGCAGATAGAATGGCCGTTTTGCGCTCTTCTGGTGTAATTCGGATAAGCTCAGCCGCACCGCCGCGGTGTAAGTTTGAGCGAAACTCCCCCTCTTTAGCTTGGCGTTTCATCGCGGCAATAACTTTATCACCCAGCACAAAGCAGCGAATATCGGCGCCACCGGCTTCTTCAATAAACTCCTGCACCATTATATTGGCTTTTAAGCCCATAAAAGCTTCTAACACGCTCTCTGCTGCTTTTCGTGTTTCCGCTAATACCACGCCTATACCTTGCGTGCCCTCGAGTAGCTTGATGACCAGAGGTGCACCGCCCACCATATCAATTAAGTCGGGTACATCATCAGGTTTACAAGCAAATCCGGTGACCGGCATGCCTACGCCTTGCCCAGAGAGCAATTGCAAAGAACGTAATTTGTCACGAGAGCGGCCAATGGCTGCTGAATGATTAAGAGAGTAGCAATTCATCATTTCAAATTGGCGTAATACTGCACTGCCATAAAAGGTCACACTGGCCCCAATACGAGGAATAATAGCATCAAATTGCTCTAGCTCTTTACCGTGATAATGAATAGAGGGCTTATTATCATTGATATTCATATAGCATTTTAGCGCATCAATAACGCGTACTTCATGGCCTCGTGCTTGGGCAGCCTCAACTAAGCGGCGAGTGGAATACAGGGCGGCATTACGAGAAAGAATGGCAATTTTCATGGATAAAGTGAGGCTCTCTAAAGATAGATATTAATAAAGGTGTCAGGCGGTTGCTGAGTTCAACAGGGCACTGTTTACGCTATCAAGCTCTTAGGCGCCAACAAAAAAAACCGTGCTTGAGCACAAATAATTTTGAAGTTCTCCTAAGTTAGCAGAAATGGCCTACTTTTAGGTAAGGGTGTTAAATTTTAATGGGTTATTCGTATTATTTTTAGCGCTAACTCACGTTGTTTTAAACGTAAATGATTGCGCCTACAGACTTTCGACCCTACTCACAATAATAAAAGGAGTGGGGGCTTAGCACTTTCAATGTGCCAGCGTCTATGTCTAAATGGGTCATGTGGTGCTGATTTTCAGTTACTAGCGTTTCCATCGCCAAGGGGGAAATGATGTCAATTCCTGTTAATAAATCTTATATCGATACCTTAAAAGTAGGCCAAAAATCCTATCTTTATTACAGTTTAGCTAAGCTTGCTGATGCAAAAAATATGGCTAACTTGCCTAAGTCGCTTAAGGTATTAACTGAAAATTTACTCCGTAATCTTGACGACGATACTGTTACTGCGCCAGATATTAGCGCCATGAATGATTGGTTAGACACGGCCGCTTCTTCTCGTGAAATTGCCTTTCGCCCAGTGCGAGTGTTAATGCAAGACTTTACTGGGGTACCAGCGGTAGTGGACTTAGCTGCTATGCGTGATGCAGTGCAGCGCTTAGGAGGGAAAGCCGAACAAGTTAACCCTTTATCTGCAGTAGATTTAGTCATAGACCACTCGGTGATGGTAGATGACTTTGCCAATGGTCATGCCTTTGAAGTCAACGTGGATATGGAAATGCAAAGGAATGGCGAGCGCTATGCCTTTTTACGGTGGGGGCAGCAAACCTTTGATAACTTTAGGGTCGTTCCACCAGGGACCGGGATTTGTCATCAGGTTAACCTAGAGTACTTAGGTCAAACTGTGTGGCAGCAAGCCCAAGGCGACGACATTATGGTTTGCCCCGACACCTTAGTGGGCACCGACTCTCATACCACCATGATTAATGCGCTCGGCGTATTAGGTTGGGGGGTAGGTGGCATTGAGGCAGAAGCGGCCATGTTGGGCCAGCCCATTTCTATGCTTATTCCTGAAGTAGTGGGCTTTAAACTAACGGGGCAGTTGCGTGAGGGCATTACCGCGACCGACTTAGTACTCACTGTGGTGAAAATGCTACGTGATCGCGGTGTGGTGGGTAAATTTGTCGAGTTCTATGGGGATGGTCTAGCATCTCTGCCCCTAGCCGATCGCGCTACCATTGCCAATATGGCGCCTGAATATGGGGCGACCTGTGGCTTTTTCCCCGTTGATGAAGAAACCCTTCGTTATTTAACACTCACTGGGCGCAGCACTGAGCAAGTGGATCTGGTGGAAGCCTACAGTAAAGCCCAAGGCTTATGGCGTAACAGTGGAGATGAACCCACATTTAGTGACACACTAAGCTTAGACATGGGCACGGTAGTGGCCTGCTTAGCCGGCCCTAAGCGCCCTCAAGATAGAGTTGAATTATCGCAAGTACCGAGTGCTTATAACTTAAGCCGCCAACTGCATATAGAGCCTACCGAACGTTCTCAAGAGCGCTTAGAAAATGAAGGTGGACAGACGGCGGTAGCGGTTAAAAAATCGCTCACCAGTACAGAGTTTTGTATGAATGGTGAGAATTACCACCTCGATGATGGTGATGTCGTCATCGCTGCCATTACTTCTTGTACTAATACCTCCAATCCTAGCGTGTTAATGGCCGCAGGATTATTAGCAAAAGCGGCAGTAGAAAAAGGACTGAGTTCAGCCCCTTGGGTTAAAACGTCGTTAGCGCCTGGCTCAAAAGTGGTGACTGATTATTTAATTAAAGCCGGTTTAATGCCTTACCTGGAAAAACTGGGCTTTTATTTAGTGGGCTATGGTTGTACTACTTGTATTGGTAACTCGGGGCCGCTACCTGATCCTATCGCTGAAGCGGTGCGTGAAAATGATATGTCAGTTGCAGCGGTATTATCGGGGAATCGAAACTTTGAAGGGCGTATTCACCCGCTGGTGAAGTCCAACTGGTTGGCGTCGCCCCCCTTGGTAGTGGCGTATGCGCTTTCTGGCAGTATGAATAGAGATCTGACCTCAGAGCCTATCGGTAAAGATAAGCAGGGGCAGCCAGTTTATCTGGCAGATATTTGGCCAAGTCAGCAGGCGGTAGCCGAAGCGGTGCAGCTGGTCACGCAAGATATGTTCCATAAAGAATATGCCGCGGTATTTGATGGTGATGAGCACTGGCAAGCAATTGAAGTGGAACAGACCGCGACCTTTAATTGGCAAGATGACTCTAGCTATATTCAACATCCGCCGTTTTTCCAGACCATGGGTAAAACCCCAGAGCCGGTGGCGGACATTGAAGGGGCACGTTTGCTAGCTATTTTGGGAGACTCTGTCACTACCGACCATATTTCGCCAGCGGGTAGTATCAAAGCTGATAGCCCTGCGGGGGATTACCTGCGCTCCCTTGGCATTGAAGAAAAAGACTTTAACTCTTATGGCTCTCGCCGAGGCAATCATGAAGTGATGATGCGCGGTACCTTTGCCAACATTCGTATTCGCAATAAAATGCTAGAAAATGTCGAAGGTGGAGAGACACGCCATTACCCAAGTGGCGAGCAATGCTCTATTTACGATGCAGCGATGCGCTACCAAGCAGAAGGCGTGCCATTGGTCGTGGTGGCGGGTAAAGAATATGGCACTGGCTCTAGTCGGGACTGGGCAGCAAAAGGCACCATATTACTGGGCGTGCGCGCTGTTATTGCTGAGTCTTATGAGCGTATTCATCGCTCTAACTTAATTGGCATGGGCGTAGTACCCTTAGAGTTTATAAGTGACACTCCAGACAGCTTAGCTCTTAAAGGCAATGAACGGCTCAGTATTAAAGGCTTAAATAATTTAAGCCCAGGCAAAACGCTAACAGTAGTGATTGAGCGAGAAGATGGCACTGAGCAAGAGGTAAAAGTGAAGTGTCGAATCGATACCAGTAATGAGCTAACTTACTATCAGCATGGCGGTATTTTACATTATGTTATTCGCCATATGCTGGAGTAAAATTAAATAAAAGCTAACACCTAGTGTAAGCACCGCCTTTACAGGCGGTGCTTTTTTTATTTTTTAAATTAATTAGCCGAGGGTGGCTAAAATAACCTGCGAGGGAGAAAAATGCGCATACGCGCTATCTCCTTGCTGCCAAGAACACTCGTTAGTTTCTTTCGCTAATAAGGCACACAGTGTTTCGCCTATTTCTAGCGCGAGTATCACCTCAATGTACTCATCTCCTATTTCTATGCTCTCCACTTTGCCCATTAACATATTGTCGGTAACGGGAATATTAGCCTTATCGCTGGCCAGTCTTATCCACGGCGCTTTAATAAGCGCTAATACTTCTTTTGTTAAGTGTAAATCTAAGCGCGCTACGCTAGAGGCGGTAATATCGGCATAAATAAGCTGGTGGCTTGGCAAGGCTAGACCGACTTTTCGACTGATATCATTAGGGTCAAATGACGCTACGGTGGCAAAAAATTGATTACGTGCACTGGTTTGTAATGAAAATCGTGCCACGACTGAAAGTAAGCTATCAAGCGAGGTATGTTCATCTTGCAGTGCACTGACTGCCATCTGCTCTATTTGTGCCAATAAATGATAAATTTTTAAAAGGCGAGTGCCATAGGCGGTGAGCGAGGCGCCCCCTCCGCCTTTACCGCCTGTTTCGCTACTTAATACCGGCCGTTCGGCTAGCGCATTCATCTCTTTAATCGCATCCCAAGCTGATTTATAACTAATACCTGCCGCTTTAGCACCTTGGCTAATAGAGCCGTGTTCACGGATCTGCTCAAGTAACTGGATGCGCCTAGGATTAACAAACAACCGTTGCTGGCTATGCAGACTTAATAGTATTTCCAGATCCATACATTCACCCTCAACCATACTAAGCTCCATTGTGGCTAAGCCTTAGCGCCTCGGCAAATGATAATCTTGACTTAGGAGTTGAAGTTTAGCGTTGTATTTTTAATTACATAACGATATGGTGCTAACGTTATATATTATTTTATACAACCCTTTGGATGACATAAAAATGAAAAAAACACTGAGCTTATCGCTCCTAGTAATGGCGCTGGGTTATTCAGCAACCGCGACGGCGGATGAAATCCGTGTTGCCGTGGCCGCCAACTTCACAGATGTAATTAAGCAATTAGGTGAAGAATTTAGTAAGCAAAGTGGCCATCAAGTTTCTGTCTCCTCAGGGGCAACTGGTAAGCTATACGCACAAATTAAAAATGGCGCGCCCTACGATGTTTTTCTGGCCGCTGATGAGCAAACGCCCACCAAGCTCGATGACGAAGGGGTAGCCATTGCAGGCAGTCGCTTTACTTATGCGCTGGGCAGCTTAGTGTTGTGGAGCGCTAATGATAACTTGATTGACGATGAGCAAAGTGTACTGAAAAACCAAGATTTTAAGCATATTTCTATCGCTAATCCTAAAACGGCTCCGTATGGTCGTGCCGCTCAGCAAACGCTAGAAAAATTGGGGTTTTGGGACGAGTTCCAACCTAAAATGGTACGCGGCGAAAATATCGGTCAAGCTTATCAGTACGTTTATAGTGAAAATGCACAACTTGGTTTTGTAGCAAAATCCCAAGTGTTTAAAGACGATGCGTTTACCGGCGGCTCTTACTGGGAAGTGCCTACCGACATGTATGATCCTATCGTCCAACAGGCCGTTTTATTAAAAGACAATGCGCCCGCTCGCGACTTACTTGACTATTTGCGCTCTGATGAAGCCAGTGCCGTTATTAAGTCTTACGGTTATAGCGTGAGCGAAGACCAATAGTAAGCCTGATATTAAAGGCAGTCTTAGCTACCTAAACGTTTTAAAAAAGTAATGAGTCGGCGTCTAATAGGCGCCGACTTTATTTATAAAGCCGCGCGCCTGAGCCTGCGGGTTCGTTAGACCAGATGTGAGCTTCTTTCTTTACTCGCACCAAGCATCAGTAGCTCACCTTCTATGCAAAAAGGAACATCATGCTGTTAACTCCTGATGACATGACGGCCTTAATGGTCACCTTGCGTCTTGCGGGCATTACTGTATTGGTACTGCTTATTATTGGTATGCCGTTAGCTTGGTGGCTTAGCCAAACGCAAAGTCGTTTTAAGACCGTTATTGAAGCTATGGTGGCGCTCCCCTTAGTGCTTCCTCCTGTGGTATTAGGCTTTTATTTGCTGCTAGCGCTCGGACCCAATGGTATTTTTGGTAAAGCTTCAATAGCGCTTGGCGGCAGCACCTTAGCGTTTAGCTTTACCGGCTTAGTGATTGGCTCGGCTTTTTACTCACTTCCTTTTGTGGTGCAACCCTTACAAGGCGCCTTTACTAGCATAGGCAGACGCCCCTTAGAGGTAGCCGCAACTTTGGGAGCATCTCCTTTGGATCGTTTTTTTACTGTGGTGATCCCGCTGGCGCGTAATGGTTTTTTAACCGCTACTGTTTTAGGGTTTGCTCATACCTTAGGCGAGTTTGGGGTAGTGTTAATGATAGGCGGTAATCTGCCAGGGGTGACTCAAGTGGTATCGATTGCTATTTACGATCATGTAGAGACCATGCAATACGGCCAAGCTCATGTGCTTTCCGGCTTATTATTGGCACTGTCTTTCACTATTTTATTGGTGGTCTATGCCCTTAATCGACGTTTTTCGGTGGTACGCATATGACGATTAAAGCCGCTTTTAAGGTACAAAGAGCGAATTTTTCCCTGGATGTCGATTTTGAACTTCCTGCTCATGGCGTGACCGCTTTGTTTGGTCCCTCTGGTTGTGGCAAGACCACCTTGTTACGTGCTATGGCAGGTCTTGAGCGATGTGTTGGGCACTTTTGGCTAGGTGAGCTATGTTGGCAACAACACAAATTATTTGTCCCGACTCATAAACGGCGTTTAGGTTATGTGTTTCAAGAAGCTAGCTTATTTGCCCATCTGTCTGTTAAGGGCAACTTAGAGTATGGCTGGCGGCGCTTGCCCCACGCTCAGCGTCGAACTGATAAAGAGCAGATCATTGATTGGTTGGGCTTAACGCCAATGTTGGCTCAAGGGGCCAGTGAATTATCAGGAGGCCAGCGCCAACGAGTTGCTATTGGTCGAGCCTTATTAAGCAGTCCTGAACTACTGTTATTAGATGAGCCTTTGTCGGCGTTAGACGCTAAAGCCAAGCGGGAGATCTTACCTTTATTAGAGCACCTATCGGCTCAAGCTAAGGTACCCGTATTTTATGTCACCCATGCACCACAAGAGGTGGAGCGTTTAGCGGATCGGGTGCTATTAATGGAGCAGGGGCGCATCTTGCATAACGACCACTTGCAGCAAGCCTTAGCGCGACCCAATAGCCTATTATATCGAGATGAGGAAGTAGCAGGCATTATTAGTGGGCAGTTGCAGAGCAGCTTGCCAGATGGCCGAGTGCCTTTCCTTTACGGAGCTGAAAACGCGCCAGCTGGGTGTATTTGGTTAACCGGTCAGGAGGGCTTAACTTTTGGCGCGGCACGGCTGCGTATTCTTGCCAGCGATGTCAGTATTGCTTTAGCACCCGTTATTGATATTTCTATCGTTAATCAGTTACCCGCTCAGGTGCTGAGTATGACAGATATTGGCCAAGGCCGTGTATTGTTACGTTTAGCTTTAGCGCAAGGCGAGCAAATACCGGCGCAGCTATCAGCCTATTCGGTTGCTCAGTTGGACTTAAAAGTGGGCTGCGATTGTTATGCTTTAATCAAGGCGGCGGCGCTGTTGGTTTAGTTATGCTGTGAGCTAGCGGGGGTGAGATTACTCTACTGATTAAAAAGCTTATTTTTTTAATCAGTTCTCCTAAAAAACTGAGCAGGTTACTACTCAAGATAAGACGCTCTATTAGCCAAAGAGAGAATTTAGCAAACGTGAGTAGCAAGCCATTGAGAACGACTCACGTTTATTTACTAGTAAATTGACGACGCGTAAAGGGGCTAGCATTATTTTGCTATCAACCCTCTCTGCTTAAGTCTAGGGGCGAAGATTATCAATTATTCCATTAGGATGCACTGTGGCTTAAACCACACTAGAATAACAGAGTCGTTCGCTATCCTTAAAGCATTGTAAAAACGTAACAGGCGCTAATATGTCTATTTACCTTTGCAGTACCTGTGGTACCTCTTATCCAAAAAGCGAGCAACCGCCAGCGTGTTGTCCTATTTGTGTTGATGAGCGCCAATATGTGCCATCAAGTGGTCAAGAATGGACGACGATAGATAAATTGTTGGCCTCCCATACTAATTGCTGGAAGCTCCACGAACCTCATTTATTTGAAATTAAAACCTCTCCTTCTTTTGCCATCGCTCAGCGCGCATTTTTAATCCAAACCCCCAGCGGTAATATTCTTTGGGATTGTATTTCGCTACTTGATCCTGCCACCGAACATATTATCCAGGCATTGGGTGGTCTAAAAGCCATTGCCATCTCACACCCTCACTATTACACCACTATGCAAGAGTGGGCACAGGCGTTTGACGCACCGGTTTATTTGCATGAATACGATAAAGAGTGGGTGATGAGAGAAGATAAACATCTAACCTTTTGGCAAGGAGACACACTTGATCTAGGTGATGGGCTCACACTGCTTCGTTTAGGTGGGCACTTTCCAGGAGGGACGGTATTACACTGGCCACAGGGTGCTGCCCATAAAGGAGTGTTAATGAGTGGCGATATTATTCAAGTGGCGCCAGATACTCGTCGCGTCTCTTTTATGTGGAGTTACCCCAATATGCTGCCGCTCTCTGGCGCCACAGTTGAGCGCATGGCTGATACCCTAATCCCTTGGAAATTTGATCGAATTTACGGTGCCTTTGATGGTAAAGCGGTACTCTGTGATGCTAAAGGGGTGATAGAGCGAAGCGTAAAGCGCTATGTGGAGCTGTTAAAAGGTTACCAAGATTAAAAATGGCTCATGGAATAAGAGCCATTAATAGCCTATTAGGATGATTGCGCGGCTGCGTTTAGGCTGTGTATTTTTTTACGCCATCAGGAATGCCAATCACTAATATATCAGCACTGCGCGCGGCAAATAAACCGTTAGTGACGACACCAACGATGGCATTGATGCGTGCTTCTAGCTCTTTAGGAGCGTGGATGGTTAAGCCGTGCACATCTAAAATATGATTGCCATTATCGGTGATTACCCCCTCGCGATAAATCGGCGTGCCGCCCAGTTTTGTTAACTCTCGAGCCACATAGGCGCGTGCCATGGGGATCACTTCCACGGGCAGCGCAAAATCGCCGAGCACGGCTACCGTTTTTGACTCATCAACGATACACACAAAACGTTTAGCGACCGCCGCTACAATTTTTTCGCGGGTAAGGGCAGCGCCGCCGCCTTTGATCATGGCCATATTGCCATCAATTTCATCGGCGCCGTCCACATACACATCAAACTCATCGAGCTCATTAAGATCAAAAATCTTAATGCCCAGTGCCGATAAGCGCGCGCTGGATACTTGTGAGCTCGACACCGCCCCCTTGATGGTCTCTTTAATGGTGCCTAGGGCATCAATAAAGTGATTGACGGTAGAGCCGGTGCCCACACCCACAATACTATTGGGCGTTACATAATCCAGTGCGGCCCAAGCGGCTGCTTTTTTCATTTCATCTTGTGTCATGGCTTTTATTTCTTCTAAGTTTAAAACTGAGCGCCGCACCAAAAAACCGTTAGTCACTGAGCGCTTATCTAGTAAGCCTAATGATAGCAAACCCACTTGTGCTTGCCTTGTGCTTTTCACGTTAATAAGGGGGGAAGGGGGCGACCATTTAAAATGTCGGGTGGGCGTGAGCAACTCCATTAACGGCACATCCCACTCCGCCACCGGCAACTTGGCCACTTGTTGGCAATCATGGGCTAAGCCCACTACCTTGGGTCTTAATGAAGAAGTAGAAGGGCGCAAATAAGCGCTTAAAGTACGGTCATAAAACCCGCCGCCCATGCCTAATCGGTGCCCTAACTCGTCAAAGGCGACTAGAGGGGTATAAATAATATCTAACTCCTGGCTAAGTGCTAGTGAGCGAATATCAAGTTTTGGCTCGACAATGCCTAAGTGGTTCTTATGCATGGGAGTCGCACTATGGTAGTGCAGAAAAATTAAATGCCCTTTACAAAAAGGATGTAATACTGGCAAATACACCTTACAGCCTCGTGCCCAATACCAATTAATTAAGGGCTGAGTGTCTAGCTCACCATCGTTTGCTAAATAAAGCGCTACCGATGTAGCACTGGCTAAGTGTGCTACTTTGCTTACTTGGTTAACCATACTTTGGGCTGCACATTGTTGTGCTGCTGGGGAGAGTTGGCGCCGTGCATGGCGAGTGAGTTGGCGCAGTTGATTACGAGAAGTAAGCCTAGGCATGATTTATCCTTTGCTAGCAGCGCGATATTGGAGAGTGTTACTTGCCCCAGGGACCAGAAATAAGTTCAAGATAGAGAGCTTCGACTTCAGTTCTCGCCCACGGCGTACGGCGTAAAAAAGTGAGGCTAGATTTAATACTAGGATCATTTTTAAAGCAGTTAATATTGATGCGCGCGGCCATTTCTTGCCAGCCTAAACGCTCAACTAATTCAGTCACCATGGCTTTTAGGGTAATGCCATGTAATGGATTATTGAGTTGTTCAGACATTTTTAAAAACCTGTAAATTTAGGGCTAGGAAACTAAGATAATATCACAGAAGGTGAAATAGGCAGAAGAGTGAGGAGTATGTGGCTAACAAAGAGGGTTTAGGTAAAAGGATCCCCAGGATGCCGGTGTGGGTGTGAGTCCTTGAACCGTACGGTTCAAGGCGGAACTCCGGTATCTACCGCAGGCTTCTCGGTCGGGCCGAGCATGCACAATAGTAAACAACACGGCTTTCCTTTGCTGTTGATATCGGCTCAGGGACGTCACCCTACTATCGAACACCCCAGGGAAAGCGAAACTATTACTCACACAAGAGCCTTAAAAAGGCTATTGTGTTTTATTACTTATATCTTTGATCTTAGCCTACTTTATTGGCTAAGGCTTCTTCTATAGTATGTTGCAACATTTTAATGCGCTTATCCATAGCATCAGCATATTGGTGGTTTTTTTCTTTTTCAAGCTCAAGTTCATGACTGATATTTAAGGCCAGCATAATAGCGATTTGCTCATTAGAGCCCGCCTTACCACTTTGCTTAAAATTACGAATGCGCTCGTTGAGCGTCTCTGCTGCCCGCTGCAATGCAACTTCTTGCCCAGCAGGACAAGCAACCTTATAAGGTCGCCCCAGAATAACAATATCTATTGCCGCTGTGGTCATGTAATCCTCAGATGGCTATTTGCAGTAGGCGATGAAATTCTGGCGACTATATAGCGCCCCATCGGAAGTTTCAAGGGGCGGCTGGCTTGAGAGAGGTCAGAATGCTAGGATCTGGCTAATATTTCACACTTTTTCACCAATCGAGTAAATGATGAACGACAACCCCCGTCTTAACTACGACGCTTTTACTGCTCTGTTAGAGCAGCACAATATGGTAGTGACTGCTGCTGAAGTCCATGGTGTGGTGTGTGGCTTGATTTGCGGTGGCTTGGCGCAAAATGATATTCGCTGGCAGCAGCATTTTAATGCCCTACTCAATGATGATTTTGTCCTTCCTGAGGAGGTACAAAAAGCGGTCAATTTACTTTTTTCTCGCGTTAATGAAGCGCTACAAAATCAAAATCAGTTTGAGTTGCTACTACCTCATGACGATGAGCCATTAGAAGAGCGTTTAGATGCCATGATGGAATGGTCGGCGGCGTTTTTGGCAGGGTTTGGCGTAGTGCAACAAGAGCTGAATAAAGCCTCGAGTGAATTACAGGAAATGATCCAAGATATTAGTAGTATTACTCAAGTATCTAGCGATTTTGACCAAGAAGACGAAGAAAGCGAAACCGCGTTCGTGGTGTTATACGAGCATTTAAAACTCGGGGTCATTTTAGCTTTTGAAGAGTTTGGCGCTGGGCAAACCAGTGCCAAGCGTCCTACTCTCCACTAATCAACCATAGACTAGTCTAATGAGCCATTATGATGTGGTAATTAATGGCGGCGGTATGGCCGGTGCTGTACTGGCGCTAGGATTAAGCCAGCTCAAACACAAAAACGGACAGCCACTGCGAATTTGTGTCATTGAGCACGCCAGTCCTAATTTAAGTGATCACCCAGGATTTGATGCCAGAAGCATCGCCTTATCTGCCGACAGTCATCAGGCTCTTGTTAAGTTAGATCTGTGGGAGTTAATAGCAGACTTAGTCTCGCCAATTCATGCTATTCAAGTGACCGATCAAGGGCACCTAGGGCAAGTTAATATGTACGCCCATGATTATGCGCTGGCGGCACTGGGCTATGTGGTAGAGCTACACCCCGTGGGGTTGCGCTTTTATCAGCAGTTACAACAGATCCCAAATATTGACTTATTGTGCCCAGCGACGCTTTCTAGCTGGCAGCAATACCCGGATAAGGTAGAGCTGCAATGTGCGAATGGGCAACGATTGTCTTGCCAATTATTAGTGGGCGCCGATGGCAGTCATTCGATGATTGCGCAGCAACTTAATCTTGAGCGCCGTGCGCTTGATTATCAACAGAACGCCATTATTGCTAATGTGCAAACTCAACTTGCGCATCAAGGTCGTGCCTATGAGCGCTTTACCTCTCAAGGCCCGCTAGCCTTATTACCCATGAGCCAGCAACGTAGCGCTCTAGTATGGTGTGTAAGTCCTAAGCAATCAAAAGTATTGATGGACATGAACGAGAGGGATTTTCTTGATGCGCTACAGCGTGAATTTGGTTATCGCTTAGGAAAAATTACTCGCACTGGACTACGTACCTGTTATCCGCTGCATTTAAACGAAGTCGTGCGTCCTTGGCATCATAGAGTAGTGCTAATAGGTAATGCCGCTCATTTACTACACCCTATTGCTGGGCAAGGATTTAACCTCGGACTTAGAGATGTGGTCGCGTTAATCGAGACATTAAAAGAGGCGCTAATGACACCGCAGGTTAATGACGGCCAAAGAGAAAATACCTCTGATCTTGGTGCTTATTCCTTACTTAGTCGTTATGGTCAATCTCGCGTCGATGATCAGCGCGAATTAGTCGCTATTACGTCAGGATTAGCATTATTATTCTCCAATTCAGATCCGCTATTAAGTATGAGTCGTAATGCAGGCTTAATGACAGTGGCTGCTTGTCGTTCCTTAAAAAGTAAACTGGCCTGGCGGGCCATGGGCAAGAGGTGAGTTTATGCAAGCAACAGATGTGATCATTATTGGTGGCGGCATGGTGGGCTTAACGCTGGCACTGGCTTTAGAAGACAGTGGGTTACGCGTGGCTGTAATAGAAAGTCAACTGCCAGACGCGACGTTAGCTGATATTCCTGAAAATAGAGTGAGTGCCATTAATCTTGCTTCACAGACCTTGCTAACTCGCTTAGGAGCTTGGCCAGACACGGTATCGCGCTTAGGTCCTTACACTCATATGCAAGTATGGGAAGCAGATAGCAGTGCTAACATTGAATTTTCTGCCAACTTAGTTCATCAAGCGCACTTAGGGCACATTGTTGAAAATAAAGTTCTACAGTTGAGCTTATTGGAGCGTGCCCGTTTAAGCCCGCACATTGAACTCCATATGCCGGCTAAAGCACACACCATCTCGGTGAGTGAACAAGGCGCTTTTGTACTACTTGAAAATGGTATTCCGCTCACCGGGCGCATCGTGGTTGGCGCTGATGGTGCGCGCTCTTGGCTGCGGGCGCAGCTTAAACCCAATATGGTGCAATGGGACTATGATCACCATGCCTTAGTGGCGACGCTGCGCATCACCGAGCCTCATCAACAAACGGCGCGGCAAATTTTTCGAGGCGACGATATTATTGCCTTTTTACCCTTAGCGGACCCTTATCAGTGTTCGTTAGTGTGGTCTTGTCCGCCGCAACAGGCTAAGCAGCGATTGGCATTATCAGAACAAGACTTTAATAACGCCCTAGCACATGCCTTTGATTTTCGCCTCGGCCCCTGCCAAGTATTAGGGCCGCGCATGACTATTCCTTTAACCGCTCGTTATAGCCAACAGTTTTGTGGCGCGCGCTGGGCCTTAATTGGTGATGCTGCTCATACTGTTCATCCGTTAGCGGGGCAGGGGGTGAATCTTGGCTTGCAAGACGCTGCGGCGCTTGCGCAAACTTTAAGTCAGCTTCACCAACAAGGAAAAGACATTGGCACTCATGCTCATTTACGCGCTTTTGAACGATGGCGTAAAGCAGAAGCCATGACTTTATTGGCAGCAATGGAGGGGCTTAAGCGCTTATTTGGGCACTCCCATCCTCTATTACGCGGTTTGCGTGGCTTAGGGCTTAGTGCCACGAATAAAATTACGCCTCTTAAGCGTCAACTTGCAGAGCATGCGCTAGGCACTGCTGGCTTACAACCTGAGCTGTCCAAACTCAGCCCCCAGCCGCGCTTAGCCAAAGCGACGACTTAATCTCCAATAATTTATTATTTAGTGCTGTAAGCCGATGTTCGTATCGGCTTTATCGGCTAAAAGTTGCGTATTTTTGAGCTAACGGCTAAAGCCGCTAGCTTATAGCTAAAAGCGGTAAAAGCTGCCTAGTCATTAACTAACTGCTAAATTAAACTTTCTTAAAAAACGCGCCGCCAGAGAGGAAACGACGATGAGCAATATTCCTAATGAATTAAAGTATGCCACTACTCACGAGTGGGTGTGGGTAGAGGGTAATGGAGAAGTCAGAGTCGGGATTTCAGAGCATGCACAAGACTTATTAGGGGATATGGTGTTTGTTGAGCTCCCTAAACTAGGGCGCTTAGTTGAAGCTAATGAAGAATGCGCCATCGTAGAGTCCGTCAAAGCGGCGTCGGATATTTACGCGCCCGTGAGTGGGGAAGTAGTGGCCGTTAACTTAGCATTAACCGATAGTCCTGAGTTGGTGAATTCAGACCCCTATGGTGATGGCTGGCTATTTCGCATTAAGGTTGCTGATGAAACTGAGCTAAATGAGCTGTTAAGTGCACAGCAATATCAAGACGCTATTGATGAAGAGTAGCCAAGGGCGCTAGCTAATATGCAACTTTAGTAATATTAATAATTAATGTTTTTAAGGTATTAATTGCCAGTTTTGATTTTTTGGTCTAGCAAGATCCTTATTTAGTGCATATGACAGAAATAGACATAACAATAATAATTTTTTACTAATGGGGCTGGCTAATAAGCAGGTTAGTGGATAAGGTAAATATGCGGCACTCGATATTAACCTGATTTTTACTTTTCACATTAGGAGGCACTATGAGCCAGAAATATGAAGCAAAAAGAGCAGTGTTATTGGATGACGTAAAGCAAGTGCTAAAAGATGCCGAAGCTTTATATAAAGCCGCTGTGGATGATGGTACTCAAGAGGGTAAAGCCTTAAAAGAAAAGCTCAAAGCCCAATTGACCAAAGCCCAAGAGCAGTATGCAGAGCTTGAAGGTAGCGTACTTGAGCGCACTCGCGAAGCGGCTGCCCACACCAATGATCTTGTCTATGAGAAGCCCTATCACGCTATGGGTGTGGCGGCATTAGTGGGTTTGGTTTTAGGCGCATTTTTAAGCCGTTGTGGCAGATAAGTCCTATGTCTTATAAAGAGCAGCCCGTTAATAGGTGCTCTTTATAGTGATAACCCTATTAAGAACTTACATGTGCTTGGATAATTTAATTAATCAAGCACATGTTTTCCATAGGACGGTATATTAATGACAGGCCAAATTAATGCGTTAAAAGAGCTCTTTCACGCCATTATTGAACTCTTATTTGTGCGTTTTAATTTAGCGCGTATCGAATTTGTGGCACAAAAAGAGCGTATGGTAAAATTAGGCATACTGGCTTTAATGGCGGGTATGCTTTTTTTCATGTCTTATATTAGTTTAATGTTTGGCTTAAACGCGGTTTTAAGTCCTGAAGCTAAAATTTGGGTGTTTTTTGGTATGGCGGGCGGATTATTTCTTATTATGATCGGTATATTTTGGTCTATAGGACGTAACCTTGCTGGGCAGCGCCGCTTTTTAGCGGACACGCTTCATGAGCTACAAGAAGACATGGCGTATGTGCAAGGTAAAAAGACCATGGCTGATTGGTCTTTAAAGGAGTAGACCATGCATCAATCTTTGCAAGATGAGCGCAAACTATTAAAGCTTAAAGCAGAAGCGCTACGCTTAAAAATATTAAGCAACCAAATGCGCCGCCAACAAAGCCAATCAGGCTCTGAGATGTTAGGGCTGCTAAGCCAACTGCCTAAAGCAGGCTTAGTTTGGCGGTTAGCGAATTTGCCACGAAAGACGCGCAATAAAGCGTTATTAGGCGCAGGGCTATTGGCATTGTTGTATCTGCGCCTTTAGCTGTTTTTTTATCCTACTCTATAAAAACCAGCCCATAAAATAATGGGCGGTTTTTAATCAGCTAGCTGCGATAATCGCCAATGTCTGGCCGCCTACTAGGGCCATGCAGTGCCACGTCCACCGGATGAAACGCTTTAATGGCTTCAAAACAAAAATCACCCACGGCTTTATGTAGGGCTTGGGGATCATGATTGGTAATAATAATCACACTCTTCCCTAAGTTACGGCGTCTGCGCAGTAAATGACCCAAAAAGCTGGATTGGCTTTCTGCAAGGCGCGCTCTATTAGCGGCGACTTCATCTAGGATCAATAAGTCGACCTCTTCTAATGCGCGGCGATACTGATTACGGCCTTCTTGGTCTTCAATCACCCCAAAAAAAAGTCGGTCGACGACCGATGCCCACTGCTGAAAAATCACCGATTTTTGATGTTGATAAATCAGCTCATGAGCAATAGAGCCCGCTAAAGTGGATTTTCCGGTCCCAAAGTCACCGTAAATTAAAATGGCGACCCCACCTTTTGCTTCCCAGTGATCAAAGGCATTAATAAAATGATGCGCCATGTCGATATGAGGCCCCAGTATGGGGTCTTGGCTGTCCATTTTATCAAACACCCAATCACTATTCAGATCTGCCTGAGCTAATAAACGCTCGGTGCGTTTTTGTTTAGCTTGGGCTTGGGCAAGTTTAATGTCTTTATTGGCTTGTTCTTCATATTGGCGTTTTAGCGCTAAATAATCATATTCAGGCAAGTTTCCATCCGCTCGTAGTTGTTGTAAGCGACGTAATACCTGCTTAGTCTGTCCAGCCCCTGCTATTGGCGATAAATCAGGAGTAGGAGCGGTTTTTCTGCGCCGGCGTGCAATATCGTTCAGGTCGGCTGCAATTTCTTTAGCGGTTTTCTTCATCAGACTCGCCATCTCCCTGAGTAAAAGTATGTAAACGTTGGGCCTCAGCCATCATTTGCTGAGCCCGTTTGCTAGGGCCGGTTTCTTGTTTAGCGCTAGGTAGTTGTTGATACTCTTGATTTAATACTGGCGCAGGTGCGCGCTTAATACTTCGCTGTTGCTTGAGTTTTCGAACCAATTTAAGCATCCATTGATGTTGATTTTCAAATACTTCCGGGCGCCCCAGCCAATAGGCGATAAATTCCCCTAACTCAGTTTCATCTATGGTGCTATCCAGTAGGCCGCACAGGCGAGCTAATCCCGCAAATTGTTCATCGGGGCGCCACTGTGCATGCATGGCAAACTGGCGAGAAGGAAGAGGGGCGAGTCCTGGTAAATGCTTTAGCGGTAGCGTAAAGACAGCACCATGAAAATGCACGGGATGAGGGTTGTGATAAAGATTAAGCAAGCCTACCGCCAGTAGCTCTTCTACTAGCGCACTAAGGGTATTAGCCGTCACCCGATAATGCTGGGCACTTTTACCTTGTACCGTTAGCGCTTTGCCAAGCAGAGGATAGTCGAGGGGTTGTGACTTATCACCTAGCGCATGATGGCGTATATAAAGCTGATACAAGCTGCGCGCTGCATGGGATAAGCTAGGAGAAGTCAGCGCTTGGTATTCTGCCGGTGTCATGGTGCCTTCAATCTTTACTAATATAAGTGAAATAGGGCAGGGGTAAGCAAGTTGAGCTAGGCCCTAAAACCTAGAGTATACCTGATAACGACCTGACAAAAATTGAAGTTTGGCGCCAATGTTGGATTGTCCTTACGTCTCCTCAGGCTAAGTTGTGCAAGGTTTGCTATACGCGCTAAATAGTAGGCAAGTCATTTGTTCAATTAAGACATGGCTGTAGTGGCAGTAGTTTAATGATTAATAATACCAAGAGAAAGGCGAGCTAAATTAAGAGGGCTGAGTGCAGTTGCGTAACTACTAGATAATAGTATATTCAAAAAATAAAGGGGTGCGACAAGTGTAATAAAAAAGGCAGTGATATTGCTATCACTGCCCAGTATAACGAATACTTTTAATGGGTTATTTTACAGCTTCATTTTTTTCATATAGCGAGTCAATTCTTTTCCTAACTCGGGATGGCGCATGCCATATTCTATATTAGCGATCATTAATCCCATCTTATTACCGCAGTCATGGCTCTTGCCCGTAATATGGTGTGCGGCAACGGGTTTTCTTTCCATCAGCATGGCAATGGTATCGGTAAGCTGTATTTCATCACCTTTGCCTTGTGGCGTTTTACTTAATAACGGCCAAATATCAGCAGACAATACATAGCGACCCACCACGGCCAAATTAGAAGGCGCTTCATTACGGTTAGGTTTTTCTACCATGGCGTTAATAACCGCTGACTGGCCTTCTTTAATTACGCTTTCGCCAATATCAACAATACCGAATTGCTCAACTTGCTCTTCGCTCACCGGCTCGACCAAAATTTGGCTTTCTCCGGTTTCGTCATAGGCTTTGAGCATGGCAGATAAGTTATCTTTAGATAAATCGCAGCTAGCGTCATCGATAAGCACATCTGGCAATAAAATAGCGAAAGGGGCATCGCCCACTAATGGGCGAGCACATAAAATTGCGTGACCTAGGCCTTTAGCTTCACCTTGGCGCACTTGCATAATAGTCACATCGGGTGGACAAATACGTTTTACTTCTGCCAGTAATTGACGTTTAACGCGTTTTTCTAGCGTTGCTTCTAATTCAAAACTCGTATCAAAGTGGTTTTCAATGGAGTTTTTACTGGCGTGAGTGACTAAAATAATTTCTTTTATACCGGCATTGACCGCTTCATTAACCACGTATTGAATTAATGGCTTATCCACCACTGGCAACATTTCTTTAGGAATGGCCTTAGTGGCAGGCAGCATGCGTGTACCTAGGCCTGCTACGGGGATCACGGCTTTGCGGATTTTACCGGCTGGAATAAGTGGGGTTGTCTTATGAACGTAAGGGGTAGTTTCTGATTTATTAGTTGGCATTGGATTCATTAAAAATAAAATAAAGGTGATATATAGTAACTAATTTTAGCCCTCTTCACCATATCAGAGGGCTAAAGATAACCTTGATGGTTTTTTATTCTCTTCGCGTTTATTATTTATTTCGTTAATAAATGGCGATTTTTTTCTACGGTGCGCTCACCGATACCGCTAACCTTACTAAGATCATCCACGCTATTAAAAGGACCATTCTGCTCTCTATAATCAATAATAGCGGCGGCCTTAGCTGAACCTATGCCACTTAATAATGACAGTTGCTCGGCGGTAGCGCTGTTAATATTAATACTCGTTATTACTGCATTAGAAGAATCGCTAGGCGTTTGTACAGCGTTATTATTCTCTTTAGCGTCTGAAGCTGGCGTAGATTGTTGTGCGTAGCCAAGTGGGGATAAACTTAATAAAGTGCTTAGTAATATGCTGGTTATTAGTTTGTTCATAATCATCACTCCTTGATGAAATTGCTTTTATGTGTCCCTATGACACTTTCAAGCTTTATCCATAAAGTCGTATTTGGCCAATAAATCTACAAAATAATTTTAGGCGCTCATATAAAAAACCGGCCGCAGCCGGTTTTTTTATATAGGTTAGTCGTTAAGGTAGTACTTTTTTAAATGGCTTTACCACTACTTTGGCATAGATACCCGCAGCAACATAAGGATCGGCGTCAGCCCACGCTTGTGCTGCTTCTAATGAGCTAAATTCAGCGATGACGGTACTGCCGGTAAATCCTGCCTCGCCAGGGTCTTGGGCATCGATGGCTGGATTAGGACCGGCCACTAATAAGCGCCCCTCAGCTGCTAGCGCTTGCAGTCGTCCAAGGTGTGCCGGACGAGCACTTTGGCGCAGCGCTAAGCTATTAGGGTTATCTTCTGCAAAAATTACATACCACATACATTATCCTTACTCATTAATAAAATGAGGCTTAACTCTTTGACTAAATAAATAAGTTATTTATTTTCAATAGCTTGCTGCTGGCGATACAAGTAAATGGCGGTAGCAAAAGTAAATAATAAGGTCATGCCCAGTAAGCCGAATACTTTAAAGTTTACCCACACTTCTTGGGACATATTAAAGGCGACATAGACATTTAGCGCACCACAGATAGCGAAAAATGCAGCCCATGCTAAATTTGCTTTATCCCAAATTGCATTTGGTACTGTCATTTCTTTACCGAGCATTTGTTTAATTAAGTTTTTATTAAAGCCATAACGGCTGACCAATAGACCGATAGCAAATAGGGCGTTAACGGCAGTGACTTTCCATTTAATAAAGGCATCGTCTTGAAAGAACATGGTTAAACCACCAAAAAATAACACCAGTACCAGTGTGACTAAGTGCATTTTTTCTAATTTTTTATGCTTTAACCAAAAAACCAACATTTGAATACAGGTGGCGGCCATCAAGGCCCCTGTCGCTGCATAAATGTCGACGGTTTTATACACCACAAAGAAGATGATAAGTGGAAAAAATTCAGCGAGCTGTTTCATACATGGCTAATCCAAACAACAAATATAGTCATAGTTTACCCACAGCCGGCCCAGCTGGCAAAGCATTGCGCGTTTAAGGGCAGGATTAGAGCTGAGCGCCAGCTCAAAGTTAGTGGTAAAATAGCGCTCACTTTTTTCTTATTTCTTTGAACAATAAAGGTTTCTTATGCCGCTACCTATGCAACTTGATGGTGAATTTGGTGATTTGTTGGCGCCAATTTATGGCTTTTTACAATGTGAAACGCCGGCTGCGTGGTTGGAGCGTGCACAACAACCCGCAAGCTTGCCCATTATTTTACGAGATCATTTGTTATGTGAGTTAAAAGCGGCGCAAAGTGCCATGTTTTTGCTAAAACGCTATGCCTTAACAGAAGAAGGTATTAGTGACATCTCAAAGATGATTGAGCCCTATGAGCAATTTGCTTATACCCGAGAGGGCAGTCTTGAGAGCTTAAAGGGGAAAAACACCTTATCTAAGACCATAAAAGCCCGCCCAGACTGTGCTTATAGCCAAGATATGATTGATAAAATGGTGTTGTTGATCCGAGAAGAGCTGCATCACTTTTATCAAGTATTAGAAATACTCGAAGACAACCATATCGCTTACGATCCTATCCCCGCTTCACGTTATGCCAAAATGCTACTAAAAAAAGTACGCACCTATGAGCCAGAAGCCTTGGTCGACAAACTGATTATTTGTGCTTTTATTGAGGCGCGCTCTTGTGAGCGCTTTGCTAAATTAGCGCCGCTGTTGGATGCTAAAATTGGTAAATTTTATATTTCTTTATTGCGCTCTGAAGCCCGTCATTATCAAGATTACTTAGCGCTGGCACAACAAATTAGTGAGCAAGATATTACCCAGAGAGTGGCATTATTTCGCGAGCTGGAAGCTGAGCTAATTCTCTCGCCTGATGCTGATTTTAAGTTTCACTCCGGTACTCCTATTAATTAGTAAGCCAATGCGACTGGTTAGCTTTCATTAGGGCGCCAGCGATACTCGTTATTATAGTTTTGTAAGAGCCGTAAGCCTTGCTCGCTTTGAGGGTTAGCTAACACTTTTTGGGTAGGGCCGGCTTCCACTACATGACCTTCATGCAATAAAATAACATGATCGCTAATGTGGCGTACCACTCCGAGATCATTGGCTACCAAGACGTAGGATAAACCGAGGCGCGATTGTAAGCTAAGTAAGAGATTAATAATTTGCGAGCGCACTGAAATGTCCAAATTCGAAATGGCTTCATCGGCGACTATGATATTAGGTGACAAAATTAAGGCGCGCGCTAAGGCGACTCGTTGCTTTTGCCCTGTGGAGATCATTTGTGGGTAAAAGTGATAATGATCGGGAAGTAAGCCCACCATACGCAAGGTATCTAACACTAGCTCGTGGCGTTGGCCTGCATCGAGGCGCGTATTTAAGCTCAAAGGCATTTCTAATATTTGACCAATATGACTGCGCGGGTTGAGCGAGGTATTAGGGTCTTGAAAAATCATGCGCATCAGTTGGCAACGTTTTTTATCATCTCCTGGTTCAATTTTTTCGCCATCAATATAAATATTCCCCTGCGAGGGCGGCATCACCCCCGCTAATACCTTAGCGAGGGTGCTTTTTCCTGAGCCAGAGTCACCCATAATGGCTAAAGTTTGACCACGGTCTAAGGTAAAGGACAGCGGGTGAAAAGCGGTTTTACTCACTTTTTTAAACAGCCGGCTATGGGTGATAAAACTGCGGCTTAAATTATCCACTTTAAGCAAAGGAACTTGGCTGGCGCCGCTTGGTTTAGCTTGTACCTGATCCATCCAACTTTGACTGATGGGTGCGCGCTCTAAAGGGCTCATATTATCCGTGGAGGTGGTCATTTAGACTTAGTCTCCGGCATATTAAGTGGAAAATGGCAGTAGTAACTGTGTCCTTTATAGATAGCTAAAGGAGGCGTTTGTACGCATTTTTTTTGCGCTCTAGGACAACGCGGGCCTAAGCGACAACCAATAGGCAAGCTTTGCAAGGGCGGAATTGAGCCTGGCAGAGTATTTAAACGAGACTTATGCGCTAAGCCGCCATCTAGGTCTGGCATCATCTGTAGCAGTGCCGCGGTATAGGGATGATGGGCTTGGGTTAAAATTTGCTCTCGACTCCCAGACTCCACCGCTTGGCCACAATACATCACAGTAATATTGTCGGTGAGTTGGGCAAATGTGGTGAGATCGTTACTGATCAATAAAATAGTAGTGCCAGAAAGCTTATTAACCCGCTCTAATAAGCGCAAAATTTGCGCTTGGTTGGAGGCTTCTAAGGCATTGGTCGGCTCATCGGCAATTAACAGTCTAGGTTGATTGGCAATGGCCATGGCGATCATGACCTTTTGACACTCTCCTTCAGATAACTCAAAAGGATAAGAGTTAATCACTTCACGAGAGTCGCGAATGCCTACTCGGTGTAGTAAAGAAAGCGCTTCTTTATAGCGCCAGTTCCAATTTCGCCATCCTCTACTTTTATTGGCGGCTGAGTCTGGCATGGCTTCTTTTAGTTGGGCACCAATTTTTTCTGCCGGATCCAAGCAACTAGAGGGCTCTTGAAAAACCATTGCGATATCTCGCCCCATAATGCGCCGGCGCTCATTAGGCGATAAACTTAACAAGTCTATATTGTCAAAATGCAGTCGGTCAGCGCTCACATGCCACGTATCTTTAGCAATCCCTACTATGGTCTCTGCGACTAGACTTTTCCCTGAGCCAGACTCGCCCACCAGACCGCGAATTTCACCCTCGTTTAAGGTTAAGTTAAATTTATCCACCGCCTTAACCCAGCCTTGAGGGGTTTCAATTTCAATGGTGAGGTTTCGTATATCTAATAATGGCATTAGTCCATCACCTCATTTATCGCTTGGCGCAAGCCTTCACCGACCATATTAACCACTAATACCGAGAGCAATATTGCCAGCCCAGGTAGTGCTACCGTCCAAGGTGCGAGATAGACTAGCTCCATCGCATCAGCCAGCATGGTCCCCCATTCTGGTTTAGGTGCTTGGGCGCCTAAACCTAAAAAGCCCACCGCAGTAATGTCTAATATTGCCACTGATAAGCCGCGGGTGGTTTGACTGACTATGGTGTCACTTAGATTAGGTAACACCCCATAGCGCAGCATATGCCAACGGCTGCCCCCATCTAAGCGCAGCGCTGTTAAATACTCTTTTTGCATCTCATTGGCCACGGCAATATAAATGGCGCGGGTAAATTGAGGTGTGAGTGCGAGCGTGATGGCGATTAAGGTATGAAGCAGACTAGGTCCTAAGATAGCCACTAAAATAATGGCTAATAACAAGGAGGGAATAGCGAGTAAAGTATCAAGAAAGTGATTAAGAATACTGGCTTGATAGCCCTTACTCATGCCAGCGACTATACCTAAGCTGCCTCCTACTAGAAGTGCAATTAGTACCGTTAACACGCCATTACCAAACGTAAGACGCGCTCCAAAAATAAGGCGAGATAATAAGTCTCTGCCTAAATCGTCCGTGCCTAAGAAGAAGTCAATATTGCCATGATTTTCCCAAGAAGGGGGCATCAGTAGAGCATCACTAAATTGAGCGCTGGCCGAGTAGGGAGCCAGCCAGGGAGCGAGAATAGTCAGCACCGATAATAGGGCGAGTCCCCATAGGCCGGTCATGGCAAGAGTATTGCGACGAAATACCCGCCACGTTTGCTCTTTAGGTGAGCGGACATGTACCTCGGGGTAGATATTACCCTTGGCTGGCATAAATGGCTTTCCTTCTTACGGGGTAAATCAAGGTAGATAATACCTCCACCACAGCACTGGCCACGATAGTAAAACTTGCAATCGCCAAGGTGCCGCCTTTAATAGCGGCGTAGTCTTGCAAAGCAATACTGGTAATGAGCCATCGCCCTAGGCCAGGCCAGTCAAATACAATCTCTGTCATGATAGCGGAGGTTAATACAGTACCAAACTGTAAGCCCAGTGTGGGCAGCGCCATGGGAAAGGCATTGCGCAAACCATGGCGCAAAATTACGTAGTTTTCACTTAGGCCTTTAGTTAGTGCTGCGCGAATATAGTTTTGCTTTAATACTTCTAATAAGGCACTGCGAATTTGGCGAATCACTTCGGTGGTGGGCACGATAGCTAACACTAGGGAGGGCAAGATTAAATGGCGCAGTGCATCAAAAAAAGCCGGCCAACGATAGGCTGAGTCATTAAGTAAGGTATCTATAGTCATAATGCCGGTCACCTGCTTAATATCATAAAGTAAGCTTAATTGTCCCGACACCGGCAGCCAGCCGAGATTTAATGAGAAAAACATGACCAGTAATAAGCCCAGCCAAAACACCGGTAAGGCGTAACCAACTAAGGTACTGGTTAAAATAACCCCATCTTGCCAGCGATTTAAATGCAGCGCCGCCCATGTACCTGCAGGCACACCAAGTAATAATGAGATAATAAAAGCGGCTAAGCATAATTCTAAGGTGGCTGGGAAATATTGGCTAAGTGCGCCTAAAATGGGTAAGCCTGACACACTAGAAACGCCAAAATCCCCCTCTGTTAGTTGGCGCAAAAACTGAATATAGCCGGAGAAAAAGGGCTCACTAATTTGGCTTAACAACTGAAATTCTAAGGTGTAAGCGATGAGCGTCAGCATCAACAAGGTACTGATCAATAAAATAAGCCGGCGCAATAAATAAACGAGCATAGTTAATCCTTTGCCACTTGCTGAAAGTTAACGCCGCCATAGGGCAGAGGCTGTAGTCCGCTAACAGATTGATGAAAGGCTAAGTGACGCTGGCTGTGAATGAGCGGGATCAGCGCCACATCAAGCTCGGCTAAATACTGAGCAGCCTGATAATAAGCGTGGCGATACTCAGGCGTGGCTTGATTCATGCTCAAGTTCAGCTCAGCCTCAAAAGCAGGGTTGCACCAGCGACTGGCATTAGTGCCACTGCTAATTGCTGTACAGCTCAGTAAATTTCGCAATAAATTTGTGGGGCTAGGTAAGTCGGCAGACCAGCCGGTGAGCACGGCATCATGCTCGCCTTTAATTAAATATTGACGTAAAACTTGTTCATCTAAGGCACGTAATTTTAAGGTGATCCCCAGAGGAGCTAGTTGTTGTTGTAATAGTTGACCGGTTTTAATGCTATCAGGATTATAGGCTCGCGCACCTGAAGCGGTAAGCAGCGTTAGCGTAAAGCCCTCGCTTACACCGGCGTCAGCAAGGAGCGCACGCGCTTTAGTTAATGTCGGATTATTTTGTTTAGGCAGCATTGGTGTAAGGGGGGTAAGAGCGCGCAAAGAGGCGGAGGGGGTTAAAGGATCCCGCGCCCAGCTCGTAGGAGTTAATAAATGCTTGGCTATCTGTGCGTGACCAAAATAAACGGCTTGTAAGATATCCTCGCGATTAAGCATTAAGCTGATGGCTTTACGGACTCTAAGATCAGTAAGCGGTGGCTTTTGCGTATTGAGCGCTAATACGGCCACATTCATGCCCACCGGTTCGCTTAGGGCAAGGTCGGGGTGGTTGGCTATCACCTCGAGTTGGCTGGCTGCTGGGTTGGCCATGGCATCGCATTCACCTGAGAGTAATTTAGCGAGCCGTTTAGAAGACTTAGGTGTGATATCAAATACCAGTTGCTGAAAGCTCGGCTGAGCTTGCCAATAATTAGGGTGGCGCTGATAACGAATAAATTCATCGGGGCGATACAGCGCTAATAAAAAGGGGCCCGTGCCTACGGGCTGGCGATCTAATAATTGCGGCGTACCGAGGGCGAGTAAATGCGCGCCATATTGAGCAGATAAAATAACTGCATAATCACTGGCCAAATAAGATAAGAAGTCTGCATCGGGATAATTGAGCACAAATTCTACTTCATGCTCATTAACAGCATGCACATTATTGACTAATTTTTGCCAATGAATGGCATTAAAAAACGGATACTTACCGCCACTGACATTATGGTAAGCATGTTGCGTATCACTTAGGCGCGTGAAGCTAAAAACCACATCGTCGGCGTTGAAGGGGCGGCTGGGTACAAACCATGCCGTATGGTGAAACGCCACCTCTTTACGCAGCGTTAGCCGATAACGCAGGCCATCTTCACTGCGTTGCCAATTAACAGCAAGCCCTGGACTGACGTCTTGACCGTGTGACTCAAAGGTGAGTAATCGGTCGTATAATTGATGAGCCGTTGCATCTAAGGTTTCCGTAGTGATCACCAACTGAGGATTAAAACTCACGGGGCCGCTGGCGCTACAATATAAAAAACTGTTTTTAACCAGTTGTGGGTCTTTTTCCTTACAGCCTGCTACTAGCGATGCCATGAGTAAAGCCCAAAGCCATAAACGCATATTTAATCCTTATTTTATGGCGCCGAATTGGCAGGCAGATGGGCGGCGTGCTTGCGCAGTAACCCTCGTAGCTGATGATAACTTAACCCCAACAATTGGGCAGCTTGTCCTTGATGGTGCTGACTTTGTGTTAAGGCGGCCAAGAGTAACCTTAACTCTTGCTCAGCCAAATGGGTTTTTAGATCAAGCGGTAAGTCTAGTTCAGGCAGCGGTGAGCTAAGGCGCTGCGCGCTAGCCTCACTCTTAGGTTGAGTAATAGGGCGCCAAGGAGAGGCAAAGGGATCAATATAGAGCTTAGTGAGAGGTTGTTCAGCCTGATTATGGCGAAATAGACTGCGCTCAATGACATTTTTTAGCTCGCGCACATTACCCCGCCAAGGTAACTCGAGTAATTGCTGGCGTACCTGAGGGCTAAAGCCACAAAAGTAAGACCAGCCTAATTCCATACAAAAATTAATGGCGAAATGCTCTGCTAATTGAATTATATCTTGGCCACGGGCGCGTAATGGCGGCAAGGTAATCACATCAAACGCCAACCTATCCAATAAGTCGGCTCTAAATTTTCCTTCGCTCACTAACGCCGGTAAGTCTTGGTTGGTTGCGCATACCAAACGCACATTGACCGCTATCGTATGCGTGCCTCCTACTCGTTCAAACTCACCGTATTCTATTACTCGTAATAGCTTTTCCTGGACTCGCAAGCTGGTGTTGGCAAGTTCATCTAAGAAGAGGGTGCCTCCTTGAGCGCGTTCAAAACGACCTAAATGGCGCTTATTAGCGCCGGTAAAGGCGCCGATTTCATGGCCAAAGAGTTCACTCTCTAATAACGACTCGGCAAGCGTTGCACAATTAAGAGACAGCATGGGGTGCTGCCAGCGAGGGGACAAATAATGTAAGCGGTGAGCAATCAGCTCCTTGCCTGTGCCGCGCTCGCCGACCACTAATATCGGCTTAACCAGTTGCGCTAAGCGATAGGTGTGCTCTAACACTTCTAACAAGGCATTAGATTGACCGATTAATTCTTCTTGCATGGCGAAATAACTTGGTAAACTTTCACAAATAATAGTTAATTTGACTAACTTAGCAAATTTTACTTTTTGATTTTTTATAAAAACATTTAATAATCAAAGGATTATAAACAATAAAGAGTTGGCACAGTCCTTGTATTAAGCTAATGACCGCCGCTTACTTTAGCTGCTTGCGAGTATCTTGGGCTAGTTAGAGCGCCATTTTATAAAAGGATAAGCATAATGAGTATTTTTTCACGGTTAGCCGACATCGTTAACGCCAATCTTAATTCTATTTTGGATAAGGCTGAAGATCCCGCCAAAATGGTACGGTTAATTATTCAAGAAATGGAAGATGAATTAGTACGAGAGCGTTCTAATTTAGCGCGCTTTTTAGCTGAAAAAAAAGACATGCAACGCCATGCGCAACGCCATCAAACACGTATTGATGAGTGGCAAAGTAAAGCTGAGTTGGCTTTAAGCCGAGAGCGCGAAGACTTAGCACGCGCGGCCTTGTTGGAAAAAAATAAACAGCAAGACCTACTCAATGCCATGCAAAATGAGCAGCAGCTGGTAAATGAAAGTATCGATAAGCTCAGTCAAGCCATCAGTGCGCTAGAGGCTAAGCTTCTTGATGCGCGTGCCCGCCAACAAGCGATGCAGCTGCGAGAGCGCAGTGCGCAAAGTCGGATTAATGTGCAAGAAAGAGCAAGATACAGCACTACCAGTGCCTCGCTAGATAAGTTTGCACGATTTGAGCGGAAAATAGATGAACTAGAAGCGAAAGCAGACATTGATAGTCATAGCAAAGGGCTGGAGCAATCGTTTGCTGAATTAGCCGTTGATGATGAAATTGGCCAAGAACTAGAAAAGCTAAAAGCCAATATGAAGGCGCGTTCAACCGCTGATGTCACACCGCCTAAGGAGTAATAATGTCAGAGCTTGCTTGGGCCTTGGTGGGGCCGTTAAAAATATTTTTAATGCTAGTGGTGCCTATTTGGTTAGTGCTGCATTATCGCGCTAAACGCCACCTCGATAACACGCTCAGCGAACAGGCACGCCTAAGGCTAGAGCAGAGTTTAGCGCAGGCCGAGCAGCTCAGTGCGCGCCTGGATACACTGGAGCAATTATTAGATCAAGAGGTGCCCAAATGGCGTCAACCATAATTAATATGTATCGAGATAAGCGTCGTGGCAAGTTAGGCGGCGTGTGTGCAGGAATTGCCCATAAATTAGGCGTTGAGCCTTGGCTGGTGCGCATTATAGCGGTAACTTGCTTACTCTTTACCAGCTTTTTAACGCTTATTTTTTATATTGCCGCTTGGCTAATGCTCGATGATAAACCTTCATTATCTGAGGCCGCGTCAGATCATATAAAATCGACCAGTTGGGAAGCGGGACTTTCTAGCGATGAAGCACTAACGCGCCTAGATCAGCGGTTACAGGGTATTAATAGCAGGATTAGTACGCTTGAGCGTTTATTGACCTCAGAAGAGTTTAGATTGCGTCGTGAGTTTAACGATCTAAATAAATAGTTGAGGGCAGGGAGGAGATTAAAGAATTTGGGGTGACCGACGGGGCTCGAACCCGCGACAACCGGAATCACAATCCGGGACTCTACCAACTGAGCTACGATCACCATAAATGGCGCGCCCTGCAGGATTCGAACCTGCGACCACCCGCTTAGAAGGCGGGTGCTCTATCCAACTGAGCTAAGGGCGCAACTACGCTTAATATCATGCCACAGCCTTAACGTTTTGATATATAACGTCAAGGTGTAACGGGGCGGGATATTACCTATTTGCGCCAGCGAGGTCAACGGCTTTATGTGTTTAGCCCAAGAGTGCGCTTTTAATCACCAAATTGCAGACTTAACTTGCGTTAAATACGCCTTATTGAAGCTGCGCCTTGCTTACTATAGCGAATAAAAAATGCGACAATGGCGCAGGTTTATCAAGGTGAGAATCAACGCAGATGTCAGCTCAAATAATCGATGGAAAAGCGATAGCCCAGGCAGTACGAAATCAAGTAGCAGAACAAGTGATGGAACGCACTCGCAGCGGCAAGCGCGCCCCAGGTCTGGCAGTCATTTTGGTTGGCGCTAACCCAGCCTCTCAAGTGTATGTCGGGAGTAAACGCCGCGCCTGTGAAGAAGTGGGCTTTATTTCAAAATCTTATGACTTGCCAAAAGACACCACAGAGCAGGATCTATTAGCCTTAATTGATAAGCTAAATAGCGACGCTACGATAGATGGTATTTTAGTCCAGCTCCCGCTCCCCCATCATATTGATAGCACGCCGGTTATCGAGCGTATCCACCCTCATAAAGATGTAGATGGCTTTCATCCTTATAATATTGGTCGTTTAGCACAGCGCATCCCTGCACTGCGTCCTTGTACTCCTAAAGGCATTATGACGCTCATTGAGCGTAGCCACATTAAAACTCACGGTCTTAATGCGGTAGTGGTAGGTGCGTCCAATATTGTAGGGCGCCCCATGACCTTAGAGTTATTGCTAGCGGGTTGTACCACTACTACCTGTCATCGCTTTACTGAAGATTTACAAACTAAAGTGGGTGAGGCCGATTTATTAGTGGTAGCAGTAGGTAAGCCTGGATTTATTCCAGGCAGCTGGATTAAGCCGGGGGCTGTGGTTATTGATGTGGGGATTAATCGCCTAGAAGACGGTCGCTTAGTGGGGGATGTGGAATATGAGCCCGCTGCCGAGCGCGCCGCTTATATAACGCCCGTGCCCGGTGGGGTAGGTCCTATGACAGTGGCGTCATTAATGGAGAATACCTTAATTGCCTGTGAGCGCTATCACGACCAATAGGCTTAAATTAATGACGCTTTAGCTCTATCCTTTATAAATCATTATTTTATAAGGAATAGCGATGCGCTGGCTTAGCAAAGAACAGCTGTATACGGTTATCTTTGGTACTGAAACCCCTGCGGGCCGGCGCTTCGACTTACTGCTGATCGCGGCTATTTTATTATCAATACTGGTGTTGTTTCTCGACTCCATGAGCTCAGTACGTGCTCATATTGGTAATGTGCTCTACCTCATGGAATGGCTATTTACGCTGCTTTTCACCCTTGAATATGCTGTGCGTATTTATTGTGCACAAAATCGTTTTGCCTATATACGCAGCTTTTATGGCCTTATTGATTTACTGGCCATCGTTCCTACCTATTTAGCCATATTTATTCCCGGTGCTAGTTTTTTATTAATAGTGCGCTTATTACGGGTATTTCGGATCTTTCGTATCTTAAAACTGATGCGCTATGTCAATGAAGCCAATGTGTTATGGCGCTCGCTAAAGCAAAGTCGGCGCAAAATACTGGTTTTTTTTAGTAGCTTGTTCATTTTAGTGACGCTGTTTGGTTCATTATTATATGTAGTGGAAGGCCCAGAGCATGGTTTTACTAGTATTCCGGTCAGCATGTATTGGGCAGTGGTGACTATTACTACGGTAGGCTTTGGAGATATCACGCCTCATACCCCATTGGGTCAAGCGATTGCCTCTATTACTATGCTGATGGGCTACGCTATTATTGCGGTGCCTACCGGGATTATTACTGCTGAACTGGGTCAAGAAATGCGCCGTGAATACGATGACCGCCGGTGCCCGCAGTGTGAAAAAGGCGGCCATGACAGTGACGCGCTTTTTTGTAAGTTCTGTGGTGGGGAAATGGAAGAGCCTCAGTCAAAATAGCCGGGCGTTTTGCCATAAAAAAGGGAGCCTAAGCTCCCTTTTAAAATACAGCCAACAAAAGCGTGTATTAGTTATTATCTTCAGCTTTTAGCTCTTCTAATTTTCTGTCAGCGGCATCGGCTGCATCAGACATGGCATCGCGCGCTTTATCTGCCTGCTCAGCGGCACCGGCTTTAAGATCAGCCGCACTTTCTTTCAAATCTGCTGAGGTTTCATCCAGTTGCTCACCGGCTTTTTCCAAGGTGCCTTTTTCTTTTAGGCCCAACGTCTCTTTGCTTTTGTCTTGCAGCTGCTCAACAGAGTTGTCTAATTGTTCGCCGGCTTTTTCGGCGGGGCCTTGATTGTCACAGGCAGCTAAGCCAAAAGCGGTAACAGAAGTTAATAGCAAAATATTAAGTAAAGACTTTTTCATGTTGTGCTCCTAGCAAGGGTTAGTGTGACGTAAGTCACCTTATGTTGTTAACGCCTTATTAATAGCGTACTTATTAACAGAACAACAGCGTCTAAAAAAATAAATCACGGCGTTTTTAAAATAAAATGCATTAAAATCATATGCTTAATTTAAGTTGCGAGCTGAGTTGTCGCACCTAATAGGGTCATATTATGCTTAGATATGACAAATCTTGTCTAAGACGGGGCTAAATCGCTATCGTATTTAAGTCGTTATTTAAAAAATAAGACCGCCAAGGCAGTCTTATTAAACACTCACTCGCCATAACTTGCTTAGGGCTCGTCAATAGTCTCTTCTAATATTTCATTTAAGCGCTCTTCTGCTTCAACAGACGCCTCTTTGTTGGCTTGATCTATTTGCTCTTTTTGCTCAGTAATCACTTCAGGCTCAGGTGCATTTTTTTGCACCTCGTTATTAGTATCATTAACCGCAGCTGGCGCGCTCGGTTCGCTCGCGTTATTTTGCTGCGTGTCTGCCACTTGGTCTATATTGTCGCCAATATCTGCAGCAGGACCTGAAGGTTCACAAGCGGTCAGGCCCAGCAGGGCGCTTAACACTAAGCCAGTGGTGAGTAGGCGCATATCTAACTCCTTATGAGTGCGAGCCAGAAAAACTGGCAAACAAGGCAAATTAAAGACTCAAGGCGCCAATTATGGCGCCTTGAGTTATTTTTTCAATATCTTGGTTATTTACGACGCCAGCGTGTACCTTGGGCGCTGTCTTCAAGCTCTATTCCCATTTGCGTCAGTTTATCGCGCGCAGCATCGGCTGCAGCCCAGTCTTTATGGCTGCGGGCATCAAGGCGCGCTTGAATTAAGCGCTCTATCTCTGCTACATCATTTTGACTACCCGCAGCTCCTCGTAAAAAGGAGTCGGGATCTTGCTCTAATAAGCCTAAGATATTACCTAAGTGGCGTAACTGCGCGCCTAACTCAGCGGCCGCTGTTTTATCTGTGCTTTTTAAGCGATTAATTTCGCGAGCTAAGTCAAATAAAGCAGAATAGGCTTCGGGAGTATTAAAGTCATCGTTCATGGCATGAGTAAAGCGCGCCACATATTCCTCACCGCCTTTAGGCTCGGCATCAGGTAAATCCCGCAGTGCGGTATACAGACGCTCCAATGCACTGTGGGCTTTATTGAGATTATCGTCTGAATAATTGAGTTGGCTGCGATAGTGGCCAGAGAGCAAGAAGTAGCGCACGGTTTCACCATCGTAATGGGCGAGTACATCACGAATAGTAAAAAAATTACCTAGCGACTTAGACATCTTTTCTTGGTCAACCATCACCATGCCAGAGTGCATCCAGGTATTGACATAGGGCGTCTGATTAGCACAGCAGCTTTGAGCAATTTCATTTTCATGATGAGGAAATTGTAAGTCGGAGCCGCCGCCATGAATATCAAAATGCTTACCAAGATGTTTGCCATTCATGGCCGAGCATTCAATATGCCAGCCTGGACGTCCTAAGCCCCACGGCGAGGGCCAGCTTGGCTCATCTGGTTTAGATTGCTTCCACAGTACAAAATCCAGAGGATTGCGCTTGGTGTGCTCCACTTCTACCCGTGCGCCTGCTTGGAGCTGCTCAAGGTTTTGACCAGACAGCTTGCCATAGTCGGCAAAGCTATTAACGGCGAATAGCACATCCCCGTTCTCTGCCACATAGGCATGCTCATCGGCTAACAACTGCTCCACCATCTGAATGATGTCAGGAATATGCTCGGTGGCTTTAGGCTCTATATCGGGGCGGGCTAAATTTAGGGCCGCAAAGTCTTGATGCATCTCTTGGGTAAGACGCTCGGTTAGCACTTCACAACGTTCGCCATTTTCTAGCGCACGTTTAATAATTTTATCGTCAATATCGGTAATATTGCGCACATAGGTGAGGTCGTAACCTAAATAACGTAAATACCGAGTGACTACATCAAATGCCACGAAGGTACGGCCATGACCAATATGGCATAAGTCATAAATGGTGACACCACAGACATACATGCCGACCTTGCCAGGCACTAAAGGGGTAAATTCTTCTTTTTGTCGGGTCAGGGTATTGTAGATTTTCAGCATGATTCCACGTCTTGATGAGGGTATTAGGGAGTAAAGCGCCACTATTGAACCTTTAATGGCTAATAGGTGCAAGTCTTGCGCGTGCTTGGGGTTCGCTATCGGGCGAGTATGCGCTAAAATCGAGCGCTGAACCTCTTACCTCTAATATTGGAATTTGATTATGGTCACATTACATACTAACCATGGCGACATCACTTTAAATTTATTTGCCGATAAGGCGCCAGCCACAGTGGCTAACTTCTTACAATATTGCCGCGATGGCCATTATGACGGTGTCTTATTTCACCGAGTGATTGATGGCTTTATGATCCAAGGTGGCGGTTTTGACACTGATTTTAAAGAAAAAGCCACACGTGAGTCGATCAAAAACGAAGCGGATAATGGTTTATCTAATAAAATTGGCACTGTGGCTATGGCGCGTACGTCTGAGCCTCATTCGGCCTCGGCGCAGTTTTTTATTAACGTAGGCGACAATGACTTCTTAAACTTTAAATCTGCTACTACCCAAGGCTATGGCTACTGCGTATTTGGGGAAGTGGTTGAGGGAATGGACGTAGTTAATCGCATTAAAGACGTCGCTACTGGCAACCGTGGCTATGTGCACCAAGATGTGCCTGTAGAAGATGTGGTCATCAACAGTGTGACGGTTAGCGAGTAAGCTAGACTCGTCCCTGTAGTCTGGATATTTTACTGCTATTTAATGGCAGCGTTGGCTGCCATTGTTCATCATTCCCTTAGCCTCCTTAGCTTAGCTATTAATGCCGTGAAAAATAACTAAGTTAAGGGTGTTTGCTAATAATTAAAAAGAGCGAGCTGTGAATCACCGCACCCTGTTTATTGCCGACTTACATTTAAGTGCCGATCGCCCCGATATGACGGCGGCTTTTTTGCGCTTTATGCGTGAAGATGCCCTTAATGCCGATGCATTATATGTGTTGGGTGACTTATTTGAGTTTTCTATTGGCGATGATGAAGTCAGTGCGCTAAATGGTGAAGTAGCGGCGGCGTTTTTAGCTTGTAGTCAGCAAGGAACACCGGTCTATTTTATTCACGGTAATCGAGATTTCATGGTGGGGCGGCGCTTTGCTCGTGCCGCTGGCATGACTTTGTTGCCAGAGCACACTCTTATCGATCTCTATGGTGAACCCACGCTCATTATGCATGGCGATACCTTATGCATTGATGATGCGGGCTATCAGCGATATCGGCGAATTACCCGCTGGGGTTGGCTACAGTGGTTATTTATGCGTTTGCCTTTGAGCTTTCGCTTAAATATCGCCGATGGTATTCGTAGCAAAAGTGCTGCCGCTAAAGAGGGTAAAGTCATGCAGGTGATGGATGTTAACCAAGCAGAAGTAGAGCGCCAAATGCAGCGTTATAACGTTCGCACCTTGATCCACGGTCATACTCATAGGCCCAATATTCATCACTTACAGATTAATGAACAAGCGGCGCGGCGTATTGTTCTGGGCGATTGGTACAGCCAAGGCAGTGTATTAGTAGTGGACACTGGCGGCGTGGAACTACAAAACCGACCCTTAACTCTTGCTTAAGCCGCGCTAAGTAACAATAAAGCCAGTTATAACTGGCTTTATTTGCTTTGAACATTTAATTACTTATTAATGCTAGTGCTCATCAGTAGAAGGCGTGGGCTTTTTACGCTTTAAGGGCGCCATGCCATCATTGGAGCCTAAGCCTTGATTAGGCGCTAATCGATCGCTGCGATCTTTAAAGGCTTTTTCTGGTTTTTTCTTCTTCACTGGCTGGTAAGCGTTCGGCCCGCCTTTACCTTGATAACCCTTCCCTCTGGTTACTGCTTGCTTTTGCGCCTTGGGCGCTTTAGGACGAATACCTTTAAATTTACCTGCAAGCCCCTCAATCACCTCAAAGCTAATCTCTTGTTGTAAGAAGCGCTCTACGCGTTTAAAAGACTCCCAGTCATTGGGGCCGACTAAGGAGATGGCCAGCCCTTTAGCGCCTGCTCGGCCGGTGCGACCAATGCGGTGGACATATTCTTCAGCTTGTTTTGGCATATCAAAATTGATGACCAAAGACACCTGTAATAAGTCTAAACCGCGCGAAGCTACATCCGTAGTGATCAGTACTTTAAATTGCCCACGGCTAAAGCTGTCCATAATCCGATTACGCTCAGCTTGGCTCATGTCGCCACTGAGTGCTTCGGCACTTAAGCCTTGTGCTTTTAGCAAGTTTGCTAAGCGCTCAGTATCGGGGCGGGTAGCGGTAAAAATAATGGCTTGGTTATAATGTTGCTCGGTTAAAATATGCTGTAACAGCGCTTGCTTGTGATCTAGGTGATCACACAGATGAAAGCGCTTTTCTATATCCCCATGCTCAGCATTGGCTGCGCCCACCGCGATGCGCTTAGGAGCGCGTAATAGTTTATCTGCCATGTCGTTAACTTGGGCATGGTCGAGAGTGGCAGAGAACATCAGAGTTTGACGGCGGCGATGATCAGCGGCGTCATTGATTTGATTTAGCTCATTAACAAAACCTAAGTCTAACATGCGATCCGCTTCATCCATGATTAATAGCTCAAGGCCATTAAGCATAAGGGAGCGTTCTGATAAATGATTGGCTAAGCGCCCTGGGGTGGCCACAATAATATGCGGTTGCCTGCGTAATAACTTAATTTGATCGTTAAAGTTTTCACCGCCTAATAACAGCGCAATATTAAAAGATGTGCCGCTTGTCAGTGAGCGAAGCTGTTCATACACTTGTTTGGCAAGCTCGCGGGTAGGCGCTAAAATCAGCGCCCTAGGATCACGTTTACTTAACGCTTTGGTCTTCATTAACTTATGCAAAGAGGGCAATAAAAAGGCGAGTGTTTTACCAGAACCCGTTTTAGAAGAGGCAATCAGATCCTGACCATTAAGGATAACGGGAATGGCCTGATCTTGAATTTCTGTAGGCGTATGCAGCCCTTGGTGCTCTAAGGCACTTAAGAGTCGAGAGTCTAGGCCCAGATCTTTAAACGGTTCTATGGGGTTTGCCAACGTGATGCTCCTAACAACATAAAATAATAATGATCTGCATTCACCCGTGTGCTGAGAGAGGTAACTGGAAGGTGTCACTAGGGAGTAGTATTCACCAGTGTTGCAGAAAATTTCAGTATAGAAAATGGCGACTATTGTATAAGAATTTTAAATATAAGTATGCTTAGTAACAGAGCATCACCTAAAGATACAGTAGGGTGTAAAAGGGATGCTCTCAAGGGGTGTTAGCGCAGCTGACTATCTTTACTGGCGCGTCGATTAACGCCACCGCTGGCTGCTTGATGTTTTTCTTGCTTAGCCTGACAAGCAATACATAATTTGACGCCCGGCACCGCATGGCGGCGAGCCTCTGGAATAGGCGCATCACACTCTTCGCAGTGGTGTAAACTATCGCCCACTTTTAAATGGCTGCGTGCTTCATTAACCGCATCCGCCACACTTGCATCAATTTGTTCTTGTACGGCGCCATCTTTTGCCCAACCCACCGCCATATCCGCTCCTTATCCCACTCATTTATTAATTTAGTATAGCCATAGCATTATATTGCGAAAATAAAAGTTCATTTATCACTCTTCCTTCACACTTTAGTGTGATAGACAGCAGCAAATATTGGGTAAATTAGCTAATACTGGTTGAATGGTTTGCTTCATTTGAAGCGAATAGAAAAGGAATCGTGATGAAAATCAGTGCGCGTAACCAGCTCCCCGGTATTATTACTGAGATCACTGCAGGAGCAGTTAATAGCGAAGTAAGTTTGCGTCTTGCCAATGATCAAGTGCTGACCGCTATTATTACTGCTGCCAGTGTAGAAAAGTTGGACCTGCAAGTCGGTAAAGCCGCTTATGCCATTATTAAGGCCTCGAGCGTCATGTTAGTGACAGGAACGGCGGTAACCACTTCTGCACGTAATCAATTAGCTGGCGCCGTTAGTCAAGTAACACAGGGCGCGGTAAATAGTGAAGTGATACTCGATATGGGCGCTAATATAAGCATTGCTGCTATTATCACCAAAGATAGCTGTGAGCGGTTAGAGTTAGATAAAGGTCAATCTGCTCATGCGCTAATTAAAGCGTCTTGCATTATGCTAGCCGTAGACGCTTAGCTTCTAAAGAAATACCGCTCTTTCTTATTAATAAAGGGACTAAGCGCTATTAGGATAGGTCCCTTTACTTACCTAACAATTCCCCCAGTGGTCGCAGATTTTCTACATGATCACACAATGATTTAATCACCATCAAAATGGGTGTGGCGATCACTAAGCCGATTGGCCCCCAGATCCAGCCCCAAAATAGCAAGCCAACAAAAATAGCTACGGGATTTAAGCTAGATAAATGACTGGTAAGCCAAGGTGTTAATAAATTGCCTTGGATACTGGTCACCACCAGTGAGGCTCCCGCCACTAATAGTGCCATATCAAAGGTGCCAAATTGGACAAAGGCGGCAATGCCTGAGCCAATAAAAATGAGTACCGGCCCTACATAGGGAATACCACTGGCAATGCCTGCCATGAGTCCCCATAGACCTGGTTGCTCTACCTCTAATAACCAAAAGGTTAGCCAAGTAAACACACCTACAAAGACGGAGCTTAACAACATAACAAATAAGAAGCGCCGCACTTGATGGTGAAAATCATCCATGATGTGCGTAGCTTTGCGCATTCGTTCAAAAGAGGGGCCTGAAATACGGATCACTTTGCGTCGATATAATTTACCGACCGCTAATAAAAAATAAACCAATAACAATGATGAAAATACTTGGGACACCATCACTAAAGCTGCGGAAGCTCCGCCCATAATAAACGCTTGCACATTGAAGGGTTTCTCTACAATTCGTACCGGTGTAATGCCTGGCGTGCGCTTTTTTTTATCGCTGGTACTGTCTTCAATTTCTTTGGCGGCTTTTTGCGCCTTTTCTATAATACTGGCTTCTTTAGCAGGCGCTTGTGCGGAGGTTTGTTTAAATTTGCTAACGGCGATAGGTATTTTATCAAGCATGGCCACCGCTTCTCGCTGTAGCGGGATACTGGCGCTGAGCATCAGTGCAATTACTAGGCTGACAATAATGGCAGCACTAATAGGGCGAGGGACTTTAAATTTATCGAAGGGAAATAATAATGGGTCTAGCGCATAACTGAGAAAAACCGCCACAATTAAGGGCAATAAAATGGCTTGGGCCCAATCAATAAAAAAAACGCCGGCTAAAGTAGCCAAAATAATAAGCGAAGCATTACGGGCATTAAAGGCATCCAATAATGCCGGTCCCGAGGAAGAGGGCGATGTCTCAGGTGTATCATGAGAGTCTAACATTAGCGTATTCCTTAATAAGCGTCAGATGAGTGTAACCCCACTTATCAATTGATGCGCCTATATTAAACAAAGTGGGTTATTTTAGCGCAGATTAAGAAAGAATGTATTTGATATTCCAAGTGGTCTTTGTTGAGCACTTATACAGCTTAGTAGAGGAAAAGTTTTAAAAAAACCGTTAACAAGAGTCCTACTTAAGAGTAAAAATGAGCCTAGCAAGGCTAGGCTCAGATAAAAGCACGGCTAGGTGGAAGTAACTTACTTATTACCGAGGGCTTTTTCAGTTTCTTCAGAATGCCAAATATTATTAGTGACTTTAACTTCATCTACGACTTTAGAGTCATCATCTCGCTCTAGGTTAACCTCAAAGCTATGATCACCTTTAACGATTTCAAATTCTATTTCATCATCATCTTGATCGTTAATCGAGGTAATTTGATAGCCCTTGTCTTCTAATATTTTTTTATAGTCTTCAAATTTTTTGCCAACGGGCATGGCCTCAACCAATGCCGCTTTTTCTTGAGTCCACGTGTCTGCAAATTGGGCGTCACTGTAGCGACCGGGATTATCTTTATCAAACTTCACATCACTGGCATCGTAATCAGCATCTTTTAACGCAGCTTTAGTCGAGTCGGCACGCCAAATATTATTAGTGACTTCGGCATCCTCTTTAAATTTGCCATCGGATATTTCAGCTTTTACCTCAAAGGTGTGATCCCCTTTAACGATTTCATATTCTACATCGCTGTCTGTTTCTTGGTTAATAGAGGTAATTTTGTAGCCGGCGTCGTTAAGACTACTACGCAGATCATTAACGTTATGAGCACCGCTTAAGGACTTTTCCAACGCCATTCTTTGTTGCTCATAATCTTCAAGATTCATCCGGTCTTGCCACGTATGTTTTTGCGGATCGGCATCGGCTGCTACGCTCACATTGGCGTAAGACAGACTAAGAGCGGCGAGAATGGCCGTGAGCACTAATGTCTTTTGGCCGTTAACTGTTTTCATGATAGTTGCTCCTTTACTAAAAAAAACAATATCTCCCACAGGAAGACCTTAAGTGTTTACCTGCTCGTTCACTGCCACAGGACACTGAACACATTAAGCGTGAGACAAAAAATCGGTTTTCGCCACTTCAAAATAAAATCCTTCTGACAAAAACTGACCATGAGTCAATAGGTATCATTGTTTCTACTCGAGCAATGCAGCAATCAACCTTAAGGTACAGCGCGCTTAATGTAGCCAACCCGCAGCATCATGGGCTTAGGATCAAGGCGCCCTTGTCTCAATCTATGAGGAAGGGAGTAAAAAATGCCCCTCAATATCGCTTTTTAAATGTGCTTTACGCTAAGCTCAAGCGCGCAAATGGCAAATAAATACCCAATATAAGTAAAAAATTGAGGTAGGATGCGCAACAGACCAAGATTTACACTGGGTAAATGGACGATTAACTGCATATATAATCGCCAGTGAAGATTAATAATTAAGCTAATGATTAGGTGAAGTAATGAATGAAGCGGGATTTAGAACGGTTAAATCATCACAGGTTATCCTTAAAGAGTTAATGGTGCCTTCCTATGCCAATTTTGGTGGCAAAGTGCATGGCGGGGTTATTTTAGGCTTAATGGATAAGATCGCCTATACCTGTGCCGCCTCTCACTGCAAAGGCTATTGTGTGACCGCCTCTGTTGACTCAGTCGATTTTATGAATCCAGTTGAAGTAGGTGACTTACTTACTTTGTATGCCTCAGTAAATTATGTCGGTACTAGCTCTATGGAAGTAGGGATTAAAGTAGAGTCTGAAAACTTTCGTGAGGGCATCATAAAGCACACCAATACTTCCTATTTTACTATGGTGGCCTTAAGTGAAGAGACGCGCCAACCTACTCGAGTTGCAGGGTTACTGCTGGAAGATGAGGAAGAAATTCGCCGCTTTGTGATGGGAAAGCTGCGCAAAAAGCTACGACGCGCTCATCAACAAGAGATTAGCGACATAGGTGAAGCACTTAATCTTAGACAGGCCATGATTGAGTTACAGGGTGAAAATTGTGACTTATCTTTGTTGGTCACCCAAGAGACCGTTAAGGTCTAGTGTGAAAGTGGCAAATTTGACGTTTGAACCGCAATGGCCAGTGTTATTGTCGGATAGCCAAGGGGGTGATTTCTCTTTAATTAACAACCTATTAGAGCTTGAGGAACATACTTTATGGCTAGGCTGTCGCTTGATAGATAGTCTAGGGCGAGTCTCAATTTTGTCGCAGACAAACGCCACTCCTCTGTACTGGCACCTAGCGGACGAGCTAATATCTGTCTCAGTATTAAACAACGAGCTTAAAGCGTTTGCTGCCACGCTTGGCCTGTGTTGCACCAGTAAGTTAGTGATACGCAGTGTAAGCGATGCCCAACACTTAGTGTTATGGCTAGAGCAGCAATAATATATCTAAGGCAAATGATTGGCTTAGTTTTCTGGCTAAGAGATAGCTTGGTAAGAGATAACGCATGACAATGAATATTCGCAAACTCAGCGGATTATTATTGCTTTTCCTGTTGCAGTCTTGTGGTAGTGCGCCCTCGGCATCATTGCCGATAAGCGGTCCTGCAGTAGTGAGTATGCAACAAGGCAAAGCATCCTATTACGGCACTCGCCATCATGGGCGAAAAACCGCCAGTGGCGAGCGCTTTAATAAAAATGCCTTAACAGCTGCCCATCGTACTTTGCCTTTTGGTAGCTTAGTGCGAGTGACGAACTTAGCTAATCAGCAGTCGATAGTAGTACGCATTAACGATCGAGGGCCGTATGCCAAAGGGCGTATTATTGACTTATCTGAACAAGCCGCCCGTGAGCTTAATATGATCAGAGCGGGTGTGGGTAACGTAAAAATTGAGCAGTTAAAGTAATTATTTTTAACTATCTAGCCATTATCCCAAGGTGAAGGCTATTGCCCGCCTTTAGTGATGCACAAGCTGCGCTAAATTATCCTGTGATTTAAACTCTAGCGCTTTTAGCTCAAGGGGTGCTTCATCAATGGCTACGGACTCAGAGAGTGCAGGAGCGTGACAGCCTGAGTGTTGATTAGGATTAAGATACTCGCGTAAAATAGGCTCCATGCCTTTTAGCACTTGTACCGGAAGGGCAGAGGTAAAATTAAACTTATCAGAGGCTTGGCCCGGCACATAGGCCGTGAGCGTGCCAAAGTGCTGCTCACCTAAATAAAACACAAAAGTAGCCGTGCGATTGCGTGCTTGTGAAGTCAGCACTTGCCCATGACGGTTAACGGTTTGAATACGATTATCCCCGGTTCCCGTTTTGCCTCCTAATATTAATTGGGTACCGTTTTCGCTGCTAAATCCTCCTTGTAAGCGGCGCGCCGTCCCGCCCTCCACCACTTGAGATAGCGCGTCTTTTAATACCGCGGCTACTTCTTTATTCATTACTCGCTTAGCTTGTTGCAGCTCGGGTGCTAAGTGGGTTTCATAAGGAGTCGCGGTGGCAAAGTGTAATTCATCCATGCGCACTGTGGGTAAGCGAATCCCCTCATTTAAGATAATACCAACTAACTCTGCTAGCGCCACTGGCTTGTCGCCGGAGCTGCCAATCGCGGTCGCTAAAGAAGGCACTAGGCTGTCAAAGGGAAAGCCTAAGCGCTCCCAACGCTGATGGATATCACTAAAGGCTTCAATTTCTAACATAGTGCGGATCCGGGAGTCACGCGCACTACGGTGGCGAGTTTTAAAAAGCCAGCCATACACTTCTTGGCGTTGTTGTTCACTCGCTTTTGCCGCGTCACTAAAGCGAGCCTGTGGCTCTTCTTGTAAATAACTTAATAACCACAGCTCCAGTGGATGCACTCGGGCAATATAGCCTTGATCGGGCAGGTTATAAGCACCAGGCCCATAATTATCAAACAGCTGCTCAAGCCGACTCTCACTTAAGGAGGCATTAGGTAAGCGCTCATTAATAAACGCATCAAACTCTTGGCGACTAGCATCAGGTAATAAGTAGCGATGAACGGCAGCTAAGCGCGTAGCTGTGGGCCTAAGTCCATCAAAGAAGTGAGTGAGACGTTCAGCGGTGGTTTTATTTTGATATTTGCGCCAAAACCGTAATAAAAACACTCGGCCTTCACGGTCGGCAAATCGACTTAAATATTCTTGGCGACGGGGATCTTTGTCATTTGCTAATAGCTGTGCTCTGTCTTCGTTTTGGTAAATGCTATAGCGCACAATATCGCGCATTAAGCGAATAAAGGGTAAGTTAATTGACTCTCTTAGCGCTTCAATCATGGTGGGATTGCGTGAATTATCTTGGCGGCGAAAGTTATGAAAAGTATGTAAGCCGCCGCCGGTAAAAAAACGCTCGCCGGTACTGGCGGAGTAACGTCGTGCTAAGGCCGCATTTAACATAGGTGTTAGGGCATGATCGGCGTTTTGCAGCAGATAGCTAATCGCCCAGCGGCTTAAATAATCTTGAGGAGCAGGCGTGAGGGCACGTAGTTTTTGCGGTGAGTATCCCGCATATTGCTGATGTAACTCAGCAATAATTTCTAAATAAGTGGCTATGGCTCTTAACTTCGCCGTAGAGCCGAGCTCAAGTTTACTGCCTTCATTAATATCAAAAGGTTGTAAAGTATTATCAGTTTGTACCCGCACATAAAAAGCCTGTGCCGCCCGTTCAAAAAGCGTAAAGCTATAACGTACCTCAGCGGTTTTTTCTGGAGAGAGCAGGCGCTCACCATATAAGCCAATAGCACGAGCGACATCGGGATCGGCGAGCTGTTGTAAATAATGGGTCACTTTTTCCTGCAACTGAGCATTGAGCGTGGTACTAGCCGATAAGTCTAGGCGATCAAGCTCGTAAAAAGACATGCCTAATAAATTAGCTAGTCGCCCACGAGTCACTAATAAGGTTTTACTATTTTCAACATATTGCGTGACTGGCTGTTCGTTAAAATTACGAAACACTAACCGCTGAGCAAGTGCTGCATCGCGAAGTGTGGGAGTTATCATCTCGGCTTGAGCTTGTAAACGCAGGTAACTGTCGGTTAATTGTTCAAGATCGCCGCGCCCAGCATGTAAGTAATAGGAGGGGCGGCGCTGAGCAATCATGAGCGCAATAACTTGGCGCAGTGCTAAGCCTTGGGCATCAATTTCTTGCGCCGGATGAGGGCTGGGATCGAGTAAACGGTTAACGTCTTCAAGCTCGGCGCCAAACCACAGCCAAAGCCCATCGCCAATACCATGAATTTCACCGTGCCCAGGTGCCGCTGCCAGCGGTACCGAGTTTAAATAAGCGAGGGCAATAGTTTGACGCGCCGCTAAGGTGTCTGGTCCGTTTTGATAGGCGCGCACACTTGCAGAAATCATTTGGCGCAACTTTTCTTTTGCACCTGGGGTGCGCCCGCCTGGGGAGTGGCGAAATTTTTCAATTTGAGTGGCCAGCGTACTACCGCCTGCAGAATCATCTTGCAAATCAAGTGCTCGGCCCAATTGTGATAGTGCCGCTTTAGTAAAGCGCGGCCAATCTACGGCGGGGTTAATTTCTGGGTAGTCTTGGCTGAGTAAGTCGCGGTTTTCAATAAAAAGTAGCGTATTGACCACTAAGGGCGCCACACTGGAAAAGTCACTATAGTGGCGCTGGGGATAGGCATAGTCATAAATGGCTTCTTCACGACAGTCGCCAATAAAAAGACCCGCTTGGGTTTTTTCTAAATAAGGTGGAAACAAACCATGGCTAGTATATTCTTGCAAAGCAGGGGAGAATTGCACTTGCTGAGTAACACTAAATTGTTGATTTTTAAGACGAGATAGCATATCCGGCAAGCGCGAATAACCTAAGCGATAATCAAATGGCCCTTGACTGGGAAACTGTAAAGCTTCACTTGGGCCTGCTTCCAAGGAATAGCTTAAGGTATTGGCATAGCGCGGTAATTGTTTTGCTTGTAGCCAAGAGGTGCGCATTTCAAAGGCCACTAAAATAGCGGCGCCAATGAGCACGAATAATAAAAATAGCCAAAAAAACCAACGTAAATAGCGTCTCCGAGTGACGGTTGGCGTCGGCTCGGTATCGGGGATGGCGGCATGTTCAACGTTTGGTACAGTTCCCATCTATGACCCCTTAGCGCCATATCGGTATGAGGGCTTCTTATAGTAAAAGCTTAGCTTGTTGCCCAGCTTCAGTACTGATAACGAAGAATTTTAAGTTTTTTTGAACTTATTGCGTATGTGGTAAGTTTACTATCGCCTCAGTAATAAAGCATCTCCTACTCGCGATTCTTAAAACTAAGTTAACAAAATGTGACAAGGTACTAAATTCACGGGATTGCGGCACTTTTATTGGCTAAAAATAGCGCACTCGCAATGACATTTTTTAGGTAAATGTAAGCACTAACTCGCTAGACTTGGAGTGGCTGTGCAAGAGGCATGAAATACTCACAGTGAATTAATTGCTGTGGCTAGTGCTTGGGTATTTGAAAGGAAAAATAGTGGTTAAAAATGGCTTAATAGCGCTAATAGTAGCCAGTGCAAGCGTGGAGGCAGCGGCGGGTGAGGCTATTTTTGCAGGTGGCAGTTTTTGGGTCATGGAGGCATTATTTGCCGAGCGCACAGGAGTTTCTCAAGTTGAGGTGGGCTGGATCCAAGCAAGTCGTACCCAAACTCGCCGCCAAGTGGTGCGGATTCAGTATGATGCGAAACAGATTAATTATGGTGACTTACTGGGAGTGTACTGGGCGGCCATTGATGCAACTGATCGCCAAGGACAATACTGCGATCGCGGAGTAGAGTTTAGCCCCGCGCTCTATGTACGCACCCCCTTGCAACAACGCTGGGCTCAGCAAAGCCGTACTACGCAAGCACTAGCACTAAATAAAGCTCAGCTCGCAGTACGGATTTTGCCGCCCGGACAATTTGTAAAGGCGCCGGCTAGCCAGCAGCAATATTATCAAAAGCACCCTTGGTTATATGCTAACTATCGCTGGCGTTGTGGTTATCCTAGCGAAAAAGTTAGCGGGCAGGTCCAACAGTCAAGTGCCCCGCTTGCCACCACAGCATTATTTGAGTCGCAATTTCAGCTGCCGAATTTAAATTTAGTACCGGCACCGGACACTGCGCGATAGCCTCGTCGCTGGCTACTGCTAAAATATGCTTATCTTGTAAACTCAGCAGCGGTTTATTAATGCTAGGCCTGTGGATTTCAATTTTATGAATGGGCGCAAGTCGAAAGCCCTCTACTAATATCAGATCCAGTTGTGATTTTTTTAGTTGTGAAAGAGACTCATACAAATCAGGTTCTTGTATAGTAGGATGTTCAAAGGTCACAATAGTGCGCTTAGGGCCTGCCAGTAAACATTGTGTGGCACCGGCGTGGCGTAACTCAAAGCTATCTTTACCGGGTGTGTCTTGTTCCACATCATGATGAGTGTGCTTGATAAGACCAATCCGTAAGCCTTGCTGGCTGAGGATAGTCACTAATTGACGTAAGAGTGTGGTTTTTCCACTGCCACTAAAGCCGGCAAAACCCAGTAGCGAATAAGAACAATGAGATCCAGTCATAACAAAGCACCTGAGAGAGTTGCATTTGTAAATGAGTGTGACACGGTAGCGAGAGTAAGCGAAGCGTAATGCTGTCACGGATGATTCACTTATCTTAATGATTAACGATAACAGGGCAGTTAATGAGTAAAAGTATGTGGGGGCTACTGGCCATCTGGTTAATCAGCGCCAATGTAAGCGCTGAAGAAGTTAACTTTCGCCTTAAAGGCTTAAAAGGTGAGCTAAAAGATAATACTCAGGTGTATCTGGATCATCTTCCCCCCATTGAAGCCGAGCAATTGCCGCGTTTTCGAAAAGATATTCAACAAGCGGTGATCAACAGCTTGCAAGCCTTAGGCTATTACGAGCCCGACATTGAAATTATTGCCAGCAAAAAAAATCCAGCCCGCGTCACGGTAAAAGTCGCCCCAGGCCAACCGGTACGTATTCGTACGCTCAACATTCAGCTCGCGGGTGAAGCGAGTCAAGACCCACAATTTGAGAAACTACTGAGTCAGCTTAAATTACATGAAAGCCAGGTTTTTCAACATGATATCTATGAAAAGACGAAAGCTAGCTTATTGAGCTTAGGGCTGTCTCGTGGTTATTTTGATGCGCAATATAAGATGCACCAAGTATTAGTGCATCCTGAAGAGCATGCCGCAGATGTTAATTTATTATTTGACTCTGGCGCACGTTATCATTTTGGTGAGCTGATTGTTGACTCCGACCGGCCAGTAGCGCGCATCTTAGACCCCTTAGTGGATATCAAACCAGGCGATGCTTTTTTGTCCAGTGATGTCACCGCTCTTAGCCGCTCACTTTCAACAACCGGATATTTTAAACGCGTTTCAGTACAACCTAACGTCAGTGAAGCTGATGAAAACCATCAAATTCCTTTGTATGTCACGCTGCGCGCTAAAGCTGATAACGAAGTAGAAGTGGGGGTAGGCTTTTCTACCGATGAAGGGCCGCGCTTTTCCAGCAGCTGGGATAAACCTTGGATCAACAGTTTAGGTCATAGCCTACAAACCAATTTAAAAGTCTCAGAGCCCAAGCAAGACATTACGGTTATTTATAAAATACCGCGTGGTAATCCCTTGAATCATTATTATACGGTGCAAGGCGGCTATCAGATGCTTAATCAAGATGATACCGAAAGTGATCGCATAGTGGCTTCAGTCCACCGCTTTGATAAAGATCCCGATGGCTGGACGCGCGATGTTTTCTTGCGCTCAGAATATGAAACCTATACCCAAGGTCAACAAGAAGATGACAGCTTCTTAGTGATCCCAGGCGTGTCTTATAACCGGACTCGAGTAAAAGGGGGCCTAGACGCCTATTGGGGTGATAGCCAAGTGGGTACACTTGAATTATCAGAGCCTTGGTGGGGCTCAGATACTCGCTTTATTCGAGTGTTTGGCCGGACTAAATGGTTGCGCACCGTCGCCAAAAAGCAGCGCGTGATAGCTCGTGCAGAGCAGGGGGCGGTATGGGTAGATGATGTAGAAAAGCTGCCGCCTTCGCTGCGCTTTTTTACCGGTGGTGACTTAACGGTGCGTGGCTTTAGTTATCAGTCGATTACGCCGGTAGATGATAATGGTGATCGCTTAGGTGCCAAATATGCCACGGCACTCAGTCTTGAATACGATTATAAAATCGCAGAAAAATGGCGGCTTGCGACTTTTGTCGATACAGGAACAGCGACCAATGATTATCGTGAAGATTGGAAAGTGGGCACCGGACTTGGGGTGCGCTGGCAAACTCCAGTAGGGCCGGTGCGGGTTGATTTAGCGTTTGGGGTTTCTGAAGATCAGGTGCCGATGCGAATTCACTTTACTTTGGGGCCTGAGTTATGACATTTGCGCGTATTATCACCAGTTTCATCGTCGGCCTTTGCGTGCTATTGATGCTGGTCTTTAGCTTGTTATTTACTCAAGTGGGTAATCAGTGGCTGTGGAGCTTAGCGACCCACCAAATTGCCGGATTAAAGGGCACGCTGGAGTCTGGCCAATTAGGCGAAGGCTGGCATTTTACTGAGCTCAGTTATGAGCAAGACTCACTTAAATTTAGTGCTCGCGATATTAATTTTGGCTGGCAGCTGGGGAAGTTATTAAAAAAACGACTGTGGCTACAAGAGCTAACTGCAGAAGATATTGAAGTTACAATTAAGTATTTCCCTGAGAGTGCTGATGAGCCTAAAGAGCCATTAGCAGAAATTAGCCCGCCGCTTCGTATCGACTTGGATAAGGTGCGCGCCGATCGGGTGACCATTAATATGCCTGGGCAAAGTATTGCATGGCAAAGCCTAGAAGTGGGAGTGCACTGGGATCAAGAGGGCATGGTCATTACTGGGCCTAATATGAATGGCCTGCGCCTATCGCTTGATGAGCCTACCGCTGCCGAGGCCAGTTTAGAAGACCAACCATTAGCACAGAAAAAAGCCCAAGCCAATAAACAAGCAGCAGCGGCCAATGAAGCGAGCGCTAAAGAGGCAGCCATTATCTTGCCAGAGATAATGTTACCCTTTCCCATTAAATTACAAGCATTCCATTTAACAGACAGTCAGCTGGTATTAAATGGCCAAACCCAAGCTTTGCATAGCTTAGACCTTGAGCTTGAAGGGCGCGGCAGTGACATTACTATTATTAATGCCCAATTAGATCATGAGTTAGCCACTGCCCAGTTAGGCGGTAAAATAACGCTCACCGAGGAATATCCCCTTAACTTAGCATTGACCGCTACCCTTAAAAAACCCTTATTAGAGGGGCAGTTAAAGGGGCAAACCATAGCTGCTACCTTAAATGACAGTTTGGCTAATTTAACCGGTGACTTGGTATTAGGCGGTGTATTAAGCGCCCAAGCTACATTAAGTGCTGAGCCACTAAATCCTGAACTGCCTTTTGATGTTGCCCTTAATTGGCAAGAGCTAGGCTGGCCTTTTACTGATCCCGACTGGAAATTAGAACAGGGAAAGTTACGCCTGAAAGGGCGCTTAGAAGATTATCAATTAACGCTAACGAGCCAAGCACAAGGGCCAGAACTGCCCGCTATCGGCATTGATCTTAAGGCTAGCGGAAATCTAAATGGAGCCGAATTACAACCGCTTAAATTAACGCTACCAAAAGGTGAAGCTAAAGTAGCAGGTAAATTGAGCTGGGCAGATAATATTGAGTGGCAAGGCGAATTAGCGCTGGATGATGTGGATCCTAGCGCTTTTATAGCCGACATGGAGGGCAAATTAAATGGCCAACTGGACACCGAATTTAAGCTCGCCGGTGAGCACTGGACGCTCAATGCTGAGCCCGATATTCACGGTTTTTTACGTGACTATCCACTGGCTTTAAAAGGACAAGTCTCACTCAATGACGCCTTGCAGGGCAGTGTTAAGCAGTTACAGCTTACCAATGGCGATAATAAGCTGGTCGTTAATGGCGATATTACCGAACGCTGGCACTTAAATGGCGTGTTGTCGGCGCCTAATTTAGCTGTGTATGCGCCTGGTTTATATGGTGATTTAGCTGGCGATATTAAAGTGCGTGGCGCGCTTAAGACCCCTGAGCTGCAATTAGCGCTAATGGGTAAAAAAGCGGGCTTTAATGATACCGAAGCGCGAGATATTAAATTAACCGCTCACGGGCGCTGGGGTGATAAAGACCAAGGTCAGCAAACATCCGGGGATTTGAACTTTAGTATTGATAGAATTCGTGCTGGTGAGATGCAAATTAACCAGTTGCAGCTGCAAGGTTCGGGTAATGAAGCTGCACATCGGTTATCGCTAAACTTCAAAGGTGATCCGCTGGGCGCTGAGATTAATCTTGAGGGCAGCTTAGGATCTCAGGGGTGGCGCGCTCAACTTAATAAAGGGGTGTTAGATACGCCCTTAGAAACGTGGCGTTTACAACAAAATGCCCAATTGGCGTATCAAAAGGATACCGTTAGCGTGCAGGCTCATTGTTGGCAGTCAGCCGAGGCGGCATTGTGCTTTGATACCATCAACGCCAATGCTGAGCGTGGTCATGCAGGACTAAGCATTCGTGACTTAGACTTAGCTCGCCTAGCGCCCTTTTTTCCTGAAGGGTTTTCTTGGGAAGCCATACTCAATGGCAAAGCCGCGCTGCAATGGAGCGCTAAGCAAACCAAGCTTAATGCGGATATCAATACCACCCCTGGTGCTTTTATTAGCAACGGCACTCGCTTGAGTTACCAAACCTTATCGTTAGTCAGTGAGATGTCTGATAACCGCTTGCGCTCCACACTGGATTTTAAGTCCGAACAATTAGGGCGCATGGCAGTGCGTGCCAATGTTAGCGATTTAAACGCTAAGCGTACCTTAAGCGGCAATGTGAACATTGAGCAATTAAAGCTAGATTGGCTGGCGCCATTATTGCCGGAAGTCGCCCGCTTACAAGGAGTGTTAGCTGGGCAAGGTCGGTTTGAAGGCACCTTAGATGCGCCATTGCTATTTGGTAATATTAGCTTGACGGGTGGAGAAGTAGACACTTACTCCGATATGGTTCAAGTGCGAGACTTTACTACTCGTCTCGATATTCGTGGCACCCAAGCTCATATTGATGGCCAGTTAAAAGTAGGCGGCGGCCCTTTATATATCACAGGGGATCTAGATTGGCGCCAACTGCCAGTGAGCGGAGAAATTCGCTTGCAAGGTCACGACCTAGAAGCGGGCTACCCGGGAATGGGCCGAGTGCGGGTTAACCCTGATATGTCGATAAGTCTTGGTGAAACAGCCAAGATCCGCGGGCGTATTATCATCCCTTGGTCACGCATTGAAGTAAAAGAATTGCCAGACTCGGCGGTGTCTCTCTCTTCTGATGTGATAGTGGTACAACCCTCAGGCATGATCCCAGATACCACACCAAAACTACCGGTGGACATTCGTATTCAAGTGCAGTTGCTAGACGATGTGCGACTCGATGCCTTGGGCTTAAAAACTCGCCTTGAGGGGCAGCTTAATATTGTACAAAATCCTAATAAAGCGATGCGTGCTAACGGTGAAATTCGCTTAGAAGACGGTAAGTTTAAAGCCTATGGGCAAAACTTATTAATTCGTGAGGGCAGTATTTTATTCAGTGGTCCGCTAGATATTCCTAACCTTAAAGTGGTGGCGATTCGTAACCCCTCTACTATGTCAGATAGCAGTATTACTGTAGGGGTGCGAGTCAGTGGCAATGCCAAGCAACCTGAGCTAGTGGTGTTTTCTGAACCCGATATGCCTCAAGCCGAGCAGCTGTCTTATTTATTGCGCGGACGAGGGCTAGATGGCGAGGGCGATACCGACGGCAACGCGCTCGTACAATCGATGTTATTGGGCGCCGGTGTGGGTAAAGTGGGCGGAGTGGTGACCGATATTGGTGAAGCCTTGGGCTTAAAAGATGTGTCGCTAGATACGGATGGCAGTGGCGATGATACCGAGGTTAATATCAGCGCTTATTTATTGCCGGGGCTACAAATAGGGTATGGCGTAGGCGTATTCTCCTCTATTGGTGAAGTCCGTTTGCGCTATGAGCTTCTCCCTCGTCTCTACCTACAAGCCGCCAGCGGGCTTAACCAAGCGATTGATTTGTTTTATCGTTTCGAATTTTAAGATAACAGCCCCTTAGTCTCATAAGTTTAAGGGGCTGTTGTTATCACCTAATCACTCAAGCGCTGTGTTTTGCTTTTGTAGTGAACCAAACTGACATCTTAAACTCTCTTTAATAGTCTTAGGAAAAGCCCAAGTTAGCTGTGGCAGAACCTGGCTTTAGGCGTAGGCTTAAGTCATGATTTTTTTCTGGCTCTTGGGTAAAGTAATAAATTGTAAATCAGCAACTTGCCGAGTAAATCGCCCGCTATGATGTCTTCACCTTTATTACAACAGGAACGCCTCGCTCGCACTATGCTGGTGTGCATGGCCGCGTATGCGCTGTTGGGGATGCATCTCTACTTACCCCATCTTTCGGGTATTGGTTTACAGCTGCCTTTTAATTTAATGGGCTGGTTGTGGATGGGGGTGATGACCACACTTGGATTATGGCACTGGCAACGCCGGCGTTTGTTAACTAGCCGTTTTTGGCTCGCTATGATGGCCGCCAGTGTTTTGTTGTGGCTGCCTTTTTTCTATATACAAAATAATACTGTTGCTGGGCATGCACTGCCGAGAATGTTGGCGCTGATGGGGGGCTTGTTTTTTTATTTGGCGCTACAACAATGTCGCTTTAGTGAGCGAGGGCGTCGTTATCTGCTGTATTGTTTACTGGCTGCGGTGAGTGTAGAAATAATAGTGGGCTTGCTGCAATTTTTTGTATTAGCCCCCGATAATTGGTTTGGTTATAACACCGAAGTTCGCTCTCCTTATGGCATATTTCAACATCGTAACGTGATGGCAAGCTTTGTGGCTACTGGCATGGTGCTCGCGCTTTATTTATGGCTGCACGAAGCTAAATCGCCGTGGCGTGTCTTTATGCTTAAGTCAGCTTGGTATGCCGGAGTGTTGGCAGCGGGTGGCGTATTAATTGTGCTATTGCAATCACGCGCCGGCCAATTGGGCCTGTTGCTAGGGGTGGTATTAGTATTACCACTTATTTGGCAGGTGCTAGTTAAAACGCGCTCTAAGCGCTTATTGCTCAGTTTATTGTTGCTCCCTATCGGCTTATTGCTGGGAGTATTCGGCTTAGAAGCCTTTGAAATGAGCAAGCGCAGCTTTAGCATTTATACCGATGCGGATGGGCGCTTCGATATTTATGCTCATGGTCTGCGGATGTGGTTAGAAAAACCGTGGTTTGGTTATGGTTATGGCAGCTTTGAGTCCTCATTTTACAGTACTTACGCCACTTGGCGCGAGCTTACTCCCGGCGCTGAACCGTTATTTACCGAAATGGGCCATCCTCATAACGAATTTTTACTGTGGGCGATAGAAGGGGGAATCGTTCCTTTATTAGGCTTAGTGCTGATGACCCTATTGGTGTTACAGCTATTGTATCGCGTGCCACTGGCGCAAAGTTTGGCGTGGCTTGGTGTACTCACTCCTATTTTTATTCATAGCCTCACAGAGTTTCCTTTTTATCATTCTCAGCCGCATTGGCTAATGATGTTAGTGATTATCTATGTCATCGATGCTCAATATGGTCAACGCCGACTCTTAGCGCCTCCACCACCTTGGACCCGTTGGCCGGTGCGTGCTTGGGGGCTTGGGTTAACTTTATTTATGGCCACCGGCCTCATTGCCAGCCAACAAATGACGCGCTATGCCAAAGATGATAACCATCGCCAATCTCAACTGACTCATTTAGCTAACCCCTTAGTGTGGTATGACAGAACGGCGTTTTATAAACATCATTGGCAGTTAACTCAGGCGTTATTAAGCCAAGATAAGCAGCAGTTATTAGATTATGCCGATTGGGCTCGCCATTTTGTGTTGCATACCCCAAGAGCGGGCGTGTATTACAATGCTTACTTAGCACTGGCTGCGGCTGGTGAAGAAGACCAAGCTCAGCGCTGGCTAAATGAGGCCAGACGCTTATATCCCAATGTGCAATTGCTCCGCACAGCCAGCATTCAACGTGCGCGAGAGCATTTAGCTAGCCTTGAGCCTAATTTAACGACCGCCCAACTTAACGATAAAATCCCGCTTTATGATCACTTGCGCCCCGCCATTGGGGGCGCTTACTAGTTAAAGCGGGGATGAAAATAAGCTATTTTTGAAACTGAGCAAGTTGCCACTGTGCCATTTCAACAGAGTTAAGCTGTGAGATGTGTAGTTTTTTATGTTGCCAATCTAGGCGCTGGCCGGTGCTAGCATATAGCTGCTCATTGATGCCATCAGGCGTAAGCTCGCCCTCCAGCTTTGCTTGTTTACCATCGGGTAAATAGATAGCGCCATTGCTAAAGTCTATCGCAAAGGCCAAGACGCCCGGTAAAATAAAAAATAATAAGCCAACGCCATTCGCTATGGCCACCACGGGATCAATACTGCCGCTTTGCTGACCTTTGCGCTCTGGATAAAAGACGGTGCCACAGCCCACTAACTGGCTAGTTAAGGCGGCGGCAAGTATTAACGACAGCGATTTTTTTTTAACGTTTTGCATTTTAATTCCTTATTAGAGCGTGCCCTAAGGCGGGAGTAAGCGATACCTTAAAGCGACATAAAAAAGCGAGCTATTTTGGCCTTGGATAGTAAGGCGGGCAAGTAAGCTGGATCTTGGGCACAATTTTAACATTTAGCACAGAAAATATTAGCCTTACTTTTAATAATCAAAGGCTTATTAAGGAATTACCATTTCATTGTGGTTTAACAAAGCTATAATAACCGCTCTCACTGTGGCTTATATGTGCACAAGAGTGGGGTTGGTTTTTAATTCAAGGAGAGCTGCTATGGCAGAAGAAACGATTTTCAGTAAAATTATCCGCAAAGAAATTCCCGCTGAAATCTTATATCAGGATGACTTAGTAACGGCGTTTACAGATATTGCGCCCCAAGCTCCCACTCATGTGTTAATTATTCCCAATGTATTAATACCGACGGTTAATGATGTAAGCGCAGAACATGAACCCGCCTTGGGGCGGATGTTTACGGTGGCCAGACAATTAGCCAAGAAAGCAGGCATAGATGAAAGTGGTTATCGCTTAATCATGAATTGTAATGCTGATAGCGGCCAAGAGGTCTACCATATTCATATGCATTTATTGGGTGGGCGCCCACTTGGCCCCTTGCTTGCTACATAATTCCCCTTGCCATTCATCTATTGCTTATTTAAGGAACATCATGAAGCCACTTCGCCTTACTATTATGTTAGCCAGCTCGCTAACATTAGCCGCTTGTTCGATGCCAAATCCGTATTCTTCTACCCCAGCTCCGGTAAAAACAACGCGCCCCGCGCCCAGTAAGGCCTTGCCTACGCCTCCTCCTGCGCCGCCAGTGATTGATATGCCAAGCGCGCCCCCAAGCCCAGTGGAAGAGGTGCGCAGTGAAAATCTTGCCAGCTTAGTCGATGGCTTAGCGAATAAACTGAAATCAAGCTCGGCAATTAATGAAGTTCAAGGCCCGGTGTTGCTTAATAACATTAGTAATCAAGCCGGTGGCCCTATAGACACGAATGGCTTAACGGCACGTTTGCAAAACAATCTACAAGGCAAACTTAACTTTGCCGATGGTGCTAAAGTCAGTCGTTTGCGAGAGCAGCTGGCTTATCAAGGCGGACGGGCCGATATGGCTTCTTTAGTGCGCCTAGGTAAACAAAGTGGTGCCGATTACTTATTGTCTACCACTTTGAGTCGCAGTGGCGCTAACCTCAACTTAAAAGGACAGTTAATGGAACTGGCTAGTGGCGAGTTGCTGTGGTCTGACAGTGTGAGTGGACGCTAAGCAACTGCTCTCTCAGCTGCCCAGCCAGTTTCAAGGGCAGCTTTCTCCTTTAACGAGTGGATTAACCAATCAAAGTTGGCGATTAACCACGCCTCACGCCCGCTTTTGGTTGCGCTTAGGCCATGTTGCTAGTGAAAGCTTAGGCATTGATCGCCAGCAAGAACTGCTGGCTCATCAGGCTGCGGCGCAGGCCGGTCTTTCGCCCAAGGTGCGTTATGCACAGCCCTCACAGGGGATTTTAATTCTCGATTGGCTCAGTGAGCCTCACTGGCAAGCCCCTTTCTTTTCGCTAACAAAGACTCATCTTGCGCGACTGGCCACTCAGGTGGCTAAGCTTCATCAACTGGCTCCCGCGGTAACCTCGATTAACTTAATGGCGCGCGCTGAGTTTTATCTGTGCCAACTTAGCGACTTATCGGCTGACCTTTTGCACCTTGCGCGCTCTTTTGAGCAGTCTTCACTTAATCTGGATTATGTCCCGGTGTTTTGTCATCACGATCTCAATGCCGCCAATATCATGGGTGCGCGCCCTTGGTTATTAGACTGGGAATATGCCGGTTTGGGCGATGCCGCCTTTGAACTTGCGGTGATAGCAGATAGCTTTAAGCTCACAGAGCAAGGCGAGCAGCACTTATTAGCGAGTTATAAAAATAGCGGCGCCCCTATGAGTGAACGGCGTTTTCAGGCACGCAAGCCTTGGGTACAATGGCTAAGCCTGTTATGGGCAAAGGTGCAATACCAGCACACGGCACAGGCAACTTACCAAACGATAGAGCACCAAGCGCGTTCGCAGCTGCGTTCGCAGCTGAAGCGCTACTTTCAACAGCCACTCGCTGATTAACCAGCGTCTTATTTTCTTACCTAGTAGATGCATACTATAGGCACACGCGGAGTTGTAATGGGTCCCTTTATTCTTGATTTACACACCTTTGAGCTAGATGCAGAAGAGCGAGAGTTGCTCGCGCACCCCACTGTGGGAGGGGTGATATTTTTTAGCCGTAATTATCATGATAAAGCACAGCTTAGGGCCTTGGTTAAATCGATTCGCGCCATTAATCCCCAGCTGTTATTAACGGTGGATCATGAAGGAGGGCGCGTACAGCGCTTTCGTGAGCAATTCTTTCCGCTTCCCGCGCCTGGTGCCTTAGCTCACTATCAAGGCGAGGATAAATTATCGCTAATCCAAGACGCAGCTTGGTTAATGGCAGCAGAATTATTGGCGCTTGATATTGACTTAAGCTTTGCCCCTGTCTTGGATCTAGCACGCGGTTCAGAGGTAATAGGGGATCGCAGTTTTGGAGAAAATCCCGCTGAGGTGATCACTCATGCGGGTGCCTATATTAAAGGCTTGCATCTGGCAGGCATGGCCAGTGTGGCTAAGCATTTTCCAGGACACGGCAGTGTGCGCGCCGACTCCCACAAAGAAAGCCCAGTGGATAATAGAGATTTTAAGACGATTACCGAACTGGATATGGTGCCCTTTAAAGAGCTGATTGCTAAGGGGGTTGTGCAAGGCGTTATGCCGGCCCATGTCATTTATTCTCACGTCGATGAAAAGCCAGCCGGTTTTTCACCACTGTGGCTTAAACAAATTTTGCGCCAGCAACTGGGTTTTACTGGGCTGATATTTAGTGATGATTTAACCATGGAAGGTGCGGCAGTGGTGGGTGGGTATGCAGCGCGTGCTTACAGCGCGCTACAAGCAGGCTGTGAAGTATTGCTTGCTTGTAACCACAGAGCGGGTGCTGTGGAGATTATTGATGCACTCCCTCATCATTTGCAGTGCGACTTAGCCCCCTTGCGGGCACAGCGCCAGACAAGTGCCACTAGCATCCAAGCGGATATGCCACTTGAGTCGCACCCGCACTGGCAGGCGGCGAGTCGGCGAATGCAAGATTTTTTAGCGCGCGAATAAAGTTAACGTAGAGGAAAGCGTGAAAGCACATGATTGTTGGCGCTTTTTATGTGAAAATAAAGATGTGATCTAGATCACATTTCCTCTCCTTTATTAAAGGGCGAATTTATCCTTAGAATCTAGCGCTATCATCATAGAGTAGTGGGGTACCAAGTAAGTTGTGAGTATAGCCCTAGGTTTTACTATCTTGTTTTTAAGGAACAGATAAATGACAAAGATTATCGTAGTGGGCGGCGGTGCGGGTGGCCTAGAGCTAGTGACTAAATTGGGTCAAAAGCTGGGGCGTCCCGGTAAAGCTGAAGTGGTATTAGTCGATAGAAACCGCACCCACTTATGGAAGCCGCTACTGCATGAAGTGGCTGCCGGTGCCATGGACTCTGGTATAGATGGCTTAAGTTATCGCTCTCATGCCCATAATCATGGCTTTCGTTTTCACTTAGGTGCCTTAAGTGACATTAATCGAGAGCAAAAAACCATTACTTTGTCGGCCATGAATGATGAACATAATAAGCCGATGTTAGCTGAGCGCACTTTATCTTACGATATTCTGGTGTTAGCCATTGGCTCTGTGTCTAATGACTTTGGCACTAAAGGAGTGAGCGAGCACTGTATTTTTCTTGACCGCCCTCAGCAAGCCGAGCACTTTCATGACGAGCTGATGAATCGCTTTATGCAACATACTGAGGGCGAGTTGGGTAGCGAAAGTGTGAATATTGCCATTGTGGGTGGCGGAGCTACTGGTGTTGAGCTCTCAGCTGAATTATATAATGCGGTAGAGCACTTAAGCGCCTATGGCTTTGAAAATTTAAGCCCAGAGTGTTTGCGTTTAACCTTGGTCGAAGCAGGTCCGCGGGTATTGCCGGCGCTACCAGAGCGCATTGCCGGCATGGCGCATCAAGAGTTACGCGAGTTAGGCGTCGATGTGCGAGTAAATACCCGAGTGGTGGAGGCCACAGCACAAGGCTTAATCACCCAAGACGAGGAGCTGATCCCTGCCAGTCTTATGGTGTGGGCGGCGGGGATTAAAGCGCCTGATTTTTTAAAAGACATTGGCGGTCTAGAAAACAATCGTAATAACCAATTGACGGTGAAGCCCACTTTACAAACCACTCGTGATGACAGCATCTTTGTTATTGGCGATTGTGCGCATTGTATGCAAGATAATGGTGAAGCCGTGCCGCCTCGTGCGCAGTCCGCCCATCAAATGGCGGCTATGGTTTATCGCAATATTCGCGCAACTCTTGCCAATAAAGAGCTTAAGCCCTACGTCTATAAAGACTATGGCTCTTTAGTTAATTTAAGCCGTTATACTACGGTGGGCTCGTTAATGGGCAATTTAATGCGCGGCAGTATGATGGTGGAGGGGATTATTGCGCGCTTAGTCTATATGTCTTTATACCGCATGCACCAAGTCGCATTACACGGTTACTTTCGCACCGGATTGATGATGTTAGTCGGGCGCATTAATCGCTTATTACGCCCTAAGCTCAAACTACATTAATAGCGCGCGGCGCATTGCTAAATAAAAACCCCAACCTTAACCGTTTTGGGTTTTTATTTTGTGCTCTTCATTATTTTAAATAATGTGCTGACTGAGAACGCGCCATTTTGACGCCGACTTGCCCCTAATATTAGGATCTCGTTTTCGCTTTTTCTTCTCGCTCGGCGCTAGAGGCTAAGCGTCGGGCGCTGCTCTTATCATTCTCGCGATTCATAAAAACGAAGGTTAAATACATCTTGGTCGGGAGTGACAATACCATGCCCACAGCAACACAGCCGGCGCTGAGTAATATGCCTTGTACACCCATGGCCTTGGTATAATCACTCAGATGTAAGTATGCGCCTAAGATGATTAATGCAAACCCAAATATCATGAGTATTTTGAGCCAACGAATTACTTTTTTATCGGTCATTTAAGCCTCCTAACGTTAGGCTTACTGCATAATCTACAGCTTAACCTCCTAGTACCCAGCATAATGTGACACTAATCATGACGCCATAAAAATATGCATTATAAATGCATTTAATTGGTCTGACCATCAGGTAAAGCACAACCCATTTTCACGTAAGCCACCGCGCTTTTATAAAAACGCTCGCTTTCTACCTGCATGCCAAATCGTTGATAAAAGCCAATAGCAGACTCGCGCGCATCACACCAAAAGTAGCTGACGGGATAGCGTTTTAATTCAGCAAAAATAGCATTAAGCACTTGGCTGCCGATACCTTGGCCTTGAAAGTCGCTGAGGGTGGCATATTTTCTTAAGCGCGCGCGATGGCCCTCAATAAATACCGAGGCCACACCCACTAATGTCTCTCCAATAAATGCACCAAAATGAAGCCCTTGTTCATCATTATCCACTTTAGAAAAAGCAGGCGCTTTATGAGGCCACAGCACTTGGTGGCGAATGGCGATAGTGTCTTGCCAATCAATAAGACGAATACACAGTGTTGAGGAAGTATAAACAGTCATGGCTTACCTTCTTTATAGGCTGAGTAAAAGTGAGCACCAGTGACAATAAAGTCACTCGATGAGTGGTTGATTATAACCCAAGGGAAGGGACGTTATTGCGGTAGCGAGCAGGGAGTGGAAGATGTAATAAAGTCATGGCTCCCACAGCCAGTGGCTGTGGGAGCTAAGGGTAGGGCGTTAAACGGGATAGCGGGTAATGGCGGCTAAGTCATGGCCACCAGGGATGTCGGATTTTCGCACCGCCATCACTTTAGCGCCGGTGCGCAAAGCCCGACAACTAATTTCATCGACGATGCCATATTGCACGGCATCATTTTCACCAGCAAAACTCACTTCCCCTGTATCCTCATCTACGGTACCTACTACGACTCCCTCTATATCCACCAGCAAACGCTCAATACCGCCAAACGTCGCTAAGCGAGCCGCATCTGAGATATCGGTGGTGGTGCGTTTTTGCCCCGTACGTTCAATAAACAATTGTTTAAAGTCATCAATTTGGCATTGATAATGTTTATCTAAGATGGGACGTGCAGCACTGGCTAAATCGGCGGCGGTCACTTTATCTGGGTTGCCATTAATACTCTCCGCTAACACTTTTAAGCGAGTAAGTGAGCGAAAGATGCCATCGATCGGTTGGGTGGCAGCTAAAATAAGCGGGCTATTACTGTGCAACAATACCGGCTTAAGAGCAGTATTAATCTTGCGTACATAGTTAGCTAAGTAGGTATTGTGCGCTTGTCCACTCGGTCTATTGCCGGTGCCAGTATGATCTTTATCGATGAGTTTATTGGTGGCATCGGCGGCATCCTCGGGCAAATTAGGCACTGCTACTTCTTTAGCCGGTAAGTCTGGGGAGACTTGTACTAAGCGTACCGCATTTTCTGAGAGTGCCAAGATATAGGCAGAGTGAGGGAAGGTGAGGGCTCTTAATAAGGGTTTAAGATGAAAGCGGTCCGCTACTTCTACCGAGCTTTGTAATTTGTTCGCTAAGCGGTAGGTACGCAGGGAGTCGGGGTTCGCTAAAATGGCCAAACTGTTTGCTTGAAAATCCCAAAACTCTTTATCGGCCAAGAGTTCATCAAATTGCTGTTGTAATAACTGGATGCGCGCTTTATCTATGCCCGCAGCAGTTAATTGCTTAACGGCAGCTTTTACCAAATTATTCAGCGTCACTCGGCTTTGCTCGGTCTCACGACTAAGTGGCGTGGTGGCTAAATAAATAGACACGCTCGCATCTGAGCGAACTAGGTTTAGGTTGCCGATTTCTTCGACGCTCGGTAGGTCTAAGTAATACATCAACAAAACTCCAGCAAGTGGTGGAGATTTAACCATAGCATAGGCTAGACATAACAAAACCCTTGTCTAACAAACTAACAAAGAGCACGAACAAAGTTGTCGTGATAGGGCATGCCAACAGCCATGCCACACCCTGTTTAGCTAGCCCCAAGGCGCTACGGTTAGCACTAGCTCTCCTTGAAAGCCGGGCCGTGCCTTGGCTGCCGTGCCAAGCGGGATACGAACTATTCTTTTATCATTTTCTAGGTCAATGGGCGCACTATGAGGCGCATTGCCAATTCCGTCTTTAAGAGAAAAGCCATAGCGAATGGTGTTAGTGCGAATGGCTAGGGTAATTTGTTCTTGGTACATAAAGCCTTCAAAGTGTTCTGCGAACCAAAACTTACGATCCACTTCAAACAGCGGAATCCGCACCCCCATATCTATCATAAACATTAAGGCACTATCGTGAGCATCCCTTGCTAAGGGCGTGAGATAACCCGTAAATAAATAAACGGGCTGCTTATTTTTGATCAGCTCGTCATAACTACGCACCAAAGCAGACTCTTGCTCATATCGGCGCTCATGCAACACATAATTTGGGCCTGCACGCACTCCCGTAACCGTGTCAAAGTAATAAGAGCCGCGGACTTGCGCATTATTATCGTATTTTTCTTGTACGCCTTTAGGCAGTGTTAATGTGTGAACCTGTAATTTGGCATTAATGTGTAGCGTGCCAAATAAAAACCGCCGCAAGTTTTGATAACCCGTTTCGGAGTTCACTAAGCCAAAATGGCCAGAGTGGCTGCGATAGGCCACCGCCCGCGGCGCATCTTGAATATACGCATTCGCCATCATCACTAAGCCATCACTACTGGGGCCATTCACTCGCCGAGCTAGATTAAAAAAGGCGTCATAATCTTTGTAATTAGCGCCGATAAAGCAAAAACATTTATTGGTCGCCAGTGCACCGTCTAAGGAATTAACTGGGACTGTCTTATCGCTGATTTTTAAGTAGTCTCGCATTCGGTTTTGTGAAAAATTAGCTAAGTGAAACTTATCAAGCGCGCCTAAATTAGGCACATTTATTCCCATGATATCCACGCCATTATGGGGGTACCATAGGTAAAGAGTTTTTCTACATAATGGGGGTTATCTCCTTTATAGGAGAGCTCAAGCTCTGCGTTTTCATGAGCGGTAGGCGCACCATAACGGCAAATATTTTGTAAATAACAACGCGCAATTAAGCCGCCCATAGAGTGCGCCACTAAATGCACTTTAAAAGCGGCTTGGCGTGCCTTATCTTGACCGCAGGTGGCCTCTCTTACTTGTAATATAAAACGGCGCAAATCCAGAGCAAATTGTTCTATGGTGACGCGCTCGCCACTGCCTAATAAGCGAGAGGCTTGCTCATAATAACGAAACACCCATACCGACTTAGCATCGACTTGCCCCGGGGTGTCTAAGTAACCTCCCCTTGAAAAGCATCGATATAGCCGTGGTCTTTCATCAGGCGCAGCAAGGGGGACTCAAAAATAAAAGAAATGGCTTGGCGCTGGTAATTTTGGCGTAACACACTTGAGCCTCTGTTAAAGCCCATATAAGGATCGGCGGTGGCCTCATCTATTTCAGCCAAAGTGGCAGCAAAACCGCGGATATAAATAATCGGGTAATTGGGTGCTTGCATGACGGCCGTTGTTGGCATTGCTGTCTCCTTAGGTCGAAAGTAAGTCAACTCCTTACCTACTAAGTTGACACATATTTAGCGCGGTGAACATGACTAACGCCGTCATAATTTAAACATCTATATTATTTTTATTAGCAGAGATTGCCGGTGATATATGTAATAAACGCGCTTATTTACATGAAATTATCAAAGATAGTTTTTACTAGCGAAAATATTTAAACAATACGACGTATTATTAATAATATCTTGCTTAGCGAGCAGTGGTTTATTTAATATTTTTATATTACTTGTTTTTTATGACTCATAGCTGCTTACATGGCGCCACCTTAAGCTAAGTGGTTTTGTGCGGTGTTAAGGAAGCTAAGCGCCAATGCTGATTGCGGTTCAGTTCCATGTTATTGTTTAAATAGTGAGAAGACGCCAATAAAGGCGGCTTAAAGACAGTAAGCTAAGCGCTGGGTTTAGCATTAAATAAACATGGATAACACATCAATGAGCTTGGTTGTACTACTGCACTTTTTGTTAGTGCTCACCTTTACCGGGCGCATTCTATTGCGAGATGATTTATCTCCTCCTGGACGATTGGCATGGTTTATCGTGCTAAACGTTTTGCCTTATTTTGGCATTGCAGCCTATTTTTTATTTGGCGAAATTGATATCGGTAAGCGGGCCGTTAAGCGCCATGATCAAGTATTTGATGAAATCAGAACCCAGGCTCAAGATTTCTTGGGTAAAAAAGATCAAGTCGAACACTTAATAAAAGCCATTTATCGTCCCGCATTTCGCTATGCCGGCTCTATTAATGGCTTTCATACCCTAGCGGGAAACACCGCTAAGCTAATGGCGGATGGGGATGACACCCTTAATCACCTAATAGCAGACATAGATGGGGCCACCGAGCATGTCCATGTTTTATATTATATTTGGCTGAATGATGACACGGGCAACGCACTGGCAGCGGCACTGATCCGCGCCGCACAGCGGGGTGTCATTTGTCGAGCCATGGCAGATGGCTTAGGCTCGCGAGCCTTAATTAAGTCGGCGCTATGGCAACAGATGCATCAAGCTGGTGTGGAGTTGGCGGTGGCGCTTTCTTTTAAAAACTTACTGCGCACGCTATTTTTAAGCCGCTTCGATCTGCGTAATCACCGAAAAATCACCGTGATTGATGGGCGTATTACCTATTGTGGTAGTCGTAACTCAGCGGATCCCGAATTTCTACCTAAAGCAAAATACGGGCCTTGGATTGATATTATGCTGCGCTTTAAAGGCCCTGTGGTGGCGCAAAATCAACTGCTCTTCATTAGCGATTGGATGCAGGCTACTGGCCAATCTCTTGAATATTTTAACCTCACTAGCAAGCTAACTGCCCAACCCAATCCTCAAGGATTTGCTGCACAAGTCATGGGAGTTGGGCCTACAGAGCGTCGCGGCGCTACCCCACAACTGTTTGCCAACCTTATTGCTAGCGCCGAATCGGAGCTGATTATTTCTACTCCTTACTTTGTGCCAAATGCTGCGTTGTTAGAGTCATTGTGCGCAGCTGCCCATCGGGGAGTGGCCGTCACTTTAATTTACCCTAAAATCAATGACAGCTGGGTGGTGTCAGCGGCCAGTCGCAGTTATTACCATCAGCTCCTTGATGCAGGTTGTATTATCTATGAGTTTAAAGGAGGGTTGTTGCATGCAAAAACCTTAACCATGGATGGCTGTGTCAGCTTAATCGGCTCTTCAAATCTGGACTTACGCAGTTTTGATTTAAATTACGAAAATAATATTTTGCTGCAAGACTTAGCTACCACGCAAGCGATTCGAGCGCGCCAATACACCTATATTGATCAGTCAGAGCAAGTAGCTTTAAGTACCGTGTTAGCTTGGCCTTATTCGCGACGCATTTGGAATAATGTGATTGCCACCATAGGCCCTATTTTGTAGCTAAACAAACGCTAATCGTAAGCGTCGAGCTAGGCGTGTAGTGAGCTGCGAGGGCGCGTATCTCTTTGTGACTGATATCAACAAGATTAGTGATCACCGCGCACTTAATGGGCAACTATTCTTGCTAAGCTTGTTTTTGTTGAGTACTTCTTGAGTGCGAGGGCGTCATTATGACCATGTCGAGCGAAAGCAGCCTGTCTATCAAGCACCACGGCGGCGTACTGGGGGTAACCGGCTCTTGCCATGAGGTGCGGGTAGGGGACTCAGGCATTTTAATTGATTGTGGCTTATTTCAAGGCACGGATTTTCGTGAAGATCTAGATATTGATTTTGAAATTGAGCATATTCGCGCCTTGGTAGTGACTCATGTGCATGCGGATCATATTGGGCGCATTCCTTATCTCTTAATGGCGGGTTTTAAAGGCCCCATTTTTTGTACCCCAGCGTCGGCGGTCTTGCTGCCCGCCATGTTGGAAGATGCGCTTAAATTTAGCACTCGCCATACTAAAGCGCTGAGCAAGCAAATATTAAAACACCTTGAGCGCCAACTGCGTACGCTGGCCATCGATCAGTGGCAACCGCTACTCGGAACCGATATTAAATTTAGATTTCAACATGCGGGGCATATATTGGGTGCTGCTTATGTTGAAGTTGACGCTAACGGTCAGCGGGCAGTTTTTAGTGGCGACTTAGGGGCGCCGCATTCCCCCTTGGTTGTTGATAGCACGCCACCCCATAAAGGCGAAATATTAGTGCTAGAAAGTACCTATGGCGATAAAGATCATGAGAGTCGCATCGATCGCCGTTTGCGCTTAAAAGCGGCGGTTGAGCAAGGGCTGAGTGGCGGTGGGTTGGTGATTATTCCGGCTTTTAGCTTAGGCCGTACTCAAGAGTTACTCTATGAGTTTGAAAGTCTGTTGCACGACTTTGCTAATGAGAGATTAGTCGCTGATTATGCCTGGAAAAATCTTGAAGTTATTTTAGACTCGCCGCTGGCGGCTAAAATTACCGAACTTTATCGCCACTTATCTCCTTATTGGCGCCAAGAGGCCCGCGATTTGCTTAAACAAGGGCGCCAGCCCCTAAGCTTTGAGCAACTTACCATTATCGACGGTCATGACGATCATCTGTTGTGTCTTGAGAATTTACTTAAGTCGAATAAGCCTGCGGTAGTGATTGCCGGCTCCGGTATGTGTGCCGGTGGGCGGGTAGTTAACTATCTTAAAGAGTTTTTACCCCAAGCCAGTAGTCATATTATTTTTGTGGGTTTTCAAGCACAAGACACGCCAGGCAGAGTGATAGTAGAACAAGGCTCTCAAGCGGGAGAAGGCGCAAATAGCCTTGAGTCTTTAACACATCAGGCGTGGGTAGAGCTAGATAATGAGCGTTTTGAGATCAATGCGCACATTCATAATCTCAACGGTTACTCCGCACACGGTGGTCAAAGTGATTTAATTAACTTTGCCTTAAGCCTCGAACCTGCGCCTAAACAAATTCGCCTAGTTCACGGTGAAATCTATGCTAAGCAAGTGCTACAGGCTAAGTTGCAAGCTTTACTACCCGACACGGAAGTGGTGATCCCACTTAGTGAAGACCTGACTTAAAGAAAAGCGAACGTTATTAACGTAAGTAACTGAACCTACATCACTCATGTATTGTCCAATTCTATTCTTGGGGTCGGCGATAGCCGACTTTATTTCGTAGTCTAAGAGGGAAAAGCTCATGAATAAAACAGCATCGGCCCACTGGCAGGGCGATCTAAAAACAGGTAAAGGCACTATCTCAACCGAAAGCGGAGCGCTTAAAGAGAATCCATATGGTTTTAATACCCGCTTTGGCGATACCCCAGGCACTAACCCTGAAGAGCTGGTGGGCGCAGCCCATGCAGGTTGTTTCTCTATGGCTTTTTCGCTGTTACTGGGCGAAGAAAACTTTACACCTGACAGCATAGACACCAAAGCCACGGTCACCATAGAAGAGCAAAACGGCAGCTTTACCGTAACTGCTGTACGCCTGGTGATGACGGCAAGCATCCCTGGTATCAGTCAAGAAAAATTTGCAGAGATAGCGGATAAAGCCAAAGTGGGTTGTCCTATTTCTAAGCTGCTAAATACCGACATTACCTTAGACGCAACCTTGCAAAACTAATAACATGTGAGCGCTTTACTATGGGTGCTCTTTAGCACCAGCACCCATAGTGTGGTTAATGACGGTATTAATTGCCCTCGCTATGTTGGTTATTTAGCGCGTAGGCAGCACCGTTATCTCTCGTATATCGCTGCGTACATCCGCATTAATGGCAAAAACGACCGCGTTAGCCACATCTTCTGGTGCTAACTTATCGGGTTTAGCTTCATCAAAAAAGGGTGTATTCACCATGCCTGGGCAAATAATAGTACAGCGGCCTTGCCACTCGGCCATTTCCGCTGCTAAGTTTTGACCAAAGCCATAGGCAAACCATTTAGAGGCGCCATAAACCGAGCCGCTTAATGTTATTTTTCCGGCTACGGAGCTGCTAATAATAAACTGTCCTTGGCTTTCTTTTAATGCGCCTAAACTGGCTTTAGCAGTATAGAGCAAGCCATTAATATTAGCATCTAGCATGGTTTGCCACTCATCAATCCTCCCTTGTTCGATACCGGGTGTATTAACGCCAGTGCCTGCATTAGCAAATACCACATCTAAACGACCAAATTTTTCTTTCGCCTTGGCGACCACCTGTTTCATGTCCTCGAATTTGGCGACGTCTGCTGTTACTGCTAAAACGTTCTCTTGGCCATAACGCGCCACCATTTTTTCCAGTTTATCGGTGCTTCTCGCCGTAATAACGACTTTATGACCAGCCGTTATTAATTGAACAGCGGTGGCAGCACCAATACCACTTGAAGCGCCGGTAATAAGAATAACTTTTTCAGCACTCATGTTTATTTCCTTCTTGAAGATGAGATAAATAAGTCTGGTATTTATTCTTTAAGGGGAGGAGCCATATACCAAGGTAAACCATGGCGCTCACTGCGCTCAAGCTCGGCTATGACTTGGGCACCTAATAGCAAAATGATCGAAGATACCTCTAAGCTAATTAAGATCACAATAATCGTTGCTAAAGAGCCATAAATAACGTTAACAAACGAGATATTAATAAAGTAATACATTAATAACAGCCGTGTGGCTTCCCATAAAATAGCGGCTACTAGCCCGCCTACTAACGCACGCTTTGAGGAAATATGTACAATAGGCAGCACCTTATAAATAGCGCTAAATAACATAAAGACGCCCATAAAACTAATAACATATAATAATAAACTGGGCGCCTCATAGAGCGCATTAATTACACTAAAGACTAAAGTTAGCCCTAATAAGCCGGCGCCTAAAATTAAAATAAAAGCATAGGGCAAAATAGCGGAGATCCAAAAACGGCGCCGTGGTGTTTTAACTCGATGAAAAATAATAGCTAACGACTCTTCAAGCATACGAAAGGCAAAAGAGCTGAAAAATAACATAATGGGGACGCCCACAATGCCAATGATGTCTCGGGAGTTTAAAAAAGCCTGTACCGCATCCAGTAATAAGCTGGCATGTGCGGGCGCAAAGTGCTGGGTTTGTATAGCCATGACTTCAAGTAATTGGCTTTCGTCTACCACTTTAGTGAGTAACACGGTCAGTAACGCCAACATAGGCACGGCGGAGAGTAAAACGTTATAACCTACACCTCCGGCCAATAACACACCATGATTACTAAGAAAGTGGCGTATTACTCGCCACATAAAACTGGCTAGCTGGCGTAATAAATGAACGGGACGAGCAGGGTATTGAGTAAGACGGGCCATGGTTACTCGCCTGGTTAAATAAGTGAGATACCTTAAGCCTGCCACAAATTAGAAATTATTCCTGTCTTACGCGCTAAAACTCCAAGCTAGGCCTTATTTCGTGAATAAGTTGAGTCGCTGCGACAATTTATGGGCAAACTTGCCCATAAATTAGCTAACTAACCCATTAACAGAGTCATCACTGTTATCACCTATGCTAAGTGATCACATTATTTTGAGCCTGTTCGCGAGCACCCTAGTGCAGCTCATTAGCAAAGCGACCTACTGCGTCTACTACTTGTTTCGCTCCCTCTTGTATTTCTACAATCACGCTGCCCGACTGATTTGCTAGCTCTAGGCCTTGTTCGGCTTTTTCTCGAGAGCTGTGCATGTGACGCATAACCTCATCTGATAGCGCCTGATTTTTTTCAACAACGCTGACAATCTCTGCCGTGGCAGCACTAGTATGAGCGGCAAGCTTTCGCACCTCGTCAGCCACGACCGCAAATCCACGACCTTGCTCCCCCGCTCTGGCAGCCTCAATCGCGGCGTTTAACGCCAACAAGTTAGTTTGCTCTGCAATGCCACCAATGGTTTGCACTATGGTATTGATCTGCAGAGACTGTTGGCCTAGCGCCTCAATACTTTCGGTAGCTGCCTGCATTTGTGCAGCAATTTGGTGCATAGTCTCGGCCGTTTGTTGCACGACCACAGCTCCTTTTTTGGCGCTGACATCGGTTTGTTGTGAAACATCAAAGGCCACGCCTGCCCCCTCGCGGACTTGGGTTTCTCGTGCCACTTGCTCGGTAACAAGGTTAGCGAACTTGACGACTCTATGAAGGTTGTTCTCGGCGTCATAAACCGGATTATAAGTGGCTTCCAGCCAAACGTCAGAGCCGCTACTGTCAATCCGTTTAAAACGATCCGCCACGTACTCACCACTATTTAGCTTTTTCCAAAAAGCCGTATATTCAGGCGAAGCGGCTTCTTCTAAGGAGCAAAAGATACGGTGATTCTTACCAATGAGTTGTTCTAAGCGATAGCCCATGGCCTGCAAAAATTGCTCGTTAGCAGTAATGATAGTGCCATCTAAATTGAACTGTATAACAGCGGTGGAGCGGATCAGTGCATTAATGAAAGACTCACTTTCTTTAGCACTTTCTATTTTTTGACTTACTTCTTTGCCATAACCTTGCACGCAAATAAGTTTGCCGTCTGTGCCGCGTATCGGCAGCCATTCAATATTTAACCACGCCAGAGAGCCATCGCCGCGCAAGTAGCGATAGTCGTCGCTAACCGGTGTGAACTCGACCATGGCTTTATTAAAGTTACGAAAGCAGGGAAGTTTCGTCACATATGAGGGCACTATCTCCGACAAAGGCCGTCCTAGCAGCTGCTCTCGTTGCAAACCGAGCGTATCGGCAAAGGCTTGATTAACATCAGTGATAGCGAATTGGCTATTTAACTTGATCGACAACATGCCCCGATCCAATTGGGCGGCGAGCTGGCGGAGAATGGCTAATTCTTCACGCTGGTCTTGGTGTTCTTTTTTAAGGCGGCGGTTAAACATCAGGGCATTCCAATCAAGGAGAATAGGGAGTTATCGGCAGACTAGTCTGGCTCTTGAGTCCGATTGATAGCGTCTGCTCACACTTTTCGCCTGCAGACTTTATACCCAACTTATGTTGAGCTGTGAGTAGCGACTAAATAGTGCGTGTTATTTTTTACGAGAGTAAGCCATTTTTTAAACCACACAAAAGCTGCTTTCCTTCATTAATACGCTCTCTTTTCGCTATAGTAGCGCTGCATTAGTAGTGTCTTCGCTCGTGGTTAAACGACTTAATAGCGATATAAGCTCACGAATTTCTTTAGTTTTCAAAATGGTGTTTCAACATGATCGGATTTGACTACGGGACTTCAAACTGCGCGGTGGGCGTGATGCATAACTGCGCGCCTAAGTTATTGAGCTTAGGCGAGCATGGCCGTTACATCGCATCTACTTTGTATGCACCGAGTCGAGATATGATTGTGAACTGGCTGCATAAACAGCTGACTCCTACCGCACAACAGCACTTTCAGCAGCAACGGGCTCGCCAATTACAAAAAGGGCAGGGTGCCTTGCGCGAATTAGTGCTCGATGGCATGCCTACGGAACTGTCTTTTGGCCAACAAGCGCTAAATGATTATCTGCAAGAGCCGGACGAAGGCTATTACATTAAATCTCCTAAATCTTTCTTAGGTGCCACCGGTTTGCTGCCACAACAAGCTGAGCTATTTGAAGACATAGTGGCGGCCATGATGAGCAACATTAAAACCCTTACCGAAGCCCGCTTAGGCCGTAGTGTCAGCCAAACTGTCATAGGTCGGCCGATCAACTTTCAAGGTTTACGCGGTGCAGAAAGTAATCGCCAAGCCATTGATATTTTAACCAAGGCCGCCAAACGGGTGGGCTTTAAAGACGTGGAGTTTCAATTTGAGCCAGTGGCCGCTGGTTTTGAATATGAAGCGGGTTTAAGCCAAGAGACGCGGGTATTAGTGGTCGATATTGGCGGCGGTACTAGCGACTGCTCTATGCTGTTGATGGGGCCACAGCAAGCGGCAAGCCCAGATAGAAGTGCCCACTTATTAAGCCATAGCGGTGAGCGGGTGGGCGGTAATGATTTTGATATCGCCTTGGCCCTCAAAGGCATCATGCCAAGCTTTGGTTTAGACAGCGTATTAAAAAGCGCTAAGCCCGTCCCTGCCAATAGCTTTTGGCAAGCGGTGTCGATTAACAATATTCATAACCAAACCCAATTTTACAGTGCTGCTAACGCGCGCTTCTTAGAGCAACTGCTCCGCGATGCCGAACAGCCTGAGTTGCTTAGTCGTTTATTAAAGGTGCAAAAGAACAAACTTAGCTATCGAGTGGTGAACGCCGCCGAGCAAAGCAAAATCGGCTTAACGGATAGCCTAGAGCAGCGGGTGGACTTATCGGATATCGATGCGGACTTAAGCGTAACTGTAGATAGAGAGGGCTTTGCTAAAGCCTGTAACCGCGAACTCAACGCCATTAGCGCACTGATGACGGAGGCTATTGCTCAAGCAGGCTGTGAGCCCGATGTGGTGTTTGTGACCGGCGGTACTGCAAAATCGCCGGTCTTAAATGCGTTTTTACAACAACAGTTTCCCAATAGGCCCCTCGTTATTGGCGATCATTTTGGCAGTGTCACCGCAGGGTTAACCCGCTGGGCAAATAAAATATTTGCTTAAGCTATTCAGCTGCCTGCGCTGACTAAAAGCCAAGCAAAGGAAAAGGCATGAACACGGCTCATACCTTTTTAAATAGCCATACCTTTTAAATGCTCATAGTCACTGGGTACTTAATGGCTTATTTTTCTAACTCATCTTCGGTCACCCATTTATGGTTTTTAACCTGTTCGCCATTTTGGGTGTCTTGGTAATCCACCATATAGACAGTGGTTTTTTCGGCTGAGTCGATAGTGACTTCGGCGTTTTCCATGCCGTTCATATGATCGGCAGAAGTCATTACTTTGTCGCCTTTTTTATAAGCTGGATCTTTGGCATCCACTATTTCTTCGTGAATGATCCACTTATGATCTTTGACCTTATCGCCGTCGGTGGTGGGGGTGTAACTAATCGAATAAGCCACGGTATCGAAGGCGCCGACTATGGTGGCTTTAGCGCCTTCCATGCCGGCCATATGGTCAGTAGTGATGGTGGCGGTACTGCCTATTGGATATTTAGGATTGTCGGCCTTTTTAAGAGGATTGGGTAAGTCACCGTTACTTGCAGTATGTAGGTGAGTAACATCACTTGCGGGTGGGTTAGTCGATGCGGGTTGTGACTTAGTGATGGGGGCCGGATCGGGTGGAGAGGAGTTATTATCACAACCGGCTAATAAAAGTGCCGTACTGATGCTAAAAGTAAGCAATAATTTTTTCATTGTTACCTCGTGCTGGCGAAGGTTAAATGATATTTAGTGAGTAAGCATTAAAAAAGCACGACCTTGCGTGCTTTTTAGATAGCTATACTTATTTTTCTTTAATTAATTCATCTTCAATTAGCCATTTATAGTTACTGACTTTTTTATCGTTCGTGCTATCTACATAATCAACCATATATACGGTAGTGGGCCTCACCGTTTCTATCGTTACTTCAGTGCCTTGCATCCCAGGTTGACGATTAGCTGTGGTGGTGACTTTATCGCCCACTTCAAAGGCAACATCGTTTTCATCCACAATTTCCTCATCGACAATCCATTTGCTGTCACTGATTTCTGGCTCGCCATTGCTGGGCTTATAAGTAACAGAATAGGCGACCGTTTCATAAGCACCCACTATAGTCGCCTTGGCATCTTTCATGCCCTTATTGTGTTCACTTTTAATAATAACGGTGGTGCCAATAGGAAAAGTGGGATTTTCGGCAACCGTATAATCGCCCATTTCGTCTTGGTTAGTGGGGGACTTCATTTCGGTATTATATTCAGTGTCTAATTCTGGCTCATAAGGCTTTTTACTTTCATCACAGCCGGCCAGTATTAATGCTGAGGCTGCACCCAGTATTAACAAGGTCTTCTTCATGGCACTCTCCTTTTTAAGTGGCGCACAGGTGGCTTACTGATTAATTGAGTCCTCGCCCGACTCAAACTACTTCAGTATAGATGCCACTGACGTGGCCTGCTAAAAGTCGCTTATTTACTCAGGCAGAAGTTGGCGCACCTAAGCGCTATTTAGCCAAAGTGTCTCTAATTAATGCCAAAGCGCTCGGATAACCGCGCGTGCTGGCCAAGCTAAGTGCCAATGCTTCTACCTCAGAGGCGCTATAGCGCTGCGTGATTGCCAAGGTAGCTGGTAGAGAGCCATTCGTGTTATCAAGCTGGGGCAGTATTATCCCACTTTGCTCAATTAATTGAGTGACGATGCGATCGGCGGCGGTGAGTGCAGAAGACGCTTTGACAATTTCCACTCGGGCATAATGTGCTCCTTCAAAAGACACATCCGCCGCGCGCAACGAAGGATCTGTGCCGGGAATTTGCTGTGCGCCAAATAAAGGCTTACCCGCCACTTTAGCACTGGCAAAACGTGGAATTAAACGCGCTATATGCTCAATAGCGCCTTGAGTGCGCGCTTCAATATCGACCTGTTGCCAGCCATGATCAATTTGTTCTTGGTACACGCGGGGAAGCTGGGGCTGGGCACTGCTGGCATCACTTTTAACAAGCCCGTCTTTAAATAAGGTGATGTGCTCAGTCATGCCGTGTAATTGAAATACGTCATTGGGGTAGGGCGTTAATTGGGCCATGCCTTTTGGTGTACCTCTGGGCCCGTGAAAAATCACTTCCGGCCAGTCGCCGGCACTGGGCCAATGAGTCACATACGCGGCTTTATATTCTACTAAGCGCTGGCGGGTAAATCCGGCCATATCATCCACTAGACCGGTGCGAAAACCACAGGCATTAACTAAAAAATCCACCTGATGAGTCTGGCTGCCAGTTGGGCTGTGGCTAGTAATCTGCCAGCCCTCGTTTAATGGGGTGACGTGTGTGGCGCGGGTATTGAGTAATAACTGGCAATGGGGACTGTTTTGTAAGGCAAGCGTGGCGGTAGCAGCCATGCGAAATAAGCTCCAGCCGTATTCTTGTACCAAGATCAGCGGGAACTTTAAGCTATTAACATCAATGTGATGCGCCAAGGGGATCAGCCAATCTTCATGGCTGTGTGCCACCTTTGGCAGCGGGCGCTGAGCAAGGGCCATAAATTGTTCACGACTAAACAGGCGATAGTAATCCTCTGGCTCGCCCAGCACTTTATTGGCGGGATCTTGGGCTACTAAACGGGCATATTCTTGAGACACTTGCTTAAGGCGCGCCAAGAGCGTGTTGACATCCCCTTGGTCAGCGACTGGAGTGGCAATGACGGTGGGCCTGTGATTAATGCTATGAGGATAGGCGCGCACAGAAGCAATGGATTGGCGCAACAGCGTTAAACATTGCTGGTCACTAATTTCTCGGTATAAATTGCCGCCAGCATGTAAATGGCATACAGGGGGACCATTGAGCAAGCCGTTACTTGCTTCAATTAGCAGGGTGTTGATCCTTAAGTCGGCTAAGCGCAGTGCCACTGTGGCCCCCGCAACGCCGCCTCCTAAAATACCGACAGTAAGCGGGCGTTGCATGACGGCATAACAAGGGTGTGTGTTCATTGACTCTCTAGAAAATGATCAAAGTAAAACGCTGCCGCCCCACAATGGCGGGCGGCGGGCGATAAATTTATTCCGTCTTTGGGAGCTAAAACACGGCGGTACGCGTTACGCCGTAAGCTATCCGTGCAAGGTAAAAGCCAAAATATAAACAGACGGCGTTTAGGTTTTTCGTACGGCGTCGAGCGTACAGCGCATTTTTTACGCGGTTTGATGCTTACTTAGCTCGGTTAATAAGTCATTAATTAGTGCTAAGCGCGTCGGCGCATCATGACTTGGGATCGCAAAGCTAAGCTTGGTAGGCCCGTCCATTTTGTAGACTCGCGGTTGGCTTTGCAAGAGCCCCACTAAGAACATAGGGTCGATAGGCGCATCTTGGCTAAAGGTGATATTGCCGCCCTTAGCACTGGCATCAATTTTCTCAATACCTAGCGGATTGGCTCTTAATTTAAGGCTGGCTAGCGCCATTAAGTTTTTACTGGGCTCAGGTAATAAGCCAAAACGGTCAATAAGCTCGACTTGTAACTCGCGAAGTTGAGCGTCGTCTTCGGCGGTAGCAATACGCTTATACATAGATAAACGCATATTCACATCAGGAATATAATCCTCAGGTAATAGCGCCGCAATTCGCAGCTCAACGTCAGTTTGGCTGCGCAATAACTGATCAAGATTGGGCTCTTTGCCAGATTGCAGCGCTTTTACCGCCTGCTCGAGCATTTCCATATATAAACTAAAGCCAATAGTTGTGATCTGGCCACTTTGCTCGGCCCCGAGTAACTCGCCGGCGCCTCGAATTTCTAAGTCATGGGTTGCCAGTGCAAAGCCTGCGCCTAAATCTTCTAATGCAGAGATGGCTTCCAGACGTTTTTTAGCATCGCTAGTCATGCGCTTAGGATGAGGCGTGAGCAAATAAGCATAGGCCTGATGGTGAGAGCGCCCCACACGGCCACGTAACTGATGTAATTGTGCTAAACCGAGTTTATCGGCTCTGTCCATAATGATGGTGTTAGCCGTGGGTACATCAATACCGGTTTCAATAATAGTGGAGCAGAGTAAGACGTTATAACGCTGATGATAAAAATCGGTCATTACGCGCTCTAATTCGCGCTCACGCATTTGCCCGTGTGCCACGGCTATGCGCGCTTCGGGCACTAAGGTGGCTAAGTGCTCTGCAGTATGCTCTATGGTTTGTACATCGTTATGTAAGTAATACACTTGGCCGCCACGCTTTAGCTCGCGTAAAATTGCTTCACGAATGGTGGCGGGATCTGATTCTTTAACAAAGGTTTTTACGGCCAAGCGCTTAGCGGGGGGCGTCGCAATAATGGATAAGTCGCGCATGCCGCCCATGGCCATATTAAGGGTGCGTGGGATTGGCGTGGCGGTGAGAGTTAAAATATCCACATCGGCGCGCAGCGCTTTAATTTGATCTTTTTGACGCACGCCAAAGCGATGCTCTTCATCAACAATTAACAAGCCTAAGTCTTTAAAGCGAATATTTTTGCTTAATAGCTTATGGGTGCCAATCACTATATCTAGGCTGCCATCTTCCATCGCTGCCAACACTTTATCTTGCTCTTTACCGGTTTTAAAGCGACTGATCATCTCAATGCGCACCGGCCAGTTAGCAAATCGGTCTCTAAAGTTATCAAAGTGTTGCTGTGCTAATAAAGTGGTGGGGACTAATACCGCCACTTGTTTACCATGGTGTACGGCCACGAAAGCGGCGCGCATCGCCACTTCAGTTTTACCAAAGCCGACATCGCCACAGACTAAGCGATCCATGGCTTTAGGCTGCGTCATGTCGGTGAGTACGGCGTTAATCGCCCTCAGTTGATCGTCAGTTTCTTCAAAAGGGAAAGAGTCGGCAAACTGGCGATACGCAGCTTTATCATGAGCCATGGCTTGGCCCGGCTGAGCGGCACGTCTGGCATAAACATCTAATAGCTCAACCGCTACATCGCGGACTTTTTCTGCCGCTTTGGCTTTGGCTTTTGCCCAAGTCTCGTTACCTAATTTATTTAAGCTAGGATCGTCGGCGCCACTGTAGCGCCCCACCAAATGCAGTGCGGTAACCGGCACATACAGTTTATCGCCCGCCGCATATTCCAGCGTTAAGTATTCTGAGGTGAGACCGCCGGCTTCTAAGGTTTGTAAACCGGTATAGCGGCCCACGCCATGGTCTAGGTGCACTACCGGCTGGCCAATCGAGAGTTCGGCTAAATTACGAATTAAGGTGTCGGGGTTAATGCTTTTAGACTTTTCACGGCGCCGACGAGAAATAACCCGCCCGCCGAGTAAGTCGCCTTCACAAATCAGCGCCACGCTATTTTTAGCGGCCTTGGCCTGTAAAATAAAGCCTTGAGACAGCGGGCCTACTAATAAACCAAAGGGGTCTTTGCCAGCACTAAACTCATCCAGACTGTTATAAGGCCAAGGCTTAATGGCGGAGCCAGCGAACAACTCAATTAAGGCTTCGCGACGACCGGCTGTTTCAACTGAAAATAGCACTCGGCCTGTAAATTCTTGGCAAAAAGCCAGTAAGCGACTTAGAGGCTGAGTTTTTTGGTGTTCAATCTCTAGCTCTGGCAGCGGGCTGATAGGCGCATTAAGGCGATCGCCTTTTTCAAGTACCGGAGTGTGACTTAGTTGCAGTTGCGGATAGTGATTTAATTGCGCTAATACTTCGTTGGGGCTCAGATAAAGCTCTGCAGGCGGCAAGATAGGACGCATAGTGTCGTAGCGTCTGTCTTCATAACGCGCTTGTACGTCTTGCCAAAAAGTTTCAGCGGGGGCACTTAAGTCATCGACCGTAAGCACTAAGAGCGACTCGGGCAGCGAATTAAACAGCGTTTCGGTATGTTCAAAAAATAGCGGAAAATAGTGCTCTATGCCCGCCGGAAATTGGCTTTGGCTAACTCTGTGATACAAAGACTCAGGTTCATTACGCAGCGTAAACCGCTCACGGTACTGGCCTCTAAAGCGCTCGATGGCGTTGGCATCGGTTGGAAACTCTCGGGCGGGCAAGAGACGCACTGCCTCCACCGTTTCTCGTGAGCGTTGGCTGTCGGGATCAAACGGGCGCAGGGTATCAATTTCATCATCAAAAAAATCAATACGAAATGGCTGTGCCGAGCCCATGGGATATAAGTCGAGTAGGGCTCCGCGCGCTGCATATTCGCCGTGAGTTAACACTTGCTCTACGGCGCGATAGCCTGCGCGCTCTAGGCGGGAGCGCAAACTGTGCATATCGAGTTTATCGCCAGTTTTTAATAGTAAGCTATTTTGCTCTAGCCAGGCTCTTGGGGGAGTGCGCAGCATTAAAGTAGTTATGGGCACAATTAATACGCCGCGCTTTAGGGCGGGTATGCCATAGAGTGTTTCTAAGCGCTGAGAAATAATATCTTGGTGCGGTGAAAACTGATCATAGGGCAGCGTTTCCCAATCCGGAAATAACTGCACCGGCAAGGGATCACTAGCACTGCTGTGTGTCTTGAGTAGATGGCGTACTTCTAGTTCTAAGCGCAGTGCTGTAGGCGTATCCGGCACCACCAACAGCACCCATTGCTGCTCGCGGATCACCTGTTGCGCGATGGCGAGACTTAAGCTGCTGCCAAGCAGTTGGCCAAGGCTGGCTTTGGGTCTGGGGGTAGGGCTGGCTATCTGGATCATGAGGAAATAGAGTCGTCTCGTTGGGCGCGGCGTTCGGCGCGGGCTTTTAATTGTTTAGCTTGCAGTTGCAAACTGGCGCGAATTAAAGCGTCGCGGTCTTGTTCGCGCAACGCACTAAAATCACAGCGATAATGATAAGGCTCGCTTTGAGCTGCTATTTGGCCATAGCCATATATTGCTACCGATAACTCGGGTAAAAATAGCTTAAAGCGTAATAATGCTCCGTCAACCCAAGGCGTAGGCGACATAAAAGTAAAACCGCCTCCACCCAGCGTTAAGGTATGATGACGCTCGTGAGCTTCATCTTCATGAGCTAAAACATAACTCAGTACTAAATCAATCTTACGTGATTGTAAATTAATGATCTCTACTAAGTCGCTGGCATGCTCATCGAGGTTACGCAACAAGCGCGCGTTATGGGTATCGATGCGAGTGACTTCACTGATAAGCTTAAAGGGAGCGGGAATTTCGTTTTCTAAGCGCTCGGCGTCGGGCACAGATTCCCCTTCAGCCAAGGGACATAAATTAACTTGTGCACGATACTCAATGCTGAAATAAGGTTCTGCCATTGTTCGCTGCTCTTGTTGCGCCATTCACATACCTTTATTATTCCGCAACTTGCGGGCTTAAGTAAAACTCTTTACCAAACGGATGAGTAGACCATGTTTCAACCCCTGACGTTAATGTTAGGCTTACGCTATGCAGGTGCTCGGGGCCAGCGCAGCTTTGCCTCTTTTGTATCTGGCTTTTCAACTATCGGTATTCTATTAGGTGTGGCGGCACTGATAGTGGTGTCTTCAGTCATGAACGGTTTTGAGCAACAGCTTAAAGACCGCTTATTAAGTGTTATTCCTCACGCCATCGTTACGCAGGCTAATGGAAAGCTGGCTGAGCCTGAACAATATCAGAGCTTATTTGCTGATCATAAAATGGTGGTAGCCAATGCCCCCTTTATTCGCGCCGAGGCCATGGTGCAAGGTCCGCGTCATTTAACGGGCGTGGAGTTATATGGCATAGACCCCTCTAATCAGCAAGACCGTATTTTACAACGGCTTGACTCCCGCACTCGGGAATATTTTGAGTATTTACCTTATGGCCTAGTAATGGGGGCCGCTGTTGCGCAAAACTTAGGGCTTGAAGTAGGTGACCAAGTGCGAGTTACCGTGACCGAGGGCAGTCGCTTTACGCCCCTTGGTCGCGTGCCCAGCCAGCGCTTATTTACTGTAGTAGGCACCTTTAGTACCGGTACCGATATCGACAACCAACTTATTATTAGTCGTTTAGAAGATGCTAAGCGCTTATTACGCTATGCGCCTAATCAGGCAACGGGGCTTCGCTTGTGGTTAGATGACCCTTTTGCTATCTCGGCGCTGCCCGCTTTGCCCGAGGACTTAATCTATGAGACCTGGCAGCATAGCCGAGGTGAGTTGTTTCAAGCCGTGGCCATGGAAAAACGGCTAATGAGTTTAATGCTAGCACTCATTGTGTTGGTGGCCGCCTTTAATATTTTATCAGCCATGGTGATGGTGGTGACGGATAAAGAAGCTGAAATTGCCATGTTACAAACTCTTGGCTTGAGCCGGGTGCGTATTATGGCGGTGTTTATGATCCAAGGCGGCTTTAGTGGCGTGCTAGGCAGCATCTTAGGGTTTGCTTTGGGTTTAGTGACGTGCCTAAATTTAGACGCCATCCTTAATGTGCTGGGTCTTAACTTCTATGGTGCCGCTGGCGGGAGCAGCTTACCGGTGCTGTTATTGCCTCTCCAGTTAACTTTGGTATTGATTGCTACTTTACTTCTTTGCGTGCTGGCCAGCCTATATCCGGCGTGGCGGGCATCGCGCGTTCATCCTGCCGAGGCATTGCGTTATGAATAACCCTCTTTTGGTCGTTGAAAAGCTAACTAAAACTCACTTAGATGGGGCCGAGCCCATTACTATTTTAGATGGCGTGAGTTTGCAATTAGCACAAGGCGAAAGTTTAGCCGTGGTAGGCAGCTCAGGCTCAGGTAAAAGCACCTTGCTGCATTTATTAGGTAGCTTAGATGCGCCTACTAGTGGGCGGGTGCTAATTGAAAATCAAGACTTGCATCAAATGCGCGCACGCGCCCAAGCAAAGTTTCGTAATCAACATTTAGGCTTTATTTATCAGTTCCATCACTTACTCGGTGAATTTAGTGCCTTGGAAAATGCGGCTATGCCTTTATTAATTGCTGGGCGCTCAGTAGAAGAGGCCCAGCACGAAGCCCAAGTCTTGTTGAAACGGGTGGGCTTAGGTCATCGGTTAAGTCATAGACCCGCTGCCCTTTCCGGCGGGGAGCGCCAACGGGTTGCTATCGCGCGAGCCTTAGTAAATAAACCGCGCTTAGTTTTAGCCGATGAGCCCACCGGCAACTTAGATGCACACAGTGCCGCGCAAGTGTTTACTTTATTAGCCGAGCTACAAAGTGAACTAGGCACAGGTTTAGTGGTGGTTACTCATGATTTAAATTTGGCGGCACGCCTTGATCGACAATGTCAGTTAGTTGATGGCCGCTTAGTACCTGGCCAGCTTTTTGAAGGACGCTGGTTAGAAGAGGGCGAAATAAAGCCAAAAGATCAATTCGTAGTAGCCAAACTGATTTCAACTAAGGAGCAAGCGTAATGTTTCGTCCCTTAAGTGTATTTTGGGGATGGCGCTTTAGCCGCGCTAAACGGCGCAATCGTTTTATCTCCTTTATTTCGGTGGCCTCTATTTTAGGCATTGCCATTGGCGTGAGTGCTTTAATTTTAGGCTTATCGGCAATGAATGGCTTTGAACGAGAGTTAGACAATCGTATTTTATCTGTGATCCCTCATGGCCAATTAACAGCGGCTAAGCAGCCTGTCAGTGACTGGGCAAGTATTGTAAGCAAATTAGAAGCAGAGCCTGGCGTGGTGGCCGTGGCGCCCTTTGTGTCCTTAGAGGGCTTATTAAGTCGCGGTGCTAATTTAAAGGCGGTGCGCATTCAGGGCGTAGATCCTAATTTAGAAGCAAAAGTATCTCACTTAGCACCCTATTTAGGGGGCGCAAGCTTAAAGGTGCTCACCCCCGGCGCGCGCGACTTAATATTAGGTAAAACCATTGCCGAGAAACTGGGCTTAAAAGTCGGTGATAAGGTGTCGTTATTATTGCCCGCAGTAGGGGGTGATGGTTTTGCGTCCCCTAAGCGCTACACCTTTACGCTACAGGCCATCTTAAATCTAGGGGGCCAGCTAGATAGCGTACTGGGCTATACCCACTTAGCAGATGCCCAGCAGTTATTAGGATTAGCAGACACCGTCAGTGGCTTTCATGTGCGCGTTGATGACGTGCTTGCTGCCGATAAAATTACTATGTATGCCGCGATGGGCTTACCCGTTGGTTTTTATGTGAGCAGCTGGATGGAAAGCCAAGGCAATGTGTATCACGATATTCAGCTGGTGCGCACCTTAATGATAGTGGTGCTGTTATTAGTGATGGCCGTGGCTAGCTTTAATATTGTGTCCACCTTAGTGATGGCGGTCAATGAGAAAAAAGGTGACATTGCTATTTTAAAAACCATGGGTGCTGGCCCGTGGCAGATCCGCGGAGCTTTTATTGTGCAAGGCTTACTTAATGGCGTGACAGGGGTGCTTTTAGGCGCTTTACTTGGCGTATTGCTGGCCACTCGATTATCAGAAATAGTAGGCGCCATTGAGCGCTTGACGGGCCATCGCTTTTTAAATCCAGATATTTATTTTATCGACTTTATTCCGACTGAGTTTCATTGGGCCGATTTATGGCTAGTGACTGGCTCAGCACTGGCGCTTATTTTTATTGCTACTCTCTATCCTGCTTGGCGTGCTGGAAAGCTACTCCCTAGGCAATTGCTAGGCGAGGCTTAACTGCTCAGCGTTAGCTCATGATACCCAAAGCCCGCTTAGTTAGTCGGGCTTTTTTTATGGCGTTGTGTTCGCCTTTGCTTCGCCTAGCGCTGTTTTCTGGCTTGCCAAGCGCGGCTAATTTTACAGCGCCAATAAAGGTGAGTCAGTAGCCAACCTAATAATGCAGACAGTAAGGCGAGGGTGAAAGCCCCGACCAGCAAAGGTGAGGCGAGGCTATAAAAGTCATGATCGAATAAGTGCTTAAGCTCTTGAGTGGGCAAGTTAAGCAAGCGAGCACCCACATGGTAGGCGCCGTACATCATAGGCGCTAGGGTCAGTGGATTACTCACCCACACCATGGTGATAGCTAAGGGCAAGTAGCCGCGTAAGAGTAAGGCAATCCCAATGGCGATAAAAGAATGCATAGGCAAGGGAAACCAAGCCGCAAACAAGCCGGCGGCTATCGCAACAGCACAAGAGTGGCGGTTAGAATGCCAATAATCAGCATTAAGTAAGCGCGTACCAAAAATTTTTAAGAATTTATGCCGTTGCAGGGCAGCTTGGCTGGGCATTTTTTGGCGCAGCCAGTTGCGCCAGTTCGACTTCACAGACGGTTTTGCCTTCTTTGTTTCCAGCGTTTAGCCACAGTCCAGCGCCATAAACCATGGATCACCATATAGCCAGTGGCAGCACTGACAGTGGCCATTACAATACAGCCTAATAAAAACGGCGGTGCAGCTGAGCTCATGGCGCTACTCAGCCAAGATAGGCTTAATTCAAAGTGTTTGTAGTGATGAGGACGATTAAGCAAGAAAGAGCCTAAGCGATAAGCAAAATAAAATAGCGGTCCCATAGTCAGCGGGTTAGTCAGCCACACTAGGGCGGCAGACAGCGGCAAGTTAACGCGAAAAAACATCGCAAATAGCGCAGCGACTAACATTTGAAACGGAATTGGCAGCCAAGCACAGAATAAACCCACCGCAAATGCCCCGGCGGCAGACTGGCGATTTAAATTCCATAGGTTATTGTCGTGTAAACGACTCCCTAATAACTTTAAATACTTATTATTTTTAAGGGTGCCTGGATCGGGCATCAGGCGTTTTAGAAACTTTTTTGGCATTTTAATTAAGTCCGCAATACTTATCGGATGGATAAGCGACTTTTTGCATTTTGCTTAGGCATATCAAGTCTGATGGTATGGCCTTGGCTGCCAAGCCCAGACACTTGGCTATGGCTCGCTTGCTTAATTGTAGTGAGTGGGCGGCGCAGGGCGCTAGCCTGTTTTTTATTAGGGCTAATGTGGGCAATCTGCTTTAGCCATTGGCAACTCTCTTGGCTGCAATATCCCACTTTATTTACTCGTAGCCAAATTATTGTCGCACAAGTCGATGCGCTGCATTCGACTCGCCCTCATCATAGTCAGCTAATTGTCAGGCTCAGCCACCTGAATGGTCAAGCTCTTTCCCCTAAACCCAAAGTGTTACTTAACTGGCAAAGTCAGCAACCCTCGCCCAAAAATGGCCAAGTTATCCAAAGTGTGGCGCGTTTACGCCTGCCTCATGGTCTTCATAATCCTGGCACCTTCGCTTCGAGTCGCTGGCTATTGGGCCAAGGGGTAACTGCCCAAGCGAGCATTAGCGGGGTATTAAGTGCTTCTGCGCCTGCCCCCAATGAAGGCGTGCGGGCGAGGGCCGTAAAGGCATTACGAGAGCATACGCAACATTTAGCCGCCCAGCCTTGGATTTTGGCACTAACAGTAGGAGATAGAAGTGGGCTAACGAGGGGTGATTGGGAGCTGTTACGGGGCTTAGGGATTAGTCATTTATTTGCTATTTCTGGCTTACATATTGGCTTGGTCGCGGCACTGGGCTTATTAGTCGGGCGCTTAACAGGGCGGCGTTGGTTAGCCGGCTTACTCGCAGTGGCATTGGCGCTTATTTATGCTTGGCTGGCCGGTTTTTCTGTGCCTACACAGCGGGCATTATTAATGTTGGTACTATGGCTAGGTATTTGGCTATGGGGGCGATTTTGGAGTGGGTGGCGCATTTTATTAGCCACTTGCACGCTGTTGTTAAGTGTTCAACCTTGGTTAGTACTTAATCAAGGCTTTTGGTTATCGGTGGTAGCGGTGTCGGCCATATTAGCCTTAGCCGCATGGCAAAAAACACGCAGTTTATGGCGTTTACAACTGGGGCTGAGCTTATTATTGCTGCCTTTAGTGATGTTAATATTTGGCGGATTAAGCTGGTTATCTTTACCCGTAAATTGGTTATTAATTCCTCTTTTTAGTGTGCTATTAATGCCTTTATTGCTAATGGCGGCGCTTTTATTAGCGCCTGCCCCCTTATTAAGTCATGCTTTGTTTTGGCTAGTAGATTTTTTACTTCACCACCTAATGAGCTTACTGCAGGCGCTTCATACTTTAGCATCGCCGTGGTTATGGCTAACCGAGGCGCAACTAGGGCTGATACTCGCGCTCTTATTATTGCCATTTTTGCTGCTGCCACGAGCGCGCAGTATCAGTATCTTAGGGATAACGGTGGCTTTATTAGCGCAATGGCCAGCGCCTCATTGGCAAGTGCGAGTGCTGGATGTGGGGCAAGGGTTATCGGTGCTAGTCACCCAAGGTAAGCAAGCGCTGCTATATGATACAGGTAATCGATTTAGCTCAGGTTTTAATATGGCTGATGCTGTTATTTTGCCGCTACTGCGCCGCCTTGGCGTGAGTGAGCTGGAATATATGGTGATCAGTCATAATGACCAAGACCATAGTGGTAATCGCGATTACTTAGCAAAAGTCTTGCCTATTAAGCATCGTTTGGGCGAGTGGCACTTGGGACAAAAGTGCCGAGCCGGGCAACACATGCAATGGGGTAGGTTGTCATTAACGATACTGTGGCCAGTGCAATTGACGGGACACAGTAATAATGACTCTTGTGTGATGCGTATTAGTGATGGCCAATTATCGGTGTTGCTCACCGGCGATATTGAAGCTCGGGCCGAATACGCGCTATTAGCAACCCAACCCTTGCTTTCATCTCAACTGTTAATCAGCCCCCATCATGGCAGTAATAGCTCCTCAACTTCAGCGTTTATTCAAGCGGTGTCGCCAAGATGGGGCGTCCATACCGCAGGTTTTAATAATCGCTGGGGCTTTCCTGGCGCTGCAGTGAAAGAGCGTTATGCTCAGCAAAATATTGAGCAATTAGTAACCGGTGAGCTAGGCATGGTGCACTTCATTAGCCAAGATGAGCAGTGGCATTTAATGACGCATCGCCGCTCGGCAGTTTGGTATCATCAGCTCAATGCTTGGTTGCAGCACACTAAACCGTTAGAATAGCGCCTTGTTTTTCAAGGTAGAGACGTTATGACCCAAGGTGCACACACTTCTTCCTGGCCGGTCCTTAAGCGATTATTGGGCTATGTGAAGGAGCGCAAGCTAGGTTTGCTGATGGCCGTGATCGGCATGGTGGGCTATGCGGCGGTGAATACCGGCTTTATTTCTGCGGTAAAACCGCTGATAGATGATGGCTTAACCGGCCAAGACCCCGCTTTTTTAAAGATGATGCCCTTTTTTATTCTAGGCATGTTTTTCCTGCAAGGTGTGTTTTCTTTTATGTCTAGCTTTTGCATGGCATGGGTAGGTAACCATGTGGTGCTGTCTTTACAAAAGCAGGTGTTTAGTAAGTTAATGACGATGCCAGTGGCGTTTTTTGATCGCCACAACAGTGGCAATTTATTATCAAAAGTCACCTACGATGCCTCGCAAGTCTCTGCTGCAGCCAGCTCAACGTTAGTGACTATTGTACGCGAAGGGGCGACCGTTATCGGTTTGCTGGCCATGATGTTTTATTATTCTTGGCAGCTATCCTTGGTATTTTTTATTGTAGGGCCCATTGTGGGAGTGATGATCGCTGTGATCAGTCGCCGCTTTCGCCGCTTAAGTCGTGGCATGCAAGATGCCATGGGTAATATCACCAGCAATACCGAACAAATGCTAAAAGGCCATAAAGAAGTATTAATGTTTAATGGCCAAAAAGTTGAAGCAGACCGCTTTCATGGGGTGAGTAATGCGGTGCGCCAGCAAAATATGAAAATGGTGGCCACCGATGCCACAGGAACGTCACTGGTACAGCTCATTGCATCTACGGCGTTAGCGGCGTTGATTTTTATGGCCAACGTCGATGGCATGCAAGACAAAATCACACCCGGCACTTTTATTGCGGTATTGGGTGCGATGTTAATGCTAATGCGCCCTTTAAAAAGTCTTACCCAAGTGAACTCGGCGTATCAGCGCGGTATTGCCGCCAGCCAAAGTTTATTTGGCTTGTTAGACTCTGAGGGAGAAGTAGACACGGGTACGCGCAGCCTAACTCGTGCAAGCGGTAATTTGGAGTTTGATAACGTCAGCTTTGGCTATCCTAACAAAGAAACGCAGGCGCTAAAAAATGTTAGTTTTACGCTCACCCCGGGTAAAACCATTGCCTTAGTGGGGCGCTCTGGTTCAGGGAAAAGTACCATCGCCAGTTTATTAACGCGTTTTTATGATATAGACCAAGGTGAAATTCGCCTTGATGGCGTAGATATACGTGACTATAAACTCAGTGATTTACGCCGCCAATTTGCTTTGGTTTCTCAGCAAGTGCACCTGTTTAACGACACTATCGCCAATAATATCGCCTATGCTGCGCAAGGCGAATACAGTCGCGAGCAAGTTATAGCAGCGGCAAAGGTGGCCTATGCTGATGAGTTTATTACTAAGCTCCCTCAAGGATATGACACTATTATTGGTGAAAATGGCGCCAGCTTATCCGGTGGTCAGCGCCAACGGATTGCCATTGCCCGTGCGCTACTGCGCAACTCTCCGTTATTAATTCTAGATGAAGCCACTTCGGCGCTCGATACCGAGTCAGAGCGCCATATTCAAGGCGCGCTAGAGGCCTTACGTAAAGATCGCACGGCACTCGTGATCGCTCACCGTTTATCTACCATCGAAAACGCCGATGAAATCTTAGTGATAGATGAGGGGCAAGTTGTAGAGCGAGGCTCTCATCTAGAGTTAATGGCCAAACAAGGCGTCTATGCCCAGTTAAGAAGCATTCAATATGGCGAGCAATAATGACCGCTTGGTATAAAGGCGCCTGGTGGCTGTGGTTGTTAGCGCCCTTTAGTGCGCTGTTTTGGCTCTTATCTGCACTGCGGCGCATGCTATATCGACTAGGTATTAAGTCGAGCTATCGAGCGCCGGTGCCGGTGATTGTGGTGGGGAATTTAAGTGTAGGTGGCAACGGTAAAACGCCAGTGGTGGTGTGGCTGGTGCAGTGGTTGCGCGCTCAAGGCTATCAGCCGGGGGTGATCAGTCGCGGCTATGGCGGTAAGAGCGCGCATTATCCGCTTAAAGTGGAGGCTACCACTTGTCCTAGTGTGGCTGGGGATGAGCCGGTGCTCATTGCTAAGCGTACTGGCTGCCCGTTAGTGGTGGGGCCAAAGCGAGGTGAGGCCGCCGCGTTATTAGCCCGCTTAGGCGCAGATATTATTATTAGTGATGATGGCTTACAGCATTATGCCTTAGCGCGAGATATTGAGCTGGTGGTGGTCGATGGCGAGCGCCGCTTTGGTAATGGCTACTTACTGCCCATGGGGCCGCTGCGTGAGCGTCCTTGGCGCCTGAAACAAGTTGACGCCATTATTAATAATGGCGGGCCGGCGCATGACCAAGAATATTTAATGACTTTAGCGCCGGGGGACTTGATTGCCGTGGGTCGTACCGCTGGGTTTGCCCCTCATCCGCCTCAGACAGTCCATGCCCTAGCCGGCATCGGCCATCCGCCGCGTTTTTTTAGCATGTTACAGCAATTGGGATTTAAACTCGCAAAATGCATTGCTTTAAGCGATCATGAGCCGGTTGCGCCTCATTTGTTACAGTCACTGGCCACCTTACCTTTGTTAGTAACCGAAAAAGATGCCGTAAAGTGGCCGCCTGAGGCAAAGAATACTTGGTATGTCCCTGTGGATGCCCACCTGCCACAGACATTTGAAGCACTGCTTTTAAGCCGACTTAAGGAGTTACATCGTGGCGATTGATGCAAAACTGGTAGAAATTATTGCCTGCCCGCTGTGCAAAGGTAAATTGCAGCTAGATCGTAATCATAACGAGCTAGTCTGTCGCTTTGACCGCTTGGCTTATCCGATTACCGAAGACATTCCGGTATTATTAGAAAATAAAGCGCGCAAATTAAGTTTGGATGAATTACCAGCATGAGTTTTGTGGTAGTGATACCGGCGCGTTTTAGCTCTACACGTTTACCGGGCAAGCCGCTCGCCGATATTCATGGTAAGCCGATGATCCAGTGGGTCGTAGAGCAGGCACAAAAAAGCCAAGCCATGAGAGTGGTGGTAGCTACCGACGATGCGCGCATTCGTGACGCATTGCGACCTTGTGCAGTGGAAGTTTGTATTACAAGTGCGCATCATGACTCCGGTACCGAGCGCTTGGCCGAAGTGGTAGAGCAGTTGGCCTTAGATGACGACGATATCGTGGTCAATGTACAAGGCGATGAACCATTGCTGCCACCTCAGCTAGTTGATCAAGTGGCGCACTTATTAGCGAACAGCACCGCACCCATGGCCACTTTGTGCACGCCGATTGAGAGCGTTAATGAGTTGAATGACATTAATGTGGTGAAAGTGGTGCAAAGTGCCAGCGGCCATGCTTTATATTTTAGCCGTGCGCCAATACCTTTTGAGCGTGATGCCAATGAGCCGCCTGACTTAAGCCAGTGTCGACGTCATATTGGTATTTATGCGTATCGTGCCGGCTTTATTCGTCGTTATTTGGCGTTACCTGTTAGCCCGTTAGAGCAGCTAGAAAAACTCGAACAGCTGCGCGTATTGTGGCACAGCGAGTCCATTGCTATCAGTGATGCCTGTACTCGCCCTCAGCCTGGCGTAGATACCCCTGCCGATTTAGACGCCGTGCGTCAATTGTTAGTGGGTCACGCCCGCTAATTTCGCACTACCAATAGGCGTAACTTATAGCAAGTGGCGCGTATTTTCATTTTATTAATAAGTAATAAAGGGGCGTTGTGCCCCGAGGTTATGGCGATTAAACGCCACATCAAACATTTTTGAGGAATATTATGATTACCCTGGGTGAATACATCATTAAGAATCAAGCTGACTACCCCAGCGCTACCGGCGAATTATCGTCTTTATTGTCTTCTATTCGTCGCGCCGCCAAAATTGTAAACCGCGAAATTAATCGCGCCGGTTTAGTGACCGATATTATCGGCGGTAGCAATGGCAGCGAAAACGTACAGGGTGAAGTACAGCAAAAGCTGGATGTGTTTGCCAACGACATGTTTAAAAATGCGCTAGAAGCCCGTGGTGAAGTGTGTGGTATTGCTTCTGAAGAAGAAGATCACTACGTCGCTTTTGATGATGAGCGCCAAAGCAATGCGAAATACATTGTGCTGATGGACCCGCTGGATGGCTCTTCTAATATCGATGTTAACGTATCTGTGGGCACCATTTTCTCTATCTATCGTCGCGTTAGTGAGCCTGGTCAACCAGTGACTATGGATGACTTCTTACAACCGGGTGTTAACCAAGTAGCCGCCGGTTATGTGGTGTACGGCTCTTCCACCATGTTGGTGTATACCACAGGTAACGGCGTTCACGGCTTTACTTATGACCCGACTCTGGGCTCATTTTGCTTGTCTCATGAGAATATCCGTATTCCGGAGCAAGGCTATATTTATTCTATTAACGAAGGTAACTATATTCGCTTCCCTGAAGGCGTGAAAAAATACCTGAAATTCTGTCAAGAAAAAGATGAGTCGAGCAAGCGTCCTTATAGCTCACGTTATATTGGCTCTTTAGTATCTGACTTTCATCGCAATATGCTTAAAGGCGGCATTTATATTTATCCGTCTGGCACCAATTCGCCAAATGGCAAGTTGCGCTTATTGTATGAATGCAACCCATTAGCCTTTATGGCTGAGCAAGCCGGTGGTAAAGCTACCGATGGCTTCCGTCGTATTATGGAAATTAAGCCTACTGAATTGCACCAGCGCACGCCGTATTTTGTTGGCTCCATCGACATGGTTAATAAAGCAGATGAAATGATGGCTGAATTTTCTAGCCATGAAAAAGCCTAAACCCGTGTTGGGGGCCTAGCGCCTGGCTAAAAATAAAACACCGAGCCCTTACCGGCTCGGTGTTTTTGTTTGTACTGCCCGTTTAAATACTAAACTTAAGGACGGGTTGGCCACCGAACTACACGAAAAAGTGCTAAGTTTAGGGCTGTTTCCTAGCCAATAAAAAAGCCGACTTACAGTCGGCTTTTTAGCTAGCAACTAGCACGAGTGGCGGTTATTTTTCAACGTGAGTATGAAAATCCCGCTCGGCGGCACCGGTATAAAGCTGGCGCGGACGGCCGATCTTTTGCTTAGGATCTGACATCATCTCATTCCAGTGTGACATCCAACCTACGGTACGCGACAGCGCAAAAATCACGGTAAACATACTGGTTGGAATACCGACGGCTTTTAAGACGATGCCCGAGTAGAAGTCGACATTAGGATACAGCTTGCGCTCTACAAAGTAGGGGTCAGAAAGGGCGATGCGCTCTAACTCCATAGCCACGTCTAATAGTGGATCTTCAATTTTAAGATCATCTAACACTTCATGACAGGTATCGCGCATGACAGTGGCTCGGGGATCAAAGTTTTTATAGACCCGATGGCCAAAGCCCATTAAACGAAACGGATCATCTTTATCTTTAGCGCGCTCGATAAACTCAGGAATTCTATCCACTGAGCCAATCTCTTCTAGCATCATCAAGCAGGCCTCGTTTGCACCGCCATGAGCCGGCCCCCACAAGGAAGCAATGCCCGCAGCAATACAAGCAAAAGGATTAGCCCCACTCGAGCCGGCTAAGCGCACGGTAGAGGTAGAGGCGTTTTGCTCATGATCCGCATGCAAGGTAAAGATGCGATCCATAGCGCGCTCAACAATGGGATTCACTTTATATTCTTCGCAAGGAATGGCAAACATCATCTGTAAGAAGTTGCCGGCATAACTTAAGTCATTGCGTGGGTAAATAAAGGGTTGCCCAATGGAGTATTTATACGCCATAGCGGCGATGGTTGGCAGCTTCGCAATCATACGATGTGCGGCGGTTTCTCGGTGCGACTGGTCGGTAATATCCATGGGATCATGGTAAAACGCCGATAAGCCGGCAATGACGCCACAGACCACTGACATGGGGTGAGCATCGCGACGATAGCCTTTAAAGAAAGATGACAGCTGCTCATGCACCATGGTGTGGCGCATAATGAGTCGCTGAAACTCCTCGTACTGCTTAGCCGTAGGTGCCTCGCCGTACAGAAGCAAGTAGCACACTTCAAGATAGTTGGCATTTTCTGCCAGCTGGTCGATAGGGTAGCCGCGATAGAGCAAGATACCTTTCTCACCATCTATATAGGTAATGTCGGACTGGCAGGATGCCGTTGCCATAAAACCAGGGTCGTAGGTAAAGTAGCCATGTGAGCCTAGTGTGCTGATATCGATCACATCATAACCAGCAGTGCCAGACAGAATAGGAAGCTCAATCGCTTCTTGTCCGGGCAAATGCAGAGTGGCCTTTTGGTCAGCCATAGCACGTCTCCTTCGCTTTTTTATAATAGGTCCGCAGGTAGGTATTTTTACATAGTTTGCGCCGATGTTTAACTATTAATGCATTCTGCGGTGCGCGCACATTGAAAACAGAAGTATGGTTCAAAGTCAATTTAGCACCACTTCGCTTGCCTAGCACTTAAGTCGTAGTGGGATCGGCTTTACAGATTTGGTAATTGGATCAAGGCCTTCGTTGTAATTCCACAGAGTGCTTCTTATACTGGCTCACGAGGATACACGAAGCTGTAGTGAGAGTTTAGCTAAGCGTAAAGCGATATTTTTACATGCTAAAATCGAAACCGCTTAATATAAAAATCTGTTTAGCATCCTCATTTCGTGTATCTGGGCTGTGTTTATTACAACAATAACTAACGAGCTCAATGGAGCCAAGTGGGCCAGACCGTGACTAAAAAACAGAGACCTGTACACCTCGATTTACGGACTATTCGCCAACCTGTCGCTGCAATCGCATCAATTCTGCACCGGGTTTCCGGCGTTATTACCTTATTTGCACTCGCTATTCTCTTATGGCTACTCAGTTATTCGCTCTCATCAGAGGCCGGATTCCTGAAAGTCGTGGATATAGTAGACGGCTTTTTCGTCTGGTTTATCCTGTGGGGAATATTAACCGCATTGGCTTATCACATAGTGGGTGGTATTCGCCATATGATTATGGACTTAGGCTATTGTTCAGAGCTTGAAACGGGTGCACTGAGTGCCAAGGTGGCCTTAGGTGTAACGGCCTTCTTATCAGTGCTAGCGGGGATAATGGTATGGTAAGAAATATGGCAAGCATTGGCCGCTCGGGCACGCACGACTTTATGTTGCTGCGTGTTACAGCGGTGATCATGACTTTATACACCCTCTATTTAGTGGGATTTATTGCGTTTAATGACATCACTTACCCTGTTTGGCTGAACTTTTTTGCTAAAACCTCAACGAAAGTGTTTACGCTACTGGCGCTACTAAGTGTGTTAATTCACGCTTGGATAGGGGCCTGGCAGGTGCTATCCGACTATGTAAAATGTGCGCTGTTACGCGGTGTATTACAAGGCGGGATAGTGGTGTTGCTGCTGGTTTATGTGCTGACCGGTGTTGTCGTATTGTGGGGTGTATAAGTTGACTATTTCAATTCGCGAATATGATGCCGTGGTTATCGGCGCAGGTGGCGCAGGCATGCGTGCCGCCTTGCAAATAGCCGAATCTGGCAAAAGTTGCGCACTGCTGTCTAAAGTGTTTCCAACTCGCTCTCATACCGTGTCAGCACAAGGGGGCATAACGGTTGCCCTTGGCAATACCCATGAAGATAACTGGGAATGGCACATGTATGACACCGTAAAGGGCTCCGATTATATCGGTGACCAAGACGCTATTGAGTTTATGTGTCAAAGTGGCCCTGAAGCGGTATTAGAATTGGAGAAAATGGGCTTACCTTTTTCTCGATTAGATAACGGTAAAATCTATCAACGTCCTTTCGGCGGCCAGTCCCTCAATTTTGGGGGTGAACAAGCCGCTCGCACTGCCGCCGCGTCAGACCGTACCGGTCATGCGCTATTGCATACTCTTTATCAGCAAAACGTTAAACACAAAACCACCGTGTTCTCTGAATGGTATGCGCTGGATTTGGTAAAAAATGCTGATGGCGATATCGTTGGCTGCACCGCCATTGATATTGAAACCGGTGAGTTGGTGTATTTTAAAGCCAAGGCCACCATCTTAGCTACCGGCGGCGCGGGGCGTATTTATCAGTCAACGACCAACGCGCACATTAATACCGGCGACGGCATTGGCATGGCGATTCGTGCCGGTGTGCCGTTGCAAGATATGGAAATGTGGCAATTTCACCCCACCGGCATTGCCGGTGCCGGTACTTTGGTGACCGAAGGTTGCCGAGGCGAGGGGGGGTATTTATTAAATAAAGATGGCGAGCGCTTTATGGAGCGTTATGCGCCGAACGCCAAAGACTTAGCGAGCCGAGATGTAGTAGCGCGCTCCATGATGATTGAGATCCGTGAGGGTCGTGGTTTTGATGGTCCCTTAGGGCCGCACTTAAAGCTAAAACTCGATCATCTCGGTAAAGACGTATTAGAGTCGCGCTTGCCGGGAATTTGTGAATTATCTCGCACCTTTGCTCACGTAGACCCCGTCCATGAGCCGATTCCGGTTATTCCTACCTGTCACTATATGATGGGTGGCATTCCGACCAACGTACATGGCCAAGCGCTGACCACAGATGAAAATGGCAAAGACATGCCGATAAAAGGCTTGTTTGCGGTAGGTGAAGTGGCGTGTGTATCGGTGCATGGTGCTAACCGCTTAGGCGGTAACTCTTTACTGGACTTAGTGGTCTTTGGCCGTGCAGTGGGGCGCCATTTAATTGAAGCGCTAGCCGAGTTAGGTGAAGTTCAAGACGCCACCGAGGCAGAAATAGACGCAGCGCTGGTCCGTTATAACCGTTGGGAAAATAATCGTGACGGCGAGGATCCGGTACAAATTAAGAAAGACCTACAAGAGTGCATGCAACATAACTTTTCGGTATTTCGTGAAGGCGCGGCTATGGCCGAGGGCTTAGAAGAGCTTAAAAAAATTCGCGAGCGTTTGCACAATGCCCGCTTAGACGATACCAGCCGAGACTTTAACACCCAGCGTATCGAGTGTTTAGAGCTGGATAATCTAATGGAAACTGCCTACGCCACCGCAGTGGCAGCCAACTTTCGTACCGAAAGTCGCGGCGCGCATTCGCGCTTTGATTTCCCAGATCGTGATGATGCCAACTGGCTTTGCCATTCTTTATACAGCCCGATAACCGAGTCGATGAGCACACGTGCGGTGAATTTATCACCCAATCATCGTGAGGCGTTTGAGCCAAAAGCGCGGACTTATTAAGGGAGCCAACAAGATGCAAGTCACTATTTCGGTTTATCGTTATAACCCAGAAACAGATGCCAAGCCGTACATGAAAGACTATCAGCTGGAAGTCGAGCAAGGCTCAGACATGATGGTCTTGGATGCACTGTTGGCCTTAAAAACCCAAGATCCTAGCTTATCGTTTCGCCGCTCCTGCCGTGAAGGGGTGTGTGGCTCCGATGGCATGAACATGAATGGTAAAAATGGTTTGGCCTGTATTACGCCGCTATCGAGCCTATTAAAGCAAGATAATAAGGTGGTAATACGTCCCTTGCCAGGACTACCGGTAGTGCGAGATTTGGTGATTGACTTAAGCCAGTTTTACACGCAATGGGAAAAGGTTAAGCCCTTTTTAATCGCCGATGAAAAAGTGCCACCGGCGCGGGAGCATTTACAAACGCCGGCAGAGCGGGCCAAGTTAGATGGCCTTTATGAGTGCATTCTTTGTGCTTGTTGCTCGACTGCTTGTCCATCGTTTTGGTGGAATCCGGATAAATTTATCGGTCCGGCCGGATTATTGGCCGCCTATCGTTGGTTGGCTGACAGCCGCGATACCGGTACTGAAGAGCGTTTATCTGAGCTTGATGATGCCTTTAGTGTCTTTCGCTGTCATACCATTATGAACTGTACTGATGTGTGCCCTAAAGGCCTAAACCCCAGTAAGGCCATCGGTAATATTAAGTCGATGTTGCTCAAACGGGCGGTTTAGTGTTACCTCTAAAGGTCAACAAGCGCTAGTTATTGATAAATAAGGGCCGCTCACGCGGGCGGCTTAACTCGACACCCCAGACAGTGACCCTGTCGAGACGTTATAAAGGGATAAAAATGCACAATGGCGTTATGCAAGCCTGGCTGAAGTCCTCTTACCTGGCCGGTGCCAATGCGACCTATGTTGAAGACCTTTACGAATCATATTTAGCCGATCCTGAGTCGGTACCTGAGCAGTGGCAAACGGTGTTTAGCGAGTTGCCACCGCTACAGGGTAACGTAGAGGATCAGCCTCATTCACAGGTAAGAGATTATTTTCGCCGACTGGCTAAAGACACCTCCCGTTACGCCACGCCCGTCAGTGATCCTCATACCGATGCCAAGCAAGTTAAAGTTTTACAGCTAATCAACGCTTATCGGTTTCGTGGTCATCAAAATGCCAATTTAGACCCGCTTAATCTGTGGGGGCGCAAAAAAGTCGCCGAACTCGATCCCGCCTTTCATAATCTGACCGGTTCAGACTTAGACGCTACTTTTAACGTGGGCTCCTACGCTATTGGCCAAGAGACCATGGTCTTAAAAGACTTAGTGGCCGCGCTAAAGCAAACCTATTGTGGTCCTGTCGGTGCAGAATACATGCACATCACCAGTACTCGAGAAAAGCGCTGGATCCAAAGCCAATTAGAGCCGGTAGTTGGCCAGCCTAAATTTAGCGATGCCGATAAGCTGCGGTTTTTAGATAGTTTAAATGCCGCCGAAGGTCTTGAAAAATACCTAGGCGCTAAATTTCCTGGTGCCAAACGCTTCTCTCTAGAAGGCGGCGATGCCTTAGTGCCCATGACCAAAGAGCTGATCCGCCGCTTTGGTGAGCATGGCGGTAAAGAAGTGGTGATTGGCATGGCGCACCGCGGTCGCTTAAATATGCTGGTCAACGTATTAGGTAAGCGTCCCCAAGATTTATTTGATGCCTTTGCCGGTAAATATGATGTGCAAAGCTCAGGCGACGTTAAATACCACATGGGCTTTAGCTCAGACTTTGAAACCCCTGGTGGCAGTGTGCACTTGGCGCTTGCCTTTAACCCCTCCCATCTAGAAATTGTTAATCCGGTGGTCATCGGCTCAGTGCGCGCGCGCATGGACCGGTTATCAAACCCAGATGGTCGCCAAGTGTTGCCCATTACTATTCATGGTGACTCGGCCTTTGCCGGCCAGGGGGTAGTGGCAGAAACCTTTAATATGTCGCAAACCCGCGGTTATGGCGTTGGCGGTACAGTACGTATCGTGATCAATAACCAAGTGGGCTTTACTACTTCTAATCCTAAAGACACCCGCTCCACTGAATACTGTACCGATATTGCAAAAATGGTGCAGGCGCCGATTTTTCATGTGAATGCCGACGATCCCGAAGCGGTTATTCAAGTTACGCAGCTGGCGCTAGATTATCGCAATGAGTTTGGACGCGATGTGGTGATCGACTTAGTGTGTTATCGCCGTCATGGCCATAACGAAGCCGATGAGCCCAGTGCCACTCAGCCTTTAATGTATAAAAAAATTAAGCAACACCCGACACCGCGTAAGATTTATGCAGATAAGTTGATCGCAAATGGCACCATTAGTGCTGAAGACACTACCGTCATGATTAACGAGTATCGCGATGCGCTAGATGGTGGAGAGTGTGTGGTCAAAGAATGGCGCGCCACTGATAACATCACTGTGAACTGGGCGCCGTATTTACACCATGAATGGGATATGAAGTATGACGATAATTTGTCATTAGAGGCGCTTAAATCCTTAGCCGAGCGTGTTACCGATTATCCAGAAAGTCATACTTTGCAGCGCCAAGTGGCGCGAATTTATGAAGATCGTAAATTAATGGCTAAAGGTGAAAAGCTCGCCGATTGGGGCTTTGCTGAAGTGCTGGCTTATGCCACTTTGTGTGATCAAGGCTATGAAGTGCGCTTAACTGGGCAAGACTCAGGGCGCGGCACTTTCTTCCATCGTCATGCGGTATTGCATAACCAAAAAGACGCCAGTACTTATACGCCGCTATGCCATCTTTCTAAAGACCAAGGCCAGTTTCAGGTATTTGACTCAGTATTGAGTGAAATGTCAGTGATGGCCTTTGAATATGGTTATGCCACCGCCGAGCCCGATGGCTTAACCATTTGGGAAGCACAGTTTGGTGATTTTGCTAACGGCGCTCAGGTGGTGATTGACCAGTTTGTTAGCTCAGGCGAGCAAAAGTGGGGGCGCATGTGTGGTTTAACGCTCTTGCTGCCTCATGGTTATGAAGGGCAAGGCCCAGAGCACTCTAGTGCGCGCTTAGAGCGGTTCTTACAGTTGTGTGCAGAGCACAATATGCAAGTGGTGATCCCCACCACCCCCGCCCAAGTGTTTCATATGCTACGCCGCCAAGTATTGCGCCCCATGCGCCGGCCATTAATTGTGATGTCGCCTAAGTCGTTATTGCGCCATCCTCTGGCGGTGTCCGATCTTGAAACACTGGCTAGCGGCACTTTCTTAAACGCAATTGGTGAAATAGATGATCTGGATCCCAAAGGTGTGAAGCGTGTGGTGCTGTGCTCAGGCAAGGTGTATTACGATTTGTTAGAAGCCAGACGCAAGAATGAACAAACCGATGTGGCCATTATCCGAATTGAGCAGCTCTATCCCTTCCCCCAAGAAGAAGTGGCGGCTATTTTTGAAGACTACCAACATGTAACGGATTTTGTTTGGTGCCAAGAAGAGCCACAAAACCAAGGCGCTTGGTATTGTAGCCAGCATCATTTCCGGGCCGCTATTCCTGCAGACGCTAAATTGCGTTATGCCGGACGTGACGCATCGGCCTCACCGGCAGTGGGTTACACCTCTGTTCACTTAAAACAACAAAAAGCGCTAGTCGAAGACGCACTGACGCTGAATGCCTAACGCACTAAGGACATATTGATGACTATCGAAATCAAGGTTCCCGTCTTACCCGAGTCGGTTGCTGATGCCTCTATCGCTACTTGGCACAAACAACCGGGTGATAAGGTTGAGCGCGACGAAGTGATCGTCGACATTGAGACTGACAAAGTCGTGTTGGAAGTGCCCGCTCCTGAAGCCGGTATTTTAGAAGAAATCATTGAAGATGAAGGCGCGACTGTATTGGGCCAACAGCTCATAGGCCGCTTAAAAGCCGATGCTGTGGCCGGAGAAGCGACTAAAGAAAAAACCAGCCAAGCGAGCGACAGTCAATCTGATGACAATAGCGATACTAAGAGTGACGATGATAATTTAAGCCCAGCCGTACGCCGGTTGGTGGCTGAGCATAATATTGACGTGGCTAAGCTTAGCGGCTCCGGTAAGGGCGGGCGCATCACTAAAGAAGATGTAGAAGCCTACCTCAAAGACGATAAGCCGGCGTCGAGTAAGCAAACTCAGCCCCCCGTGGATGCAACGGTGGCATCGCCTGAGCAGCGCACCGAAAAACGCGTGCCTATGAGTCGTCTACGAAAGCGAGTCGCAGAGCGATTACTAGAGGCTAAAAATACCACTGCCATGCTCACCACTTTTAACGAAGTGAACATGGGCCCTATTATGGCGCTGCGCAAGCAATATCAAGAGAAATTTGAAAAGCGCCATGATGTACGATTAGGCTTTATGTCTTTTTATGTTAAGGCAGTAGTGGAGTCATTAAAGCGCTTTCCAGAAGTAAACGCTTCTTTAGATGGCGATGATATTGTGTACCACAACTACTTTGATGTCAGTATTGCCGTGTCTACCCCTCGAGGTTTAGTCACACCTGTGCTAAGAGATTGCGATCGCTTAAGCTTGGCCGACATTGAAAAAAGCATTAAAGAGCTGGCCGAAAAAGGGCGCGATGGCAAGCTGACCGTCGATGATATGACAGGCGGTAACTTTACCATTACCAATGGTGGCGTGTTTGGCTCTTTGATGTCCACCCCCATTATTAACCCGCCTCAAAGTGCCATTTTAGGCATGCATAAAATTGAAGACAGACCCATAGCTGAAAACGGCGAAGTGGTGATTCAACCTATGATGTATTTAGCACTGTCTTATGATCACCGTATGATTGATGGTCGTGAGTCAGTCAGCTTCTTGGTGTCGATTAAAGAGCTACTTGAAGATCCCACGCGTTTGTTGTTAGACGTGTAATTATAATAATAAAAGGTCGGCCATAAGAGCCGGCCTTCTTTTTATTCTAAAACCCTCAATTAAACGGAAACACAACATGAATTTGCATGAACATCAGGCAAAGAAATTGTTTGCTGACTACGGTCTGCCCGTATCAAAAGGTTATGCCTGTGACACGCCCCAAGAAGCGCTAGCAGCCACAGACAAACTGGGCGGTGAGCGATGGGTGGTTAAATGCCAAGTACACGCCGGTGGTCGCGGTAAAGCGGGTGGCGTGAAACTGGCTAAGACAAAAGAAGAAGTCAGCGATTTTGCCAAACAATGGCTTGGTAAAAACTTGGTGACCTACCAAACCGATACCAAAGGCCAACCAGTAAGCAAAATTTTGGTTGAAGCCTGTAGCAGCATTGCTAAAGAATTATATTTAGGTGCCGTCGTAGATCGCAGCTCGCGGCGCGTCGTCTTTATGGCCTCTACCGAGGGCGGTGTTGAAATAGAAAAAGTCGCTAAAGAAACGCCTGAGCTTATTCATAAAGCGGCCATCGATCCATTAGTAGGGCCTCAAGCCTATCAAGGACGCGAGCTGGCTTTTAAATTAGGGCTGGAAGGTAAACAGGTAAAGCAATTTACTCAGATTTTTTTAGGGCTGGGCAAGATGTTTCACGAGCTAGACTTTGCCTTGTTAGAAGTAAACCCGTTAGTCATTACCGAAGACGGTGACTTACTGTGTTTGGATGGTAAGATTAATATTGACTCAAACGCCTTGTATCGCCAGCCAACAATTCAAGAAATGCATGATGCGAGCCAAGATGATGCGCGTGAAGCACACGCTGCACAGTGGGAGCTCAACTACGTGGCGTTAGATGGTAACATTGGCTGCATGGTCAATGGCGCAGGCTTGGCTATGGGCACCATGGATATTGTTAATCTCTATGGCGGCTCGCCGGCTAACTTTCTTGATGTAGGCGGTGGGGCCACTAAAGAGCGCGTAACTGAAGCCTTTAAGATTATTCTCTCAGATGACAACGTAAAAGCGGTGCTGGTTAATATTTTTGGCGGTATTGTCCGCTGTGACATGATTGCCGATGGCATTATTGGTGCGGTAAAAGAAGTAGGCGTAAAAGTGCCTGTGGTAGTGCGACTAGAGGGCAATAATGCACCGGCTGGTACGGCTAAGCTTGCCGAGTCGGGTTTAAATATTATTGCTGCCACTAGCTTGAGCGATGCCGCCGAGCGTGTGGTTCATGCCGCACAGGGGAGTCAATCATGAGCATTTTAATTAATAAAGACACTAAAGTAATTTGCCAAGGCTTTACCGGTGGCCAAGGTACCTTTCACTCTGAGCAAGCGATTGATTACGGTACCCAAATGGTGGGTGGCGTTTCTCCTGGTAAAGGGGGGAGCACACACTTAGGTCTGCCAGTTTTTAATACGGTACGCGAAGCCGTTGAGGCTACAGGTGCCACGGCTAGCGTGATTTACGTGCCGGCTCCCTTTTGTAAAGACGCCATCTTAGAAGCGATAGATGCGGGTATTGAGCTGATTGTCACTATTACCGAGGGTATTCCTACCTTGGATATGCTGGAAGTAAAAGTAAAGCTTGAGCAAAGTGGCGCGCGCATGATTGGCCCTAACTGCCCCGGTGTGATCACCCCTGATGAGTGTAAGATTGGTATTATGCCCGGCAGCATTCATCGCAAAGGAAGAGTCGGCATTATCTCCCGCTCCGGTACCTTAACCTACGAAGCCGTTAAGCAAACGACAGACGAGGGCTTTGGCCAGTCGAGCTGTGTCGGCATTGGCGGTGATCCGATTCCTGGTTCGAGCTTTATTGATATCTTAGAGTTATTTCAAGCGGATCCTGAAACCGAAGCCATTGTCATGATTGGTGAGATTGGCGGCACCGCTGAAGAAGAAGCGGCCGCCTACATTAAAGCCAATGTGACTAAACCTGTGGTGTCTTATATTGCGGGTGTGACGGCACCAGCAGGTAAGCGCATGGGCCATGCGGGTGCTATTATTTCTGGTGGTACCGGTACCGCAGATGAAAAGTTTGCCGCTCTTGAAGATGCCGGCGTAAAAACTGTACGCTCTCTCGCTGATATTGGTAGTGCGCTGCGCGAAGTCACTGGTTGGTAATACAGCACTAGAGCGTCAAAAAAGGAGCTTAAGGGCTCCTTTTTTATGCTTAAAAACTACCCAAAGCACGGCTATTTGCGTCATATAAATGGCGTTTTATACATAAATAAACACCTGTTTAACAAGCTTCAAACAGGTCATAAAATAAGTGCCAAATACAGATGATCAAGATCAAGAAACTGCGCGCTCAGTGTTTATTAAGTAGATGAATAATCTAGAATACTTGCCTGCCGTATCTAATGAGATGTAATGCATGCGCAACCTATCCTTAAACTGGAAAATCTTACTGCCCTTACTCAGCACCTTTGCCTTAGTGTTTCTGCTGTGCTTTTTTGTTTCAAGCAAATTACAACGTAACTTGGCGCTGCAATTAGCGGAAGAGAAAATAGAAACTGCCGCGAACCTCTATATGGATCAGTTAAACGTGTTAATGGAAAACGGGGTGATCCATAAGCGTAAATTGGTGCAAACAAAAGTAGAAGAAGAGCTGGGTATTCAACAAGCGCGCGTGATACGTGCGCCGGCCGTAACCAATGTATTTGGCCCTGGGGCAGCGGATCAAGGGATTCAAGACAATTTAGATAAACGCGCCATTGAACAAGGCGAAACCGTATTAGACTTACACCTTGATGATGCGGTGCCTTATCTTACTTTAGTGAAGCCCTATAAAGCTTTTAAAGAATATCGTGGCACCGCCTGCTTACAATGTCACCAAGTGGCAGAGGGCACCATTATGGGCGCGGTACGTATCAGCTATGACTTAAGTGATACCTTTGGCCAAATACATGCTAATAACTTGCGCCTAGGTAGCCTGTTATTGGTGGTGATGGCGATCGCTGGCTTAATACTGTGGTTTATTCAAAACCGTTATCTAAAAAGCCCGATCCTTAATATCAGTCAGCGCTTACAACAAATATCGAAAAATCGTGACCTAACCACTCGACTAGTGCCACTAGGTAAAGATGAATTAGGTGGCTTAGTGGGCGCGGTTAATGGCTTATTAACCAGTTTTCAAGCCAGCCTTAGAGAAGTACAGCAAGTCACGGGGCGTATTTATCATGCCGCCGGTAATATTCAACAAGGCGCGGAGCAAACTGATGGCTCGGTGCGTGCCCAAGACCAAGAAACGGCATTAATTGCTACCGCCATCAATGAAATGGAAGCCTCAGCCAGTGAAGTGCGAGAAAATGCTCGCCAAACTTCAGAAACTTCTGAGCAAAGTCATGCCTTTGCGCTTACTGCCAGTGAGCAAGCTCAAGTCGCGGTCACCGGTATTAGCGAGCTAAGTAGCGAGATTGGGCGAATTGATCAGGTGATCCGCACTCTTGATAGCCGTTGTAATCAAGTGGATAAGGTGCTCGATATGATCAAAGGCATTGCCGAGCAAACTAACTTACTCGCACTTAACGCCGCCATTGAGGCCGCGAGAGCCGGTGAGTCGGGGCGTGGCTTTGCAGTGGTGGCCGATGAAGTGCGCACCTTAGCACAGCGCACTCAAGAGTCGGCACAAGAGATAACCGGCATGATAGGGCTGTTACAAAACGAAGCCAAAGAGGCGGTGTCTGCTATTGAAAAAGCCGATACCCAAGCGTCTAGCAGCGTAACCAGCACTCAAGCAGCCATGGACTCATTACAAGCGATTATCGAACAGGTTGCGCGCATTAATGAGCTCAGTGCTCTCGTATCTGCCTCTGCCGATGAGCAAAGTACCGTCTGTGCCGAGGTGAGCTATAATATCACGCGGGTGCGAGACTCTTCCGGCGAAACACTCACTCAGTCTACTGCTGCTGCACAGTCCAGTTTACAACTGGTACAAGAGTGCAAGGTATTAGAAGAGATGATCAGTCATTATCAATTACAAGACGAGTGAGGCAGCACTCTTCGCTAAGCATGAGCTAAACCAATAAAAAACCGAGCCTAGGCTCGGTTTTTTATTAATGTTGGCAACAAACTGGCGGATAGCTTTGGCTTATTGTTCTTTACCTAAGTAAGTGGCGCGGACATTACTCCAGTTGTTGTCTTCGGTAATGCGCAATATTTGTTGAGAGATCTCGGCGCGTAATGGGCTGCCCTCGGGCAGGGCTAGCGCGTATAACTGTTGAGCAAATACGCCGGACAAGATTGATAACGGCTGCTCTTGGTGCAAGTTGCGATATTGCAATAAGGCGCGGTCATAAACAATAGCGTCGGTTTCACCCTTAACAACTGAGGCCATGGCGCTGGTTAGATCTGGGTAGGTTTGATAGCGCAAGTGCTCCTCTTCTAAGAAGCGTTGACTGGCAGTGTCAGCAATAGTGGCCACGGTTTTACCAGGCAGATCACTCAAGCCTTCAATACCGGTACGTAAATTATTGACTGTTAACGAGGCGGTAATGGCAGCGGTAAAACTGGCCACCACTATCATCCCCGCAAACATCCACACCAAACCGATTAAGCGTCCCGCAAAAGAAGTAGGGGCTTTATCACCGTAGCCCACTGTGGTCATGGTTACTGCGGCCCACCAAAAGCTCGCACCTATGCCTTGGGCGGCAGTGCCCCCAAATTGCTCGGGGTTTTTACGATGCTCAGCCAGCCACAATAAAAAGCCTGCTGCTAACAGTAAGCCAGCTAACCCTAATACCACGCTTAAAAACTGCCAGCTAACAAACGCTTTAAAGCTGGCCAATAAATCATGTTTGGGCACTTCGGGTACTGCGATGGATAATCCGGTTTGATAGAAAGGGTGAGTAAAATCAAAGCGCGTATCGCGATCGGCAGTCATGGTAAGCGCTCCCACCGCCACATCAATTTGACTATTTTCCACCGCATCCAATAGCGCGCTAAATTTCATGGGCTGATATTCAAACTCCACCCCCAAGCTATTGGCGATATCTTGCCAAAGATCGATACTAATGCCTTCCCAACTGCCATCATCGGCTTGCATCACAAAAGGCGGGACTTCGGTAATGCCCACTGTTAAGGGTGTGGTTTGGTGCTTGGCTATTTCTTGGGCTGGCTCTTGCAGCTGTGTTTGGGCATAAGACTGAGCCGAGAGTCCCAGCGTGAGCAGTAGATAAAACGTAATTTTTTTAAACATGGCGTTATGAGCCTAAAATAGGCTTGTCCGATAATGGGTAAGAAGTAATGGCGTAAGCTGCTGTAACCGAGTAATGAGTGGCACTAAGCACAGCGCCAAGTGGAGAATACCGACTTGAGTCCAAGATGAGAACCTAAAATATAAAGATAAGCGTAGTGCATCCAGCAATCAGTACCCAGTATTAGGCTAAATAAACAGGCAGTATTTTCCTTTAAGCCCTCATGGTGGCCAAGTCAGTAGCTAGGTGTAGTCATTAATAACTTAAGACTTTTTTTTACAGCAAAATCTGCCAAGCCCATTAAAAATAGAGAAGCCGTCTAAAAGGCCAAGATAAAAGCGTGAAAGCTAAGCGCCAAAAATACTCATCTGTAGGATTGCCGCTCTTACTATTAAATAGGGAGGTGCTTAGCGCTTATCTCAGCTTAAGTTTTTCGTGATTGACTTGCAGCGTCATTTTTTGTTGTTGCCATCTTTTGCGTGGGAACCTCAAGCAGTTGCTCGACCCGACTCAATATTTCGCCTTCAGCCACACGAGTGCGCAGCGTCTCACCGACTTGTACTTGATTAGCCGCCGTAATCACCTGTGAGCCTTGCTGAGTAATACTGTAACCTCGGCCAAGGGTTGCTAAGGGACTAATGGCATTTAATCTTGAGCCAACTAGCGCTAATTGATGTTCATGCTGCTTTAAGCGAGTCTGCATTTGGTTTTTTAAGCGTTGTTGTAGCGCTTGTAGTGCCAGCTGGCTGTTATGTAAATGCTGCGCTGGATGCTGATGGCCGAGACGTAACTGGCCGTGAGCTAAGCGTTGCTGAGCACGAGTAAAGCATTGGCGAAAGGCGCGCTGTAATCTGGCTTGCAGTTGATCCAGTTGTTGCGCTTGTTGTTGTAGTTGCTGGCGCGGATGCTGAAGCTGTAAACGGGCTTGTAAATTACTTAGTTGCTGCTGGTATGCTGCGAGCAAACGACGCTGGGCTTGCTGTAAGCGCTGTTGCCATTGCTGATATTGAGCCTGCTGGACCGTAGCATCACGACTAATAAGCTCAGCTGCCGCCGAGGGCGTAGGCGCGCGCATATCGGCGGCAAAGTCACTTAAGGTAAAGTCCACCTCATGGCCTACAGCACTGACTATTGGCAAGTGGGAGGCGGCAATGGCGCGCACTAAGCGCTCATCATTAAAGCACCATAAATCTTCTAATGAGCCGCCGCCTCTGGCTAAAATTAATATATCTACTTCATTACGCTGATTAGCCGTAGCTAGAGCTTGCACCAGTTGGGCACCAGCGGGCTCGCCTTGTACTTGAGAAGGATAAATCACCACTGCTAAGTGCGGTGCTCGTCTGGCTAACACACTTAAAATATCATGCAGTGCCGCCCCGGTGGGAGAGCTAATAATGCCCACTTTATTAGGGTGCGCGGGAAGCGCTTGTTTTAGTAACTCGCTAAATAAGCCTTCTTCAAAGAGGCGTTGTTTGAGCGCTTCATATTGCTGCTTAAGTAAACCTTCACCGGCCGGCGCCATGGTTTGCGCCACTAACTGATAATCGCCTCTGGGCTCATATAACGTGACTTTGCCTACCAACAGGACTTGGTCGCCATTTTTAGGACGAAAAGCCACACTACGATTGCTGCCTTTAAACATGGCGCAGCGTAATTGCGACTGACTGTCTTTAAGGGAAAAATACCAATGACCCGAACTGGGCGTCGCCAGATTGGAGATTTCCCCACTAATGGCCACCGAGCCTAGCTCGCCTTCAAGTAATAAACGGGCATGACGATTAAGGTGGCTGACCGTATAAACCTTATTTGATGTATCTTGCTGCAAAATGGCCTCGGAAGAGTATCTTTATATGAAAGTAAGCCCTTTTAACGGCTATTTTGCGCTTTTTTGCCACAAATAACAAAAATAGCTTTACCCATAGGGCCGACATGCCTAAAATTCTACTGCAATATTTTTACCCCCCAAATATGGTGAATATTGCGATGCTAAGAATAATCCAAGATGCGTTAACCTTCGATGATGTACTCCTCGTTCCTGCTCATTCTAACGTGTTACCCAACACCGCAAAGCTTAAAACCCGCCTCACAAAAGACATTACTCTCAACATTCCTATTGTGTCTGCGGCTATGGATACCATTACCGAAGCAGACTTGGCGATTGCCTTGGCGCAAGAGGGCGGCATTGGCTTTATCCATAAGAATATGTCGATAGAAGCCCAAGCGGCCCAAGTGCGCAAAGTGAAAAAATTTGAAAGTGGGGTAGTGTCAGACCCCGTTACCGTGCGCCCCGATATGACGATTGGTGATGTACGTGAACAAACACGCATTAACGGCTTTGCCGGTTATCCGGTGGTCACCGCCAGTGGCGAGCTAGTGGGTATTATTACCGGTCGTGATATGCGCTTTGTGCAAGACATGAGCAAGCGTGTGGATCAAGTGATGACTGAAAAATCTCGTTTAGTAACCGTAAAAGCGGGCGCTGCACGAGACCAAGTTGAATCTTTGATGCAACAACATCGTATTGAAAAAGTGTTGGTAGTCAGTGATCAAGGCCAACTAACCGGTATGATCAGCGCTAAAGACTTCCAAAAAGCCGAAAGTAAACCCAATGCCTGTAAAGATGCCGAAGGGCGCTTGCGCGTGGGTGCCGCCGTGGGTGCCGCCCCCGGTAATGAAGAGCGTATTCAAGCGCTAGTAGAAGCGGGCTTAGATGTGCTGCTAATTGACTCCTCTCATGGTCATTCCGAGGGGGTACTGGAGCGCATTCGAGAAACACGCCGTGCTTATCCTGATTTAGCAATAGTCGGTGGCAACGTGGCCACCGGTGCCGGTGCTTTAGCACTGGCTGAAGCGGGCGCCAGTGCCGTTAAAGTGGGCATAGGCCCTGGCTCTATTTGTACCACCCGTATTGTGACCGGCTGTGGGGTGCCACAAATTACTGCGGTGGCCAATGCCGTAGAAGCGCTGAAGCACTTAGATATTCCGGTGATTGCCGATGGCGGTATTCGCTTTTCTGGAGATATCGCTAAAGCACTAGCGGCGGGTGCGCATTGCGTGATGATGGGCTCTATGTTTGCCGGTACTGAAGAATCACCCGGTGAAATTGAATTATTCCAAGGTCGCTCTTTTAAGTCGTACCGAGGTATGGGATCCTTAGGCGCCATGAGTAAAGGCTCCAGCGACCGTTATTTCCAAACCGATAATGCGGCGGATAAATTAGTGCCTGAGGGCATTGAAGGTCGTGTTCCTTATAAAGGCAAATTAAAAGAGATAATCCATCAGCAAATGGGCGGCTTGCGCAGTGCCATGGGTTTAACCGGCAGTGCCACCATAGATTGTCTGCGCACTAAAGCAGAATTTGTTAAGATATCTGGCGCTGGCATTCAAGAATCCCACGTGCATGATGTGACCATCACTAAAGAAGCACCTAATTACCGGTTAGGTTAATTCAATAAGCAACGGACGGGGGTGTCTGCCCCCGTTTTTCGATTGCCGTCTGCCCCCCATAGGCGGTCCTTGTAATAAGCAAGAAGTAACGAGTAGGACAACGATGACCAATAATATTCATGATAACCGGATCCTGATTTTGGATTTCGGCTCACAATATACTCAACTGATTGCCCGCCGTGTTCGGGAGTTGGGTGTATATTGTGAGTTGTGGCCATGGGACGTCTCTGACGAGCGGATCCGCGACTTTAAGCCCAACGGGATTATCTTGTCTGGGGGGCCAGAGTCCGTTACTGAGGCCAATAGCCCACGTGCACCGCAATATGTGTTTGAAGCTGGCGTGCCGGTATTAGGCATTTGCTATGGCATGCAAACCATGGCCGAGCAATTAGGCGGCTCGGTGGCGGGATCTCCTGAGCGTGAGTTTGGTTATGCTCAGGTAGAGCGCGTAGCCGAATGTGCTTTATTTGCCAATATTGAAGATGCCATTGATGCTAACGGTCAGCCGCTACTCGATGTGTGGATGAGCCATGGCGATAAGGTAGTGGGTTTACCTGAGGGCTTTAAAAAAGTAGCACAAACGGGCAATTGTCCTTTTGCGGCCATGGCCGATGAAAGTCGCCATTTTTATGGCCTACAGTTTCATCCAGAAGTCACGCACACTCGCCAAGGTGCGCGCATGCTGGAATACTTTATTCATGATATTTGTGGTTGTGATGCGCTATGGACTCCCGCCACTATTATTGACGATGCCGTGGCGCGTTTACGTGAGCAAGTCGGTAGCGATAAGGTGATCTTAGGCTTGTCGGGCGGCGTGGACTCTTCCGTGACCGCCATGCTATTGCACCGCGCCATTGGCACACAATTAACCTGTGTGTTTGTGGATAATGGCTTATTGCGCTTAAACGAAGCCGAGCAAGTAATGGAGATGTTTGGCGATCACTTTGGGCTTAACATTATTCATGTGCCAGCTGAAGACCGTTTCTTATCTGCACTGGCGGGTGAAGAAGAGCCAGAAGCCAAGCGTAAAATCATTGGCCGGGTGTTTATCGAAGTATTCGACGAATATGCTGGCAAGATTGAAGATGTGAAATGGCTGGCTCAAGGCACTATTTACCCAGACATTATTGAGTCTGCCGGTGCCGGCACCGGCAAGGCGCATGTGATCAAGTCGCACCATAACGTGGGTGGCTTGCCAGCAGACATGAAAATGGGCTTAGTTGAGCCACTGAAAGAGCTGTTTAAAGATGAAGTGCGTCGCATCGGCCTAGAACTTGGCCTGCCCTACGACATGCTTTATCGCCACCCATTCCCAGGTCCAGGCCTTGGGGTGCGGGTATTAGGTGAAGTGAAGAAAGAATACTGTGATTTGCTGCGCCGTGCTGATGCCATCTTCATTGAAGAGCTGCACAAGCACGACCTGTATAACAAAGTCAGCCAAGCCTTTACCGTATTCTTACCCGTGCGCTCCGTGGGCGTAATGGGCGATGCCCGTAAATACGACTGGGTAGTGTCACTGCGCGCCGTAGAAACCATCGACTTTATGACCGCCCATTGGGCACACCTGCCGTATGACTTCTTAGGGCATGTGTCTAATCGGATCATTAATGAAATCGATGGCATCTCACGAGTGGTTTATGACATTTCTGGTAAGCCACCGGCGACCATCGAGTGGGAATAAGCCGGCTGCCTGAATAGGGCGTTTGCTGACCAAAAAACAAAAGGGCGCTTAGGCGCCCTTTTTTTGTTTAAAAAATGTGAGGAGTGAGGCGAGAACGCTAAGCTCGAAAGACTAAATATTTTTTGCCACGCAATACATGAAAAGTGCAAGAAAAATAGTGAATAGAGCGAATTCTAAACGCTAAATTATCCGGCCAGCTCCCTCATCCTGACGACAGTCAGGATCTTATTTTAAAAATATAACGGCTTATTAGTGGGTAGCTTTGCTATCTTTATTTAGCGGTCAAAAGGAGATGGCTCGCACAAGTCTTGGCTTTGCTGCTGGCTTGTCGACAGATTAGGTTGAAGTCCCATTTATTTGTAACTAAAGTGTTAATCACTCAAGCCAGCCGGGAGAGAGCGCCGAGTAATGGTATTACTTAGCGCCGCCGAAGGAGCAACGACCCCGTAAACTCTCAGGCAAAAGGACCGGTGGCTGTAGACAAATCCGAAGAGTGGTCTGCGCACTTTCAGGCCCGCCGAAGGAGCAAGCCGTGTTATCTGGGGATAACATAGGTGAATCTCTCAGGCTCCAATACGGATGGGGATGCCAGGCTAGCCGCTGCTTACATGAAACGCTGCCTGCAAAAATAGAGTGCAAACCCATGTCAGAGATGAAAAAAATAGCCGTTTTAGGGGCCGGTATTACCGGTATTACCACTGCAGCTAAGCTCGTTGAGCAAGGCTTTGAAGTCACCGTTTTTGACCGCCAACGTTATGCCGCCATGGAAACCAGCTTTGCCAACGGTGGCCAACTGTCTGCCTCTAATGCCGAGGTGTGGAACACCTGGTCTACGGTATTAAAAGGCATGAAATGGATGCTACAAGCCGACGCTCCATTACTCGTTAATCCCAAGCCCAGCTGGCATAAGTTAAGCTGGATGCTCGAATTTATGCGCCACATTCCCGATTATGAACGCAACACCATAGAGACCACCCGCTTAGCCATTGCTGCGCGCCAACATTTAATGGCCTTAGGCGAGCAGTGGGGGGTTAACTATGATCACTCCGAATGCGGCATTATGCATTTTTACTCCAATCAAAAAGATTTTAACCACGCCTGTGAAGTGACCAAGCTATTAAAACAAGGCGGGCTTGAGCGAGAAGCGCTGAGCCCTGCTGATATCAAACTTAAAGAGCCTAAACTGCACGGGGATTTTGTGGGCGGCTTTTGGACACCGAGCGACAGCACCGGAGATATTCATAACTTTACCTTTGGCTTGGCAGAAGCGATTCGCAAAGCCGGCGTGACCTTTTGCATGGAAACTGAGCTTAAAAATGTCAGTATAGAAGGCAATGGCGTGCGAGTGATTGATGACCAAGGCCATTCTACTTACTTTGACGGTGTAGTGGTGTGTGCCGGCGTCGGCAGTCGTGAATTGGCTAGAAAATTAGGTGACCGCGTTAATATTTATCCGGTGAAAGGGTACTCCATTACGGTGAATTTGCGCGATCAGCTAAGCCAAGACAGTGCGCCACTGGTGTCTTTGCTCGATGATGAAACTAAGATTGTGACCAGTCGCTTAGGGCCGAATCGTTTTCGTATTGCGGGTACGGCCGAGTTTAATGGTAATAATCGAGATATTCGCCAAGACCGCATTGAGCCATTGATCAAATGGTGCAATCGCCACTTCCCAGACGTGTCTACCGAAAGCTCGGTGCCGTGGGCGGGCTTGCGTCCCATGATGCCAAACATGATGCCTAAAGTGGGCCGTGGTCGTCATCCACAAGTGTTTTATAATACCGGCCACGGTCACTTAGGCTGGACACTCAGTGGTGCCACTGCAGATATGATAGCGAATGTAATGGCAGCAGCGCGCGATGAAAATCGCAGCTTTAGCAAGGTCGCCTTAAGCTAAGTGCGAAGGCCTAACAAAAAAGACGCCCTAGGGCGTCTTTTTTAATTAATGCCAGAGCGCGCTAGCTATAAAAAGCTTCCACTGTGCCTTTAACCGTAATCAATAAAGGCTGGCCGCGACGGTCGAGTGCCTTAGGTGAGGCAATTTTAATCCAACCTTCGCTGATGCAGTATTCTTCTACATCGTTTCGTTCTTTGCCGTTAAAGCGAATACCAATTTCGTGTTCAAAAACTTCTGCCACATGATGGGGGCTGCGAGGGTTAATCGACAGGCGATCTGGCAGTGTGGGGAGCGAGCGAGTGTCGTTCATAGTTAACCTAGATTATTTAAAAGAGAGTCATTGTAGGCAATATGAGCAGTGCGCTCAACAATTGCCCTTCTCGCAAGCAGCCTTAATGAAAAGCGTGGCCTGCGGGCAGTGATAATGCATTATATATTATAAATTTTCATAGCGATTCATATCTAATATTCCCGCTTCGATGGGCGCGGTTTCTTGCATAAAAGTATGCATATCATGAAAGTAAAACCAAAAGTTGGGATGAGTTCGACGAATGCCGTAACGATCCGCCACCTTATGAATTTCCTGTTCATCGGTCATGGAGGTGAGGGCGCTAATAAAATCAGCCAGCTCACTCTGCTTTACGTTGAAGATAAAATTAGGGTAGCTGCTAATAATACCGGGTAACACACTTAAGGTGTCGTTATGAGGGCGCAGGCGTAAGTTTTCGCCAAGCATAAAGGCCACGTTACTGTGATCGCGATTGTGCAGCAGGGTATATACGTGGCGCTCTTGGCTGTGATCATCTTCAATGCGCAGTAAGGTTACCTCTGGCAGCCATTTAATCACCGGTAATAAGCGCGCACTAACGCCAGTTAGGCGTCGTAGTTGATCATCAATGCGTGCTTGATTGCTTTCGCCGGTGAGCAAGGGGCGTTCAAGCTCGCCACCAATAGCATTACAGTCTTGTTGGCGACAGCGATTGAGCAAATCCGGTGAGCCAGCCACGGGAGCTAATTGACGAAATATTTGTTGGCTAAAGTCGGCTAAAGGCTGCTTGGCGTCGATTTTAATCCGGCTGGGGGTAGTTTCATCTACGTCGGCATAGCTGGTAAATAACTTAATACGACCACTGTTATCATACCAAGCATGCAACAAATCATTACGTTGTGTGGAGGGCAAAAACCGTAAAAAGTTAGCTTCGGCGCCATTTCTGATCAAGTCAAAATAGAGGCGGGTTTTGGCTTGGTGAGACACACTGCCATAGACATTAAAGTTGGCTACTAGCGCATAATAGGTGCGCTCTAATAGCGGATAGTCCATCACCCACATGGTAGTAGGTGTATCGCCTTGCCAGCCTCTAACGACACTGGCGCTATCATGATGGCGAAATACGGTGAGCAAGGCTTGCCTATTATGCTGATCACCATCCCACACATGCTCAAGATTGGGTCCAAGCGGATACTGTTTGGCATAAGCTTGTTGGCGAAACTTAAGGTAATTATTTCTGCCACGGCTATAAGAGATCCAGTCTGGTCCTAAGCTAAGTAAATCGGAATTTAGGCCGGGCAGGGTGAGCCAATCACGAACTTTGCTTTGATGGCTAGCATCGGTAATAAATAAGTCATGCTCAGGCGCTTGAAAGCTGACCCAGAATTGATCACGGATGACATCGGTGGCAATTTGGCCGCGACACACAGGGCCACGAATAAAAGAGCGCACAAAATACTCGGCATCATCGAGTAAAAACTGATAGCGCGCACCAGCTGGAATGGCGGCATAAGTGAAAAAAGGATTGGCCGCGTAGTCTTGGCGATAATCGGGTAGGTCTTTTACTATCCAATCATCGGCAAAAAAAAGCTGTTCAAGGTGCGCCATTTTATCGCTATTAAGCGCATAGGTTATGTGCGTTTTATGCACTCGAGTGTCGACTCGTGGGCGCAGGCGATAATAAAACTTAGCTTGGGGATCATCGGAGGGGCGTTCGGTGGCAATCACGTCTATCGGTTGCCCGGTGGGCGTGCGCGAGCGCACCACTTCAAAAAAGGTATGTTGCGCTGACTCACCCAAGTCGCTGAAATACAAATGGCCTAAAAACCAATGCTCATATAAATAGCGTGCTACTAGTTGCTGGCGCGCAGCATCACGGTTAAGCCAGCTTTCCCAACGAATTTGTGCCCACTCCAGCATGGGAGATAAGGTGACTGTTTGCGTGGGTACCTTAGCGCCTTGGCTTAACCAGCGCTGTACTAACTGATATTCCTGACTCGTTAAGCCATTAACTGCAAATGGCATACCCGCGTTAGGGTGTTGCTTAGCAAAAGTATCAAACTCATCAAGTTGGCTGCATTGATTATTGCGAGTCAGCGTAAGATCTAAGTCTTCTGGTAAACGCTGATTATTACTCCAGTTCGTCTCTTGGCCCAGCGCTAACATGCGCAGCATTAATGATGCCTGATTAGTGGGCGCGTCTAACACGCTAAAAAAGTCTTTATCGCGCCACTGCGCTTCACTATGAGCATCAAAATGTAAGCGGCTGGGAGGAGCATCTTTAGTGCGCGCACCGTCATAAACCGGCATTTTGCTGGCACCGCGTACTAGGCCTTCATTACTAGTGAGTTTAAGCTGACAAGGCGCATCATAACAGGCATGGCAAGCCACGCACTTTTGCTCAAAGATAGGCTTAATCTCTGTGAAGTAATCCACGGGCTGGGGGTGTGCTATTACAGGGCTCGCCCACACTACAGCGCACAATATGCTCAACTTTAGCCAAGTAAGAGGGCAGAGGGGGCGAGTAAAAAATTTCATGTTGGGGCCTTATCTTCTAATCTTACTAGGGTAATAGCATGGAGCCCCTAACCTTAAAGAGAACCCAGACCATGATGAAATGGATAACACTGTGTATATTTGCGCTAAGCGCTCAAGCGTGGGCGGTGCCGCATACGGTTATCTCTCGCCCAGGCGTTGAGTTAAATCTTAATTCTGACTTAGAGCCCGCCTGCTTTTATGCGGATCAACGCTATTCAAAAGGCGCCATTATTGAAATGGCAAGACAACCTTATATTTGCGCGCAAGAAAAGTCCTTTGAACAAAATGGCCGTTTAAGCTGGCAGCCTATGAGTGAACAAGACCCACCTCTGCCTAAAGTAAGTGCACCCTAAGTGATGACTTTGGTCGTAGTCAAGCTTCAAACGACTATTAATTTTTGCTTTCATCGCTAATACTGGAAGTGACCGTTTGTGCTGCTAAGGAGAGCTTATGGATATTGTGCGTATTATTATTGCGATTTTATTGCCCCCACTGGGCGTGTTCTTGCAAGTAGGGTTAGGCAAACACTTTTGGCTCAATATTCTATTAACTTTATTAGGTTATTTCCCAGGCTTAGTTCATGCTATTTGGGTAATTGCTAAAAAATGACCGCCACTCAAGGCGCTTTTTATCATCAGCACCACCGGAAACGGGTTGAGAAATTAGCCTGGTTATTAGACAGTGCGCTGCGCTTACCTGGCGGCGCGCGCATTGGCTTTGACGGACTGATTGGCATGATCCCCGTAGTGGGCGATGTTATCGGAGCCCTGTTATCTTCTTATATTGTCTGGGTGGCCGCTAAAGCGAAGCTACCACTGCGATTATTGCTGTGTATGAGCGTTAATATTTTAATTGAATTGGTGGTGGGCATAGTGCCTATATTTGGCGATATATTCGACTTTGCTTTTAAAGCGAATTTGCGCAATGTGCGAATTTTAAATGACTATTTTCAGCAAGAGACGGGTAATTAACACAACAGCGCTAAGCGCGCTGCTTTACTTGTTCAGCTATTACATCCAGTATCACCTTGCCTTCGGGTTTAGCACAGCAGGGCAGTATTTCGCCGGCGGCGACAAAGGCTAACGGCGCTGTGGGATAGCTTACTTGCCCACTAATAATGGAAGTACGACAAGAGCCGCAATACCCGCTACGGCATTGATATTCTACCGCATGACCAGTGCGCTCTAGGCCTTCAAGCAGGCTTTCGCCTGCTTGAAGCTCAAAGCGAGTGGCTTGGGTGATGATCACACTCACAGCTCAAAATCGCCTAAGTCGTCATGATGCATTTGCGAGTCAATTTGACCAATTAAATAAGAGCTAATCTCCACTTCTTGCGGCGCGACTTGCACGTTATCGGAGGATAACCAGGCATTGATCCAAGGAATAGGGTTTTGTTTGGCGTTAGGGAAAGCCGGCATTAAGCCCACTGCCTGCATGCGCAAGTTGGTAATGTATTCCACATATTGGCACAAAATATCTTTATTAAGGCCAATCATGGAGCCATCTTTAAACAAATATTCGGCCCATTCTTTTTCTTGGATAGCGGCATCGCGAAACAGCTCAAAACACTGTTGCTCACATTCTTGGGCAATGTGTGCCATTTCAGGATCGTCTTCACCACTGCGCAAAATATTAATCATGTGCTGAGTGCCGGTTAAGTGCAGCGCCTCATCACGGGCAATCAGCTTAATGATTTTTGCATTGCCTTCCATTAGCTCGCGCTCGGCAAAAGCAAAAGAGCAGGCAAAGCTGACATAAAAGCGAATCGCTTCTAAGATATTCACGCTCATTAAGCATAGGTAAAGCTTTTTCTTTAGCTCATAGCGGTTTATATCAAGAGGTTGACCCTTGTGCTCGCGCTGACCTTCACCAAATAAATGATAGAGGCTGGTATAGCGAATTAAGTCATCGTAGTAACCGGCAATATCGGCGGCACGTTTTAGAATTTCTTCGTTCGCCACAATATCGTCAAATACAATGCCGGGATCATTCACAATGTTGCGAATAATGTGCGTGTAAGAGCGTGAGTGAATGGTCTCAGAAAAGGTCCAGGTTTCAATCCAGGTCTCAAGCTCTGGTAAAGACACTATGGGCAATAAGGCCACGTTAGGGCTGCGGCCTTGAATAGAGTCGAGCAGAGTTTGATATTTTAAATTACTAATAAAAATGTGTTTTTCATGCTCTGGCAGTGCTTGATAGTCGATACGGTCTTGTGACACATCCACTTCTTCTGGACGCCAGAAAAAAGACAGCTGTTTTTCGATTAGCTTTTCAAAGATATCGTATTTTTGTTGATCATAACGCGCCACGTTCACTGAATTGCCAAGAAACATTGGCTCTAACATGGCGTCGTTTTGTAATTGACTAAAGGTGGTGTAAGACATGTTGTTGATCCCCGCAAAGGAAGGCAAGGTAGCCCTTGCCTCACTCATTAAATTTTACAAGCGCCACCGGCACAATCATCTTCTTGCATATCGTTTTGCGCATCGGCCGCACCATCGCGAGTATTGTGGTAATACAGCGTTTTTAAACCGAACTTGTAAGCGGTGAGCAAGTCTTTTAGCAACTGCTTCATTGGCACACGGCCACCCTCAAAGCGAGCGGGATCGTAGCTAGTGTTAGCAGAAATGGCTTGGTCGACAAATTTTTGCATCACGCCCACTAAGTGCAAGTAGCCGTCATTACCGCCCATTTGCCACAGCAACTCATACTTATCTTTTAGCTGTTCATACTCAGGCACCACTTGCTTTAAAATGCCATCTTTAGAGGCTTTGACCGACACTAAACCGCGCGGTGGCTCTATGCCATTTGTCGCATTAGAGATCTGGCTGGAAGTTTCTGAGGGCATAAGTGCAGTCAGAGTACTGTTACGCAAGCCTGAAGTTTTAATTTGCTCGCGCAAACTTTCCCAGTCTAAATGCAGCGGCTCTTGGCAAAGCGCATCTAGGTCTTTCTTATAAGTATCAATGGGCAAGATGCCTTGGGCGTAGGTGGTCTCATTAAATAAAGGACAAGCACCAAACTCTTCGGCTAATTTTGCTGAGGCTTTTAATAAATAATATTGAATGGCTTCAAAGGTGCGATGAGTTAAGCCAAGCGCACTGCCGTCTGAGTATTTAACGCCATGTTTAGCCAAGTAGTAGGCGTAGTTAATGACGCCTATGCCGAGGGTACGGCGATTCATAGAACCGTTTTTGGCTGCGAGTAATGGATAGTCCTGATAATCCAATAAGGCATCTAGCGCGCGTACTGCCAAATCGGCTAAGCCTTCTAATTCATTCAAGTCCTCAATGGCACCCAGGTTAAAAGCAGACAAAGTACAAAGCGCGATTTCACCCTCATCGTCGTTCACATCGGTCAACGGCTTAGTCGGCAAGGCAATTTCTAAGCACAAGTTACTTTGGCGGATCGGTGCCACTGTGGAGTCAAACGGGCTGTGCGTGTTGCAGTGATCCACGTTTTGAATGTAGATGCGCCCGGTGCCCGCCCGCTCTTGCATCATGAGTGAGAACAAGTCCACGGCCTTGACGCTGCGCTTTCTAATGGCAGGGTCTTGCTCATATTGGGTATAGAGCGCTTCAAATTTAGCTTGGTCTTCAAAAAATGCGTCATATAAGCCAGGCGCGTCTGATGGCGAGAACAAGGTAATATCGCCGCCTTTAATTAAGCGCTGATACATAAGACGGTTAATTTGCACGCCGTAGTCCATGTGGCGCACGCGGTTTTCTTCCACGCCGCGGTTGTTTTTCAAGACCAACAAAGACTCTACTTCTAAGTGCCACATTGGGTAGAACAAAGTGGCCGCACCGCCGCGTACGCCGCCTTGCGAGCAGCATTTTACGGCCGTTTGAAAGTGCTTATAAAAGGGAATACAACCAGTATGAAAAGCTTCTCCGCCCCGAATAGGACTCCCTAACGCTCGAATACGACCGGCGTTAATGCCAATGCCGGCACGCTGAGAGACGTAACGCACAATCGCACTTGAGGTGGCATTAATAGAGTCTAAGCTGTCACCACACTCAATCAGTACGCAAGAGCTAAACTGGCGTGTTGGGGTGCGTACCCCGGCCATGATGGGCGTGGGTAGCGACACCTTAAACTGCGAGGTGGCATCATAAAAGCGCGTGATATAGCCCAAGCGGGTGTCTTTGGGATACTTAGAGAATAAGCAAGCAGCCACCAGCATATATAAGAACTGGGGGCTTTCGTAAATATCGCCATTGATGCGGTTTTGCACCAAGTATTTGCCTTCAAGCTGCTTAACCGCGGCATAAGAGAAGGTGAGGTCGCGATCATGAACAATATAATCATTAAGAACATTAAATTCTTCACGGCTAAAGTCGGCTAAGATATGTTGGTCATATTTGCCTGCTTCGGTGAGCTTAGTGACATGATCGTAAAAATGCGGCGGCGTAAAACGTCCGTAGGCTTTTTTGCGTAAATGAAATACCGCTAAGCGGGCGGCCAGATATTGATAATCGGGGGTGTCTTCCGAGATCAAGTCGGCCGCGGCTTTAATAATGGTCTCATGAATATCTTCGGTACGAATACCGTCGTAAAACTGAATGTGTGAGCGCAGCTCAACTTGAGACACGGACACATTATCCAGCCCCTCTGCTGCCCAGTCGAGTACACGGTGGATCTTATCCAGATCAATTGGTTCTTTAGCGCCCGAACGTTTAGTGACCAGCAGACTTTTATTCATAAGTGAGTTCTTCTCCGTGGTAGCAAGTTGTGTGGCAAACAGCGGGTCTGCAACGCAGACGAGCTAACAGAATCAAATACACAATATAGTGTGTTTGATTTAGCCTTAAAGCACAACATCTAGTTGTAGGGGTTGGTGGTAGGCACAATATAGAGTGTTAATGATTTTTTCTCAAGGCAAGATAAAGCCGCGCCCCTGTGGATAATCTGTGATTATCCTGCCTTGGGTGGGTGAGCGCTAACGTCTACCCCTTGAGGAGGCTGGCGTTAGCGAATGCTTGGTGTTTTTATGTTCGCCAAGAAAGATTTTTTTAAATATTTGGCTTGCAAAAAAAAGGAATAGGGAGTTTGTGGCTTCTTTCAGCGCTTGCTGGGGAGAGCTTCTTTTAGCCAATGAAATAAGTCACTCACGCAGGCCATGGTATAGTCTGCTCCCCAGTCGTTGGGGTCTTCTCCTGCTGATACATACCCCCACGTCGCGGCGATGGTCGTCATGCCCGCGGCGCGTCCTGCTTCAATATCTCGTTTATGATCGCCAATATACACACATTGCCCAGGAGCCAGTGATAATTGCTCGGCCGCAAATAGTAAAGGGGCAGGGTGAGGTTTTTTAAACGCTAAGGTATCGGCGCTAACGGTAATGCCACAGCGCTCAAAAAGCGGCAGTTCAGCGAGCAGTGGGAGGGTGAGCATCGCCGGTTTATTGGTGACAATGCCCCACGCTAACTCGCGATGGTTAAGCCAGTGGATTAATTCACTGATGCCAGCATAGGGGCGAGTATGGTGACAAAGATGCAGGCGATAAAAAGCCAGCATTTGTTGGCGCAACGCCTCAATGCCATGGTGCTCCAGCAAAGACTGAGGAATACCGGCGCGTAATAAAGCATAAGAGCCGTCTGAGGTGGTGCATTGCAACACCTCATTCGAGAGGGTGGCTAGCCCTAAGCTTTGAATAACATGATTGGCGGCCGCACCCATGTCGGCAGCGGTATCGAGTAAGGTGCCGTCTAAGTCAAATAATACGCCGCCAAGGATCATGTTATTTATCCTGTGCAGAGGGGGTGTTTTCTAATAGCAGCGTGTTTAATACGCCTGGTTCGGCGTCAGGCTTAACGGCGTGGACCATGTAGTTTACATCCGCATCAGTGCTTAATTTAAAATCAGCCATTAAGGGGCGATACACCACTCCCTTAATATCTTTCACAATTAAGCCAGCGGCTTCGATATAGCGGCACAACTCAGCGGGCGTAATAAATTTCTTATGATCGTGCGTGCCTTTTGGCACCATCTTAAACACATGCTCGGCGGCGGCAATCATCATTAACCACGATTTAGGATTACGATTAATGGTAGAAAACACTAGGGTTGCACCGGGTTTGGCAAGATCACTACAGGCTTGCACCACGGAAGCCGGCGAGGGCACATGCTCCAGCATTTCCATGCAGGTCACCACCTCAAATTCAGCCGGCAGCTCCAGTGCCACTTGCTCGGCGGTGCTTTGGCGATAATTAACACTGACTCCTGCCTCTAGCGCATGTAAGCGCGCCACTGCGAGTGGCTCTTTGCCCATGTCTACACCGGTGACCTCTGCGCCTTGGCGGGCCATGCTTTCACTTAAAATGCCGCCCCCGCAGCCAATGTCGATGGTTTTTTTACCGAACAGACCGGCGGCTTTATCGCTAATCCAATTTAAACGCAGTGGATTGAGTTGGTGTAGCGGCTTAAAATCGCCGTCTAAGTCCCACCAGCGAGAAGCCATGGCGTCAAATTTTTCAATTTCTTGTTGATCTACATTCATCGACAGCGCCTTAATTGCCAGTTTAGTGAAAAGTCAGAGCCCTCATTATAGCTAAGCAGGCTTTAGCTACTAGACCCTAAGCGACTTTCGCGCTTAGCATCTGCTCCTTATGCCGATTTGTATGGTAGAATGGTGCGTTTTTTATTGCGATATCAACAATAAACTGGGGACAAGGCTTGCTATGACCGATCTGGCCCGAGAAATCATGCCAATAAACATTGAGGACGAGCTAAAACGCTCTTACCTAGATTACGCCATGAGCGTAATTGTGGGGCGTGCGCTTCCCGATGTGCGTGATGGTTTAAAACCAGTGCACCGTCGCGTGCTGTTTGCCATGAATGAACTGGGCAACGACTGGAACAAAGCATACAAGAAATCTGCCCGTGTGGTAGGGGACGTAATTGGTAAGTATCACCCCCATGGTGATAGCGCCGTTTATGACACTATCGTGCGTATGGCGCAAGATTTCTCGATGCGTTATACCTTGGTGGACGGCCAAGGTAACTTCGGCTCGGTAGATGGCGACTCCGCCGCCGCGATGCGTTATACCGAAATACGCATGGATAAGATTGCCCATGAATTATTGGCCGATCTAGATAAAGAAACCGTTGACTGGGTGCCAAACTACGATGGCACCGAGATGATACCGGCTGTAATGCCCACTAAGGTGCCCAACTTATTAGTCAATGGCTCCTCGGGTATTGCGGTAGGTATGGCCACCAATATTCCGCCTCATAACTTAACTGAGGTCGTCGATGGCTGCTTAGCACTCATTGAAGATGAACACATTACTATCGATCAGCTCATTGAACTGATCCCGGGTCCCGACTTTCCTACCGGCGGCATTATTAACGGTAAATCAGGCATTATTGATGCCTACCGTACTGGGCGCGGTAAAATTTATGTGCGCGCTGTTGCCGAAGTGCAAGTGGATGAAAAGACCGGTCGTGAAACCATTATCGTGTCTGAGTTGCCTTATCAGGTAAACAAAGCCCGCTTAATCGAAAAAATCGCCGAATTAGTGAAAGAAAAACGCATTGAGGGCATTACTGCTCTGCGCGATGAGTCTGATAAAGACGGCATGCGCATTGTGATCGAAGTGCGCCGTGGCGAAGTGGGAGAGGTTATTTTAAATAACTTATATTCACAGACCCAAATGCAGAACGTGTTCGGCATTAATATGGTGGCCCTAGATAACAATCAGCCGCGCATCTTTAACTTAAAAGATATGCTGGAATGCTTTATTCAGCACCGTCGTGAAGTAGTAACGCGCCGAACGGTTTTTGAGCTGCGTAAAGCGCGCGATCGCGCCCATATCTTGGAAGGCTTAGCCATTGCCTTGGCAAATATTGATCCTGTGATTGAGCTGATCCGCGCCTCTTCTACTGCAGCCGAAGCGAAAGCAGGTCTCATTAGCCGAGGATGGGAGCTGGGTCATGTGGCCAGCATGTTGGAGCAAGCCGGTGATGACGCGGCGCGTCCTGAATGGTTAGAGCCGGAGTTTGGAATTCGTGAGGGCTTGTATTACCTCACCGAGCAACAAGCGCAAGCGATCCTAGATTTACGTCTGCATCGCTTAACGGGTCTTGAGCATGAAAAAATTCTAGAAGAATATAAAAATCTCTTGGTATTAATAGCCGAGTTACTTTATATCCTAAATAACCCGGCGCGGTTAATGGAAGTGATCACCGAAGAGTTAGAGTTGATCAAAGCTCAATATGGCGATGCCCGTCGTACTGAGATCACCAACTCCAGCTCCGAGATCAATATTGAAGACTTGATCAACCGCGAAGATGTGGTGGTGACACTGTCCCATGAAGGGTATGTGAAGTATCAACCGCTGACTGATTATGAAGCTCAGCGTCGTGGTGGCCGTGGTAAATCTGCTACCAAGATGAAAGAAGAAGACTTTGTCGAGCGCTTGTTGGTGGCTAATACCCACGACACTATTTTGTGCTTCTCTACTGCGGGTAAAGTGTATTGGTTGAAGGTTTATCAATTACCTGAAGCTAGCCGTGCGGCGCGCGGTCGACCTATCGTTAACTTATTGCCGCTAGAGGGTGATGAGCGCATCACCGCTATCTTGCCGGTGCAAGAGTATTGCGATGATAAGTATGTGTTCTTTGCCACCGCACTGGGTACCGTTAAAAAGACCAGCTTATCGGCCTTTAGTCGTCCTCTAGTGTCGGGTATTCGCGCCATTAATCTGCGAGAAGGCGATGAGCTCATCGGTGTTGATCTCACCGATGGCAGCAATGAGATTATGTTGTTCTCAGATGCCGGCAAAGTAGTACGTTTTGCCGAGGGCAGTGGTCATGATGAAGTGGAAGTGATGGCCGCTGAAGTGATTGACGGCGAAGTAGTAGAAGTTGAAGAGGCCGACGAAGCAGAGACGGCGGACACGGGCGAAAGTCGACCCTTTAAAGGGGTGCGCCCTATGGGTCGTACTGCCGCTGGGGTGCGCGGTATTCGCTTAGGTGCGGGTGATAAAGTGGTGTCTTTGATTATCCCTCGCGGCGAAGGTCCTATCCTCACCGTGACCGAAAACGGCTACGGTAAGCGTACGGCATTAGTTGAATACCCAACTCGCAGTCGCGGCACCATGGGCGTGTTGTCTATTAAAGTGGGCGAGCGAAATGGTGCGGTAGTGGGTGCAATTCAAGTAGATGATAGTCATGAAATCATGCTTATCACCAATGGCGGTATTTTAGTGCGTACCCGCGTATTAGAAGTGAGCCTTATTGGTCGCAACACCGCAGGCGTGCGTTTGATCCGTACCGGAGAAGACGAGCTGGTGGTGGGTCTACAGCGCATTGAAGAGCCAGAAGAAGACGAGTTACTAGAAGAAGTTGAAGGCAGCGAGAGTGAGGATACTGAGCCCACACTTGATGCGTCTGCAAGCCCTGTAGAGGGTGAAGACGATAGCGAGCCCGAACAAGAGTAATCTTGCAATGTGATAAAGGGGCCTAATGGCCCCTTTTATTTGGCTTAGTAAGGACTTATTACAAAGGGCGATGAGCAAAATCGCTTTGATTTAACCGCCTAGCGGTGTAAAAGGATCTCTTTATAATAAGGCTTTATTTAGACATTAATGCCGCGACCTAGCGCATCTGCTGGCTAAGGCGAGCCATTAATAAATATATCGATAATTCGCAAATAGGATAACGCAGGGAAATGGCAAACATGGTTTATAACTTCAGTGCAGGCCCGGCTATGTTGCCGGTAGAAGTCATGAAGCAGGCACAAGCTGAGTTTCGTAATTTTAACGGCTTAGGTGTCTCTGTGATGGAGCTCAGCCACCGTAGCAGTGACTTTATTGCAGTGGCCGCGGCTGCCGAGCAAGACTTGCGCGATTTAATGCAAATTCCTGATAATTATAAAGTGTTGTTTTTACAAGGCGGTGGCCGTGGTCAATTTGCAGCTGTCGCCATGAATTTGTTAGGAAAAAATGCCAAAGCCGATTATATCGTGACCGGTCAGTGGTCTAAATCAGCCATTGAAGAAGCAGCCAAATTAGGTGAAATTCGCACGCTCGATGGCTTTGCTGAGGCTGAACAAGGACCGCGTCCTTTGGCGACCAGCTGGGATCTCGACCCAAGTGCCGCTTATGTGCATTATTGCCCAAACGAAACCGTAGATGGGATCGAATATCACTTTGTGCCCAAAACCGGTAACGTGCCCTTGGTGGCCGATATGTCATCTACTATTTTATCGCGCCCCATTGATGTTACGCAGTTCGGTCTGATTTATGCCGGTGCCCAAAAGAACATCGGGCCATCAGGCTTAGCGGTAGTGATAGTGCGCGAGGACTTACTTGACCAAGCAGTGCCACAAACCCCGGTTATTATGGATTACGCGGCTATGGCTAAGGCCGACTCTATGGTGAATACGCCGCCCACCTATGCTTGGTATTTAGCGGGATTGGTTTTTAAATGGTTAAAGCGCCAAGGTGGCTTAACCGCCATGGGTGAGCGCAATAAAGCCAAGGCCGACTTATTGTATAATTACGTGGATGCCAGCGATTTTTACAGCAATAATGTGCATCCTAAAGCGCGCTCTTGGATGAATATTCCCTTTCAGCTGCGTGATGAAAGCTTAAATGAGGCGTTCTTAAAGCAAGCGAAAGCGGCCGGTTTAGTGGCGCTAAAAGGCCACCGTTTAGTAGGCGGCATGCGTGCCAGCGTTTATAACGCCATGCCGATTGAAGGCGTACAGGCGCTGGTGGACTTCATGGATAAGTTTGCCAAGCAACACGCTTAAACCTAAGTCGTCAGTTAAAGATAAAGAACTTTTTGCCACGGAATACACGCAAAAATACAGACAAAAAAGATAATTGATACAGGCATATATTTTATAAGACTTACCTTAGAAGTGTGTGTTTAATTGATGTCTACTTTCAGTGTCATTTCGTGGCGAGAAATCTTTAAGTTTAAAAAGTTAAAGGAATTTTTGTGAGTATTAATTATCTGGCTTTAGCCAACCCAGGCGTGGATAAGCTACACCCTTATCAGCCGGGCAAGCCTGTTGAAGAATTAGAGCGCGAGTTGGGGATCACTAATAGCATTAAGCTGGCTTCTAATGAAAATCCACTGGGTTTAGGTCCTAAAGCTCGCGCGGCCATTGAGCGAGCACTGCCTGAGCTGGCGCGCTATCCTGATGCGAATGGTTTTGCCTTAAAGTCGGCGCTGGCTAAAAAATTAGGGGTAGACACTGAGCAGTTGATTTTAGGAAATGGCTCAAACGAGCTAATTGACTTGGTTTATCATACCTTTGTCAACGCTGAGCATGAGATTGTTTACTCGCAGTACACTTTTATTGTCTATGCACTGGCGACCCAAAGTCATGGCGCTAAAGCCACAGTAGTGCCTGCTAAAAACTTAGGTCATGACTTAGAGGCCATGGCTGCGGCGATTACCGAGCGCACTAAGCTGGTGTGTATTACTAATCCTAATAATCCCACCGGTACTTTTTTAACTAAGTCTGAGCTCAGTACTTTTTTAGCCAAGGTGCCACGCCAAGTATTAGTGATTTTGGATGAGGCTTATACTGAGTATGTCAGCGAGGAGGAGCGCCATCCTTCTATTGACTGGTTGGCACAATATCCTAACTTAATCGTGTCGCGTACTTTCTCTAAAGCTTATGGCTTGGCGGGGTTGCGTGTCGGATATATGGTGGCACATCCGGAATTGATCAGTGTGCTAAACCGAGTTCGCGAGCCTTTTAATTGTAATAGTTTGGCGCTGGCAGCAGCAGAAGCGGCATTAGATGACGAAGCTTATCTTGAGGAAGCGGTTAGCTTAAATCGGCGTGAAATGGCGCGATATGAGCAATTTTTTGATAAGCAGGGGCTGCGTTATGTCAAATCACAAGCAAATTTTATTACGCTTGATTTACAGCGCGATGCCAGCGGCGTTTATGAAGCCTTGCTGCGTGAGGGCGTGATTGTACGTCCCATTGCTGGATATGGTCTGCCAAGTTGTTTGCGTATTAGTATTGGCTTAGAGCATGAAAATCAGCGCTGTATTGCGGCGATTGAAAAAGTGCTGAGCCAAGGCGTATAACGCCCCCTTAAAGGATCACTATCAGCTAAGTAAGCGCTTAGCGTTAAGCGTGGGTGAAAACAGGGCTGCTGTGGCTAAACTTGCCCAAGTTCCGCCGCCCTGTTACCGTCTATTAGTGCTATTGTGTTTATTCTTACCTCTAGGAATCATATGGAAAGCCTTAAACTATCTCCCATTGCTCGGGTGGAGGGCACTATTAATCTGCCCGGCTCTAAGTCTTTATCAAACAGAGCATTGTTGCTAGCCGCTCAGGCTCAGGGCATCACGCACCTGACTAACCTGCTCGACAGTGATGACACGCGTTATATGCTAGATGCGCTTAAGACGCTGGGGGTGCGATATGAGTTATCTGCAGATAAAACAGAATGCACAGTTCAAGGACTGGGACGTGCTTTTAGTAGCAGTGAGCCACATTCACTATTTTTAGGTAATGCAGGGACCGCCATGCGCCCATTATGCGCCGCTTTATGCTTGGGCACCGGTGAATTTACGCTAACTGGTGAGCCGCGCATGTGGGAGCGCCCAATTGGGCATTTAGTGGAAGCGTTGCGTGAAGCCGGCGCTGACATTAGCTATTTAAAAGATGAGGGCTATCCGCCGGTATTTATTAATGCCAAAGGCTTATGGGGCGGCGATGTTTATATCGATGGCTCTGTGTCGAGCCAGTTTTTAACAGCATTGTTAATGGCGGCCCCCATGGCGGCAGGCGATACTCGCGTGCACATTAAAGGCGAATTAGTATCTAAGCCCTACATTGATATTACGTTGCATACTATGCGCCAGTTTGGCGTTGAGCTAGAGCACGATAACTACCAAACCTTTTATATTAAAGGGAATCAAACCTATGTATCGCCAGGGCAATTTTTAGTCGAAGGGGATGCTTCTTCGGCCTCTTATTTTCTAGCAGCAGGCGCGATTAAAGGGAAGGTGCGTGTTACTGGCGTGGGGCGTACTAGCGTACAAGGTGATGTGAAATTTGCCGATGTACTAGAAGCTATGGGAGCTAAAATCACCTGGGGTGAGGATTTTATTGAAGCACAACATGTCGGGCCACTCACCGCAGTGGATATGGACATGAATCACATTCCTGATGCGGCCATGACCATTGCTACTACGGCCTTATTTGCTAAAGGCGTCACTCGTATTACTAATATTTATAACTGGCGGGTAAAAGAAACGGATCGTTTATATGCCATGGCGACCGAGCTCAGAAAGCTGGGTGTAGAAGTAGAAGAAGGGGAAGATTATATTGTAGTGACGCCTAGCGCGCATTTACAAGAAGCTGAAATTGCGACTTATAATGATCATCGAATTGCCATGTGCTTTTCGCTGGTGGCGTTAAGTGATACGCCGGTGGTAATTTTAGATCCTAAGTGTACTGCGAAAACCTTTCCTGATTACTTCGAACAATTAGCGAGCATTAGCCATTAATAAGTGAGGAGTGAGGCGTAAAGAGTAGCGGCTAAATACGGCTCACTCACGTTTAATACCTCGCTCCTCATTTTAAGATTAATGGTGCTTCATCTTTTCTAGGGTGTCGCGAGCTTTGATCTCGGCGGCATCGAGCTCAGCCAGCACTTTAGTAATATCTTCTTGCTGTTGGCGAAGACTGGCACGCTTTTCGGCTATCATGGCAACCATAGAATGAAGTTGGGGGCGAGTTCGATGCTCGGCATCGTAGAGCTCAAATAGCTCGCGCATTTCTGCCAAGCTAAAGCCTAACCGTTTGCCTCGTATGGTAAGAGCCAACCTGAACTTATCTTTATGGCTGTAGATACGGGCATTACCTTTGCGCTTGGGAGATAATAGACCCAGTTCTTCATAATGACGTAAAGTGCGGGGAGTAATTTCAAACTCATGAGCCAACTCAGAAATACTAAAGGTCACTTCCACATTGGGCATGACAACACTCCTTACTCACTATCTTGCTGCAGATGAGGGCAGACCATACACCTATATTAAGAGGCTGTGAAGCCCGACTTAACTTCATCGAGGATATTACGCTAACTAGGCTATTGCCGACAATAGGGGAAGAAAGGTGTTTATATTCAAGGTTCAAGGTATCGACGGTGGACAAGCAGAAATCCGTATTCAAGCGCTAGATTGGAGCGAGCAGGGCAGCACCCAGTTTAGTTGTGATAACGATGAACTGGCGGTGATATTGCTGAGCCAATGTCGCTCAGGATCGGGTTTTTTTGATTTATTAGCCGGTACGCGCCCTATGTATGTAGAGCAGTGGTTAGAATATTTACAAGAAGCGAAGCGGATAAGCAAAGTTGAAGTAAATATTTATAGTCCGCTAGAGGAGGGGTATGCCCAGTTATGTGGCCTAGACTCAGAGCAAATTAAAACCCTACTTAACTTAGTCTATCAAGTAGGGGGCTTTAATCGCTTACAAATTATGCGCTATCTTAAGCATCGGCATAGCCCAGCCAGTATGTCGACACATTATAATGCGGATGAGCTCACCCGCTATCGTTATTTAGGGCAACTGATTAATCAATTAATCCGTTTTAAATCCCCCACGCCGTAAAACTTATAACGCCTTAAAATCTGCGAAATCCATGGGCTTAGCAATTAAGTAGCCTTGGATACCATCGATGTGCATCGACTCTAACAGTATTTTTTGCTCTGCAGTTTCCACTCCCTCAGCAATCACCGCACAGCCTAAGCGCTGAGCGAGATCCACTATCATACGGGTAAACTGCTGGCTGGTATGATCTTGGGCTAATTGCCGTACTAAGGCGCCTTCAAGCTTGACGTAGTCGGGTTTTATTTCTTTAAGTAAACGAAATGAGCCATATCCTCGGCCAAAGCGACTCACCGCATAGCGCGCACCACAACTACGTATCACATCTAACAGTCGTTTGGCGGTGACTAATTGATGCTGTAAGACCTGCTCATCGAGCTCAAATACCAGCTTAGAGGTAATAGCTGGGTCTTTAAGTAAAGTACGCTCTAGCCAAATTAAGAAAGAATTAAGCTGTAAACTAGTAGGGGTTAAGTTAATGGCCCAGCGCTGCTCGGAAAGAGTACTCTGGCCAATTTGGTGTAAGATCCGTTCAATAATTTTTTGCTCAAAAAGCATCGACATATTAAGGCGTTGCAGCATAGCAAACACAGTGCTGGCAGGATAAGTGCCGCCGCTGGCGTTAGGAAAGCGGGTATAAATTTCATTGTAACCAGGCATTTGTGGCTTATAGATATGCACGGGTTGTACTTGAAGTAGCACTTGATTGTCATCGAGCATGGCCTGTAAACGCTGGCGCCACTGGGTTTCACCTAAGCTGTCTTCGTCTGCTTGGCGAAGAACTAAAGCCCAACTATTTGGCTCGTCACTTTGTGCTTGGGCAAGTGCTAAGTCAGCACGGGTTAAAACGTGTTCCGCTTTTTGTCCAGCCAGTACTTGAGTAAAGCCAATATAGGCGGCACAGGCTAATTCATGAATGTGTTGATAGTGAGACAGCTCTTGTTTTAAGCGCTCGCCGAGGCGTTGGGCTAAGGGCTCACATTGACCATTAAATAACACCGCAATATCAGTGCCACTTAAGCGATAAATTTGGGCGGTAAGCTCGGACTGGGTAGTTTTGCGGATGATTTTTACTATGTCTAATAAATACTGATCGCCGGCTTGAAAACCATGGCCAATATTAATGTCTTGTAAGCTGGCGGCGCGCACTATCATCAGCGTATGACTGGCTAGCTGATTTTCCCCATTCAGTAATAATGCTAAGTCGCGACTAAAGGCAAAGCGATTGCCAAGTAAGGTGAGGTTGTCTTGAAAACTTTGTTGCTGAGCAATGTGCAACTGCTGTTTAACTGTATCTAGCTGATGCTTAAAGTCGTGATGTAGGTCGAGTACTAAACCTGCCAGTGGATGAGAGTGAGAAGTAGTGGCAGCGTTAGGATCAAGAATAATGCGTCTTAAATGGCCACTTTCTGCATGATAACCTCGAGCAAAGCGTCGGTATAAGGCGCCAAATAAGATAAGGGTGACTAGCATTAACGGCACTGAGATACTTAACCAAAGCACCGTAGCGGGGCGAGTAATGAGTCGATAATAAAGCTCGGTATCGCCTTGGGAATAATGCTGGTTACCTGCAAGCTGGCCGTACCACCAAGCATGAGTCTCATGAGGTAAAGGCGTAGTGCTCACCGTGCTAATAAAGGGTGTGCTGTTATCAAGCGTGGGGGCGGCGGAAAGCGTTAATTGGGTGTGCACTTGTTGCGCTTGTTGCTTTAAAACCCCATAGCTGCCCCACCAAGGTAATAACAGGCTGAGCAACAGCATAATAAAACCGGCTAACAATATACTTTGGCTAAAGGGATGGTGTTCCCGCATCATCACAATCCTTGTTAAAACGGGCGAGATAAAGAAGTTAAGAATATCACTAAGGGAGTCATAAGAATATATTTACCCTAATGAAACAAGAGGTAAGAACAGAATAGTGTACAGAAGAAGTTGGCTCCCCCTGCTGGACTTGAACCAGCGACATACGGATTAACAGTCCGGCGTTCTACCGACTGAACTAAGGGGGAATAAACAGGTGGTGTATCTGGCTGATTAGGCCGAAATTGGCTCCCCCTGCTGGACTTGAACCAGCGACATACGGATTAACAGTCCGGCGTTCTACCGACTGAACTAAGGGGGAATAAAACGGTACTGCTCTTGGCTTGTTAGGCCGAAATTGGCTCCCCCTGCTGGACTTGAACCAGCGACATACGGATTAACAGTCCGGCGTTCTACCGACTGAACTAAGGGGGAATAAAACGGTACTGCTCTTGGCTTGTTAGGCCGAAATTGGCTCCCCCTGCTGGACTTGAACCAGCGACATACGGATTAACAGTCCGGCGTTCTACCGACTGAACTAAGGGGGAAGTGCACTGTTTGAATGCGAGGCGAATGTTAATAGCTGCCCTCTTAGCTGTCAACACTGAAAATGGCTTTGAGCATGATTTACACCCGTTTGCTGCAAGAGTAGCCAAAAGTCGGCCAAATGTGCAGCAGTCATGTGATTTTTGAATGCTAGGCGAAAAAACTGACGATAGGGCTAAGTTAAATGACGCTCTCAAGTGAAGCGCTTATTAAAGAGGGCTATCTCAAACGAAGTAGGGTTTTCATGAAAGGTGCTTAATCTCAGTTGCGAGTGAGCTTGAATGGCAACAATGTGCTTATAAAGAGGATAAAGCTTGTTGGTAATCGAGCAACGCTTTGCTAGCCGAACAAGATGACTTCACGTAAATTATGCCTAAGTTATAGCTTCTTATTATCGTCTTTCACCAAGCGGGGTAGAGGGTATTAATCCCTAACTAATATCAAAGATTAGCATTACCTATATTAACACTTATTTATTAACTGACTGTTGATTTAGGGTGGTTTAAATTAGCTTTTGTTTGCTTATCTAGCTAGCGTCTATTTAGTGTAAATATTCTAATTATTAAAAATCTACTAGCTAATGTTATATCCTAAAAGAAGCTTAAAAATGTATATAAACTTGACTTAACTTAACAAAGTTTAGCGGGAGCTACTGAATTTAATAAAAAGCAATTAACTATTTCATTTATTAGCAAACTAAGACTATAGTAACGCGATTGTTTTATTCTAAATAACTGACTTTAAAGTCGGTTATTTTTAAAAGTAATACCTAATTAATAACGGCTTAGTATGGAACTAGAGCCGTGCAACACCAAAACAAGGAGTGATTTGATGAAAGGCCAAAAAATTGTACTGGTTACCGGCGCCGCTGGCGGAATTGGTACAGAAGTGTGTCGTATGTTTTTAAGCGAAGGCTATAAAGTCGTTGCGACGCACCGTCCAGGGAAGGAAGAACAAGCTAAGAATTGGTTAGCCCAAGAAAAACTTGAAAGCGGCGATATCCAGTTATTAGCGCTAGATGTGAGTGATCATAAAGCTGTGAGCGAAGTATTAAGTGAAAAACTGCGCGAACTGGGCCAAATTGATGTGCTCGTTAATAATGCGGGTATTACTCGTGACACGACCTTTAAGAAAATGTCGTGGGAGCAGTGGCAAGAAGTCATGGAAACCAACCTTAACAGCTTATTTAGTGTGACCCAGCCAGTATTTAATCAAATGTGCGAGCAAGGTTCTGGTCGAATTATTAATATCTCTTCAGTCAATGGCTTAAAAGGTCAATATGGCCAAGTGAACTACTCAGCGGCAAAAGCCGGCATGATTGGCTTTACTAAAGCTCTGGCCGCAGAAGGCGCACGCTTTGGCGTGTGTGTGAATGCTGTCGCCCCAGGCTACACCGCCACCCCTATGGTGACCGCAATTCGTGAAGATGTGCTGGACTCAATCAAAGCAACTATCCCCCTCAAACGACTCGCAACCACGGAAGAAGTTGCGGGTGCCGTATTGTACTTAGCAGGCGAGCATGGCGGTTATGTGACAGGTGAAACCTTGTCCGTAAACGGTGGTTTGTACATGCAATAAGCAGTTATCTGCGGCGTTATTTTATCAATGGAGTGAAAATTATTTATGTCTGAACCTGTTTATATTGTTGCAGCAAAACGTACCCCTATTGGTAGTTTTTGTGGTGCATTAAAAAGCGTTCCCGCGGCTGAGCTGGCAGGAATTGCGATCAAAGGCGCGCTTGAGCAAGCGGGCTTAAATCCTGAGCATGTTAATGAAGTGATTGTGGGTAACGTAATCAGCGCTGGCCAAGGCATGGGTGTAGGTCGTCAAGCTGCGCTAGCGGCGGGTATCCCCGTAGGCATTCCTGCCTATAGCTTAAACATGGTATGTGGCAGTGGCATGAAAACCTTAATGGATGCCTGTGCTCATATTAAAGCCGGTGATGCAGATGTAGTGGTCGCCGCTGGCTGTGAAAACATGTCACAAATTCCGTTTATTGCTAAAGGCGATTTGCGCAATGGCCACAAAATGGGTGACATGGCGCTAAGTGATTTGCTGATTAATGACGGTCTTACCGATGTGTTTAATAACTATCACATGGGTGTCACCGCAGAAAACGTGGTTGAACAAGAAAACATTAGCCGTGATGAGCAAGATGCACTGGCCGTAGCTAGCCAAACTAAAGCGGTGGCTGCTATTAAAGCCGGTAATTTCAAAGATGAAATTGTTGCCGTTGAAGTGAAAGGTCGTAAAGAAACAGTGACCGTAGATACCGACGAGTATCCTAAAGAGGGCACTAGCGTTGAGTCGCTAGCGCGCTTGCGTCCTGCTTTTAAGCGCGATGGCTCAGTAACAGCCGGTAATGCGTCGGGTATCAACGACGGTGGTAGTGCTATTATTGTTGCTAGCAAGTCAGCCGTAGAAAAGTATGGCTTAACGCCGTTGGCAGAGGTGGTGGGTTATGGCCAAGGTGGTCTTGATCCTGCTGTGATGGGCTTAGGTCCGGTGCCGGCGATTAAGCAGGCTTTATCACGTGCCGAGCTAACGCTGGATCAAATGGAGCGTTTAGAGCTAAACGAAGCCTTTGCCGGTCAAGCGTTGGGTGTGGTGAAACAGCTGTCTCATCAGCATGACATTGCAGAGCAAGCCTTGTTAGATAAGACCAACGTTAATGGCGGTGCTATTGCACTGGGCCATCCGTTAGGTGCCTCTGGCAACCGCATTCTGGTTACTTTGCTCTATGAATTGCAACGCAGTAAAACTGAGCTAGGCTTAGCTTCACTGTGTGTGGGTGGTGGTATGGGGACGGCCGTTATTCTTAAACGCGTTTAATCACCGCCTTTAACTCGTTTCTTTAACAAGGAATAAAGCAATGTATAGCAATATGTTTCAGAATTTTAATGAACACGCTGAAAAAACTTTTGCCCCCGTGTTTAAGTTCAATCAGTTAGTGGCTAATAATTTCACCGCACTGACTAATTTACAATTAGACGCTGCTCGCCAGTATGCAGATATTGGCTTAGCGCAATTTCAAGCGGGCAATCAAATAAAAGATATCCAATCTTTAATGAGTGTGGGCAATAAGCAATTAGAAACCATGACTCGTATTAGCCAGCAAATGATGGAAGATGCTAATAAACTAAGTCATCTTGCTCAAGAGTTTAAAACTGGCTTAGAAAGCTTAGCGGCCGACGCGAAAAAATAATTCGGCTTAAGGTTAACCCTTCAGCTAACTATATTGTAGGGAAGGTGCTTCACGGTGCCTTCCCCTTATTGTTGTAGGGTGTATGCAATCTCTATCAGGGAACAGCAATGCAACAAAATACCTTTAATAATCACGATCCCATAGGGCAGTTTTTTAATTGGAATGAAACTATGTGGTCTGAAATGCAAAAGGCCAAGTGGGGCGATAATCCCGTTAGTCGTGCCTTATCTCAAGTTAACTCTGACGATTTACAGTTATTTTATCAGGCGATCTCTAACAACCCAGTTTTGCTACTCGATATGCAAATGCAGTGGTGGCAAGGTCAACTCGCTATTTGCCAAAATAGCATGTTAAAAAGCCTAGACAGTGACTCGCCAAGCATAGTGCCAGACCCTCCGGGTGAAAGACGCTTTAAACATAAGGCGTGGAAAGAAAATCCACAATTTGATTTTATCCGTCAATCTTATCTGCATTTTTCCAAATCTTTAACCGATATGTTAGAGGTAGTGGAAGGCGTGCCAGAGTCGGTGCGTGAGCGGTTAAAGTTTACTTTTCGCCAAACCATTAATGCTTTGTCACCGACTAACTTCATCTGGAGTAATCCAGACGTCTTACAACGCACTATGGAAGAAAAAGGTGCGAATTTAGTTAAGGGTGTCGAATTATTTCAAGAAGACATGGCCGCCAGTGCCGATATGTTAAAGATTCGTATGACCCGCCAATCGGCATTCACCCTAGGTGAAAATTTGGCGGTCACCCCAGGCGATGTGATGTTTAAAAATGAAATTTTTGAACTCATTCAATATGCGCCTAGCACGAAAACCGTACATAAAACGCCGTTGTTGATTATTCCGCCCTTTATTAATAAATATTATATTCTTGACTTAACTGCACAAAACTCACTGGTGGCGTGGCTAAGAGATCAAGGACATACGGTATTTATTATGTCGTGGCGTAATCCTGGTAGCGAGCAGGCTAAAGTTAGTTTTTCTGATCTGGTTGAGTCTGGCACCATGGCCGCTTTGCAAGCCATTGATAAAGCCACTGGCGAGAAAGAAGTTAATGCCATTGGTTATTGTATTGGTGGCACTTTGTTAGCAGCGACTCAAGCGTTATATGCCGCCAAGAAAATAAAATCACCCGTTAAGAGTGCGACTTATCTCACGACGTTACTTGATTTTACTCAGCCTGGTGAAGTAGGGGTGTTTATTAATCCGCCAGTGATTAATGCCATGGAGCAAGTAAACCAAGCGCAAGGCTATTTTGATGGCCGACAAATGGCCGTTACTTTTAGTTTGTTGCGCGAAAATAGCTTGTACTGGAACTACTACATTGATAACTATCTGAAAGGCCAAGAACCTTCAGATTTTGATATCTTATACTGGAACAGTGATAGCACGAATTTAAGTGCTAACTGCGCTAACTTTTTACTGCGTGACTTATATCTTGATAACAGCTTGAGCCAAGCTAATGCAGTAAAAATAGGTGAGACTGCTATCGACTTAAGTCAGGTCGACACCCCTTGTTACTTCTTATCTACCAAAGAAGATCACATTGCGCTGTGGGATGCTACTTTTAAGGGCTCTCGATTACTTGGTGGCAATAAAACATTGGTGTTAGGTGAGTCAGGACATGTGGCAGGCGTAGTTAATCCGCCCAGTAAAAATAAGTATGGCTATTGGCTGAATGAGGCTGACTTTGAAAGCCAAGAGCAGTGGTTAGCGTCAGCTAAGCGCGAGGATGGCTCTTGGTGGCCACATTGGCAACAGTGGGTGACGCCATTTTTGGGTGAGAAAGCGGTACCAGCGCGTACCGTAGGCACTAGCATTATGCCTGCACCTGGCAGTTACGTTACTCAAACGTTACCAGTGACGATAGCAGAGACGGCGTAAAGCCGTGCTAAAGTAAAAAGCCGCCATAAAGGCGGCTTTTTTATGAGCGCCCAACTGCGCTAGCGCAAGGTCGGCGCTAACAAGTTCAACTAGAATCAATTATTATGCGCTGCTACTTGAGCCAGGGTCATAGATCATGGATCATAGCCTTTTAAAAATGCCATTCCACGTTCGAGGTGTATGAATGAGTCAGGTGGACCCCAGTCCTAACAATTTTATTCGCCAAATCATTAATGAAGATTTGGCGAGCGGTAAGCATCAGTCGATACAGACACGCTTTCCGCCAGAGCCCAATGGGTATCTTCATATTGGCCACGCCAAATCCATCTGTCTTAACTTTGGTATCGCACAAGATTATCAAGGCAAGTGTAATCTGCGCTTTGATGACACCAATCCTGAAAAAGAGAGCGTCGAATACGTTGAGTCCATTCAGCGTGACGTACGTTGGCTAGGATTTGAGTGGAGTGGAGACATCCGCTATTCGTCGGATTATTTTGAGCAACTTTATGGTTATGCCGTTGAATTAATTGAAAAAGGCCTAGCTTATGTTGACGAGCTCTCGCCTGAAGAAATCCGCGAGTATCGCGGCACCTTAACCACTCCAGGGCGTAATAGCCCGTTTCGTGAGCGGTTACCTGCCGATAGCTTAGTTATTTTTCAACGGATGCGCGCCGGTGAGTTTGCCGAAGGTAGCGTGTGCTTGCGAGCAAAAATAGATATGGCATCGCCTTTTATGGTGATGCGTGATCCTGTGTTATATCGCGTGCGCTTTGCTCACCATCACCAAACCGGCGATAAGTGGTGCATATATCCTATGTATGACTTCACGCATTGTATTTCTGATGCGCTAGAGGGCATCAGTCATTCATTATGCACGCTGGAGTTTCAAGATAACCGTCGCTTGTATGATTGGGTATTAGATAATATCAGTATTGACTGCCACCCTCGTCAATATGAGTTTTCTCGGCTTAATCTCGAATATACGGTGATGTCTAAGCGCAAGCTTAACCAGTTAGTCGCTGAAGGCTATGTACAAGGCTGGGATGATCCCCGTATGCCTACCATTTCTGGTATGCGCCGTCGTGGATATACCCCTGCTGCAATGCGTGAGTTTTGCACCCGCATTGGGGTAACTAAGCAAGATAACATCATAGAAATGGGCATGTTAGAAGCCTGTATTCGTGAGGATCTTAACGAAAATGCTCCGCGCGCCATGGCCGTTTTGCAACCGATACGCTTAGTTATAGAAAACCTAAGTGAAGAGCATGAAGAAATTTTACACGCACCTCGCCATCCTAATAAGCCTGAGATGGGCACACGCGAGTTACCTTTTAGCCGTGAAATTTGGATTGATGCTGCGGATTTTCGTGAAGAAGCCAATAAAAAATATAAGCGTTTAGTACTTGGAAAAGAAGTACGCTTGCGTAATGCCTATGTCATCAAAGCTGAGCGGATTGAAAAAGATTCTGCAGGCCATATTAGCACTATCTATTGTAGCTATGATCCACAAACACTGGGACAAGACCCAATGGATGGTCGCAAGGTAAGAGGTGTTATTCACTGGGTGTCTGCTCGCCACTGTGTGCCTGCAGAAGTGCGCTTATACGATCGTTTGTTTAATGTGCCTAATCCGGGCGCTGTAGAGTCGTTTGAAGAGGTACTTAACCCAGACTCACTAAAGGTGCTGATAGGCGCTATGGTAGAGCCTTCTCTAGCCGAGTCTCAGCCTGAGCAAGCGTTTCAATTTGAGCGAGAAGGCTATTTCTGTCGTGATAATAAAAGCGATAAGTTAGTGTTTAACTTAACGGTGGCGCTGCGTGACTCGTGGGGTAAAGAAGAGCAAGCTTAAGAGTTTATTACGCACAGCTGAGCAAGTAACCTCCCGCTTAATCACTAAATGGGGGTTATGGCTCACTTAGCGCTTTAAAATTAGGTATAAAAAAAGCCGCACGAGTGCGGCTTTTTTAGTATAGCGAGTTTATCAGTCTTCGTCGTTATGACGACATGGCTTATCATGGCAGTGGCCATAGAGATATAAGCTATGGTTGGTCAATTTGATATTATATTGACTAGCAATCACGTGTTGGCGTTCTTCGATAACTTCATCATGAAATTCAATTACTTTGCCACAATCCAAGCACACCAAGTGATCGTGGTGTTCTTGAGTTGCTAATTCAAATACAGACTTGCCGCCCTCAAAGTGGTGGCGAGCTACCATACCTGCATCATCAAATTGGTTAAGCACACGATAAACGGTCGCTAAACCAATTTCTTCACCCTGATCCAGCAACATTTTGTATAAGTCTTCAGCACTAACATGTTCTGTGTCGGGATGTTGAAGCAGTTCAAGGATTTTTACGCGGGGCAGCGTCACCTTGAGGCCTGCTCTTTTCAAAGCTTGATTGTTGTCAGCCATAAGAATAAAGTTTCGCAATTCGTGTGTTTATTAACTTCATTGTGCGTCTTCTTCGCCTTAAAGGCAACTGCAATCTAGTTTTGCTTGATGCTGCCATGATCTAGCGCAAATACCCTGATAGTGTTGGTTTTTTTTGCTAATATTCATCCTTATTCATGCTGGTCGGATGAGATATATGCAACGGCTTTTTGCCCGCCCTCGATTACTTAAAACGCTAATGAATTGCTGGCCGCCTTTTTGGGGAGCAGGCATTCGAATTGAACAACTCAGTGCGGATTATCGATTTTGTCGTATTGCTTTGGTGCTGCGCTGGTGGAATAAGAACGCCAACCGTACTCAATATGGCGGAAGTTTATTTTCGATGACAGATCCTGTCTACTCGATGTTATTAATGGGAATTCTCGGCGATGACTACTATATATGGGATAGGGGGGCGAAAATCACCTTTTTGAAGCCCGGTAGAGGTCGCGTTTATGCAGATATCCATTTGAGCCAAGAACAGCTAAGTGAGATACTTAACGCGACCCAAGATGGTCTTAAGCACTTTCCTCAATTTCGTATTAATATTATGGACGAGGGGGAGCACTAATAGCTGAGGTGGAACGAACTCTCTATGTGCGCAAAAAAATTGCTAACTATGATAGTTAAGAACCTTAAGCAAAATTTCCTAACGTCATGGTTTGTAAAATAATTTGCAGTTATAGGGGAACTTCGTCCATACTTAGCATGACTAAGTGGTCTTTCTGACTATCATAGAAACTAGGAGCATGTAATGCGCAATAAAATGATGTTAGTAGCAGTAGCCGGTACTTTGATGTTGGCTGGTTGTGGTTCAAAAACTGAGTCTTCAACTCAGTTAGACGGTATTGCACAAGACGTTCAAGCAATCCAACAGGGTCAGCAAGCTAACTCTGCAAAAATCGATCGTTTGGCTGCTGACGTTGCTGAAGCTCGTGCTTCTGCAGACCGCGCTAACTCTCGTCTGGATCAGATGGGTCGTTACACCAAGTAATTTTATTGGTGCAGCTAAAAAGCCTGACTTCGGTCAGGCTTTTTTTTTAGCTAACTGTTAGTCGCCGAATATTATTATGCGCTTTACCCACTACTAGTTTTATTCGCTAGCCCAATCCAAACCTGCACTAGGTACGCAGAGTACGCGACACATCACCAATACTGTCCAGCTTATGCTGCGATATTGGTTAATGAAGGCAAATTTTATCGCTGCGTTTTGGTAGCGTACTCTTCCAGCTTTTTTAATATATCGAGCTCCAGTTCAGCGCGCTCTAGCTTTTTCTTAAGGCGCTTATTCTCTTGCTCTAGCTGACGAAGGCTTTTATCTGGCCCTTCATTTTTAATGGGCTTATCTCGTTTCGAATCAGATTTATCCATTATCCACTCTCGACGCCAACGGCTTAGTATGTTCGGACGCCCCCCTAGCTCACTGGAAATTTCAGCTAATGTTTTTGGGCGATGAAACAGAGAGCTTAACGGCTTCTCGTTTAAATTCATTACTAAATTTACGTTTAGTTCGGTATTGCATACCCTTCCTCATTCTGAAGAAGGGTCTACTTATTCGGGGCCACTCCAACTCTAATCCCTAATTCCTAACCCTTAACTCTAATCAGGTATCTAGCGGCCATAAAAAAAGCCCAGCTAGAAGCTGGGCTATTTATTAAATCAAAAACAGACGATTTAGTTACTCAATTTGACCGGCTAATTGCGGTGTGCCGCGCTGATGGCCAATAATTTCTCGGATAGTTTGCTCATTGAGCCCTTGAGTCAGTAAAGGCGTTAAATCGCTCATGTCTAAGGGGCGTGTATCGGCATTGCCTTCGGTTGTTAATGGCTCATGAGACTCAACAAACACTTGGCCAAATTCATCGGTACTGACTTTCAATGATTGGTTAATAATTTGTACCGGTGTGCCTTTATCCACTTGAGCAAATAACCACTCTACGTGCTCTGGATACATGCGAATACAGCCAGCACTGGCGCGCAATCCTACATCGAGCGGATCATTAGTGCCATGAATTAAATACTCACCGCTGCCATAGGCTAAGCGCATGGCGTATTCACCGAGTGGGTTATCAGGTCCAGCAGGAACCACGGCGGGTAAGGGTTTTCCCATTTCTTCATATTCGCGGCGGGTATTAGCAGTGGGCGTCCATGTAGGATTTTTGCGCATTTGGCTAATACTGGTCGTCGTTAGTGGTGTTGCACGACCAACGCGGCCAATACCGATGGGAAAGACATACACAGCTTGTTCATCTTCTGGGTAAAAATATAATCTAAGCTCAGCTAAGTTGATCACAATGCCTTTATGAGCCGCTTTCGGTAACAGGAGTTGGTTAGGGATCACCACTTGTTGATTCGGTTTAATCAATAATAAGTCATCATCTGGATTTGCCGCCATTAGCAAAATAGGGCTAACGCCATAATAGCGCGCCAAACTGGCTAAGGTGTCACCTTCTTGAGCGGTGTGTAGCAGTAACTGGCCCACTGGATGTCCTTTATCTTCTGGTAAAGGCAGCGGCGTGATATTGGCCATGACGGTAGTGCAGGGCAGTAGTAGGAGTAATAATGAAATCGCTATCTTTTTCATACTAAATTCTCATTATGTTGGAGTGTCAACATGCTCTTAACGTGGCGTCGTAATAAGTATTGCACTGGATATAAAAAAGGGACGCGCCTTGCATCCCTATAAGACCGAACCGGGTGGATTAAGCTTCCAGCTCTTTTAAGCACATTTCTTCATATATTTGTTTACACCAGTCTTTAACTCGAGCTTGAGTTAACTCTGGCTGGCGATCTTCGTCGATGCCTAAGCCGATAAAGTGCCCATCATCAACTAAGGCGCGAGAGGCTTCAAAGTCATAGCTGTCAGTCGGCCAGTGACCGATAATGATGGCCCCTTTAGGCTCAATAATTTCGCGCAGCGTACCCATGGCATCAAGAAAATACTCGGCATAGTCTTCTTGGTCACCACAGCCAAAAATAGCGACTAACTTATCGTTAAAGTCGATTTCTTCTAGCTCTGGGAAAAAATCGTCCCAGTCGGCTTGTGACTCGCCATAGTACCAAGTTGGAATACCAAACAGTAATAAATCAAAATCGGCAATCTCTTCTTTGGTACTTTTTGCAATATCTTTGATTGCAATAAGGTTTTTACCCAATTCTTTTTGGATCATCTTAGCAATAGCTTCGGTGTTACCGGTATCGCTGCCAAAAAATAGACCTACACTTGCCATAATAATTATATACCTGTCGTAATTGTGAGTGGTTAGGCCTAAGGCCTATTGACTGTCTTGCAGCCCCAGTTGTTGTAGTAATAGGGCGTTAATCAAATCGGCACGACTCAGCTTAAGCTCTGCGGCCAGTAAATTTAATTTGTGGAGCATAACTTGATCCACTTTAAGCTCTATTCTGCTTAAGCCTTTCGCTTTATCGCGTTTTAGCTGGTTGCGCTTATTAAACTTAAGCTGCACTTGGCGTGACAGAGGGTTGGTTTTCGGTCTGCCAGGACTGCGAATATCTGCAAACAAGTCCAAGGTAGTGGTATCTGTTTCTTGCTTTGCCATTGTCTAGCCGACTCCAGCGCCTTCCCACATGGCTTCGATAATGCCTTTAGCAATGAACCCTGAGCAGCCTAAAAAGAGCACGGCCCACACTACATAGCGCCCAAACTTAGGAACATTTCCTCGTTTAAGTACATCTTGAATGGCAAGTCCAATCAAGAGAAAAATGGCGATAAAAAATAATTTAAGACCCCATGTTTCCAACAGCTCGATCTGTGCTAATGACATACTGCTATCCGATCATTTTAAATTTTTGCCACTATAGCATAAAGCAAATGCAGCTGTTAACTGACCTAGTTTAAGAAATCCATCACTAAGCGATTAAACAGTTCAGGCTTTTCAGCATGCAGCCAGTGCCCAGTGTTGGGGATCACTTTAGCGGTGGCTTTAGGAAATTGCCTAAGCACCTGAGGTTGATATTCGGGCAATAGATAATCTGACTCCCCACCTTTAATAAAAAGCACAGGTTTATTAAAAGCAGGGTCAATGCCTGGCCAAGCCATAATATGGGCATAGTTATCTTGTAGCGCCTGCACATTAAAACGCCAACAGTCTGTTTGCGCCTCTGAATGAGGAATGAATGATTTAAGCAAAAATTGGCGAACTTCTGGCATAGTGATGTGCTGGGCGAGCACGGCATCTGCTTGCTTGCGTGTGGTAGGATTGGTTTCCATTACCGCCGTTAATCCTGCAAACACCTCAGTATGCCTCGGCTTTGGATAGGCAACGGGAGCCATATCGGCAATCACTAAGCCAGTCACTAAATGAGGAGCAAGTCCGGCGGTCATCATGGCAATTTTTCCACCCATTGAATGCCCAATAAGCCAGGCTTGGGACAGCTTAAGTTGTTCGATGAGTGTCACTATATCTTGAGCCATTTGCGGATAGTCCATTTGCTCTGTGCGCGGTGAACGCCCATGATTGCGCACATCAACGCTTATCACGTCATAATGTGCAACCAGCGTTTTAGCGAGGGTGTTTAAATTATCTAAGCTGCCAAATAAACCGTGAATCAAGATAACGCTAGGACCTTGTCCTTGGCGTTGGTAGTTCAGTTTCATTATGTAATTCCAGTAGTGATGACTGGGGATATTGTTGCCTGTGCGGCCTTAGGCTGCAACTCACTTGGGCACTTAGACTGAGACATGTATAATCAAATCTCGTCGTCGGGAGTGGACATGCCAAAAAATATGATGAAAACCATAGAGGTAGATGAAGAGCTTTATCGCTACATCGCCAGTAACACACGCCATATTGGTGAAAGTGCTTCAGATATATTAAGGCGCTTGTTACACATTGAGCAGGCGCCGCTCAGCAGCGAAGCGGTCAATGAAGAGGCAAAAGCAGAAGCTGCTCCTCAACTAGGAATAGGTGTGGAGCAGATGCTTAAGGGCGAAGAGTTTGCCAGTCAAGAGTCTGCCATAGACCGCTTTATGCATATTTTGTCGGTGTTATATCAAGAAAACCCCAGCGCCTTTTCCCAAGCTAACGATATAAAAGGGCGTAAACGAATTTATTTCGCCGATGATGAAGCCGCATTATTGGCCAGCGGTAATACCACTAAGCCAAAAGCGATTGCCGGTAGCCCGTATTGGGTGATAACCAACACCAATACTGGGCGCAAACGCAACATCATTGCCCAATTAATGGCGGCCATGGGGTATGGGCATGGTTTAATTGAGCGGGTATCACAAAGTATTTAATACGGATTTATTAAAAGGGAACCTAATGAGCACACACCCCAGAGCGGGTCTGCAGGCAAGCGCTTGTGATCTAATTAATGTGCCGCGCCTTATGGCGGCTTATTACCAATTAACGCCAGATGTAAATAAAGTAGAACAACGCGTTACTTTTGGCACCTCCGGCCATCGAGGCTGTGCACTGGACTCAAGTTTTAACCACGCTCACATACAAGCCATTTGCCAAGCAGTCAGTGAATATCGCCAAGCGCAAGGGGTAACGGGTCCTTTGTATTTGGGTATGGATACTCATGCTTTATCAGAAGCTGCGTGGGGAAGCGCGCTGGAAGTGCTCACTGCTAATGGCTTAGAAGTGCGTATTCAAAAAGACCGTGGCTATACGCCCACGCCGGTTATTTCTCATGCTATTTTAAACCATAACCGCGCCCATCCTCAGCAGCTTAGTGATGGCATTGTGATCACCCCCTCTCATAATCCTCCCCGCGATGGAGGCATTAAATATAACGGGGTCGATGGCGGGCCTGCTTCCAGTGAAGCAACTCGTTGGATTCAAGACCGAGCCAATCAGTTGCTCAGCGAAAAAGGGGAGGGTATTCGCCAAAATGCCTTTAGTAAGGCAGTAGCGCTTGCCAAAGAATTTGATTATATTGAGCATTATATTAGTGAGCTCAATGATGTTATTGATATGGAGGCCATTAAAAAAGCAGGTATTCGTATTGGTGTTGATCCACTAGGCGGCGCCGGTCTTGCTTATTGGACACCGCTTGCTAAGCGCTATGGACTTGATATTACGCTAGTTAACACCAGCCAAGATCCTAGCTTTTCTTTTATGCCTCTCGATCACGATGGCAAAATCCGTATGGACTGCTCGAGCCCTTTTAGCATGGCCAATTTATTGGCGCTTAAAGAGGACTTTGATATTAGCTGTGGCAATGACCCCGACTATGACCGCCACGGCATTGTAGACAGTCAGGGCTTAATGGATCCTAATCATTACCTAGCCGTCTGTATCCACTATTTATTTACCCATAGAACGCACTGGCCTCGTGAGTTAGCCGTAGGTAAAACGCTGGTGTCTTCGTCGATGATAGACAGAGTGGCAAGCTTATTAGAACGGCAGTTAATAGAAGTGCCGGTTGGTTTTAAGTGGTACGTTGAAGGATTAATTGAGGGCAAGTTAGGTTTTGGCGGTGAAGAAAGCGCCGGTGCTACTTTTGTGCGCAAAAATGGCCAAGTGTGGAGTACCGACAAAGATGGCTTTATTCCCTGTCTGCTGGCTGCAGAAATTTTAGCCGTTACTGGGCTGACGCCTCATGCTTATTATGCGAATTTAGTTGAGCAACTCGGTGAGCCTGTGTACCGACGCATTGATGCGCCGGCTACCTTAGCCCAAAAGCAAGTGCTGGCAAACCTAGACCCTGAGACGATTGAAGCCAGTACCCTAGCTGGCGATGCTATTATCGCGCGACTCACTCGCGCGCCAGGCAATGATGCAGCTATCGGTGGCTTGAAAGTCGTGACCGAACAGGGCTGGTTTGCAGCTCGCCCCAGCGGTACTGAAAATGTCTATAAAATTTATGCAGAAAGCTTTCGTGGTAATGAGCATTTAGACTTGCTGATGATAGAAGCGCAAGCGCTAGTAAATCATGCCTTTGCTAAGGCCGGCGTTTAGCTAAGCTGCCAGCCAAGAGTCTGATAACCGTACAATGCGGAAGCCCACCCACAGCGGTGGGCTTTTTATTTTCAGCAATATTCGCCCTTTAATGCGAATTCTGTAATCTTAATGGCTGTGACTTTCGCTCTGCATTTGGAGACCAAATGAATACTGGTCAGCTTACTGATTTTTTAACCATTAGCCGTGCTAACCCTCATGGACTTGCTCCCTCTCAACATCACTTAGCGTGCGGGAGTCGCATTGAAGTGTGGGACAGCGGCGTCCTGTATCTTGAGCCCGCTAGCTCCCAGGATGTGAGTAGCAATAAAGATATTATTATCTCTTGCGGTATTCATGGTAATGAAACCGCCCCGATTGAGATGTGTGAACGGCTGCTTAAACAAATCGTCACCGGCCAATTAGTCTGCCAGCAACGATTGCTGCTTATCTTTGGCAATTTAGAGGGCATGAATTTAGCGGTACGTGAAGTAGATGAAAACCTTAATCGCTTGTTTTGTGGCGAGCACGCTAAAGGCCAGATCTCTAATAATGAGCGCAGACGGGCAGCCAAGTTAGAACACTATGTGAGTCGATTTTATCAAGCACGCAGTACCGCTATACGGCTGCATTATGATTTACATACCGCCATTCGCGCATCAAAATATGAGCAGTTTGCGGTTTATCCTTATCAAGCAAGCAATACTTATTCACGCCGCTTGTTGGCGTTTTTGGCAAACGCCGACATTAAGACTATTTTGCTGTCTCACGCCCCCGCTACCACTTTTAGCTGTTACAGTGCCCAGTACTTTGCTGCCGAGTCATTAACCATCGAATTAGGGAAAGTTGCCCCTTTTGGTAAGAATGACTTAAGTCGCCTTGCCTGCTTACACGCAAGCTTAAAAAATGAGCTAAATGATAGTGAGTGGCAGCCGCAACCATTAGCGCTTAATAAGCTTCGCGTGTTTAAAGTGTGCCAAGAAATTATTAAGCACAGTGAACAATTTTGTTTACATTTTTCAGAAGATGTAGCGAATTTTAGTGCCTTTGCCCCTAATAGCTTGCTCGCAAGTGACGAGCACAGATGCTGGTGTGTGGGCGCCCAAGAAGAAGTAGTGATCTTTCCTAATGCCGCAGTGGCAGTTTCTCATCGGGCCGCCTTGATGGCGGTAGTCACTGAATTAACTGACAAAATGCTTAATTAATCTTTTAAACTGACGAGGGGAGTTAGACTTAAAAAGCTTGCGCTAGATCACGTCCTGTCACTTTGTCGTCATTATTCATAAAATTTTGTGAACAAAATGTAGCTTTTAGGTGTCGCTTTGTGGCACTATTTTCGTGTCTTAAGTTAAACAACAAGTTACAACTAAATGCACGCTGCTGACGCCGTTAAATATAAAAATCAGGACGTCACGTTAATTTAAAGAAAGGGAATCACGAATGAAGCAAATTAGTAAGCGCATTTTAACCGTCTCTGCACTGGCCATGGCCGTTGCCGCTCCTCATGTTAGCGCTGCTAACTGGTCTGATACCTTTGTGGGCTATCGTTACGGTTCAAACTTCACCGAACCGTATAACGATAGCAAAATCAAAAAAAATGTACTGGGGCTAACTCACGCTAGCGGTTATGACTACGGTCAAAACTTTTTTAACGTAGATCTACTACAATCTAATAGCCAAGACCCAGCCAATGGCGACGATAAAGGTGAAGGTGACGGTGCATTTGAAGCTTACGTGACTTATCGTCATCAGCTGCATTTAGGTAAAGTTTTCGATGCGGACATGAGCTTTGGCCCAGTTAAAGAAGTAGCATTAACTGCTGGCTTTGATGCCAACACCAAAAATACAGAATTTGCACCCCGCAAACAGATGTTAGTAGTGGGTCCTACCTTGAAGTTTGATGTGCCAAAAGGTTTTGTCGATTTCTCAGTACTTTATGCACACGAGCGGAATCACAGTAATTCAGGAACACCGTTAGTAAGTAAAGATGTAACCTTTAACGATTACACCATCTACAACCTGACTTGGGGTGTGCCATTTGATTTAGGTGCAGTACCGATGAAATTCCAAGGCTTCGGTAACTGGGCAACGCCTAAAGGTCAAGGTACTACCGATGAGCGCTTAGTACGTACCTCACTAATGGTTGATGTGGGCCAGTTGGCATTCAATAAAGACAACACCTTCTGGTTAGGTGTGGGCTACGAATACTGGCGCAATAAGTTTGGTAACGATGTGAAGTCGTTCCCGAATGGTGATAAAGGTCTAGATACCGATGCCTTTACTGTTAACGCAGAATGGCACTTCTAAGCTAGTGTAAGCAAACTGGTAATTTAGAATGACATTAAAAAGAGCGCTTAGGCGCTCTTTTTGTATTTATAGCTCAGCGAAAAAACCGACCTGAAAGCCAGTTACGGTGCATAAGCTAAGCCATGCAATTCATCCCGATTTATCTTTTATAAGTATTCTGCGCTTAATAATTAGCCACTACATGGCGCTTTCATCATCATCTCCCCTCACTCAAGTCATCATTACCTCTCAGATCAGACCCAGCTTGTGAAGTTCGAAACTTCAAGTTCTTACTTAGCAGACACAGGACAAATTGACTATCACGTTAATTAAGTATGAATTTATCTTAGCTATCTAATTCAGCTAGCTCTCTGTTAAGCGCACTGTTGACTTAGGTTTTAGCCTTAATGATCCTTAAAGAGCCGGCTAGAAAAATCCTTGCTCTGGGATTTCAACCTAGTCGAAATCCTGTTGCAAAGACCAGCTGTGATGAAATTAATGTTTGATGAGCTTCATTATTTTCCCAGTTACCTTAATTTGGCATTCTTGGTCGCGGCGAGCGGCGCCAGCTTAGTGATTGCTTATAATGGAGGCTTAGTTAGGGGTAGTTAGGGATAGTTACGCGTGGGTCGCTTGAGGAAAACGCCAGCGGATAAAGAAGGGAGGGATGGGGGTAACCCCATCCTACTCAAGATTAGTGACTTAACAGGCAGTTAAGAGGATTCATTAATACGGCTTTTAACGGCGGCGGTATTGGCTACTTTAGGCGCCTTTGCTTTATTAACTTTGGCCACTTTGGGACCAAAGGGGTAGCGTCTGTGAGTAAAAATATAGTGATACATACTGGCAAAGCCGACCATAAATAAGGTGCCAAACAGCGTGGGCAAGATAAAGTCCATTGGCACTAGCTCAGGATCAGCAAGATAAATCAAAATGGGGTTGGCGCCCGCTGGTGGGTGCAAGGTATCGGTCAAAACCATGAGCGTAAAGCTTAAACCAAAGCAGATAGCCAAACCTAACATGGGGTCGGGAATAAACTTTAAGCCGATAATGGATAAGATAGTAGTGAGCAGGTGACCTAAAATAACATGCTTAGGGCGAGAGAGAGGTGCTGAGGGCAATAATAGTAATAATACTAGTGTGGCGCCTAAAGGGGCGCTGAGCACCATAAAGTGCGTCCAGTTCTTAAGATAGCTCAGCACTATAACGGCTGTGAACGCGGCTAAGCCGGCAAGAGTCGCATCGCGCAGTCGATGTTTAAAGTGCATATAACCTCATTAGAAAGTACAGATAGGGTACAAGTTGAAATAAAATTGTATGCAATGTCCGCTTAAATTAAAAGTAATGACTAGAATTCTAATGCTATAAGTTAGTGCTTCTAGCAATAAAGCTTAAAGTTGTCGTCAACTGCTTAAATTTTACACTTTAATAAAATGCTAACGGTTAACTTTGTGTGGTAGCAATGACTTATCGGTACGGTGCTTTGGCTTTATAACAATTTAATTCTTCTATAAAGCTCATAGATAGCATTTTTTGCAGCGCGCATTTGCTAAATCAGCACCTGAGTGGTGAATTTATCGGCAAACGCACCGTTAGCTATTTACAGCAGTCTTAACTGCCAGTACTATGCATCTCGTTCGGAGGGGTGGCAGAGTGGTTGAATGCACCGGTCTTGAAAACCGGCATGGGTTTATAGCCCATCCAGGGTTCAAATCCCTGCTCCTCCGCCAAATAAACGAAACTGGCCTTACTGCAAAGTAAGGCCTTTTTCGTGTCATTAATTCGCCATACTTGATGGCCAAGAAGACAGCGTGAGTAAGCGTTGTTTAGGTACTGATTTACGGCTTAACGCTTGCGATTTGCGCAAGATTTTTAGTTTTAAATGTTGGTGTTATTGTTCATTAACTACCATAGTGCCGCTTACCTCGGATCTATGACCTAGCTTAAGCGGCGTTGTCGGTTTATGAGTAGTGTGGTGGACTAGCGGTTGTTAATAGCGCTAATCATGCGATCCAGCGCTTCTTCTAACATGGCTTTAGGGCAACCAAAGTTAAGACGAATAAAGTCACTTCCACCAAACTGGCCTCCCGGCGATACGCCCACCCCAGCTTGCTCAAAAAAGCCGATGGGATCTTCAAGCTCTAGCGCACTAATATCAATCCAAGCTAAATACGTTGCTTCTGGCGAGAGTACTTTTACGTCTGGCACTTTATTTAAGCGCGTGACCAGTAAGTCGCGATTATGGCGCAAATAGTCTAACTGAGCCGCTAGCCAGTCATCCCCCTCGCGATAAGCCGCCTCAGCAGCGACAAAGCCTAATAAGTTAACATCTGCCATAATACCACGAGCGGCGCGGCTAAATTGCTGGCGTAACTTAGCGTTGGGGATAATGGCAAATGAACAGCATAAACCGGCAATATTAAAGGTTTTACTCGGTGCCATTAAGATAATACTGCGCTCGGCGGCATCTTTGCTTATTGCGGCATAAGGAATGTGCGGTTTGCCTGCATCAAGTAATAAATCACAATGAATTTCATCGGAGCACACCACCACATTATGACGCTCGGCTATCTCATTAATGGCTAATAGCTCTGCTTGGGTGTAAATGGTGCCACCTGGATTGTGTGGGTTACATAATAAGAATAAGTCACTGTGTTTGGCTTGTGCTTCTAATTGCTCTAAGTCCAGCAGCCAGCGGCCATCCACTTCCACCATATCCACGTAGGCGGCTTTGCGGCCATGAAAGCCTGGGGCGTGTAAAAACGGATAATAAATGGGTTTAGCGGTAATAATATTGCCATTAGGCTCAGAGAAGGTATCACAAGCTAAATTAAGGGCCGGGACTACGCCTGGCATATAGACTATCCAGTCGGCTTCAATCTGCCATTGATAGCGCTCAGCCATGCGTTTAATAATAAGCGCAGTGAGCTCAGGACTGGGGCGGCTATAACCAAATATGCCATGCTCAACGCGATCCTTTAGGGCGGCAATCACGCTAGGTGGGGCTTTAAATTCGGTGTCGGCTACCCACATTGGCAAAATATCGGTGCCTTCGTATTTTAACCATTTTAGGGCGCGAGTAGGGCGACGGTCTATGGACTCATCAAAGTCAAACATATGGGGTCCTTATCAATAAGAAGGAAACTAGCATAAGCAAGCACTAAGAAGCTGGCAAGCGGGCGCTTAAATAGCACAGGCGCCATAGTGTTTACGGATTAAAGATAATAATAAGTTAGCGGCCGGCCCCACGGGGCGTGAATGAGGCGTGACTAGATAAGAAAAACGCTGGCGCCTCGCTTGAGTCGAAAGGGGTAAGCGCACTAAAATATTGGCTTCTAATAAAGTCATTACCGCTTCTTCTGGTAGCCAAGAAAAGCCTACGCCACGGCGCAATAGCGATAATGTATCGTGCAAATGATTAATATACCAACGCTGATCGGCGCGTTTCCAGCCTTTCTCTGCTTCTTTATTTTCCGACAAAATTAGCTCAAGTTGATTTTCTAAATCCAGTGCACTCACCTCGTTTAATTGTGCTAACGGGTGGGCGGGCGCGCAAACTGGCACATAGACGGTGGTGCGCAGCGCTAAACTATGGGTGTCTGGCGTGACTAAGCTTGTGATAATAAAATCTGCAGCTTCTTGTTTAATCACCGCCTGACAGCCTGCAGGTTGAGCTTCTAAAAGGTGTACCCGACAACCCCGAGAGGCACTCGCAAACTCACTTAAGGCATTATATAAGGGCTGGCGGGGCAAGGAGGCTTCTACCACAACGCGCAGCACCGCCTCCCAACCAGAGGCTAAGACATCTGCTAAAGATTCTAATTCTTTAAAATTATGAGTGATTTTACGAGAGCGATGTAAAAATACTCGGCCTTCATCCGTTAAATAGGCTTTTCGCCCCTGTACCTCTAACAGCGCTACTCCCAAGCTTTGCTGTAACTTAGCGACAGCGTGATTAAGCGATGATTGGCTTTTATTGAGTTTGTCTGCGGCCTGGGCATAGCCACCTTCATCCACCACCGCTTGAAATATTCGCCATTGTTCAATCGTACTTTTGGGTCGATACATATCGAACTATTCCTTGTTGCGATTAAGCTAATAGAGCAGTAAAGGGAGTCAGATAAAGTCATTTATACAGTACTTGCTGGGTATTTAGCCTTGACTGCCAGCAAGTACTAACGCGCTATTTTATGGCCTGCGCATCTATTGATTGTCCGTTGACTTTAAGGCTGTCGTGACCCATTAAATATAAGTAAAGCGGCATAATCTCTGCGGGTGTGCGCAAGGTATTGGCGTCTTCGCCAGGATAAGCACGCGCGCGCATATCGGTACGCGTAGCGCCAGGATTAATGCAATTAACACGAGTTGAGGTGTTGCTAAGCTCATCGGCGAGCACTTGCATCATGCCCTCAGTCGCAAACTTAGAAATAGCATAGCTACCCCAATATGCGCGGCCTTGCTTGCCCACCCCTGAGCTGGTGAAGATAATAGAAGAGTCTGCGGTGGCTTTTAATAATGGCAATAGCGCCTGAGTTAATAAAAACTGTGATTTAAGGTTAACTTGCATCACCTCATCCCATTCCTCTTCGCCAATCATCTCAAAAGGGCCCAGTACACTAAAATGACTGGCATTAAATAGCACGCCATCTAAGCGACCAAACTGCTGCTTAAGGGTGGCTGCCAGATCTTGATAATGGGTTTTGGTGGCGCCGTTTAAGTCCAGAGGAATAATCGCCGGCTCTGGACTGCCTTGGGCTTGCAATTCATCATAAACGGCTTCTAGTTTTTTTACGGTTTTGCCAAGTAACACTACAGTCGCGCCATGGGCGCCATAATGCAAGGCGGCCTCACGGCCAATGCCATCGCCGGCACCTGTGATTAAAATTACTTTTTCGGCTAATAAATTAGGGGCTGCATGATAATCGAGCATTAGGACTGAGTTCTCTGTAAGTTTTTGATAATAAGCAGATCAAACCAGACTCTTAGGTGGTATGCCAGTACTAAACACTAAAAATGCTCGCTCAGCCGTTGCCACCAAAGTGAAAGTGGGCTGAAAAGAGTCATAAAGTAAAATGACGGTTGGTGTTCTTGGCTAACACTTTTACAATGGCTCCTTAAGCGCTATGTCTGTCTCAAGGAAACGTCATGCTAGATTTTTTTTACTTCTATGGTCTTTTTGCTGCCAAAACCCTGACCTGGGTGTTAGCGGTAGCTTTTATTATTGCGTTAATTACTAATGCTGCCAGTCGACAAAAACGCACCGCTAACCGCTTACAAGTTACAGATATGAGCGCTAAGCTTCGCCAACAACAGCAAAGTTTACAGTTAGACTGTGCGATTAATGATGCACAACGTAAACAGTTAAAACAGCAATATAAACAACTCGCTAAAGCCGAAAAAAAAGCAGGGCACGATAAAGCACGTCTTTATGTCCTTAATTTTAATGGCAGTATGGATGCCCATGAAGTTAGCGGCTTGAGCCGTGAAATTACCGGCATTCTACAACTGGCTCAACCAGGGGATGAAGTGTTAGTACGCCTTGAGTCAGGAGGCGGAGTGGTTCATGGTTATGGCTTAGGTGCAGCGGAGTTGGCTCGCTTAAAAGCCCATGGCTTAACGCTGACTGTGGCCGTGGATAAAGTCGCAGCCAGCGGAGGCTATATGATGGCCTGTGTGGCACAGCGCATTATCGCTGCTCCTTTTGCTATTGTGGGCTCCATTGGCGTGGTGGCACAAATGCCTAATTTTAATAAATTCCTTAAAAATAAAGACATCGATGTTGAGCTGCACACAGCCGGTGCGTACAAGCGCACGCTCACTTTATTTGGTGAAAATGACGATGTGGGACGGGCTAAGTTTCAGCAAGAATTAGAAGTTATTCACCAGCGTTTTAAAGACTTTATTGCAGAAAATCGCCCTAATCTAAGCCTAGAGAAAGTGACTACCGGTGAGCATTGGTTAGGTACCGATGCGCTGGCGCTTGGCTTAGTCGATGAACTATCGACGAGCAGTGATTATTTATTAAGCCAAAATGCTCATAAACAAGTGATCAGTGTGCATTACCAACCTAAGAAAAATTTAAAAGATAAGTTGAGCCAAGCCGTGGAGTTAGGGATCAGCCGCGCGGTATTAAAGCTTATCGCCAATGCATCGCGCCCCTTTATGTAACACCGAGGTGGCTTAGCTAATTATTGCTGAAATGGATACACACTGCCTAGCGCCAATAATTGGCTAAGTTCACATAACGCGCGGCGCGACTCCATTAATAAGGCAGGGTCTCGTAAGTCGTTGACACTGAGCTGGTCTCGATAATGCGTATTCACCCATTGGCTGAGCTTAAGATATAGCGCTTCATCTAATAAACACGCTTGGTTGGTCGCGGCCAGCTCGGCGGGAGTTAACACCACGCGCAGGCGCAAACAGGCGGGACCGCCGCCATTGCGCATGCTTTGATTAACATCCAAATATCGTATCCCTTTAAGGGGGTGTTTGCGCTGAGCAGCTCGGTTAAATAGGCTTGAATACTGGGTGTGTGTGCACATTCTTTAGGTGCAATTAACAGCATATCTCTACAGGCAAGCGTGACAATTTGGCTGTTAAATAAATAGCTGCTAATCGCGTCTTGCAAGGGTACTTGCGCCTCGCTCACTTCAATAAAATGCAGTTTTGTGTTGGCTAACTTTTGCTGAATATCTGCTTGAAGGCGTTGGGGTTGTGCAAATGCCGCTTGGTGGTAGAAAAATAAATTTTCATTACCCACGGCAATGACATCATTATGAAAGACTCCGCGATCAATGACCTGCGGATTTTGAGCAACGAATAAGGTATTGGCATCGGTTAAGCCATGCAGCCTAGCTATGGCTTGTGAGGCTTCTTTGGTTTGTCGTGCAGGATAGCGTTGCGGCTGAACCGCTGAGTTATTAAAAGCGTGGCGACCATAAACAAATAACGCTAAGCCAGGCTGCTGGTGGGCACCACATAAGCGCGTGTGATTAGCCGCGCCTTCATCGCCAAAAGCATCGTGGTTAGGTAGCGCTAGGTGATGACAAAAATGCGCTTCGTCACTAAACACGCGACCTAATATTTTTCCGGTAAGAGGATGCTCAATAGAGCGGTGAAATTTGTTATTTAAATTAGCCGGTGTAAAGTGCACTCGTTTATCAGGGGTATCAAGACTGGATGAGACGGTGGCCGCATTAGCAGCCCACATGCTAGAAGCAGAGCTGCAGGCAGCTAATAAGTTAGGATCATAACGATAGACCTTTTCTAGCACCTGTGCATCAGTGCCGCTAAAGCCAAGCTTGCGCAAAGTGGTAATAGCGGGCCTATCTTGAGGGGCAAGAACGCCTTGATAAAGTCCTAAATCGTGTAGGCTTTTCATTTTTTGTAAGCCTTGTAAAGCGGCCTGTTTTGGATTTGAGTGGCTTTGTGCGCTACCTTGAGAAGCAAGATTGCCATAAGCAAGGCCAGCATAATGGTGAGTCGGGCCTACTAAGCCATCGAAATTGACTTCTACCGCTGATGTTAGAGGTGCGTTGCTGGTCATTTATGCCTCCATAGTAAGGTGTTCGCAAGCCACTCAGTAGGCCGCTCAAAGAGTATAGGCGTTGAGAATGAGCTAATGAGGCCTAAATTGAGGACAGTTAAGGCGATAAAATCAGCGCAAAACGGTCACTTTTGCAGTTTACGCTATTAGAGGTGGCTTTCTGTAGTTGATGTAACTTAACATTAACAACCAACACTATATGTGACTGCTTAGGCAAAGTGGTGCATAAAAAGCGCCCGAACAAAACGCCAAACTAAAAAACCGATTGCTTCCCGTTGGTTTCAAGGTGTTAATAAGTAGATAAAAATTCAATTCATTTTCTGCAGGCAAGTTTGCATTTCACGGCATTTTTACTTATACAGCCGTATACCTTGCCGCCGAGCCCCGTTAGGGACAGACCTGAAGGATAGAAACGCGCTCTATGAGTAAATCGCTGGTAATAGTCGAATCGCCTGCCAAGGCAAAAACCATTAATAAATATCTGGGCAAAGAATTTATCGTTAAGTCCAGCGTCGGTCATGTGCGTGATTTGCCCACTTCAGGCTCGGCGGGCGCTAAAAAAGCTCCGGCTAAAAAAACAGACACTAAATCACTCTCTGCTGAGCAAAAAGCCAAACTTAAGGCGCAAAAGGATCAGAAAGCGCTGATTGCTCGAATGGGCATTGATCCCACTAACGGTTGGCAAGCGAATTACCAGATTTTGCCCGGTAAAGAAAAAGTGGTGAATGAATTGCAAGCGCTGGCCGAAAAAGCCGATACCATTTATCTGGCAACGGATTTGGACCGCGAAGGGGAAGCTATTGCATGGCATTTAAAAGAGCTAATTGGGGGTGATGATGCTCGCTTTAAGCGGGTGGTATTTAATGAAATCACCAAAAGTGCCATTCAAGAGGCGTTTAGTCAGCCCTCAGAGCTTAATCAGTATCGAGTTAATGCCCAACAAGCCCGGCGTTTTTTAGACCGGGTGGTAGGATATATGGTCTCGCCTTTATTATGGAAAAAAGTGGCCAGAGGCTTATCCGCAGGGCGAGTGCAATCGGTAGCGGTGCGCTTGTTGGTAGAAAAAGAGCGTGAAATTAAAGCCTTTGTGCCCGAAGAGTATTGGGATATTCAAGCACAACTGGCTAATCAAGATAAGTTAGCCTTATCCATGGCGGTGGCTAAATATAAAGGCAAAGAGTTTAAGCCTGATAATAAAAAAGACACCATGGACGCCGTGGCAACGCTGCAAGCCAGTCGCTTTGAAGTGGTCTCTCGGGAAGATAAGCCTACCCAAAGTAAGCCAAGTGCACCCTTTATTACTTCTACTTTACAACAAGCTGCCAGTACTCGTTTAAGCTTTGGTGTGAAACGGACCATGATGTTAGCGCAGCGCTTATATGAAGCGGGCTACATTACTTATATGCGTACCGACTCCACTAACTTAAGCCAAGAAGCGGTAGTGAGTGTGCGTGAGCTTATTGAGCAGCAATATGGCAGTGATTATTTGCCTAAAGAGCCGCTGGTTTATAGCGCCAAAGCCAATGCTCAAGAAGCGCACGAAGCCATTCGCCCATCAGATGTAAGCCTAATGGCAGAAAGCTTAGATAGCATGGAAGCCGATGCTAAGCGCTTATACGACTTAATTTGGCGCCAATTTGTTGCTTGTCAAATGACACCTGCGTTATATGACAGTACCACCCTCACGGTACGAGCCGATGACTACGACTTAAAAGCACGGGGGCGGATCTTGCGCTTTGCCGGTTGGACTAAGGTACAAGAAGCAGCCAAAGGGCGTAAAGGCGAAGATACGGTGTTGCCAGCAGTACAAGCAGGGGAAATCCTTGAGCTGATCGAATTAGATCCCAAGCAACATTTTACTAAGCCGCCAGCACGCTTTAGTGAAGCCGCGTTGGTAAGAGAGCTTGAAAAACGCGGCATTGGTCGTCCTTCTACCTATGCATCTATTATTTCTACTATTCAAGACCGTGGCTATGTGAAAGTCGAAAGTCGTCGTTTCTACGCCGAGAAAATGGGCGAAATTGTCGCTGATCGGCTGCAAGAAAGCTTCGCTGAGCTCATGAATTACGACTTCACCGCGCAGATGGAAAGTAAACTCGATGAAATTGCCGAAGGGGAGCTAAATTGGACGCAAGTGCTGGATGCATTTTTTGCCGAGTTTAGCGAGGATCTCGCCAATGCCGAGCGTCCTGCAGAAGAGGGGGGATGCGCGCTAATGAAATGGTGTTAACTGATATTCCTTGTCCTACCTGTGAGCGCCCTATGGGGATCCGCACCGCCAGTACCGGCGTTTTCTTAGGGTGTTCGGGATATGCATTACCGCCAAAAGAGCGCTGTAAACAAACCATAAACCTAGTGCCGGGTGATGAGTTTGTATTGGCTAATAATGAAGAGGCAGAAACCGACGCGCTACGTGCTAAGCATCGCTGTGAAAAATGCGGTACTGCGATGGATGCTTATATTATTGATGAGACGCGCAAGCTCCATGTGTGTGGCCAAAATCCCGATTGCGATGGCTATGAGCTAGAAAAAGGCGAGTTTAAGCTTAAAGGCTATGATGGTCCTGTAATTGAATGTGATCGTTGTAGCGCTGAGATGCAATTGAAAAATGGTCGCTTTGGTAAGTACATGGCCTGTACTAATGAAGACTGTAAAAATACCCGAAAGATCCTTAAAAATGGGGAAGTGGCTCCGCCAAAAGAAGATCCTGTGCATTTGCCAGAGTTGCCTTGTACTCAGTCTGATGCCTATTTTGTACTGCGTGATGGCGCGGCGGGTATCTTTATGGCGGCCAGTAATTTTCCTAAATCACGCGAGACCCGAGCGCCGTTAGTAGAAGAGCTGGTGCGTTTTAAAGACCGTTTATCACCTAAGTTTCTCTACCTTACCGAAGCACCGATTACCGATCCTAATGGCAACAAAGCAGTAGTACGCTATAGTCGCAAAAATAAAGAACAGTATGTAATGACTGAAATAGAGAAAAAAGCCACTGGGTGGACTGCTCATTATATCGATGGCAAATGGGTACAAAATCAAAAAGGTAAAAAGTAGCTGTTAAAGGCCAAGCTAGTTTGGCCTTTAGCTAAAAAGCTGTACCACTTTTAACTGCATAAACAGCGGCGCCTAGTAGGCTGCAAAGTTTAGATGAGGAGTGAATATGGATATTCAGCAGTTAAGACCGGGAATGATTTGCTATACCGCTGAAGGAGCAGGGTATGTGCTAGAAGTGGATACAGTGAGTCAGCTGGTATTATTACAGCGAGAAGATGAGACCATTCCGTTTCAAGTCCATCTTAGTGAGTTGCTTGAAGAAAGGCCGACCCTAGAAGACTAACAAAGTGTCACAGTAAAAAAAGGCAGTTATCAGTGATAACTGCCTTTTTTATTTATGCGGGGAGTAGGCGTTGATGCAAGGTGTCAACGACGCGCTCGGCATCGGCTTCTGGTACTAAGAAGCATAAATTATGAGCGCTGGCGCCATAGCAAATCATGCGCACGTTGACATCTGATAAAGCACTAAACACCTGAGTGCCGGTGCCACTGATCTCACTCATTCGATTACCAATTAAGGCAATTAAGGCCAAATCTTGCTCTACCTGTAAATGGCAATGTTTAGCTAACTCGTCACGCACTTCCTCTGTTAATACCTCTGCGCCTGAGTCTAAAGTAAGCGAGACACTAATTACTGAGGTGGTAATTAAGTCTACGGAAATTTTATGTTTAGCTAAAATGCCAAACACTTCTGCTAAAAAGCCATGCACTTGAAACATACTTTGATTAGTCAGTGTCAATAGCACCTGATTACGGCGCAGCGCAATGGCTCTAAAGAGCGGCTGGCTATCAGTTTCATTTCGGATCCAAGTGCCGCCCGCTTGTGGCTCGCGGCTAGAGCCCACAAACACGGGAATTTGCTGGCGCACAGCAGGTTGCAGTGTTGCGGGATGTAAGACTTTAGCGCCAAAGGTGGCCATTTCTGAGGCTTCACTAAAGCTAATTTCTGGTAGCGGTCGCGCCGTGCTCACTAAGCGAGGGTCTGTGGTGTAAATGCCTGGCACATCGGTCCAAATTTGCACGGCTTGCGCTTTAAGTGCTTCAGCTAATAATGCGGCGGAAAAGTCACTGCCGCCTCTGCCTAAGGTGGTAGTACGCCCATCTTGTGCTGATCCAATAAAGCCTTGAGTGATGACTAATTGATTAGCGCAAAGGGGGGCAAGCTCTTTTTCAACTTCAGCTGTTAAGTGGGTTAAGTCGGGGGTCGCACGGCTAAATCGATCATCAGTGCGCATTACTTTTCGTACATCAAACCATACCGCTGGGGTATCGCGACTGCGCAGCAGCTCTACAAATAAGCGGGTGGACATTAACTCGCCTTGAGAAACGATTTCGTCATGCAGTGCTTTAGTAGGGCTAATGGCAGCACTGTCTGAAAGCTCTTTAATGTGAATTAAGATATCTTCAATATGGCGAGTCAGCATTTCTGGCTTACCGAGACTGTCGAGAATGCCTTGCTGAATTTGGGTTAATTGGGTAAGTAAGGTGGCACGGGCTTCAGGCAGTTGCTCACCTGATGCCAGTGCTACTAAGATATTGGTGACGCCTGAGCTTGCGCTTAATACCGCAACGCGTGTGTCTGGGTTTTGCTCAAGAATGAGGGCACAACGACTCATGGCCTCGGCGTCAACGACGCTAGTGCCACCAAATTTAGCAACGGTTAAAAGGCTCAACTGCAGCTCCTTGTTAGATACAAATAATGGGAAACGGCTGCAGGACCCTAAGTCACTTAGAAGCACGCCAGCCCTATGTAGGCGACAGCCTGAAGGATTCAGCCTTCAAAGCCGAGGCATTTACGCTACCCGTAAACTCCTCTCGGCGTTATCTCCCCTCGCCGAGTGTCTTAGGAGTGGTAGCTCCTCGTCTCGGTTACCTGAATAACGCACCTCTTCTGCCCGCGATAACGGGACGCCATCAACTTACTAGATGGTGTTTTAATGTCAATTTATTAATGTACTGCACTTACAGTAAATCTTTCATCATGATTTTAGAACGGCGCTGATAATTGTACAGCGCTTGTTTACCCATCGGTAGTGCACTTACATCCACCGGCTCAAAACCACGCTCTCTAAACCAATGAATAGAGCGAGTAGTTAAAATAAACAGGCGGCTCATACCACGTTTTTTAGCTTGTTCTTCCACTTTATACAACAGCATATCACCGCGACTGCCACGACGATAATCGGGATGAATGGCTACACAAGCCATTTCCGCCATGGCTTCTTCTGGAAAAGGATATAAAGCCGCGCAGCCAATAATGGCACCGTCTTTTTCAATAATAGTAAATTGATCCACTTCCATTTCTAATTGCTCTCGAGAGCGGCGCACTAAAATGCCTTCTTCTTCTAAGGGGCGGATCAAGTCTAGGATGCCACCAATATCATCAATGCGCGCTTGGCGCGCTTGCTCCGCACTTTGGCTAACTAATTGCGTGCCTAGACCATCACGGGTAAACAATTCTTGGATCAAGGCCCCGTCTTCTTTATAGCTCACTAAATGGCTGCGCGGCACGCCGCCTTTACAGCTAGCAATGGCGGCGCGTAGGTAGCGCGCCGTGCCAGAGAGTGTTTCTCCCTCGGCCATTAAGCGCTGTAAATGTTCTTCGGCTTGTTCAGGGAATAGCTCAGGAATAGCTTGCTCATTTTCATCAAGCACGCCGCGCTGTGAACAAAAGCCTATTAATTTAGTGGCTTTAAGCTCAGTCGCTAAACGACGCGCCAATTCCTCTGAGGATAAATTAAAGCTCTCGCCTGTTACTGAAAAGCCAATAGGCGAGATTAACACAGTAGCGCCATTAGCTAATTGATGATTAATGGTGTCGGTATGAATGCGGCGTACGCGGCCTGAGTGTTGATAATCTACGCCATCATCAATGCCTAGGGGTTGGGCGGTAACAAAGTTACCAGTAACCACATTAATACGAGCATTTTGCATAGGCGTATTAATTAGCCCCATGGATAAGCGCGCCATAATATCCATCTGTAAGCCGCCACATACATCTTTAATAATTCGAAAGCTGTGTTCGTCGGTCACTCGGGTATGTTTATGAAACACATTCTCGAGCTTAGCTTCTGCTAAACCACGATCAATTTGAGGGCGCGCTCCAAACACGATCACTAACCGGATGCCAAGACTGGTTAACAAAGCGATATCGCTAATGATATTAGGAAAGTTTTCTTGGTCTATGGCTTCGCCGCCCAGCATCACCACAAAGGTAGAGCCCCTATGTAAATTGACATAAGGGCTGGATTGGCGAAATGCTTTTACTAATGCAGGGTCGGTATCGCGCACAGAAGATCCTTGGCTTAACAACAGAGTGAGTGAGCATATTCGTGAAAAATCATGCAAAAAACAAGGGTAAATAGTTAGTTTTAACTCTTAAACAAAGGAATGTAAGAAGTTTTCGGCTTTTTAATTAGACAAAGTAGGGAGTTGCTGACTAATGGCAGATAGAGGATAGGCAAAGATGCATTAAAAATGCCAGTTTAAGTGCATTGTGAGCTTCCTTGTGTAGCACTTTATGGTAGGCTTCACCTGTACTAGAGAGAGCCAATACTTCTTTTCAGTAACTATAGCTAAAATAACAAAAAAGCGAGAAAAACACATGCAAAGCAAGCTGTCCTTATTCACACTCGGGGGGCTGTTAGCACTGTTCAGCTCCTCCTCAATGGCGGCAGAGTTGCCGCTCGATCTTACCCAAACTAATGTGGGTATTTTTGCATTGGTGGTATTTGGCATCGCCTATATTTTGGTGATGGGCGAAGAATTTCTACATTTGCGAAAATCTAAACCTGTATTAGTCGCGGCCGGTATAATTTGGGTCGCCATTGGTTGGACCTACCTTAATAACGGCTTTAGCGATCTTCCTAAAGAAGCTTTTCGCCATAACCTCTTAGAATATGCAGAGCTATTGCTCTTTTTACTGGTTGCCATGACCTACATTAGCGCCATGGAGGACCGAGGGCTGTTTGATGCGCTGCGCTCTTGGATGATCCGCCGTGGTTTTAGTTATAAGTCACTGTTTTGGTTAACCGGTATTTTAGCCTTCTTTATTTCTCCGGTGGCCGATAACTTAACCACCGCTTTATTAATGAGTGCTGTGGTCATTAAAGTAGCCGAAGGCGATAAAAAATTTATTAATATCTGCTGCGTTAATATTGTGATTGCCTCTAACGCAGGCGGTGCCTTTAGCCCCTTTGGTGATATTACAACACTAATGGTATGGCAGTCGGGCATCATTGAATTTAATGAATTCTTTATATTATTTATTCCCGCGGTGCTTAATTATGTTGTGCCGGCCTTAGTGATGAGCTTTTTTATTGAAAATCGCTGTCCAGTCGCTGTCTATGAACAAGCTGTACTTAAGCGGGGTGCCTTAAGAATTGTATTTTTATTTTTATTGACGGTGGCTACCGCCGTTGCTTGTCAAAGCTTGCTCGACTTACCGCCCGTACTTGGCATGATGACCGGCCTTGGCTACTTACAGTTCTTTGGTTATTACTTGCGCCAAACCCTAGACAGCTCAGTGGCGCGGCAAAAAGTCATGGCAGAAAAACGTGGTGATGAAGCCGCGTTAAAGCGCCTAGGCAGTGTGGTTCCTTTTGATGTCTTTAGTAAAGTGGCACGTGCCGAATGGGATACCTTATTATTTTTCTACGGCGTGGTGATGTGTGTAGGCGGCCTTGGCTTTATGGGATATTTAGCACTGGGCTCAGAGCTTTTGTATGGCAACTGGGATGCCATGTACGCCAATATCGCCATCGGCTTTATTTCAGCAGTAGTAGATAATATACCTGTGATGTTTGCCGTGTTAAGCATGGAGCCATTAATGTCTCACGGTAACTGGCTATTGGTGACGCTTACCGCAGGTGTGGGGGGAAGCTTACTTTCCGTCGGTTCAGCGGCCGGAGTCGCATTAATGGGCCAAGCACGAGGTATGTATACCTTCTTAGGACACCTTAAATGGGCGCCGGTGATCATGCTGGGTTATGTGGCCAGTATCTTGGCGCACTTATGGCTAAATGCAAATAGCTTTACTATCTTCAGCTAATGTTAAGCAGATTACGTAGAAAATAGTGGATAAAGCCTCAACAGTAGTTGAGGCTTTTTTTTATGTCGCTTTATATAGAAGGTTTTAAGATAGAACCTTAGATAACAAGCCCCAACAAGGTTGGGGCTTGAAAGAGGATTATGCCAATGGCGTGCTTAATGGCGGTTGCTCTTTTATTGGTAGACGTCGGCGCTGTAAAAAGATAACTAAGGCCAGTACTAAAAAGCCTGGGATCCACATTAGCTCTTTAATCCAACTTTGGGTAGGCGCTCTCACTAGCAGTATTTGCTGGTCGAAGTCTAAGCCGGCATCAGCGGCGGGACTATTAAATGAGACACTATCAATGAGTACTTTACCCTCTTGCTCATAAAGCATAAGCCCTAGTTTTTCTAAGCGCTCAGCGCCAGTGTTACCGCTAGGAACGGGCAACAACACACTAAACTCTTTCGTATCTCCTACGGCATCTTCACCACTAATACGCAGTCGTAATTGACTATCAGTGGCAAGGGAGTCGAGGACTTGCTCTAGTTGGTTGGGCGCGACATCCCGATAAGGGTCGTGCAATAAGTCCATCCAAAAGCCAGGGCGGAACAAGGTAAAGGCTACTAATAACAGTAAAATACCTTCATACCAACGGCTGCGCACCAAAAAGAAACCTTGGGTGCTTGCAGCAAAAATAAGCATGGCTGCAGTGGCAATAATAAAGATCAAGACACCATGCCAAAAGCTCACATCGATCAGTAATAAGTCGGTATTAAAGATAAACAAAAAGGGCAGGGCAGCGGTACGTAAGCTGTAATAAAATGCCGTGATACCGGTTTTTATCGGATCCCCTTTAGATACCGCTGCTGCGGCAAAAGAAGCTAAGCCCACAGGGGGCGTAACATCCGCCATAATGCCAAAGTAAAACACAAACATATGCACCGCAATTAAGGGCACAATTAAGCCATTTTGCTGCCCAAGAGTCACCACGACCGGCGCTAATAAACTAGAGACTACAATATAGTTTGCGGTGGTGGGTAAGCCCATGCCTAAAATTAAGCTAAACACCGCGACTAATAGCAGCATTAACAATAGATTGCCCATAGAGAGCAGCTCAACCAAATCGGCCAGTACTAAGCCCACACCGGTTTGTGACACAGCTCCTACAATTAAGCCGGCGGCAGCAGTAGCAATGCCAATACCTATCATATTGCGCGCGCCCGCTAAGAGCGCTTCTCGCAAGTCAATTAAGCCATCTTTAAAACTACCATCGCTGTAAGAGTCGTCTTTGCGCATCCAACTTAATAAAGGGCGTTGTGTCAGTAAGATAAAGACCAACATCATGCTGCCCCAAAAGGCGGATAGCCCAGGAGATAAGCGCTCCACCATTAAGCACCATACTAATACCACTACGGGTAATAAAAAGTGTAAGCCGGATAATAAAACAGCGCGTGTTTTTGGCAACGTATCCAGTTTGGCGTTAGGGTCTTCAGGGGGAAGTGGCGCTACACTGGCAGCCACTTTAAGCAGCCCCAAATAGGCAATGGTTAATAATAGGCCCACCCCAGGTAATACGTGCTCGCCCAATACCGGCTTTAACCAACCTAAGCCATAATAGACGGCCAGTGATAAACCACTGATTAGGGCGACACCAAAGGCAAAGCCTGTTAAGCGACGTAGCCAAGGTTTAGGCTCGCGCCCACCAATCGGTTGTAGGCCAAGCTTCATCGACTCTAAGTGCACAATATAAAGCAGCGCGATGTAAGAAATAGTGGCAGGCAAAAATGCATGCTTAATAATTTCGACATAGGGCATGCCAATATATTCCACCATTAAAAAGGCCGCCGCTCCCATGACGGGGGGCATAATCTGACCATTAACGGAGGCGGCGACTTCTACGGCGCCGGCTTTTTCTGCAGAAAAACCGGTGCGCTTCATCATCGGAATAGTAAAAGTGCCGGTGGTCACCACGTTTGCAATTGATGAGCCAGAGATCATGCCGGTTAAGCCAGAAGCCACTACGGCGGCTTTAGCCGGCCCGCCGCGCATATGACCCAATAAACTAAAGGCGAGTTGAATAAAGTAATTGCCAGCACCGGCACGCTCTAAAAGCGCTCCAAAGAGCACAAATAAGAATACAAAACTGGTAGAGACGCCCAAAGCGATGCCAAATACGCCCTCAGTGGTGATCCATTGATGATTTGCTAGAGCACTAAAGGTCACTCCGCGGTGCGCCAATAAACTGGGCATATAGGGACCGGCTAAGCTGTAAGCTAAAAATACCAAAGCGATAATCGCTAACGGGGGGCCTAGGGCACGGCGGGTGGCTTCTAATAATAAGACGATGCCCACACAAGAGGTGACTAAGTCCGCCGTAGTCAAGGTACCGGGTCGCTGAGAAAGCTCTTGATAAAAAATAAACAAATAAGCCGCACTGGCGGCGGCAACTAAGCCGAGCGCAATATCTTGTAATGGCACTCTATTGCGCGGTGAAGACTTAAGCGCGGGGAAGACTAAAAATGTTAGTAACAGCGCAAACGCTAAGTGAATAGAGCGCTGCTCGGTGCTATTAAAAATACCCACGCCCACAATAAAGGGCAGCGGAGAAGCTATCCATAATTGAAACAATGACCACAGTAGCGCTAATGCGGCACTGAATTTTGCCATTAAGCCTTTAGGTGAGCGAGCTCCCACATCTTGGGCGATCAGCTCCTCTACTGACAATTGTTTTTCTGACATAGGTTATACCTAATTAAATAAGACGATAGAAAAGAGCAAACCTCTGACTAATCACTTAGCAGAGGTTTGACTTTAGGTAAGAGTACGTCAGTCAAGGCCTAGGCCGAGTGCAGTATCTTAATGGAACTTACCTCGCCACTCGTTAACGAGTGGCGAGGAGGGCTGGTTTATAACCAACCCTTTTCTTGATAATAGCGCTTAGCTCCTTCATGCAAAGGAGCAGTAATGCCAGCACTAATCATATCTTCAGCTTTAAGCTCTGCAAACGCAGGATGCAGACGTTTAAAGCGCTCTAGATTATCAAATACCGATTTTACTAACTGATAAACGACTTCAGGATCTGTTTCTTCGGTGGTGGCTAATATCGCTTTACCGCCAATAGAAGGAATTGGCTTATCTACCCCAGGATAAAGGCCCCCAGGAATATTGGCTTGAGTAAAGTAGGTGGCCGTTTCCAATAACTTATCAATGCCATCACCGGTGACGGGGATCAATTTAGCATCAGCCGTGGTCAGTGCTTCTTGAATAGCGCCACTGGGGTGACCCACTACATAAGTAATCGCATCAAGGTTATTATCACCCAATGCTGCTGCCATCTCTGCAGGCTTGAGCTCGGCGGCTAAGGAAAAGGTGTTTTTATCCCAGCCATTGGCCTGCATGACTTCATCAAAGGTATCGCGGCTGCCAGAGCCAGGTACGCCAATATTGACGCGCTTGCCTTTTAGATCTTCAAACTCATTAATTTTACTGTCGTTGCGCACCACTACGGTCAATATTTCACTTTGCAAAGAGAACACGGCACGTAGGTTTTTAACGGGCTTTTTATCAAAGGGCGCTTGGCCTTCAATGGCTTTATATTGGTGATCCGATTGGATAAAGCCAAAGTCATAATCTTTATTTTGTAATGCCACTATATTGCTGACGCTGCCTGCAGACGAGGGCGCATTACATTTAATGTTGTGATCACTGGCACCACGATTTAAAAACCGACATACCGACTGCCCCGCTGTGTAATAAACACCAGTTTGGCCGCCAGTTCCTATGGTGACATAACGCGCTTCTGCGCTCACTTGTGTGCTCAGTAAAAGCGCCGCCATGGCGCCCGTCACTAGCTTCATCATCGCCTGATACTCCATATTTATTACTAAGGATGATTGGCCGAATATATCCATATAATGAAGGCGAAAAGCATCCTTTATATAGCGACCTCTGCTAAATAAGGTAATGTAAAGCGAGCGTTATTGCTAATTTATTAAGCCTAAGCGAGAGCAAGCGCATAAAATTAATAATTTTAAACATTTCATTGACTTAAAATTGACCTTGTAAGCCTGTTAGTGCGATAGGGCTGGTTTGTTGATTGATTAGATGCGCAAGTGCCTGTGCGCTGCCACAGGCTAAGGTAAAGCCTAAGCTGCCATGCCCTAAATTAAGCCATAAGTTATCAAGTGCCGTGGCACCAATAATAGGCGTCCCCTGCGGTGTAGCCGGTCTTAATCCGGCCCAAGGGGTGGCGTGTTGAAAATTACCGGCGTTGGGAAAGCTAGCTTGAGCAAACTGGCGCAAGCGTGTAATGCGTTGAGTATCTAAGCTGGGGCTCGCCTTGGGGCCGGCAATATCGACCATAGCGGCCACCCGTAATTGATTGTTTAATCTGGCATACACTATCTTGCGGTCGTAATCGGTAACATTGGTGTCGGGTACTGTGCTTAAATCAGCTACCGGCAAGGTTAAGCTGTAGCCTTTTAGCGGATATAAAGGCACCTTAATCCTGAGCTTTTTCAATAAACTTACGCTGCCCATTCCCGCAGCTATCACCAGTTGTTCAACGGCGTGAGACTGCATAAGACCTTGATCATCTTTAAGGCTAAAGCTGCGCACTTTGCCGTGCTCTTGGTGAAGATCAGTCACTTTGTGTTGGCGATGCAATGTAAAACGGGCGCTCTGCTGTAGCGCGGCGAGTAGGCGTTGACAAAATAATTGGCAGTCACCCACTTCATCACCCGGTGAAAAAATCCCCCCACTGAGTTGGCTGGCTAAATGTTTAAGGGCGGGCTCAACGGCCACACACTCATTGACATTAAGTGCCTGCTGTAGCTCAGGCTGGCTAATGGTGTTAGCTGCATGCTGAAAATGGCGAGCATTGCGATACACCACTAACTTACCATTGGCGCGCCAAGAAAAATCGCCAATACCTTGTGTTTGCCAGTCATGCAATACGGTTTGGCTATAAAGCGCCAGTCGTAGTAAGTGGGCGGCGTTACGTTGGTTAACGCCTTGGCGACATGCCCATAAAAAACGAGCACACCATTGCCATTGACTCAGGCTAAGCTTGGGACTAAAGCGCAGGGGGGCGTCTTTTTTAAACATCCAGGCCAATGCTTGTAAGGGGACGCCTGCATCAGCAAGGGGCGAGACGTAGCGATAACTGAGTTGACCGCCATTAGCGAAACTAGTGGCAAGACCCACAGCTGTTTCTTGCTCGAACAGCTCCACACTGTGGCCTTGATTAATTAATGCGTAGGCCGTAGTTAAACCAATCACGCCGCCGCCAATAATAGTGATGCGCATAGATGAGTCCTAAACAGGGTAATGTTTAAGCATAGCCATTGTCGCGCACCAAAAATAATGAAAAGATTGCACAGTGCCATAACCTAAGGTTATGGCCTTAGAGGAAGCTATCAAGAGGTAAAAATGCAGTTAGCTCATATTCATTTGCTGCACGCTATTTTGCAAACCGGTAGTTTAACGGGGGCCGCCGATTTATTACATATCTCGCAACCGGCGGCAAGTAAACGCTTACAACAAGCCGAGCGAGAGCTAGGCTTTGCTTTATTTTATCGTGAAAAAGGGCGCTTAATTGCCAGTCCTCAAGCTTTACAGTTACAAGCGCCGACCGAGCAAATAGCCAGGGAGGTTCAGCGCTTAACTCAACTTGCTCATAGTTTAGCGCCACAACGCGCTGCTGCGCTGCGCATTATTTGTACGCCTACCTTGGCGCAGCGTCTATTGCCGCTGGCTTTTACATCTTGGCGTACTCATTATCCTGAAATGCAGTGCAGCCTCGGCACCGAACATACCCAAGGTTTAATAGAGGCGCTGCTCACTCATCGCAGTGATCTGGGGTTAACGTTGCGCCGAGTGAGTCATCCTAGTGTACGAAGTACAGCCCTTATCCAAGGACAGATGCAAGTACTCGCACTGGTGGGGGCTTGGCCAGATAAGCAAAGCAAGCTTGCTGTCTCATTAGCACAGCTAAGTGGGAAAAAACTCATTGGCTTAGAGGACAAAGAAGGGCTTGGCGGCTTACTTGAAACCCACCTGCAGCGCTTAGCGCCGCCTGTGCGCATTGCTATTCGGGTACAAACTTATCAATTAGCTAGACATATGGTAACAGCAGGGCAGGGTATTGCCATTGTGGACCCCTTTACCGCAGCACAAGCATCTCCGTCATTGAGTGCCAGAGCGCTAACGCCCTCCATTCCAGTCACTTTATATAGTGTGTCGCGAAAAAACGAAGTGCTTAATGCCAGCCAGCAGTTTTTTATTGAGCAAGTACAACAACAAGCTCATGTGTTACTTAGCTAACAACTGCTTACTTAAGCAGATGTCTAAAGTAAGCAAATTATCGATAAGCGCTATAGCTAGCCGCCCACTTTTAATACTTTATGGCCACTTTTCACTAACAAGTTTTCAATTTCAGGTAAGCGATCGCCTTGTATTTCTATGACTCCTTTTTTAATCGCGCCCCCCGTGCCGAGTTGTTTTTTTAACTGTTTGGCCAGCGGCTCTATTTGCTCGGGTGGTGCGCCATAAATGCACACCACGCCTGCGCCTTTTCGACCTTTTGTCTCTCGGCGCAAACGCAAAATGCCATCGTTTGGAAAAGACGAGCCTTGCGCACCTGAGTTTTCTGCGGGCGTTTGCCAGTTAGGATCCGTACTATAAACCAAATTAGACACACCAACTCCTGTAACTATTAAAGCGGAGCACGAGTGAAGCGCCCCTGTACCAAAGTATTAAGCACTTCCAGTGCGGGGCTGAGTATGACCAAATTAGCCACCTTACCCGGCTCAATACTGCCTAAGTCACGAGCTTTATTAAGGGCGCGCGCGGGATTAAGACTTGCCATATTTAAGGCCTGCTCTAGTGTTAATCCCACTTGCTTAATAAGAAAGCGTACTCCGCCGATCATAGTGAGCGAAGAGCCGCCAAGGGTGCCGTTTTCATCGACACATTGTCCGTTTTTAATAAACACTGTGGTGCCACAAAAATCAAACTCCCTCAGTGAAGAAGGCGCGCCAGCGGCTGCGGTCGCATCGGTAACTAAGCATAACCGCTCTCCTAGCATACGGTGCGCCAAGCGGATATTAGCAGGGTGGACGTGAACGCCATCGGCAATAATTCCCGCGCCTATATGGGGGCTATCATAGACAGCACCCACTACCCCTGGAGTACGGCCACTACTAGTAGTAGGCGTCATGGCATTATACAGATGAGTAGCAAAACTAATGCCATCGTTAAAACTTGCTTTAGCTTGTTCAAAGCTGGCATCAGTATGGCCAATGGCCACTTTAATGTCGGCCGCCACTAATTGGCGAATATGTGAGGAAGAGTGACATTCAGGTGCCAAGGTAAGAGTGGCGATAACCTCACTGTGCTGGCATAAAGTATTAAGCATCGCCTTATCAAGATGTCGTACTTGAGATGCCGGATGGATGCCCTTGCGGGCCAGATTGAGGTAAGGTCCTTCAAGGTGCAATCCTAGTACTTGATGGGGGTGCTCTTTCATAAATTGAGCGGTTACCGCCAGTGCCCTGTGCATATCCGCATCTGAGCTAGTGATGAGAGTTGGCAAGAAACTGGTAGTGCCAGAGGCTAAGTTAGTGCGCTGCATGTGTGCCAGACAAGCGCTGCTAATATCACTATTAAACATGACGCCGCCACAGCCATTGAGTTGCAAGTCGATAAAACCTGCGCTAACCCAAGCGCCTTGTAGGGAGTGTTTTTTTACCTCTGGCGCTAATTTGGCTTCAGGAATAACAGCCACTATCCGCTCGCCATTTATGACGAGCGCGTGCTCTTCAAGCCAATGTTCGCCGGTAAAAATACGACAATCCGTTAGCGCTATCATGCTGTCCTCTTAAAACGGGGCGTTATCGCTATTCAATCAGCTCAGGCATTGTACTTAGCAAATGACAGGCAGGTGCATCACATACAATTAAACTGTGCTTATGTAGGCGCAAGCTAGAAATGGGCCACAAGGGGCTTATCTCGCCCTCTACCGCGGCTTGAAGTGCCTGTGCTTTATGCGCACCGGTGACCAGCAATAGCACTTCTTCAGCGTCCAGTAAGGTTCCTATTCCAATGCTCAGTGCGGTATAAGGTGTTTCATCTAAGCCCTTATCAAAAAAGCGCGAGTTATCTTGGCGCGTTACTTCAGTTAGGGTGGTGATGCGGGTGCGCGAGTCAAACGCTGAATAAGGCTCATTAAAGGCAATATGCCCATTGCTGCCTACTCCACCCATAAATAAATGAATGCCGCCATATTGGCGAATAGTGGCTTCATATTGCTCACACTCCGCCAGCAAGTCAGTCGCGTTGCCATTAGGAATATGAATGTGCTCGGGCAAGATATTGATATGATTGAAAAAGTTCTCAAACATAAAACTGCGATAGCTTTGCGGGTGATCCTCTTCTAAGCCAATGTATTCATCCATATTAAAAGTAATCACATGCTCAAAGCTAACTTCACCTGCTTGATATAAGGTAATTAGCTCTTTATAGGTGGCTAAAGGCGTACTGCCGGTAGGCAGACCTAATATAAACGGGCGCTCTGCGGTGGGCGCGAAGCGAGTAATACGTTCAGCAATATGATGAGCCGCCCATTGACAGACTTGTGTGGCAGTAGCGAAGGGGATTAAGCGCATGAGAGATTCTTTTATTTAAATGATGGCAAAGATTAGCATATTTTTCTTAAGGATTAATTAAGTGATATCAAAAAAGTGAGCTTGCGCAAAAGTTGGTTTTTTAAGGGTTTGGCGACTTTGTCGTTATGAAAGCCTTAAAAAATCAAACTAACTACCAGAAATTGAGGTGTTAGCGATCGCTTAAGTAGAATTTTCTTAAAATTGCCTTCAGTTTATTTTTTCACTGTCAAGGGCACTAAATAATATGCGCGTACAAAAAGCTTATACACATTAGGGGGTAAGCCATGTGGCTCATGGCTTAGCGGCACTTATCCACTATTTCTGTGGATAAGGTTGTGGACTACCTCTGCAAATGTCAGACAAAGCCTGTGGCAGCACGCTTCTCAGATAATATGCTAATTTTTTGACCATAGGCGAAATCTTTGAAAATCAATAACTTAGAAAAAGACATGCTTAAAATTCGTTCGCTATCTATCAGATAACAACGATATAAAGAGGAAAGTAGTAAGTGTGGGATTTTAAGATAAATTAAGGGTCAACTAGTGGATAACTCTGGCCATCAGCGGTAAATTTGGCTCCCCCTGCTGGACTTGAACCAGCGACATACGGATTAACAGTCCGGCGTTCTACCGACTGAACTAAGGGGGAATCTCACGAGGAGGAGGCAGATACTACGCAGCTACCGCGCTTTCGTCAAGGTTAAATCCTCTTTTTTACTATTGCAGCACTTAATACTCGTTTTTGCTTAATTTTAACGCGTTATACGGGGTAAACTATGGCTTAATCAGTAAGGAGAAAGAAAAATGAGCAAAGAATTCCAGCTAGTCAGCCCTTATCAAGCGGCGGGTGATCAACCCACTGCCATTGCCCAATTACTGGAAGGGATTGAAGCTGGTCTCGCTCATCAAACTTTATTGGGCGTCACCGGCTCTGGCAAGACATTTACCATGGCAAACGTGATTGCCACGCTTAATAGACCGACCATGATATTAGCGCCAAATAAAACGCTTGCGGCGCAATTATATGGAGAAATGAAAGAGTTTTTTCCTCATAACTCAGTGGAATATTTCGTCTCCTATTATGATTATTACCAGCCTGAAGCCTATGTTCCTACCACAGATACCTTTATCGAAAAAGATGCCTCTATTAACGATCATATTGAGCAGATGCGCTTGTCGGCCACTAAAGCGCTGATGGAGCGACGAGACGTTATTATTGTGGCGTCAGTGTCAGCTATTTATGGGTTAGGGGATCCGCAGTCTTATTTGAGCATGATGTTGCATTTGCGGGTGGGAGAGCAGTTAAAGCAAAGAGATATGTTGCGCCGCTTAGCGGAGCTGCAATATCAGCGTAACGATGCCGGTTTTCAGCGCGGTACCTTTAGAGTAAGAGGGGAGGTGATTGATATCTTTCCTGCCGAGTCAGATAACCAAGCCGTTAGAGTCGAGTTATTTGATGATGAAATTGAGCGGTTAAGCTTATTTGATCCATTGACCGGGGGCGTTTCTCAATCGCTGGCGCGCTTTACTATTTACCCTAAAACACACTATGTGACACCGCGAGAAAAGCTGCTCTCGGCCGTTGAGCACATTAAAGTGGAATTACAAGCACGTAAAGCACAGTTACTCAGTGCCAATAAACTCATTGAAGAACAACGTATTAGCCAGCGCACTCAGTTTGATATCGAAATGATCCAAGAGTTGGGGTATTGCTCAGGCATTGAAAACTATTCCCGCTATCTATCGGGACGCGGCGAGGGAGAAGCACCGCCCACCTTATTTGATTATTTACCGGCCGATGGCTTGTTAATTATTGATGAGTCTCACGTGACCGTGCCCCAAATTGGCGGCATGTATAAAGGCGATCGCTCTCGTAAAGAAACCTTAGTGGAATACGGATTTCGCCTGCCTTCCGCGCTTGATAACCGACCGATGCGCTTTGATGAATTTGAAGCCTTAATGCCGCAAACGGTGTTTGTTTCGGCCACCCCCAGTGCTTATGAGTTAGAAAAATCGGGAGACGATGTCGCCGAGCAAGTCGTGCGCCCCACCGGCTTATTAGATCCCATCATTGAGGTGCGCCCGGTGGCCACTCAAGTTGACGATGTATTATCTGAAGCACGGCTGCGTATTGCTAATAACGAGCGCATATTAGTGACCACCTTGACTAAACGCATGGCCGAGGATCTGTCTGAATATTTAGCAGATCATGGCCTAAAGGTGCGTTACTTACATTCAGATATTGATACTGTAGAGCGAATGGAGATTATTCGTGATCTGCGCTTGGGCGTATTTGATGTGCTGGTGGGCATTAACTTATTGCGTGAAGGACTCGATATGCCCGAAGTGTCGTTAGTGGCGATTTTAGACGCGGATAAAGAAGGTTTTTTACGCTCGGAGCGCTCACTTATTCAAACCATAGGGCGTGCAGCACGAAACTTAAACGGTAAAGCTATTTTATACGGCGATAAAATTACCCGCTCGATGGCGGCGGCGATAAGTGAAACTGAACGCCGACGCGCTTTGCAGCAAGCGTTTAATGAAGAGCATGGCATTACTCCTCAAGGCTTGAACAAAGCGGTGACGGATGTACTGGACTTAGATGGCACCAAGCGTATTGGTTCTAAGCGTGCTAAAGAGCTATCTCCGCCTGCGCCAATATTAAGTGCTAAAGAGCTGGATAAACAAATTACGGAGCTAGAAAAAGTCATGGTAAGTCATGCACAAAACCTTGAATTTGAACAAGCCGCCGCCACACGCGATCGCATTCATGCGCTACGTGAGCAACTGATCCGCAGTTAATTAAGCAAGGTGAGCAGGGAGGCGTGAGCAGTTAAGGGCGAGTTAAGTACTTCACCCTGTTCTTTTACGCCTAATCCACTAACTCTATATTGAGACTGTACAAAAGAGTTAGTGCTTCGAAACGGGAAAATTTAGCGTTATCGAGTGTGTTTTCGAGAAGGTGAATATTAAAGTTGCTAGAACCGGTGAAGTCACAACTTTGTAAGTTAGTGCGCATAAAGACACTGTGGCTAAAGTCATTATCTATGAGAGTAGAATGAGAAAAGTCCCCTTCTCTAAAGTCCATGTCATGACACTTACACTCAACTAAACGAAGCCCTTGCAAGGTTAAACCAAAAAAGGAGCCATCATTTAGAATACAGCGCTCAAAGCTAAGCTCTGAGTCTAAATGAAAGGGCGGCCAATCGGCTGTCGTCCAGTCTACGCCGACTAATTTGCACTCGAAAAACTGCACGCCAAACCAGCGCGTGCTCTGCATATTAATTAAGCTTAAGTTGCAGTCTTTAAAGGTACAGTCGATAAATTTGCAGTGAGTAAAGATACTTTCAGAAAAGTCGCATTGCTCAAAGATGCAATCTTCAAATTCCAGACGGTTGAGTGCTTCACGAGTCACCGACCGTCGGCGAAACGTTTGCTCTATATACGTCTCGCTCTCAATAAAATATGCCACTTACGCTCCTTAATATAGAGATTATTATTGTTTGTTTTTTGGAAGCGTCGGTTCTTGATAGGCCAAGGTGTTCCACAGGGGAACGGTCGACATAGCGTGCTTGTAGCTGCCTGAGGTTTCTTTAGTGCTGTAGGCTAAATACAGTAAAGATTGACTACTTTCATCATAGATACGGCGTATTTTTAAGCTTTTTAAGAAAATACTCTTGGATTTTTTAAAGACCACCTCTCCACTTTTTGACTTATTAATGTCGGCGATCATATTGGGTGTTATTTCTCCGGTTTGACGGCAACTAATCGACATATCAGAGGGATCGGCTAAGTCTAAGTTAGCCACGATATTTGACATATGACAGGTCACACCTGGCACCAGCGGATCGGCTAATACTTCAATTTTAATGTCTTTGGTGGTGAACATACCTAGCGACACATCGCCCACTTCTTGGTTGTCACAGCCTGTAAGCAGCATGAAACCAAGGGCTACTAATACCGGTTTATACATAATACTTTCCTAATAATAAAAGAGCAGACGGGCTTATAACCAGCCTTTACGTTTAAAGAAGTAATAGGTGCCACACGCCGAAGCTAACATCATTAACAGCGACATGGGATACCCATATTTCCAGCTAAATTCAGGCATAATTTCAAAGTTCATACCATAAATACTGGCAATTAAAGTGGGCGGTAAAAAGACCACCGCTGCTACTGAGAAAATTTTAATTACTTTGCTTTGTTCAAGACTGGTAAAGCCCAGTGCGGCATCGAGTTGGAAGTTAATTTTATCGAATAAAAACTGGGTATGAGGCAATAATGACTCAATGTCATACAGCATCTCATCAATCCAACGGCGTTGCTCTTCATCTGAAGTTTGACGCAAAGAACGACGTAAAAAGCGCAGCGCTCGACGGGTGTCGTAGAGTGCTAAACGGATATGACCGTTGCCATCCTCTTGTTGCATTAAATCGGCCATCGTACTGTGCAAGTTAGTGACATGCAGGACTTGCTTAGCGGTTTGCTCTAAGGTTTTGTAGCCATCTTCAATAAGATCAGAAATATACTCAATTTTAAGCTCTAAGATTTCCAACAATAGATCGGCGGCATTATCCGCTTCAACCCTGTCTTGGCGCATATAATGGCGCAGCAAACGAATTAAGCCTAAGTCGTCCTCACGAAAGCTGATCAGCATGTTATTGCGCAGTGTAAATAGTACGTTAATACCGTCTATTTCTTTCCCTAAGCGTTGCGGAAATAACGAATGGATATGCATGCCGTCTTTATCACGGTAAAAACGTGCCGAAGCCTCAATATCATCGAGTTCATCAAGCTCGGGCATTTCTTCCACAAACAAGCGCTTCATCCAGTGCTGTTCATCTTCGCTTGGCTTTAAAATGTCTAGCCATAAGACATTTGCAGGTAATTCAGCGGCTAAATCAAGTGGTTGAATCTTGAAAGATGTGCCATCTAGGGTATAGGCTGTGATCATAAGGCGTTCCCACCAAATTAATAATGATGGCACTATATAGAGGCAGGCGGAAGATGTCAGTTATCTGGCGAGCTTAGTGCCTTTTTTTGTGACAGAATCTGGTAACTTAACACTAGACTCAAATGACTTGATTAATAGACTTGCCTATAATCAATCCTTTGCACTAAGTTATTTCTTGGAGAGCGATAGTGAAACCACTATTTTGGGCGTTAATTTTATTGATGGCCTTGCCTGCTTGGGCCAATAACATGGTGCTAAAGGCTCGCCAAACCGTCGACATTTACGGCTCTAGTGCGCTTGAACCTAATTTAGCTGATGTGGATTATCGGCTTTCTTGGCAATTATCTGGCTTACACACCGATGCCGGCTGTCGACCTTCACAAGTGGTAGTGTCGCTGACGGCAGCCGTTACTGAACCCTTAGAATGGCCACAAACGCCAGAGTGGCAAAATTATCGTTTAGCACTCACGGGCTATGAGCGCTTAGTTAGAGAGCGCGCCTTATTATCTGCCGAGTGGTTAGAGCATTCTTTATTTCAAATCGCTGCGCAACCAGATTGTGAACAACTGCAATTAGTGGCCGACAGAGTGGGCTATCATCAATTGGGCATTGCCCAAACATTACTGCGTGATTTTCAACAACAAAATGACTATGGTCGCCAATTAGGCTTAATTAAACCGGATTAAGCCACCCTTAGCTTCAGGGCCAGATCCTAGCTCGATTTTATTTCTTTAGCGGCTGTCCCCGTAATAAGCGCCGTGTCCATGAGCGATTGGGCGCTAAGCTATCCAACAAAGTGTGGGGGAGGGATAGGGTTCATCACACAGTTGAGCTGCTAAAATCTCTGCTAATAACGGGGCCGAACACACTCCTCGCGAGCCTAAGCCAGATAACACATATAAGCCTTCATGGTCTTTTGCTAAGGGCATAGTTTGGTTTTTATGCCGTTGAAGGGTGCGATAATCACGCACTTGCGCCTCTTTGTTGGGCACGGCTCCAACCATAGGCAAGTGATCACGACTAGTGGCACGTATGCTGACCCGCCCACTGTGTGCACTTTGCTCCTTAAGCGACAATTCAGGTAGCACTGCTCGTAATTTTTGGTAGTTTTCCCACTCTTCTTTGGCTTGATAGTCGAGGTCAAGCTTATCCCGTTCGTAAGAGGCGCCAATACAATGCAGCCCTTGCCAAGCTGGCGTAACATATCCGCCATAGCAAACTACTGTTTTAAGCGGCGCTAATAGCGGAGTCGAGCTCTGATAATTGACTTGTCCTCGTACCGCGCTTAGCGCTAAGTCGCGAGTGTGAGACCAGGCTAATAAATGATGGCTATTTGCCAAAATAAGATTGTCTGTCCATCGCTCACCTTGGTTAGTATTCAAGTGCCAGCGCCCATCTTGAGCGCTAAAGTCGTGCAATGTGCAATCAAAACGACACTGTAATAAGCCGGTTTGCTTTGCTTCTTCTAATAATGCGTGAGTTAACTCACTGGGCGATAGCCATCCTGCTAATGGATATTCTAAGCCCGGTAGTTGAGTGGCAAGTCCGGTGCGCTGCTGGGCGCGCTCGACACTTAAGGGGGTGACTAAGTTAAGGGGATATTGACCTTGAGTGAGGGCACTAATTTTATTAGCACTGCTTTTATCGTAAGCCAGCTGTACCACACCACACCAATCATGCGCCACTTTTTGCCGCGCTAACACTGGGCTAAGATGGCGGTGCGCATGTAAAAAAGCCGGTAAATAAAACTGGCTTAATTGATCATGATCGCCATTTAATAGTGGGTAGACAGCCGCTTGTCGATTACCGGACGCGCCCTGGGCAGGCGCGGCACTTTGTTCTATTAAGGTGACCTTTAAGCCGCGCCGCGTAAGGGCCCACGCTAAGCTCGCGCCAGCGATCCCCGCCCCCACAATCACCGTCTCACCTAAACGCCCAGCACGTCGCCAAAACCAAGGGCGCGGGTAGTGGGTGCGTTTTGCAAGGCTAAGCGTACCGGCCAGCATTTCGCGTTTTTTAGCAAAGCCTTTGACACGGTGTATTTCAAAACCGGCTGCTATTAAGCCACGCCGCACCAGCGTTGCCGCTGTAAAGGTGGCAAGGGTGGCACTGGCCCTAGAAAGACGCGCTAATTGGCTAAATAAAGTAGGCGTCCACATTTGGGGATTTTTACTGGGCGCAAAGCCATCGAGATACCAAGCATCTACTTTTCCGCTCAAGCCCGCTTCCATCGTTGGCAACAACGTATTTACATCGCCTAGCCATAAATCTAAGCTAACATTTTCGTCTAATTGTAGACGGTGACAGCCAGAAAAAAGCGGTGGATATTCAGCTAACAAACGTTCGCTTAAAGTGCTAAGCTCTGGCCACTGGGCCAGTGCTTGGCCAAGATCTGCGTGATTAAGAGGGTATTTTTCTACGCTGATCAGGTGCAGTCGCTGGGCGTTACCTTGCGGATGTTGCCGACGATAGTCGAGAAAAGCCTGCCAAGTGGCGAGCACATTTAACCCGGTACCAAAGCCGGTTTCCGCCACCACAAATAATGGTCGGTCGTGATCTCGCCAGCGGTTAGGCAAGGCGTTTTGTTGAAGAAAAACATAGCGGCTTTCGGCTAAACCATTGTCGTTAGAAAAGTAGACATCGTCGAATGCAGCAGCGATCGGCGTGCCTTGGTCATTCCAGTCCAGACACGCGGTTGTAATAAAGTGGGGTGACACTTAACCTCCGGGGCCGTAAAAGCGGCTATTTTATGTGAAAGCAGACCACTTTGACCAATTAATATGGTTAGAATTGGCGCCAAATAAAGACAGTAGGGAAGTGAGATGAGAAGAGCAGTCATTACCGGCATCGGTGTGGTATCCAGCATTGGTAATAATCAAGAAGAGGTTTTAGCCTCACTCAAGGCGGGCCGCTCCGGTATTAGCTTCTCCCAGCAATTTGCTGATCATAACCTGCGTAGCCAGGTATGGGGGAATATTAATCTGGCTCCAGCAGAACACATAGATCGTAAAGTGATGCGCTTTATGGGCGATGCGGCTGCGTTTGCCTATCTCTCTATGGAACAGGCAATTAAAGATGCCGGTCTTGATGAGTCTATGGTGTCTAACGAACGAACCGGTCTGGTGGCGGGCTCGGGCGGTGCTTCTTCTAAAAACCAAATTGAAGCCTGTGATATTTTACGCGAAAAAGGCATACGCCGCGTAGGTCCTTATATGGTACCGCGCACTATGTCTTCTACTGTTTCGGCATGCTTGGCTACCCCGTTTAAGATTAAAGGTATTAACTACACCATTAGCTCAGCTTGTGCGACCTCGGCACATTGTATTGGCCATGCGCTAGAGCAAATTCAGTTAGGTAAACAAGATATTGTCTTTGCCGGTGGGGGTGAAGAAGTAGATTGGACACTCGCGCTACAGTTTGATGCCATGGGTGCGCTCTCTAGTAAATATAATGAGACTCCAGAGTTGGCATCTCGTACTTATGATGCAGGGCGCGATGGCTTTGTGATCTCAGGCGGTGGCGGCATGGTGGTCGTTGAAGAGCTAGAGCATGCGCTAAAGCGTGGCGCTAAAATCTATGCCGAAATTACCGGTTATGGTGCTACTTCAGATGGTTACGATATGGTGGCTCCTTCTGGTGAAGGCGCGGTGCGTTGCATGGAGCAAGCCATGGCTACCGCCCCTCATGCTGTGCAATATATTAATACTCATGGCACGTCAACGCCGGTAGGAGACGTAAAAGAGTTAGAGGCTATTAATAATTTATTTGGTGATAATGCGCCCTACATTTCTGCTACTAAAGCCATGACCGGTCATGCCTTAGGTGCTGCAGGCGTGCATGAAGCTGTATATTCATTGTTAATGCTAGAGCATGGCTTTATTGCTCCAAGTATTAATATCACCGAGCTTGATGAAAAAGCGAAAAATTTGCCCATAGTGACCGAGTGCAAAGACATTGAGTTAGACACTGTGATGTCAAATAGCTTTGGCTTTGGTGGCACTAACGCAAGCTTAGTGTTTAGTAAATATAAAGGCTAAACAGCCAGTAGATAGACTCACTAATAAAGGACGCATTAGCGTCCTTTTTTTATAGCTGCTGACTGGCCTCTAGGGCTTTTAATGACGCCGGAGTATTAAGATTAGTAAAGGCGCTAGGCGTATCGCTAAAGTCGACGGGGATGAGTTGGTGTTGGGCATACCAGAGGCGAAGTTTACGCTCACCTTGGTCTAGATAATGCTGTAAAGAAGGCAATAAGGAGGTATGTATTAATGCAGTGGCTGCATGCAGCTGCTCACCATCATGTACTACCGCAATTTGGTTAATATCAGTAATGGCGCTGGCCATACGCGCGGCTAAGTCATTTGGAATGAGCGGACTATCGCAGGGGATAAATAATACCCAGTCATGAGCTGCATGGCGCAAACCCGCTTCCATCCCGGCGAGCGGACCGGCAAAGTCAGTGTTGGCATCTTTAAACACTGGCGCATACGCTTGGTAGCGCTCCAGATTGCGATTGGCATTAATGAGTACTTGGCTAACCTGTGGAGTGAGGCGCTCCAACAGATGTGCCACTAGCGGGCGTTGTCCTAACAGCAGCAAGCCTTTATCGGCGCCTTGCATCCGTCGACCTTCACCGCCGGCTAAAATCACCGCTGTTATGTTTGATGGGGTGAGCATGATCATCCTCAATATTATAGTCGGCAGTTGCGCCAAATAAGCACAGATCTTACCATAGACGCCCGATAGCAGCTTGCCTTGGGTTATGATTGGCAGCGCTGGCGACTCCTCTATCATAAGCTTGGGTAACTGAGCTTCAGCTAATCCTAAATAAGGAATACTATGTCCTCTTCCCATCCCCAAGGGCCGTTTATGGGTCGGCCTTTGATTTCGGCACTGGCGATTGCCGCTTTAATGTTAGCGGCCGCAAACTTACGAGGTGGGCTCGTGGTTGTGGGCCCCTTGGTGGTGGACATTCGCGACAGTCTTGGCATTAGCGCCAGCTCCTTTAGCTTACTAACGACCTTACCCCTTATTTGTTTTGGGGTAATGTCGATTTGTGTACCTTGGCTGACTCGGCGCTGGGCACCGCAATGGATCACCATTGTCGGATTAATAGTGATTAGTTTAGGCGTGGGGTTTCGCCTACTTGATAACTTTTCGTTAGTTATCTTAGGCACGCTCCTCCTAGGATGCGCGATTGCGGTGCTCAATGTCTTGATCCCAGGCTTAGTAAAGGCGTTTTTTCCAAGCCAAGTAGGCTTAATGACCGGCTTATACTCGGTGACATTAAGTATGGGGGCCGGCATCGGAGTGTATTTAGCTGTCCCTTTAATGGAGCAATTTAATAATTGGCGTTTTCCGGTGGCCATGTGGGCGTTATTCCCCTTATTTTGTGTGTTATTTTGGTTGCCGATGCTCAGAGTAAAAAGTGTGGGCCGCCCGGCTAACCCGCAGCGCATTAGCCTGTGGCGAGATAAAACGGCATGGGCCATTACCGTCTTTATGGGCTTACAATCGTTTTATTTTTATTCCATGGCCACTTGGTTGCCAAAAATATTATTAGAGAATGGCTTAGATGCCCATCAAGCTGGCACGGCCACGGCGCTGATAAACTTAGTGAGTATTCCTTTTAACTTATTTGTGCCTATTTTAGCGGCCAAAATGGCCCACCAACGATGGCTAGTGATAGGAACTTTCTTAGTGTCTTTTATAGGCATCTTAGGCGTGTGGTGGCAACCTACAGCGGCGCCCTTATTATGGGCAGCCTTTATTGGTATGGGTTGCGGCGGCTCCTTAAGTTTGGCGTTATCCTTTTTTGTATTGCGCGCCGAGAATACTGCCCAAGCCACGGCATTGTCGGCGATGGCGCAAAGCATAGGCTATTTACTGGCGGCGTTAGGGCCTGTGTCATTGGGTTTATTACACGATATGAGTGGCCACTGGCAGGGGGCGTTATTATTGCTGATGAGTTTACAACTTGTGCAATTAATCAGTGGCTTAATTGCTGGGCGCCCGCTTAAAGTGGTACCCGATCAGCGTACTTAGCTTAATGCTGTTTTTATAAGCGATATTTCCCTCCTATGCTTAACAGATAATGCCAGTCAGCCAAGGAGGGCGACATGCAATATTTTCTTACTTTATTGCCGCTGGCGGTAATATCCATTTCTGTTAATGCCGCGCACCCGAACGCGCCACCCCTGCAGTTAGCTGCTCGCTTTCAACAACAAGACGTTCGCCGCTATTGGGTGAGTGAAAAACTCGATGGCGTGCGGGCTTATTGGGACGGTGAAGCACTGTGGTCACGGGCCGGACATCGCTTTATGGCGCCTAAGTGGTTTATCGCCTCGTTTCCACAGCAGCATTTAGATGGTGAGCTTTGGTTGGGGCGTGGGCAATTTGAGAAAGTATCGGCGGTGGTGCGCCGTTATCAAGCCAGCGATGATGAATGGCGAGAAGTGCGTTTTATGGTGTTTGATATGCCAAACCAGCCACAAAAATTTAGTGAGCGAGTGCTGGCGCTAAACGAGTTAGCCTCCAGCCATTCCAGTCCTTATTTAGCGGTAGTTGCTCAGCGCAGACTACCTAATAATCAAGCGCTGGCCTCCTATTTAGCAAAGATAGTGTCTGGCGCAGGTGAGGGCGTTATGCTGCGCCATCAAGATAGTTTTTATCAGCCAGGGCGCAACCAAGAGTTACTGAAGCTTAAACAGTTTCAAGATGCAGAAGCCAAGGTGGTGGCTTATTTGCCTGGACAAGGTAAATATAAAAACATGCTAGGTGCCCTCGTAGTACAAGATAAAGAAGGGCGCCAATTTCGCTTAGGGAGTGGCTTTAGCGATAAGCAACGCCACTCTCCTCCTGCCATTGGTAGTATCATTACTTATCGCTATCAAGGACAGACTCATACTGGTCAACCGCGTTTTGCGCATTTTTTGCGAGTGCGCGACGATGAGCCTAAACTAGGCGGGAAAAGTAAATAATGTGCATAAGTAAACCTCTTAAATTAACGGCTAATTAGTATAGAGTGAGCCTTCAATCTTTATTAAGGAGCACTCGGTGTGTTTAATTGCGTTTTCTTGGCAGCCTGAACAAGGACGGCTGTTGTTATTAGCTAATCGTGATGAGTTTTATGCCAGACCCACACTTGCGGCTCATTGGTGGCCGGACTCGCCCAACATTTGGGCGGGGCGCGACCAACAAGCGGGGGGCACTTGGTTAGGGGTTAATCACAGCGGCCGGTTTGCAGCGCTCACCAATGTACGAGAAGCTCAGTTGCGGACCGGGCTGCGCAGTCGCGGTGAGCTAGTCAGTAATTTTTTAACCAGCCCCCTTAGCCCAGCGGCGTATTTACAACACGTATTACGCCAAGGCGAAGACTATGCCGGCTTTAACTTATTGTTAGGCGAGATGAACGAGCATCATAAGAGCGTAGGTGGCGTGAAAGCACAGCTTTGGTATGGCAGTAACCGAGTCGGCGGTGAAGCGCGATTATTAACGCCTGGTATTTATGGCTTATCAAATGCAAAACTTAATACACCGTGGCCGAAAGTGGTGCGCCTTAAGCAGGGGCTTAGCCAATTAAAGGAAGTTGATGAAAAAGCCGCCTTTGCTTTATTAGATGATAATCAGCCCGCTGATAAAGCAGACTTGCCCCATACGGGTGTGAGTGCTGAGCTTGAGTTATTACTTTCTAGTGCTTTTATTCAGAGCGCTGAATACGGCACACGGGCGCAGACTTTACTTCATATTGAAGAGGGACATTTGACTATGCTTGAGCGCAGCCGAGGGGCACAGACACAATTACTCAGTACTCAACGTTTGCAGCTTAAGCTTGCGCCTTGCTAATGCATTTTTAATGCTGCTGCAATAGCTAGGCTTACCCACAGCTAAAAAGGGGATTTTTTAGTCAGGCGATATTAAGAATTTTAGTGCGTGGCACCCAGATAAAAAGGTATGAATCATTAAAAAATAAGGCGAGCTCTAAGCTCGCCTTATTATTAAATTTACAAAACTAAAAAAACTACACCAAATTACGCTTTTCTTGCTTTGCTTTTTGCACGTCTTTTAATACTGCGCGACACAGCACCACTAATACCCAGAGGGTGAGTGCTGGCCAAACTAAGATATAAGCGCCTAATATAAATTCGTTCATAATAACTCCTTAGCTATTAGCTTGGCTTGATGAGTGAGCATGAGCAGGACGCAAGCCTTGCTTTACCTTAGGCAGTACTTCATTACGCGTATCATAATGGCTAACGCGCTCATTGATTAAATCAAAATCAAAGCGTTCTTTATTAAATAAGCTCACACCGACACAGACTAAGGTACTGGCGCCGTAAGCCACCAGAGATGAGAGTAATACCGTATACTCACGTAAGAATCCGGTCGCATAGTAGGTCATGGCCAGTGCCGCTAAGGTGCCGGCAATAAAGCCTGCCCACTTACCAAAAAAGCCAAACGCCATCAGTCCAATCACTACCCCAGCCCCAATGCAGGCAAGTAATTCAAAACTTAAGCCAATGGCGCCGTCCATGGGTAATAGGCTAGAGCGTGCTAATAAGAATAAAACTAAGCCCACGACCACAGCACTGGTAAAGGCAAAGTTAGTAATTTTATCCCAGTAACAGCTGGCGATAACTGGAAATACAATGGCTCCCCATAGCGCGCCGACAAATACCAGCATCACTAAAATATCAAATGAATAACTGGCTAAAATAATACCAATCATGGTGGCGGCAACCATGGTTAAGCGACCAATAAATAGCATGCGCTTAGGATCCACTTTGCCTTTAGCTAAGTTTTTACCGTAAATATCGGCCATAACAATGGCAGATAAGGCAGATAAGTCAGAGTCAGCGGTAGAGGATAAGGAGCCAATGACTAGGATAAAGAATAAACCGATGAAAAAGGGTGGCAAATAAGAAGAAACCATTTGCGGGATCAAATTATTATTTACGCCATTTAAAGGCTCTACGCCCAAGGTCAGCGCCATTAAGCCAATCATGCCCAAGCCAATCACGATGGCGCCATACCCAAGCGTGGCGGTAACAAACGTGGATTTAATGTGTTTTTCGTTAACGGCAAATAAACGCTGAGAAATGGTTTGGTTACCTATGGCATAGGCGAGAACTGCAATAAAAAACGGGGCCCCTTGGTTTAAAATGGCGTCGGTCGAGAAAAAGTCGACTTGCTGAGCACTCATGTTTTTAAAACCATCGAGCATGACGCTTGGGCCGCCCATCGCAAACAGCACCGCGGGAATAATAACAATCGCAATGCCCATTAAGGCAATGAGTTGTGCAAAATCGGTAAAGACTGAAGCTCTAAAACCCGACCACAGTGTGTAACTCAATACGCCAACGCCGGCGATAACGATACCCGTTTGAAATGACAGCGGTGATAATACCGCGACCAAAGCACCGGCGGCGGTAAAGTTCACCATCAAACTGATAATACTGCCTAAGACATTAGAGAAGGCTAAAATAAGTTGGCTTGAAGAGCCGTGACGAGCATGAATGAGCTCACCTAGCGTATGCGCCTTAGGCGCTAAATTTCTAAAGCGTCGACCGAAGGGATAGATAAATAAAATCATCAAAGCGCCCCATAAGCCATAATGTAAAGGGCCCGAAATCCCGTATTCATAGCCAGAGGTGGCCGCTGCATAAAAAGAGGCGGCCCAGATCCAGGTCGCCGTCATGCTGGCTGCACCCATGCCATAGCCAATACGCTGGTTAGACACCATAAAGGCATCGGCGTCTTCTTGTTCTTCTTTAATGAGGGTGGTTAAAAAGTAAGTGCCACCGTAAAAGGCGGCCAGCAACACCAAGACAGTGATGCTAGAAAATTGATAGAGTTCCAAAATCCTCTCCAAAACTTGAGCGAGTAAGTACTCGGCAATAGCAAGGCAAACCCCAGCTTACAGTAGGTAAAACACTGTAAAACGAGTTTGATTAGATGACTTGGCTGGCGACAACGGACGCGAACAAGCCCTAAAGAAGGACGGTGTTTAAAAAGCAAAACGAGAGACGTTGACGATAGCCGAGTGATGTGTGGTTGACGACACTGAAGGTCGTAACTTAGGGTAAAGCTTCGATGGCACCCATCATAGGTGAAACACCTCCTGTGACAGCGTTTAATTATGCGTCTGAAATGCATTAAACTTTAAATATCAGCGCATACCTTAACTCCAAGTTCAGGTTTTGTCTAGCCTCGGACAGAATCCGTCTTAGGTGACTAGCCGTAAATCGGCGAGTTAGCTATAATTGCGCACCCCCAGATCCACCGAATAACGTAGCGTGTTTGGCCTAAGGCTTGCGCACTTAATTTCGTGTTAACCAGGAGTAGTCATGCAAGCAAAAGTTGCCGTCATCATGGGCTCAAAAAGTGATTGGCCCACCATGGAAGGCGCCACACAGATTATGGATATATTACAGGTGCCTTATGAAGTGGAAGTGGTGTCGGCGCACCGCACGCCCGATCGCCTCATGAGTTTTGGCGAACAAGCAGTGGAGCGCGGTTTTGAAGTGTTGATTGCCGGCGCCGGTGGTGCGGCGCATTTACCGGGCATGTTGGCTGCTAAAACTCGCTTGCCCGTGTTGGGCGTGCCCGTACAAAGCCGCGCATTAAATGGCATGGACAGCTTATTGTCGATTGCCCAAATGCCCAAAGGCGTGGCTGTAGGAACCATGGCCATCGGCGAAGCAGGTGCATTTAATGCCGGTTTACTAGCGTGCCAAATTTTGGCGAATAACGACTCAGCATTAGCCGAGCGTCTTGAGGCCTTTCGCCAAGCACAAACCGCCACTGTGTTAGCTAACCCTGACCCAAGGAGTGCAGAATGAGCCGGATTTGGGTATTAGGTGCTGGCCAACTGGGCCAAATGTTAAAGCATGCAGGTATGCCGCTTAACTTAGATGTGCAAGCCATAGACATAGAGTCACAAGAAACATTGCCGCTACAAGCCCATGAACAAGTGACTGCCGAACGTGAACAATGGCCCGATACAGTTGCCACACGCCAATTAGCCAGTCATGGCGCTTTTGTTAACTTGCAGACATTCCCGCGCTTAGCGGATCGTTTTAGCCAAAAATCAATTATCGACCAACTAGACTTAGCCACTGCCCCTTGGCAGTTAGTGGACAGTAATACTAGCGCCGAAGGTCTCCATGAAAAATTAGGTGAGCGTGTCCTGCTTAAACAACGCACCGGGGGTTATGATGGTCGTGGCCAGCATTGGTTACGCGAACCAGGACGGGACGCTGTGCCGGATGGTTGGCATGAGATGTGTATTGCCGAACAAGCTATCGACTTTGATGAAGAAATGTCGGTGGTAGGGATGCGCACCCGTGAAGGAGAATGTTTTTTCTATCCCTTAACGCTTAACTTACATGTCGATGGTATTTTGCTGGGCTCGGTGGCACCGCTGCCCCGACTGGGTCACTTGCAAGAAAAAGCCGAGCAAATGCTAGCTAAACTTATGAACCACTTAGATTATGTGGGCGTCATGGCCATGGAATGCTTTAGGCTTGGCGATACGTTACTGGTGAATGAGCTCGCTCCTCGAGTGCATAACAGTGGGCATTGGACTCAAGCCGGCGCCAATATAAGTCAGTTTGAAGCCCATTTGCGGGCGGTAGCTAGCTTGCCGCTAGTGCAACCTACCGTAAAAAATACCAGTGTTATGGTTAACTTAGTGGGTGTGGACTATCAAACAACATGGCTCAGTGTGCCGGGTGCAGAGGTGTATTGGTATGGCAAAGACGTACGACCGGGTCGTAAAGTGGGCCACATTAACTTTTGCCTGACGAGCGGTGGTGAAACTAAGCGCGCGCTTGATCAGTTACAACCCCTACTGCCAGCAATGTATGGAGAAGTACTAGATTGGTTACGCAGCCAGCTGGATTAACCTAGTCGACAAAAGCCTATAAAAAAAAGCCCCAAGCAGACACACTGCTTGGGGCTTTTTTAATAAGCTTAAATAAGAGAGTCAGATGTGATTGGCGCTCTCACCTCTCACATTTGGCTTTAAACCAAAGGCTGGCCCATTTTATCTTGCGCGATGAGGCGCACCACATAGGCGAGCTTAAATAAAGCGGCACTGATCACCAGCGTAATGTGCATAAACACCGTCATGCCTAAGGTTACTTTTTCTTCTTGTAAATAAGCAATGCTCAAGGCGCCACAGGCCACCACTAAAAAGATCACCATAGCGATGTTAGCTACGCGCAGTAATTGAGTATGACTCATAATGTGCACTCCAAATACCAGTTACGAGCATCCTATGCCTATCTAACTCTTGAGTCAAGAATTTATGTGACCTTTAAATAAAACTTTGCTTTGATATAGATCATAAAGAAGACGGCTAATTATCTTTAGTCATTAATAACCTATGCCACTGGCTAACCGGGGGACTCTCTTCAAGCTGTGAGCAGAGTATGAGAACGAGGGCATAGTGTTGTTCCACTTGGCTCTATATTGCTATGCTGGAATATTATTAATCATTGAGGAAGTGGTGATGGCGCCCTCCAAAGCAGGCTCATGGTTAGCTAGCCATAAAAAATTAACATGGTGCGTCGTCATCATTATGTTGCTGATGTTGTGGTGGTGGCGCGGTGACCTACAACAAGCCCAAACTAATGTGCCTCCAGTGCGCCCAGGCAATGAAACACGCGACGCCTTTGTCGTACAAGCCAAGGTCATTAAGGCGCAGCCGTATCAAGAAAATATGGTTGTTCAAGGTAAGCTTATCCCCATATATAGCGTAACTATGCGTGCTCAAGTTAGCGGTACAGTGCAACAACGTGAGCAACTTGGGCAAAGCGTTAGCCACGATCAGGTGCTAATTACACTCAGTGATGAAGGGCGAAGCGCTAGCCTTAAACAGGCGCAAGCAGACTTAGCGCTTCGCCAAGCAGAAGCCAGTGCAGGGGCTCGCTTACGTGCTAAACAGCATATTTCTCAAACTCAGCTCTTAACCCTTAAAGCAGAGGCAGCGGCGGCGCAAGCAACCCTAACCAATGCTCAATTAGCGCTAAAACACAGCCAAATTCGAGCGCCATTTGCCGCTAAAATAGACAATTTAGCGGTAGAGGTGGGGGATTTTGTACAAGTGGGGGAGGAGTTATTAACCTTAGTGGATACCCGTCGCCTTAAACTTAATGCGTCAGTGTCTTCGCAAGAAGTGACTAAGTTAAGTGAAGGTTTGCCGGTGCGGGTGAGGTTATTAGATGGTCGCGAGCTACAAGGTAAGCTGGGTTTTATTGCGCAAGCGGCAGATGAGCAAACTCGCAGTTTTGCGTTAGAAGCTGAGATAGATAATCCACTGGGTTGGCGCGTTGCCGGCGCCAGTGCAGGCTTACATATTAGCCTACCGATAGAAGAAGCGATGCGTCTCTCGCCGGCATTACTTGCCCTAAATGACCTGAGTCAACTTGGAGTATATATCTTAGATGAACAAGATCGTATGCATTGGCAGCAGGTGGAATTATTAAGCATTACCCCAGAGGCGGCGTGGGTGAGTGGTTTGGGTACACAGGCGCGAGTGGTAACGCGAGGCGCAGATTTTGTGACCACAGATACACCACTTAAGGTGAAAATGTTAGAAGAGGCAACGCCTGTTAAAAATACCGCTCCTCTCGCCAGCCCTGAGGAGCCGCGCCCATGAAGGGGGTTATTCGCGGAGCGGTAGAGCGCAGTCGTGCCACTTTAATGGCCTTTATCTTTTTACTCATCGGCGGCGCTGTGGCTTATCAAGCGATCCCCAAAGAAGCAAATCCCGATGTGACCATACCCATGATGTATGTCTCTTTATCACTAGAGGGGATTAGTCCTGAGGATGCCGAGCGCTTATTAGTGAGGCCGATGGAACAAGAGCTGCGCACTCTTGCGGGCATTAAAAAAATGACCTCGACTGCCAGTGAAGGGCACGCGTCGGTGATGTTGGAGTTTGATGCCGGTTTTGACCCCAAGCTTGCCTTACAAGATGTGCGAGAAAAGGTAGACACGGCTCGTAATAAAATACCTCAAGAAGCAGATGAGCCGGAAGTTCATGAAATTAATGTGTCGTTATTTCCGGTGTTGTCGGTCGCGCTCTCGGGGCCGTTATCTGAAACAGAATTAGTAATGATAGCGCGCCGTCTTAAGGATGAAATAGAAGGCGTTAGCCAAGTACTCGAAGTTGATATTGGCGGAGACCGAGAAGATCTATTAGAAATAATTGTCGATCCCCAAGTACTCGACACCTATGGCATTGATTATGGCGTGCTATTTAATTTAGTGTCGAGTAATAACCGACTCGTGGCGGCGGGCAGCTTAGATACGGGAGCGGGGCGCCTAGCGATTAAGGTACCGGGCGTTATTGAAGACCTCGATGATGTGCTAGGGATGCCCGTTAAGGTTAATGGTGATCAAGTGGTCACCTTTGCGGATGTGGCCACCATTCGGCGCAGCTTTAAAGAGCCAGCAGGCTTTGCCCGCATTAATGATAATCCCGGCGTGGTATTAGAGGTGAGTAAACGCGCGGGTGCCAATATTATAGACACCATTGAAGAAGTAAAAGCGCTGTTAGAGGAGGCAAAGCCGCGCTTACCCAGTGGCGTAGAGATTGATTACATTATGGATCAATCCCATCAAGTAGAATCGCTACTGGCTGATTTATTAAATAATGTAGTCACCGCCGTAGTATTGGTGTTAATTCTTATTTTACTCGCCATGGGTTTGCGCTCCGCAGTGATGGTAGGACTGACTATTCCTGGCGCGTTTTTATCTGGCATCTTAGTGATCTGGGCCATTGGCTTTACCATGAATATTATCGTGCTCTTTGGCCTAATTCTGGTAGCGGGAATGTTAGTTGATGGCGCCATTGTGGTCAGTGAGTTAGCAGATCGCAATTTGCACGAAGGGCAATCGCCAAAGCAGGCTTGGATTAATGCCGCCCAGCGCATGAGCTGGCCGGTTATTTCATCTACCGCCACCACCTTAGCCGTATTTGTGCCTTTATTATTTTGGCCAGGCGTAGTGGGTGAGTTTATGAAATACCTGCCTGCCACCGTGATTATTTGTTTATTGGCGTCTTTGGTAATGGCGCTGGTTTTTTTACCTACTATGGGCAGCTTAGCTAAAGCCCGGCCTCCTCAAGAAGCGGTGAATGTGCCCGGTAGTGCGCACTATCGCTCATTACTCTCTTGGTTATTACGCCGTCCTTTAACCAGTTTGCTCACTACCTTACTCTTGGTAGTGGTGGTGTATGCGGGTTATGCGCAGTTTAATCATGGCGTCGAATTTTTCCCTGATATTGAACCCGACAGTGCCCAGCTTCAAGTGCGCGCGCGCGGTGATTTATCGGTATATGAAAAAGATGCGCTATTACAACAAGTAGAGGCCAGATTACAAAATTTAAGTGAGGTTAACGCCGTGTATGCGCGAAGCTTTGCTATGAGTGATGGCCAAATGGGCAGTGACGTGATTGGTGTATTGCAGTTTCAGTTTACAGATTGGTTTGAACGCCGCCCAGTCACCGCCATTAAAGATACTATGCTGTCGTTGGCAGATGATATTCCAGGCATTATCTTAGACTTTAGACAACAGCAAATGGGCCCTACTAGTGGCAAGCCCGTGGAGCTGCGCCTTCGTGGCCTTGATGATACGGCGCTTAATAACGCCACCGTTATGCTACGTAATGCCATGGCAGAGCTAGGCGGCTTTAGTGATGTGGAAGATGATCGCAGTTTGCCAGGGATTGAATGGCGCCTAACGGTAGACCGTGAAGCCGCTGCGCGCCTTGGCGCCGATGTGGTCAGTGTGGGCAATGCGGTACAACTTGTCACTAATGGCTTAAACTTAGCCACTTTTAGACCCGATGATGCGAATGATGAAGTTGATATCCGTATTCGTCTGCCGGCAAGTTTTCGCTCATTTGATCAGCTTTCACGCTTAACGCTACATACCGACCGTGGCCAAGTGCCTTTGAGTCACTTTGTGAGCGTAGCGCCTGCGCCCAAAGTGGGTACCCTACATCGAGTAAATGGCAAGCGCACCATTACCTTACAAGCAGACATAGTCCAAGGCTTTCAACTCGATGAGCGCTTAAATGCACTGCGCCTTAACGTGCCTGCTTTACCTGAGGGAGTAAGCTTAGCGGTGGCAGGAGAAGATGCAGATCAAAAAGAAGCAGGCCAGTTTTTAATAGCCGCCTTTGGAGTGGCCCTTTTTTTGATGACGCTAATTTTAGTGATTCAATTTAATAGTCTTTATCAAACTGGATTAGTACTTTCAGCCATTATATTTTCTACCGCTGGGGTGTTATTAGGGCTACTGCTTAATGGGCAATCTTTTGGCATTGTGATGGTGGGCATGGGCATTATTGCGCTGGCCGGCATAGTGGTAAATAACAATATTGTATTAATTGATACCTTTAACCAATTACGCCAAGAAGGCATGAGCCCCCATGAGGCGGCGTTAGAAACCGGCTGTTTACGCTTGCGCCCCGTGTTATTAACGGCTATCACCACAGTGTTAGGCTTAATGCCCATGGTATTGGGCGTAAATGTAGACTTAATTGGTTTAAATCTCGGCTTGGGCGCGCCCTCTACGCAGTGGTGGACGCAACTTTCTAGTGCTATTGCTGGCGGTTTAGTCTTTGCCACCTTACTCACCTTGCTGTTAACGCCTTGTATGTTAGTACTAGGACACAAGAAAGCTATTAACAGTAAGTAGGGATCGTGACGAGTGGCAGTGACTAACTGAGTGTGAAGGCTAAGAGCTGGGGAAAATTAACATAGATCCTAAGATGTCTTTGCACAGCGCATAAAAAAAGCACCTCGCCTTGTAGGCTGGGTGCTTAGTCTTTTCTAGCTTAGGGCGAGCACTTAAAGAGCAGTTTCTTCGCTAAGCTTTGGATAAATAGTACGGCCTTCTTTAATGGTTGCTACTACCTTGATTTCACGCACGGCATCAACCCCGACTTTAAGTGGATTTTTATCTAGCACCACAAAGTCTGCTAGTAACCCGGCTTGTAGCTTACCTTTGCGCGCTTCTTCAAATACTTGATAAGCAGGGCCAGTCGTCATGGCCTGTAGCGCTTGGTAGGCTGTTACCCGCTCTGGCTCTCCTAGAATTGTCCCGCCGCGGGTTTCTCGCGCCATGGCACTCCACATAACAAAGAAGGGATCGAGAGGGGTAACATTAAAGTCAGTATGATTAGAAACCACTAAGTTTTTATTAATGGCTGAGGTGAGCGGGCTAATAAAACTGGCTTTCTCAAGACCAAGGTTTTCAATGTGCACATCGCCCCAAAAATAGGTGTGATTAGTAAAATAGGAAGGAGTAATACCTAAGCGTACATAGTCATCGAGTTGCTCTGGACGCTGAAATTGTGAGTGTATTACTACGGTACGCGCGTCATCGGCGGCGGTGATGCCTGCGGCCTCCACGGCGTTAATGGCTTCATCAATAGTGGCATCGCCATTAGCATGAATAAAGACTTGCACGTTGTTGTCTAAAGCCTTGGTGACTAACGCGGCAAAATCTTTATAAGGCAGCGTGGTTTGGCCGCGCCAGTCTTGCTCACCATTTGGCCCGCCTGTTAAGTAAGGCTGACTCATAAAAGCAGTTTTCCCTTGCGGCGAGCCATCTTGAGTAATTTTAAGCCCCTGAAGCTTAATACCATCTTGATAGTGACCTAACGAGTAGCGCGGTTTATCTAGCCAATCTGCAAACTCGGTAAAGCTTAACAGCGAGACGATATCTAAATAAACTCGCTTTTGCGCGGCCGCTTTCATTAAAAAATCCACATCCGCCAAGTGACTAAAGCCTTCTTGCGCATGAGTGTAGCCTTGGCTGGCATACATTTGCTGGGCGGCGTCGATTAATGCCAGTTGCTGTGCTTCATCAGCTTTAGGTAAGTTGGCAAATACCGGTAAATACGCGGTTTCCATGACTAAACCGGCCGGCTCATTACTGTTAGGTAAACGTGCAATAATACCGCCCTCTGGGGTAGGAGTGCTGGCATCGATTCCTGCCCACGCTAAAGCTTGAGAGTTTAAAACCCCGCCGTGGCCAGATACATGGATCAGTAATACTTTATAATCAGCAAAGCGCGCATCTAGATCGTCTTTAGTAATAGATCGCTGCTCAGCCAGTGCGCCGTGATCATAGCCCCAGCCAATCAGCCAACCGCCAGGTTCTATCTGCTTAGTTTGCTGAAAATCGGCCAACTGGTTAAGTAGACTTTCTATATCTGTGACTTTGCCCACCGGCGGGCTCGCCACATTCGCCTGATTAACCATATTAAGGGCAAACATAAAATGGCTATGCGCATCAATAAAGCCTGGCAGTAAAGTTTTGCCCTGTAAGTCGACAATTTTAGTATCAGGCCCTTGGTAGGGCTGTAGCGCTTGGTGAGTGCCCAGTGCTTGAATGAGGTTGCCTTTCACCGCCAGTGTCTCTACATACTGAGGACTTGTGCCTTGCATGGTGAGAATATCACCGTTGGTGTAAAGCGTATCCGCATAGAGAAAGGGCAGTTGCGCACTATTAATATGAATATGGGCATGAGGCGTTGGTGGCGTACCCGCTTGGGGAGCAAATGCAAATACCGACGCACTAGCGGTAAGTAAGAAGCCGCGCCAACTGAGTTTTAATACAGAGCTTAGAATATATTGAGTTTTGCTTACGCAAGAGATCATATCATGTCCTTTGATATTAATACCGAAGCGGCTTAATCAACGTTAATGGCATTTAGCGTTTGGCACAAGCAAAACCTAGCATAATAACAAAGGGTAAATAATGAATGCTTAGTCGCAATAAAGCAGGGCTGTTTAAACATTAAGATAATCGCCTGGGGAGCGACCCAGCAGACTTTTAAAAGCGGCAATAAATGCCGACAAACTATCATAGCCACAGGCCAGGGCGACATCGGTTACGCGCTCTCCTGCTTCTAATAAAGGAAGTGCAGCTAATAAACGACTACGTTGGCGCCAATGTCGAAAACTAAGGCCGGTGTCTTGTTTAAATGCTCGGCTGAGGGTTTTTTCACTGATCTGTAACTGCGTACTAAAGTGGGACAGCGGCAGTCGACAATCGGCATGCTGGGCTAAATAATGGCACAACTCACTTAAGCGCGGATCTTGGGGCCAAGGCAGCATTAAATCACTCACCTTGGCTTGAGCGAGTCTATCTAAGAGTACTGCCACTAAACGGCCCTCACTGCCATGTTGATCATACTCCACGGGGAATAGACTAAAGGCGACAATTAGCTCTCGTAATAAAGGGTCTATTTCTAATACTTGGCAGTGTTGCCAAGTTAGTTGCTCAGCGCTGATATAAAGACTGCGGATCACGGTAGCCGGTGGACAATGTACGCCATGTTCAATACCCGGGGGAATTAATACGGCGCGGGTGGGTGGGGCCACAAATTGACCGTCTTGGGTATTAACCGTGACGACCCCTTTTAGAGCATAAGAAAGTTGCGCCCAAGGATGGCGATGAGGCGTACCAATAGCATGATTGGGTAAAGAGACGACTTGCCCTAATAGCGGGCGAGGCAAAGTATTTAGCGCTGCTAACTGGGTTAATAACTGTTGTTGAGAGATGTGCATCACTAAATAATGCAAAAGCCGCGCTCATATAACAAGCTTTGGCAGCTAAAAAGCATAGCGCACCCGTGAAGGCCCGCTCATCTTACTTTTAAGTTGAATTTGTCCTTTAAACGACACTTGTTGCTCTAATGGCGATAAACAGCGAGTCGCTTTTACGTTACAGTGCGTGTCTATTTCTATGGGAGACGCACTATGTTTGGCTATTTACGCCTGCTCTTTGATAATTTTACCTTAATTTTATTAGCGGTCGTCGCCGCCGCCACCTTGTTCCCTGCCCAAGGGCAGGGGGCGGTCTTTTTTGATGGCCTGACAGTAGCGGCGATTGCCTTATTGTTTTTTATGCATGGCGCTAAACTCTCTCGCCAAGCCATTATTGCCGGCATGATGCATTGGCGCTTACACAGCTTAGTATTTGCCTGTACGTTTATTATGTTTCCTATTATTGGTGTATTAGCCAAACCCATTTTAATACCGCTGATTGGCGATAAGCTATATATGGGCATGCTATTTTTATGTGTATTACCCGGCACAGTGCAATCGGCTATTGCCTTTACGGCTTTAGCTAAGGGTAATGTTCCGGCGGCGGTGTGCAGTGCTTCTGCCTCTAGTATTATCGGTATTTTGCTGACTCCTTTATTAGTCGCGTTATTAATGCAAGTGGATGCCAGTGAAGGGCCGTCTGCTTTGCACTCAATTGGTTCCATTAGCATGCAACTGTTATTACCTTTTGTGGTAGGGCATGGTATGCGGCCTTTGATTGGGAACTGGGTTGATAACCATAAAAAAAGCTTAAGCAGACTCGACCAAACTTCTATCTTATTAGTGGTCTATACCGCGCTAAGTGCTTCCGTAGTGGAAGGCTTATGGAATACGGTGTTACCTAAAACATTGTTAAGTCTAACCTTAGTGTGCTGTGTGCTACTGGCCATCGTTTTATGGTTAACCGCTTGGCTAGGCGCGCATTTGGGCTTTAATAGAGAAGATAGGATTACTATTGTCTTTTGTGGCTCTAAAAAAAGCATGGCGACGGGGGTACCCATGGCGCAGGTATTATTTGCCGGACCTTTGTTAGGGCCTGCGTTATTACCATTAATTATTTTTCACCAAATCCAACTTATGGTGTGTGCGGTATTAGCTCAACATTATGCACGACAAGAGCAAGCCCTTAGTGCGAGCAATTAAATAACGCTAATTAATATTTAACTTATATAAGGCGTAAGCAGGATGTGCTTACGCCTTATATTTTGCTTAACACTATGCTTAAGCCACAGATAGTGATTAATAATTTTGTGAGTTTTATATTAAACAGGGCAGAAAGTTTATCTTTATTAAAAAATTAACAATTTAAACATCATCATAACTTAGCGAGCTTAAGAGTTTGTCGCATTATTGCTCTCTTTGCTAAGCGTTTGTTTTTAAATGAGTTGTTATCATTTGAGTCTAGACGTAATGCTGTTTAAGTAAGTGGGTGTAGTGTTTTATGCTAGTAGGAAAGGTGTTTTTTATTGAATTAAGCCCTTGCAACCCTAAAAAAGCTAGGCTAGAAATATAAGGGCAGTCACGAGAAATTATTTAAAATTCTTTTATCTGCATATTTATAAAACAGTGTTCAAATCGCAACGAGAGGAAAAGAACGATGAAAAAAGTAACATTTTCACATTCGATGATAGCAGTTGTGTTGAGCTCCGTTTTAGCCGGCGGTAGTGCTTTTGCTGCAGATGCCACAGACCCTAACGGTAGTATGATGTCTACTAAGAAAGAGAATGCGGCTGAACACGAAAACCACACCATAAATAACGCTGCTAATTCTACAAAAGATGCAGCGCGCACTACAAAAGAAAACGCGGCTGACTCTGCAAGAGAGGCAGCTCACTCCACCAAAGAAACGGCCAATGACGGTATTATCACTACTAAAGTGAAAGCCGAGTTGGTTCAAGCGGATGCTATTAAGAGCGGTGATATCTCAGTTGAAACAGAAAACGGCGTAGTGACCTTATCCGGCTTTGTGGAGAGCCAAGAGCAAATTAAGCACGCGGTCGAGGTAGCAGGTAAGGTTGAAGGTGTAGCTTCTGTTAATGACAAGCTTAATGTTAAAGACAATGCCGACCAAAGCCTTAAAGAGTATGCCGACGACGCTATGATCACCAGTGCAGTTAAAGCCAAGTTCTTAGCTGATGATGTAGTGCCAGGCTTAAGTGTTTCAGTAGAAACTCAAGACGGCGTAGTCCAGCTCACGGGCGATGTTGAAAGCCAAGAGCAAGTGACTCAAGCTGAAAATGTCGCCAAAGGCGTTGATGGCGTACAAAGCGTTAAAAACGACTTAGTTATTAAAAAGAAATAATATTGCACTCAGGCTGAGCTGGCTATTGGCAGCGAGCTCAGCCACAGTTAACTAGGTTTTGTCTGCTATATTAAACACATTACGCACTTCCACTCGAGTTAAGGAGCACTTTATGTTTCGTTGGGGCATTATTTTTCTAGTGATAGCACTGATCGCCGGTGCGTTAGGCTTCGGTGGTATGGCGGGTACAGCTGCTTGGGCTGCAAAACTGGTCTTTGTAGTGGGTATTATTATATTTATTATTAGCTTAATTACTGGGCGTCGCGCCCCCTGAGTAAATTAGACTCAGGTTTATGCTTGCCACTGGGCTGCTTAACTAAAGCCCTTTAGTGATAACAGACGGCAAGCTAAGTGGTAACTGATTACCCTTCTACTAATAGCGAGACTTGGTCTCGCTATTATCGTAATGGCCGCTCGCTCAGAGCAAGCCGCGCTTATTATTTGCATACATTAAGCGCGTGTTATTGAATAACACTTCTTAGGCACCCCGCCCATTATTTATGCTTCAGCTCGCCTCGAGTGCACTTTTAATACCTATTTAGCCTAACGAGCGGTGCACTCGTGCCTTTGACGCTGTTATTTATGCGGGTAGTAAAATAATTTTTATAGCCAGCTAAGAAGTCCCGTTAGGCTTATATCTTTGGGTTGAGCCGTGCTTAGAGGTTAATTGTGCTGTTAGTCGTTATGTTAATATCCTAGGCTCGGGCTTTATTAACCGCTTACAGATTAATTTTTATAAAAAGGGATGCCATGACTCATCATCAAGATAACAGTAAAGAGGACGTTAAAAATGAGCGCCATCAACAACGCCAGCAAAAATTAAAAGACGCCGTGGAGACAAAAGTAGCCAGTGCTCAAGAGGAGCGCGGCGTACTGATGATCATTACTGGTAATGGTAAAGGGAAGAGTACCGCAGGATTTGGAACTTTAACACGCGCCCTAGGCCACGGTAAGCGAGCAGCTGCGGTGCAATTTATTAAGGGGGGCTGGGAATGTGGCGAGCGTAATGTGCTACAAAAGCTGGGCGTTGATTTTGCTATTATGAATACCGGTTTTACTTGGGATACCCAAGACCGTGTGCAAGATACCTTGGCCTGTGAGCAAACTTGGTGTGTGGCTGAAAAAATGCTGGCTGATGCTGAGCTCGATATTGTGCTACTGGATGAGCTGACTTATATGGTGGCTTATCATTATTTAGCGGTGGAGCGGGTTGTGAGCGCCCTAAAAAACCGACCCGCACACCAACATGTCATTATTACTGGACGAGGCTGCCACCGCGCTTTGCTGGAGTTAGCCGATACAGTAAGTGAAGTACAATCTATTAAGCATGCCTTTGAGGCAGGCGTTAAAGCCCAAGCGGGATTTGATTATTAACAGCGGATGTAAAAGTGTGGCTTTATTACGAAAACGTCATCCATAAGTCATCGGTTTGAGCGAATGAAACAGGCAAGATAAGGCATTACAAGAAGTACTGAGCAAGAATGCGCTTAGTAAGAAAGTGCTTTAGTTATTTCATTTTATTTCTTAACTGCTTAATGGAGAGTATTTAATATGGTTTTTCGTCCTTGCCTCATCGCTGTCGCCTTATGTAGTGCTTGTGTATTGAACTCGGCCTTTGCCGCACCTGCTGCTGTAGTTCAAGGCGTGGCACAAAGAGCGGATGTTACATTGGAGCTCGCCAATCAACTGCTTAATGCCACGCTAGCGGCTTGTCATAAGCAAGGCTTAACTGGGGTCGCGGCTGTGGTAGACCGCGGTGGTAACTTAGTGGCCTTGCAGCGTGATGATAATGTCGGCCCACATAATACGCTAGCCGCACAGCGTAAAGCATTTACTGCTTTATCGACCAAAACGACTAGCCGAGAATTGTCTGAGCGAGCGCGAAGTAATAAGGACTCACAAAACCTTAATACGCTAGATGAGCTCTTGTTGCTTGGCGGTGGGGTGCCACTGAAAATAAATAATCAAGTGATAGGAGCCATTGGTGTGGCCGGAGCGGGAGGGGCTGAAACTGATGAGGGGTGTGCGCTTGAGGCCATTAGTCAGTTATTGCCCACCGCTAAGGAATAGTCGCTGTTTTTATGAGCGTCCATTTTTTAACGATAAGCAAGAAGGGCTACGCTGATATCTTGAGCACAGATTAATGAAAGCCAGCTCGCTTAGCGCTGGCTTTGTCGATGGTAGGCACTTTTATTTTGTAACATAATTCACAACAACCCCGCGGTCGTGAGAGTGTATTATTCTGCTGATTTCGGTTAATTTATCAAAACTATCAAATATTTAGCGAACAGCTTAGCATTTTAAACTGCTCAGCCTCGAATTATGCAAAAAATGTTGTAAAATTGCCATAATAAGCACCGATATGTAGTTTTTTTGCATAGATAGTTTTTTAAACTAATTAAAAATTCACTTTCATAAAAGGGTTATGAGTATGATATAACTAGCGTACCTAAAACCCTGTCGGAATGTATTCATTGGATAATCTTGAACATCTCTTCTTACTGACTGGGATCTTGCTGTGTGTGAGTGTGCTAGCCACCTTATTGTCGGCGCGTTCCGGTATTCCTATTCTGCTTATCTTTTTATTCGTTGGCATGCTGGCGGGGGAAAGTGGGCCTGGGGGCATTGAATTTGAAAGTTATACACTGGCTTACAGCATAGGTAACTTGGCGTTAGCTATTATCTTGCTAGACGGCGGCCTTAGAACCCGAATGGATACCTTTAGGGTCGGCTTAAAGCCGGCGCTGAGTATGGCTACTTTAGGCGTGGTGGTGACCAGTGGCGTGACTGGGGTGTTGGCTGTTTATATTTTAGATCTCGGCTGGCTGCACGGTTTGTTATTAGGTTCTATTGTGGGCTCAACCGATGCGGCAGCAGTGTTTTCACTGCTTAGCGGTAAAGGTATGCACCTAAACCAGCGAGTGGGGGCGTCTCTAGAAATAGAGTCAGGAACCAACGATCCTATGGCCATTTTTTTAACGCTGACCTTAATTGGCTTAATTACCGGCAATATGAACGGCTTAGGTGAAACGCTGTTATTTTTGCTCACTCAATTTGGCATTGGCGGCATTGCCGGTATTTTAGGCGGCATACTGTTAGTACAAATGATCAAGCGCTTTGAGTTAGCACCCGGCTTGTATCCTATTTTAGTGATGGGCTTTGGCTTAACGTTATTTGCCTTTACTGCCATTCTTGAAGGCAGTGGCTTTTTAGCGGTGTATTTAGCCGGTTTAGTGTTAGGCAACTCTCGATTGCGTGACATGGAGTCGATATTGCCCGTGTTGGATGGCTTAGCTTGGCTTAGTCAAATAGGCTTATTTTTAGTGCTTGGCTTGTTAATTTCTCCTGCCGACATGTGGGCGATGGCGCTCCCGGCGGTGTTAATTTCGCTGGCCTTAATATTTATTGCTCGCCCTTTAGCCGTATTGGTGTCATTGGTGCCTTTCTTTCGCTTTAATCGACGAGAAATTAGCTTTATTTCTTGGGTGGGGTTGCGCGGGGCGGTGCCGGTTGTATTGGCTATTTTCCCGCTTATGGCAGGATTGCCAGAGGGCATGATGCTCTTTAATGTGGCTTTCTTTGTGGTACTGGTTTCTCTACTAGTACAAGGCTCTACTATTCCCATTATGGCGCGATTATTACGAGTAGAAGTGCCGCCTGAATTGGCGCCACGGCGACGTTCTATGCTGGGTATTTTTCAAGAAGACGATTATGAAATGTTTCTTTATACCGTTAGTAGCGAGTCTATAGATGGGCTTGTGGTTCGTAATTTAACTTTCCCTCCTCATTGTCGAGTGGCAGCGGTGTTTAGAGGAGATAATTTATTACCCGCATCAGGCAGCACACGCTTAGCCATGGGCGATATGTTGTGTGTGATTGGCCGCAGTAATCATCTTAAAACACTGAACAATATGTTTGGCGGCGACTTGGATGCTGCTCGCAGTAAAGCGCGGGCTTTCTTTGGTGACTTTATTTTAGATGGCAATGCTCGCATGCAAGATATTGCGCTGATGTACGGCGTGGATGTAGATGAGCAAGAAACGGAGCTGGGATTAGGTGAGTTTATGCTTAAGCACAGTAATGGTCACCCCGTGGTAGGGGATCATTTTGCTCGCTATGACATGATCTGGACGGTCGCTGATGTAGATGGAGACACTGTGCTTAAAGTGGGCTTGCGTGATGACGAGACAGCACCTGTATAACTTAATGGCTGTGGACTAGCTATAAAACCGCTTAAAAAACGAACCAGAATTAGTCTTTCTCAACGGCGGGTGCACCATTAGGGTTGGGAAAGTTATTCGCATAATCCACTCTTTTCTCTGAGCTTGGCTGGAGGTCATTAGGTTTTAAACGCAAAAGGTTGGGCGTTTGAGTAGCTACAGGCGAGAGGGTTAGCTCATCGACAAGGTGAGAAGTGACTAAGCCTTGTTCTTTAAGTTTGTCGAGCGCGCCTTTGTTTTTCACATCTACATAGCCGAGTACTTGTAGTGCCTCAGTGGCTCGCTTGGCGCTGGTTTTATTTCTGTCATAGAGCTTAAGTGGCGTGTTTTTATCGGGGAAGCGGGCACTTACGCCTCGGGCAATATGGGTATAAGGAATATGGAGCGCCCCTTCTAAGTGTTCTAGAGAATAATCTTGAGCATTGGCTACATCTATCCAAACACTTTCTTTGGCACCAGCTAAACCGGGGCCAAAGCCACAAGTGCCAATCAATAATGCAACTATCCAAGACTTCACAGCACCGCTCTCTATAACACAGATGAGGGCTTATTATAAAACAACGCGCCCCAAAACGGGGCAAAAAAAGGCGGGTTACCGACAGAAGTCGGCACAACAAAAATCCCCCATCGCTGGGGGATCATATCGAGTTCACTTATTCTTTAGCAGGGTAATGGCTAAGAGAGTGCTTAAGATAAGATATAAGATAGGATCTCAACGACTTGCTCAGGCTGGCGACAGGTCGCTTTTGCCGCTTCGTCCACTTCTTTTAATGGATGATCTAACTCAGCATCGTGCAAGGTTACCATGGGTTTACCTAAAGCTACCGCAAAGCCGGCATCAAAAGCGGCGTTCCATTGCTTATACTTAGGCCCAAAACGTACCACTACTAAGTCTGCGGCTTTAATTTGGCTAGAAGTACGAATACTGTTGATACCTGAGGCTTTACGGTCACGCCAAAAGTTATCTTCTTCGTTACCCAAGATATTAACGCCCACCATGTCACTGGCATCGTGATCAGTCACGGCGGAAGTAAAGTTCACTGTTAAGCCTTTTGCTTTAGTGCCTTCAATAATACGCTCGCGCCAATCGCTATGGATCTCACCCGACAAGTACACGTTCCAAGTTTTCTGCGTCATTATTCATTCCTTATTGCTTACAAAATTCATTCAAACATAATACAGTTGATAAATGTTAGCGCATTCTGCACAGAAGATCAGCCCTTGGCGCCGCTCGTGAGTAGCAGTTCAGTACTGAGCTTACCCCGTTAACAGGCGTTAATCTAAGTAAGAGCAGCAGTAATCCACCAGCAGGCTGACCCGTAGCTTAAAGCTACTTTGAGCAGGCACCGAAAAGGACTGCCCCGCGCTAATGACTTGCCAGGATGTTGTCTGCGCTAATTGTACGCTGAGCTCTCCGGTTAAAATTTCCATTAGCTCTGCCTTATCGGTAGTAAAGCTATACTCTCCCGGTAGCATAATGCCTAAGGTTTTACGGCTACCATCGTTAAATAACAGCTCGCGACTGGTGACTTTGCCATTATCGTAGATGTTAGCCTGTTTAATGACGGTGACATTGCTAAATTGACTCATGATATTTCCATTTTATAAAATGAGCGTTTTATAACAGCCCTCACGCTAGTGCAAGGGTTTGTTACGTGTTCATTTTATAATGAATGAAAGTAAGCTTACCCTTTGCGGGTCTGATGTGACTAAGCTATTGCGACGATTTCTTTGGGAGATCGTTCACGTTAATATCAAGGATAGAAATGGAAGAGCTAACAAAGAGGGTGAGTAAGACACTAAGTTTAACTGGGGATTCGGTAGCAGAAAAACGCGCTGAAATACGCCACTATTTTCATCATACTTTTAATTTGTATGAAAGCTTGTTTGATTGCATCAATGATGAACACGCCTATTATATTCGTGCCGAGCCACTGCGCCATCCTTTAATTTTTTATTTCGGCCATACGGCCGTTTTTTTTATTAATAAATTAATCTTGGGTAAATATCAGCATGCTCGAGTAAATGAACGACTAGAGTCGATGTTTGCTATCGGTGTTGATGAGATGTCGTGGGACGACTTAAATAGTGCCCACTATGACTGGCCGAGTGTGAGTGAAACCCGCCATTATCGCCAGCAAGTGCGCGATATTGTCGATAAGCTAATCACCGATATGCCACTTACGTTACCCATTACTCCTGATTCGCCCGCTTGGTTAGTACTAATGGGTATTGAGCATGAGCGTATCCACTTAGAAACTTCCTCGGTGATTATGCGCATGTTGCCCCTGCATTATCTGGATGCTCACCCAAGATGGTCGCCTTGTACCGAGACCGCTGCCGCTCCTAAGAACACGTTAGTCGCCCTAGAGGGGAAAACCATTACGCTGGGTAAACCTAAGAGCGCAGATACCTATGGTTGGGATAACGAATATGGCTGTAAAACGGTCACGGTCGCGCCCTTTAAAGTAGCCAAATATTTGGTATCAAATGGTGAGTTTCTGCAATTTGTTAATGCTAAAGGCTATCAACAACCTCAGTGGTGGACGCAAGAGGGACAAGCGTGGCTGGCTTATAGCCACGCTAAGATGCCACGCTTTTGGTTGTTAGATAATGGAGAATATTTTCAGCGAAACTTATTAAATATAATGCCTTTACCACTCGATTGGCCCGTTGAAGTAAATTACTTAGAAGCTAAGGCTTTTTGTAATTGGCAGGCCGCATTACAGAAGCGTCATGTGCGTTTGCCAAGCGAAGCGGAATGGTGCCTATTACGCCAATTCATTGATAGCGATCAGCCCAACTGGGAACAAGCGCCGGGCAATATCAACCTTGAATATTATGCCTCTTCGTGTCCTGTTAATCGTTTTGAGCAGCAAGGTATTTTCGATATTGTGGGTAATGTGTGGCAGTGGACCGAATCGCCTATTGACGCCTACCCAGGCTTTAAAGTGCATCCATTATATGATGACTTTTCTACTCCTACTTTTGATGGACAGCATAATTTATTTAAAGGCGGCTCTTGGATTTCGACCGGCAATGAAGCCACGCGTTTCGCCCGTTATGCTTTTCGCCGTCATTTTTTTCAACATGCAGGCTTTAGATATATAGAGTCTGACAGCGCCGAGGTGCCAGTGGAAGCAGTCAATACTTACGAGACCGATGAGCTAGTGGCTCAATATTTAGAGTTTCATTATGGCAGTACCTACTTTGAGGTGCCTAATTACCCTAAAGCCTGTGTTAAAGCATTACTCAGTCATACTCCTGAGCTTAAACAGGGCCGGGCACTGGATTTAGGCTGCTCTGTGGGCCGAGCCAGCTTTGAACTCGCTCGCCATTTTGACCATGTGGATGGCATCGATTTTTCGGCGCGTTTTATTCAACATGGCTTTCAGTTAAAAGAAACCGCTCATACCCGTTTTGCTATTCCAACCGAAGGTGAGCTGGTTGAATGTAAGGAAGTCAATTTGACTGAGCTTGGTTTAACTGAGCTAGCCGAAAAAATTGATTTTTTCCAAGGAGATGCCTGTAATCTGAAAGCGCGCTTTACAAATTACGATCTTATTTTTTGTGGTAATTTAATTGATAGATTATATGATCCGCTGTTATTTCTTAAGGATATTCATCAGCGCTTAACAGCAAAAGGCTATTTGGTATTAACCTCGCCTTATACGTGGTTAAGTGAGTACACACCAAAAGAGAAGTGGTTAGGGGGTATTAAAGTGAATGGGGAAAATGTCACTACCTTAGACGGCTTAACTAAGGTGTTAAGTGAGCACTTTCATTTGGTAGCAAAGCAAGATGTGCCTTTTGTTATTCGCGAAACAAAACGCAAGTTTCAGCATACAGTGGCGCAGATGAGTGTGTGGCAATTAAAATAATCATTTAATTAAGCTAAAACGCCGGCCTTGAGTCGGCGTTTTTTTATCTCTGCTAGGGTATCACGCTTAAAGGTCTTACTTTTAGTTGTAGTGGCGAAACATTGCTATTTAGCCCTTTGCTGGTTAAAGAACGGTAGCGCGAACTCCAGTAGACATAAAAAAGCCGGTCGTAAGACCGGCTTTTTGTGCATTATTTGAGCTAAAAAGGGTAGTTCTTAGCTAACTGCTTCAGTGGTCACTTTTTTTTGGACACTGTCTGTGGCAATAGTGCCGTTCATTTCTTGCTCGATAGCTTCACGGTCACGCGCTTCATCGGCCAAGGTCTTCTTCGGCAAGATGATATTTAAAATGAATGACATCAAGGCTGCAATGATAACTGGATTAGTCAAAGACTTCATCATGTCAGGCAAGCCAGCTACTGCGTTTGGTGCAGCGTGGATACCCATTGCCATCGCCAAAGACAGAGCAGCAATGGTCACGTTGCGTGAAGACAGCTCATCTTTAACTAACAACTGGATACCAGTCATGGTGATCATACCGAATACGATGATAGTCGCACCACCAATTACAGGCGCAGGAATCGTGGTCATTACGGCAGAGAACTTAGGCAGTAAACCAGCCAAAATCATAAATACGGCAGCAACACCTAATACATAGCGGCTAATTACTTTAGTCATGGCTACGATACCCACGTTCTGGCTGAACGAAGAAGTAGGCAGTGAACCAAATAATGAACCGATTAAGGTAGTAATACCGTTACCAACTAAACCACCTTCCATTTCTTTGTCTTGCAGCTCACGGTTCATACCACCTACGGCTGTAGCAGACAAGTCACCAATGGTTTGTACTGAGTTAACAATACAGATGATAACCATAGGAATGATGGCTTCGATTGGGAAAGACAGACCAAAGTGCATTGGCATTGGCACCATGGCCCAACCTGCGTCAGCAACTTTAGTGAAGTCAACCATACCGAAGAAGAAGGCTAACGCATAACCGGCAAGGATACCGATGATGATGGCCGCTAAGCGGAAGTAGCCTTTACCAAACTGTGAACAGATCAGTACGATACCCAGTGTAGTTAATGCTACCAACCAGTTGTTACCACTGGCGAAAGTAGGTGAACCTATACCACCGGCCATGTAGTTAATGGCTACGTTATACAGTGATAAACCGATAACCAATACCACAGTTCCTGCTACTACAGGTGGGAACAGGTTACGGATGTGCTTGATAAACAAGCCCACGATGACCATGGCTACACCACCAATGATTTGTGCGCCCATGATAGAGCCCACTACGTCAGCAGGTGCAGTACCAGCGTCTAACCCAGACTTGGCCACGGCCAACAGGGTAGGCAAGTACGCAAAGCCAACACCAAAGATGGTCGGCATGCGTGAGCCGGCTTTACCGATTGGGTAAAGTTGTAACAAGGTGGAAAGACCGGAGAAGAACAATGCCACTTGGATTAGCAATGCACTGTCTGCACCACTTAATCCCAGTGTTTTAGCTAAGATGATAGGTGGCGTAACGGCACCCATGATCATGGCTAAGATATGCTGCAGTGACAGCGGCAGTGCCTTGCCGAAACCTGGCTTACCGTAAAAATCGAATATTGACTTGCTTTGACTATGTTTCATTGCGTTAAGTCCCTGAGTTTTGCTCAAGTGGGGGCCGAAGCTTGTTGTGCATTGTTGCGACAACGTAACGACAACCACCAGTAATGACATTGATCGCCGGAATCCCTAGTGAACCAGTTAACTTTGTATGCACAACTTCTTTTCAAAAGCGGTTTATACAAAGAAAACACACCAAATCCGGCATAAATCAGACGCACAACTGTGATGCGACTTGCGTTGTGTTCGACTGCTTGGTTAAACACTAGGTGCAATGTATACATTTTTGTAAACACCAAAGCAACATTTTGTTTGTTTTTGTATGCAATGTTTAGAGATCGCTCGCAAAAAATGTATACAAAGGACGTGGGCTATTAGTAGAGGCGGTGGCTAATTTAGTAGATGCGACGGCGAATTCCAGCGCGCTCTAAAATCTTTACCGAGATTTCTTCTACCGAATGAAAAGTCGTGTCGATAAAAGGAATGGCTTCTTGGCGAAACAATTTTTCTACTTGGTTAAGCTCATAGCGACATTGTGCAGCGGCGGAATATTGACTATCGGCCATGCGTCTTTGACGTATTTCTTGTAAGCGCTGTGCATCTATAGTGAGGCCGAATAGCTTGTGTCTATTGGTTTTGAGCGCAGTGGGTAGACTCATTTGCTGCATGTCCTGATCGATAAAAGGGTAGTTGGCCACGCGAATTCCAAACTGTAGTGCTAGGTATAAACTGGTGGGTGTTTTGCCGCAACGAGACACGCCAACCAAAATAATATCCGCTTCATTATAGGCTTTAGTGGTCACGCCATCGTCATTTTCTAGCGCATAGTTAACGGCATCAATGCGGGTATCGTAGTGCTTTTTATTGTCCATGCCATGAGTACGATGCACTTGGGGATCCGCTTTAATACCTAATTGTTGCTCTATGGGAGCGACAAAAGTGTTAAGGAAATCATAACATTTGGCTTCGCTGTTGGTAATTATGTTACGTAATTGTGTATCGACTATGGTGTGAAAGACTAATGGGCGTTTGCCACTTTGAGTAAAGCAACTGTCAATTTGGGCTTTTACCAGCTGTGCTTTTTCGACATCGCCGACAAAGGGGATGGTGACTTGCTCAAAGGTCATGGGAAACTGGCTTAGCACCGCATGACCGAAAACTTCGGCTGTGATCGCCGTCCCATCAGAAACATAAAAAACCGTGTGCATTGCGTCTCCAGATCTCACTTTTGTAGTTTGCCAAGAGTTTGACGTTTACCTGTTTTCAACCCGCGATATAGACTCACTCTATTGCTGATGCTGTCTGAGCGTGCAGCATATGTTCTTAATCGCATACTTATAGCATTAATAACCCAAGCACACCTTATTGTTGGAGACGTAGCCGTGGTGGAATATGTAATTTGGTATGAACAGCTCACCATGCACGATGTGGATCGTGTGGGTGGCAAAAACGCATCTTTGGGTGAAATGATCAGCCAATTAGCGGGTGCCGGTGTTGCTGTACCGGGTGGCTTTGCTACCACTGCCTACGCTTTTAACGAGTTTTTGGAGCAAAGTGGTCTTAATGCCAAGATTAACGAGCTACTCGATACATTGGATGTCGATAATATTGCGGCATTAGGTAGTGCGGGACAAACTATCCGTCAATGGATTATTGACACCCCCTTTCAAGCGCCCTTGGAGCAAGCCATTGCCAGTGCTTATGCTGAGCTTACTCAGCAAATGAATGATAACGCGTCGTTTGCGGTGCGCTCCTCAGCCACGGCCGAAGATATGCCTGATGCTTCTTTTGCCGGACAGCAAGAAACTTTTTTAAATGTCAGTGGCTTAAGTGCGGTGATGGAAGCCATTAAACATGTCTTTGCTTCGCTATTTAACGACAGAGCCATTTCTTATCGCGTTCACCAAGGCTACAGCCATCGTGGAGTGGCGTTATCGGCGGGTATTCAGCGCATGGTGCGCTCAGATATTGCCGCCTCTGGGGTAATGTTTACTATCGATACCGAGTCCGGATTTGATCAAGTGGTGTTTATTACTTCCTCCACTGGCTTGGGCGAAATGGTGGTGCAAGGGGCAGTTAACCCCGATGAGTTCTATGTGCATAAGCCGACCTTAAAATCCGGTCGACCGGCGGTGGTACGTAAAACGTTGGGCTCTAAATTACAAAAAATGATTTATGCCACCGACTCTGGACTTGGCCAACAAGTTGCCGTTAAAGAAACCTCTAAAGCCGAGCGTAACCATTTTTCTTTATCAGACATGGAAGTGATGGAGCTGGCTAAGCAAGCGGTGATTATTGAGCGCCATTATGGCCGACCCATGGACATCGAATGGGCAAAAGATGGCGTAGATGGTCAGCTCTATATAGTACAAGCACGACCAGAAACGGTACGTAGTCGCCAAGACAGCAATGTGTTGGAGCGATTTGCGCTGACTGAACAAAGTGAAGTTATTGTTGAAGGCCGTGCCATTGGTCATAAAATTGGCGCAGGTCCTGCAAAGGTGATTGCCTCCCTTAGCCAAATGGATGAAGTGAAGCCAGGCGATGTGCTGGTAACTGATATGACAGATCCCGACTGGGAGCCCATTATGAAACGCGCCTCAGCCATTGTAACGAATCGCGGTGGTCGTACTTGTCATGCGGCGATTATCGCCCGCGAGTTAGGGATCCCTGCCGTAGTAGGCTGTGGTGATGCCACACAACGCATTATGGAAGGCCAAGAAATTACCGTGTCTTGTGCTGAGGGCGACACCGGTTTTATTTATCAAGGTAAATTAAACTTTAACGTTAATACCTCAGAAGTAGGCGCCATGCCGCCATCACCGGTGAAGGTGATGATGAATATTGGTAATCCAGACCGAGCCTTTGATTTTGCCCAATTACCTAATGCAGGCGTGGGCTTAGCGCGTTTGGAATTTATTATTAATCGCATGATAGGCGTCCACCCTAAGGCGTTACTCAATTACCACCAAGCCAGCCCGAGATTACAGCAACAAATCGATGAGATTACGGCCGGTTATGATAATCCGCGGGAGTTTTTTATTGCTAAGCTCACCGAAGGAATTGCTACCTTAGCTTCGGCCTTTTGGCCAGAGCGGGTGATTGTTCGCCTATCAGACTTTAAATCTAACGAGTACGCCAACTTGTTAGGAGGGGATGCCTATGAGCCTGATGAAGAAAACCCTATGTTGGGTTTTCGCGGTGCCTCGCGCTATATCTCTGCAGATTTTCGTGATTGTTTTGCTTTAGAATGCGAAGCCATGAAGCGGGTGCGCAACGACATGGGCTTAACTAACGTTGAGATTATGATCCCTTTTGTGCGTACCTTAACTGAAGCGGCGAGTGTAATTGATATTTTGGCAGAAAATGGCCTTAAGCGCGGTGAAGCCGGTCTTAAAGTGATTATGATGTGTGAGTTACCCTCCAATGCGTTGCTGGCCGATAAATTCTTAGCCTACTTCGACGGCTTCTCTATTGGCTCTAACGACATGACGCAGCTCACCTTGGGGTTAGACCGAGACTCAGGCTTAGTGGCTGCTTCGTTTGATGAGCGGGATGAATCAGTAAAAGCTTTACTATCCATGGCCATTAAGGCGGCCCATAAAGCAGGTAAATACGTCGGCATTTGTGGTCAAGGGCCATCAGATCATAAAGACTTTGCTGCTTGGTTAGTGGAGCAGGGGATTGACTCTGTTTCTCTTAATCCAGATACCGTGATTGATACTTGGCTATATTTAGCCGAGCAAGCGTCCAGTCAAAATCACTAACTCGCCATTTTCCTTCATTAATAGGGCGCAGTGCGCCCTTTTTAGTTATCTGAGCAGCGAAATGAGATGCCTTAAGTAACGTTAAAATGTTAGATTTCAAATATTATTTTTAATCACTGAACATTACTACGGTCGCAGCCTACCCGGAAAAAACAAGGACATCTTGATATGAATGCATTATTAATCTGCTCAGGCGGTTTTGACTCGGTTACTTTAGCGTATCGACTTGCCAAGGAACACAGCCTAGGTGCTTTGCTAACCTTTGATTATGGCCAGCGCCATAAAAAAGAAATTGACGCCGCAAGACTGTGTGCCGAACAGCTCAAGGTTCCGCATTGGGTGCTAGATATTGGCAATATTGGCCAGCAACTGTCGGGCTCTGCCTTAACGGATGATATTGAAGTGCCACACGGCTATTATACTGAACAAAATATGCAGCTGACGGTGGTACCTAATCGTAATGCTATTATGCTAACGATTGCATTTGGAGTGGCCGCCAGTAGAGGGTTTAATACAGTGGCACTGGCGGTTCATGGTGGAGATCATTTTATTTACCCCGATTGTCGCCCCGACTTTATTCGTCTATTTGGCGAGATGCAAAGCCAAGCGCTGGATGGCGTAGCTGAGGTGGGCTTATATGCCCCTTATGTGCATGGCGATAAAACAGACATCGCAAAGGATGCGGCGCAATTTGGCGTGCCCATCGCTAATACTTGGTCTTGTTATGAAGGCGGTGAGCTACATTGTGGCCGTTGCGGCACTTGTGTGGAGCGCATTGAAGCAATAAGTTTGGCGGGTATTATGGATCCTACGCCTTATCAAGATAATCAGTTTTGGAAAGCGGCGAGCATGAGCCGGGTAAGCCAAGAGCAAGGGACTTAGCTACACGTTAATTTATTCAAAATAAGCGCTCATGCCCATTATTAACCCACCTCAGCTTAAACGAGGTGGGGATGAATAAGATAAAAGGCTACCAATACAAGCCATCAATTAGCTCAAGGCTCACAGTCTCACCCGCAGTGACATTGCCTCGGTCTTGCTCAAGATGTAAAAGGCAATTTGCTTCAGCCATAGCACTAAATACTCCCGAGCTTTGTGCCCCTGCTGCCACTACGCCTAAGCTACCGTCGGCTTGAGTACTGACAATGCCGCGTTGAAAGTCCATGCGCCCAGGAGATTTCTTAAAGTCCATGAGCGCTTGAGCCTGCAAAGTGACGGTAGGGGCCAGTGTTTCTCCGCTAAGGGTGGCGAGAGCAGGGCGAACTAATAAATGAAAGGTTACCGCCGCTGATACCGGATTACCTGGCAAACCAAAAAAAGCAGTGTCATTAATATGACCAAAGGCAAAAGGTTTACCCGGCTTTATGGCCAGCTTCCAAAAACCTACGTGCCCCACTTCTTCTAGTATTTGTTTAATATAATCAGCATCGCCGACCGACACGCCGCCTGAGGTAATCACGGCGTCGGCATTACTAGCAGCACTGATTAAGGCGTGGCGAATAGCGTCTGGCTCATCTTTAATAATGCCATAATCTGCTACCTTTACACCGATGCGCTCTAACATGGCGCGTACTGCAATGCGATTAGAGTCATAAATATCACCTGGACCCAGTAATTGCCCCGGTGTTTTTAGCTCATCGCCCGTAGAAAATAAGGCAACCGTTAGAGGCCGATAGACATAGACTTGCTCTAAGCCTAAAGAAGAGAGCACGGCTAACACCCGAGCATTGATGCGCGTCCCTGCCTTAAACACACACTCGCCTTGTGCCAGATCCTCACTGGGGTAGCGCACATTTTGTCCCTCAGTGACTGCAGAGGTCACTATGACTAACGAGTCTTGGACTTGACAATGCTCTTGCATAACCACTGCATCGGCACCCAGAGGAAGAGAAGCCCCCGTCATAATGCGTACACATTCCCCCTCACTCACTCGACCGGTAAAAGGGTGCCCCGCTAAACTGGTACCAATGAGGGTTAATCCTTGGCTAGAAAAATGGGCTGCCTCACTCACATCGGCGGCGCGCAGGGCATAGCCATCCATGGCCGAGTTGGCAAAAGAGGGCACATCGATGGGGGAGTGTACATCGTCGGCTAAAATACGATTTAACAACTGATCGAGGCCGACCAGCTCAGTACGCCCAAGGTGCTGTAGCTGGGTAAGCATGTCGTGCTTGGCATCATAAAAGTTACGCAAGCCAAACTGATTGCAAGGATCAAGTGTTGTCATATGCAGCGTCCTGTAATAAAAATGTGAAGCCAAATTTGGGCATATCTGCGCAATCTATCTCTCAGATCTTGGCCAAGGGGATGATTTTAAACGCACTATAAGGGTATTTTAAAACAGATTGGCACACAGTGCTGTTAAGCACACCCCAAATCAAACATTCACTCTCGACAGTAAATGCACTACCATTTGGCAGCCGATTTTGAATTGAATGCTCCCTTGGAGACTACCATGACTGCTTTGAGCGATGCCGCTATTCGAGTACGTTCTGCCCTTGAACAACGTGGTTTAGAAACCCCAATGAAAGGCAACAGCCTGACCTTGGATGAAAAACAAGCGCGTATTACCGCCTTAATGACCGAAATGATGGATGTATTAGGCTTAGACTTGGCAGACGATAGCTTAGCCGATACTCCACAGCGCATCGCTAAGATGTATGTGCGAGAAATCTTTTCAGGCTTAGATTATAGCTATTTTCCTAAAATCACCTTGATCGATAACAAAATGAAGGTGGATGAAATGGTTCAAGTGCGTGACATCACACTGACCAGTACTTGTGAACATCACTTTGTAACCATAGATGGTACCGCCACCGTCGCCTATATACCGCGAACTAAGGTGATTGGCTTATCTAAAATTAACCGCATAGTGCAATTTTTTGCGCGCCGCCCCCAAGTGCAAGAGCGCCTCACCCAACAAGTGTTAGTAGCCTTGCAGACTTTACTCGAGTCAGAGGATGTGGCGGTGAGTATTAGTGCGACGCACTATTGCGTGAAAGCGCGCGGCGTCATGGATGCGACCAGTAGTACCACTACTACCTCGTTGGGCGGCATTTTTAAGAGCCGAGCCGCCACTCGCCATGAATTTCTAAGTGGTGTGGTGCGCTAAAAATTAATTTGCAGTTAAAGGAGAGAGCATGAAGCCCAGAGTTGAAATTCGCTATTGCTCGTTATGCCGCTGGTTATTACGCTCCGCTTGGTTGGCACAAGAGATTTTATCTACTTTTAATGATGATGTAGCTGAAGTGGCCTTGATCCCTGCAGATAAAGGCCAATTTCAAATTTGGGTGAATGAGCAGCGCCTATGGTGTCGCGTGATTGACGGCGGTTTTCCAGAAGCTAAAGAGATCAAGCAAAGACTGCGTGATTATGTGGATCCTACCCGCAGTCTTGGTCACAGTGATCGCTAAGTCTTTTTAACCTCTTACCCTTTTACGTCCTTGGGCTTGGCACTAACGTAAGATCAATGTTGTCGTTGACTTACTGAGCTATTACCTACTAAAGCCTGCCTTAATGAAGAATGTGTGTTAAGTCACTAATTTGCTAGCGCTCCTGCCACTATACTGGCGAGCGCAAGCTGTGCTGTGTAGACTTTACGGTTTGGCTTGCGGCGACCGAACAGCTGGCATATCTGTAACACCGTTTCTGCTCGTCTCATCGCTTAAGCTCGATATTTCATATCTGCTCTGACCTAAAAAGGGGATTAACACTATGGCCAATTGGTCTGAACAAGATGCGTTAAAAATATATAACCTACCTTACTGGGGGGATGGTTTTTTTCATCTCGACCCCCAAGGGCGTGTGGTGGTGACCCCCGATAAATCTCGCCCAGAAGCGAAAGTAGTATTAGCAGATGTGATTGCTGACTTAAAAGCCCAAGGCTATGCCACACCGGTATTGTTGCGTTTTCCCGAAATTATTAAAAGCCGTATCGATGCGCTGTTTAATGCTTTTAATAACGCCATTACTGAATACGGTTATGAAGGGGATTACCTCACCGTTTATCCGATAAAAGTGAATCAGCAGCGCGGCGTACTCGATGCGGTCACTAAGGCTTATAAAGATAAGCCACGCTTAGGATTAGAGGCGGGCTCTAAGCCGGAATTATTAGCCGTATTAGCGCACAGTCATGAAACTGAGTCGGTGATTGTGTGTAATGGTTATAAAGATAAAGAATATATTCGCCTCGCCTTATTAGGCACTAAGATGGGGCACCAAGTATATATTGTCATCGAAAAGCTATCTGAGCTAGCGATGGTGATGGAAGAGGCAAAATGCATTGATGTAGAGCCAAGACTAGGCGTGCGTGCTCGTCTTGCCTCACAAAGTGCGGGCAAGTGGCAATCCAGTGGCGGAGAAAAATCAAAATTTGGCTTAAGTGGAGCCCATGTACTTAAGCTTATCTCACAGCTGCGTGAAGCCAACTGCTTACATTGGCTACAGCTACTGCATTTTCACTTAGGCTCACAAATTGCCAATATTCGTGATATTCAAAAAGGCGTACGCGAATGTGGTCGCTTTTACGCTGAATTACGCCGCTTAAACGTGCCGATTAATATTGTGGATGTGGGCGGCGGGCTAGGTGTAGATTATGAAGGGACTCGTTCTCAAAGTTATTGCTCAGCTAACTACAATATGCGCGAGTATGCCAATAATGTGGTGTGGGGCATTGGCGATGTGTGTCGTGAATTTGAGCTACCGCATCCGTTAATTATTAGTGAGTCGGGGCGCGCGATTACCGCTCATCACGCGGTATTAATTTCTGATGTTATCAGTATTGAGTCGGCTAAGCCGCAAACACCTACGCCGCCTCGTGATAATGCTGCCATGCTATTGCATAATATTTGGGAAACTTGGCAAGAGATATGTCGTGAAGACCCGCCTTTATTGGAAATTTATCATGATACCGTCGCCGAGCTGGCCGATGTGCATCAGCAATACAATATGGGCTTAATGAGCTTAGAAGAGCGCGCTTGGGCGGAAGAGATCCATCTTAGTATTTGTCTGGCCATTAAGGCTGAGCTTCGAACGGCGAATCGCTCGCACCGACCCATCATTGATGAGTTAAATGAAAAACTCGCCGACAAATGTTTTGTTAATTTCTCTTTATTTCAGTCCTTGCCAGATGCGTGGGGCATCGATCAAATTTTTCCGGTGCTGCCACTGGTAGGTTTAGACAGAGAGCCGACACGTCGCGCCGTGGTGTTAGATATTACCTGTGACTCCGATGGCGCTATCGATCAGTATGTGGACGGCCAAGGCGTAGAAACCACCTTGCCCATGCCTGAGTTTGTACCGGGACAGCCGCAATACCTAGGCTTTTTCTTAGTGGGCGCTTATCAAGAAATTTTAGGAGATATGCATAATCTCTTTGGTGATACCCATAGCGCTGAGGTGTCGTTAGATGCGAATGGCAAAGCACAGCTTAATGATATTAAAGCCGGCAGTACGGTGGCAGATATGTTGCGCTATGTAGATATTGCTCCCTCGGCTATTACGGCAAGTTATGAAACATTGCTTAGTCAACCTCAGCTGGATCAAGAAACTCGCGATATGATGCTCGCCGAGTTAAATGCAGGTTTGGAAGGTTACACCTATCTTGAAGAAGAGCGCTAAGCGTTATCGACTTAGGCAAAAAGTAAAGTGTGCACAGGCAAGCGCTAACTAGCGCCTAGCTTTACAGTAACAATACGCCCCTAAGCTGTTTAGGGGCTATTAGTGATTAGTAAGTAGCGCACCGTTCAACGGCTGCTATTTTATTATTTTTATGTCTTATTGCTTAGTTTTCACGAGATTTAGCCAATTTGCGCTCATAATCTTGGATAACGATGCGCAGTGCCTGTAACGCTAATTCAGGCGCTATTTGATTTACTTCCAATAACGCGATCACATCTACTGCTAAGCGTATCTCTGCTGGCGCTTCCTTTAAGCTCATGCTTGTCCTTTTAGTATCTCAATGACCCACTCAAGTAAGACGAATCTTTACTGCTGCGTGGCCATAATCATGGGCAGCAGTGCTTATCGATTGCTAGTTTATAGATAAAAAAATGCCCAGCAAAGCTGGGCGAAGACTGAGTACTTAATTACAGTGGCATAACATTGGAGGGGAGAGGAGAAGAAAGGTTCCGCGCTTCACACTATTTATCTTATCTCTGAGCTTAGCGGCTTTTAGCTTGACAATAACCGTCTTTAAAACGTAAATTTTAAACAGGTGTTTTATTTGAGGTGGTTGTGGCTAAAGTCGAAACTAAACAGAAGATCCTAAATAGTGCCGAGCAGTTATTTGCACAAGCCGGGTTTAGTGATACTTCATTGCGCCAAATTACCGCGGCCGCTGGCGTTAATCTGGCATCGGTTAATTATCATTTTGGCTCTAAAAAAGACTTAATTAAAGCGGTAATGAATCGTTATTTATCAGTATTTATGCCTAATGCCGATCAGGCTCTGGTGCAGTTACTAGCCCAACCGCGCTGCACGGTTAGCGAGGTATTCCAGTGTTTCGTGGCTCCTTTACTGAGCTTAACCAGTATTCATCGCCAAGGACCGGAGATTTTTTTGCAGCTGCTCGGGCGCGGTTATATTGATAATCAAGGTTTTTTGCGCTGGTTTATTGTTAATCACTATGGGCAGGTGCTCGGCCATTTTAGCCAAGCTATCCATAAAGCAGCCCCCCAGCTAACAAAAGCACAAATGTTTTGGCGGCTGCACTTTACGCTAGGCACGGTGATTTTTACCATGGCGTCCAGTGAAGCGCTTAAAGCCATTGCCAATAATGATTTTAATGAAGAAATAGATGTAGAAGGGCTGGTGAAAAGGTTAATTCCTTATTTGGCCAGCGGTGTCACTGCCGAGGCGTTAGCTGGTTCAGATTAATAGGAGTGTCTTATGAGTTTACGTAAAAAATGGATAACGGGTCCGGCCTTTACCACTTTTAAAAAAATCTTACCTCCCTTATCAGTTACCGAGCAAGAGGCCATGGAGGCGGGCTCTGTGTGGTGGGACGGTCAGTTATTTAGCGGTAACCCTGACTGGTCAACCTTATTAGCCTATGGTCCTTCTCGGCTTACCGATGAAGAACAGTATTTTCTCGATAACCAAGTAGAAACTCTGCTTGGCATGTTAGATGACCATAAAATAGTGAATGAAGACCGCGAGTTGCCTGAAGCAGTATGGGCTTATATTAAAGCCCAAGGTTTCTTCTCTTTAATTATTCCTAAAGAGTATGGCGGCTTAGACTTTTCGGCTTATGCCAACTCCACGATAGTGGCGCGTATTGCATCGCGCAGCTTAAGTGCGGCGGTAACTGTGATGGTACCCAACTCCTTAGGCCCTGGCGAGCTGTTAATGCACTACGGTACGCCTGAGCAAAAACAACGTTGGTTGCCTGGTTTAGCGAATGGCAGTGAAGTGCCCTGTTTTGCCTTAACTGGCCCAGAGGCGGGCTCTGATGCCGGCGCCATTCCCGACTCAGGGGTAGTGTGTAAAGGGGAGATAGACGGCAAAGAAGTACTAGGAATTCGTCTTAATTGGGACAAACGCTATATCACGCTGGCGCCAAGAGCCACCGTATTAGGCTTAGCTTTTAAGTTATTTGATCCCGATGCTCTACTGAGTGATGACCCAGCTCCTGGCATTACTTGTGCATTGATCCCAACTCATCACACAGGTGTTGAGATTGGCGATCGACATTTTCCGATGGGCTTGGCTTTTTTAAATGGCACCACTCACGGTAAAGATGTGTTTATCCCGCTGGATTGGATCATTGGCGGCCCTGAGTTTGCAGGGCGTGGTTGGCGAATGCTGGTGGAGTGTCTATCGGCAGGACGGGGAATATCACTACCGGCATTGGGCACCGCCAGTGGCCATTTAGCCGTGCTCAGCACCAGTGCTTATGCTTATGTGCGTAAACAGTTTGGCTTATCAATCGGTAAATTTGAAGGCATACAAGAAGCGCTAGGCAGCATTGGCGGCTTAACTTATCAATTAGAAGCCACCCGTCGTTTAACTGCTAACGCCTTGGATGCCAATGAAAGTCCAGCCATTGTCACGGCTATCTCTAAATACCACATGACAGAAATGGCGCGCACTGTATTAGATCACGCTATGGATGTCCATGCTGGTAAAGGCATACAAATGGGACCTAAAAATTACCTTGCTCATAATTACATGGGGATACCGGTCGCCATCACGGTTGAGGGCGCTAATATTTTAACCCGCAACTTAATGATTTTTGGTCAAGGTGCTACCCGATGCCATCCTTACGTACTGCATGAGTTACAAGCTGCGGCCAACCCTGATCATGAGGCAGGATTAGCGGCATTTGATAAATTATTATTTCAACATATTGGCTTTGCCACCAAAAACGTATTCGGTGCACTATGGCAAGGTATGACAGGCGCCCGTTTTAACCGAGCGCCGGTGACCGGGCCAACGGCGGTGTATTATCGCCAACTGAGTCGTATGAGTAAGGCACTTGCGCTGTGTGCCGATATGTCGATGTTAACCTTAGGCGGTGATCTTAAGCGCAAAGAAATGATCTCAGCTCGCTTAGGGGATGTGCTCAGTCACTTATATTTAGCCAGTGCTACCTTAAAATATTTTGAAGATAATGGTCGCGCAACGGACGAACTGCCTTTTGTGCATTATGCATTGGGGCGTAACTTACACTTAATAGGCGATGCGCTAGAGGGATTTTTCGATAACTTTCCTAATCGAGTATTGGCTGCTACCTTACGCGCGTTAATTTTTCCACTAGGCAATCCTTATAACAAGCCGCTCGATAGTCATGCCCAGGCGATCAGTGTGTTGTTAATGAACCCAAGCTCAGCGGTGCGCCAGCGTCTTACTCATTTATGTTATGTACCTAGTGCAGATACGCCTGGCTTAGGGGAAGTAGAGGCGGCCTTTTTAGCCATGGTGGGCGTACAAGATATTGAGCAAAGATTACGAGCGGCACAAAAAGCGGGCACCTTAGCGCGCAAGCTCAGCTTTGAGCAGTTACTAATAGAAGGTCAAGCACAACAACTGCTGGATGATGAAGATATTTGCCGTTTAAAAGAAGCTGACAGACTGCGTAAAATCGCCATTGCGGTCGATAGTTTTAAGCCAGGGGAGCTATAAGTCAGCGCGGTGCGTTAAGCGTCTTACTTAATCTTATCTTTAACGGAGAGCGTAAAACGTACCGCGCTTTTCGCTAAGATAAAAAAAGCCGCTCAATGAGCGGCTTTTTATTGACGGCGTTATCGCTGTTAAGAAACTTAAATTTTAAGCTTACTCAACGGTCAAGATTTTGCAGGTATTAGTGCTACCTACTACTTCCATGGTGTCACCATGGGTTAATAACACCAAGTCACCACTGCTGACAAAGCCGGCTTTTTTCAATGTAGCCAGCGCTTCACGGCTCACTTCTGCATTGCTTAGAGTAGTGTCGTGTTTAAAGAACACCGGAGTTACGCCACGGTACATGTTGCTCCACGCCAGCGTTTTTTCTTCGCCAGATAAGGAGAAGATCGGCAGACCTGAACTGATACGTGACAGCAACAGCGGAGTCGTACCAGAATGAGTGAGCGCAACAATAGCTTTAACCCCTTGTAGGTGGTTAGCGGCATACATAGTCGACATCGCGATAGTTTCTTCAACTGAAGTAAAGGTGAAGTTCATGCGATGATTTGAAACATTGATGCTAGGGTGCTTTTCAGCGCCTACACAGACTTCCGCCATGGCTTTCACTGTTTCGATAGGGAAATCACCGGCTGCAGTTTCAGCAGACAGCATTACCGCATCGGTACCATCTAGCACAGCGTTCGCCACGTCCATCACTTCTGCACGCGTTGGTAGAGGAGCGGAAATCATAGACTCCATCATTTGTGTTGCGGTGATCACGACGCGGTTTAAGCGACGTGAAGCGCGGATCAGTTTTTTCTGTACGCCGACCAGCTCAGAGTCACCAATTTCAACGCCTAAGTCACCTCGAGCCACCATGACCACATCAGAAGCTAAGATTACATCTTCCATCGCAGCATCGGTAGCCACGGCTTCAGCACGCTCAACTTTAGCCACCAATTTTGCATTACTGCCTGCAGCGCGCGCCAATTCACGTGCAATACGCATGTCTTCGCCGGTACGCGGGAAAGAGACTGCCAGATAATCAACGCCAATTTTAGCGGCAGTGATAATGTCTTCTTTATCTTTTTCAGTTAGTGCGGGTGCAGATAAACCACCGCCTTTTTTGTTGATGCCTTTATTATTAGATAAAGGACCGGCTACCGTGACTTCGGTAAAGATTTTATTACCTTCCACGCTGTCAACACGCAGTTGTACACGGCCATCGTCTAATAACAGGACATCACCAATTTTAACGTCTTGTGGCAGGTCTTTATAATCGATGCCTACTTGTTGCTGGTCGCCTTGGCCTAAGTCTAAGTCAGCATCCAAGATAAATTTATCGCCTAAAGCCAGCTCAATTTTTTTATCTTTAAAGGTAGAAACACGGATCTTAGGACCTTGTAAGTCACCCAGAATAGCCACGTGTACACCCAGTTTTTTAGCAATATCACGAACTTGATTGGCACGATTCATATGATCTTCAGCGGTGCCGTGAGAGAAGTTCATGCGTACAACGTTTGCGCCGGCTTTAATAATGCCTTCGAGATTGTTATCGCGATCAGTTGCCGGGCCCAGGGTAGTAACTATCTTGGTACGTCTTAACATAAGAGACTCCAGTGTAGAGGTAGATCACATAAAGAAGAGAACTGGCGATCGCGTGATATACGCAAATAAGTAAACTCGCCAATGTAAAGCGGCGTTAATATCAATGAGCAACTCAAGGCTAACGGAGTAACCCGCGCTTGAGAGAGGTCCTTTGCTTTGCTCACGATTAAATGCAGCATCCTTGGTTTATAAATTGTTATGGATAATAGCGTAAGGAAATAGGAAAGTGTAGACCGGGTCACATAAATGCCGGCTTTTATGCCCCTATTTGATCGAAATCAAGGTTTTGCGTTATAAAAAGGTGTTTTTTTATCCTTTTTTTAACGTTTGCCACTTTTTTAACCAACTAAGAATTACTACTTCCTTTTACAATCGTGCTCAGTACAGCAATAACCAACAACTGCGTCAACCTTAGGCGCGCGCTTTAGGGTGCGGATGTCTATTTATTCACCGAGTTGGATATCCAAGCACCACTAATGCTTAAAATTATGCTTAAATAACGCCACTTTTTTTTAAAAAAGCTAAAAAGTGAGGCTGATAAGTGAAGTAAAGAAGTGAGCCACTTAGGTATAAAGATAAGCAACTGCTGTGAGTGTTAAACTTTACAGCTTACTACTAAAAGAAAAGTCAGAGTCAGGTGCGTTTTGCCAAGAAAGAGCTTACCTGCCTTAAAAAGCGACTCAAGTTCAAGAGATAAAGTTTTATTGATGCTAACGCTACTGTAGCGCAAGTGAAGGGCGTAGGTGGAATGGTTAGCGGCTAAGCTGTGAATTTTATAAAGAGAATAAAAACTAAACTGCACAGATAAAAAAACCCCGGCGAGCCGGGGTTTTAAAGCGAGAAATTATTTGGCGAAGTTTTCTGCCGCAAATTCCCAGTTTACTAATGACCAGAAGGCTTTTACATAGTCAGGACGCACGTTGCGATAGTCGATGTAGTAAGCATGCTCCCACACATCACAAGTCAGCAAAGGGGTTGCGTCACCGGTTAATGGGCAACCGGCGTTAGAAGTATTAGCAATGGCTACGCTACCGTCAGCATTTTTCACTAACCAAGTCCAACCTGAACCAAAGTTAGTGACACATGACTTAGTAAATTCTTCTTTAAATGCATCAAATGAACCGAAAGCGGCATTGATTGCATCAGCTAAAGCACCGGTTGGCTCGCCGCCACCGTTAGGTGATAAGCAGTGCCAATAGAAAGTGTGGTTCCAAATTTGTGCTGCGTTGTTAAATACACCGCCTGCAGAAGATTTAATAATCTCTTCTAAAGACTTACCTTCAAACTCAGTACCTGGGACTAAGTTATTGAGGTTAGTTACATAAGACTGGTGGTGCTTACCGTAGTGATACTCCAGCGTTTCAGCTGAGATATGCGGTTCCAGAGCGTCTTTAGCGTAGGGCAGGGCAGGAAGTTCAAATGCCATTATTATATTCTCCATTTTTGATGGTGCCAGCTTAGCGCTGGTCAAGACATTGCTACTTGCTTTGTAATTACGGATGCGACCAACAACATAATAGTCGCACTCCGCTAAATTGCTAAATTCATTGTAGCAGCTACCTAGATGGCTAAACAACAGTCACGTTGAGTTAGATAACGTATTGTTGTAAAACAACTATTTTTTTTTCATTGATCTAGGTCGCTTTATTCGCGTTGCGGCTTAACTGCAATTTTAATCACGGCCACTTGTGACCCCGCAGAGATAACGTAGAATGGCTCGGGAATTGTCATATTCATGACTTGTCTTTTTTAATAGGTTGCTCTAGAAAAGTAACCGTTTTGAGGTGCGCATGGACACAATTGAGAAAATCAAAACCCAAATCAGTGAAAATCCTATTCTTCTTTATATGAAAGGCTCACCTAAATTTCCAAGCTGTGGCTTTTCTGCTCAAGCCTCACAAGCCTTAATGAATTGCGGCGAGCCTTTCGCCTTTGTCGATATTTTACAAAATCCTGAAATCCGTGCCGAGTTACCCAAATATGCCGATTGGCCCACTTTCCCTCAATTATGGGTTGATGGTGAACTAGTGGGTGGCTGCGATATCATTATGGAAATGTTTCAACAAGGTGAGCTCAAACCCTTGATTGCTGAAACGGCAGCTAAATACCCAAAGCCTGAGTAATAATGTGAGAGGAGTAAAGTGGGAGGGATAAAATATCGACCCTCGTGTTTTACTCCTTATTTATTTAAAGGCATTTTGCTGGTTTAGGTAATCCGGCAAGCTTAGTGGCTTGTTTAGCCGGACCTTTAGGAAATAGTCGAAATAAATAGCGACTGTTGCCTTTCTCGACTCCTAGCTCATTCGCCATGGCTTTTACTAAGGCGCGCATCGCCGGTGAAGTATTGTATTTAAGATAGAAAGCCCGCACAAATTCCACCACTTCCCAATGCTCAGCCGTTAATACTATCCCCTCCTGCTCTGCCAACAAGGGCACCATCTCAGGTTGCCAACATTGATGATCGATAAGATAACCTTGAACATCGGTAGCAAAGAGGGCGTGATTAAACTCAAGCATAACTTTCCTTTAGGTGAACCGCTTACAGCTTATTATATTAACGAATTCTTACGGGCGGTGCATGATTGTCGTGAGGAAAATGCTCTGCTAACTGATAGAGATCATAGACCAATAAGCTAATGTGATTAAGAAGCTGAGTACTTAAGCACTGCCATTGTTGCTGTTCATTGTCTAAGTCCGGTGCACAATTTAGCTCCTCGCTCGCTAAGGGCTTGGCGAGTACTGTTTTTTGGCTTAATAACGGTTGCGAATGGCGTAACGCGTGAGCTGAGGTTTTTAACTGACTAACGAGCTGCTCTACTTGTTGTATTTGATTGGCTGCTAATGCCACGCTTTCGCTGCGATGAGCGCCTAGAGCAGAAAGGTAAGACAAAAGCGCGTGATTACGATAGGCAATATCAAAGCACACACTTAACCAGTATTTTGCTACGGGTTCAACGCGAATATGTTGCCAAGCGAGTGCCAATTGATTATCTGCAAGGTGGGCTTGTTTGCGTGCCAGTCGATAATCGAGGTGCTCATGGCGCGCCTTAGCAAACTGTTGCACTATGGCTGATAAATACTCAGCATTAGCGTCCATCGCCTCTGCCATTAATCGTGGCAAGTGACGTTGTTGCCAGTCGGGCCACACCCACCACACGGCGCCAAAAGCTAAGGTACAGCCTAATAAGGTATCAAATAATCTAGGCTGCCAGATAAGCTCACTTGCCCCTCCTTGTAGGTTAAATGCCAGCAACACAAACAAGGTTACAAAGCCCACCGCCCAGCTGTAGTGCACTTTTACTTGCGTGAAAAACACTAACGCGCACACTAATAAAATAACCAATTGCGCGCTAAGGGTAGGAAAGAATGCCAATAAAGGGACGGCTGCTAAAATGCCGCCCAAGGTGCCTAGCGTGCGTTGCACGAGTCGTTGGCGAGTGGCACTAAAGCTTGGCTGACACACAAATAAAATAGTTAATAAAATCCAGTAACCCCGCTCTAAAGAAAACACACTAATCAAAATATAGCCCAAGGCAAAGCAGCTACACAGCCTTATACAGTGGCGAAATAACAGCGCATCGGGATGCAAAAGAGCCTGGAGTTTAGGCCAAAAGGCTTGCTGAGGGGGTGTGGCCAGCTCAATGCGAGGGGGGGCTTACTAGGGTGAGCTTGAGTCAGTGCTTCACCTTGGATCAGTGCTTGATGCAAGTCTGCTAAATTGCGACCAAGATAGCGCATTGATGTCACTAAGTGTGGCGGATAATGTTGTTGTAGGTGGCTATAATCTATCTGGTTTTGTAACGCACTTAGCTCCCAACCAATACGCTTGCTATGGCTAAAAGTACGGTGGCTTAAAATCGCTCGCCCTAGTTTTTCACAAGACTCGCCTAGCTCCATTAATACCACATGGTAGCCCAGCAACACTTGGTGATGTTGTAAGTCACGATTAAGCTCTTGATAAGAGTAGTGACTGGACGCACCGCGCTCATGCATATCTTGTACTAATAAGTACAAAGCCAGTAAACGGTTTAGCTCGGTATCATCAGCACGGCTTTTTCGGCGCCGATTAAGCATACGTTTGGTGTGCTCTAGGGAATTAACTACGTCGATATTGAGCAGGGCTAATTGATGACGTAAGGCTTGATGTTGTTCAGCGGGGCTATCAAAAAAGCGCGCTTTCACCACTAAATAGCGCGCCAGTGCGAAATAGCATTGCGCCAGTTGTTCATGAACTTGTTTATAAGGCCAAATTAATAAAATAAGCCAAGAGAGTAAGCCGTACCAAGTGGCTCCTAGCGTAAGTAATAGCGGTTGATACCAAAAAGAGGGACTATCGGCATGACCTTGCATGGCATATAAAGAAATTAATAAAATACCAAAGCCTAAGTTGCCCTTGGTGCTGCCCCATGCGGCCATTAACATCAGCACTAAGGTACCAATGACCAGAAAGGGTCCGAAAAGCCAAGGAAAGTCGATTAAGAAGGTGACTAAGGTAATAGCGATAAAAAAGCAGATCAAGCTAACAATGAGCTGCTGGAGTCGCGCTTTAGGGTTTTGATCTACTTCACTTAATGCTCCCGCCATAATACCTAGGGTAAGGGTGACCGCCGCGGGGATCTGCTCCAGTGCCAGACCCACTCCCAAAGTAGATGCCATTGCCAGCACCACTTTTAGGGCTAAAAATACATGGCTATTAGTGAAAAAAGCCTTAAGCGCCACACTGACAGTGGTAGTAGAAATAGCCGTGGGCATCGCCATGTCACCTCTTAGTTAATCGAGTTTAGGTCGCCGTAAATCATATTCAGACATAGTAAGTCATTAAATTAAGTGAATAAATTGGGTCTCTCTTTTTAGCATACCCTTGATAACACACAATAAACAGTGTTTAAAAACGAGAGCTAACATAAGAGACCTGGTTGTTTTTTTAAGTGAAGAAAGGGTGGGTTTTTGCCATAAAAAAAGCCCCTTGCGGGGCTTGTTTGCTTTAATGGCGAGTCTTAATCGCGGCTAAGGCCTAATAAGCTCAACAGGCTTAAGAAAATATTAAAGATAGAAACATACAAGGTCATGGTAGCCGAGATGTAATTACGCTCACCACCATGGATAATAGCACTGGTTTGCATCAAGATGGCGCCGGAGGAGAATAAGATAAATAAGGCGCTTAATGCCAAGCTTAATGCGGGCAGATGGAAAAATAAGTTAGCGATAAAGCCCACGATAATCACTACAAAGCCGGCCATCATCATGCCACCTAAGAAAGACATGTCTTTCTTAGTGGTCAGCACATACGCTGAAAGCGATAAAAACGTCAGTGCGGTGCCACCTAATGCTAACATCACGGTTTCAGTGCCGTTGCTCGTATTGAGGTAGTAGTTAATGATGGGGCCTAAGGTGTAACCAGTAAAAGCGGTGAAAGCAAAAATGCACAGTAAGCCTAGACCGCTGTCACGGTTACGCTCTGTTAAGAACATTAACCCGTAAAAGCCGACCAAAGTGATCAGTAAGCCTGGACGAGGTAAGCCCAACATGGCACTCAACCCAGCAGAAAATGCCGCCACTATCAGTGTCATACCCAATAACATATAGGTATTACGCAACACTTTGTTAGTGGCCAGCTCACTCGATTGTGTGCGAGGGATGGAATTTTGGTAGCGCATAACAAGCTCCTTTAGCTTTACTCCCTTATCGGTGATGTGACAGTCACAGTGTTACCAATAAGAATAAATAAATTTATACCACTATTTGGACATAAGACGCCGGTATTGTCGAGCCTTCTGTTTATTGTCGGCGGATCTCGGTTGGCGGACTTTAGCGCAATCTGCGCGTAAAGTGCTCGCTTGCTAAAATTAAGTCATTTATCAGTTTACAAGCAGGTCTGGTATTAGGTAGTATGCACGGCGTCGGAGGGGTGGCAGAGTGGTTGAATGCACCGGTCTTGAAAACCGGCATGGGTTTATAGCCCATCCAGGGTTCAAATCCCTGCTCCTCCGCCAAATTATAAAAAGCCCGCAGCGTTAAGTTGCGGGCTTTTTTCATGCTTGTTGCTCGCTTATTAGAGATTAATCGATGGATATATTGCTCAACACGCCTGATTTTTTGGTGATTAATAAACCCGCTGGTATTGGTATGCACCAAGAAGCAGAGCAACCAGGCTTAGTGCGGTTACTCAGCGAGCAACTGGGGAGCACCCTGTATCCCGTGCACCGCCTCGATAAAGTCACCACAGGTGTGCTCGTTTTGGCGCGCCACCTTAGCGCTAATCGCGAGTTGAGTAAGCAGTTTGCACAGCGCCAAGTCAGTAAAGCTTATTTAGCGTTGTCTGCGGCTAAACCTAATAAAAAGCAGGGCTTGATAAAAGGCGATATGGAAAAAAGCCGCGGTGGTAGCTGGAAGCTGGCACGCACTATGACCAATCCGGCCATTACCCGCTTTTATAGTTGCCATTTGGCGGAGCAATTACGAGGGTTCTTATTACAGCCACAGACTGGAAAAACTCATCAACTACGAGTAGCGCTAAAAAGCCAAGCCAGTCCTATCGTAGGGGATGTGCGCTATGGTAGTGAAAGTAGTGATCGCGTCTATTTACATGCTTGGCAATTAAAGTTTACTTACCAAGAACAGCCCATTTGTGTGCGCGCGCCCTTAATTGCTGGCCAGTTATTTATGCAACATGGTGAAGCCTTAACGCTGTGGGCTGACAGTGTACTTAACCCTTCCTCACCGACGGCCGCTGCCTAACAACCAAACAATCACCACACAAAAAATAAGAAATAATTGTTATATCCTAGCAAGAAAGCCTATCTCTAAAAGGTCTGATAGATAAATGCCATCTGGCAATTAAACGCAAGATAAAGGGAGACAGGCATGCAATATTGGATTATGGGCGCAGGCGGAATTGGGCGGGCATTGACCGAACACTTAGCTCGCCAAGGCGATAATGTGGTGTTATTTAGTCGCACTCTACCTGAGTTATCAAGCGCGGCGTGGCCACAAGTTAGCTGGCAGCAAGTAAATAATACCGACGGCGATGCGCTGTTTAAAGCCTGTCAACATTTGGCGCTGCCCGACACCGTTATTAATACCATAGGTATGTTACAGCAAGCGGCGCAACAACCCGAAAAGCGCCTTGAGCAGCTAAGCCTTGCTGCCTTTAATAACAGTTTACATATTAATACTTGGCCGACGTTATTGATGGCACAAATACTGAGTCAGCGGTTAACGCGCGATCATAAGCTACAGTTTGCTGCATTGTCGGCCAGAGTGGGCAGTATTAGTGATAATAGGGCAGGGGGCTGGTATAGCTATCGCATCAGTAAGGCGGCGCTAAATATGGCCATTAAGACTATCGCACTCGAATGGCAACGCCGCTTTCCTCAAGCCATTATGGTGGGGCTGCATCCAGGGACGGTGGCCACTTCTTTATCTGCGCCTTTTAGAGCCGGGTTAGCTAAGGGGCAGTTACATACCCCTGAGCAAGCAGCAAGTCACCTAATTGCGGTGATGAACTCGCTGACTACTGCGCACTCAGGGAAAATTTGGGCGTGGGATGGACAAGAAATTCCCGCATAAGTCGTCATTAAGAGCTGACTTTCTCAATTATTAGCCAAGCTCTTAATGGCGTAGGTAGCGCAGAGTAATTATTTTTGCGGGGTGTCTTTAAACATATGACCTAACTTGCCGGCTTTGGTGTCTAAATAATGTTCGTTAAAGGGGTTACGGCCTTCTTGCAGTGCAATGCGCTCTACCACTTCAATACCTAAGGTTTCCATGGCCGTGACTTTACGGGGATTATTGGTCATTAATTTTAACTGCTTTACGCCCATGTCGATTAGCATATCGGCACAAATAGTGTAATCACGCATATCCGCATCAAAACCCAGCTCAACATTGGCCTCTACCGTATCTTTGCCTTGGTCTTGTAAGTTATAAGCGCTAATTTTATTGAGTAAGCCGATACCGCGGCCTTCTTGGCGTACATAAAGTAAAACGCCGCGACCTTCTTTAGCGATGCGCTCCATGGCCGCTTGTAATTGAAAACCACAATCGCAACGCAAGCTAAATAAAGCATCCCCAGTGAGGCATTCAGAATGAATACGTGCCAGCACCGCAGGGGAGTCCTCGATATTGCCCATCACGAGAGCGGCATGATCTTTACCTGTCCCTTTCTCTTCAAAACCGATCAGGGTAAAGGTGCCCCAGGGGGTCGGCAGTTTTGAGTTTGCCATCCGGGTAACACTGCTCATGACGTTCCTCTTTAGTAATTAGGTGAGTAGAGATATCAAAAAAATGGCGTTCATTGTAAAGCGGAAGTGCCAGCAGGTATAGACGCAATATGAACTCGCGCCCTCAAGAGGGGATAAATTGTCTGTTTTTAAACGGGCAATGACTGCTTTTTAATAGCTGACTTAGGTATACTGCGCCGGTGCAGCACCTGACTTACCTGGTGCTCAAGCTGATGATTTACTGGAGAAAGCCATGACTGAACAAGCTCCCGTCATTACCGTAGACGGCCCAGGAGGGGCGGGCAAAGGCACGCTTTGCCAGTTGCTTGCCCAAAAATTGCAGTGGCAATTACTCGACTCCGGCGCCATTTATCGAGTCTTGGCCTTAGCCGCCCTGCATCATAATGTTGCCCTCGATGACGAAGCCGGTTTAGTGCCATTAGCGGCTTATTTAGACGTTCAGTTTCCTGTGCTTGCCGGCCAAGTGGCGACTGTGCTCGAGGGCGAGGATGTGTCCCAGGTTATCCGTACTGAAGATATAGGCAATGCTGCGAGTAAAGTCGCCGCGTTTCCTCGAGTACGTGAAGCCTTGTTGCGCCGCCAGCGAGCATTTCGAGTGGCACCGGGGTTAATCGCCGATGGCCGTGACATGGGGACGGTCGTTTTTCCTGATGCACAGGTTAAAATTTTCCTTGATGCCAGCGCTCAAGAAAGAGCCCAGCGGCGCTTGATACAGTTGCAAGATAAAGGCTTTGATGTTAGTTTTGACCGTCTTTTAAGCGAAATTCAAGCACGAGACGACCGTGATCGCAATCGGGCCACCGCGCCTTTGAAAGCGGCTGATGATGCGTTAGTAATTGATTCTACACATTTATCTATTTCAGAAGTTGTAGATAAAGTGTTGGATTATACTCATCAAAAGCTCACTGGTTTGCAAGTGAACGATTAAGTCCTAAGGGCTGTTTCGCAAAAAGTTTACTTATTTATACCCAACGTCAAGATGTCTTGACTCTGCCCTCGTCATGGAAGACGCGGGTCTATGTTAATCACCCCACAGGTGCGGGATTGCCCAGTGGATGTTCAACTTAAAAAGTGTATTCATTAAATATGACTGAATCTTTTGCTCAACTCTTTGAAGAGTCTCTGAAAGAACTTGAAACCCGTCCGGGTTCCATTGTTAAAGGTACTGTAGTTGCTATTGAGAACGGTATCGTTCTGGTAGATGCAGGCCTAAAGTCTGAATCCGCTATTCCTGCTGACCAGTTCAAAAATGCGCAGGGCGAGCTGGAAGTTAGCGTTGGCGACGTAGTAGATGTTGCACTGGACGCGGTAGAAGACGGTTTCGGTGAGACTCTGCTTTCTCGTGAAAAGGCGAAACGTCACGAATCTTGGATCCAGCTGGAAAAAGCCTACGAAGATCAAGAAACCGTTATCGGTGTGATCAACGGCAAGGTTAAAGGTGGTTTCACTGTAGAAGTGAACACTATCCGTGCTTTCTTACCAGGTTCATTGGTTGACGTACGCCCAGTACGCGACACCTTGCATTTGGAAGGTAAAGAGCTTGAGTTTAAAGTCATCAAGTTGGACCAAAAGCGCAACAACGTGGTTGTTTCTCGTCGTGCTGTTATCGAAACTGAAAACAGCGCTGAGCGCGAGCAATTGCTTGAGAACCTGCAAGAAGGTCAAGAAGTTAAAGGTATCGTTAAGAACCTGACCGATTACGGTGCTTTCGTTGACTTGGGTGGCGTAGATGGCTTGCTGCACATTACCGATATGGCTTGGAAGCGCGTTAAGCACCCAAGTGAGATCGTGAATGTAGGTGACGAAATTAACGTTAAGGTACTGAAGTTTGACCGTGAGCGCACTCGTGTGTCTTTAGGTCTTAAGCAGTTAGGTGCCGATCCATGGGTAGAAATCGCTAGCCGTTACCCAGAAAGCACTCGCCTGTCTGGCCGTGTGACTAACTTGACTGATTACGGTTGCTTCGTAGAAATCGAAGAAGGCGTTGAAGGTTTAGTACACGTGTCTGAAATGGACTGGACCAACAAGAATATCCACCCATCTAAAGTGGTTTCTGTTGGCGATACCGTTGATGTAATGGTGTTGGATATCGACGAAGAGCGTCGTCGTATTTCTCTGGGTCTGAAGCAGTGCAAGTCTAACCCTTGGCAGCTGTTTGCGGAAACGCACAACAAGGGTGACCGTGTGTCTGGTAAGATCAAGTCAATCACTGATTTTGGTATCTTTATTGGCCTAGACGGCGGCATCGACGGTCTGGTTCACTTGTCAGATATCTCTTGGAGCGCCGGTGAAGAAGCGGTTCGCGAATTCAAGAAAGGCGACGAAATTGACGCCGTGGTTCTGCAAGTTGACCCAGAGCGCGAGCGCATCAGCTTGGGTGTTAAACAGATCGACGAAGATCCGTTCAATGCTTACTTAGCGGACGTTAAGAAAGGTGCTATCGTTAAGGGTACTATCACTGCTGTTGACGCTAAGGGCGCAGTAGTAGAGATGGGCGAGGGCGTAGAAGGTTATGTCCGTGTAGCTGATATCTCTCGTGATCGTATCGAAGACGCATCTACCGTATTAAAAGTAGGTGAAGAAATCGAAGCACGCTTCATGGGTGTGGATCGCAAGAACCGTACTTTAAGCTTGTCTATCCGTGCGAAAGACGAAGCTGAAGATAAAGTGGTTCTGGATAACCTGAACCAGCAACAACCAGAAGATGTTGGTTTAAGTGCTATGGCTGAAGCCTTCAAGGCAGCCAAAGGCGAATAAGCCTATCCGAGTGTAAAAGGGGGCCTTCGCGGCCCCCTTTTTGTTAGGTAATGATCAGGAGTACAGTAATGACTAAATCCGATCTTATTGAAAGACTGGCTGAACAATACAGTCATCTAGGCACTAAAGAAGTAGAGAACGCCATTAAAGAAATCCTTGAACAAATGTCGGTCAGCCTAGAAAGTGGTGATCGCATTGAAATTCGCGGGTTTGGTAGTTTTTCTTTACATTACCGGGCGCCTCGTCAAGGTCGCAACCCTAAAACGGGTGAGAAAGTGGAATTAAGCGGTAAGCATGTTCCCCATTTTAAACCGGGGAAAGAGCTACGCGAGCGTGTTAATCCCAGCTAATTGTTTTATGTAATAACGCATGTTTAACAAGATTTTCGACCTTGTCCGCTAATAGGCAATTTAAGAGTGCTTTATTTTCTAGTAACTTGACTAGCGGCAATGTGGTTTTTCCGAGATAATGCACATACTCAACATCAGGGAATTGAGAGGGTTAAGTGAAAATAATTATTGGCCTTATTATATTAGCCATACTGTTTGCCGTGGGTATTACACTGGGCACACAAAATGATCAATTAGTTCATGTTAACTATTTGTTAGCACAGGGCGAATATCGTCTGTCTTCATTATTAGCTATTATCTTCGTAGCAGGCTTTGTGGTCGGCTGGTTGGTATTTAGTTTTGTACTGTTGCGTTTGAAAATGAGCAACCGAGGGTTAAATAAGAAAGTTGAGCGCCAACAAAGAGAGTTAACTGAGCTTAGAGCCTTACCGCTTAAGGATTAATAAGCTTTATGCTAGAACTGTTATTTCTGCTGCTACCAGTCGCGGCGGCTTATGGCTGGTACATGGGACGCAGAGGAGTTCGGCAGGACGCTCAAACAAAATCTACTCATTTTTCCCGACAATATGTTACCGGGTTAAATTTTTTGCTGTCTGACGAGCCGGATAAAGCCGTTGATCTATTTATCCAGCTACTGCAAGTGGACAGTGAAACCATAGAAACTCATTTAGCATTGGGTAATTTATTTCGCTCTCGGGGTGAAGTTGATCGCGCTATTCGTATTCATCAAAATTTAGTTGCCCGCCCTAACTTATTATGGGAGCAGCGCCACTTAGCGATGTTGGAGCTGGCGCGCGACTTTCTTGCGGCAGGACTGTTAGACAGAGCCGAGCACATCTTATTAGAGCTTAAAAGTGATCCCGATTACCAAGAAGAAGCGCTAAGCTTATTGCTGGTTATTTATCAGCAGCTAAGAGATTGGGAGCAAGCGATTACTATCGCCGAGCGTTTGAAAAAACGCCAAGGCTTAAAAGCGTTGACACTTATTGGCCATTTTTACTGTGAATTAGCAGAAATAGCGTCGCGTAATCAAGATCCTAAGCGAGCCATTGGCTTATTAAAAAAAGCCCTCAAAGCAGACTCAGGATGTGTAAGGGCGAATTTGCGCTTGGGCGATCTCTACCTTAAACAACAACAATGGTCATCAGCACTTAATCACTTATCACAAGTCATTGTCCAAGACTCCGATTTTATCAGTGAAGTATTAACCCCCTTACAGCAATGCTACCAAGCGTTAAATAATGAAGCCCAATTTATAGAGCAACTTAAACTTTGGGTCAGCCAAGATACGGGCGCCAGTGCGGCTCTTATGCTGGCTGATTATATTGTCAAACAACAAGGTTATTTAGCGGCTGAAAAAATGATGCTGACTCAATTACAGCACCAGCCCACGATGAAAGGTTTTCACCGATTAATGGCGTATCAATCCCATAATGCGGAGCAAGGTCGAGCCCGAGAAAGCTTAGATATGTTGAGTAATTTAGTGGCTGAGCAGATGCGCTTAAAACCTAGCCATAAATGTAGCCAGTGTGGTTTTGCCACTCGCTCTTTATTTTGGCAATGCCCCTCTTGTAAACAATGGGGCTGCATTAGACCCTTGCGTGGCTTAGATGGTGAGTAAACAAATTTAAAGTGAAGTGTGAGGCGTAAATTCACTGTACTCCCCTCACTCTTTACAACTTGTGATATAAATTTTGAAGGTAACTAGTTATGCAAACTCTCAGCAAACCTGATCCAAAAATTCTGATTGCACTCGACTTTGCCGATCAAGCTCACGCCTTGGCACTGGTCGAACAATTAGACCCTCGCCAATGCCGCCTTAAAGTGGGCAAAGAAATGTTTACCTTGTTTGGTCCTGAGTTTGTGCGCAGTTTAGTAAAAGCTGGCTTTGATGTGTTTTTAGATCTTAAGTTTCACGATATCCCCAATACGGTAGCGAACGCAGTCGTCGCTGCAGCAGAGCTTGGGGTATGGATGGTGAATGTGCATGCCAGTGGGGGGCTGCGCATGATGAAAGCGGCTCATGAGGCATTATTGCCCTATGGTGAACAAGCGCCTTTGCTAATTGCGGTAACCGTGTTAACCAGTATGACAGATGAAGACTTAGCACAAGTGGGCGTCTCAAGCTCCCCTGCAGAGCAGGTGTTATCACTTGCGCGCTTAACTCGTGATGCTGGCTTAGACGGCGTGGTATGCTCGGCTCAAGAAGCCAGTTTATTAAAAGCAGAGTTGGGCGCCAATTTTAAGCTTATTACCCCAGGTATTCGCCCAGCAGGCAGTGACGCCGGTGATCAGCGCCGCATTATGACGCCACAGCAAGCCTTGGCCGCAGGCAGTGATTATTTAGTCATAGGCAGACCCATTACCTTAGCGCCAAACCCAGCACAGGTGTTAGCTGACATTAATAACAGTTTGTAGCTGTCGCTATTTTTAAAGGCAGTGAATATTTTTAATAAGGCGCACAGTTAAGTGCGCTTTTTTTTTTTACGAGATACATTTATGAGCTTAGATACCTCTAATTTATTAAGAATCATCAATAAGCCGATGCCTTTTGGTAAATATAGTGGCCGCGCGCTCTTAGCGTTACCGCTTAATTATTTATGTTGGTTAGAGCGCCAAGGCTGGCCAAAAGGTGACTTAGGGGCGGAGTTAGCTCTTATCTATGAGTTAAAACACAATGGTGTCGCTGAGCCCTTGTATGCCTTACTGAGACGCTAATTTTAATAAGGTTTGCAGGCAAGGTGTTGGCTCAACAAGAAGCGACTTACTATGGAAAATGACCTATAAAAAAGGGCCGTTAAGCCCTTTTTTTAAAATTCACTACTTGCCTTATTACTCTTTAATAAGGAAGTCTTCTAAGGTTTTGCTGCCGCTATCAATGGCATTTTTAATAGGCGAGGGCTTGCGGCCTTGACCAGTCCACGTTTTATAGTCGCCATTGTCATCATGGTATTCATACTTAGCAGGGCGCTTTTTACGAGGAGCACTTACCTTTTTAGCCGGCTCAGCTAATTGCAGTAAGTCATTTAAATCAATGCCGTCTGCCGCCATCTGATCCATATATTCTTTTAATTTACGCTCGCGCTCTTTTGCGTCCGCTTCTTCTGCTTCTTTTGTTTCACGTTGTTCTTCAATCACGCTCGTAAGTTTTGCTAGCGCTTCTTCCATTTGCTCTAGGGTAAGTTCACGAGTAGCGGCGCGCAAGCTACGAATGTTTAATAAGGTTTTCAGAAAGTCTGTCATTGCAGTCACCTAAAGAGTTATTTATTTTTTATGGTTTAAATTTACAACTTCATATTAATTGAAGCAAGGTAATTACTAAAATACTTTTATATTTAATGATATTAGTCGATTTTCTATAAAAGATTATGAATATAGCTTTGCATTTTGCGAATGCTAATTGCTAATTAAAAATACTATTTGTCTTAGATATGAGAAAGCTTGGCTTGTTAAGCTAAGAATGGCATAAATAAATATCTAGACTCGTATGAATTAATAGTAAAGACGTTTCACTTCTTCTAGTCAAGCCACGGCCATCAAGTAACCTTAATTAACTTGTTGGTATTGCCAGTTTAATCAATGACAGCTTGGATAAGCGCAAAGTAATTAAAAAAAGAGCCGCGCCAATGGGTGTCGTATCTTGAGATGTAATTGATAAATATAATAAAATTTAAAAATTAAACGCAAATTTAACAAAAAACAATCTCTCTATTTATTAGATAAATTTAACTACCCATAGTCTGCACTGCAGACGCAGCGGGCAGATTAAACAAGGAACTTAGTTGCTGCAGTTGTTATTACCTAGGATAATGCTTAGCCATTAGCGCTTAGTTAAGGCAGCTAAGCCAGCCGCTGATTAAGGTCATTCAGTGGTTTTGGGTCGTGATGTGAGTTGTTGCGATAATCAGATAGTAAACGCTCAGTTTAGGTGTGGTTGTGGAAACGAATTTTATTCAAAGTTATTGGTCACTTTTTCCACCGTTACTAGCCATAGTGCTAGCCGTGGTTACCCGTAAAGTATTGCTCTCTTTAGGGCTAGGCATTATTTTAGCCGCGCTTTTATTAGGTCAGTTCTCGTTGCTTGAGAGCAGCAATTTGCTGATAAGCCATATAGTAGGGCTATTTTGGTCTGATGGTGCGCTCAATGATTGGAATTTAAACATACTCATATTTTTATTACTGCTAGGTTGTATGATCAGTATGTTAAGTCGCACGGGCGCTACCTTAGCCTTTGCGCAATGGGCACAGACTCGTATCAAGAATAGACGCCAAGCTAAAGTAATGACTGGAATGCTGGTATTTATCTTTTTTATTGATGATTACTTTCATAGCTTATCCGTAGGTACTATTTGTCGCCCCGTTACCGATCGCTTTAATATCTCTCGAGCCAAGCTTGCTTATCTTTTAGACTCTACCGCCGCCCCCGTTTGCGTATTAATGCCCATTTCTTCTTGGGGTGCCTATATTATCGCGCTGGTGGGAGGCATTTTGGTTAGCCATGGCATAATCGGTAATAGTGCCTTGGGTGCGTTTATTATCATGGGCAGCATGAATTATTATGCGATTTTTACCCTCGTTATGGTGTTACTCGTGATTCGGGGGGGCTGGGATTTAGGGGCAATGGCGCGTCACGAACAAGCGGCCTTGGCGGGGGAGCTATACGACAAAGCTAAAGGCCTGCCTCCGGGAGTGGCAGAAAATAGCGAGCAAGTAGGCCAAGTCAAGGACTTATTATTAGCCATTGCCTGCTTAACGTTAGTGACCGTCGCTGGGCTGTTAATCACCGGCAGCTTGGCACTCAATGCCAGTAATCAGCCATTTAGCTGGCTAGGAGCGCTAGAAAATACCAATGTGGGTTTATCTTTAGTCTTTGGCGGTGTGGCGGGATTTTTAGTTTGCGCCTTTGCTATGTGGCGCCAAGCGGTGAGTGCGACCAGTTGGCAGCAAACCTTGCAGTTGGGCATAAAGGGCATGCTGCCAGCTATTTATATTTTATTACTGGCGTGGACCATTGCCGGATTAATAGGACAGCTACAGACAGGTCAGTACTTAGCGTCACTTATTCAGCAAAGTATGCCAGTCTTTTTATTACCGGCGGTGTTATTTTTATTAGCAGGATTAATGGCGTTTGCCACGGGCACCAGCTGGGGTACCTTTGGCATTATGTTGCCAATTGCTGCAGATATGACGATGGCCATTGATGCTCAGTTATTATTAGCTGCCATGTCGGCTGTGATGGCCGGCGCTGTATTTGGCGATCATTGCTCGCCTATCTCAGATACTACTATTTTGTCTTCAACAGGTGCTGCGTGTCATCATATGGATCATGTCTTAACCCAGCTTCCTTATGCATTATCTATCGCCTTGGTTAGCTTGGTCGGCTATTTGGCTTTAGGCTATAGCGGCTCGTCATCGGTGGGTTTTTTAGCGGCCTTAGGCGCATTAGCAGTGGTGCTCTTGGCTTGGTCTAGTAAGAGAGTAGCTAAGGCCTAAACGACGACTAGGCTTAGCTAACTAACCAGTTAAGCCTTACTAAACGCTGTTTTAAGAATCGATTACATGCGCAGTGATGGGCATGCATTACGTGGACTCACCTTGGCGTCGCTGGGGTGAATAAATGCGGGGAGGTTAGCTTATTTTTTGTTTGGTCAGTGCTGTACACCATTTCACTGCTTCTTCATAAAAGAAGCCACTTTGTTGTTCAGTTAAATTTACAAACTCTAAACGCTGCTGCAAGACTGGCCAGTTTGCTTGTTCATGATCTTGCATCACGCCCATTAAAAAGCCTAATTGTCCTTTTTGCTCTAATAGTGCTTGTTTTACCGGCTCAGTTACTGAAAGGTGCGGTAAAATATCGGCAATTGGTCTTTCTAATAACACATCTAAAAAAGAGAATAACCCACAAATAAAGGCGTCTTCTTGAAGGCTGGGACAAACTTGCTCTGCGAGTAATTCACACCATTTAGCGCGGATCATCGACAAGCGATATAATTCTACGTTTTTATCTTTGCTAATGTAGGCAGTCATCATTAGCGCAGTAAAACGTTGCAACTCTTTGTGCCCTAAAAAAACTAAGGCGTTACGTAAATTATCAATATGGTGCAGTCGATAGCCTGAATGTAAGCTATTGACATAGCGCAATAAGTAATAAGATAGCGAGACATCGCGGCTAAATAAGGCCGTTAACTTGGTGTAGTCTATTTCTTGTTCATTAATCGCCGACAGTAACTCAAAGGCGGTCATTTCATTGGTCGTTAGAATGCGGCGGCTGATGACTTGCGGTTGTTGAAAATAGTAACCTTGAAAAAAGCTAAAACCGGCATTTTTTGCGGCAATATACTCATCATGTGTTTCCACTTTTTCCGCAATAAAGCGCAGTTGAGTATAAAAGCGGCAGCGAATAATTAAACGCTCACACTCGGCGATGGAAGTTTGACGTAAGTCCATTTTTACAAAATCGACCCAAGGTAAAAATTTTTCCCATTCTTTACTGGGAATATGATCATCGAGGGCGACTTTTAAGCCGAGTTTTTTTAACTGTTTAATGCATTCTAATAATTCATTATCAGGGGTGGCGGTTTCTAATACTTCAATAACTAACCGACGTTGGCGAAAAGAGTCGGCGACACCTTCTCTGAGTAAAGCATCGGTAAAATTAACAAAGCATAAGCCTTCACCCACTAAGTCTTCAATTTTTTGACTTAAAAATTGCTCAGCCAGCAGGCGGCGGGTGGCCACTTCCGAGTCTATATCGGGAAAGCGATTTTCAAGGCTAGTGCGAAATAGCAGTTCATATCCTAGCGGATTACCTAGACTATCTAAAATAGCTTGCCTGGCGACAAAACAATGCATAGGGATCCTAAGAAAATTAAATCAACCGAGTAAATATACAGGAATGCGTTTAGATAAACAAAAGCATAAAAAAGCGCCCAGTGGGCGCTAATATGGCTTATATTTTAACAGCTTGAGTAAATGATGCGCGATTAGAAGGCATAGTTCATTTGTAGGCCAAATAAATAAGCGTCGCCACCGGACTCAAATTCAAAAGGTGCTTCATTTACGGTCACTTTTTTACCGTCCAAGAAAGCAAAGGCGGCATCCATGCTTAAGTTATCATTAATCGCATAGGTGGCACCCAGGGTATACCAAGTACGATCCACATCTGGAATTGAGATAGAGCGCGAGTCTTCTGGTACCGGCGACTTATCGTAGGCAATGCCGCCGCGCAGTGTGAATTTATCGTTTAGCTGGTGGGTAGCACCGGCACTGAGTCGCCAGCTGTTTTCAAAGCCTTCATCCTTTTGAAATAACTCGTTACCTTGCGGACTCACTGCTCTGAGTTCTTTAAAGGTATGCCATTCGGTAAACATAATACCGTAATGCAGTGCCCAGTCTGGCTGCACTTGGTGAAAGCCGGATAACTCCGTTATGGCAGGCAAGCTTAAGTCTAATTTTCCGGGAGAGTTAATCCCGGTTGATTGGCTAGAAAAATCGCCTTCCAGTGTTAAGTCTACTTTAGAGCGATACGTCAGCGCCCAACGATTATCATCGTCGGCTTCTAATAGTAAGCCGACGTTCCAGCCATAGCCCCAATCATCCCCTTTTAAGCTAACAACTTCAGTACTAGGAGCTAGGGGAGCTAATATACCTGCATGACGAGTAACTTCTGCATCGGCATAGACGGCGTTGAAGCCGGCTCCTAAAGAAAGGTGCTCATTCACTTTAAAAGCCACATTAGGATTTAAATTCAAAGTGAGTAAGTCCGTCTTGCCAGCTACCGGCCCTGCATAGTGATTATCTTGATAAGTGGTGGATAAGCCGTAGTTAGTAAAAGCGCCAAAGCCGAGGGCCCATTGTTCATTAACCGGTTGCACGTAGTAGAAAAACGGTGCTACTGCACTGTCGGCAATGTCTTTTGAGCTAGTAGGCAAGCCTGCCGCTTGCCCTACTAAAGCGGTATTGCCTTTTCCTTCTACATCCACATCAGGATTAATATAAATGGCCCCTGCAGAAAGAGCAGGGCCATCAAATAACGTCATAGCGGCGGGGTTTCTGCCCACCACGGAGGCGTTATCGCCAATGGCGCCTTCGCCGGCAAACGCCCGCCCCAGACCGGTGGCATTTTGTTCAGCCAGTTGAAAAGCGGCACTGTGTGCGGGTTCTGTCACTACTAATATGGCCGCAGCCACCAAAGATAATTTAAGTATATTTTTGCTCATGAATGACTCTCTCATCATTATGTTATGCATTGGCCGCTCAGTCTTATCCAGTAAGTCTCTGAGGCCGTTAACTCTAGGTCCTTGAGTTAAGTTTTATTAACCAAGAATATTATTAGCAAAATTGAGCATAAGAATTGGTTAATGAAAAGTAAAACGAATGTTTAAAAAAAGGAGCCTTAAAGCTCCTTTTGTGAACTGGCGCAGCTATTAGAGTTCAGACTCCATGCGGCGAAAGCCCAAAATCACTTCTTGGTGAGGAGGCGTACCTAAGCGGCTAATTACGATGCACGCGATACTGGCAAACACAAAGCTTGGCACGATTTCATACAAATCAAATATAGCGAACGGCCCGCCGCTTAGTTGCTTCCAGCCAATGACGGTTAGCGCACCTATGATGATGCCGCTTAAGGCGCCATTTCTTGTAAGGCGCGGCCAATACACGGCTAAAATAATGACCGGACCAAAGGCACCGCCAAAACCGGCCCAAGCATAACTGACTAAATCAAGCACTGAGGAGCTGGGATTAAGCGCAATAATAATGGCAAAGAGGGCGACCGCGACCACGGCTAATCGACCGACCCATACCAGTTCATTATCTTTGGCATGAGGGCGAAGCCAGCGCTTATAAAAGTCTTCGGTAATAGCAGAGGAGCACACTAATAATTGAGAGTCGATGGTGCTCATAATGGCCGATAAAATGGCTGCAATTAGTAAGCCTGCCACCCAAGGATTAAACACGGTTTGCGCTAAGGCAAGAAACACCGTTTCTGCATTATCTAGTGGCGCATCCACAAAATACACGGCCCCCGCTAAGCCCACAGCCACAGCCCCAATTAGAGATAATATCATCCAGCTCATGGCAATACGGCGCGACAGCGGCACTGACTTGGGTGAGTCAATGGCCATAAAACGCGCCAAAATATGCGGTTGACCAAAATAGCCCAAGCCCCACGCTAAGAGACTTAAGCCACTTAACAGTGAAAAGTCATAAAATAAATCCAGTTTTCTGGCATCAGTGGTGGATAAAGTAGTCAGCGTTTCGCCAATGCCGCCTAGCTCATTCATTACCGCTAATGGCAATACGATAAGCGCTAATAACATTAAAATGCCTTGAAAAAAGTCGGTCCAAGACACAGCTAAAAAGCCACCCATAAAGGTATACGCCATGATCACACCGCCGCCTAATAACAAGGCGCTCACATAAGGTAAGCCAAATACTTGTTCAAATAAGATAGCACCGCCCACTAAACCGGAGGCGGTATAAAATATAAAAAACACTAAAATAGTAATGGCTGAAATGACGCGCAGCACGCCACTGTGATCGGCTAATCGGTTTTCTAGAAAGTCAGGGATGGTTAAGGAGTCGTTAGCAAATTCTGTATACACGCGTAATCGCTTTGCGACCAATAACCAGTTAAGCCAAGCGCCTATGACTAAACCAATACCAATCCAGGCTTGGCTTACGCCATATAAATAAATAGCGCCCGGTAAGCCTAATAATAACCAACCACTCATATCTGACGCGCCCACACTGAGCGCGGCGACGCTCGGGCCTAAGCGCCGGCCGCCTAAAATATAATCACTTAGTGAGCGGGTGGCGCGATAGGCAATGATCCCAATCAGCATGGTTAGTATTAAATAGCCGACAAAGGTAATAAGAATGGGGATGTCTACGGTCATGGAGCCTTCCTTGGTTTAGCACAGCGCTAAGAGGTAAGCGCAAAAATGATTTATTAAAATAACAAGCTAAACAACAGCTTAATTCATAAGGGCGGTTAATTCTCTTAGAAAAAGCCACTTAAGGTAATAGAGTGTGATCCATTTAACTTTTGGGGGCTGAGGGGGGGGCTTTATGGCTATGGGGAGAAAGGTAAGTAAAAGCACAGCCTGCTTAACAGACTGTGCTAGAAGTGAAATATAAGTTAAGTAAGAAGCTTAAATAGCGTGCTTAAGCGAGGCTTGAATTTTGGCGGCCATAAGTTCGATATTTTCATCTTTTTCGCTGATCACCACTAAGTGATTTAAGTCCATGGGGATCACTTCACCGTGATAATGCTCGTCAGAAAAACGCTGTACACCTTCCAGTGTTCGCTTAGGCGGGACCACAAATACATGAACCCGTTGCTGCTCACCTTGAATAACTAAATGCGCGGCCGGGCCATTATCAAATAAGCAATGGTTGGCATAATAAACGTGGCCTACGTCAGTTAAGCTTTGTAGTTGAGTACCATAAGGTTGCAGCTTAGCGTTCACACTCGCTAAGGTGACCTGCTCATCTATGCGCTGGGTCAGTGCTGACTCGGCATACACATGCGCCATTGCCGTTTGTCCCATGGAGCTAAAAGGCGCAGAAGAAGTCTCATTAAAACTAACAAAGCGCGTTGAAAACCCTAACACAAAGGTCAGTGAAGCCGCTATTGCCAAATGGCGCCATGTTAAGCGGGGTGGTGCTGGCGTAACCGAGCCTTTTGGTATGGCTAATAAGCGGTCTAATAGCTGGGCGGGCACGGGCTCTTGCAAGGCATTAGTCAGCTGGAAGTCCAATGCTTGTAGCTCAATTAACAGTGCCTGATTTTTAGGTAAGCGTGCAGCTTTTATAAAATCGGTGCTGTTATCATAAGGATTAGCATAAGCGCGGCGCCTAAACTCTAATTCATCCATGGTTATGGCCTCGGGCTTGAAGATCTTTTTCTAGTGCATCTTTCAATTTGTTACGCGCACGAAAGAGGCGAGTCATTACGGTGTTTTTATTCAAATTCAGTATCTCGGCAATTTCTTCACCACTAAAGCCTCCCAACACTTGCAGCAGTAATGGCTCACGATATTCTTCGGCTAGCTCGCTAATATGGCGGCGTAACCATTCATTTTCCATTCCTTGCTCTAAACTTAACGCGTGTTGATCAGGCACCGCAACCGTGTCTAGGTCTACTAAATCAAATTGTTTACGCTCAAAGCGCCGCGCATTCTCACGACGCAAGATAGTAATCAACCAGGCTTTAGCGGCATTATCGTCCTTAAGGCTGTCTAACGACTTCCAAGCACGCAAAAACGTCTCTTGAACTAAGTCTTCAGCTACTTGGCGATCGCGACACAGCCAATATGCATAGCGAAATAAATCGCCATGCACGGCATACACCAACGCATGATATCGCTGCTGTTTTAACGCCATATCACTAGAGACCGAGTCAGCCTCTGGTTGCTTTCGCCCAAATAAAGAAATCATCATTCACCGTTAACATAGGTTGGCTGGGTCGAGTTTACGCCCAATTATAGTCCCGTGCGAGTATACAAAAGTGAGGAGGGCGCGTGTTGTTAATAACTGCAGCCCACTTAACAACTAAGACAGTGTGCTTATAACTCAGGGCGGCACCGAGTGCTAAATAGTGTTGTCTGAGTATTTTCTTTGTTAGCATGCTTGAGGTCAGACCTGTTAGCTGGCACCTTCATGTTGAGAAAGTTTATGCTTATAACAGGTTAATTTTATTCTTTATGCTCATACAAGGAGCCTGCATGATGGCGACAACCCCTTTAACGACACCCCTTGGTGATCGCATTGCGATTGTGTCGGGATTAAGAACGCCCTTTGCTCGTCAATCCACCGCCTTTCGCGGTATTCCTGCGCTTGAGCTGGGTACCATGGTGGTGAATGAGCTACTGGCTCGCACGCCCATCGAGACAAGCCAAGTGCAGCAGCTAGTCTTTGGCCAAGTGGTGCAAATGCCCAGTGCGCCTAACATTGCCCGCGAAATTGTCTTAGCCAGTAGCTTACCCGTTACTACCGATGCTTACAGTGTCACGCGCGCCTGTGCCACCAGTTTTCAAGCGGTCTCAAATTTAGCTGAATCTATGTTAAGCGGCCAATTAGAAGTGGGTATTGCCGGTGGGGCAGACTCGTCGTCGGTATTGCCGATAGAGGTTTCAGACAGTTTGGCAGAAGCCTTATTAGACTTAAGCAAAGCCAAAAGCTTAAGCGCTAAATTTGCCATCGTCCGCCGTCTTAAATTAGCCGACTTAGCCCCAGTACCGCCAGCGGTAGCCGAATACTCAACTGGGCTAACCATGGGCCAAACTGCCGAGCAAATGGCTAAAAGCCATCATATTAGTCGCCAAGCACAAGATGAATTTGCGCTGCGCTCTCATCAGCTCGCCAGTCAAGCGTGGCAAGAGGGCAGGCTTGATGAGCAAGTGATGACCGCCTATGTGCCGCCTTTTAAAGCGGCGTTTGAGCAAGATAATAATATTCGACCCGACTCTAAACTTGCCGATTACACCAAGCTGAAACCGGCCTTCGATCGCCGCCATGGCACCGTCACTGCGGCCACCAGTACGCCGCTGACCGATGGTGCGGCGGCGATATTAATGATGACCGAAAGCAAAGCTAAAGCCTTAGGCCTAAAACCATTAGGTTATATACGCAGTTATGCTTATGCCGCATTAAGCGTAGAGCAGGATATGCTGCTAGGGCCGTCTTATGCCACGCCGCTAGCCCTTGATAAAGCTGGCTGCACACTGGCAGACATGGACCTAATTGATATGCATGAGGCTTTTGCCGCTCAAACTTTGGCTAACTTACAGATGTTTGAAAGTGTTGAGTTTGCCAAGCGCCATTTACAGCGCAATCAGGCCATTGGCGTCGTGGATATGGCTAAATTTAATGTCTTGGGCGGATCCCTAGCGTATGGTCATCCCTTTGCCGCTACCGGAGCGCGCATGATCACCCAAACCCTAACTGAGCTTAATCGCCGCGGTGGCGGTTTAGCGTTAACTACCGCTTGTGCCGCCGGTGGCTTAGGCGTAGCCATGGTATTGGAGAGCGCACAATGAACCAAATAATCGATTCTCACACCGAATCACCTACCCCCCTTAACACCGCCTCTGCGTTTACTCTGCAAGTACAAGAGGGCATTGGCGTTATCACCATGGATGTACCCGGCGAGCGCATGAACACCCTGCGTGAAAGTTTTGTAGCTGAAATCCAACTTTTATTACAAGACATTGCCGCCAATAACACCATCACAGGCTTAGTATTATGCTCCGGCAAGCCCGACTCTTTTATTGCCGGTGCCGATGTTAATATGTTGGCCGCATGCAGCACGCTCGAGCAAGCTCAAGCGTTATCAAAAGCCGGACAAACCGTCTTTAACGAGCTGGCAGCACTGAATATTCCGTTAATAGCGGCGATTCACGGTGCTTGCTTAGGCGGCGGCCTTGAGCTGGTACTGGCGTGTCATGGGCGGGTGTGCAGTGATCATGAAAAAACCCGCTTAGGACTACCAGAGGTGCAATTAGGTTTGATCCCAGGTTCGGGCGGCACCCAACGCTTACCTCGGTTAGTCGGTTTACCTACCGCGTTGGATATGATGTTAACTGGCAAGCAGCTGCGCCCTAAGCAAGCGCGAAAATGTGGCTTAGTCGATGAGGTAGTGCCTCATAGCATCTTGCTTGATACCGCCATTGCTATGGCGCGCGAGCTAGCTGCCAACATTCAATCAAACACGGCTAAATCAAAAACGAGCGTTAGCCAATGGGCACTGCAAGGCAACCCAGTGGGGCGCAAGTTAGTGTTTGAGCAAGCCACCAGTAAGGTAAAAGCCAAAACTGGCCGCCATTATCCTGCCCCTTATAAACTCTTAGAAGTCGTTAAAGTAGGCCTAGAGCAGGGCATTAGCCAAGGCTTGGCCGCCGAAGCCCAAGCCTTTGGCGAGCTGGTCATGACTGATGAATCAGCCGCACTGCGCCATTTATTTTTTGCCACTACCGAGATGAAAAAAGAAACCCAGTGGCAGGGCGCCGATGCCCAACATTTATCTCATATTGGCGTACTAGGGGGGGGCTTAATGGGTGGCGGCATTGCGTTTGTAACCGCTACCAAAGCCCAGTTGCCCGTTCGCATTAAAGATGTGGCTCATCATGGCATTAATCAGGCCATGAAAAGTGCCCACAGCTTATTGGCTGAAAAAGTGCGAAAAAAGCACCTTACTGCCCCTCAAATGCACCAGCAACTAGGGCGCATTACCGGCACCCTTGATTATCGTGGCTTCGAGCGTGTAGACATGGTGGTAGAGGCGGTGTTTGAAGACCTAGATATTAAGCACCAAATGGTGGCTGAGGTAGAAGCCCATTGTCCCACTCATACTATTTTTGCCACTAATACTTCTTCATTACCGATTGAGCAAATCGCACAAGGTGCCCAGCGCCCAGCACACATACTGGGCCTGCACTATTTTAGTCCAGTAGATAAAATGCCACTGGCAGAAATTATCCCCCATACCGGCACCTGTGCTACTGCCATCGCTACTGCACTCAAGCTCGCCCGAGCTCAAGGAAAAACACCGATTGTAGTTAAAGATAAGGCAGGCTTTTATGTTAATCGCATCTTAGCGCCCTATCTTAATGAAGCGGCTCGCTTATTATTAAGCGGCGAACCCATAGATGCGATTGACCGCGCCCTTAAAAACTATGGTTTTCCGGTAGGCCCAATGACATTACTGGATGAAGTGGGCATCGATGTGGCCGCTAAAATCGCTCCGGTATTAGCTCAAGAGTTAGGGGAGCGCTTTATCGCGCCTGATGCCTTTAATAAGCTGCTAGAAGATAATCGTAAGGGTAAGAAAAATGGCCGCGGATTTTATCGCTATGAAGCAAACAAGCGCCCCAAGAAACATAGAACCGTCGATGAAAGCGTCTATAAGCTGCTGCAGGTTAAGCCACTGAGTCAATTACCTGATCAAGAGCTGGCCGAGCGTTGTGTCTTATTAATGCTTAATGAAGCCGCCTTGGCGCTAGAAGAGGGCATAGTCGCTTCGGCACGCGATGGCGACATAGGGGCTATCTTTGGCATTGGCTTTCCGCCTTTTACCGGTGGCCCTTTCTTTTATATGCACCAAATCGGCATTCAAACCGTGATCGACAAGATGCAAGAATACGTGCACAAGTATGGCGCGCGTTTTACGCCTTGTGAACCCTTGCTGCGTATGGCAGCTGCAGGAAAAAGTTATTATTAACTGCGCAGTGCCCAGTAAGCACGACATTATTAAACTTTGTTCATACCGGGCTCGTCCCGGTATTTTTAGCGCATTAAACGCAACTCAATTCGTTGTTAAAGACTAACGATCTTTTGCCACGCAATACTCGGAACAACACGAAAAAATTAAGTTGGGATAAGTAAGAGCCATCGTCATCTTGGCGAAAGTCAGGATCTAGGTTTTGTTACGTGCCAAGCGTCTAATGGATTTACTAATCCTCAATCCTCAATCCTCAATCCCCAATCCCTTGCAATGCACCGCCATTGAATTTTCATCTTAGCTCTTGAAAAACGGCTCACTACCCCCATCTTTTAGCTATTAGTCAAACAAGCAAAGGAACATCAAGATGTCAGATGCTGTGCAAACCGAAACCCATGGTTTTCAAACTGAAGTAAAACAACTGCTTAACCTAATGGCTCACAGCCTGTATTCCAATAAAGAAGTTTTCTTGCGCGAATTGGTCTCTAACGCTGCCGATGCCGCGGATAAGTTGCGCTTTAAAGCCCTTTCTCAAGGCGACTTGTATGAAAACGACGGTGACTTACGCGTTCGTTTAATTCTTGATCAAGACAAGAAAACGCTGACCATTTCTGATAATGGTATCGGTATGAGCCGCGAGGAGATCATCGATCACCTCGGCACCATCGCAAAATCCGGTACCAAGGCCTTCTTCGGTCAGTTGTCTGGCGATCAAGCGAAAGACTCACAGTTAATCGGTCAGTTTGGTGTGGGTTTTTATTCAGCTTTTATCGTGGCCGACAAAGTAACCGTACTGAGCCGTGCCGCCGGCCAACCGGCAGATCAAGGTGTGCAGTGGGAGTCTGATGGTGATGGTAGCTTTACCGTTACCGATATTAATAAGCCAAGCCGTGGCACCGACGTTATTTTGCACCTGCGGGACAGTGAGCAAGAGTTCTTAGATGACTGGCGCTTGCGCAGCATTATTGGGAAATATTCTGATCACATCAGTGTGGCCGTTGAAATGTGGAAAGACGGTGAGCCTGAGCAAACCGATGAAGAGGGTAAAGTTACAGCCGCTGCTACGGAAGGTGAGTGGGAGCAAGTTAACAAAGCCACCGCGCTGTGGACACGCTCTAAAAACGACATTAGTGATGAAGAATACCAAGAGTTTTATAAGCATATTTCTCATGACTGGCAAGATGCGCTGGACTGGAGCCATAACAAGGTTGAAGGTAATCAAGAATATACCAGCCTATTGTATGTGCCGGCCAAAGCGCCATTTGACTTATATAACCGCGAACAAAGCCATGGCTTGAAGTTGTATGTGCAGCGCGTCTTCATTATGGATGATGCCGAGCAGTTTATGCCAACATACCTACGGTTTGTAAAAGGCGTGCTCGACACTAACGACTTGCCGCTCAACGTGTCTCGTGAAATCTTACAAGACAATAAAGTGACCGCCCAGTTGCGCAAAGCGTGCAGCAAGCGGGTGTTGTCTTTGTTAGAAAAAATGGCCAAAAACGAGCCCGAAAAGTATCAAGGTTTTTGGACCGAATTTGGTAATGTACTTAAAGAAGGCCCCGCTGAGGATTACAGCAACCGCGAACAAATTGCCGGTTTACTGCGCTTTGCTAGCAGCAATAATGACTCAGATGCGCAAACCGTCTCACTGGCTGACTATATAGAGCGCATGCCTGAGGGCCAAGATAAGATTTACTACATTACCGCCGATAGTTTCGCCGCCGCTAACCATAGCCCGCACCTCGAAATTTTCCGCAAGAAAGGCATCGAAGTATTGCTAATGTGGGAGCGGGTTGACGAATGGCTAATGAGCCACCTTAACGAATTCGACGGCAAGCAATTTGTGTCTGTCACTAAAGGTGAGCTGGACTTAGGCGAGCTAGACGACGAAGAAACTAAAAAAGCCCAAGAAGAAGCCAAAGAAGCTTTGGCACCTTTGCTAGAGCGCGTTAAAACTGCGCTAGGCGATGAAGTCAAAGAAGTGCGTTTGACTCATCGCTTAACCAGCACGCCCTCTTGTGTGGTCGCTGGTGAGCACGACATGAGCACGCAGATGATCAAGCTGATGCGCTCCGCCGGCCAAGAAGTGCCAGAGCAAAAGTATATTTTGGAGCTCAACCCTGAGCATACGTTAGTGAAAAAGCTAGAAACCCTTGAAGCCGGTGAGCAATTCAACGAGTGGTCGCAACTGCTCCTTGAACAAGCGCAACTGGCCGAGCAGGGCGGTTTAAAAGACCCCGCTGCCTTCGTAGCGCGCGTTAACCGCTTATTGTTGGACTAAAGCGCTAACATAAAACTCATTAGTAAATAATTAAAACCCGGCCCTGGCCGGGTTTTTGTTTATGCAAAGAAAAGAGAGGCACAAGGGTGACGAATAAAACACATCGTTACATAATAAGCGCACCCTCTTGGCATGTTACGCGTCACTCGCCGCTATTTTAGCTCTTCACCCTAAACAATAAGTCTAAGTTAACCGCGCTGTTACTTGTCCCGTGGTCGGTGTCGTGACACAATCGAGCACTTAATTTTTAAATTAACTAATCAGAAGAGGACGCTGTTATGCGCATCGTTTTGTTGGGTGCTCCCGGCGCGGGCAAAGGAACGCAAGCTCAGTTCATCATGGAAAAGTTCGGGATCCCCCAAATCTCCACCGGTGACATGCTGCGTGCTGCCATTAAAGCGGGAACTCCGCTTGGCTTAAAAGCCAAAGAAGTGATGGATCAAGGCCAATTAGTATCTGATGATCTGATTATTGGATTAGTTAAAGAACGTATCGCGCAAGAAGACTGCGCTAACGGCTTCTTACTCGATGGTTTTCCGCGCACTATTCCCCAGGCTGATGCTATGAAAGAAGCCGGTGTAGCCATAGATAATGTTTTAGAGTTTGCCGTGCCAGACGAAGAAATCGTTAAGCGCATGAGCGGCCGTCGCGTCCACCCAAGCTCGGGTCGGGTATATCACTTGGTGTATAACCCACCTAAAGTCGCAGGCAAAGATGACGTTACCGGCGAAGATTTGGCGATTCGGGTTGATGATGAAGAGGCGACGGTACGTAAGCGCTTAAACATCTATCACGAGCAAACTGAGCCTTTGGTCGCCTACTATCAAGCGGCCGCGAAAGCCGGCGAAACTCAATATAATACGATTGATGGCACCCAATCTGTAGAAGCCATTGGCAAAGAGCTCACCGCTATTTTAGCCTAAGCATGAGCTAAGCCGAGTACGCTCGTACTCGGCTTTTTTATAGGTACATCTAAAGGCCTATTTAATGGCATCAACGTGCGCTTCTTGTCTCACATACATTTAAAATAATGGGTAATAACGTGAAAACAGGTGTGTTACTGGTTAACTTAGGCACTCCCACCGCCCCTACGGCGAAAGCCGTCCGTGCTTTTCTTGGGCAATTTTTACACGATTATCGCGTTGTCGATTTAACACGTATGCTGTGGTGCCCCATTTTACACGGCATTATTTTACCGTTTCGCTCTCCTAAGGTCGCTAAGCTCTATGCCTCGGTGTGGATGGAAGAAGGCTCGCCGCTCATGGTGATTAGTCGTCGCCAGCAAGCAGCACTCGGCCAAATGCTGCAAGAAGCAGGCATTGATATGCCAGTGGCATTAGGGATGAGCTACGGTGAGCCCTCTATTAATACCGCGTGGCAAGAGCTAAAAGCCGCGGGCGTAGATAGAGTGATTATTTTACCGCTCTATCCCCAGTACTCTGTTAGCACCACGGCCTCGGTGTTTGATAGCTGGGCCAGAATTATGAAAAAAGAACGTCGCTTACCCGCGTTTCGCTTTATTCGTGATTACCATGATAATCATGGCTATATTAAAGCACTGGCAGAGTCGGTACGCGCTAGTTGGCAAGAGCACGGTCAAAGCGACTTATTACTCTTGTCGTATCACGGTATTCCTAAGCGCTTTGAAGACCAAGGTGACCCCTATGGTCAACAATGCCACCGTACCTCGGAATTGCTAGCTGCTGAATTAGGCTTAGCGCCTCATCAATGGCGCACCACCTTTCAGTCGCGCTTTGGCCGAGAAGAGTGGTTACAGCCTTATACTGATAAAACCATGGAGAGCTTGCCCGCTGAGGGTATTAAACGCATCAGCGTAGTGTGCCCGGCTTTTTCTGCGGACTGCTTAGAAACGCTGGAAGAAATATCCAGTGAAAACAAAGAGTACTTTATGAAAGCCGGTGGCGAGCAGTATGTGTATATCCCTGCTCTTAATGATAACCAAGCGCATATTCGTATGATGATGGATCTGGTATGTCGAGAAATCGCCTAGTTTAGTGCTACTTTATCCTTTAAAAAACCGAGCCTTGGCTCGGTTTTTTTGTGTAAAGGGCGGTCAAACTTTAGGCATAAATTTAATGTCTAATATTTTTAAGCACAGACTCAGACTGATAGCTCACTAAGGTACGGGTTCTTTTTGCAGTGGCCTTCCAACATACTACGGCCGCAATGCTGGGGCTGCGTCTGGCTTTGGCTACTAGCATGGCGCTAGCTTGCTTGGCATCAATAACGCGCGCCGGATTAATGCCCGCTTTAAGTAGCGCGTGGCGAGACAGCGGCGCAGGCGCATTAGCAATAAAAATCCAACCCTTATTCTGTTGGCTAATTAAGGCAAGGTGCGCTAATAAGCGCGCCTGTTGCTTTGGACTCCAGCGATCAATGTATATTTGCGGGCTAGATGCTTCAGCTATTGTCACTACTGAGGGATCGTGCATGATCTGTGGTGTCCCCCAAGCTAAAGGTGTGCAAAGTGCAGGGCGAGTGTGCAGCATAGTGGCCATAAGCAGTGTAGATCCTGTGGTTAACTACTGTTTATCCATACAGTAAAGATCATTAAGTCAGAGATCAAGTAAACACTGGTTAAATTTACAGTGTTTATAATGAGCGGGGGATAAAAAGACCCCTAAGCCCCCGCCTGCACTGGCGTTGCTAAAAATAAATAACAAAAGGAAAAAAGTCATGGATATGAAACAACTGCAAGGCATGGACACTTTTATGGTGTTAAGTATTTTAAATGAAAAGCTGCGCCTAGAATGTGACAGCTTAACCACGCTCATTGCTCGCTTTGATCTCGATAGTCAGTGGCTTATTAGCACCATGCACAGTATCGATCATCAATATGACAGTGTGAGTAATCAATTTAAGCCCATTATTAGCGCTTAACTAACATGCATACCATGATGGCTAGTAAGTTACCCGTCGCTACTTAACCTTGAGAGATATTTATTATGGACATAGAGTTTTGGCAACAACGCTGGCAAGAAAATCGCATTGGTTTTCATCGCCAAGCCATCAATCCCCGCCTTATTCAGTTTTGGCCATCCTTAAATATTGCTAAGTCCGCGCGGGTATTAGTACCGCTGTGCGGAAAAAGCAACGATATGCACTGGCTGGCCGAACAAGGACACGAAGTGTGTGGCTTTGAGCTTTCCCCAATTGCAGTTACCGAGTTTTTTAGCGACGCGGCGCTTAAACCGCTGCAGTCAACGGTGGGCCCTTATACCTGCTGGCAAGCGCCTCCTTATAAAATCTTCCAAGGAGATTTTTTTCAAGCAGCCAGTCTTAATCAACATTTTACTGCGATGTATGACAGAGCCGCGTTAGTGGCATTGCCTAACAGGTTGCAACCGCAATATGTGGCCTTATTGGCACAACTTTTATTGCCAGGTGCCCAAGGTGTGCTGATCACGGTGCACTATGCGCCTGAACAACAGCAAACGCCGCCATTTTCAGTGAGTGAAGCCAAAGTACGAGAATTATTTGCGCCTTATTTTAGCGTGCAACTGTGTGCTCGCCATGCAGAAAGCCTCAATCATCCTCGTGCGGCCACCGATGATATAGAGTTTTTTGATGAGCTCAGTTTTATCGTGATTAGAAATGAGCAACCCGTAGTGCAACCCCGAGCTGAATAATCATCAATGACGCGCACAGTTAGTAAATAAATCACAGTCTACTATTAGCTAAATATCGCGTTTAATAGCCATAAAATAAGGCTGTTTATGCCTACTTTACGTGTCAGCTAGTTTGTAATAGCGTTTTAGTCTTTAGTAAAAGAAGAAATCGCTGTAAAATAACCATGCATTAAGTGAGTAATTTTACCTTCATTTATTCACTGTTAGCGGTTTTTTATGCGCTTTCTTCGCTTAGCGCCGCTTTCTCACTCTTTTAGCTAAGCATTGGAGCACTCATGCCTAAGTCTCTCGCCCCAGTAGCGACCGTCTCTGTTCGTAATTTGTTGATGTTTATGGTGCCGTCTTTGCTGGGAGTCTTACTCTTTATGACGCCCGTTAGCATTCAAGGGGACTTTACCATCCTGATTGCATTACTGGCTAAAAGCTTACAGGGAGCGCTGGCGGATAGGTTGCCCTTAATTGTCACCTTGCTAATTAGTCTTTCTGCAGTGATTAGTCTAGTAACTACCTTATTTAAACCACAGCGCATGGTGCGCAGTGCCTTTTTAAATACCTTATTTAATCTCAGCCCCATTTGGCTTATTAGTCGTTTAGTGGGCGCGGTTTTTGTGGTGTTAGTCTATGGCCAACTGGGGCCAGAAATTTTATATAGCGCCGATACCGGTGGCTTAGTGCTTCATGACTTACTGCCGGTATTATTTTCGGTATTTATCTTTGCCGGTTTATTGCTGCCGCTACTCCTAGACTTTGGACTGTTGGAGTTTATCGGCACCTTACTCACGGGCATTATGCGCCCCATTTTTCGACTCCCTGGGCGCTCTGCCGTTGATTGTATGGCCTCTTGGCTAGGCGATGGCAGTGTGGGTATTTTACTTACCAGTAAACAATATGAAGGCCATCATTATACGCAGCGCGAAGCGGCCATTATTGGCACTACCTTTTCCGCGGTCTCTATTACTTTTAGTTTGGTGGTGTTGGCGCAAGTTAAGTTAGAGCATTTATTCTTACCCTTTTACGGAGCTGTTTGCTTAGCCGGTATTGTGGCGGCTATTATTGTGCCGCGCTTACCGCCCTTAAGTTTAAAAAAAGACACTTTTATTAATGGCCAAGCTCGTCCGCTACAGGATGAAGCGCTGCCGCTGGGTTATTCAAGAGTGCGCCACGGCTATCAGCTAGCACTGCATCGCGCCAGTCAAGTAAGCAGCTTAAAGTTAGTAGCGCGCACCGGCGTACATAATGCGCTGGACATGCTATTAGGCGTATTGCCGGTAGTGATGGCGTTTGGCACCTTGGCATTAGTGATTGCAGACACGACCCCGTTATTTAGCTGGTTAGGGCTGCCATTTATTCCGCTATTAGAGTGGCTGCAGATCCCAGAAGCCGCGGCGGCGTCGCAAACCATTATGGTGGGCTTTGCCGATATGTTTATTCCCGCTATCTTAGCTAGCGCCATTGAAAGCGATCTTACCCGCTTTGTGATTGCAGCACTGTCAGTGACTCAGCTTATTTATATGTCAGAGGTGGGCGCGCTCTTACTCGGCAGCAAGATACCGGTCAACCTGTTAGAGTTATTTGTAATTTTTATCTTACGCACGTTAGTCACGCTACCTGTGATTGCACTAGTGGCGCACTGGGTGTTTTAAGGACTACTGTACGCTTTACGTTAAAAAAAGGGATGGGCGTGAACGTATGGCGTTTAACATAAGGGGCATGCACCGGAGGTGATGATGATGGATTCGGTACTTAGCTTTTGGTTTGAAGAGCTTAAACCCGCGCAGTGGTGGCGAAAAAGTAAAGCGCTGGATAAAAAAATAAAAGAGCGCTTTGGTGCGCTTTATTCCCAAGCAGTTGCGGGCGAGCTTTGGCAGTGGCGAGATACGGCGAAAGGGCGGTTAGCGGAAATTATTTTATTAGATCAATTTTCTCGCAATTTATTTCGTGACTCACCCCAAGCCTTTGCTGCCGATGCCATGGCGCTAGCCTTGGCACAAGAGGCGATTCGCGCCAAAGCCGATCAACAGCTCACGCCTGCCGAGCGGGTCTTTCTATATATGCCTTTTATGCACAGCGAGTCTAAAAAAATTCATCAGCAAGCCAGTCAATTATTTAGTGACAATGCCGATGCGAGCCAAGGCACTAAAGCTGAGCTTAAAGGCCCTATTAGTAGCTTGAAATCCCAACAGGCGCACAGCGCTATTATTGAGCGTTTTGGCCGCTATCCTCATCGCAATAAAATTTTAGCGCGTGAGTCCAGCAAAGAAGAAATCGAGTTTTTAAAGCAACCCGGCTCGTCCTTTTAAAGGGTTAGCCGTGCTTGCTATATGTGTGAGATACCGGGTCTAGCCCGGTATGACGGTTTATTACTCTGTCATCCTGGCGAAAGTCAGGATCTGTTAGGCTAGATGCTGTATGTGGGAGATACCGGATCCAGTCCGGTATGACGGTTTATTACTCTGTCATCCTGACGAAAGTCAGGATCTGTTAAGGTCAGATGCTATATGTGTGAGGTACCGGATCCAGTCCGGTATGACGGTTTATTACTCTGTCATCCTGACGAAAGTCAGGATCTGTTAGGCTAGATACTGTATATAGGAGATACCGGATCCAGTCCGGTATGACTGCTTATTACCCCGTCATCCTGACGAAAGTCAGGATCTGTTAAGGTCAGATGCTATATGTGTGAGATACCGGGTCTGGCCCGGTATGACGGTTAACTCCTAATCCTGACCTCTTACCCCGTCATCCTGACGAAAGTCAGGATCTGTTAGGCTAGATACTGTATGCGGGAGATACCGGATCCAGTCCGGTATGACTGCTTATTACCCCGTCATCCTGACGAAAGTCAGGATCTATTAGGCTAGATACTGTATGCGGGAGATACCGGATCCAGTCCGGTATGACTGCTTATTACCCCGTCATCCTGACGAAAGTCAGGATCTGTTAGGCTAGATGCTGTATGTGTGAGATACCGGGTCTAGCCCGGTATGACGGTTTATTACTCTGTCATCTTGGCGAAAGTCAGGATCTGTTAAGGTCAGATGCTATATGTGTGAGATACCGGAACTAGTCCGGTATGACAGTTAACTCCTAATCCTGACCTCTTACCCCGTCATCCTGACGAAAGTCAGGATCTGTTAAGGTCAGATGCTATATGTGTGAGATACCGGATCCAGTCCGGTATGACAGTTAACTCATGCAGAGCTTATGGCTTAGTTATTATTGCTGTTGAATTGCCCAAATTTGAAAGGCACGCTGGGTGTCTTTATCGGCTTTATCCCACCAGTGCTTTAACATATCCAGCGCATCTGCATCTACGGGGGCGGCGCCATATTTCGCTTGGGCCGCTGCTACGGCGGCATCGGTGCGACCACTAAAGGCTTTATTATTTTCTTTTAAATAATCTTGAATACCGCGGGTTAAATCTAAGCCGGCAGGGCGGTGAATAGTAAAGATCTCGGCATCGACTGCTTGGTTAGTGCGCTTATCGATCACTGTCACTTGGCTGGCTTGATCTCGCAAAAACTCTTTAGCTTGCTGATAGCTGGCCGGTTTTTGATATTGCAGCGCTAACTCTGTATCGGCATCTGTTACTACGTTAATAATGACAGGATCGCCTTCCATTACGCGAATGTTTTGGCGAGTGGAGTAATCTTCTACATACTCCAACACAAACTGATGTTTACCCGCGCCGACTTGGGCAGAGTGTACTGAGCTTAAGACGCTGTGTTTGGTTTTTTCACCATCTACAAGTAATAATTGATAAGGCTTAGGCGTTTCTATGCTGGCGGCATGAGCACCAAAAGACAACAGACCCACGGCGATAAGGGTTAACGATGTTTTCATTACACTGGGCTCCTTAGCCATAAAGTAATTAACCACTACCACTTTACTAGGATGCGTAAATGGCAGCGTAAATAAGTGTTATCTAGGATTAAATAGCGAGCCGAGGGAGTTGTAAATAGAAGTTTGTAAATAACGTCCAGTCAAGCATTCATAATCAACTAAAAATCGTCTATTGCTGCGCAATATCTAAGGTAAAAGGGGGCAGCGCTTGAAGGAGGGCAGCGCCATAGCGCTTGCTGACTAAGCGCTTATCTAATAACACAATACGCCCAGTATCGCTTTCACTGCGCAGCAATCGACCACAAGCTTGGATCAATTTACGCGACGCTTCAGGCAGCGCAAGTTGCATAAACGCATTACCGCCGGTTTGGTTGATCCACTCGGCCATGGCTTCTTCTACCGGCGAGGTAGGGACGGCAAAGGGCAACTTAGTAATAATTAAATTGGTTAAATAAATACCGGGTAAGTCTAAGCCTTCCGCAAAACTGCCGGTACCAAATAGCACGCTGGGCTGTTTGGCATCGCACTTTTGCTTGTGCAGCACTAATAAGGCGTGGCGACTGGCTTCACCTTGCACTAATAATGACTGCCCCTTAGCGCGCAGCGCCTTGGCCACCTCATTCATTTGTCGATAAGAAGAAAATAATACTAAGCTTGCCGCTTGCTCATCTAACCATTGTGCAATGTGAGTTACTAATAAGTCATTAAAGTCGCCATGACTGGGCTCACACTCTAGCGGTGGAATAATTAAGGCGCTGTTTTGATAATTAAAAGGCGAGTTAAGGCGCACATAATGGCTGCCATCATCAAGGCGCAAGCCTACGCTGCGCCTAAAATAGCTAAAGTCATTTAATGCGGTAAGGGTAGCCGACACCATTACTACTGCCGCTGCTCGCGACCAACACCAAGCTTCTAATAAATGACCGACGGCTAAAGGCGTTACACACAACACCAGTTCTTTGGCATCTTTACTATCTAGCTCTAACCACCGCGCCGGCGGCGTGTGTTTTTCTAAGGTCGGTTTGAGTAATAAGCTGGCGCCATCGTATACTTGCTCGGCTTGCAATAACTGTAAGCTTATCATGGCCAGTGCCGCTTCTATGGTCGCCGCTTTACTGGGATTTATTTTAAGTTGCTCGGCCAGCTGGCTATTAATGGGCCCCAGTGTTCGACAAAAAATCTGGCTGTCTTCTTTTAAGCGCAATAGCGGCTCATCCAAGGCGCAAGGCAAGTCACCGGTACTAAAGCGCAAACAGCCTTGCTCATCAGGTTTAAGCTCCCCTTTTTGCAATGCCGAGACTAACTGGCGATATAAGTCATTAAGACTGGGAATGAGCTGAGCCAAACCATGCTGTAATTTGCCAATGGCGGCTTGGCCGTCACTGCCTAATAGATCATTTAATTTCCCTTGCCACTTATTAAATTGCTCAAGGGAGCGGATAAGGTGGCGTAAAGCCAGCCGTGCTGAGCCTTGCTCGCGCGCCACACTAGCAAGATGATGGGCTTCATCTAGCACATACACACACTGCTCCGGCTCTGGTAATACAAAGCCACCGCCCATACTTAAGTCTGCTAGTAACAGGGCATGGTTAACGACAATGACATCGGCTTTTTCTAACGCAGCGCGCGCTTGATGAAACGGACACTGTTGATGGCCTAACATCGGCTGGCAGCTGTGGCGCTGCGCTTCTATGTGTTGCCAAAGACTGGGCGCAATGGGTGTAGGCCAACTGTCTCTATCGCCTAGCCAGTCGCCTTTAGCATAGGCTTGCCACAGTTCACTGACTTGTTTGAGCTGAGCTTCTGTTAAGGGGGCGGCCATTAATAAAGGCGCATCTGGTGTAAATAATTCAGTTTGGGCGACGCCCGCTTGTAAGTCATATAAGCGCCGCGCACAGCAATAGCGAGCACGACCTTTGGCTAAGGCAAAACTAAAGCTGGGCTTACAGTGCGGGTGAAATAGCGGTAAGTCTTTTTCTATAAGTTGCTCTTGTAAAGCTAGGGTGGCAGTAGAGATCACTAAGGTTTTTTGCTGCATGCGCGCCCATGGAATGCCTGCCTGCAAATACGCCAACGACTTACCAATGCCCGTGCCGGCCTCGGCCACCAAAATTCGCCGCCCTGCATCGTAGCGCCCCGATAACACCTTACTCATTTCAGCCACTAAGTAATTTTGCTCCCGTCTGGGGGTAAAATTGGGCAAGGCTTTACTTAAGCGGCGATAATTTTCGCGCACTAAAGTGGCGTATTCACCAGATTCGGCTGTGGATTTGGGCATAATGTAGGGCTAAATAAGGCCAATAACAGGCATGAAAATTGTGATCAAGGCGTGAGTTTACCAAGTCAACAACAAAATTAGCATTTATTAATTTAAACAAAATTTAAACGTTTTTTATTAAATTCGCATTTTAATAAAGCACCGCAAAGCCTGACAGTATAATGGCTTGGCCTCGTTATGCCAGTTAATGGCTGAGTAAATAGCCAGTAGTGGAACTTAAATTTATTGCGTTGCCAGACTGTGTTTGTCATTAAAAGTTCATTTCGATTTCTTGCAAGCGTTAAATGGCGGTGATAGTCTGCAGTTCGTAGTAACGCAAGACGTTGCTAACACAGGGAAAATAAAGACTTAGTGTTTAATCACAGTAGGCATATAAAAATGAAAAAAACAATTTTAGCTCTGACCATTCCTGCACTGTTCGCAACTTCTGCGGGTGCCGTGGAAATTTATTCCGCTGAAGATGGCTCAAAAGTAGACCTGTACGGTCGTCTGCAGTACCACGCTGGTGGTTTAGCTTATAAAGACGCCCCTAACGCTAATGATCGCGAAAGCTTCGGCGGCGAAGGCCAAGCGCGTTTAGGTGTTAACGTTAAATACGCACTGGACGATGCTACTGCCTTAATCGGTAAATACGAAGCTAACTTCGATGCAGAAAGTAAAGACAACGACAACGAAATCGACACTCGTTATGCATGGTTAGGTTTCCGTTTCATGGATACTACCGACCTGACCTTCGGTAAGAGCGAAGCAGCCCGCGCTCAGTTAACTGACCTGACCGACACCTTCGATATCTTTGGTGGTGAAGTAACTAAGGCCGGTGGTTATAACCGTGTTGATGACCAAGTACGTTTAGCTTATGCCGAAAACGGTGTTGATTTACGTGCTTCTTACTCATTCAACGACGATCGTAAAGATGCAGCTTCTAACGCCAACAACGAAAACAACCGTTTAGGTTTATCAGCGGGCTACACCCTGCCAAATAACTTGGGCTTTGTTGCGTCTTACAGCCAAGATAAAAATCAGAACTTATTTGCAGGTCCTTCTTCTTCAAACCTTAACTTCCCTAACGCAGATAAGTCCACTGAGTGGGGCTTAGGCGCACATTACACAGTAGATGGCTTCTACTTTGCTGGTCTGTACGGCGAGCGTGATGTTAAGTACGTTGGCGTTGCTGACGGTGGCGCACGCTTCTGGGAGCTGCAAGCCGCATACACAGTTCAAGAGTGGACCTTGCTGGCTAACTACGCCAACCAAAGTGCCCGTAATGCAGACGTTGATGCAGCAGCACGTGAATCTAATTTAAAAATAGACGAATATACCTTAGCTGCGCGTTATGCGTTCACGCCTAAGACTAAAGTGTATGCAGAATACGTGATCAACGAAGTTAAAGGTAAAGACGACCTGTACGGCGTTGGTATTCAGTACAACTTCTAAGCTAGCTTAATATTAATTAAGTATGAGTAATGAAGCATAAAGCCGGCGCAAGCCGGCTTTTTTATTGGTTAAGAAAGCGCCCAGCACCGAGCGCCCGGCGCCCAGCTGAATGGGCTCGTTAGTGAAGGTAAAAAGTGAAGAGGCGGGCTGGTGGCGCTTGCATTGCAGCTCAGTCTAAACCCATTAAAGAATGCTAGAGATGGTGCTAGTGAATGGGGAATAGGGATGGGTGATTAGGAAAAACTGACTCTAAAACGAGATCCTGACTTTCGTCAGGATGACGACCACGTTTGCTGATGACGACTATTTACATAGCAAATTTTATCTTCGATCTTATTCTTCTTTTTCCGTGTTCTTCCGTGACTATCTAACCAAGAGGCGTGGCAAAAATATTAATAGGTTTTAGTTGCGCTCATTTAAGTGAACAGAGCTAGCCAACTGAAAACCTAAGATCCTGACTTTCGTCAGGATGACGAATACGTTTGCTGATGACGACTATTTACCCATTAAATTCTCTTTTCGATCTTATCTCTATTTTTCCGTGTATTCCGTGGCAAAAAATATCTTTATTTTTATCTGACCGCTGACCGCAGGGCTATGTTTTGGTTTAGCTCGGCGCTATCCTTCCCCAATCCCCAATCCCCAATCCCCAATCCCTGTTCATTTCGGCACGGTTCTGGATTTTGTAGCACGCCCACTTAAGTGAAGAGCGAAGAGGACTCGCCAACTGAAAATCTAAGATCCTGACCTTCGTCAGGATGACGATAACCTAGGCCCTTACCAATCAAAATTCTGTTTTCGATGTTATTTCTATTTTTTCCGTGTTCTTCCGTGTATTCCGTGGCAAAAATATCTTTATCTGACAGCTTAGAGCTGAACGCTTACCGCTCTCCGAAGGAGTTAAAGCTTCCAGCTCGCAGGCTGGCTATTTAAAAACTTACTGTGGCAAAGGCTACAGCGTTGGCGACAGGGGTCTTGAAATAACAGCTCACGACTGAGCTCTACTTCGCAATCACTGCACAGGCCATAAAGGCCTAGTTGCTGTTGGCACAAAGCCGCATCTACTTTTTTTAATTGTTTAATATAAGGCTGCAGCTGCGGCCATGCATACAGCGCGCCTTGGTCGGCCCACTCGTCGGGAGATAAGAGGGTAAGCTGCCTTGCTAATTCACTATCTAACGCCTGCACAGCCTGCAAAAACGCTTGTCTTTGCTGGGACACTTCTGCTCCTAGGCGCTCTTCCAGTTGAGACTCTAGTATGCTGCTCATAATGTTCCCTATCAGCTAAAAAAGGACCTCATTATAGGCAGCCTTGGTGCATTGCAGCATGACGTACATCAAAGAGCAGCCAGTGTGCGACGAATGTCGTCTGTGTGCGTTAGGGTGCGAATTTCCCTAAAAAGCGTGTTAGCTTCGGGATATTGAATTTTTAAATAGCTTAACCACTGCTTAATACGATTAGGATAATATTCGCCTTTATCGCCGGCGATTTCTTGAGAAGAGTAATCTAATAATAATGCCACCACCTCATACCAGTTCATGGGCGCGATATTATCTTTAATGGTGGCCGCTAAATTAGGCAGCGCTAGCGCACCGCGCCCGAGCATCACATCACTGCACTGACTTTGCGCTTTGGCTTGTTTGGCGTGCTCGCTATTCCAAATCTCACCGTTAATCACTACCGGTATGCTAAGTGCAGCGCGAATGTTAGCCACCATGGGCCAATACGCCGGCGGGCGATAACCGTCTTTTTTGCTGCGCGCATGTACGGCTAGCTCATTAATACCGGCCTCAGCCAAGGCTTGGCTATTTTCTAGGTAGCTTTCGCGGTCTTCTAAGCCTAAGCGAATTTTGGCACTCACCGGCAAGTGGGCGGGCACGGCATCGCGCACTGCCTTGCCAATGCGATATAATTGCTCGCTATCGGCTAACAAAGAGGCGCCGCCACGGCTTTTATTCACGGTTTTAGCGGGGCAACCAAAGTTAAGATCAATGCCATTGGCGCCTAATTCACAAGCTTGAATGGCGTTTTCTGCCAGCCAGTGTTCATCTTGGCCCAGTAATTGAATGCGCACCGGCGTGCCATTAGGTGTGGTACAGCCGCTATGTAGCTCGGGACATAACCGATAAAATACCCGTGGCGGCAAGCGCATATCTACCACCCGAATAAACTCGGTGACACATAAGTCAAAGGGATTGATACGGGTAAGTAAATCACGCATTAGGTGATCTAATACCCCCTCCATGGGAGCTAAAATAAGGCGAGCCGTCATTAAAAAGAAGCAACCAAAAAAAGTGAGGGCGCGATTATAACAGATTAAGCGCCTTGGTTAGCATGAAGGGATATTAACTCTATCAGTGCGAGTAGTGGTCGCTTCGCTTCTTGCAATAATGAGAGCTGACGCTGCCTTATGGTCAGCAATTTTTGTTATTATTTTAATCAGTGGTAGGTTTTTTATTTATAGCTGACTTCAGGCCAGAGTCATTCTATCTCTCCCGTTGCTAGGTGCGCCATGATAGAGCTTAAAACTAAATTATGGTGGCGCGCCACACTGGCATTAGGCTTAGGCTCCATGCTGGTATTTATCAACTTATATATGGCTCAGCCCTTATTGCCACTCATGGCAAACAGCATGGCCGTTTCTCCCTTATCAGCCTCTTGGGTATTATCCATTGCCACACTGGGCTTAGCGCTAGGCTTATTATTTTGGGCAAGGGTGGCAGATAGTTGGGGTAGAAGGCCGGTAATGCTGGGCTGTTTACTGGCCTCTATTATATTAAGTTTACTTATTTCACAACTTACTCACTTTACTCCTTTATTAGTGGCGCGCGGCATTCAAGGCTTTTTCTTGGCCGGCTTGCCAGCTACTGCCATTGCTTATATGAGCGAAGAGTTAACACCCAAAGCACTGGTAACCAGTATAGGTATCTATATTGCCGCCAATTCTTTGGGTGGCATAGCGGGCAGGGTATTAGGTGGCTTAGTAGCCCAGTGGGGAGGGCACTGGCAAAGCCCTTTTTTAGTACTAGGCATGGTGAGTGCGCTGTTGTGGTTAGGCGTATTAAAGTGGTTGCCCGCTTCACAATACTTTTACGCCAGCGAAAAAGGACAAGGCGTAAGTGCGTTATTGCAGCACCTTAAAAACCCTCAATTGTGGCCTATTTATTTAATTGGCGGCCTAAACTTTATGGTGTTTTTAAACCAATACAGTTATGTGGCTTTTTATTTATCGGCACCGCCCATTCAATTAGCCAGCAGTGCTTTAGGTTTATTATTTCTAACTTATTTAACCGGTACTTTAGCGTCCAGTGTGAGTGGTTGGCTAATCACTCGTTTTGGATTATGTCAGACTTTACTGGCGGCCATTGCGCTGTTTGCGATGGGTAATTTAGGCTTATTACGCCCCACATTGCCCTTTATTTTAGTGACGCTCTTAATTGATAGCTTTGCTTTTTTCTTAGCCCATGCCTGTGCCAGTAGTTGGATTGGCCGCAGTGTCAATGAGCACCGCGCCTTAGCCTCTGCTTTATATTTGGTATTTTATTATTTAGGTGCCAGCCTTGGCGGCTTATATCTTTATCCCTTTTGGAACTGGCTGGGCTTAACGGGGGTGATGCTAGGTAGTTTATTGATATTAATAATCACGGCTGGCTTAACGCTGCGTTTATTGGTTAACCAAAGGACAGTGGTTTAAATGCTTGTGAGCTAGGGGTTAATAAAATTGTCCCGCGCTCAGTTAAAAATAATAATTAAAAAATTAAGCACGATTGAACCACGAGCTATACGAAAAAATAGCGATAATATGCACAAAAATAGGTAGATAAAGACTTATTTTTACTGAAGAAATAGTGTTTATAGCCTCTATTAAGCTCGCTAGATGCAGGGCGCTAATTGTTTAAGCAAAATAATCTGTAGGGACGGGGACCACTTGTTGCAGAGCAATTTCTATCGCTATGGTGTCGGCTAAGCTTTGGCAATGAAATTTAATTTGATAAGGCGCTAGAGATAAAGTGAGCTCGGGATGAGAGCTATGGAGTGCACTGCAATTAAAAGGCACCCAAGGGTAGTCGAGTAGTAATTGCTCAAGGCTTAGTACTACTATTTCTCCATGCTCAAGACCGGCAAGATGCCGTTTCCCCGCTTTTGGAGCAGCAAGCTCTAGACACCTTATAGGGCCAAAGGCACTGGGAATGGCGTGGTGTAAGCGATAAGTAATAATAGGGCGTTGACCTATCATGCCCTCTACTAATACTTCGCCAAACATCATTAACCGTGCTCTTAGTTCTAAATATTCTTGAGTTGTCGCTGCCCGGTAACAAATGTGATCCATAGGACCTAGGCGTAGCGAAAGGCCATGTTCTAGCATGCCTTGTTCAAGATGGCCTAAAAAAGGCGCCAGCTTACCCAGCACCTCTTCTATGTTGCTAGCTACCATTTTTTCTTAGGTTCAAACAGCTGATCCAACTCTGATTTTTCATTTTCTTCTTCGCGCGCTAATTGTTCTTGCTCTACTTTTTTTAGCTTAGAAGTGAGCTCGGCTAATTTGGTTTGCATGCTATTTTCTATGCTTTTTAGCTGTTCGTCTTTGTCTGGAATTTGCTCAAGGACGTTTAGGCCTTTTTTAAGCATTTGGCGCGCGGTGTGGTTATCTTTATTGGCCATGGCTAAGCCGGAGCGCTTTGCTAAGTTAATTAAATTAATTTTTAAGCGAATATGCTCAAGGCGCCGGTCTTCTGCCACAAAAGTGGCATTCCCCAGCTTACCCCTACTGTGCTCGCCACGGATCACTAAGCGCAATCGTTTAATAATTTGTAACATTTGAATGGCGTGCTGATCCGACTCTGGCGCTTTAAGCGTGGCTTGTTCTTTTTGATAATTATCTTTTACTTGCTGCAGCTGATGTTCAATGCTGGTAATGCGACTTTTAATTTGGCTGTTTTTTGGCTCTTGGCGCAGCATTTCTTGCAAACTATGCAAAATTCGTTGATACAGCGCATGCACTAGCGCTTGGCTATAAGGCAAGTTGCCTGCGTTTTGCAGTAACTCTTCGGTCTCATTAATGATATTTTTATGCTTAAACAAGGCATTACGTTTTTCTGCTTCTTGTTTTTGCCAATATTGCTGCACAATATTGTAAATAATCACCAGAAACAGCAGGGCGCCTATGGCTATGAGGATCAGGGTTAGCGTCATATAAGGGCGACTCAGTTGGAGTGAAAGATAAAAAATAAATGTTACCCCAGACGCGGGTCTTTAGCTAATTTGCAGAGCATTAAATGCTCATTTCTTGATCTTACCCCCATGTCTCATATAACTTATAGTTATTACGGACTCGCCCTGAGATAAATTATTGGTTCTGCTAGTATGGACGAGAAGATGCCACCCTAAAGTGAGATGCCGAATGAAATTGCAGCAGTTGCGCTATATTGTTGAAGTTGCCAATCATAATCTAAATGTGTCAGCCACCGCCGAAAGCTTATATACCTCACAACCCGGTATTAGTAAGCAGGTGCGTATGCTAGAAGATGAGCTGGGTATACAGGTGTTTGAGCGTAGCGGCAAACACTTAACGCGCGTTACTCCAGCGGGTGTAGATATTATTCGCATCTCTAATGAGATTTTGGGCAAAGTGGAAAGTATTAAAGCCGTAGCCAGCCAGCATACTCATCCCGACCAAGGCTCTCTTAATATCTCTACCACGCACACTCAAGCTCGCTATGCATTGCCGCAAGTGATACAGGGTTTTATTAAGCGCTATCCCAAAGTTTCTTTACATATGCACCAAGGCACACCGACGCAAATTAGTGAGTCAGTAGCAAAAGGGGCCTCAGATTTTGCGATTGCCACTGAAGCGATGCACTTATATCAAGACTTAATCATGCTGCCTTGTTATCACTGGAATCGCTGTATCTTAGTGCCTAAAGGGCACCCGCTGGCGGAAATTGAAAAACCCGGGATTGCCGATATCGCCCATTATTCGCTCGTGACTTATGTATTTGGTTTTACTGGGCGCTCTGAGCTAGATATTGCCTTTAATAAAGCCGGTTTTGAGCCAAAAGTGGTGTTTACTGCCACCGATGCCGATGTTATTAAAACTTATGTTCGTTTAGGGACCGGCATTGGCGTGCTGGCCAGCATGGCTATAGATCCTATTCAAGACTCAGACTTAGTCGCGATTGATGCTAGCCATTTGTTTTCTTCTAGCACCACTAAGATAGGCTTTCGCAAAGGCACTTTTTTACGCAGCTACATGTATGATTTTATGGAGCGCTTTGCTCCGCACTTGACTCGGGAGCGGGTAGATAACGCCATTGCGCTTAAAACCGCAGAAGAGCGTGATGCCTTATTTGAAGATGTGATCTTGCCCTCGCGCTAACAGAGCGCAGCCGTACGTTTAACCTGGTACGCCGTAAGTTAAAGAGAAGAACAGCCCTCTTTTTGCCTACAGCGTGTGGCATAAAACGTACGGCTTTTTTTATTCTCCTAAGCCTTTACCGGCATCGGCTTTAGCGATCAGCTCAATTTTATAGCCGTCTGGATCTTCTACAAAGGCAATCACAGTACTGCCGCCCTTCACTGGGCCTGGCTCACGCACGACTTTGCCGCCGGCGGCGCGGATTTGTTCACACATGGCGTAAATATCGTCGGCTTCAATAGCGATATGGCCATAAGCGGTGCCTTGATCGTAGCTGTCGGTATCCCAGTTATAGGTGAGCTCTAATACCGCTTCATCTTCTTCTTTGCCATAGCCAACAAAGGCGAGCGTATATTGGTACTCCGCATTTTCGCTGGTGCGTAATAATTTCATACCCATAACGTCGGTATAAAAAGCAATCGATTTATCAAGGTGACCTACGCGCAACATAGTGTGCAAAATTCGCATACTTAATCTTCCTTTTAAAATGAACAACTAAATTCGGATAACAAGGCTTATTTTCTTAAGCATTGAGCATGGCATCGCCAGTATAGCATTTTGAGCTGCGACAGAATAAGTCCGAGTTGTTATACAGATGTTGGCAATATGTTTTTAGCTAGGGTAGTCTTATTCATGCCGTCAGTAACAAGAAGCATTAAATAATTAATTATTCTTGTTGGCATTTATTATAAACACTTTTCATCTGAAACTATGTGTAACCTAACCTGAGGATCTTATTATGAATTGGGATATTGCAGAAGGTAATTGGAAACAATTTAAAGGTAAGGTAAAAACACAGTGGGGCAAATTAACTGACGACCAGCTGGATCAAATTTCAGGCAAGCGCCAAGAATTATCAGGGCGTATTCAAGAAGCCTACGGCGTAAGTAAAGACGAAGCTGAAAAACAAATTAAAGAGTTTGAAGACCGTAATCGCGATTTGTAATTAAGCGATACCGCGCGTGATATTCTTTTAAATACGAGCGAATAAACACCCCAGTGCTGCAAAGTACTGGGGTGTTTTTATTTATGCCGCCATCCTAGCTTACATCAGGCTCTTGTGTTAGGGCTTAGTGCTAACAGCGAGATACCGAGGCAAGCTCGGTATGACGACAAGAGCGGTGTTTTTTGTTGCTGCCGTCATCCTGACGAACGTCAGGATCTGCTTTTAGGGCTTAAGTATTAATGCGAGATACCGAGGCAAGCTCGGTATGACGACAAGAGCGGTGTTTTTTGTTGAGTCCGTCATCATGGCGCACGTCAGGATCTGCTTTTAGGCTTTAGTGCTAACAGCGAGATACCAAGGCAAGCTCGGTATGACGACAAGAGCGGTGTTTTTTGTTGAGTCCGTCATCATGGCGAACGTCAGGATCTGCTTTTAAGGATTATTGCTAATAGCAAGCTACCAAGGCAAGCTCGGTATGACGACAAGAGCGGTGTTTTTTGTTGCTGCCGTCATCCTGACGAACGTCAGGATCTGCTTTTAAGGATTATTGCTAATAGCAAGCTACCGAGGCCAGCTCGGTACGACGACAAAAGTGGTGTTTTTTGTTGGGGCCGTCGTCCTGACGGTAAGAGTGGTTTTTACCGTCTGTTATTAAATTTCTGTTTTTTCTTTAAATTCGCATAAGTCTTCGATAATACAAGAGCCACAACGAGGTTTGCGGGCAATGCAGGTGTAGCGGCCATGTAAAATAAACCAATGATGGACATCGAGCTTAAACTCAGCCGGTACCCACTTTAATAAGCCTTGTTCAACCTGATCGACGGTTTTACCTTTAGCAAAGCCGGTGCGATTAGCCACTCTAAATATATGAGTATCTACGGCAATGGTAGGCCAGCCAAAGGCGGTATTAAGCACCACGTTTGCTGTTTTTCTGCCAACACCGGGCAATGCTTCTAATGCTTCACGGCTTTCTGGTACCACACTGTTATGTAGCTCAACTAACATGGCGCAGGTTTTAATGACATTAACCGCTTTAGTATTAAATAAGCCAATGGTTTTAATGTGCTCTTTTACACCATCCACACCCAAAGCTAGCATGGCTGCGGGTGTAGGGCCGGCGGCAAATAAACCTATGGTGGCTTTATTTACACTAACATCGGTCGCTTGTGCCGAGAGCAAAACCGCAATCAATAACTCAAACGGATTAGCAAAATTAAGCTCAGTAGTGGGGTTAGGATTATTTTCTCGCAGCCGCTCTAAAATTTGGCGCCGCTTATCTTTATTCATAATGTAGCTTCTACTTTATAAAGAGGTAACGCGTGCTCGGGTGACTTCAGTTTTAGCTGGGGGCGCTACTTTAGCAGCTAATTTAGTGTCTAGCCAGTTTTTGCTGGCCACTAATAACCCTAGGCCAATAAAGGCGCCGGGTGGCAAAATGGCCAGTAAAAAGCCATTATCTAAATGCAAAATATCCATACGTAGCACAGTGGCCCACTCGCCTAGTAATAATTCGGCACCATCAAATAGGGTACCTTGGCCTAAAAGCTCGCGAAGGCCACCTAATACTAATAATACACAGGTAAAACCTAGGCCCATCATTAAGCCATCCAGTGCCGCTAAGGGGGCGCTATTTTTAGAGGCAAAAGCCTCGGCTCGGCCAATAATGACGCAATTGGTCACAATAAGCGGAATAAAAATCCCCAGTGATTGATATACGCCGTAAGTATAAGCGTTCATAAGTAACTGTACGCAGGTAACGAGGCTGGCAATAATCATGACATAAATGGGAATACGTATTTCATTCGGCACCCATTTTCGCACCAACGATACGCTGGTATTAGAGCACACTAATACTAATAGCGTCGCCAATCCTAACCCCATGGCGTTGGTCACGGTACTGGTAACGGCCAACACTGGGCACAAGCCTAAAATTTGTACTAGCGCTGGGTTATTGCTCCACAGCCCTTGGCGCATGAGGTCTTTATATTGTTCGTTCATAAACTGTCTCCACAAGCTGGCGCTTGGGTTAAGAGTTCGGGATGTTGTTGCACTAATAACAACACTTTACGCACCGCTTTTACTACCGCTCTGGGAGTAATAGTCGCGCCGGTAAAAGCATCAAACTGACCGCCGTCGTTACGCACCGCCCAGCGGGTATCTTTTTCATCGGTCATGGACTTACCATTAAAGCTTAAAATCCACGGTGAGCGTTTAAGCTCAATTTTATCACCAAGCCCTGGCGTTTCATTATGCGTGAGTACGCGTACGCCATTAAGAGTGCCATCGGTTTTGACACCCACAATTAACTTAATATCGCCGCTATAGCCATCAGGCGCTATGGCTTCAATTGCATAGCCTTGAGCTTCGCCGCCCTTAACTGCGGTAAAAACCGGCAGTGCTTGTTTGCTGCCCAAAAACTGTGGGTTAGTGACCATCACACAGTGGGCGAATAAGGGCTCATCATGGTTGCTTTCTGGCAAGAGCTCATCCAACACCCGCAGTAATTGCGCCTGCTCTTGCTCTATAATGGTGCCTTGCGTTAAGCGGTGCGTGAGAGCGACCACCGCCGTGCACACCAGCGCAAAGATGGCGAGCGTGAGGGCATTTTTACGCATCATCTCTAGCATTAGCGCGCGGCTCCATAGGTAGTGGGTTTAGTCAGCGCATCAATCATGGGCACACAAAGGTTGGCTAACAGCACGGCAAAAGCGATGGCATCGGGATAACCACCAAAAGTGCGAATAAGATAAATTAATAAGCCAATTAAAGCGCCATACACTAAGCGGCCTTTAAATGTAGTGGCGGCAGAGACTGGGTCGGTGGCAATAAAAAATGCCCCCAACATAGTGGCTCCCGATAACAAGTGCAGCGTAGGGCCAGCAGTCCCATCGGGGGCCATTAAAAAGCCCACTAAACTGGCTACAAATAGGCTTAATAAGATAGCTAGCGGAATTGTCCAGCTGATCAGGCGCAGTCTTAGCATAAGCAAGCCACCGGCTAAGTAAGCCAAGTTAACCCACTGCCAACCCATGCCCGCCAGGCCGGCAAAAATCGGATTGGCTAAGATTTCATTGGCGGTATTACCTTGGGTAAAGCCAGTTTTTAGGGTGTCGAGCGGAGTGGCTAAGGTAGTGCCATCGGCCAGCTCTCGTAACTGATGAGGACTAAAGCCATCGAGCGTAAAACCGGTGAAAATAGCGGATACACTATCGGCCATACTTACCGGGTAAGGTTGTAACTCCAGCGGCGGTAACCAGCTCGTCATTTGTACTGGGAAAGACACTAACAGTAAGACATAAGCGACCATAGCAGGGTTAAATAAATTTTGACCTATGCCGCCATAAAGCTGTTTTGCCACAATAATGGCAAAGCCGGTACCAATCACCACCAACCACCAAGGAGCTAGTGGCGGTACTGCAATGCCAATTAATAAAGCACTTAACAGCGCTGAATTATCGGTAAGCGGATGCAAGCTTCGCGCGCGCAGTTTTAACACTAAGGCTTCTGCGCCATAGGCGGTGAGCACAGCTAATAAGATTTGCACTAAGCTGCCTGAGCCAAAAAACCACCACTGCGCAGCGATACCTGGCAATAAGCAATAACACACGCGGCGCATCAGCGTGGGCGTATCTAAAGGAATACGATCGTGTGGGGAGCTGCTAACTGTAAACGCCATTATGACTGCTCTTCTTTATCTGAGGTGGGGCTAGACTGCTGGGCTGCCTTACGGGCTTTAGCGCGTGCCACTGCCGCCTTAATGGCGGCTTGTTTGTTAGCCGCGGCATCTGTGGACTCACTGGTTTGTGTAGGCTCATCGGCTGGCGGGGGTTCAACGTGCTCGGCTGCGGGGGCTTGGGCTAGTTTTTTCGCTTTAGCACGAGCAACGGCAGCTTTAATGGCGGCTTGTTTGTTAGCCGCGGCATCTGTGGACTCACTGTTTTGTGTAGGCTTATCGGCTGGCGTGGGTTCAACGTGCTCGGCTGCGGATGCTTGGGCTAGTTTTTTCGCTTTAGCACGAGCAACGGCCGCTTTAATGGCGGCTTGTTTATCGGTACTTGGCTGCCCACTGTCTGTTGGGGTGAGCGTGGCGGTGACCTCTTTTTCAGGCTTAGTTTGCGCCGGCGAGTTAAGCGCGGCCATGGCGGCTTTTAATTCGGCTTCTTGTTTTGCTTTAGCCCGAGCCACGGCCGCTTTAATGGCCGCTTTTTTATGATCCACTTGTTTTTTGCGCGCTGGCGCTTGATCTAGCGCGGGCTGCGCTGCGTCTTGTTCGCCACTGCTTTGCTTAAGGTGAGCGGCGTCTAAGGGCTCAGCTTGCGCTGCCTTGCGCGCTTTAGCGCGTGCAACGGCGGCTTGAATGGCGGCTTTTTTACTGTCTGAATTATGGCGAGTGCTTGACTCAGAGCCTGGGTTTTCTAACTCAGCCTGCTGAGTGTCGGGCTCGGTTTGGGCTGCTTTACGCGCCTTGGCGCGGGCAATGGCGGCGGCGACGGCCGGATTTTTCCCCGCAGCTTGGGGCGCATCGCTAGCGGCGGCTTCATCGCCAGTCATAGCTGAGCCTTGTGCCGCTTTTAGCGCGCGATTGCGCCTGGCTTCTTCTTTACGCGCGGCGCGCGCGGCGGCCATATCTTCTGGTGGCGTCTCGGCGGCTTGGCGAGCTTTGACTCGGGCGAGGGCGGCGGCCACCGGATCTTCACCGGTTTTAGCGGTTTGTTCTGCCATGCGCGCCTTGCGCTCGGCGGCAGCTTTAGCTTGGCGCGCTTGGCGCTCTTCTTTTTCTAAGTTTAAACGGGCTTGGCGAGCTTCAAAGCGCTCCTTAGCGCGCTCCGCTTGCTCAGCTTCTTGGTGAGCTTGGCGAATATCGGCTTTTGCGACCCGATAATATTGCACCAGTGGAATATTACTGGGGCAGACATAAGCACAGGCGCCGCACTCAATACAGTCAAATAAATTATGGCTTTCCAGCTTTTCATGCTCTTCGCTGCGCGCATACCAGTAGAGCTGCTGGGGTAATAAACTCACCGGGCAAGCATCGGCACATTTACTACAGCGAATGCAGGCCATTTCATCCACAGGCGGTGATAGCTCCACCATTGACGGCGCTAAAATGCAGTTACAGCCTTTAATAATGGGCGCTTGGGCGGTGTGTAGAGTAAAGCCCATCATGGGTCCGCCAATAATAATGCGCTGCTCAGGCTCGGGCTTAAGGCCATAACGTGTTAGCAAATAACGAATAGGCGTACCTATATACACCCAGGCATTACCTGGATGTTCAAAGGTATTACCCGCCATAGTGACCACACGGCGGATCAAGGGCTCATCTTCAATAATGGCTTGTTGTACGGCAAACACGGTGCCGACGTTTAGCATCACGATGCCTAAGTCTGACGACAAACCTTTATGGGGGACTTGTAAGCCGGTCAGTATTTCAATTAATTGTTTTTGTCCGCCAGAGGGGTACTTGGTGGGTACGGCCACAATAAGCAAGTTGTCATCGCTGTTAGCGGCTTTTAGGGCGGCAATGGCTTCAGGCTTATTATCTTCAACGGCGATGATGGTGAGCGTTGGTTTTACAATATGGCGCAAGATATCCACGCCCTGCAAAATTTCTGGCGAGTGCTCGCGCATGAGGCGATCATCGGCACTGATATAGGGCTCACACTCTACGCCGTTAATAATTAAAGTTTCTATGGGCTGCTGGCGCGTCGGTTTATCTTTAGCGTGGCTTGCCACTTGGCTGGCTGCAAGTTTCACATGGGTAGGAAAGCCGGCGCCGCCTAAACCTGTGATGCCCGCTTGATGAATGCGTGCTAGCAAAGCTTGAGGTTCAAGCAAGCTATAGTCGCTAACAGGAAAACGCTCGCGCCAGGTATCTTGGCCATCAGGTTTTAGCACTATGCATAAACCACTTAAACCAGAGGGATGGCATAAGGGGCGGTCTTCAATCGCTACAATCGTGCCCGAAGTCGGTGCGTGAACGGCTACCATCATCGGATTAAGCGACTCACTTAAGGTTTGACCTTTAAGTACCTGTTCGCCAACAGTGACTTGTATTTGCGCGGCTTGGCCTATGTGTTGACGTACTTGTAGTACTAATTCCTCAGGTAGGCCAGCGTCACTAATGGGCGTGAGATTAGCAGGCGCCTTGCGCTGTGGCGGATGGATACCGCCATGAAAGGTGTGCAACTGGCCCGCTTTTAAATTTTCTAACCACGCCATGTTAATCTACCTGCTTGATATCAATGGGTTGGAGCTGCCATTTCCAGTTATCTGTGGTCACACTAATGGGCACCATTTCGATACAATCGGTAGGGCAGGGATCCACACATAAATCGCAGCCTGTGCATTCATCGACAATCACAGTGTGCAGCGCTTTAGTGGCCCCCACTATGGCATCGACCGGACAGGCGGCAATGCATTTTGTGCAGCCAATGCACATGTCTTCATGGATAAAGGCCACCCGCTTTTCCGGAGCTGCGGCTTCGGCGCCCATGGCCTGCGGCTCAACGCCCATTAAGTCGGCAATTTTTCGCATAGTGGCATCGCCACCCGGCACGCATTTATTAATGTCATCGCCATCCGCGACCGCTTGGGCATAGGGCCGACAGCCTGGATATCCGCATTGCCCACATTGAGTTTGTGGTAACAGCTCATCAAGCTGTTCAACGATAGGATCTGACTCCACCTTAAATTTAATAGCGGCAAAGCCTAAAATTAAGCCAAAAATGAGCGCCAATAGCGCCAATACGGCAATGGCGATTAAGATATTACTCATTACAACTTCACCAAGCCGGTAAAGCCCATAAAGGCCAGAGACATTAGGCCGGCGGTGATCATGGCCAGCGCCGCACCTTTAAAGGGCGCGGGCACATCGGCGCCGGCAAGTCGCTCACGCATAGCGGCAAATAACACCAGCACTAAGGAAAAGCCTAAGGCGGCGCCAAAGCCATAAATCAAGCTTTGCATAAAGTTATGCTGCTCATTGATATTGAGCAGGGCCACACCAAGCACCGCACAGTTGGTGGTGATCAGTGGTAAGAAAATACCGAGCAGGCGATAAAGCGTGGGGCTGGTTTTATGCACCACCATTTCAGTGAACTGCACCACCACCGCAATCACTAAAATAAAAGATAAAGTGCGCAGATAAGTGAGCTCAAGGGGCAATAAAATATATTGGTTTACCAGATAAGAGCAGGCGGCTGCGAGCGTAAGCACGAAGGTAGTGGCCATCCCCATTCCGATGGCGGTTTCTAACTTGCCGGACACGCCCATAAAGGGGCATAAGCCTAAAAACTTCACTAATACGAAGTTGTTGACCAGCACGGTGCCGACAAATAGCAACAAGTATTCAGACATGATCACTCGGCGATTTAAAATGACAGCGGTCATTATCGGACTTTATGGCGCATTTCACAATGGCACATCCGTCTTGATAACCGGCTGTAGGGATTAAAAAAGCCAGCAATGACGTAAGTTAAGCTATTGATTAACATAATGTTCACAGTGTTAACAACAGCAGGGCAGCGAGCAGTAGTCACCCTTAGGACTTAAGCCATTGGCTTTGCCAAAAACGACAAAACGCGAGGGATGAGCCTCACGTTTTGTAATTGTTCACTGTTTTAATTTAACTGACAGACTAATTAATAACGGCCAACTAAGTGACAGACGCTAGGCTTAATGATTATTGGGCCTGCGTTTGTTGTTCAGCTTGTGCTTCAGCTTCAGCTGCTGCACGTTCTTCTTCTTGGCGAGTATGTTCGCCGCCGCAACCACCACAACATCCGCTCATCTTTATCTCCTATGACTGACTTAACGCTTGGTCTTGAACTGAAGCCAGTATAGTGAAGCCATTAAATAAAAAATGTGATCTAGCGCAAGTAAGTGGTATTTAAAATGCATATTACGGTTTACCGATTAAAAAGCCGCGCTTTTTTACAAATTTTTTCTAGAACAAGACATTCGAAAGCTGATACAGCTCTTCATTAAAGGGGCGCTTTAAGTGCTTAATACAGTCAATGATATCGTGATGCACAATGGCATTACTTTGTAAGCCCACACAGCGCCCACCATAGCCTTCTAATAATAACTCTACTGCGCGAGCACCCATGCGACTGGCTATAATTCGATCCACGGCCGTAGGGGTACCGCCACGTTGAATATGCCCTAAAATAGTGGCGCGAGTGTCACGCCCAGTCGCGGCTTGAATATCATAGGCCAGACGATTGGCATCGCACATATTTTCACAAATGGCGACGATGGCATGTTTTTTACCCTTAGCCACCCCTTCAAAAATTTGCCCAATAAGCTCGCCTTGATCGTAGGGGACCTCCGGCACTATCACGTATTCGGCACCCCCTGCCACGGCGGCTGACGAAGTCAGATCTCCACAGTGGCGGCCCATAATTTCCACCACCGAAATACGATTATGCGAGCTACAGGTATCACGCAGTCGATCAATGGCCTCTACTGCCACATTCAGTGCCGTATCAAAACCAATGGTAAAATCTGTGCCGGCAATGTCGTTATCTATAGTGCAAGGAATGCCAATACAAGGAAAGCCAAGCTCAGTGAGGCTCATGGCGCCCATATAAGAGCCATCGCCCCCTATTACCACTAGGGCATCAATGCCATGGTGTTTAAGATTTTCCACCGCTGTTTGGCGCACACTTTCTTCTTTAAACTCAGGAAAGCGCGCCGAGCCTAAAAAAGTCCCGCCACGGGTAATGACATCTGATACCGAATAGCGATCAAGGGGGCGTATTTCGTTATTAAATAAGCCTTTATAGCCATTTTGAATACCAAATACTTCCAGTTTATGGTGTAAGCCGGCTCGCACCACGGCGCGGATCGCCGCGTTCATGCCAGGCGCATCGCCACCACTGGTTAATACGCCAATGCGTTTAATCATGGCTGCTCTCTTATTGTAAGAATGAATGAAGACTAATTTATAACTCAAGCTTAGACGACGGCGCTGTTAACACTCAGCGCCTGCGTGAGAGTGGCTAAAAATTAAGCACCCGCTTGAATAATAGCGGCGAATTCGTCTGCATTTAAGGCGGCACCGCCCACTAGTGCACCGTCGATGTCGGGCATAGCAAATAAGCCAGCGGCACTGGCGCCTTTAACGGAGCCGCCATAAAGAATTTGCACCTTGTTCGCAATTTCAGCATCACTGTTAGCTAAAAAAGCGCGAATATCGGCATGCACTTGCTGTGCTATCTCGGGGGTGGCGGTTTTACCGGTGCCAATGGCCCACACTGGCTCATAAGCAATCACCGCTTTATTCAAAGCGGTAATGCCACATTTATCGATGACCGCCTGAAGCTGGCGCTCAACCACGGCTTGGGTTTCTTTAGCTTCAAACTGCTCATTGGTTTCGCCAATGCATAATACTGGCGTTAAGCCCGCTTGTTGAATAACGGCAAATTTTTCGGCTACTAAGGCATCATCTTCTTGATGAAGAGTGCGCCGCTCACTGTGGCCCACTAACACATATTGCACATCAAACTCGCTGTACATGCGGGCCGAGTTTTCGCCGGTATAGGCGCCTTCGGTATTTAAGCTGGCATCTTGTGCGCCCAAAATAATGGCACTGTCAGCTAATAGCGTTTGTGCTTGGCCTAAAAATAACACAGGCGGACAAATGGCAACGGCGACCGTGGGGCATTCGGTGGCAGGCACTTTTAACGCTTTAATCAGCTCAGCTACCATGGTTTTACTACCATTTAGCTTCCAATTACCCATCACTAAGGTTTGGCGTGTGTTCTGTGTCATGTCTTGTTCCCTGTGCATAAAATGGAGGCATTATAGGGGCTGGCCTCAAGCAAGGCCATCCCCATCGGTGTAGGCTCAGTCTTGAGCTGGCGTTAGCGATAATATTTACCTCCGTCTGCTCGTGTTTTGTTTAATGCTTGCTAAGAGCTTGGCACCGGGCGCTCGGCACTGGGTTTAAGTTGTTGCCATAACAGTCCTAAATACTCATGCCAAGCCGTTTCACTTCGGGCTAGATAATGGCTACTGGGCAAATAGGTATACAGGGGCAAGGTGGCGTTACTTTCTTTGGCTAAATGACCAACAGGAGCGGCGATGGGATGCGCACCTTGGGCGTTAAATAAGCTCATGCTGCGCGGCATATGGCTAGCGGAAGTAACTAATAACGCACGGCGATTATTAATTAATGGTGCGATTGCTACCGCTTCTTCAGCGGTATCTTTGGGCTTAGGCAGCGCCATTATGCGCTCAGGCGCTATACCAAATTGCTGGGCCACTGCACTATAAAGCTCGGCACTGCTGCGCCCCTCGCCACCGGCATAGCCGCTCACAATTAAACGCGCCTCTGGAAAAGCGAGCGCTAAGTAAATACCCTCACTAATGCGCGCTAATCCCGCATTCCCTAACTGACTTAATAGCGGCAAGTTAGTGTTCGCTACTTGGGCGGCGCCCAGTACAATAATATCTTGTATGGCTTGGGAGTCTGGCGTCACTAAATAAGGAGGATAAGTGCTCTCAAGAGGGCGAATTAAGGCATTGGCCACCGGGCGGGTAGAGAGTAAACACACACTCATCGCAGCGAGGGTCATGAGTGTGAGGCCCGTGCGCTTAGCTTTAAAAAAGAAAAACACCGCGCCTAATAACGCTACTATTAACAATAAGGGCAGCGGCAATAAGCCCGTTCCCAGCCATTTTTTTGCCAAAAAAACCATTCCTACGCCTGCACTCATTTTTTATGTTTATAGAGTGTGACAGAATAGCGGCCCCTGAGTCGTTAAGAAATAGCCGTGCACACCACTTCCAAACTTAATACTAACTTCGATGGCCGAGCGGCAGTCTTTGCCCGCAATATCTATGGCACCACTAAAGGGCGCATTCGCCTTGCGGTAGTAGAGCGCGATCTTAAGGCGCTGTTGGCGAGCCTTCCAGCCCATAAAAAGTTGCGTATTTTAGACGCCGGCGGTGGCTTTGGCCCGTTATCGCAAGACTTGGCCGCATTAGGTCATGAGGTGGTGTTGTGTGACTTATCCGCAGATATGCTGGAGTTAGCGCACCAGCAGGTGAGTGACAAGGGGTTACTTAAGCAGTTTTCTTTTATTCATGGTCCCATTCAAGATTTAAAAGTAGCTGAGCTTGGTCAGTTTGATATTATTTTATGCCACGCGGTGTTGGAGTGGGTGGAGCAGCAAGCGCAATTACTCGCCTGTTTAGCCGCCTTGCTGGTGGAAAACGGCCATTTATCATTAATGTTTTATAACCGCGACGGCCTTATGTATCACAGCTTAGTTATGGGGCATTTTGATTACGTCTACGCTGATTTAGTCAAAAAGCGACGCCAAAAACTCACTCCTAACTGGCCCTGTCGCCCACAGCAAGTGAATGACTGGCTAGGTGCCCTGGGGCTTGTTATAACTGACTGCAGTGGCGTGCGGGTATTTCACGATTATATGGTGGCCAAGCACATTCGCCTAGAACAAGCCGATGAAGTGATAGCCATGGAATTAGCCCATGCCAAGCAAGCGCCTTTTATGCATTTAGGGCGCTACCTGCATTTAGTGGCAAAAAAGACAGTGCCCGGCTCACCGCTAAAAGAGAAAGAGAGCAACACATGACAGACGTGTCCCGCACCCTGCCAGATTGGATCGGCTGGGTAAAAGAAGAGCAATGTCAGCTGAGCTTGCCCCCGAGCGGTTGGCATTATTGCTTGCCATTGAGATTTTTAGTCAACATAGCGAGCAGCCACAACTATCTGAGACTGACTTACAGCACGCCTTTCGCTTTGTCAGCCAAGGTTTTAACCAAGTCGCGGAAACGCTAATTAGCCGAGCTAATAATGCCATTAATGATCTGGTGAGTCAGCGATTACTCAGTCGTTTTCAAGGGCAAGCGGGAGAGGAAGAAAGTCGCTATCGGCTCACCCGCTTAGGGATGGGCATAGTAGATTTTTTTGTTACCCAGCGTGATGTTAGCCAAATTAAGTTATCACTGCAGCTGGAGCAAATTAGCCTAGATTTAGAAAAAATCGCCACCACCATGGCCAGCCAACCCAGTGCTGAACAATGGCAACAAGAAGTAGCAGGGCGCTTAACTTATTCAGTAGCCGAGCAATTAGCGCGCATCGATGACACCCAGCGCGCCATGGATGAACAGCAAAATGCAGTTAAAGCCAATATCGGTGCGCTATTAAATAAAGATTGGCATGAAGCCATTCATGCCTGTGAGCAGTTATTACGAGAAACCGGTCAGACCTTGCGTGAGTTACAAGACACGCTCGACAAAGCTGGGCATGGCTTGCAACTGAGCTTATTAAAAATTGAAGAACAACTGCATGATGATGCGCGAGGGCAGGCATTAGCGCCGTTATGTCAGCAACTGCAAGCGCGCTTAGACGCCATTATTTTATGGGGCAGTCAATGTATTGAGTTATGGTCGCGCTATGACTTACACGTACACCGCTTTATTCGTACCGCCATCGACATGGATAAAAACCGCGCCTTTAGCCAGCGTTTACGCGAGTCGATTCGCCAATTTTCTCAGCATAATTGGCAATTACGCATTGCCGCCTCTGCCCCTTTACTAGAGCTGCGGGCAGAGACATTAGCCGCCTATGCAGAAGAAGTGACCGGCGAGCTACCCAGTGAGCTTGAATATCACGAATTACTGGATGTGAGCGCTGAATTGTCAGGGCGCATTCGCGAGCATTTGCAATATTTTGCCGATGCCAGTCAACCACTGGACTTGGGCCAGGTGCTAAAAGACTATTTAGCTGATTTTCCTCATTACCAACACTTTGATATTGCCCGGCTGCTGATCGATGAAGCGGTGAAGCTTGGCCACGCCAACGCCGAATATTTAGGCGCCGCCCAGCCAGAGTGGCAAACCATTAACGCCCATGGGGCCAAGGTACAAGCACATGTTATCGACCAATACTGAGTTCGCACTCGCGCCGCGCTTGGCCGAGGCCATCGCTAATCCGTTATTTCCAGCACTAGATAATCAACTGCGTATTGGCCGCCATATTAGTGCCGATGAGCTAGAAGCTCATTCTTTACTACAAGAATATTATCCAGAGCTAGAGGCTTTTTATCAGCGTTATCAAGTTGAGCTAGTGCGTGCGCCTGAGGGATTTTATTATCTGCGCCCGCGCACTAATAGCGACATCAGCACCTCTATTTTATCTGAGCTAGAAATGCTGGTAGGAAAGGTGTTGTGCTATTTGTATTTAAGCCCCGACCGCTTAGTGAATGAGGGCGTTTTTTCCCTACTCGACTTACAAGAAGAAGTGTTGAATCTGGCCAATGAAACGGCCTTATTACGCATGGTAAACCAGCGTGCTGGCGGCAGTGATTTAGATAGGCGCAAACTGCAAGAGCGCCTTAAAAGCGCTATTCGCCGTTTAAAGCGCATTGGCATGGTCACCAGCGTGGGGAGCCAAGATAAGTTTCGTATTACCGAGGCCGTGTTTCGCTTTGCAGCGGATGTGCGAACCGATGAAGATCCGCGGGCGCTACAACTGCGCATGATCCAAAACGGCGAAGCCGTAGAGTCAGAGTCCACTGAATTAGCGTTAACGGATCCACTTGACGGTGAGCAAGCCGAGCAGGAGCGTGAGTGATGAATAATCAAGCCAATATTTTTAGTGCTAATGAGCAGACCGCGCCCCTACGCGCCGAGCAGGCCACGGCTGCACCCGACTTAATGCGCAATAAATTTCATTCGTTGACCATGGTGAACTGGAATGGTTTTTTTGCCCGTACCTTTGAGCTAGATAGCTTAGTCACCACGCTGTCTGGCGGTAATGGCGCCGGTAAGTCCACCACCATGGCCGCCTTTATTGCCGCCTTAATTCCCGACTTAAGCTTATTGCATTTTCGTAATACCACCGAAGCGGGCAGTCAATCGGGCAGCCGAGATAAAGGCTTATATGGCAAATTACAGCGTGGTCACTGCTATTCATTGATCGAGATCAATGGCTCGCAAGGAGAGCGGATTTGGTTTGGCGTCCACCTTGAGCAGGTGGCGAATCGGGATAATAAAGTGAATCTTAGCGCCTTTAGTCTGCGCGCTAACGAGGCTAATTTGGCCAGTTTTAAGCCCACGGAATTATTGTTAGCCAAGTTAGAAGATGGCCGTGGCCAAGTGCGCTCCCTCCATGAATTAAAAGCGGCCGCCATAAGTTGTGACTTACAATTTACTCGCTTTACTACCGTCTCTGATTATCATAATTTCTTATTTGAGGTGGGTGTGACGCCGCGTAAACTCAAAGACCAACGAGACAGAGTAAAGTTTTATCGCTTAATTGAAGCCTCTTTATATGGCGGTATTTCCAGTACCATTAGTCGCAGCCTAAAAGATTATTTATTGCCAGAAAATGCCGGTATTCGCCAAGCATTTAATGACATGGAAGCGGCCATTTTTGAAAATCGGCGCACCTTAGAAGCCATTCGTGAAACTCAGCGCCAGCGTGATGTCTTTCGCCAACTTATTACTGAAACTACTCACTATGTGGCTGCCGATTATGTGCGTAACCAATCACAAAAACAGCACTTATCAGAGCAAGCACTGGCGGCACGCAAGGCGCTCAGCCATGAGCGAAAAATTTTAGCAGAAGAAAGAGCGCGCCTCATTTATTTAGCCGATGAACTCGAGCAATTAGGCGCACGTGAGCGCATGTTAACTCAAGAGCTCGACATGGCCTCTGAGCATCTTTCTCGAGTGTTAAATGGCGTTAAGCTGCATGAAAAAATTGACAGCTATGAAGATGAATTATCAGAGCTCAGTGAAAAGCTGGCGATCCAACAAGAAACCTTAGCTGAGTTGCAAGATGAGCACGACAGTGTGGTGGCAAACAAGCTGAGGTGTGATGAAGAAGTGGATAGCTTAAAAAGTCAGCTTGCCGATTACCAACAAGCGCTAGACACCCAACAAACACGAGCCATTCAATATCGCCAAGCGTGCACCGCTCTTGAAGACGCTAAAATTATCTGTGACTTAGCTGATTTAACGCCTGAGAACGCAGCGCAACAAGAACAAGCCCATGTAGCTGCTGAGCACACCCTAACGCAGCAAGTGTTAGCTCAGCGCCAACAATTATCTTTAGCAAAAGCGGCACGGGCGCACTACGATCATGCCCTTGAATTATTAACCAGCATAGATGCCAGTGCGTCTCGTAGCCAAGCGTTTATGCGCGCTAATCAATTGCTTGAGCAGGGGCGAGAATATCAAGCGTTATTAGCGCGCGAAACCCCTATTCACCAGCTCTATCAGCAAGCAGAGCAACAACTTGAAAAACGCCATAAAGCGCAAGCCCTACAAGCAGAATTGGCGCAATTAGGCTGCCAAGTTGTCAATACTGATGAGCTGGAGAGCCTGCTCGCAGAGTTAGATGAACAGCGCAGTGAGCTGGAAGCGCAATTAGGCGAATGTGGCGATCAGCTGCGCCAATCTCAGGCACAGCGTAGCCAAATTGCACCAGAGGTGGCGCGCCTTCGTGCGCACGCCCCCGTTTGGCATAAGGCGCGGCAGCAACTGACTCGGTTACGTGAATTATCGACACTACCCTTAAGCGATGCCAGTGAAGTGACGGCGGCCATGCAACAAGCACTGCGCGCCGAGCACAGCAGTGAGCAAGCTAAGCAAGCCGCTTTACAAAACAAACAACAACTTGAGTTACAAATTCGCGCGCTGCAAGGTGGCAGTGATGCCGACCCGCGCCTGCTTGCTTTATGCGAACAATTAGGCGGGACTTTATTAGCCGATGTTTACGATGACATTAGCGTTGAAGATGCGCCTTTTTATGAAGCGCTGTATGGACCGGCACGCAGTGGCATAGTAGTGGCAGATCCGCAGGCAGCATTGGCACAATTACAACTGCTTGAGTCTTGTCCGCAAGATGTCTATCTCATTCAGGGCAACCCCGATGCTTTTGATGAAGATGTGCTTCAAGTCACTGAGCTAGATAATGCGATTTGGGTAAAAAATGGTGAGCGCCAACTGCGCTATTCCCGCTTTACTAGCGAGCCCTTATTTGGGCGCGCTGCTCGAGAGGCTAAAATTGCCCAGCTTAATCTTGAACTAGACACGTGTAATGCCCACTACGCCGAGTTTTCCTTTACCCAGCAAAAGCAAAGCCGTTTGTATCATCAGCTCAGTGAGTTTGTTAGCCAAGATATGCAAGCCGCCTTTGGCGATAACCCTGAGTGGGAGCTAGAACAGCTCAGTACTCAGCAACACCAAGTGGATGACAGCATCAACGCTCTTGAAGCTGAGCTTAATCAGTGGCAGGCCAAGCGCGAGCAGCTACGTCATCAATATCAGGTAGCGCAGCGTTTATTACCGCTGGCGGAGTGCTTAACAGATACCGAGTGTGAAGCCCGCTTAGCCACCGCTCGCGCCGAGCTGGACGCCTTGGCTCAAGCGCGAGACTTTATGGCCAAGCATGGCCAATCGTTGGGGCGCTTAGCCGAGCAAGTACAAGTACTGCGCCAAGATCCAGGTGAATTTGAGCAATTACAACACAGTGTGCAAGCAGCAGAAGAAGCGTTGACTACGGCGCGTAATAAAACTTATGCACTGACTCAGTTAGTCGCACGCTTACCCTATTTAGCTTACGCCGATGCTCAGCAGTTACTCGATCAAAGCTTTGCTATGAACGACAGCTTAAAAACCAAGCTGGTGGTAGCCGAGGAGGCGCGGCGCAAGGCGCACCTTCGCCAAGAGCAACTTAGCGCTCGCCTCACCGATGCACTACAAGCGCGCACTGCGCTAGTGAGTAGCTTTGATGCTCGCAACCAAACTCTCAGCGAGTTTAAAGAAGAATTTACCGCACTGGGCATTACGCTCGCGGATGATATGGAAGCAAAGGCATTAGCGAATAAGCGCGAGCGAGAAAATGACTTAGTGCACACCCGTAGTCGTCGCAGCCAAACTGATGCCCAGCGCCAAGTATGTAAACGCGAAATTGAGTCACTCAGCCAGCGGCTAAGTAAAGATGGCCAAGGTTATTTTGCGGCTAGAAAAGCACTGGTTAATCATAAAGCCAACTGGGCACAAGTGGTGCGCTTAGCGCGTGATAATGATGTAGAGCGCTGTCTTGCCAAGCCGGAGCTTGCCTATTTAGAAGCGGATGAGCTGCGTTCTATCTCTGATAAAGCACTGGGGGCGCTGCGCTTAGCGGTTGCTCAAGATGAAGAGCTTAGAGACGCGCTGCGCTTTAGTGAAGGCCAGCATAATACGCTACAAAAAGTACAGTTTTATGTATTGGTGTTTCGCCACTTACAAGCGCGTATTCGCCACGATATTATTCGTGCCGATGATCCAGTAGAAGCGCTAGAAGAGATGGAAGTGGAGCTGGCTCGACTTAGTGATGAGCTGCAACAGCGTGAGGGGCAATTATCTTTATCTTCTCATGAAGTGGCGGCAAAAATTAATACCATTATTCGTCGCGAGCAAAACCGGATCCGCCAACTTAATCAGGGCTTACAAAATATCCGCTTTGGCTTAGTGGCGGGCGTGCGTTTAAATGTCAATATTCGTGATAACTATGGGCGCTTATTAAATGCACTGAGCGATAAAGAAGGGCGCCACCAAGATTTATTTTCCAGTAAAGATCTCAGTTTTTCTGAAGCTATGGGTAAGTTGTTTCAGCGTTTAAACCCGCAGCTAGAACAAGGTGAGCGCAGCCCCCAAGTGCTGGGCCAAGCTTTGCTGGATTATCGTAATTACCTCGACTTAGACATTGAAGTACAACGAGGCAGTGATGGCTGGCTGCGCGCTGAAAGTGGCGCGCTCTCTACGGGTGAAGCCATTGGCACAGGTCAAGCTATCTTGCTGATGGTGCTACAAAGCTGGGAAGAGGAGTCACGCCATTTACGCTCTCGGGATATTTTACCCTGTCGATTATTATTTTTAGATGAAGCAGCCCGCCTTGATACGCGCTCTATTGCCACGCTGTTTGAGCTGTGTGAGCGCCAAGATATGCAGCTATTAATTGCCGCGCCAGAAAATATCAGCCCAGAAAAAGGCACCACTTATAAACTTATTCGCAAGGTTCATGGCAAGGTTGAACAAGTACACGTGGTCGGCTTAAAAGGCTTTGCTAGTGAGCTAGCTTAATACCTCAGCAGTTGGTTAAGCTTAAATTCTGTGCTATTAAAATAAGCCTCTGCCCTTTATGGGGGAGAGGCTTTATACATTAGGTGCGTAAAGGCTTGGGCTCTGATTGGTGTTGGTTAAATTGTCTAGGGCTAATAGCCACAATAATTAATACCAATATTGCCATCACTGCTAAGCCAATATATAAACCATACACAGCATCAAATACGCTATGGCGTAAATAACGACTCGCTTCAGCCACTTGATCAGATTGTTGTAAACTTATCACTACCTCGTCTATTTCTTTGGGTAAACTCGCCTTTAAGTGCGCCGGTGCTTGGGCTAATAAATGCGCCAAATTACCATTAAATAATGTACCAAACACCGCAATGCCTAAGCTTTGGCCTAAAAAGCGTGAAAACATGTTTGCTCCTGTGACCACACCTCTTTGTTGCCAGCCCACTGACGCCTGCGCGCCCACTAATAAAGGCGTCGATAATAAGCCAAAGCCTGCCCCTAATAGCACTTGGTCAAGGGCGATTAACCAAATAGATGCTTGATAAGGCAACGCTAAAAAACCAAGAGTGGCCAGCAAAATTAAGACACTGCCAATGAGGGCGGTATTGCGATAGCCAATACGCAAATATAACTTAGCCGATAACGTAGAAGCGCTAGGCCAGCCAATACTAATGGCCGCCAATACCAGACCGGCACTAATGGCATTTAAGCCATACACAGCTTGAGTAAAGGTGGGTAAATATGCAGTTGGCACCATAATAATAAAGCCCATGCCAATCATGGCTAAATTTGCGCCCACTAATGCAGGGTTTCGCCACAGCCAGCCCGGCATGATGGGCTCTTTTGCACGAGTTTGGGTCCACAGTGCAAAGGCTAATAATAATGCGGCCACACTAAAGGCGATAAGGCTGGCGTTTGAGCTCCACGCCCAAGCGGTTCCGCCTTGCATGAGAGCAAAAATTAAACTGCCCACGCCTGCTAAAATCGCCATTGAACCTAAATAATCAATGTGATGGCGCTTTTTAAGCACATCTTCATGTAAAAAAGCCACCAGCAAACCAATGGCCAGCACGCCAATAGGAAGATTTACTAAAAATATCCAATGCCAAGTTACATATTCTACAAAGGTGCCGCCCAGTAAGGGGCCAGAAATAGCAGCTATGCCCCATACACTCGATAAATAACCTTGGACTTTACCGCGCTCTTCTAAGCTATATAAATCCCCAGCCAACGTATTGACGGTGGCCATAATGGCGCCGGCGCCTAAGCCTTGTAAGCCTCTAAATACAATTAGACTGGGCATATCCCATGCCCATGCACAGGCCACTGACCCTATTAAGAAAATGCTGGCGCCAGTAATTAAAATGGGTTTGCGGCCATACAAGTCGGCGAGCTTGCCATAGACGGGAATAGTCACGGTTTGGGTTAATAAATAAATAGAAAATACCCAAGTAAACAGAGAAAAGTCCCCTAGCTCAGCCACTATTTGTGGTACCGCAGTCGAGACAATAGTGACATCCATGGCAGCCAACATCATAAACAACATCAGGGCGGTTAAAATCCAAGGGCGATGAGCGATAGCAGTGGCAGACACAGGCTTTCCTTAGCGTGAGTGTATTAAAGTGAAGGGTTATCAATACCTAACTTAGCGCAGCTGAGCAAGTCACAACGCCAGTTTAGTACTAAAGACTCTTTTGAGTAAGCTATGCTCAACTAATAGCAAGCGGATAAAGGGTGTTTATGCGTTGCGCTAATAAGCGTGATTGAGCACAGTTTAAAAAAAGTGTTAGCGTTTTTCTTACGTCCGGTTTTGCACTTAGGTTAGAATTAGCCAACGCGAGCCCTCACAGAAGGCATGAGTTGGACTCGTGTTTTACAGCATACGCGTTAAATCGATAAGGGGAGTTATATGTATGGCCAACCAGATACATGTTCACGACTAGTCTGTAGCCACTGTGCCGACCAAGGCACATTAGATTTTGATTTTACCATGGCTTTTCAACCTATTATCAATTGCCAGCGCCAAGAGATTTTTGGTTATGAAGCGCTGGTGCGCGGTCTAAACCAAGAGTCGGCTTATTCGGTGATTGCCAAAGTAAATGATGAAAATCGCTATTTATTTGATCAATTATGTCGGGTTAAAGCCATCGCTCTGGCCGCTAAGCTTAAGCTATCCACTATGCTCAGCATTAATTTTTTGCCTAATGCCATCTATCAGCCAGAGCGCTGTATTCGCACCACGCTTGCGGCGGCAAAAGAGCATCAGTTTCCTACCGAGCGTATTATGTTTGAGTTTACGGAAGTGGAAAAACTCGAAGACAATAAACATATTCAGCGGGTAGTGGAATACTACCAAGAGTTGGGCTTTACCACCGCCACCGATGACTTTGGCTCAGGCTATTCTGGCTTAAACTTATTAGCAGATTTTCAAACCGATATTATTAAGCTCGATATGGAGCTTATCCGTAATATTGAGGTGTTGCCGGTGCGCCAAGCCATTGTAAAAAATTGCTTACAGCTTTTTAAGGACTTAAACGTACGACCGCTTGCCGAGGGCATTGAAAGTTTAGGCGAATATAATTGGTTGCGTGAGGCGGGAGTAGAGTTAATGCAGGGTTACCTGTTTGCCAAGCCGGGCTTTGAGTGCTTACCTAGTGTGGATTTTTCAGCCTTTAACTAAGACCACTTAATAACAATTAGCACCTAAAAAAGCCCCGCACTGCGGGGCTGTTATCTTATTAATCAAAAGATAAGGAGTTAATTGTCATCTTTTTCATTAGGCGCATCATCGGTGTCGCTGTTATTTTTAAGCTTCACGGTAAGGGGAGCCTGAGTGCGCTTTGGTTGTTGAGCCAGCGCACTGTCTACGCTTTGCTCAATCACCCGTAAATTGGCCGCCGGCGCATGTCCGGCTTTATCTTCACCAAAATATACGCGGCTGTGAGGGTAGGGGATCTCAATATTTGCTTGTTCAAAGTATTGTTTAACCAAGCGATTATAAGCACGCCCCACGGCCCACTGCATGCCAGGTGTTGACTTAATTCGCACTCGAATATTAACGGAGCTGTCTGCAAGCGCGACGACACCTGATACTTCAAGTGGCGCCAAAATTTCATTTTTCATGGCTTCGCTGGCCGCTAGCTCATCATACGCCAGCTGCAGTTGCTGAATGGCATCATCAATATTTTCCCGATACGCCACTCGGTATTCACCCACATGAAAACCAAAGCCGCGCATGTAGTTAGACACCGTATCCACACTTGAAAATGGAATAATGTGATAGGTGCCGCTTAAGTCGCGAATACCTACCGAGCGAATACTTAAGCGCTCCGCAGTCCCGGTAATGCCACCTAAGGTCACTACATCGCCGGTATTCATGGCATTTTCAATTTGAATAAAGATGCCCGTAATAATGTCTTGTACGAGTTTTTGCGCACCAAACCCCACGGCTAGACCTAACACGCCAGCACCGGCAATTAAGGGACCAATATTAATACCAATTTGGGAGAGCGCTATCATAAAGGTCATGGTCGCGAGTGTGATAGCCAGCGCATTGCGAAACAACAACAGCAAGGTTTGGGTGCGAGCTGAGGGCTGGCCGGTGCCGGTTTCAGGGTTAAGCTTATGCTCAATCAGGCTGGCTAATACCACCCATACCATGGCGGAAATGCTTAAAATAATGGCCACAGCAATGATTTTACTCATCAATTTGCCGCCGGCTTCTGACTCATACCAAGCGGTTAAGTCTACGACATGCCAAGCATTCAAGATGAGTAGCACCGCCATGCTCACGATTAATACACGAATAAAGCGCAGCGCCGTCGGCACATAGCTGTTAAGGCGAGGCTCCAGCAAGGGGAGTTTGCGCCGCAATTCATCCGATAAATGAATATGGCGACCAATGGTTTGGCTTACTAAAGTGGACAGCAAAATAGCCAACACGATTAACCCTAAGGTTTTAAGCGTGGCAATTAAGACAAAGGGCAAGGCCAGCTCAGGGCTGAGTAAGGTGAGTACAAATACTGTACTAAAGTAGGCCAGCGCCAACCAATGCCAAATACGAGATAATAAGATCAAACTAAACTGACTGGCATTCATAGTGCTTTTTTCAGCTTGTAAGCGAATAGCACGGCGCAGTCGCACCCGGTTTTTAAGGATCACTAACACCGCATAAATATACGCCACCACCATTACTAAGGTGTTAACGGCCTGAGCGAGGGTCGCCGACATATTAATGTTAACTAAAGGCTCCACCACTAATACGCCATAGCCCACTAAGCCAATTAATAAGGCAAACCAGCGATTCCAATATCGCGCTTCACTGGCATTAATAGGCAATAAGCGCAGCCCATCGTAGCGAGAAGAAAACAACACCCGCAAGCCTGCTTTTAGTAACTCAATCACCAAAAAGGCATTTAAAAATAGCGAGCCTTGGGTGGTGAGCTCACCGGTAGTGCCAATAATAAAGGTCGCAATCAGTCCGCCTGCCGTATAAGCCAAACCAATAGCAATTACATCCACTAAGGCCGCTAACGCCACGCCCACGACTAAGCGCAGCACCGGCGTTTTGCTTTTTCCATGGCGAGACCAATGACTTAATCTGGCAAACAGCGGCATGCTTAAGCGGCGTAGTAACCAAAACAATACCCAAGTGGCGATAATTACTAAGCCTAGGTTGATGCTGGCATGCATAAATTCTTTACTGTCAAAGTCGCTATTAAGTGCGTCTTTGTCATCCACAAACATCGCTTGGGTTACATTGGCCAAACTATGAAATTGTGCGCCTAAGTCGGTGGCTATTAAGCGTGTCGTGGCGGCTAATTGTTTGGTTTTAGAAGGGCGAGTCGCGGTGTGTTCCGCAACTGGCACTGCTTCTTTGGCATCTTGGGAGGTTTGTTCCCCTTGTTGCTGGGCCAATAATTGCAGTTGTTCAATTAATTGCTGGCGGGTTTGTTCATTTTCTAGCACTTCTACTAACGCTTCGTAGGGAGCACCCGCAGCGGGGGGAGAAGTGTCAGCATGGGCAAGGCTCATAAAAGGAGCACAAAGCAGCCAAAATAGCAGCAAGGGTAGCGTTTTCAGTGAATTCACCAGTGGCCTCCGATCGGCGGTCAGCGTTATGGGTTAGCAAAGCAAAAATGATTACTTTAATAAAAAAAGCAATCCGACTCAGTAGAGTAACACAGCTTTTGGCGTCGTTTATATTTTCAATGGTTTAGTCGGCTTAAAAAATAAAAACTTGCTACGTACCCTAAGTAATTGCTGACTAGATTAGCTTATTAAAGATAAGGAGTGAGTGGACTCTTTATAGTGAGCGGCTTGCTATCGACTAGAATAGGAGCGCAAGCGACAATCTCTGACATCAAGGAGTGTTAATGAAAAAATTACCTATTCCCATTGCTTTATCCGCGCTGGCGCTGAGCGTAGCGCTAAGCCCTCTAAGCCAAGCCGAGGAAGTTAAGGCCGCCTCAAGTGAAGTAGTACGCCATGCCTTGCCTGACTCAGACTTTCCTATTTCATTGGCAGTAGAAATACCGGCCAATAAAACTGTGGTGCACTTAAGTGGCCAAGTGCCCATCGCTATTGACGATAACGCCGATGCGAATAGCATCCGTGCCTATGGCACCCTAGAGCAGCAGACGGTGTCTAGTCTTAAAGCGATTGAAAAAACGCTGGCATCACTGGATCTCACCCTCAGTGATGTTTATCGCATGCAAGTGTTTTTGGTAGCCCAAGAGGGCAAGGTAGATTTTGATGGCTTTATGAAAGGCTATACACAGTTTTTTGGTACTGCTGAGCAAGCTAACTTGCCGGTACGCTCAGCTGTGGAAGTGGCGGCGCTCGCTAACCCCGGCTGGCTAGTTGAAATTGAAGTTTCTGCTGTGCGCCCGTAGCGCTTACTTACACTTTTTGTCCTATATAGTGCCGCCTCACAGGCGGCTTTTTTATCTTAACATTGTTCTTAATGCCCATTTTCTTCGTTATTTTCTATTTTTCACAAAATATTTTTAGTCTGGCATTTTTCACCCCGCGCCAGTGTGGGCGCGGGGTGGCGTACGTGAACGATAGGAGCCAAATAAGTCTTGCGCCTAATCATGACACACTCAAATAAAAGCTGATACTAATCATGTAGTTAACTTGATAATCTAAAACTCGCTATTTGGAAACATTCGCATTCTCATTGTTTTAACACTCGCGAGGTCGGCTTAACTTAAAGATTAAACGCTCTTTTATTACTCACCACCGCCTTTACTCATTCCTTTAATTAGCGCAAGTCTGCTTGCTTAAAACTTAATTAGCTAATACAGGCACGAAGCAGGGACCGTCTCGTTGTTAGTAGTGGCTAACGATTAGCCAGTGCGGTGGCGTTATCCTTTGATTGCAGGACATGGAAGGTCTAAGCAACAGATTAATGGCCCAGCAGCATAATAGAAAGCTTGCCGCTTTAAGCTTGATTTGGCTAATAAACCAAATGGAGTGGTCATTATGTATTATCTGTTTGGAGTAATGTATTTTGAGTAGGAACATATCGCTGGATGTATTAAAGCTAGTTATGGCTTTTATGGTAGTGGGTTTACATGCTGGTTTTTTTAGTGAAATAAGCGAGCTCGGTGAATATCTATTTGTAAATGGTTTCTTTAGAATTGCCGTGCCTATTTTTTTTATTATTAATGGCTTTTACTTCTACACCACTCTAAAAAATGGCTCACCCCAGTTATGGTTTAAAAGAGTGGCGCTATTATATATAGTGTGGATGGCATTTTATTCTTATTATTGGGCCTTTAATCCTGGTTTATCCATAACTGGTATCTTAGAGCTAATAATGAAGTTTATCGTGGGCTACCACCACTTGTGGTATATCTCCAGCATGATGGGGGCGGCCGTGTTAGTGCTAATATTAAGAAAAAGTAGTACAAAATTAATGATATTAATTATTGCAGCTACCTTTATACTTGGTGTGTTTATACAATACACGGGTAATTATCGAGTATTTCAAGGGGGCTTATTAGATCTGTTATTTAATACTACCTGGATGCATCGTAACTTTTTATTATTTTCATTTCCTTTTTTTGCTATTGGCTATCTAGTTAACAAATACTCTGTGCATAAAATGATATCAGAAAAAGTGGTGCTCGTTGGTGCATTTTTAGGGCTAGCCCTGCTTGTAACTGAGTCCTATCTAAATTATCACAATCCTAATAGAGAAGGAGATTTTGATAACTTTATAAGCTTAATTATTGTTTGCCCGTTAATTTTTATCTTGTTTAAAAATAAAGAGGTAAGTGGTAATACCAAAAGTATTGCGCTTTATTCCTCTGCTATTTATTTTGTGCATGCCTTTGTCTTGATCTTCCTAAGAGAAGTGACTCACTTTGAAGGTGTCTCTTTAACCTTGATGGCAATATTACTATCGGCTATGGCATCGGCCTTTATTATTGCTATTAATAATAGAGTGAAAGTCATTTTATAAAATAATATAATAAATACCTAGGCTAGGAATACATCACATTCCTAGCCTTTTTTTAATGGCCATGCTTTTTTCAAGATGGTATTAAGTGCTATTAATTATATTAGAATGCCAACGTACGCACTCATATTAGGTTTTTCTCCGATTGCAACTTAAGGAGGGGCTGATTTAATAATGCCACCGCGCTAGACTGGTCGGTGTTAGTGGTTTTTTGAGGTGCGGCTCTTATAAAGGGGCGCATGCTAAATAGCCATATTGTACAACCACAGGAGCGGTAAGTGTCACAACTACAATTGGCTATTTTACTGGGCATGACGGTCGCGCTAGGCCCGCTAGCACTGGATGCCTATCTGCCGGCGTTTCCTGAGATTGCCTTAGCGCTTGGCGTTGAGCACAATGATGTGGGCTTAACCTTAAGTATTTATGTGGCTGCCTTAGGGTTAGCGCAATTAGTGGGTGGCCCGTTATCAGATCGTTATGGTCGCCAAATTGTTTTAATGAGTGGCTTATTAGTGTTTACGCTGGCCGCATTAATGGTAGCGCAATCTGGTAACTTAAATGACATGCTGATGTGGCGCTTACTACAAGGCATAGGCGGTGCTTTTTGTGCGGTGTCGGTGCCGGCCATAGTGCGTGATCAGTGTCATGGCGTAGCAGCGGCACGCTTATTTGGCCTGATTGGCTTAGTGATGTTTATTGCGCCGGCGGCGGCGCCAAGCATTGGCGTGTTAATGCTGGCGGTCGGGGATTGGTCAACCATTTATCTGTTGTTGGCCGGCTATGCGGTATTTTTGGCCATAATATTGCGCGTAAGTTTATTTAAACGCTTGCCTACTAAAGCGCCGGTTCATACTCCGCTATCAACGCTGGTGACCAATTACGGTTTAGTGTTACGCCATACCGTTACTATGCGCTTTATTGGGCTGCAGGCGTTGTGCTTTAGTGCCATGTTGGTGTTTGTGACTAATGCTTCTTTTATTTACCAAGAATGGTTTGCGCTCTCTAATACGCTCTTTTCTGCTTTATTTGCCGCTAATATTGTGGCCATGGCTAGCCTAAATATTTTTAACCGTTATTTGTTACGCCACTTTGAAGCTGTCTCCATTTTGCGAGTCTCGGTTATCTTGCAGTTTATCGCCTTACTCGTGTTAGTGGCGCTGGCCTGGAGCGGCGCACCTTATTGGTTAATTGCGCCAAGCATTGTGTTAGCGGTGGGTTTTATGGGCTCTATTGTGCCTAATAATATGGCTAATGCTTTGGAGTTTTTCCCACACCTTGGTGGTACCACCGCCGCTTTATTAGGGGCGACTCAGTTTAGTATGGCTGGCGGTATTAGTGCTTTTTCTACCACCTTAAGCACCCACTCCCTATTACCGCTGGTATTACTAATGGCGATCTGTTCATTAGGAGCCTTGTGTTTAGCACTAGGCGCGCCGCGAGCGGTACGAAAAGAAACGGCGCGCTTAAACGAGCTGGGGCGCTCAAGCTAAATTGATAACTTTTGATAATAAGTACTTTTGATAGTAAGTAAAAGGAACAAGCATGGCTAAAAAACCCAGTAACAAGCGTTGGTTTGTCATTATGGCGGGCTTAGCCATTGCCGTGTTGATTGGCAGCCAATTAATACCTAATCAGAATGCGCGACATCAGCAAGGTCAGCTTGCTTATGATGAGCATTGTGCGAGCTGCCATGGCAGTGACTTAACCGGCACCCGCCAAGGGCCGCCATTTCTGCATGTCGTGTATGAGCCGTCCCATCATGGCGATGAGGCGTTTTATCGCGCCATTGCTAATGGGGTGCAGGCGCACCATTGGCGTTTTGGTGATATGCCGGCGGTGCCAAAGGTGAGCCGTGAGCAAGCCAAAGAAATTATTGCCTATATTCGCCAGCGGCAGCGCGAGGTAGGTATTAAGTAGCTTAGCTCTGTCAGTAAGGAATAAGGGAGCTGCGGCTCCCTTTTTACTAAGACTTGAACCCCGTTGCCACAGTAAGTGAACTAAGTATTTTGTCAGGCTGTCAGCTTTACAAGGCTTATCAGAGAAAGATACCGGGGCAAGCTCGGTATGACGGCATGGAGAGGAGGTTAGCTTATTACGCCATCCTGACACAGCTAAGGATGATAACTAAAGGTTACAGCTAATAGCCAAGTGTGACCTTTTTTGTAACTTGGCTACAATGACGGGCTTAGTTCACTTAGCTTGGAGCCATAATGTCTAATACACTGCCGCGCTTATATTCTTTTCGTCGTTGTCCTTATGCGATGCGCGCGCGCCTTGGGCTATTATTTGCCGAACAACAGGTTGAGCTGCGAGAAGTGGTGCTAAAAAATAAGCCTCCCGCCATGCTAGCTCTTAGCCCTAAAGGCACAGTGCCGGTGCTGGAGCTACTTAATGCAGACGGCTCCACCCAAGGAGTGATTGAAGAAAGTATAGAAATAATAGAGTGGGCGCTTAACCAACAAGATCCGCAAGGATTATTAAATACAGACTTAGTTGGTGCTAATGCCTTAGTTGAATACAACGATACTGATTTTAAAGACAGCCTCAATCGCTATAAATATGCCGAGCGTTATCCTGAATTTAGCCAAGTAGAATATCGCCGACAAGGCGAAGTGTTTTTGCAGCAACTTGAAAACTTGCTAGCTAAACACACTTATTTGCTAGGCGCACACATAAGTTTCGCTGATATTGCCATTATGCCCTTTGTGCGCCAATTCGCTCATGTGGATCGCGAGGTATTTTATAGCCTGCCTTACCCTAAGCTGCAGCAATGGTTACAAAATTGGTTAGAGCACCCCGTATTTAAACAAGTGATGGTAAAGCGTAAAGCTTGGGCGCCTGAGGATGACACTGTGATATTTAAGCTTTAGAGCAGATCGGCAAAACGGCGTAATGTTGCAGCAGGTTATTATACCAAACAGTAAAATTAACGGCTTACCTCCGTCGCGTGTTGAAAGTCAGAGTCTTGCTTTAGAAAATACCGAGGCACGCCCAGTATGACTGTTGGTGCTGCAGTACGGTTTTCGGTTAGCTTATTAAAGTCTTTTTTTGCCGCATTAACCGAATCATCAGTGAAGACAGTAACGGACAGTTGAAGGTGCTGTTCGCCTTCTTCTAGTACATAAAAGAAAAACGGCGCTACCCTATCTAATTGCTGTAATTTGTCTTGGGGCAAGTCTAGTGCAGTTGCCACTACTTGAGGGGGAACCAGCTTACAAGGAGTATCGGCTAGGGAAGTATCATAGAGATGACTGGCCGCTGAGGCAGTTCCTAAACTAAAGATAAATGCGCAACTTAGTGAAATAAGAGCAGAGTTAAGCGTCCTTAAGCTCATGTGTTCTCCCTAAATTTTACCTGAATAACAGCCAAATAAATATTAAGCCTAGTTCAAGAATAAAAGACTGCTTACCGTCGAGTAAAATAAGGAGCGATGACAAGCTATTAATAATTAAAGTTATTATGATGCTATAACGACTTACTCTAATGCTAGGTGCTTGCTGGTTAATAGTAATAATTTACAGCAGCTCGAGGTATTTATAACTCTAAGTTCAGAAGGTTTTATCTGATTTTTATAATAAGAAAAGCCAACACAATGTTGGCATTTCTTTAGTCAAATAATATTAGTTAAACAATATAAGTTAAACAATATTTAAGTTATTATTTTATGTTCTAGGCTTAATCAAGGTCATGGCTACAACATAATTAAGGTTAGGATATAAACCACTACCATGGCGGTCACCCCTTGCACTAAGGTGGCCATAGTTTGAGCCCGATAGGCTTGTGGAACACTCATCTTACTAAACTGAGTCACCACCCAGAAAAAGCTATCGTTGGCATGAGACACTGTCATGGCGCCGGCACCTATGGCCATCACGGTAAGCACTCGGCCCATTTCACTGCCTAAGCCAATATCGCCTAACATGGGCGCCACTAAGGCGGAAGTAGTTACTAGTGCCACGGTAGACGAGCCTTGGGCAGATTTTAGTGCCGCTGATACTAAAAACGGCATAAAAATACCTACTCCTAAGCCCGATAAGGTCATGCCTAAATAGCTGCCCACCTCAGTGGCCTTGATCACAGCGCCAAAGGCTCCGCCGGCACCTGTGATTAATAAAATAGGCGCAGCAGACACTAAGCCACTGGCAATATGCTCACTAAATTGTTCAAGCTTATTAGCACCTTTAAGCAAGCTAAAAGATAAAAACAAGCCAATTAATAAAGCATTTAACGGTTGTCCCAAAAAGTTAAGCAATTGATAGGCAGTGTCTTTACCAAAAGGAGCGGCAGGAAAGTTCGCCACTGAGCCTAAGCAAATAAGTAATATTGGAATAAAGATGGGCGCGAAGGCATTAAAGGTGCTGGGCAACACCCCATAACGCTGTTTCATTTGCTCAAATGCTTCGGCTTGCTCTATTAGCTCTTCTGCGCCTTCGCCGTCAGGTTGTTCATGTTTAAAGCGATTTGCCCAAAGCAAGCCGGCGGCGGCCGCAAACGCAGATACCAATAAGCCTACGCCAATCACTACACCAAGGCTGGACTCTAATCCTAAGTTGCCCGCAGCCGCTATGGGGCCGGGAGTCGGCGGCACAAAAGTATGAGTGGCATATAAGCCCGTTGCTAGCGCCACACTCATGGCCACACTGGAGACCTTCATCCGATTAGCGAGTGACTGCTTAAGGGAGTTTAAAATCACGTAGCCTGAGTCACAAAATACCGGGATAGACACTAAATAACCGATAATAGACACGGTAAGCGTGGGAAAACGCGGCCCGAGTAATTTTATCACGGCTTCCGCCATGGTGATGGCGGCGCCGCTTTTTTCTAAGATCACGCCAATAATGGTGCCCAGCACAATTACTAAGCCGATGTAGCCTAAAATACCGCCAAAGCCATCACTAATAGTTTTGGCGGTATCGGCTAGGGGTAAGCCACTACTAAACGACAATAAAAACGCTGCTAATAATAGAGTAATGAAGGGGTGTAGCTTAAATTTAGCCGTCGCTAATACGATAAAAGCGATAATGGCGATTAAAATAAACACGCTAGACATAATGTCAGTTCCTAGTGGTAGGAGAGGCAGGTGATAAAGGCTGCACCTTAGCTTAAATAAGGAGGCGTATCTTTTAACATACTCACACTTTTGCTTAATTACCTATGCATTAATCGGTATAACACAGAATTTGTGGTGTTAAGTTTTGTCTAAGGTTAAATTGATGGTGTTTTATTTGAGGTTGTAGGGCTCTCGTCTTTTGTAAATTATCCTCGCTGTGAGTGAAGTATAGCCCTTCAGGTCACGCCGTTTGCGCTTTAAGCTGCGCCATGTAAGCTGGATAAGCACAATAATATTTATAGTAGTTTCACTTTAATTTTCTTGATGCTTATCTAAGGACGATAAAATGGCTGCAAAAAAGATTCTGATGCTAGTGGGCGATTACGTTGAAGATTACGAAGTGATGGTGCCGTTTCAAGCGCTGCAAATGGTGGGTCATACGGTGCATGCGGCGTGTCCTGATAAGAAAGCAGGGGAGTTTGTTCGTACTGCGATTCACGACTTTGAAGGGGATCAAACTTACAGTGAAAAGCCGGGCCATAACTTTGTGCTCAACTGTGATTTTGCCACCGTGAAAGCCGAGGATTACGATGCGCTAGTGGTACCCGGCGGGCGCTCTCCTGAATATTTACGCCTTAATGACAGGGTGCTGGAGTTAGTAAAAGCCTTTGATAAAGCCAATAAACCCATCGCTGCTGTGTGTCATGGCCCGCAATTACTCGCTGCCGCGGGTATTTTAAAAGACCGTGAGTGCGCTGCCTATCCGGCCTGTGGCCCCGATGTTAGTTTAGCGGGTGGCCAGTACGTGGAGCTGGATGTAAGCAAAGCCCATACCCAAGGTAACTTAGTGACTTCGCCGGCGTGGCCAGGCCACCCTGAGTGGCTAGCGCAATTTTTGCGCCTACTAGGGACTACCATTACTCACTAATTTTATCTGCTCTTTTTTAGCGCCTTGTTATGCAAGGCGCTTTATTAACTAATCCTTCTTTATCCCTTCTTCTGGTTAGCAGTATGGTCTGTTAAAGGTCTGAGTCTTAAAAATGCGCCTTAGCTTGCAAATATTGCCGCATCTTTGTTTTTTCTGACTATGCTCAATCTTCAAGCCCTTGACTTGTTAAGCGATTAATCCGTTTTTTAGGTTAATAACTGCTGCGTGCCAGGATGGCCCGGCAGGGTTCGCCAATGCTTAATGGCGAATAAAAATAGAACATTGTGCTACAAGGAGGTAGAAACTATGTCTCATACTGAGCTTGGCGCTCACCCGTCGCTGTGCCACTTAACAAAACCTTGCGCTCAAATTGATCATGTATTGGCCTGTGTCAATGGTGATGCTTCTAGTGAGGCCGTGTTGCAGCATGCCTGCGCTTTAGCGACGGCGTTTTCTGCACGCCTTAGTCTGTTACAGGTATTAGAAGTGAGTGTCTCGCAAGAGCCCATGGATCCCGTGGAATGGACGCTGCACCATTACGATAAATTAGAGTATTTAGACCGCTGCCTAAGTGATATTAAAGAAGTGAGTGCTGAGGCGGTGATAGTCGCGGGGCGCGCTGGCGAGAGCATTATTAGCTGGTCACAAGAGCACGGCGCCACGCTGATTGTACTGGGTCGAGGCGCTCAGCACGCGCGCCTTGGTGACACGGCGCGCCGGGTAGTAGAGGGCGCCCAGGCTTCGGTATTATTAGTGCCTTCTCAAGCGATGTTAAATCCTAGCCACGCTTATGAGCGATTACTTATCCCCCTTGATGGCTCTTGTCGCGCCGAATGTGCCTTGCCGCTGGGCCTGCGCTTGGCGGCTAAATCTCACTCTACGTTACTGATTATTCATGCCGCTCCTCATAGTGACTTGATTGAGCGCGACCGCCTTAATGGTCACGCTAGCAGCTTACGCGAGCAGTTATATCGCCACAATGAAGCAGCCGCGCAACGTTATTTAGATGAGCTGCGCAGTCGTTTGCCTGAGCAAATTCAAGTGAGCCTGCATATTTTGCCCAGTGCAGATGCGAGGTGCGCGCTATTAACGACCACTCATCAACACGCCCTCGATTTAGTCGTACTCTCGGCCACGGGTAAAAGTGGGCATGGCGATATGCTGCTTGGCAGTGTGGCAGATTATTTAATTCATCGCCTTGATGTCCCGGTATTACTGGTTCGCCAAGCGCAGCCTAAAATGGCAGCGCAAGATAATATTCAAACGCTAAGACGACCAGGGCAGGGCATGTAATGACACCAACACTTCATGATAAACAACCCACGCCCAACAACCCTCATCAGACACTTCCTCACGGAATTACCACCGGGCGCGCCAACGCCGTTCCAGCATGGCAACACCTTGCTGATATGTTGCCTTGGCTTACCCACGTTCATGAGCACTGTCTTAAGCCTAGCGCGCCATTAGCAAAGGCTGCACCTTGGCTATTAAATAATGAGTTTCATCTTCGCCGCGCGATACGCCAAGTGCGCCAAGATATGCCAATGGCGTTCTATCAGCGTCTGCCACGTCTTTACCATCAACAATATCACGGCTTGCCCCGTATCTATTGGCTAGCCCGACGATTGTTCACCAATAGCCAAACCCACCTTAGCCAGTCCTATATTGTAGATTTTGTTAACGATTATCAGGGCGAATCACCGCTTAACTTGGCGGAGCTGTGGGCCTTAGGCGCCATGTTGCGCTTAGTCTGCTTAGAAGTGGTGGTGGCGGCGACGGCTCAGTTATTACCTGATCTCACCCCGCCTTTTAAGATTAGCCATGTTGAGCTGCCAGACGAGATTGAAGCTAGCCTGGCCTTATCGCAGGCGATCATGGTGCTCATTTCGCTGTCGTCAATTTCTTGGCAGCAATGCGTGGAGCAAACCAGTGAAGTAGAGCGCATTTTAAGACAAGATCCCGCCAAGGTGTATGGCGCCATGGACTTTGCTACCCGAGACCGCTATCGCCATGCAGTGGAAAATATTGCCGAGCTGGCAACGCAGCCGGAGTGGCAAGTGGCTAATAAGGCCCTTAGCTTAGCAAAGGCGCGCTGGCCGGCGCGGCGAATTGGTCATGTGGGTTATTGGTTAATTGATGATGGCCGCGCGCGCTTAGAGCGCGAGACGGGCGTGGTGTTAAGCCGCTATCAGCGCCTAAAGCGCAGCCTAAAAGCGCGCCCGGGTGTGGCATATAGCCTAATGTTGGCAAGTATCACCTTGCTTGCTTGGCTGATTCCGGCATTAATTTTATCTCATCTCGGTGCACAAGGGCGTACTTGGTGGTTAGGCCTTGGTTTATTTTTAGCGCCCGCCTTAATTATTGGGGTCACGCTGAGTCATTGGCTGCTAAGTCGCCTTACTAACGCCTGCATCTTGCCCAAAATGAGTGTGGAGCAGGGCTTAAAAGAAGGCTGGGATACGTTGGTCGTGATGCCGATTATTTTACGCCATTGTAATGAGGTGCGCTCCTTTATTGAGCGCTTAGAAATGCATTGGTTATCTAATCCCGATCCTAAAGTAAAGCTTGCGCTATTAAGTGATGTTGCTGATGCCAAGCGCCAGCAATTACCAGAAGATGAAGCCATAGAGCGGGCTTTGGTAGAGGGAGTACGCGCGCTGAATGAACGCTATGGCGTAGCGCAACCTTTTATGTTGTTGCATAGGCGCCGCTGTTGGAATGCCAGTGAAGGGCGCTGGATGGGATGGGAGCGAAAACGAGGCAAGTTGGAGCAGCTAGTCGCCTTAATAATGGGACAAGATGTCAGTGCCTTTGCCATCCAAGAAGGCCAAATTAATGCCTTAGCTACCATGCGCTTTGTGGTGACCTTGGATGCCGATACTTTTAGCCAGTCTAATAATATTAATCGCTTGATCAGCATTTTAGCGCATCCGCTTAATCGCGTAGAGTTTGATGTTAGCACGGGCAAGGCGCTGCGCGGCTACACCTTTATTCAACCGCGTATTGAAATTTCGCCCAAAGCACGAGTGCACTCTTTATTTAGTCAATGGTACTCCGGTGATACTGCCCTTGATATCTATAGCCAAGCGGTATCGGATGTATATCAAGATGTATTTGGTGAAGGTATTTTTACCGGTAAAGGCGCTTTTGATGTGGCGGCATTTCATCGCTGCTTAGACGGGCGCGTTCCTGAGAATGCGATTTTAAGTCATGACTTATTTGAAGGCCTGCATGGGCGCACCGGTTTAGCCAGTGATGTGGTTTTTTATGAAGAGTTTCCCGATACCTATTTAGCGTATGCGCGTCGTGCAGCGCGCTGGATCCGAGGTGACTGGCAATTAACACCTTGGTTAGGGCGCCAGGTCCCCAGTCGCCAGCAATGGGTAAGCAGTCGTTTTAGCTGGCTGGGCCGTTGGCAAATGCTGGATAACCTAAGACGCAGTTTAGTCGCGCCGCTATTGGTATTGTTAGCGCTGTGTGGTTGGCTAGTGTTACCGGGTCATGCCCTATTGTGGACGGGGCTTGCGATAAGTGCACCGGCTATTTATTTAGTTATCGATTTTGCTAGTCGCCTTTCCCGTGTGCGAAAACTAGGCTTTAGCCAGCGCATGTTGCATCCCTTGTCTGAGCATGGGGCGCGTTGGTTATTATCTATTATCTTTTTGGCCCATGAAGCCAGTGTTGCCCTTCAAGCCATGACTTGCGCCCTTTGGCGAGTGCATGTGTCGCGTCGGGGTTTATTAGAGTGGGTGTCAGCGGCACATAGCCGAGATGAAGTAGCGCACACCTTATTAGGCACTTGGCGCGAAATGAAATGGGCGCCACTTGCTGCACTGGCAATGACCTTATTATTGGTCGTGGTGAATGCCAGTGCCCTATGGGGCGCGGCGCCGTTATTGTGCTTGTGGTTTATCTCGCCGCACATAGCTTGGCTGATCAGTCGTGAAAAAACTGCGCCAAAAGCACAGTTAGCTCACCAAGATAGGCGTTATCTGCGCTTAATTGCGCGGCGCACTTGGTTGTATTTTGAAACCTTTGCCGGTCCTGATAATAACTGGTTACCTGCCGATAACTACCAAGCGCCCCCTTATGAAGATACCGCCCATCGCTCCTCGCCAACTAATGTGGGCATGTTATTTTTAGCCGCCCTTAATGCCTGGGATTTGGGGCATATTGGCCGACGAGATTTATTGGCGCGTACCACCTCTGCCTTGGACACGTTAGATAAATTAGAAAGCCATGACGGTCATCTTCTTAACTGGTTTGATACTCGCACTTTAGCCTCACTGGCACCGCGTTATGTCTCAACTGTGGATAGCGGTAACTTGGCGGTGAGCTTGTTAGTGCTCAGCGCCGGTTGTAAAGAAGCAGCGACCGATGCCTTATTGCCGCCCGCGCGCTGGCAAGGGCTAGAAGATTGTTTACAGCTATTATTAAGTGAGCTAATTGCACTTCCTAGCGCCATAAGAGCACCGATCGATGAGCAACTCAGGGCGTTTTTGCATCAAGTCAGAGAGAATGGCGCTTATGCCTCACTTTGGTATAGCGCGCTAATTAAACTTAATGCAGGGGACTGGCAGCACATAAAACAAAGCCTTGCCGAGGGAATTGCGAATTCAGACCGTCCTGGCCATGAAATTCATGTATGGCTAAAGCGCTGTGATCACCATCTAATGACCATGATCCGCGATCTTGAAGCTCTGGCTCCTTGGTACCCACTCCTGAGTGCACCCTCTGCTTTGTGCGCTGAGTTTGCTGAACTGATCAATGCTTTGCCCGCACCCACTATGCCTCTCGTGGAGATGAACGCGCAGTTAGTTAAGACACATCAGCTATTAGAAGGGATACAGAGTTCGCGCACCGAGTCGGCGACTCATGAACACACACTGTGGTTAGACAACATGGCCGCTGCGCTGCAACAAACCAAGTTGGCCGGTGAGCAAATCAGCGCTGATTTTTTACATTGTGCTGCGCGCGCCGAGGCGCGGGCATTTGCCATGGCTTTTGCGCCTTTATATGACCAAGAAACCCATACCTTTGTGATTGGTCATAACCTCGACTCGGGACAGCGAGATGTTCACCACTACGATCTACTGGCCAGTGAGGCGCGCTTAGCCAGCTATTTTGCGATTGCTAAACGTGATGTGCCGCTAAAACATTGGTTTTATTTAGGACGGCCATTAACCCGTGATGGCCGGCAGCTTAGCTTGCTATCGTGGAATGGCTCCATGTTTGAGTATTTAATGCCCACCTTATTGTTGCCAAGCGATGGCCATCGTTTATTAGGTCAAAGTGAGCGCAGTGCCGTTAACTTACAACGCCAATATGGCGCCAAACTTGGACTGCCGTGGGGGATTTCTGAGTCGGCTTTTGCCACCCGCAATGACGCCCAAGATTATCAATACCAAGCCTTTGGCGTGCCGGCGTTAGGATTAAAATATGGCCTTGAGCAAGACTATGTAGTGGCTCCCTATGCCAGTGGCTTAGCGCTTAGTGTGGCGCCCCAAGCTGCCTGTGCGAATTTGCGCCACCTCGAGCAATTAGGGTTGCGAGGCCGCTATGGCTTTTTTGAAGCGGCGGACTTTACGCCCCAGCGCCAATCGGCCAATAACCGCCTAACCATAGTGCGCTCTTATATGGCCCACCACCAAGGGATGATGAGTGCGGCCATTGGTAATGCACTAAATAACAATATTATGGTGCGCCGCTTAAGCCAACACCCCAAAATGCGTGCCACTGAGCTGTTACTACAAGAGCGCATTCCTTGGGAGCGTTATTATGAACAAGCGCAGTTTGGTGAACAACCCCGTCAAGCTAAGCTCGCCACCCCGACGTTATCTCCTATTAGCGTGCCCGAGTTAGGGACTTGGTCAAGCCCCAAAGAGGCGGGCCCCCAAGTGCAGTTGCTGGGTAACGGCCGTTTAGCCGCTTGGCTTACCGCCAGTGGTGAAAGTGCGCTAACGTGGCGCGATATTATGCTCACTCACTGGTCAGCAGATGCCAGTATTGCGGGAGGGGGGGCCAGAATGTATTTGAGTGTAGGAGAAGAGGTGTGGTCTGTGGGCCAGCAACACCCCGGCACGCTACACTTTAGCGGTCATAATCTTGAATTTAATCAGCACTATCAAGGCCTATTAAGCCACCTTGAAATAATGCTAGCCGCTGAAGATGATGCCGAGTTTCGCCGCTTAAGCTTGTTTAATGACACCACTCAGCCTATCACAGTACAAGTGACCAGTTATGCACAGCCGGTCTTGGCTTCACAAAGTGAATATGAGCGCCATCCCGCATTTAGTAAGCTGTTTATTCATAGCGAGCATGATAGCGCGCAAAATTTGCTGCTCTTTCAACGTCGAGCTCGGCGGGTAAACGAGCACACGCCGGTATTAATCCATCGCTTAATTACCGATGATCCCGCCATTAAAGCCATCGGTTATACTAGCTGTCGGCGAGAGTTTTTTGGTCGACAGGGTGATATTTTAGCGCCACTAGGTGCGCGCCAACTGTTACAAGGTGCCACTGGCTGGACGCTAGATGCAGCTATGGTCTTACAAGCCAAAGTCGTGTTGGCCCCTCATGCCCAAGTGGCGCTGGACTTTATAACGGCCGTGGCTGCAACCAAAGAGAAAGCGCTGAATATTAGCAAACGCTACCCCCATAACGCAGCCATTGACTGGGCACGACAAGACGCCATCCAAGCCACGGCCGTTAGCGCCCATGCGCTGGGATTAGACACCGCTACCTTAGCCGACGCCCAAAGGCTGTGCGCTAACTTAGTGTTAACCACTCGGGCGCACAATTTACTTACTCCCATGGCTCATAACTTACCCAGCCAGCCCCAATTATGGAGCTTAGGTATTTCGGGGGACTTACCGATTGTGTTGTTGTGCATTAAAGATGCATTGCACATGCCTTTGCTTGAACCCCTAATAAGAGTGCATAAATGGTGGCAAAGGTGTGGTTTAAAAGTGGATTTAGTGTGTATGCAAGCGCACAGCGCTAGCTATCAAAATCCGGTGAGAGAGCGCTTATTTAGCGTACTACGAGAGTTAAACGCGAATAACAAAAGTGCTGATGCCGCGCTGCACTTAGGCGCAAAGGGCGGCATTCATTTACTGGATGCCCCCAGCTTAAGCGCTGAGTTGCGCGACTCTCTCGCAGCCACTGCACGAATAACGCTGGATGCCAGTGTAGACAGTTTGGCGCATGCTATGCGCTCCTCTTCGCTACCCTTAAGCCCAATGCCGCTATTTCAGCCTTTAATTGTTGAACCTATGGCAGAGGCTGGCTACCAAGTCGCGCCTTTAGTGCGCCCTAATGATCTGCTCTTTGATAATGGCGTGGGCGGCTTTGTCAAAGACAGCGGTGATTATTTAATCCATTTAGATGCTGGCCAAACCACGCCAACTGCGTGGAGTAATATTCTAGCAAATGAGACTTTTGGCAGCTTAGTGACGGAGGCCGGCCTTGGCTTTACTTGGGGCTTAAACAGTGGTGAGCATAGGCTTACTCCGTGGTCGAATGACCCTTTATTAGACGCGCAAGCAGAAGCGCTTTATTTGCGTGATGAACAAACTGGCGCTATTTGGACCCCTACACCCTTGCCCGCAGGTGGCGCTAAGAGCTGTCAGGTCCTTCATCAAACGGGAGCGACCACCTGGCGCCGCCATGAGGAGGGCTTAGAACAAACGCTCAGTGTGTGTGTGGCGCCCCAAGCCTCGGTGAAGTTGATGCTATTAACGCTCACTAATCCGAGTCCTTACCCGCGGCGTATTACGGCCACCTATTATGCCCACTGGCAATTAGGCGCCATTGCACGCGTGGCAACGCCGCATGTGGTGGCGGGCTATAGCGATGAGCATGGCATTTTATTGGCTCGTAATGATTGGGATCCAGAATTTGCAGGGCGCACCGCTTTTTTAGCCTCGAGTCGCGTCGCCCATAGCGTCACCTGCGACCGAGCCAGCTTTATAGGAGCGAATAATGATGCCGCTCGCCCTGCAGGATTAATAGCTTGGAGCCTAGATGGCAATATTAATGAAGTCGTTGATAGTTGTGCCGCTTTTCAGGTGCATATCACTGTGCCAGCGCACGCCATTGCAGAAACCGTGTTTGTATTAGGGGAAGGAGAGGACTCTGCCCATGCCCAAACTCTCGCCAGTACTTGGCGCCAAGTAGAGCGCGTTAAACAAGCACTATTAGAAAATAAAGCACTGTGGCAAGAGCGCTTAAGTCAGGTGCAAGTGAGTACGCCAAACGCAGCATTTAATATTATGGTGAATCGCTGGCTAAATTATCAAAGTTTAGCTTCACGAATTTTTGCTCGCGCCGGCTTTCAACAAGCCAGTGGTGCGGTGGGCTTTCGTGATCAACTACAAGACATGATGTCGTTACTATTAAGTGACCCCACCCGGGTACGCAGCCACCTCTTAGCCTGCGCCGCGCATCAATTTGAACAAGGCGATGTTCTACACTGGTGGCATCCACCCAGTGGGCGCGGCGTAAAAACACGCTGCTCTGATGATATGTTGTGGCTGGTTTATGGCTGTGCGCGCTATGTGATGGCGACTCAGGATATAGGCTTGTTAACAGAGTCGGTGGCGTTTTTATCGGCGCCGCCGTTACATAAGGATGAGCGTGATCGTTATGGCGTGTTTAGTGAAGGCGAAAGTGGCACTGTATTTGAGCATTGTCGGCGTGCGCTAGAGTATGGCATGACTCAAGGCGCTCATGGCCTGCCATTAATGGCGGGAGGTGATTGGAACGATGGCATGGATCGCGTGGGTGATAAAGGCAAAGGAGAAAGTGTGTGGTTGGCGTGGTTTATTGCCGAGTGCGCCGATGGATTTGCAACTTTGTGTGAACTGCTAGTAGAACACAATGAGGGGGCTGCGGATTATGGGACGCTGAGCCATTATTGGCGGGAGCGCGCGCATCAAGTGCGGCTAAACATAGAAGCTACCGCTTGGGATGGAGCTTGGTATGTGCGCGCCTTTGATGATGAGGGGGTTGCGTGGGGCTCAAAGCAGGCAACAGAGTGTCAAATTGACAGTATTTCACAATCTTGGTCGGCGTTGGCCGCCGGCTTATCCCCCAGCGCACGTTAGCGGCACTGAATTCTGCTAGCGAACACTTAATGAACAATGAGGCAGCGATTGTGAAGTTATTAGCGCCCCCCTTTGCCGAGACGCCGCGGGATCCTGGCTACATTCGAGCTTATCCGCCGGGAGTGCGAGAAAATGGCAGTCAGTATAGTCATGCTGCTGCTTGGTTGGGGTTGGCTAACGCTCGGGTAGGAAAGGGCGATATGGCTTATGAAATTTTTACTAGACTCAACCCCATTTATCGCAGTGATAGCCTTATTAAAGCCCAGCACTATCGTGGTGAGCCTTATGTCGTAGCCGCAGATATTTGCGGCCAAGGGCCACACAGTGGCCAAGCCGGTTGGACTTGGTATACGGGCGCCGCCAGTTGGAGCTGGCAATTAGCGGTGGAGGGCATATTAGGCATAAGCTTACATTTAGGCGAAGTGCGTATTGCCCCTTGTTTGCCGCGCGATTGGGGCAGTGCCACAGTGCGCTTGCATAGAGAGACCGCAAGCTTAGTTATTCATATTGAAGACCCGCACCACTTAGGTAGCGGTTGGGTCGCACTGACCGAAGCGGGGCAAGCCTTACAAGGTAACACCCTTGCTTTCCCAAAAGCAGGAGCAGAGCGTACCGTGCATGCCCGACTGTGGCCGAGTGAGCAAGCGGCGGCTCAGGCGCTTAGCGCTAATTCATAACTTAATAGCTATAAAAAATAGCGCCGCCAATGATTGGCGGCGCTTTTTTTTTAGCCCAGTGTTAATGGACAGTTTTAAACATCAAGCTTAAACCACGCCTGTGGTGTCGACGGTTAAGCCTTGCTCGGCAAACACTTCTTTTGCCACACTGAGGGCATTAATGACACTTGGAAACCCGGTGTAAGGTAATAAGTGCATAATACAGCCGACAATTTCTTCTGGCGTTAAGCCAACGGTTAAGCCAGTTTTAATGTGCATTTTAATCTGCGGTTTTCCCTGTGCCACCAGTGCTGTGATAGTGGCGAGCACTTTTTGCTTGTTGTCTAAACCAGGGCGGGAATAAATGCCACCAAAGGCAAACTCTACTACATACTTTTCTAAGTCCGGTGCTATGTCTTTAAACGCCGCGCCTATGTCCATTTCACCGGTAGGGTTCTCATCAGGAGAAGCGGTCAGCTCTTGAATTTTAGCGATGCCTTTTTGATATAAATCGTCAGCCATGATTATGTCCTTTTTAACTAACACTTTGTAAAACATGATGAATTTTAAATAAACCCAGCCAAGTTTACCTAACTACCGCCTTGCAAGACAGCGCCCTTGGCTTAAGTTAGCTAAGGCAAATTTAGGAGAGCGCTTAAGTGTGGTCACATTTTGACTAAGCAAGACGGCGAAATAACGCGGTGGCATCTTGGTTCTGATAAGCTGTCACTTATTATTATTTCTTCTTATTTTAAAAAGACGAGGGAGTGGGCTATATGACTCAACCTGAAGAACTCCATCTTAACTTGCGAAATTTACAAGTTGAGGATTATCCCCAGCTGCAAGTGTTAATGGATCGCGTTTATAACGACATTGGTGGCGCTTGGCCGCAAGACACCATCACTGCGCTGATTGACCAGTTTCCTGATGGCCAGATTTGTATCGAAGACGGCGATCAATTGGTGGCGGTGGCGCTTACCGTATCGGTGAAGTATGAGCGCTTTAGTAACCCTCATACTTACGATGATTTAATTTTAAGTAATGAACAGATCAGGCACAGTGACAAGGGCGACTCCTTGTATGGCTTAGATGTGTTCATTCAGCCAGAATATCGCGGCTTTCGCTTAGGCCGACGTTTATATGAAGCGCGCAAAGAGCTATGCCGCTCACTAAATCTGCGGGCTATTTTAGCGGGAGGCCGTATTCCTGGCTTTCATAAACATGCGGATGAATATAGCCCAGCTCAATATATAGAAAGAGTGGGGCGCAAAGACATTTACGACCCTATTTTAAGCTTTCAGTTAGCCAATGATTTTCAGGTAACGCGCTTAATGCGCAAATATTTGCCAGAAGATAAAAAATCTCTTGGCTATGCCACTTTATTAGAGTGGCGCAATATTTTATATACACCGCCATCTTCCATTCTTAATGAGAAAAAAACCCAAGTGCGCATGGGGGCGGTGCAATGGCAAATGCGTGAGTTTTCCTCCGTTGATGAAGTGTTAGAGCAAGTAGAATACTTTGTTGATGCACTGTCTGATTATAAAAGCGACTTTGCGCTGTTTCCGGAGTTTTTTAACGCGCCCTTAATGGGCTTAACGGATCAGTTAGATCAAACCCGCGCCATTCGTTATTTAGCGCAATACACCGAGCAGTTTCGCGATCGCATGTCAGAAATGGCGGTTAGCTATAACATCAATATTATTGCCGGCTCTATGCCAATTATTGAAAATGACCGCGTTTACAATATTTCTTACCTGTGTCATCGCGATGGCCGAGTGGATGAGCAACGTAAAATCCATATCACGCCTCACGAACAACGCGACTGGGTAATTGAAGGCGGCAATAAGTTTGAAGTGTTTGATACCGATGCCGGGCGGGTCGCTATTTTAATTTGCTATGACATTGAGTTTCCTGAGTTAGGACGCATTGCCGCCAGCCAAGAAGTGGACATTATTTGTGTGCCGTTTTGGACTGATACTAAAAACGGTTATTTACGCGTTCGCCACTGTGCCCAAGCTCGGGCCATTGAAAATGAGTGTTATGTGGTGATTGCCGGCAGTGTGGGTAACTTGCCTAAGGTACAAAACCTAGATGTGCAATATGCGCAGTCTTCGGTGTTTTCGCCGTCCGACTTCTCTTTCCCTCACGATGCGGTAATGGCAGAAACCACACCTAATACCGAGATGATGATGTTTTCTGATCTGGACTTAGCAAAGCTGATGGTGGTGCGAAATGAAGGCTCAGTGACTAATTTAAAAAACAGACGCACCGATTTGTACCATATTGCTTCCTCCCTTACCGATAACACCAAGCCCGAACTGTCGTAAATAATTAACGCGCCTAACACCCGTTAGGCGCTTTTTCTTGCCAGCCAACCTTCAAAGCAGTGTTACACTGCGCGCTTGACTGTGATCAAACTCTTGATGACAGCTTATTTTAGCCAGTGGATTACCTATGTCAGATAAATTTTTCTTTAAAGGCCGCCAAGATGCGCGCCAAAGTCATATTAAATACGGTTATGCCACTCAGGCTAAGCTTCGCCCAGGCAGTAAAAAGCAGCCATTGCAATTAGTGGTCACCAGTGAGGCTCGCCGCCAAGAGATAGCGGCCCAAGTGAGTAGCGCTAAATTATTTGCTGACATTAAGCTCGACACCACTGAGGGGGCTAACGAGTCTATTAGCGAGTTAACTGCGTTGTTAAATAAGCCAAGTGCCGTTAATGCCACTAAGGCACCGGCGCGTAATGAGCCCTGTCCTTGTGGCAGCGGCAAAAAATTTAAACACTGTTGTGCTTAACACTAAGAGCATGGGGGGGTTACCAACAAGCTACGAATGTGAGGATAATAGATGAGCGGGCAAGGTGATGAGTTTATTGCGCCTCGGTGTGAGGGTATTGTCCGTATCTTGTATCAAGATGCGCATTTATTAGTAATTGATAAACCCAGTGGTTTATTAAGCTTGTCTGGTAAAAACCTCCAAAACTGGGACTCTGTTCACTATCGCTTAGTCCACGGCCAAGCGGGCGCGACGCCCGCTTTTAAAGACGCTAAATTGCCCCATCGCTTAGACTTTGGTACTTCTGGCATCATGCTGGTTGCGCTTAATGCGCATGCCGCCAAACAGCTCAATAAGCAGTTTCAAGCAGGCAGCATTACTAAGCGCTATTTGGCCATACTAAATGGCCATGTGAGCCAAGAGAAGGGGGACATTAATGCGCCCATTGCCAAAGATCCCTTATTATTTCCGCGGGTGAAAATTAGCCAGCAAGAGGGCAAGACCTCTATCAGTGACTATCAGGTATTAGCGCGCTTAAATAAGCCTAAGCGCACACTGGTGCAATACAGTCCGCGCACTGGACGCACTCATCAATTACGCATTCATAGCCTGCACTTTGGCCACCCTATTTTGGGCTGTGATCTCTATGGCAATGCTCAAAGCCTGCAACTCGCTCCACGCTTAATGCTGCATGCCAGCGATATTTACTTTACCCACCCCGAAACCGGCCAAGCATTCCACGGCCACAGCCCAAGTCCGTTTTAAGCTTAACCCCTCGGATATATCACCTAACGATCGATCTAGAACGCGAGCATATAAAAATACCATGGCATTCAGTGCTAGATTTTGTGTGGCCGCAGCTACTTGACGCTCCGTGGCTAGCCAACTGAGAAGTGCATTCACACAAGCTCTAGCGAATGTCGAAGACTGTGAAAGCGGATGAAATAACGGATCCAATACCAATAGTTTTTTCGGTTCGAATACGGTAATGATTGAGGCGGGTTACTGAACAGAGTTGTTCATGCAAACGTAACTGGTGAGCTTGGCTATTTATAAAAACTCTATTGCTGTTTTTATAAATAATAGCAATAAGAGGGGCTAACATTGAAGTCAAGCTAATACAGATTGCTGAGCGTGAGAAACTAGTTAAAACATTGTTTTTACAGTGCTTTTATAAAATAGCATTATCTTGTTAATGCGTAGTTATACCGACGCGTGCGTTATATATTAACGCCGCACGCGGTTTAATTACTGTTATATTTTTGTTAGAAATCACAACTCAGAAATATCTTAATCCCTGTTTTAAAGTGTGAATTCTTTCCCACTTTATACGCTGTACAGTTAAGGACGTTTAGATTGTAATGAGTACAACCATTGTATAATGAGGTGGTAACGGTATGAATGTGTTGGAAAACCTTAGAGTACTCAAAAAAGACATGGAAAGTAACGGATGGGTGATCGATGCGTTTCCGTTCACATTTAAAGCGGTAGACTATATTTTACTAGTTAAGCTGTACGATGAAAATGATGCTAAAAGACCAGAATATGCACTTTTGGAGCTAGAGTTTTTGAAAAAAAATGACATTTCAGATAACTTGGTTGCTCCAGCGAATACCATGAGACTTTTGATTACGCCTCAAGAGCTACGAACGTATTTTGGTATTGAATGGTCAGAAAATTTGCGTGATATCTTAAGTCAATTTTATGAATACCTCTCGGGTTTTATCCCTTTATCTGTTGGTTTGCACAGAACTAAAGAAATTGATGTTGCTATGGTTGAATCGTTGTCAAAGAGTGATAGTGAGGATCCAAGAAAATTATACTGTTTTTCAGCTAAGAGAAATCCGAACGATGGGAATAGAAGTCCATATAATGATAATAAAACGCGAATATTAAGACCAATTTTATATTCGAAACTATCAGGTGATCCTCAAGTAAGTTTTAATTACTCATTAGAAGAGAGTAAGAAAAAGTCTGACTCAGAAATAATCAGTAACTTTAGTTCTAGCCACAAATTAACCGCTAGTAGAAAAATATAACAAAGCATTTAAGAGTGATTCTCAACGCTTGGCATTTTTACTGTCATCGTTGGGTCTTGTGTTTATGGGGATATGGTTAAGGTTCGTGGTAGCGTTGCTCACACCTTAATGCGGCGTTATGACTATGCTTCAGTAACAGGCTTTGATGTCTCTGTAAAAGTTTTCATGAGTACCAAGTACCATCAGTTCGAGTGTCATAACGCTATCTTGGTAGCTATAGCCAAGTAGAGTAAGCTGTTTAATCATCTTGAACTTGTGAACACGCAAAAATAAGAGATCTCCTTTTTTTAGTTCTCCTATAAAAGGATCTTCCATGATGGCCTTGATAGCATTATCCAGATCATTTTTCTGATTTGCGTGCAGTTTCTTTACCGTTTTTTTGAAACTTGGTGTTTGTAAAACGCGGTTTACTTTAGCCAAAAGTATATTCCTCAAGCTTACCTGCTTCTTTTTCTGCTTGGGCAATAATGGCTTGTTTAACGAACTCGTAGGGAAGATCAGGGTTGTCTTCCATCATTTCTCCAATTTTTGCCCAGTGCTCAATTTGTTTAGGCGTTGTTCTGCTATAAGCCTTAGCCATGATGGAGGCTTTTTCTACGAGTGCTTGGTCGAGTCTGATGCTTGCTGTAGACATGATTTTCTCCTTGTGTGGAATTATGATTGTAGCGTAACGCTACATTTGTGGCAATCTTTCACAATAAGGTGCTGTACGCGACACTTACGCTAGTCCGTTTTTGTGTTTCGCTGCGCTCAATTTTACACATAAATGTCTTTCGCTCAGTTCGCGTGAGCTTAGCATTATGAGTATCTAGTACTAATGCTCACGCGTCGGCCATGTTTATTGCTGAATTTATCTAAGATAGTGATTCATCTTTATTCGTAAAGGATTACCGTTTTAGGCTACTTATCCTCTGTTCTACAATTCTCTGTTTCCTATCAATACCGACGTCGCTGGGCTTTAGGCGCTTAACCCGCTATCATATAAAACCTTACATTTTATAATGTTATTGTGCTGACTTGCTAATTAAGGGGTAGCTAATTAGCGACGACTACTCATTCTGCCTACTCAGTTTTATTAGGGATATCCACCACATCATGAAGATGAACCGTATTTTTTTACTGGTTTCCAGTGCCATGTTATTGAGCGGCGTGTCTGCTTTTGCATCTGCCACCGAGCACCCTGTTGCTAAGCAGCGTCAAGCATTAGCCAGTAATACTCACGATCAGGGCTTTGGCCCACAATCTCCACGAGATATTAGCCAACTGGCAGGAGAGAATAAGATTGCCTTTAATCCCGCGCCGCCGGCCAGCGCCATGAATTTGTGCAATATTCATTTTCATCGCAACGCTGAGCATGCGGGCGGCGAATTTAGCAGCCCAGCCGAAGATGATAATCAAGCCGGTTTTCGCTACTCAGGCACGCTCACTCGTGCCGAGTTAGCACCCGTTAAGCAAGCTATTTGCCCCAGCGAGCAAAGTAGCTTAGCCACAGGTGATACCATAGAGTTACATTATGTTTACTCTAGCGCTAAGGTCAGCCCTGGCCCCACGCTGGGTGCGTGTTTTAACGATGCCATTAAAAATCCACAGCTGCGTGCCATCGCCCAAGTCTATGTGCTCGTTAACGACGAAAAGGCCTTGGATTTTAACCAGCTAACAGCCGTGAGTGAACAAGATGGCTTGTATCAAGCCATCAATATTCCTACTAACACCGGTGATGCCATTGAATATGCAGGCTCTACTACGGGCCCAACCTACAATGAAATTGGCTCGCCATTTCAAGTGACCTGGAGCGTGAAGCCCAAGGTTGCTAAAGTAAATATTGCCAGTGTAGGGCAGTGGTGTGAGAGTAATATCTTTGAAGAAGACCATGCCCATGGTGTGCGAAACTTAGTAATTAATCCTGATTTATTAGCGCCCATTACTCAGTAGTGGCTATCACTCAGTAAGTTAACAAGCTAACATAGAAAAGCCACGGGGATACTCTTGAGTATCCCCGTTTTTTATTAGCCTTTTTTACGGCGCTTTACTCAGCACCGCTACATACGCTTAAGTTGGTAGAGATTAATAGTGAGCCAAGCTAGCCCTTATAAAATTCGGCCCACCCGCAGTGAGATGCAACAGCTCCCTCCCTTTGCTGGGCTTGACCTCACCAATATTAAGGTGTTATCTGCGCCTGCTGATATTGCAACAGCGCGAGCGCATTTAAGCCAGTGCCAAGTATTAGGGTTTGATACCGAAAGCAAACCGACTTTTCAAGTGGGTGAGCAAAGCTTAGGCCCGCACTTAGTGCAGTTAGCAAGTGATAAGGTGGGCTATTTATTTACTCTAAATGATGACTTAAGTAATCAATTATTAACTGAGTTATTAAGCTCAGAGCAAATATTGAAAGTAGGCTTTGGCTTAAAATCTGATCGCGGCCCCTTGCAGCGTAAACTCGGTATCGAGCTGGCGGGCATGCATGAGCTTTCTAAGCGAGTAAAACAACTGGGTTATCAGCATCCGGTCGGTTTACAAGGGGCAGTGGCGATTTTATTAGAGCAATATTTAGTGAAGTCTAAACGGGTGGCACTCTCTAATTGGGCAAAACCGGTATTAAGCGAGGCGCAAATCCGCTATGCGGCCAATGATGCTTACGCCAGTTTGCGTATTTATCAGGCCTTGGCCGAGCGTGATGCCGTGTGCCAATAGCAGGCGATGAACCTGCAGATTATCGCGTTGCAGGACCGAATCAAAAGCTAAAAAGTAACTGGCAATAACAAGGTTTATATAAGCTAATTACATCGATTATTCAGGGATGGGCACTTCTTTATGGCTGACATCCTCTGCGGCTAAGGTTTCCTTGGCTTGTTGCTTATCCTCTTGGTCGGCGTTTAAGTGCGCTTCACCCGTCGTGTGATGAGGATGCAAACTCAATACGGTGAGTAAGGAAAAATGATCCGAGCCTTTTAAAGACAAGCGCTTAATGCTGATAACTTTAAAGTGACGGCTATGGAATAAATGATCTAGGGGCCAGCGGATAAGCGGGTATTTAGCGTTAAAGGTATTAAACATTCCTCGGCCAATTCGCGGGTCTAATAAACCACTAATTTTTCTAAATAAACGAGTAGTGCGTGACCAAGCCACATCGTTAAGATCGCCCGCCACTAATACGGGTAATTTCGCGTCTTTTACGCTTTTTGCTACCATCACCAACTCGGCATCGCGCGGGCTGACTCATCGTTTTCACTGGGGCTAGGTGGAGCTGGATGTAAAAAGTGCGCTTGTACCTTAATGTTATGCGCCACTTCTATTAAGCAGTGCATTGAGGGCACGTCTTTTTCCACTAAATAGCGAATTTGACCATCATGCAGCGGCAAGCGTGAATAAAGATGCATGCCATACAGATTTTCTAGCGGGCATTGTAAACAATAGGGGTAGTTTGCTGCTAAGGGCGCCAGTTGCTGTTGCCACCATAAGTTAGACTCTAAGGTAATGAGGATATCGGGTTGATGCTCCTTTACTAACTCAAGCAAGCTCTTGGCATGGCGATTGGTGGCTAAGACATTGGCATTGAGCAACTTAAGGCAGTGCTTGGGCGAAGTTTGAGTTTCAGTCTCCGCTTCTTTAGGATACAGCCGAGTGTAGGGCGCAATCCACCAAAGTTGATAGACAAAATATGCGGTATTTAGGGACAAGATCAACCAAGCGCTGAGTTGGCTTAAGTCTAAGCGCCACAGTCCTAAAATAATTACTAGACCAATGACCACACTAAATTGCAAGCGTGGGAAGTCGAGGTCACGTACCCACCACTGAGCACTTTTTGATAAAGGCACTAACGTAACCACGCTGGTGAGTAAGGTGGCGAGCCAAAATAGGGTTAATTCCATAAACACATCCATCCGTTGCAGTGCTAAGGCTCACGCTTTAAGGCGCGTACTTAAAAATATTCATACTGGGCGACTTGGTAGAGAGCAAACATGATATGCAAGAAGCGTTTAGCTTGTCTGCGTATCTCGCGAGCGGCTAGCATAGCGTATTCTGTGCTTAAGGCTGCTAAAAAAATCTTTGGCGCCTAAGCGCTAATCCATAATAAGACGCCACAGCCATTGGCCGCTGTGGAAAATGGGCATTAATTATTATTAAGGGAAAGCGGTGTTTATTTGGGAGGGTGTGTCTGAGTTTGTCGCGGTAGTAGAGCGAGCAAGTTTTACCCAAGCAGCACAGCAACTACAGGTGTCTACCGCGCACGTGAGTCGCCAAGTCAGTGCCCTTGAAGCGCGTTTGGGTATTAAGCTGTTATATCGCACCACGCGTACGGTGTCGGTGACGGAAGCGGGGCAGCAATATTATCAGCACTGTCGAGTTGCGCTAGATGGCTTAGAAGAGGCGCAGCATCAACTAACGCAACGCCAAGCAGAGCCCCAAGGAAAACTTAAGATCACCGCCCCCGTTACCTTTGGTGAAAATACCTTAGCGCCGCTCATTAATGACTTTTTAAAACTCTACCCCAAGCTAGATATCCAGCTGCATTTAACCAATCAACAGCTTGATCTGGTGGCGGAAGGTTATGACTTAGCACTGCGTTTAGGGAAATTAGCAGACTCCAGCATGATGGCCAAGCGCTTAGGGGGACGTACTCAATATGTCTGTGCTTCACCTGAGTACCTTAAGGCGCACGGCCGGCCGCTACATATTACTGATCTCGAACAGCATAATTGTTTATTAGGCAATTTAGACTACTGGCGGTTTCAAGAACAGGGCCAAGCGCGAAAGGTGAGCGTGCGCGGGAATCTGCGCGCTAACAGTGGTTGGGTATTATTAGATGCCGCCCTTAAGGGGATTGGCGTAGTGCAATTACCGGATTACTATCTGCGCGATGCCTTAGCCCACGCGCATTTAGTAGCGTTACTAAATGAGTTTACGCCAGCGGATGATGGCATTTGGGCGCTGTACCCTCATAATCGGCATTTATCTCCTAAAGTGCGTTTACTATTAGATTTTTTTAGCCAACGACTGCCTAATGCCACCCAAATATAATCACTGGCCTCAAGTAGCGCGGCCGCTACTGTTTGGACTTGTCTAGTGCATGACCATTATTTGTGCGCCTGGTCAGTTATCTGGGTAGCAAGCTGTGGCTAATGCCTAGAGTTTGCTATGCTGGCGCTCGCTAAATAAGGAGACAAGATGCGCATCGTTTTTGCATTATTAGGCGGGCTGGCTTTGCTATTAGGGATTATTGGGGTATTTTTACCCGTTATGCCTACGACGCCGTTTATCTTGTTAGCGGCATTTTTATTTAGTAAGTCTTCACCCAAAATTCATGCGTGGTTAGTTAATCACCCTTGGTTTGGCCCATTAATCCAAGACTGGCAAGCTCATCGGGGCGTACGCCCACATATTCGTCGTAGAGCCTTGTGGATGATGGCAATAAGCTTTAGTTTCTCTATGTATGTACTGCCGTTATGGCAATTAAAGTTAGGGTTAGCGTTGGGGTTTGCGATAGTGGTGTTTTGGTTTTTACGCTTACCCGTTATTAGAGACGCTCCTTAAACGATAAAAGTAACGAAAATTGGCAAGGAAGCCAACGAGGTTGCATGGCGTAAAGCGTGTAACTATCTAGGCCTAGTCGTCGCAATGTGTTTCGTCTTGTTATTACAACAGGCAGCCCGGTGGGCAATTAAGGCGGCGTTTATGATGACACTTTCACTATGAAACAAGAAACCTTAAAACTAATTGCAGACAGTATTACTTCTATTGCTGACTATCCTCAACCCGGTGTGGTATTTCGCGATATCACCAGTTTAGTAGAAAACGCCGCGGCCTTTAAAGCCAGCATTGATGCACTGGTTGACTTGTATCGCGATGCAGGGATTAACAAAGTGCTGGGCACGGAAGCGCGAGGGTTCATCTTTGGCGCCCCAGTGGCGGCTGCGCTCGGCGTGGGGTTTATTATGGCGCGAAAGCCAAATAAGCTGCCTCGAGAAGTCATAGAGGTGGCCTACGATCTGGAATACGGCCAAGATAAATTACAAATCCATATTGATGCCATTGCGCCTGGTGAAAAAGTGCTGATTATTGATGACTTGCTGGCCACTGGCGGGACCGTGGAAGCGGCTGTTAAATTGGTGCGCCGTTGTGGTGGTGAAGTGCAAGAAGCGGCGTTTGTCATTGCCCTTCCTGCGTTGGGCGGCTTACCGCGTCTTAATAAATTAGGGATCCGTGTGAACAGTCTTATTCAGTTTGATGGGCAATAACTGCCAATGAATTATCAGGTTCTCGCTAGAAAATGGCGGCCCCAGCGCTTTAATGAAGTAGTGGGCCAGCAGCATGTATTGAGTGCGCTGGTAAATGCACTGGCACAAGGGCGCTTGCATCACGCTTATTTATTTAGCGGCACCCGCGGGGTGGGTAAAACCTCCATAGCTCGACTGTTAGCTAAGGCGCTTAATTGCGAACAAGGTATTACTGCTGAGCCTTGTGGTACTTGCAGTAGTTGTGTTGAGATTGAGCAAGGTCGCTTTGTTGACTTACTAGAAATTGATGCCGCCAGTCGTACTAAGGTGGAAGACACGCGCGAGCTGCTGGATAATGTGCAGTATCAGCCAGCCCGCGGGCGCTTTAAGGTGTACTTAATTGATGAAGTGCACATGCTATCGCGCCATAGTTTTAACGCCTTATTAAAAACTCTAGAAGAGCCGCCGCCGCACGTTAAATTTTTACTAGCCACCACAGATCCGCAAAAACTGCCGATTACGATTTTATCCCGCTGTTTGCAGTTTCACTTAAAAAGCTTGTCGGCTGAGCAAATTAAGGGGCAGTTGCAACATATTTTGCAACAGGAGCAGTTGCCCTTTGAAGAACAAGCCACCGCAGCTTTAGCCCGTGCTGCCGATGGCAGTGTGCGTGATGCACTAAGCCTGACTGATCAAGCACTGGCTTTTGGCAATGGTCAGATAAACTTGATTGATGTGGAAGTGATGCTGGGGAATTTAAACCACAACCAGCTAATGACTTTAGTGAATGCGCTGCTAAGCGGTGAGGGTGGTGTAATGTTGGCCCAAGTGGCAGAGCTTGCCAGTATGGGGCCGGATTACGATCATATTTTAAAAGAAATGGTGGGTTTTTGGCACCAATTAGCATTAGCACAAATTGTTGCAGCGCCTGCAAGCTTGCCCTTTGCGAGCGAGTTAAATCGCTTAGCGCCGCTGATATCAGCAGAGCAAATTCAGCTGTATTATCAAATTTTCTTACAAGGGCGTAAAGATCTGCCCTTTGCCGCAGACGGTCGCGCCGCACTGGAGATGACCTTGCTGCGCGCACTGGCCTTTAGCCCCAAATCGGTAACTCCAGCCCAGCAACAGGGGCATAGTCAGCCACACAGTGCACACTTAACCGTAAAAAAGCCTGAGTCGCAGCCAGCACCGCGCCCGCTGTCTGCGAGCACCCGCAATGAGCCGTTGCCCGCATTAAGCCTTGGCCAAGATGAGCAAGCCGTTGCACCTCAGATCGAGCCCGCACTCGCGCCGCAAATAGGCGACCTGTATCACGAGCAAGAGACAATTTTAGCGCAAGCAGCAAAGTTTGGTTATCAAGAATACAGTGATCACGCGACTTTACCTGCTAAGGCCGAGTTATCTACTGAGAAAACAACGGCCGAGCCGATCACTGAAAATACCACCGAACCAGAGTTAGACGCGAAAAGCCCAGCCATAGAGGCGGCAATGAGCGATGAGGCTGCGGATAACGTGGCGCAAATACGGCGGTTATTACAAACCCGCAATCGCTTGCGCAGCCAAGAAGTCGAGCCCTTGGCTAGTCAACCTACTCGGTCATCATTAGCCGCAGCTAAAGAGCCTCTTGCAAGTAAGGAATCCTCAACAAATAAGGGGTCTTTAGCAAGTGAGGAGCCTTTAGCAAATAAAGAGTCTTTAGCAAGTGAGGAGCCTTTAGCAAATAAAGAGTCTTCAACAAATAAGGGGTCTTTAACAACCGAGCAGCCTTTAGCAGCTGTACCGCCCTTAACACAGCCGCAACAAAATCCTCTAGCTACAGAGCGAGAGTTTGGTCAACGCCAGAGTGCTGAGTTAGTCCCCTTAACCGCCTATGACGACATTAGCCAAGCCGAGTCAGACGACGCGCCGCCTTGGTTAGATGACACAACTTTAGCTGAAAATATCATCGTTGAGCCCCAAGGTGGCGTACAAAAAACTGTCCCCGTATCGAGTACAGTTGCTGTTTTAAAAAGTGCGGATGCGGGCAAAAATAATCCAGGTGCTAAAAGTAGCGCTTTATCGAGTGTGCAACGCCCTAGCACTGTAAGTGCAGCAGGGGAGCCTGAGCCACTTAAAGCCAGCAGTTTGTTAGCGTTTGCTACTGATAAATGGGCGCGCTTGGTATTTGAATTATCGTTAGGCGGTTTATTGCGCCAACTCGCCATGCACTCCAGCCTTGAACAAATGGCAGAGCAGCAGTGGCGATTATGGCTTAAACCTGCCCATAAGCACTTATTTAATGAGGAAAGTACGCGCGAGCTTAAGGGTTTATTAAACGCCCATTTACAGGCCACTATTTCGCTTGAGGTGCAAATAGGCGAGCAAGAGCATCAGCGAACGCCGGCAGATATTGAACGCGAGCTTTATTTAGCCGCTATTGCTAAGGCAAAAGATGAAATTGAGGCCGATGATGCGGTACAATTTTTAATATCGCGCTTTGCTGCTCAGTTAGACAGTGACAGCATAGAGCCTATGAACCCCTAGTGGTCGTACATTAAGTATGTATGCCGAGCTATTTTTAACTAATTGTATTTTTAACTAACTAAGAGTGAGCTGATATGTTTGGTAAAGGTGGAATGGGCAATATCATGAAACAGGCCCAGCAGATGCAAGAAAAAATGCAAAAACTGCAAGAAGAATTAGCACTGTTAGAAGTGGTAGGTGAGTCCGGTGCAGGGTTAGTTAAAGTGACCATGGCGGGCAGCCATTCAGTGCGCCGCGTTGAGATTGACGATAGCCTGTTACAAGATGACAAAGAATTGCTGGAAGACTTGTTAGCGGCTGCCGTTAATGACGCTGTGCGTCGCGTGGAAGAGCAAAATAAAGAGCGCATGGGTGAAGTAACCGGTGGTATGTCATTACCCCCGGGCTTTAAAATGCCGTTCTAAGATAACTTGGGGCTAGCGCTAGCCCCTTATTTTACTGTGCCCAACCTCATTTAATTCCTTATTATTATCCTGATTTTGTTGCTCTTTGGCTTAATCTTAAGATATTCCTCGATGTTATTAAGAGTCTCCCTATGCGCTTTAGTCCTTTGTTGGATGAGTTAATTAAAAGTTTGCAAATTTTGCCAAGTGTGGGTCCTAAATCAGCGCAGCGCATGGCGTTTGCGCTACTAGAGCGCCAACGCAGTGGCGGGCGCCGCTTGGCTCATGTTTTAGATGAGGCCTTAGAAAAAATTGGCCATTGTCGCCAGTGTCGTACTTTTACCGAAGAAGATATTTGCCCCTTGTGCGCTAACCCAAAGCGCGCCCAATCTGGTCAATTATGCATAGTAGAAAGCCCGGCTGATGTTGTGGCTATAGAGCAAACGGGTCAATACTTGGGCCGCTATTTTGTACTCATGGGGCACTTATCGCCCCTCGATGGCGTGGGGCCAGAAGAGCTTGGGCTTGATAAATTAGAACACTGGCTTGGCGATGAGGCGTTTTCTGAGCTGATTTTAGCTACTAACCCAACAGTAGAGGGGGAAGCGACGGCCTATTATATTGCTGATATTGCCAAGCATCATGGGGTGAGTGTTAGTCGCATTGCCCACGGTGTGCCCATTGGTGGAGAGCTTGAGCTAGTGGATGGCAATACCTTGAGTCACTCTTTTATGGGGCGCAAGCATTTTGATAATTCCTAATACCAGATAGGACTATTACTTGCGCCCTTAGTTTATGCGCCTCAGGCGTGGTGCTCACTCGAGGGATCAGAAGCGTGGTTAAGAGCAAGAGGGGGGACAGAGGTACTGACTGTTACTCTCTCTAAGGCGGGCGCTCCTAAACTGGCTAAGAGTTGTATACAGCCATTTGCTTGTGAAATACCTGCGCTGGCCTCAACGAGTACGGCGCGCTCAATATCACAGGCTTGATAACCTTGTAAGTAAAGCTGACTGAGTGCGAGATGCAGCGGACCTAAGCTGGGATTAAAGCCACTATTTTCTAAATAGCGCCCGTGGCAAATTTGTCCATCTGTTAATAACAAGACCACGCCTGCATAATTTCCTGTGTAAGGGGCATAACTGGCACTGGCTTGATCCCACGCCATTAGCGTTAGCGCATCTTCCATGCCCTGTTGGCTCGCTAATAAAGAAGTATTAGAAGAAGTGAGCAAGCCATTAGACTGAGCGGGTTGCGCCGGATTAAAGGCGTGGGGTAATAGCTCTTCTAGCATAGCGTAATGCTCCGGCCAGCTAACGAGCAGCGATGTCTGATTAAGCTCTTGTAGGAACTGGCGACATTGGCCACAAGGCGCATGGCTAATAAAGATTTTTTCTAGGTGTTGCTCGTCCCAAAGCATAGCGTGACCCACCGCTGCTTGTTCAGCATGTACAGTGTGGCTAAGGGATTGATGAGCAAATTCAAGATTAGCGCCTAAATACCAATAACCTGAGCCACCTATAACTAGCGCGCTTACTTGCAGCTTAGAAATGGGCGTGTGTGCTTTAGTTTTGGCCTGTTCTAGTAAGGCAAAGGCGAGCGCATCTGTGCCTAAGTCACAGGTCTCAAGCAGCAGTTGGACTTGCTCTGGGCTATAGCGAATGACGTGACTCAGTCTATGTTGCTCCAGCGTTTTTGCTAAGGTATCACTCATTATTTGCTCCTCTGATGAGTAGTAAAGTAAGCCTGCCTTAAGCTAGGTACTGACTTATCCTATCAACCAAAGATACAAATGAAACAGAGGTGGCGCCAATAAGGCGGTGGCAATGCCACACACCACCATGGCTAAGGAGGCAAAGGCGCCTTGTACCGGCCCCACTTCGGCCGCTGCCCCTGTGCCAATCGCATGCGCGCCTGCGCCCATGGCTAATCCTTGGGCTTCGGGGTGGGTGACACCAGCTAATTTAAGCAAGGGAAAGCCAATAATGGCGCCCATCATGCCCACAATAATCACCAAGCCTGCCGCGATAGCAGGAATGCCCCCATAGTTTCACTCACGCTCATGGCCAGCGGCGTGGTAATAGACTTAGTGGCAATGGAGGCCAGTAACTGAGGATTGGCGTGTAAAATGCCACCCAGTAATAAGGTGGTGCCCACCGAAATAAATACCGAAATGCTACAACACAGCACAATCGGCCACAGCTGTTGGCGGATTTTCGCCAATTGTTGATATAACGGCAGAGCAAACGCCACCACTGCTAATTCTAATAACAAGGCCAACGGCTGGGTGCCTGCTTGATAGGCTCGGCTGTCTTGGCCGGTGAGTAGCAGCAAACCAATAATAATGAGGGCGGGCAGCATAATGGTATTAATAAGTGGGCTTTTATAATGGCGTGCTAATTTTTTAACCGCTAAATATAAGAGCGCCGTTAGCGGCATGGCTAACCAAACCATCATGCTTGCATCCTTTGATATAAACGCCCAACCGCCAGTAAAATAAGGATGAGCCCACTTAAAGCCGCACTTAAAATTAAGCCTAAGCCTTCACTTAACACATCTACATAGCCTAATAACCCCGCCGCTACGGGGATAAATAGTAACGCCATATGGCGCAGCAATAGCTGGCCACTGTGGTGGATCCAAGACAGAGGGATCAACTGACAAGTTAATAAAAAAAACAGCACTAATAAGCCCATAATGCTGGCAGGAAAGGCAAAAGGCAGCAGCAACACTAATGCTTTTCCCAATAACAAGCAGGCAATTAACACCATAAAACCCCGTGTTAAGAGAAACAGGGGATTATTAAGTAGCCGACTAAAGTGCTTGCACATAACGGGCGACGGCCTCCAGTAATGCTATCTTGGTTTCATCTTCTTGATGCGCTAGCGCCAGTTGCTGCAAGTTTTGCATATAAGGCTCAACTTGCCCCGAGAGTTTATCCTGACAGTGTTGGCGCCAGTGCTGCCATTCAGACTCGGTTAAGGTGTGAGGGTAATTACGCGCCCGATAGCGAAATAATAACTCACTGAGACGGGGGTCATTAAATTGCAAAGGTAGATCACCTAAAGCTTCCGGCTGAGCGCTATGAATAAGGGCCATGGCGGCTTTGTCGGCGGCGCCAAAAAAACCACCTTCATAAAGGGCGCCATCTACATCCGTGGTGGGCGCAAAATGATTGGGTAGTTGATATAGCGCCACTACTTTTTCTCTTAGCTCGGGATGGCGACGGATAATATCTAAACTGCGCCGACACTGGGCTCTATCTATGCCGAGCTCATCGGCTCTTTGCTCACTTAAGGCACCGGCTTTGGCGAGCGAAGGGCACTTATTAATGTGCACCAGTTTAATCGGTATCGGTAAATGCTCTCCTAAGTCCGCATGCTTAGTATAAAGCCGCTCTTTGAGTTGTTCCGCAGTCAGCTCCAGCAAGGGGCTAAGATCCATGGCTAAATTAACGCAAATAACGGCATTGTTGTTGTCAGGATGCCAAGCCAGTGGCGCAATCCAAGTCGCACAGCCTTGCCAAGCAGAAAACTGCCCTGAGACATGCACTAAGGGGGTGGCGTTGGCGATATCTATCAGCGCTTTAACTTTATGTTTATTACGCAGCTCAAATAAGTAATCAAATAGTTTAGGCTGAGCGGTGCGTAATAATTTAGCCACGGCGATGGTTGCGCGCACATCAGATAACGCATCGTGGGCATTAGCATGGGCAATATGATTCGCTAAAGTGAGTTGCTCTAACTTAAAGCTGGGTTTGCCATCTTCATCTTCTGGCCACTTAATGCCCTCAGGGCGCAGCGCGTAAAAGGTGCGTACTACATCCAGTAGATCCCAGCGTGAATTACCTTGTTGCCAACTGTAGGCGTAGGCATCATAAAAATTGCGGTATAAGGTGTAGCGGGTAACTTCATCATCAAAGCGAATATTGTTATAGCCCAAAATACAGGTATTAGGCTGACTAAATTGCTGATGAATACGCTTAATAAACTCAGCCTCACACACGCCTTGTTGTTGAGCCTGTTGGGGCGTGATACCGGTAATGAGGCTGGCCTCAGGGGAGGGCAAATAATCGCTGGGTAATTGGCAGTACCACATCTTAGGCTCGCCAATTTCATTAAGCTCACTATCGGTACGAATGGCGGCAAATTGTACTGGTCGGTCATAGGCGGGGTGCAAGCCTGCCGTTTCATAATCATGAAATAAAAAAGACGGTGGATTTGCAGGCTGACTCATAATCACAGTTTCTTAAATGATAGGGATGCACTGTAAGGCAGTGGATCAATAAAACAAAGGTGATAAGGGTATCATGTCGCTAAGGGAGCGGTAAGGGGAAGACGAAGTGGTAATAGAGGGTGGTTAATACTAAGCGCGTCAACTTTTGGTATTAAGATAAGCAGTGATGAGTCTTGATTAAAAGCGAGCTGCTTGAGCACGCTCGCTTTTAGTTACAACTAAGCCTTGGGATTACTCACCGCTATCTTCCACAGGCTCAAAGTCATCATCCGCCGCACTGCCAGAGGTCATAGGCGAGCATAAACGGTGCACGCGCTTAGGCCCAATCACCTTAAGATATTTTAACCATACCTTAGCTTGCTTACTGTCAGTGGCATTGCCTGCTTGCACTTGCTCTAGAAAGCGTTGTTCTTCTGGGCCATTAGGTTGCGCTTGTCCGCTGTATAAGGCTAACAGCGCATGGCCTGACTCTTCCAGCAGTTGGGCTTCTGCTACTGTAAACTCGCCACAACGACGCAAACCGCGAGGAAAATGGGCGAAGTCCTGAAATGGCTTGTTTGACTCAAAGCTCATGTTCTTTCTCACTTTTATTAATGGCTCTTTGATTCGCGCAAAGTATGGCACTCAGCAGAAGGAAGCAAAATCAAAATTTTTAACGTCACGTTAAAAATATTTTAATGCTTCAATTGTAGAAGCATTTTAGGCTAACTGTAAGCTTAGGCTGGTCGCGTCAATCTTAGTCTTAACTGTCGCTATGACTGTCTGTACCTTCATGAGTCAGCTCAATAAACCGTGGGTGTTGGCGTAGCTGATCAAATTCTTCATCATCGGACGCCACTTCTCCTAAGTGCACATTATTTTTAACTGCTAATTCTAAATCAGATAAGGCTTGCTCCTCATGCCCCATTCCCGCATGAGCACAAGCACGTTGATACAAGGCATGAGCGTTTTGTTGATCCACTTGTAAAACGCGATTACATAAGCTGAGCGCCCATTGACGTTCATTCATCATTAGCGCCGCATCTGCTTTGTGGGTCATGGCATCTAAGTCGCCGGGTTTGATATCAAGTATCTGATCATAAATATCAATTTTAGCCTGCGGACTTTGTTCTTGACTGGCGCGCAACCACAAGCCGTGAATTTCTTGAAAACGCTCAATCTCACGATAGTTCTCTGCGATGACTTTGGTCTTGCGCTGCAGTTCACGCTCAATTTGCTTTAATTTATGCTCATAGGTAGTGGTGATTTTTTTCATCTCGGTTTCTGCATAGTCCCGAGCGGTTTTCTTTAGCTCTCTTAAGGACTGCCAACCGATAATGGCTAATACAGAAGCAACCCCTGCTAATAGATAGAAAAAGTAAGTTACCGTCACGTTCGCATAACTTATCGCTTTATCGGCGACGTTCAGTTCTTTTTGCACAATTTCGTCGGTCACTTTTACTTGGAATTTTGCCATCTCGGTGCGCAGCGCCTTAAGTTCATCAAGCATGTAGCGCTCCATAAAAGGAGTGAGGCGGGTGCGAACTTGGCTTTCAGTCTCAGCCTGCGCTTGGGGGAGGAGCTCACCGGGTGGGTCTTGGGCGAGAGAAGAGAAAGAGCATACTAATAAGAAGCTAAAAACTAAAAACTTTGCCATTGGGTACCTAATACAAGTGAAAGCTTGAATACTGTAATGAGGGTAACCTTAGGCTGGCAGAGGTACAAATAATGTTAGGGTAAGGCTAGCGCCTTACCCTAAGGCGTCATCAAGCTAACTCAACTTCTTCAGCTTGCGGACCTTTTTTACCTTGCGTGACGATAAAGCTTACCGCTTGACCTTCTTGTAGCGTTTTAAAGCCATCGCCGTGGATGGATGAAAAATGGACAAAAAGATCCGGCCCCGATGCGCGAGTGATAAACCCAAAGCCTTTTTCTTCGTTGAACCATTTAACTGTGCCTGTTTCTTTTGTGCTCATAATCTGTGTCCGATACTGTCCATAGAGGTGACAACAGGGTATTGCCACTTACTTGAGAATAGCAGCTCTTTCTAAGGGCGCTAATAATGGCGATAAGCCCTGTGAGCACAGGGCTGATAGTTAGCATGGCCGTAGTAATTATTTATTAAATTAAGACCAAAATGCATGGCTCCCTAATTAAAAAAAGCGAACTTCGCTTGCATTTGACCGATGGTTTGTTAGGTTAATAGAGGATTTTTACTTAGCCCACTAACTAAATAAGGTTAGGACTATAAATGATTGCTACTGACACGGACACAGAAACTAAGATTGGCTTGCAACTGATGTTGCGCCACCCAAAATCAACCGACGGTTATCAGATAAACCGCTTAATCGAACGTTGTAAACCTCTAGATACTAACTCCACTTATTGTAACTTACTGCAATGTTTACACTTTGCTGATACCTGTATTTTGGCAGAAAATCAGCATGATGGCGCACTACTGGGGTTTATCTCTGCCTACCGCAAACCTGCTGAGCCAAACACCTTGTTTGTCTGGCAAGTAGCCATAGATAAACGCGCACGTGGTGAAGGCTTAGCCCGCACTTTGCTCACTAACTTATTAGCCTCTGAAGCCTGTGCTGGCGTTACTCATCTTGAAACCACCATTACTGCGGATAATGCCGCTTCATGGGGTTTATTTGAAAGCTTTGCTCGTAGCCAAGGCACCGACTCAGGCAGTCGTAACCTTCTCTTTGATCAGCATCATCACTTTAACGGTGATAGCGCCAGCGAAATTTTATTTCGCATTACCCTTGGCTAATCGTCACCACGATTATTCTCGCTGATCGCTTAATGATTTAATTTTTGATTTGCACTCAGACTTTAAGGAGTCCTTGTGAGTAATATATTTGATGTAATGGAATCAACGGTACAAACCTACGCTCGCTCTTTTCCGGTGACCTTTAATGAAGCCCGCGGCGTCCATTTATTTGATAATACCGGTAAGCGCTATTTAGACTTTTTAGCCGGTGCCGGTACCTTAAACTACGGCCATAACCACCCCGAGCTTAAAGCAGCACTGATTGAGTATATTCAAAATGATGGTATCGCCCATGGTTTGGATATGCACACCACGGCCAAAGCGGCTTTTTTAACTAGTCTGCAGCAGATCATCCTAAAGCCTCGTGGTATGGATCATGTCGCCCAGTTTACTGGCCCAACCGGGACTAACGCCGTAGAAGCGGCGATGAAGTTGGCGCGTAAAGTGACGGGTCGTAATAATATTGTCGCCTTTACTAATGGCTTTCACGGCGTGAGCTTAGGTGCTCTCGCTGCCACCGGTAACCAGCACCACAGAGGTGGCGCCGGGACTTCGATGGCTGATGTGAGCCGCCTCCCTTATGATGGTTACCCAGGAGCGGGTGAAGATAGCCTGTTATTATTTGAAACCATGCTTAACGATAACTCCAGCGGTCTTGATAAGCCGGCGGCAGTATTGTTTGAAGTGGTACAAGGCGAGGGTGGTTTAAACGCTTCTTCCTTTAAGTGGTTACAGCGTTTAGAGAAAATCTGTCGCGCCCACGATATCTTAATGATTGCCGATGATATTCAAGCAGGCTGTGGCCGTACCGGTACCTTCTTTAGCTTTGAACCAGCCGGTATTAAGCCTGACATTATTACCTTGTCTAAGTCACTAAGTGGCATGGGGTTACCCTTTGCGTTAGTACTGCTGCGTCCTGATCTGGACCAATGGGAGCCGGGTGAGCATAACGGTACTTTCCGTGGTAATAACCACGCATTCGTTACCGCACGTAAAGCGCTGGAGCTGTTTTGGAAAGATGACACCTTTGGTGCCGATATTCGTAAAAAAGGCGAAATCTTAACGCAACGCATGCAAGGCATTGTAGATCGCTTCCCTAAACTGTATGAAAAAGTGAAAGGGCGTGGTTTGATGCAAGGTATTGCCTGTCATGAAGGTGAGATGGCAAGCATTATCACTAAAAAATGCTTTGAGCGCGGCTTAGTCATTGAGACCGCTGGCCCAGACGGTGAAGTCGTGAAGTGCTTATGCCCACTGATCATCACTGAAGAGCAGCTAAACCAAGGTTTAGACTGGTTAGAAGAAGCGTCAGCTGAAGCTGATGCAGAGCGTATGCGTAAAGCCTCATAAAGTAGCATTGCTGCCAGCCTCGTTGCTGGCAGTTTTATTTCATTGCTAAGGCGAGTCCTTAGCGCACAGTCACAAATTAAGGAAATCCCATGATAGTACGTACCTTAGCCGAATGTGAGCAAAGTGAACGCCGTGTTAAGTCTGAGACTGGCACTTGGGAAAGTACGCGCATGTTGTTAAAAGATGACAATATGGGCTTTTCATTTCATATCACCACTATTTATGCCAATACCGAAACTCATATTCATTATCAGAACCACTTGGAGTCTGTGTATTGCATGAGCGGCGATGGTGAAATTGAAGACTTGGCTGATGGCAAAATTTATCCCATTAAGCCGGGCACTTTGTATATTTTAGACAAACACGACAACCACTTATTACGTGGTGGCAGTGAAGATATGAAGTTAGCCTGTGTCTTTAATCCGCCGCTAAGCGGTAAAGAAGTACATGATGCCGATGGCGTTTATGCTTTGGATAGCGAATAAGTCTCATGCTGCAAGCGGGAGTCCGCTCCCGCTTACGAGCATTTTCACTGGGCAGGTTCAGGTATGCTTCCAGGCCCAATGAAAATGTGCGACTACAGCTAAGATCTGTTTTTAAAAAAAGGAATAGATGTGTCACACACAGTAGAAAAAATTGGCGGTACTTCGATGAGCGAGTACCAAGCCGTGCGCGATAATATTATTTTGCACAATCGCACTCCCGAGCAGTATTACCAGCGCCTGTTGGTGGTGTCTGCCTTTGGTGGCGTCACCGATGGTTTATTAGAATGTAAGCGCACCGGTGCGCCTGGCGTCTATGCGACCTATGCCGATGCAGAAGATGACAGTGCGTGGGAGCAAGCCCTCGATAATGTGCTTAATCGCATGGCGCAAATTAATGAAGATATGTTTGGCTTAAGCCCAGAGCGAGCGTTAGCCGACTCATTTTTACAAGAACGCATTGCCGGTATCCGGGAATGTTTGCATCACTTGCGCCAAGTTTGCGCCTTTGGTCAGTTTCAATTAGCTGAACAGCTACAAACCATTCGTGAGTTATTAGCAGCCATGGGTGAAGCGCACAGTGCCCATAATATGGTGCTTTATTTACGCCAAAGTGGGGTAAATGCCGTATTAATGGACTTAACGGGATGGCGCAGTGATGAAGCGCTGCCGCTCGATGAGGTGCTAACTCAAACTCTAGCGCGCTATGATCTTAGTAGTCAGTTACCCGTCGTCACCGGCTATGCCCATTGTAAAGAAGGCTTAATGAGTCGCTTTGATCGCGGCTACAGTGAAATGACGTTTAGTCGCTTAGCTGTGCTCAGTAAGGCCCGTGAAGCCATTATTCATAAAGAGTTCCATTTAAGCAGTGCTGATCCTCGCTTAGCCGGTGAAGACCAAGTGATCCCCATTGGCCGTACCAACTATGATGTGACCGATCAGTTGTCTAACTTAGGAATGGAAGCCATTCACCCGCAAGCGGCTAAAGGCCTGCGCCAAAAAGATATTCCACTGCGGGTGCGCAATACTTTTGAGCCGGATCATGAAGGCACCTTGATTACCACCGATTACCGTAGCCCGTCTCCTTGTGTGGAGATGGTCGCAGGGCGGCGTAATATCTTTGCCGTTGAGTTATTTGACCAAGATATGGTGGGGCGGGTTTCTCATTACGCAGAGTGCTTTACCGATGAATTGGATAGCATGCGCTTAAACTTAGTGTCTAAAGACATGAATGCTAATACGCTGACTTACTATATTTCCGGTAACCGTAAAACCGTGCGCACGTTAGTGGCGGCGTTACAGCGTCGTTTTGAAAACGCCGATATTAACACTCATAAAGTTTCTGTAGTCTCGGCGGTAGGCAGTGATATGAGCATTCCTGGTTTATTAGCGCGCTCAGTTGCCGCCCTTAATAAAGCCGGCGTACCCGTGCGAGCCGTTCACCAATCGCTGCGTGCGGTTGAGATGCAGTTTATCGTTGATGATGAATACTACGAGCAGTCAGTGGTGTCGCTACATGATGAACTGGTGCAAACGGATGCAGAAACTGTGGCGTTAGCCGTGGCATGAAATGAATCGCCATAAGCTTGCTAGTTTTTAGCGAACGTTAAACACCGCCTTAGCAGGCGGTGTTTTTGTTTGACTTCCCTGAAGGCGTGATTTTTGGCACACTGCGCCATTAATTGATAAAGGGGATTGGTGATGGCAAAGCGAGCCTGTGCCTTACATATTTTAGTGAACACTGAAGCTGAATGTTTGGCCTTAAAAGAACAATTACGAAAAGGCGCTGACTTTCATAAGCTAGCTAAAAAGCACTCTACTTGCCCCTCCGGTAAACGAGGCGGAGACTTAGGGGAATTTAATAAAGGCGATATGGTGGGCTCGGTAGATAAAGCGGTATTTTCAGGCCCTGAGTTGGCTATTCAAGGGCCGGTGAAAAGTCGCTTTGGTTATCATCTAATTAAAGTCTTGTATCGCACTTAAGTGATATAACCGACCTTTTAAGGAGTTGCGCGCAACTTGTTCGGTCATTCTTACCTGTCAAGGAGTGCGCATGTTTCTTGAACATATCCAAATTCGTAACTTCTTAGGTTTAAACCAGTTGTCGCTTACGCTTAATCAAAGCACCGCTTTAATGGGCGAGAACGCCTGGGGAAAAACTAGCCTCTTTCGTGCTCTGTTTCGACTCATGGGTCAAGGCGGCTGTTGTTATCAATTTTTGGATGATGACTTTTATCGTCATGAGTCTGATGACTCGATCAATGACTTATCCATCACGCTGACTTATCGTGAGCATCGCCCTGGAATTAGTGAGCATTCTTCGCGATTAGCGCGCCTTGCGCCGGCGTGGGTAAAACACAAAGATGGCTTTCATCGTATTCACTATCGCGCCAGTGCTAAGCGCAAGGGTGAAAAAGTCCATAGTTATCACGGCTTTCTAAATGGCGCGGGCGCTGAGTTAATCGTTGATAATAGCGCGTTATTAGTGCACCAACTCATTGAAATGAATCCGGTGTTTCGCCTTCGAGATTCACGCGGTATTCCCCAAGACTTACCGATAGTGAGTTTAAGTGGCGATTATGATCTGTTATTAACGCAATTGAGTGAGCAGCTGGCGGCGTCGGATGAGCTGAGTCAACAAGATATAAAAGCCGGTCTGGATGCGGTGCGCCAATTACTTGAGCACTATTTTACGCCACAAGGGGCCACTAGCCGCGCCCCACGCCGCGCCCGTGATATTGCGATGCACCCAGTGACCTTAAGCCAGTTAGGACGCTTTAATAACTGGCAGCCTAAAGGAGAAGAAAGCGGCTTGTCGCTGGCATTATCCGCCATAGCGCACACTATTTTACAAGCGCGCGGCGGTCGTCCTATTGAGATTGGCGCGCGTCCTTTATTATTAATTGAAGATCCAGAGAGTCGCTTGCACCCGACGGTGCTCGCAGCGACCTGGGGGATATTGGATCGCTTTCCGGGGCAAAAACTCGTTACCACTAATTCAGGTGACTTACTGTCGGCGTTTCCACTGCATCATTTGCGCCGCTTAGTGCGCTATAAAGAGCAAACTAAAAGCTTTCAAATCGGTAATGAAAAATATAACGGCGAAGATATGCGCCGTATCGCTTTTCATGTGCGCATTAACCGTCCCATGTCTTTATTTGCGCGCTATTGGTTATTAGTAGAGGGCGAAACGGAGATATGGTTACTGAATGAACTGGCGCGAATTTGTGGCTATGTGCTACCTGCGGAGGGCATTCGCATTATTGAATTTGCCCAATGTGGCTATAGCCCCTTGCTTAAAGTAGCCAGAGATTTTGGTATTGGTTGGCATTTATTAACTGATGGTGATGAAGCCGGGCAAAAGTATGCGCAAGGTGTGCGCAATCAATTACGCAATGAGCGTGAGGAAGACCGCCTCACCGTGTTGCCAAACGTTGATATTGAACATTATTTATATGCGAATGGCTTAGAGCCTATTTTTCGCCAAGAAGCACAAATTTATGACAGACACACGCCCGTGAGTCGCATTATTGAACGTGCCTTGAGTCGGCGTAGTAAGCCGGGCATGGCCTTAGCAGTGGTTGAGGCTATTGAGTTGCAGGGCAGTCATAAAGTGCCGTTAGAAATTCGTCGTATGTTTGCACGTATGATAGCGAATGCACGTCGTCAACGTTAACTGAGTTATTTTTGGAGATGTCATGACAGACTTACTCGCTGGGCGCTTATTTGCGCCACTCGCGCTTTCGGCCATTGGCGCGTTGGCGTTATTAGTATTGGTATTAATGAAAGGTGACTTATGCCCCGGTCAACGTCGGCGGATTAGTGATGGTCTAGTATCGGTGTGGGCGGTATTGGGCTTAAGTTTAATGCTCGGCGTAGAAGCTAAGGTGCCGTCGCTGATGCTGGGCTGGGGCGCGCTTACTTTAATAATGGGGTTGGCCGTATTAGTTTATCAAGCCCGCCTAGCAGGAAAACGCAGCCTCAGTATCACTTGGCAGTGGCCTGCCAGCTTAATGGCTGCCGGCTTAGCGGTGTGGATTATGTTTCGCGTGGGGCCGGCTGGGCTTTTTATGTTAGGCGCTGGGGGTTGTGTATTTGGCCATTTAATCATGGTACGCGCCAAGCACCGACTACAAGCATTTAATGTGTTACTGCCCCTGGTGGGTGTGGGCTTTAGCCTGCTCTTTACCTTGGTATTAGTAGTACAAGCTAGTATTCAAGCCGATGCGTTAGTGATTGAGTCATTAGTGTGGCCCTTTGGTCAGCTCTGTGGCTTAGTGTTAGCGGGAGCCTTAGTGTGGTTATGGCCGGTATTTAGAAAAGAAGCGACCTCGCCTCCTGTGCTGGCGGTTGCTACCTTGTTAATTTTAGGCGCACTTACCTTGGGGCAAAGCATTATTTGGCAGTTAGCCTAATGGGGTTGGTAACATTAATTAAACAGCAAAAAAACTCATCCTGATAAACAATTTCTCTCGTTGAGCTTGAGCCGTAAGGCTCCTAGAATGCGCGCCTCAAATCCGGAGGCGTCATGCGATTAATTCCCCTTTATCTACACCTTATCTTGCTTACTTTAGGTAATGCGTTTTTGCTAACCTTAGTGGCGGTGTATTTAAGTGCACAGGGAACGCCGGCGGCACAAATTGGCTTAGTGGGCTCCGCTTTTTACTTAGGCATGCTGGGCGCGAGCTTTTTTGCCGATCATTTTATTCAACGCTTAGGGCATATTCGCGCGCTGGTGTGCTGTTGTTTAGTGCTAGGTGTGGCCGCTTGGGCGCTCACTTGGACTAATTTATTACCGGTGTGGCTGTTACTGCGCATGTTAGCTGGCATGGCTGCGGCCATTGGCTTTGTGGCAGTAGAAAGCTGGGTGTTGGGAGCATCTCCCCTTAATAAGCGCTCTTTTGCGATGGCGCGTTATATGTTGATTTATTATTTCAGCTACGGCATTAGCCAGCTATTTATCGACTGGGTCCCAACTCTGGGCGCAACGGGTTTTATGGTGGCTACCGGTTTATGTTTTTTGTCCATGCTCCCGCTGTATTGGGCAAAGCAGCCAGACTTACACACTCAAAGTGCTACTGAGATGGCGGTGATGCCTACGGCGCGCGCCGATCGTACCTTAGGGCTAGTAGGGTGCTTAGTGGCAGGCATGCTACTGGGAACCTTGTCTTCTTTAATGCCGATTCAGCTTGAGCAGTTGGCGTTAGGAGAGGAAGTGGGTTTATATATGGCTTGGCTTATTTTATGTGGCATGGCTTTTCAGTTACCTAATGGCGTCTTGGCCGATACCTTCGGTAAACGCATTATGATGGTCGTACAAACGGCCATGGTAGCAGTGGGCTGTGTAATATTGTGGGAATATGACAGTAAAAGTGCTCAGTTAATTGCCTTTGCCTTATTAGGTGGCGGGGGGTTTACTTTATATCCCACCACTATGTCTTATGCCTGCGGAAAAATGCAGGGGCGAGCCTTAGTTAAAATGGCACAAAAGCTTATGTTCACTTATAGCATTGGCTCGCTCACCGGCCCCATGATCGCCGGCATTATGTTAGAGCGCCAGCAAGGTGGCTTGTTTTTATTTGTGATGTTGCTAGTGAGTGGCTGGGCAGTGGGATTACTCATGATGCGCTTGCTCGCCGATAAGCCAGTGGGCACCACTATTTAATTTATTACTCTTTTATTGTGATTTTTATGAATGAACACCGCGCTTAGCTGTGTTCATTTTTGTTTGTGCGCTATATGTTAGGTAATATGATCGGTCCTTTCACCTTTGCCTTCTTGGAGGCCAGTATGAAATATAAAGCTTACTCAGCAGTGGCATTAGCAGGCGCGCTCGCATTGGCTGGCTGTGCCAACCCCGATGTGTATTCAGGCGATGTGTACGGCAGTCGCGCCGCTAAACAAGCGCAAAGTGTGACCTATGCGACCGTTACTTCTGTGCGCCCCGTACTTATTCAAGCCGGTGATGAAAATCCTAACTTAATTGGTACTGTGGGCGGCGGTGCAGTAGGGGGTATTTTAGGTCACCAAGTGGGTGGCGGAACCGGACAAGCCCTTGCCACCGCAGTAGGTGCGATTGCCGGCTCTATGGTGGGCTCGCGTGCCGAAGATAAATTAAGCCAAGTAAAAGCTTATGAAATTGAAGTGAGAACTGATAGCGGTGAAAATTTAATCGTAGTACAAAAAGCGGATCGGACTTGGCAGCCCGGACAACGCGTACGCTTAGTGGGTTCAGGAAGTAATCTTAGCGTTGCCCCTTATTAATAGGCTTATCACTTAACAAAAAGGCGCCCTAGGGCGCCTTTTTGTTGTAAAGAGGGTAGTAATTATTTCTAGGGTAGTGCTTTTATTATTGTTATTGCTTTTTACAGTGCGGACTTCCTGGGCTCATTTACATCTGTGCCAAGGAAGGCGCAGAGATAGCGACTAATGCAGCGCCGACTGTAAAAATGATAGTAATAATTAACTCTTTCATTTTTTAACCTTCCTCGTTGATTGACTGTGCATTGAATATACGCCACTTCCGTTGGCTTTTCAAACGCTAAATTGAAAATATGAGCGTTATCATCAAAAATAGTGCTCAACGTCTCATTTTTGGTACTAATGCTTTCTGTAGCGGACTTTATAATTCACCTTTCATAGTGATTTTTTCATTTTTATTAATTACAAGTTATTTAATAACAACGACTTAAGTGATTTTATGGTGCCAAAGAAATACTTGGGGTTGAAAGCATTCCGAGAAAATAGTTTATCAATATAGCGCAGCTTAGTAATTTAATTAAGAAGTTACTTATATAAAAAAGACATTTATTGGTTGAAATTCAATCATAGATTTATTTTAAACTGACTTGACTGTCAAAATCTCGCGAAGCTGGTCTTATAAACAAAATAGATGAGTAAATGAGGTACTTGGGGCTTAGCTACCAGCCGGCGGCTAAATAATGGCGGCAGCCAGCCATTAAGATCACTCGAACGTCGTTTTCTGCTACACTGCGCGCCAGTTTTAATCTGAGACTTGGAGTGGGCGTGACGCAGTCGGTGGAGCAGTGGCAAGCACAATTAACAAAATGTCGTGGTAGTGACCGTGCGCGCTTAAGTGCGCGTTTACGGGGAGCGGCAAAACTTGCTCACCCTAAGCAAGCACAAGTACTGCAAAAGCTAGGGGGCGATATTCAACGCTCTATTATTGAGCGCCAACGCCGCCACGCGTTATTAGCCACCGCCATCCAATATCCGATTGATTTACCGGTGAGTGAGCAGCGAGAGTTAATTAAAAGCACTATCGCTGAGCATCAGGTGGTGATCATTGCGGGCGAAACAGGCTCTGGTAAAACCACGCAACTGCCAAAAATGTGCTTAGAGCTAGGCTTAGGAGTCGAGGGCACCATAGCCCATACTCAGCCCAGACGACTGGCTGCTCGAAGTGTGGCGGCGCGCTTAGCACAAGAGTTACAGTGTGAGCTTGGCCAACGAGTGGGTTATAAAATTCGCTTTAATGACCAAGTGAGTGAGCATACTCAAGTCAAACTGATGACGGATGGCATCTTACTGGCAGAAATTCAGCAAGACCGACAGTTGCGTCAATATGACTGCATTATTATTGATGAAGCGCATGAGCGCAGTTTAAACATCGATTTTATTATGGGCTACTTAAAGCAACTGCTGCCTAAGCGCCCCGATCTTAAAGTGATTATTACCTCAGCGACCATAGATCCAGAGCGCTTTGCTGAACACTTTAATCACGCTCCTATTATTAGTGTCTCAGGGCGCACTTATCCGGTAGAAGTGCGCTATCGCCCCTTTGAGCAAGACCGCGATCAACAACAAGCCATAGTGGAAGCCGTCGCCGAGCTCAGCCAAGTGGGTAATGGCGATATTTTAATTTTTTTAAGTGGTGAGCGTGATATTCGTGACACCGCTGATACCCTGCGAAAACTACAGCTGCGCCATACCGAAGTGGTACCCTTGTATTCACGTTTGTCCAATGCCGAGCAAAATAAAATATTTGAACCCCACTCTGGGCGGCGCATTGTACTGGCTACTAACGTCGCCGAAACTTCATTGACAGTACCCGGTATTCGCTATGTCATTGACCCAGGCACGGCGCGCATTAGTCGCTACTCTTATCGTACTAAAGTACAACGCTTGCCTATAGAGCCGATTTCTCAAGCCAGTGCTAATCAACGAATGGGGCGCTGTGGGCGCGTAGCGGCAGGCGTTTGTATTCGTTTGTATAGTGAAGATGACTTTAATAACCGACCTGAGTTTACCGATCCTGAGATCTTGCGTACCAATCTTGCTTCAGTAATTGTACAAATGCTGGCTTTAGGCTTGGGTGATATTGCCGCTTTTCCTTTTGTACAAGCCCCCGAGCGCAAATTTATTAATGATGGCATCCGTCTTTTAGAAGAGTTGGGTGCAGTAAGCGTTTTACAAAACAAACTGGCCTTAACACCGCTAGGTAAAGAGTTAGCGAGTCTGCCGGTAGACCCGCGCTTAGCGCGTATGGTGCTGGCGGCGCGTGAGTTAGGTTGCGTGAAAGAAGTAATGATTATTGTAGCGGCCCTGAGTATCCAAGACCCTCGGGAGCGTCCGCAAGATAAGCAGCAAGCTGCCGCTGAGCAGCATCAACGTTTTGCTGACACCGACTCAGATTTTGCCGCTTATATTAATCTTTGGAATTACGTTAAAGAACAACAAGCCTTGCTGAGTAATAACCAGTTTCGAAAACTGTGTCAGAAAGAGTTTTTAAATTATTTACGCCTGCGTGAATGGCAAGATATCTACAGCCAATTACGCCAAGTGCGCGACTTAGGTTTTTCACAAAACCGTGAGCCTGCTATTAGCGATAATTTACATGAAGCGCTATTAAGCGGTTTATTAAGCCAAGTGGGCATGCGTGATGGCGATAAAAGAGAGTTATTAGGCGCTCGTAATACGCGCTTTATCCTAGCTCCCAATTCTAAACTAGCTAAAAAGCCACCGCGCTGGTTAATGGTCGCAGAGTTAATGGAAACCCATCGCTTATATGGGCGCATTGCGGCAAAAATTGAACCACAGTGGATAGAGCGCCAAGGTGGCCATTTATTAAAAGCCCATTACAGCGAGCCTCACTGGTCAAAAAAGCAAGGGGCGGTAATGGCCTTTGTGAGCCTTAATTTGTTCGGACTGCCGGTAGTGGTACGAAGAAGAGTAAATTACAGCCAAGTTGATCCTACGCTTTGTCGTGAGCTTTTTATTCGCCATGCCTTAGTAGAAGGAGACGTTCATACCCGACATGCTTTTTTTCATCATAACCAAGCATTATTAAGCCAAGCTGAAACATTGGAGCATAAGTCGCGCCGTCGAGATTTGGTGATTGATGATGAAACGCTGTTTGAGTTTTATGATCAAAAACTACCTGCAGACATCGTCTCGTTACGCCACTTTGATAAATGGTGGAAGTCGCAAGCTAAAGACCAAGTACAACTGTGGCACTTTAATACTGAAATGTTGCTCAATGACAGCGCTAAACAGGTGAGTGCCACCGATTATCCTGATACTTGGCATTATGACGGGGTTGCTTTAGCGCTTGAATATCAATTTGAGCCAGGGCTTAAAGAAGATGGCGTTACGGTCACCATTCCCTTGCCCTTGCTTAATCAAATTCAGCCCCAAGCGTTTGTGTGGCAAGTGCCAGGGCTGCGCCGCGAGCTAATTATTGGCTTAATAAAGTCGTTGCCTAAGCCAATGCGCAAGCATTTTGTGCCCGCCCCTAATTTTGCCGATGCACTGTTAGCCGCCATGCCTGCTCAAGAAGGGTCATTATTAGTACAAATGGAAAAGCAGCTGCGCCGTATGACCGGGGTTAGTGTGCCTGAAGAGCAATGGGATTGGTCGGCGCTAGCGCCTCATTTATTAATGCGCTTTAATATTGTGGATGCTAAAGGAGAAACCTTGGCGGTGGGGCGAGATCTTGCGGCGATTAAATTATCTTTGCAAGGGCAGGTGCAAACCGCCCTTAGTGATGCGCTGGATGAAGATCGCCTTGAACAAACTAACCTTCGGGATTTTCCAGCGCGCACCATTCCCAAAACATATGAAGCTAAACGAGCAGGGTTTGCAGTTAAAGCGTATCCGGCCTTGGTGGATCACCAAGATAGTGTGGCCTTAACTTTATGTGAAGATGAAGTGACTCAAGCCCAGACCATGTGGCAGGGACAAAGCCGTTTATTGTTATTGCAACTTCCATCCCCTATTAAATACTTACATGAAAAGCTGCCGAATAAGGCAAAGTTAGGCTTGTACTTTAATCCTTATGGTCGAGTATTGGATTTAGTCGATGATTGTATTCGCGCAGGCGTAGAAGTGTTAATGCGCCGTTATCACGCCCCAGCTTGGAGCCCAGATGAGTTTGCAATACTTAAAGACCAAGTAGGGGGTGAGCTAAATCACACCGTAGCCGACATTGCCTTGCAAGTAGAAACCTTATTAAGCCAAAGCCATGAGATTAAAAAGCGCTTAAAAGGAAAAATTGACCTATCTCAAGCGATGGCCATGACGGATATTCAGGCACAGCTTAATAATTTGATTTTTAAGGGCTTTGTTACCGTGACTGGGGGCGAGCGTCTCTTGGAGGTGAGTCGCTATTTAACGGCGATACTGCGCCGCCTTGAAAAGCTACCCATAGATCCTAACCGCGATCGATTGCAATTATTAAAAATTCAGCAAGTCCAAGACGCTTATCAAGCATTATTAAATAAACAGCCCAAAGGCCAAGCCTTGCCTGCTGAGATTTTAGAGATCCGTTGGATGATTGAAGAGTTGCGCGTGTCCTTTTTTGCTCAAACTCTGGGTACGGCTTATCCCATTTCAGAAAAGCGTATTTTGCAGCAAATAAATAATAGTTAATTGCTCATCTCATAAGCGCGAGAGTAGGTGGCTTTATGTTGTGGGCAGGGAGGGAGCGTGCTATGATTTGCGCGCATTTTATCGGTGAGTGTCGGTCGCAGCACTCACCACCTACTTATAGAGAGAAAATTATGTCATTCGTATTTGAAGCTGAAGTTCGTTCAGACTTGGGGAAAGGTGCGAGCCGCCGCCTACGTCATGAAGACAAAGTACCTGCCATCGTTTATGGCGCAGGCCAAGAGCCAGTAGCTGTTGCACTGGATCATAAAAAAGCCATTATCGCTCAAGCCGAAGATAGCTTCTACTCAGAAGTCTTGACTTTGGTTATCGATGGTAAAGAAGTGAAAGTACAGGTTAAGGACGTACAACGTCATCCTTTCAAACCTAAACTGACTCACTTAGATTTCATCCGCGCTTAATACGAATGAAACGAAAAAAGCCGCCTACAAGGCGGCTTTTTTGTGCTTAGTTTCTTTGGCGTTTAGTGGGCGCTAGTAGTAAGCTTTGCTCAATGGCAATAAACTTATCTGCTGCCTCCATCAAGGCTTTAGCGCTAAGCGCCGCCACGCCATACACTTCGACCCGCTTAGCGTAATGTTGTCTTAAATGCTGTGCTAATATGGCAAAGTCGCCATCCCCAGAGAGTAATACTAGCGTATCGGCTAAGGCCACTGACTCCAACATATCAATCGTAATCCCCACATCCCAATCGCCTTTAGCGCTGCCATCGGTGCGTTGAATAAAAGGTTTTAGTCGTAACGTAAATCCTAATTCCTGTAGCTTATGTTGAAACTGGCGCTGCTTAGCATCGTCTCTGTCTATGGCGTAGGCATAAGCGACGACAAGGTGGCGATTAGCGCTAGCCTGCGCTAAAAAAGCGCTGTAATCAAACTGCTGAGCAAAGGTATGACGACAGGTGTAATAGATATTTTGTACATCCACAAATAGCGCGACTTTTTCCATAGACATAGCTTTACTCATGTAGTGTGGGGCGGGGCCATAGTGCAACTGAAGTCATTAAGGTACAATGAGCTTTATTTTATTAAGCAAAAGCCACTCATGACCCTTATAGACATAGACAAAGTACGTTATCGCCGCCATTTAAATCACGTTTTCATTGGCAGTGGTGTGGCGCTGGCCGTGTTAAGCTTATCTTTGTCCCAGCTGTTAATTTTCTTATTTCCCGATGACAGTGGGAGTCATTTTCACTGGAACGCCCTAGGGGTGGTGATTGCCGCAGCCATTGTCGGCTTTTGCCTTAGTCACTATCGCCATCATACTTATTTACGAGAAGTCTTGTATGTTTGGGAGTTAAAGCGGGCGCTAAACAAAATTACGCGTAAGATGCGCAAAGTTGAAGCCGCCGCTCAACAAGGCAATGAGCAAGCTATGCAAACCTTACAGTTTAGTTACGCCGGCTCACGCCAGCTTTGGCAACTGGATGATAATATAATAATCATGGAAGAGTTAGCCATTAAACAGGCGGAACTGGATGCGCTAGCCGAGCGGTATAAGATCACACTGGACGCTGAGCGCTATCAAGAGCACTTTTTAACTGAGTTTTAAGTTGTAATGCATACTTTGTTTGCTCGCCAACGAGCACTGCGCAATAAACGCTTAACTAAACAGCCCATCTTAGCTTTTTACTCTAGTAAAGGTGAGCAATGGCGCGTTGAATTGCGCTGTGGTCACCACCAGCTTCTTACTCATCAGCCACCTTTTCACCAACGACCTTGGTTGCTAAGTCCTGCCCTTCGCCACGCCATGGTAGGCTGCTGGCTGCCTTGTAAAGAATGCTAAACACGGCGTAATGGCAAGTTTTTTCTCAAAAACACACTTTTATTTTTACTCATACTTAAGCTACGTCAAAGAACAGCCATAAAATAAATATTTTATGGCTGTTTAAGTTTATTTTGCTTTGAAAGTGGCACTTTGTGGATATTATGTTGCGACAATTATTGACTGAGAATAATGTGGCGATGATAAAAAATAAATTAGCGTGTTCTGTGAGCGTAGCGCTCAGCTCTCTAGTGTTAAGTACGTCTGCTTTTGCTACTAATACTTATTTTGATGCTCGTAATAATGCCATGGGCGGCGTAGGCGTTGCCAGCTCTCACTATGGCATAGCAGCGTTAGTAAACCCTGCATTAGTCGCAAAAGATGATAAAAAAACCGATGACTTTTCTTTAGTGCTACCCAGTGTGGGCATTCAAGTGTCTGATAAAGATGACTTGATCGATGGTATTGATAATGTGTCAGACATATATGACCGTTTTGATGCCGCAATTAAAAACAGTGATAACCTTACGGCGCAAATTGAAGCTAAAAATTTAGCCAGTGAGCTGCGCTCAATAGATGCTAAATACGTAGATGGTAATGTAGGCGTAAATATTGTGGCTACTTTGCCCGCTCGTTGGGGCTCAGCCAGTCTATTTGCTAATGGTTATGGCTCAGTGGCCGTAGCTACTAATGTGGCACAAAGCGATTTGGCCTTGTTAGATGCAGCCGCTGCTGATGCTACTGTTGCTGGTGCTCTACCTAATGATCTTAAATTAGACTCTGAAGGCCGTGCCGTGGCCGCCCTGGTTCAAGATTATGGTCTTGCGCTAGCAAAAGTGGTTGAGATACAAGGCTTACCCGTGCATGTGGGTGTGACGCCTAAGCTACAAAAAGTAGATACCTTTAACTATGCCACTCGTGTTGACGACTTTGAGACCAGTGATGTTAATGACAGCCGTTATCGCGACAGTGAAACGGGCTTTAACGCCGACTTAGGTCTGGCCCTTGATTATAGCCAGCTCACTTTTGGCTTAAGTGCGCGCAACTTAATTGCTCGAGATGTGGATACTAAAGTGATTGAGGGCAAGAAGTTTACTTATCAAATTGCGCCGTTAGTGACCACTGGGGTGGCGTATCGTACTGACTTAGGAACCCTAGCCGCAGATCTGGACTTAACCGAAACTAAAGGTTTTAGTCATATTAAGAGCTCTCAGTATGCCAGTGTCGGCGGTGAGCTTGATGCGTGGGGCTGGGCACAACTTCGTGCAGGCTATCGCACCGATCTAAAAGGCGATATGCCTAATATGGTCACCGCAGGGCTTGGATTATCTCCGTTTAAAGTGGTGCATTTAGACTTAGCAGGTATGGTGGGCTCAGATAAAGCGATGGGCGCAGCCGTTACCATGAGTTATACTTTTTAAATAAGATACACTTTGGTTAATAGTTTATAACCCCAGCTCACACCCGTGGCTGGGGTTTTTTACTTATGGCCACTTATTAAGGAGCTAAAATGAAGCTCAGCCAATATTTTGCAATAAGCTATTTTTTGGCCGTAGCCTTGCTAGCGCTCGGCTATTTATTAGAAAATAATGCGCTATGTTTTAAAGTGAGTGTGGCTTATTTATTGGCTTTATTACTGATAAGCGCGCTTACTTTTTTGGTTTATGCTAAAGATAAGCGCGCGGCGCGGTTAGCACTGCGCCGTACGCCTGAGTGCACCTTACATGGCTTAGCTGTGATTGGTGGCTGGCCGGGTGTCTTAATAGCCCAAGCGCGGCTGCGTCACAAAACACAAAAAACTTCTTTCAAAATAAGGCTGTGGCTAAGCATAATCGGCCATCTGGCAGCAGTGGGGCTGATTATTTTTATTAGTGATGGGCTAGGTCCACATAGTTAGCAATAACCGCCCTCATGTAGCCTTGCAGCTTTTAACTCGCCCATTGTTTGGAGAGCTTATGACTGAGCATCACCATTGGCAGTTGATCTCCACTGACGATTATCAATGTCCATCGGCCCCGCTTATCGTGCGGTTACAACGCCAGCGGCGGCGCGTATTACGCACCCTAAAGCTGGTTAAGTCAGATAGCTATGCGCTTGGCGATGTGCAATCTGGCACTGAAGAAGCGAATTTTTCCACAGATAAATTACCCATCGCGCTTAGTACCTATATAAGCGAGACGCCTTGGTCTAGTGCGCTGTGTGTGCTGTTAGATCCGCCTTTTAGTGGCACCAGTGCGATGGCAAAAACTTGGGCTAAGCACCAAGCGCGAAGCACACTGACACCTCCTACTCTTAGTCACATAAAGTATGTCGATATTGACGGCTGGTGGCAGCAGCAATCGGCACACGTACACGCCCAAACCTCACAATTTGAACCAGATAATGCTTGGTTGATCCCAGATCTGACGGCTTATTTTTTACGGTGTACGGGTCACATGGCGTTTATTAACGCTTGGTTACCGCGAGCGTTAGCGGGCGAATTTGGTGCGGGTATTGTGGTATGTAATAGCTGGGCGTTTGCTTTTTTAAGTCATAACTGGCCTGCAGAAGTCGTTAATAGCCATTGTTTAGCACCGGCTACACCGCAACTACTACGCCAACTTGGCTTTAGTGGTAAACACCATCAGCTAGCGCGTTTGCTGGGTGAGGCCAGAGGCAACTTAGGAGTCGCGTGGGAAATCTGGCAACATCATTATAAGCAGCAACAAGCGCTGCCCGAATTGCCGCTAAACACTAATGATAACACCTGCTTTATCTTATATAGCTTGCTTATCCATAACAGCTTGTCCTTTGAGGAGCTGGGACAAGTAATTGCCAATTTAAGTGAACATGAACTGGCGCTACAGTTGTTAAGCTTAAAAGAAACCGGCGTTATCGAACAAAGCAGCGAACGTGAGCCGCAATGGCAGGTTAGGGCGTTAGCCTATATGCGGGTGCGGGAGTTTTTAGGGGGTCGTGACTATTTGTTGGATAAATTCTAAGGGAGCTTATGGATGCGAAGCGGTTTTTAAAATTATTTAGAGATATCTCCTCTGAAGATGTCATTGAAGCAAGCATAGTGGTGGTGGGTGCGCTGTTAATAATATGGCTTATCCAAAAAACACTCCCTTGGGTTGCGAGTCGTTTACACAGTCACCGCCGACTATGGGTATTAGCCTTAGTGCCGACTTTACGCCTAGTCGTGATAGTGGCCACCATTAGTTGGTTGGTGCCATTATTTTTTGAACTGACCGTACAAAACACCATCGCTATCTTAAGTGTGACTGGCCTAGCCATTGGCTTTGCTCTTAAAGATTACGTAAGTAGTATTATTGCCGGTATTGTGGCGGCTTATGAAGTGCCTTATCGCCCTGGAGATTGGATTGAGGTGGAAGGACAATACGGAGAGGTAAAGCGTATCGGTATGCGGGTAGTCGAAATTGTCACCCCTAATGATACGGTTATTTTTATCCCTCACCTTAAGCTATGGGATGGCCTTATTCATAATGCCAACAATGGGGGAGCGAGCCTAATGTGTGTAGTGAGTTTTTACCTCGCCCCCGATCATGACGCCAGTGTGGTGTGCGAGGCACTTGAGGAAGTGGCCTTATCCAGCGCCTATCTTAAGCTCACTAAGCCTGTGGTAGTGCTAGCCCAAGAACAACCTTGGGGTACGCATTATCGAATTAAAGCCTACCCACTCGATCCGCGCCAGCAATTTCAATTTATGTCTGATCTCACTGTTCGCGGTAAAGACAGCTTAAGAAAGCTGCCAGTGAGCTTTGCCCGTATTCCACCAGAGCAGGCCATGGACTTATCGACAAAGAGTGAGTCAAGCGCGCGTTTTTAACTGCTATGATACCCAAAAAGCCACTCTGCCCACCTGCCAAGGGTGAGAGGGCGAGCAACACACCAGCCAAATAGGTAAGCTTAAAAATGTTAAAATTTACGCTTATTTTACCGACTTTCTCTTTAAGCACACCTCGACACTAGGCTTATAAACCATGCAAAATAATAATGACTTAGCACCCGGTCTCATGGTGGTGCATGCCAATCAATTAGAGTCACTTAAAGAATTAGCCGTAGCTTGGATGCGCCGCCACCCTCTAGCCCCTTTAGAAAACGAAGTGATTTTGGTACAAAGCAACGGCATTGCCCAATGGCTGAAACAATCGTTAGCCGAGCAGCGCAATGGGGGGATTGCCGCGGCGATGCAGGTGGAGTTACCGGCGCGTTTTATATGGCAAACCTATCGCAGTGTCTTAGGCAGTGACACCATAGCGCGGCGCTCGCCGTTGGATAAAGCCCCCCTGACTTGGCGCTTAATGCGCTTATTACCCTGCTTAGTCAACGAGGATGTTTTTGAGCCGTTGCAGCGATTTTTACAACAAGATGAAGACGGGCGTAAGCGCTTTCAGTTAGCAGAGCGATTAGCCGACTTATTCGACCAATATCAGGTATATCGTGCCGACTGGCTGAATGAGTGGGAGCAGGGGCGAGATCATATTATAAACGCTCGTCATAAAGCGACGCCCTTAGAAGAGCAAAATAAATGGCAAGCAGCGCTATGGCGCGCGTTATTAGATGATGTGGGTCATGAGCAAGTAGCGGGCAGTCGAGCTGGGGTGCATCCGCGTTTTTTAGCGGAGCTGCAACACGCCAACCAGGCCCCAGCAGGCTTAGTGCGGCGGGTGATTGTGTTTGGTATTTCTTCTTTGCCCGCTCAAACGGTAGAAGCCTTAGCCGCCATAGCCAAGTTTAGCCAAGTGTTATTATGTGTCCATAATCCATGCCAATACCATTGGGGAGATATAGTGGCGGATCAGGACTTGTTGCGCCATCAATTTCGCCGCCATGCTCGAAAAGCCGGCCAACCCGCCTTAATCGCCGAGCATGACTTGCATCAACATGCTCATCCGCTATTGGCAGCTTGGGGTAAGCAGGGGCGAGATTATATTAATTTGCTCGATAGCATGGACGAGCCTGAAAGTTATCGCCAACGCTTTGCGGCAATGGGCACGCGTATTGATATTTTTAATGAAACTAGCCCTGAGCATTTACTCGCGCAATTACAAGATGATATTTTGCACTTACGCCCGCTGAGTGAGACTCGCGAGTGCTGGCCGCCAGTGGCTAGCGAGCAGGCTAGCATTCGTTTTCATATTGCGCATAGCGCCCAGCGTGAAGTAGAAATATTACACGACCAACTGCTGGCTTATTTTAGTGAACACCCCAGTCTGCGCCCACGAGACATCATCGTTATGGTGCCGGATATCAATCTATATGCACCGCACATTGAAGCGGTATTTGGCCAATATCAGCGTGATGATCACCGTTATATTCCCTTTACCTTGGCCGACCAAGGTAGTCGAGGGACAGAGCCGCTCATGATTGCCTTAGAGCAATTATTACGTTTACCTGAAAACCGACAAACAGTCAGTGAAGTTTTAGACTTATTGGAAGTGCCCGCGCTGCGCCAGCGTTTTGGTATTAAAGAGCAAGATGTGCCTATCTTGCATCGCTGGATAGAAGGCGCCGGTATTCGTTGGGGGCTAGATGCTAAGCGCAGAGCCAGCTTAGGACTGCCAAATGACATGGAGCAAAATACTTGGCGCTTTGGGCTGCGTCGCATGTTGCTCGGTTATGCGATGGGCAGTGGGGATGCGTGCTTTGATATTGAGCCCTATGATGAAATAGGCGGCTTAGATGCTGCCTTAATTGGCCCTCTCATGGCCTTGTTATCCATGCTAGATAACTGGCACCAGCAGTTGTCACACTCTCATTTGCCTCAAGCGTGGGGTGAGGCCTTACAGCAATTATTAACTGACTTTTTCTTAAGTGAGACCGAGCGCGAGCACACGCTGTTGAGCCAGCTCAGCCTGACCTTAGAAGATTGGCAACAGCTGTGTGAAAGTGTGGACTTAAAAGAGCCACTGCCCTTAAACGTGGTACGCGAAGCTTGGCTAAGCGCACTTGATCAAGGCCGCCTAAGCCAGCGGTTTATGGCGGGTGCTGTTAATTTTTGTACCTTGATGCCGATGCGCGCCATTCCTTTTCGTATGGTGTGTTTACTGGGCATGAATGATGGGGATTATCCGCGCAATGTGAATGCGCTGGGGTTTGATTTAATGGCGAATGATTATCGCCCAGGCGATCGTTCACGCCGCGAAGACGATCGCTACTTATTACTCGAGGCTTTGCTCTCGGCTCGAGACTTACTCTATATCAGCTGGGTAGGGCGCAGTATTCGCGATAATACAGTGCGCCCGCCCTCGGTGCTGGTTGGGCAACTGCAAGATCATATTGTAGCGGGATGGCAGGCGGCCACGCGTGAGAATAGCTCATCGTCTTGCTTACTGAGTATGCTCACCACAGAGCATCCCTTGCAGCCCTTTAGTGCGCAATACTTTAATCAGCATCCCAGATTATTTAGTTATGCTCATGAATGGGCGGGGTTATATCACGCTAAAGCTACGTCCTCAGCCGAGCCCCTAACGCCATTAATTACCGCCCAAGACCCACCGTTAATTCGCGAGCTGGGGCAGCTCCAGCATTTTTTGCGCGATCCTGTGGGGCATTTTTTTAGTCAACGGCTTAACGTGCACTTAAACGAGCATACGTTAGCAACCAGCGATGATGAACCTTTTGCACTTGATGGCTTAAGCCTGTATCTGCTTAAGCAACAACTCTTAGACGATGCCTGTGAGGCGAAAGATCTTGAACAAGCTCTACTCGCAGGCGCCCAGCGCCTGCGAGGACAAGGCCAGTTGCCTTTAGCGGGTTTTGGCCGTGAGCTACAAGCTCAGATTTTACCGCCGCTACTTAGCCAATTACAGCGCTATCAAGCCTTACAAAAATGCTGGCCAGACACTCTCGGCTCACCGCTGGCGCTGTCGGCCAGCCATGCCAATATGGTAGTGGAGGGCTGGTTAGGGGCGTTGGTTAAACATCAACAAGGTGTCGGGCGGCTGGTATTACAACCGGGGACCTTAGTGCATAAAAAAGAGCCTAAATGGCACCGAGTGTTACCTACCTTTGTTAGCCAAGTGCTGGCCAGTGCTTGTCATATATCACTGACCACTTGGCTGATAGGGGAAGATGAAACCTTGGTGTTTACGCCGCTTGATGCAGAGCTTGCTCATTCCATATTAAACCAATGGTTGTCCAGTTGGCGAGCGGGGCTTGAAACGCCGCTACCTGTCGCCTTACACACCGCTATGGTGTGGCTAAGCCAACAAGATGAAGATAAAGCGCGTAAAAAATATGAAGGCGATGGTTTTTTTGCTCGCGGTGAAGTACGAGATAACGCGGCATTAGCGCGCCATTATCCAAGCTTTAATGCCCTAAATGCCAGTGGAGAGTTTGCACTCTGGAGTGAGCGCTTATATCGCCCTTTACTTGAGCATCCCCCTCAATCGTTAAGTGCGGAGAAGTCATCATGACCGATCTTTTATCTCGCCCGCTGGCACTGCGCTTTCCTTTATATGGCAGTCGATTAATTGAAGCCAGTGCAGGCACGGGCAAAACCTTTACTATTTCTGCTCTTTATTTACGCTTAATTTTAGGTCATGGCAACCAGGCGGCCTTTGGGCGTGAGCTATTACCGCCAGAGATTTTAGTGGTGACTTTTACTGACGCCGCTACCCGAGAATTACGGGATCGGATCCGTGCTCGCCTAGTTGAAGCCGCACGGGTATTTCGTGATGAATTAGTCGGGGATGCGTTATTAGCCGCATTTAAAGCCGACTTTGAGCCAGCCCGTTGGTTAGCCTGTGCACAACGCTTAGACATTGCAGCTCAATGGATGGATGAAGCCGCGGTATCGACCATTCATAGCTGGTGTCAGCGTATGCTGCGTGAGCATGCTTTTGACAGCGGGAGTTTATTTACTCAAACCTTACAAACGGATCACAGCGAGCTTAAGGCGCAAGTTGTGCGCGATTATTGGCGACTGCATTGTTATCCGCTTACAGGCAGCGCGCTGGAGTGGGTTATTAGCCACTGGCAAAGTCCTTCGCAATTACTAAGCGCCATACAGCCGTTGTTACGCCAGCCTAGCGCTCAGGCTCAACCTAAAGAGCCCTTAGTGCCACTGAGTGAGTTGCTTGAGCAGTTATTGCAACAAAGAGCACAAAAGCTGGCTAAGCTAAAAGCCCCTTGGTCAGTGTGGCTAGATGAAATAGCCCGTTTATTGCACAGTGGTATCGCGAATAAACAAGTGCATGGTAAATGGCTACAAGCAAAGCGCACCGATACTTGGCTGGCCGGTATTAAAGATTGGCGAGACAGTGAGGCGATTATCTTGGAGCTAACTGATGCTGCTTGGCAAAGATTAACGCCTGCTGGCCTGAGTGAGGCGTGGAAAGTGGGAGAGGCGCCTGCTCACCCTGCATTTGAGGCACTAGAAACGCTTCGTGAGCAGCTCGCTTGCTTAAATGCACCGCTGGATCCCGCCAGACTTCATGCCGCCACTTGGGTAAGCCAGCGTTTTCAAGAAGAAAAACGCCGTAGAGCAGAAATGGGCTTTGACGATATGCTAACGCGCTTGGATCAAGCTCTACACGGCGAAAACGGTGAGCGCTTAAGTGCCGTTATTCGTAATCAGTTTCCGGTGGCCATGATTGATGAATTTCAAGACACAGATCCTCAGCAATATCGTATTTTTGACCGAATTTATGGACTAAGTGCAGCGAGCAACACCGGTGCGAGTGAACGCTCAGATCGCGGTTTATTTTTAATTGGTGACCCTAAACAAGCGATTTATGCCTTTAGAGGTGCTGATATCCATACGTATTTGGCGGCGCGCTTAGCTACCAAAGGGCGCCATGACAGTCTTGATACCAACTTTCGCTCCTCACAAGATATGGTAAATAGTGTTAATCGATTATTTTTAGCAGCAGAGCAACGCCCAGCACCTGCGCCTTATGGGGCCTTTTTATTTGGCTCTGAAGAAGATAATCCGCTGCCCTTTACGCCGGTTAAAGCAAAAGGGCGAGCCGAGCAATGGTGCCTAAAAAGTGCACCCGATAGCCCTTGGCAAAGACAACCGGCGCTTACCTTGTGGCATGCCGAGCAAAGTGAACCTTTGACGGCAAGCGCATACCGCCAACAGATGGCACTGAGCTGTGCAAGTCACATCACCCATTTGCTTAATTTAGGCCAAAAAAACTGTGCTGGTTTTATTAAAGACGAGACGGTGCTGGCACTAAAGCCCAGTGATATAGCGGTGTTGGTGCGCAACGTCACCGAGGCCCAAGCCATACGGCTAGCCTTGAGCGAGCGGGGCGTACAAAGTGTTTATTTATCAGATAAAGACTCTATTTTTGATAGCCAAGAAGCCCGAGATTTAGTGTTATGGTTGCGCGCCTGTGCTGAGCCCGAGCAAGACCGCTTACTGCGCAGCGCCCTCGCCAGTCGCACCCTTGGGCAAAGTCTCTATGAACTGGAATTGCTTAATCAAGATGAATGGCACTGGGAGCGCTGTGTATTGCAATTTCGTGATTATCAATATCAGTGGCGTCGCCAAGGCGTACTGCCGATGTTGCGCCAATTATTGCACGACTTTGATTTGCCAAGCCGCTTAGTACAGCATAGCGAGGGAGAGCGGGCGCTGACCAATATTTTGCACTTGGCCGAGCTATTGCAGCAAGCGGCAACAAATTTAGATGGCGAGCAAGCGCTGATCCGCTATTTAAGTGAACGCGTCCAAGGCGACGAGCCCGCCGGCGATGAACAAGTATTACGCCTTGAAAGTGATGCCGCCTTAGTGCGGGTGGTCACCATTCATAAGTCTAAGGGCTTGGAATATCCCTTGGTGTTTTTACCCTTTATTTGCGCTCATCGGGAGACTAAAAGCAATGAAGCGGTGAATGTACACGATGGTAAGCAAACCCAGCTTATTCTCACTCCCAATGACCAACAGTTACAACTGGCCGAGCAAGCACGCTTAAGAGAAGACTTACGCTTATTATATGTGGCACTGACTCGCTCTCGCCATGGCTGCTGGTTAGGGCTGGCTGATATTAAAAATCGCGCTAAGGGCTCGGTATTACATAAGTCTGCGATTGGCCAATTACTGGGTGGAGGAGAGGTGTTACACCATAGCGCTGAACTTGCACAGTGGCTAGCACCTTTACTCACTGATAACCCTAGCGAAATTGCCATTACAGCTCTGCCTCAGCCTTGTGAGCAGAGATTACTTAATCTTGCCTCTGGCAAGGCTCTACCTCATTGGCGCGAGCCGCGCCGGCGCGCCGCCGAGCACTGGTGGATTTCTTCTTACAGTGCACTGCGCACCGGTGCCCTAACGACGCCAAAGACGCGCTTTGAAGATATGAGCCCCGAAGATGCGATGGCGGCGAGTGGGATTGATGATGATCAAGAAACCACACAGCCGATAGTGAGCCAACCTTGGACCGGAGCTTCGTTACATGACTTTCCACGAGGACCTAACCCAGGGACGTTTTTACATGGCTTATTAGAGCTGGCAGCAGCAGAGGGTTTTGCTTATGAGGCAGGCGGGTTAAGTGAGCAAATAGCGCGGCGCTGTGCACTAAGAAAGTTAGAGCAGTGGACGCCACACTTACAAGCTTGGCTGAGTGCATTACTACTGACGCCACTGGCGGGGGTTAAGCTTAACGGGGTAGAACTGTGTTTAGGTGAGCTCACGACCTTTCAAGCGGAAATGGAATTTTGGTTAGAGGCCAGTCATGTCGATGTACAACAAATGGATCGCTTAGTACAGCAACACGTTTTGCCGGGCTATACCGGAGCGCCATTATTATCCGATACCTTAAATGGCATGTTTAAGGGATTTATCGATTTAGTGTTGGAAGTGGATGGGCGCTATTTTGTTGTGGATTATAAGTCGAACTGGCTAGGCGCCGACCATGAGTCCTATACCGAGTCAGCGATGAAAGAGCAGCTAATCAAACACAGATACGACTTACAATATGTGCTCTATATTTTAGCGCTGCACCGCCAACTTAAGTTACGCTTAGCGCACTACGATTACGACCAGCACGTAGGCGGCGCTATTTATTGGTTTATTCGCCATCCCCAAGCCCAATACGTGAGCTGCCCACCAAAAGAGTTGATTGAGTCCTTAGATGCCTTATTTAATAATCAATATCAGCCCTTGCCAGCGCCTTATCTAGCAGCCGAGGACAATATCAATGAATAGTTTAGAAGCTCCAGTGGCAGACGATGCTTTAGACGTGGCCGCGCTACAACATAGTGCCGCTTTGTTTAGAGTATTAGGGTATTGGCAAGAAAAAGGCTGGCTACGCGCGCTCGATGTGGCCCTAGCGCACTTTTTTTATGAGTTAGAGCCAAGCTCTTCGCCATTATTATTATTAGCCAGCGCCCTTACTAGTCATCAACTAGGTCATGGTCATGTGTGTTTAGATCTTAACGCAACCTTGACCAATGCCGATTTTGTGCTGGCACTGCCGCCAGAGGGAGAAGCAAAAGCGCAAAGTTTATTGCCTTCACAATTACTCGCTACAGTAAGCTTAAACGAGTGGCGCCAGGCTCTAGCACTGCCAAGCTTAGTTGCTAAAGGCTCTAAGCTGGCACGCCAACACACGGCTACCCCTTTAGTATTAGTGGGTCAGCGACTGTATTTACGCCGCTACTGGCGCTATGAACAAACAGTTGCCAGCCATTTAGCTAAGCGCTTAACACTAGAGCCCACATTGCCTGCTCAGTTACCTTTATTACTTGAGCAGTTATTTCCAGAGCCCTTGTGGCTTGCGGGGCTGCGTCAAACAGATTGGCAAAAGCTTGCTTGTGCCTTAGCGGTGCGCGGCAATTTTTGTATGATCACCGGCGGTCCAGGGACTGGAAAAACCACCACTGTGGTACGACTCTTGGCTTTATTACAACAGTCTCACCTTGAACAACCGCTGCGTATTCGCTTAAGTGCACCCACGGGTAAAGCGGCGGCGCGCTTAAGTGAGTCTATTGCGGCGCAGGTGGCTAACTTAGCGGTGAGTGAAGCGGTGCGCGCTGTGATCCCCAGTGAAGTGACCACTTTGCACCGCTTGCTAGGAAGTGTCCCTAACAGCCGCCATTTTCGCCACCACAGTCGCCACTTATTGCCGCTAGATGTCTTAGTCGTAGATGAAGCCTCTATGATTGACTTAGAGATGATGGCTGCACTGTTGAGTGCTTTACCTGAGACGGCACGCTTAATTTTGCTTGGGGATAAAGACCAGCTCGCCTCGGTAGAGGCAGGGGCGGTGTTGGGTGACTTGTGCAGTGATGCAACAGCAGGGCGCTACGATCCTGCTCTTAGCACTTGGTTAGAGAACGTCAGTGGCGAGTCCTTAGCGCATCCTGATTTAGAAGCGGGAAATCCACAAGATAATCCGCTAGCCCAACGTACCTTAATGCTGCGCCATTCTCGCCGCTTTGGTATTCACTCAGGCATTGGTGAGTTAGCCCAAGCAGTGAATAATCAAGATAGTGCGAGCGCCACGGCATTGTTAAATAAAACGCCAGAAGATGTGCATCATATAGTGCTAAAGGCGGAGCAGGATAAGCAGTTAAATAAACTATTGCTCAAAGGCTGGGGGACGGCACAGGGCTATGGCCATTATTTAACGTGCTTAACACAGACTCGCCCCCTTTTATTGCAAGCCAAAACAGCAAGCGAACAAAAAACGTGGCAGCGCTGGGCGGCTGGTGTTTTAACGGCATTTGATGATTTTCGCCTTTTGTGCGCGCTACGCAAGGGGCCCTGGGGCGTCGCGGGCTTAAATGAGCGTATTGCAGGCTTGCTACATAAACGCGGCTTATTAGAGTCAGATCAAGGATGGTATGAAGGGCGCCCGGTACTAGTCAGCCAAAATGATTATAGTTTAGGCCTAATGAATGGCGATATTGGCATCGCTTTACGTGTGCCCGACGAGACTGGGCGGGTAAGTTTGCGCGTGGCTTTTGCCCAGCATAGCGATGAACAAGCGGTAAAATTTATACTGCCGAGTCGCCTTACGGCGCTGGAAACTGTGTTTGCGATGACCGTTCATAAGTCACAAGGCTCGGAGTTTGCTCATACGGCATTAATCTTGCCCGATAGTTTAAATCCGGTACTGACAAAAGAGCTGTTATATACCGGCATTACACGAGCGAGAAAACATTTTAGTTTAATTGAAAGCCGAGCGGGCATCTTTACTCAAGCGTTACAAAAGCGAGTAGGGCGGCGCAGTGGCTTATTGGAAGAGTTAACTGCTCAAGAATAAAAAGACGGCTCTTAGATGAGCCGTCTTTTTAGCTACGCTTAACTAAAATGTGTATCGCTATTCGCTAGCGCAGATATTGGTGGCTAAATGCCGGCGCCGGTTGAGGGCTACAAATTAAATAGCCTTGTATTAAGTCTACCTGATGATGAGTTAATGCCTCGCGCTGGGCGTTTGTTTCTACTCCCTCGGCCACTACCTTTAACTTTAATCCCTTGGCCATGCCGGTAATGGCAGCAAGTATAGTTTCGCTGCCTAAGTTGTCACCCAATTGTTGAATAAAGCTTTGATCAATTTTTAAGGTCGTAATAGGTAATTCATGTAGATAACTCAAAGAGGAATAACCGGTGCCAAAGTCATCCATGGCAATGTCACAGCCAAGGGCGCGTAGCTCTTTTAATAGCGCGATGGCTTGTGATTGTTTATTCAGTAATACGCTTTCCGTGAGTTCAAAGTTTAATATGCCTTTAGGCAAGGCAAATTCTTGATATAGCGCCTTAATATCTGACACTAAGCTTTGCTGCCAAAACTGTTGAACCGATAAATTAATGGCAACCGGTGGCGGCTGTAGACCCTCATCTAACCATTGGCGTAATTGGCGCGCTAAGCTTCGCATCAATAACTGACTTAATGGCTGAATAAGTCCAGAGCGCTCGGCTAAAGGAATAAAATCGCTGGGTTGAATATCGCCTAATTGGGGGTCGTGCCAGCGGGCGAGAGCTTCTATGCTAACCACTTGATTGCTCGAAAGCTCAACTAGCGGTTGATAATATAAGCTTAAGCCGTGACCGGAGTCGATGGCATTGCGCAGTGCAGTTTCCATAGTTAGCCACAGATGCTCTTGTGCATCTAGGGTGACACTATAAAGGCGATAGCTATTGCGCCCTTCTAATTTAGCGCGATACATAGCGGCATCGGCATGTTGTATCAGCTGATGAGCATCACTGGCATCATCGGGATAAAAGCTAATGCCTAAGCTACAACCCACCCTAAAAGAGCGCTGATTTAAAATAATCGGTTGGCCTACGGCTTCTATTAAACGCCGGGCAATGGCGGTGACTTCTTCTATACCGCTGATATTTGGCAATAACACAATAAATTCATCTCCGCCAAAGCGGGCCAAAATATCGCTTTCTCGTAATCGAGCCGTCATCCGCTTAGACACTTCGAGTAGTAATTCATCGCCTGCGCTGTGGCCTAAGCTGTCATTAACTTGTTTAAAGTGGTCTAGATCAATAAATAAAACGGCCAGTAATTGCTGATGACGATGGGCATGGCGAAGCGCTTGCTCGAGTCTGTCTTCCAATAATCGCCGATTAGGTAATTGGGTCAGCGTATCGTAATAAGCCAGTTTTCGAACCCGCTCTTCATTTTCTCGAATATGAGTAATATCGCTAAAAATAGCGGCAAAGTGACTAATATTGCCCACTTCGTTTTCAATGCTGGTGATGGTTAATAATTCTAAATAAAGCTGTCCCGATTTTCGTCTATTCCAGATCTCGCCTCGCCAATACCCTCTTTCCGCCAATACTTTCCACATGTTTTTATAAAAATTATCATCATGACGACCAGAAGACAAAATAGCAGGGGTTTTGCCGACCACTTCTTCCGCCGTATAGCCGGTGGTATAAGTAAAAGCGGGATTAACAAATTCAATATTGCCCCGAGCATTAGTGATGATTACCCCCTCTAAAGAGGCGGCGATAACACGCTCGGCTAATTGTAAATTTAGTTGGGGGTGGCGCAGTGCTTGATCGCGAAGGTTCATAGCGTGGGTTAAATCGCTAGTATGATGGCTGCGGGCGCCGTCTAAAATATGACGAAATCCTACTAAGCCAATAATACCTCTACCTTCAGGCCCTTTAACGGCTAAATGGCGCAACCTGTTATCAATCAGTAAGTCGCGAGCCCGTAATAAGGTATCTTCTGCAGTTAAGCTTAATAAAGGACGACTGGCTAACTGGCTTAATGGCGTATTCCCTGGATGCTCGGCCACAAAGCGCACCATATCGCGCTCAGTAATAATACCGTATCCGTGTTTGCTACACTCAATAACGGCAGCATCTTGGCGCTTTGCGAGCATAAGCGGCGCGAGATCACCTAAAGTGAGACGACCGGGTAATACTAACGGATTTTTATCCATGGCCTGCGCTATGGTACGCAAACTTAAATACAGCTCTAATCCTTGCTTAAAGAGAATGTCGGTTTGTGACACTATTCCCTGTGGGCTACCCTCATCATCGACCACTAATAAATGGCGCAAGCCTTGTTGGTTAAAGCGCTCAGCGACCTCTGAGATAGGCATAGTTAGGCCTATAGTACTGACCGGACAGCTCATGACCTCTTTAATCGGTCTTAGCATGGCATCAGGATCGCTAAAGTCCAGCCGTAGGCTGTCATGCTCAGTCCAAATTCCAATCGCTTGGCCTTTTTCCACCACTAACATTGAGCTAAAACGCATGTCAGCCATGCGCTCGGCGGCCTGTTTAATCGAGGTCTCTGGGCTGCAGCTTAATAAGCTGCGATGCATAATGCGCTCTACCGCAAGTTGCGCGGTATTGGTCTCTAAGTCTAACACGCCACACCATTAAAAAAATTTAGGCAAAGATTAGCACGTTGCTCTAAAAACGTAGAATAAATTAATTACCAAAATGCGAAAAATAACTTTTGGGTTAAATTTTGGCTAAATAGCAAGTAAACTCAGATTGTTTTATCGCTGTTATAAATATAAAAAATCAACGTCTTATGCTATAAGCACAAGCTTGGCGCAATCGGATCATCAATTCGAAACCAGCCGGCAATGCTTAAGCGATCACGGTGGGCGGGCAGGACTTCATGAGGAAACTCATCGGCTAAAAAGCACACCAAGGTGCCTGCGCTAGGAAGAATGCGATGCACCGGCTCGGTCCCGTTAGCAGCATAGACCACCAGCTCACCGCCATGCTCGACTTGCCAGTCATCATTTAAATACAAGACGGTGGTAATTCGTCGGTTACTACGGCCACGAAACGCATCGAGGTGTTTTTTATAAAAATCCCCTGTTTGGTAGAGCGCATAATGGCATTCGTAATCTTTAAGACCTAGAAATAATTCACGATTAAGAGTGTGCTTTAAGCGACTCATTAACGCTAAATAATACTGCTGGATAGGGCGATCACCCTCAAGCCAACGGGTTTTATCACTGCGAATGTTGCCATTAGTTTGCAGAGCGTGCGCTCTACCGATGCCGGCGGGGGAGAGTTCATGTTCGCCTAAGCTTAATACATCGTGGCGAAGACTGGCCACAATTTGACTATCAATAAAATTGGGAAAGACGCCAATTCCAGGACCGGCTAAAGCCGCTATAATATCGCTAAAATCTACTTCAAACTTTGCCACTGCATTCACGATACACCCTCCATTAGGAGCGCTTATTAACACAGATTGCAACCCGTCTAGCCAGAAAGAAAAATTGCACGTGACACCCTATAATAATGGGCCTTTCTTTCAAAATAGTGGGGCTGCCGCTTGATTGCCTCTCGGCATTCACAAGATAGCGGCTATTGATAACTAATACAAAAAACTATTATTTTACAAAGGCTTGACCTTTTAAATAAGGCCAAAATTAACGAATGCTGCCATTCGCTAGATGAGATAGAGCGGCTTGGGTAAGGGCAGGGGGCCCGATAACAGGAACCTAACATCTTAGCGCAGAATGCTCACCCACCCGAGCATTCTTAAAAGCGTAAGACAAATCAGCAGAAAGCTTAGTGGACGGCGAGAGGAGTCTTAAGAGGCTCATCGTCTTGCATTAAAAAGCCAAGCTCTTCAATTTCTAACAGTAATTGCTGGGTCGCCATCATGGTTTGTTGCATTATCCAAATAAATTGCTGCTCACTCATGCCTACTTGCGTATGCAAGTAATGAGCAACGATTAAACGTGGCAAGTTATCGTCTACAATATCCACAAACACCTTAAGGCTTGGGTAATTCATATTTAAACGCCCCAACTCGGCCATTAATACCAATAGGGCTGTGGGTCTAATTTCAATTTCACTGGTAAGTAGCGCGCCTTCTTGCTCTACAAATAACCGACTTTCTAACACCCCTTCTAAGGCTTGCAGCTCAGAAAAATGAATGCCGTGGCAGTTTTCACACACATAATGTTCAATGTAGCTGGCACTTAGCCAACGCATGGCAGTTTCTGCAGTTAACACGCAAACTCCTAACGGGTACAAAGAGCGTTAGTGTAAACCAAAGGCAAGAGCAGGAGAATCACTGGCTTAAGTTATTAGCCATACTCGGGTCTCAGTTGCTTTTAAAACCAAAACGAGGAATGCTGAGCAAACATCGTTAAGATAAGGAACCCTTAATGTGAAAACTCTGCTAGCTGCAATTGATTTGGAGCCAGGCTCCGCTTTAGTCGTTAAAAGAGCGGCGAAACTTGCCGAGCGGCTCAAGGCAAAGCTGCATTTAGTGCACGTGGTAGATGATGCACTCACCTTATATGAGCCTATGGTGGAGATATCGGTTCGCCATCGTCTTACCCAAGCGGCGCAAACGGCGTTGCACTCTTTTTATAGCTTGTTACCTGAGACATTAATTGCCCATACCAGCTATCAAGTCTTGTTAGGGAAACCTCATCAAGCGCTGGCTAAGTATATTAGTCAATCACAGGCAGACTTATTAATTGTGGGGCGCCATCATATAGAGCCGTTGCGCGATCTGTTTGTGGGTACTACCGCCGAGCGATTATTGCGCCACTGCGATATCCCTTTACTAATGGTCAGCGTTGACTCAGTAGAGCCCTACTTACGGGTGATGGCGGCTACCGATTTTTCTCGTAGCTCCCACCATGCTCTACAAGCGGGATTGTGGTTAGCGCCTGATGCGAATATTCATTTAGTGCATGTTTGCGACCCCCCTTTATGGGCTTTGTACGCTACGACAAAGACGATCTAGAGCGATTATTAGCAGATAAAAAAGCGCGTTTAGCACAAGAAGTGGCCAGTGAAATGGCCTATTTTTTAGCGGATGATGATCAAAGTCGTATTACCAGCCAAGTGCTTACCGGCAATGCGCAACAATGCTTAACGGATACTGTCAACCTAACCCAGCCGCAGTTATTAGTCTTAGGTACGCATGGTCGACAAGGCATCAGTCGCTTATTGATTGGCAGTGTGGCCACTACTTTTTTAAGTACCCTACCTTGTGATGTGTTAGTGGCCAGATAATAAGTGACGGTGTTAATAGGCCCTATTCACTGGTGGCCTATTAAAAAGAGGTTACGCAAACTTAAAGAGCGCAGGCCAGTCTTGGTCGCTATGTCCTACCACCAAAAAATACGGATTGAGTAACTGTTGGGTATTGGCGTAGCTTAGAGGCTGCCCTGCGAGAGTTAACACCTGACCGCCCGCTTGTTCGACCACACATTGCGCCGCTGCCGTGTCCCACAGTGAAGTGGGGCCAAGGCGGGGATAAACATCGGCACTGCCCTCAGCGACTAAACATAGTTTTAACGAGCTGCCCATGGCAATGCATTGATGCTCTCCTAATTTTTCAAGAGAAGCCGGCATGGCGTCACCGGCGTGAGAGCGACTGCCCACTACTTGCCAAGGTCGCTGGCCTTCATAGTGCGCCACTTTTAGGGTATGGCTGTGGCCATGCTCATCAATTTTTTGTGCCCCCAGTCCGCAAGCAGCGCGATAGCAAATATTTAAATCGGGGGCATATACCACGCCTAAAGTAGCTCGACCTTGTTCAATAAGCGCAATATTGACACTAAATTCTCCATTACGTTTTATAAACTCTTTAGTGCCATCGAGTGGATCAATTAACCAATAACGACCTTGTGCATCTGCGCCACTGAACGCGGCAGTATCTTCTTCAGACAGAATAGGTAAAGCAGGGCTGAGGCGGGTTAAGTGTTGCACAATAAGGTGGTGCGCTTGCTGGTCGGCCAGCGTTAATGGTGAGTGATCCGCTTTTTCACTGACGACTATGGGTTGGCGATAAACTTCCATAATGGCAGCGCCGGCATGGCGAGCCAGCTGTTCAATTTCATCGAGTAATTCAGGGCTAATAAGCGTTGGCACAAGGCACTCCCTAAGGGTGGTGTATCTAGGTTATATGCATTTATGATATAAAAAGTTAAAGCTTATGCCTATTTAAACCTTATACCTTTGTGTTCCAAGGGGGGGCTATTTTTATTACGCCGTCATGCAAGCTTTAAGTAGCACAATAATAGAGCAATAAATTCGTCCATACTTTGAAGTTTTCGCCCACAGTCGGTATCCTATTGCACCTTCGGCGTTCGCGCCTATCTTCTTCGTTTGTTAACTGTGAGTTTGCTTCTTGATTTCCTCCAATAATATCACTATGCAATTTGGCGCTAAGCCGCTGTTTGAAAACATTTCTGTTAAATTTGGCGACGGTAATCGCTATGGCTTAATTGGCGCTAATGGTTGCGGCAAATCTACCTTTATGAAAATTTTGGGTGGTGATCTCGAACCCAGCTCCGGCCATGTAAGCCTAGATGTAAATGAGCGCTTGGGTAAATTGCGCCAAGACCAATTTGCCTATGAAGACTTTCGCGTCTTAGATGTCGTTATGATGGGTCACACCGAATTATGGGCGGCCATCCATGAGCGGGATGCTATCTATGCGAATTTAGAAGCGACAGACGATGAATATATGCGCGCCGCTGAATTAGAAGGGTTAGTTGCTGAATATGATGGTTACACGGCAGAGGCACGTGCCGGTGAGCTGTTGTTAGGCGTCGGCATTAGTGCTGAGCAACATAATGGCCCTATGAGCGAAGTGGCCCCTGGTTTAAAGCTGCGCGTATTATTAGCACAAGCGCTTTTTTCCGACCCCGAAGTATTGCTCCTTGATGAGCCCACTAACAACTTGGATATTGACACCATTCGTTGGCTAGAAGGGGCGCTAAACGACCGTAACAGCACCATGATCATTATTTCTCACGACCGTCACTTTTTAAACAGTGTGTGTACGCACATGGCGGATTTGGATTATGGGGAGTTGCGCGTTTATCCGGGTAATTACGACAGCTATATGTTGGCGTCTACTCAAGCGAGAGAGCGCTTAATGTCAGATAATGCGAAAAAGAAATCGCAAATTGCTGACTTACAATCTTTTGTGGCCCGCTTTAGTGCGAACGCGTCTAAAGCACGCCAAGCCACGTCTCGGGCTAAGCAAATTGATAAAATTGTGCTTGAAGAGGTAAAAGTCTCCAGTCGCCAGCATCCTTTTATGCGCTTTGAGCAAGAGAAAAAGCTCTATCGTAATGTACTTGAGCTTGAGGATCTCAGCCAAGGTTACGATGGTAATGTATTGTTAAAAGATATTAATGCATTGGTAGAAGTGGGCGAGCGCGTCGCTATTTTAGGGGCCAACGGCATTGGTAAAACCACACTCGTAAAAACGCTGGTGGGAGAGCTAAAACCCTTAAGCGGGCGCTGTAAATGGTCTGAGAACGTAAAAATTGGCTATTATGCCCAAGATCACGCTACCGACTTTTCTATTGATATGACAGTGTTTGACTGGATGAGCCAGTGGCAGCAAGCCGATGACGATGAGCAAAGTGTACGCAGCGTCTTAGGGCGGTTATTGTTTAGCCAAGATGACATTAAGAAAAAAGTAAAAGTGTTATCTGGTGGTGAGCAAGGGCGTATGCTGTTTGGTAAGTTAATGATGCAAAAGCCCAATATTTTGGTCATGGATGAGCCGACTAACCACTTAGACATGGAATCTATTGAGTCGCTTAATATGGCTTTAGAGCTGTATCCTGGTACCTTAATTTTTGTATCTCATGACCGCGAGTTTGTGTCTTCACTGGCCACCCGTATTTTAGAGCTCAGCGAAGCAGGTCTTAAAAACTTTAGCGGTACCTATGAAGAGTACTTGCGCGAGAAAGGCGTGGTGTAACTTATAATGTGCTAAAAAAAGCCCCGCAAGCTGATGGTTGCGGGGCTTTTTTAATGTGCTATCTAAAAGTCAAGCTTTATTATTTTAATATTAATAAGGTGCAGCTGGACTCTTGTAACATGAGGTCGGTAATACTGCCTAGCAACCACTGGCGGATCCGCGAATGCCCATAAGCGCCCATGATCACTATGTCTATGTCATGTTGTTGCTGATAATTTAACAAATGTTTTTTTACTTCACCTTGTAACAAAGCCGAGACGGCTTTTAAGCCGGCGACTTCGAGTTGCAAGCGAGCGACTTCTAATTGCTCTAAATTCTGTGGATCAGGATCTGCCACCATCACTAAATGACATTCTATGCCTTTAAATAGCGTGGAGCTGGCCAACATATCCACGCCTTTACGGCAGGTTTCACTGGCATCAAAAGCCAGCATCACTTTTTTCGGATCCTTAAAGCGCTCCCATGTTAATAACAACGGCTTATCTGTGGTGCGGATCACATGCTCCACATGACTGCCTAAGCGGCTGGCATCTTCGTCGTCGTTAGCGCCTTGGCGACCTAATACCAATAATTGGCAATAGTCATCATATTGTTCAATTTCATCCACTAAGCGACCCACCCGCTGTACGGTGCGCGGCACCGGATAGCCGCTATCGCTTATATGTAGACTGGCTTGGTCAAGAATTTGGCGGCTGTGCGCTTTTGCTAGCGCTTCGCGCTTTTTATCTAAGTCGGCTAATTCTTGCGTCACATTATCTTGTAGCGTTAAGCTGGCAGCCCCACTGATATTAAATAGCAGAGTCGGCTCAGACTTAGGGATGATATTGAGTAAGACGAGAGAAGCACCCAGTCGGCTACTGGCCCACGCGGCGTAATCGCACACAGTAGCGGTATGCAATGAGCCATCAATACAGGCTAATACGTTTGTCTTCATAGTCTTTATCCCGTTGATTATATAATTGGCGTTAATAGCACGAATCGCGGGGGCGTCGATTCAGATTTAATGTAGCATATATTTAACAATTATTGGCTTTCTCACGTTATTTTTAACAAGCGTGTTTTTAGCCAGCGCATTAGCGCAAAATAAGTAAGGGCACTTTGGCTTGTTTAATCATCGACAAAGTAATGCTGCCCAGTAATAACTGGCGAATTCGGGAGTGGCCGTAAGCGCCCATCACCATCATCTCTAGCTCAAACTCACTTTGATATTCGCTTAATGTGGTCTCTACATTGCCGGATAAGATGCGCGTTAAAACGGTCATATCTGCTTGTTGCAACATGACCTGTGCCCAATTCATTTGCTCTTGATGCTCTGTATTGTCCTCACCCACTAAGACTAAATGGACCTCTAAGCCACTTAAAAGCGGACTATTGGCTAATTGCGTAATGGCTTCGCGAGTGCGCGAGCCACCATCAAAGGCAAATAGTACTTTTTTAGGCGCTTTAAAATAGTCTTTCGTCAGTAAGATGGGGCAGGGCAGCGCGCGGGTAATGGCCTCCACGTGGCGCCCTAAATTGGGTGAGTCCACAGAAGAGTTAGCGCCGTGGCGGCCCAGCACTAATAACCGCGAGCTAGGAGCAAATTCAACTAAGGTCTCTAAAAGATCGCCGTGACGTTGAATGGGACTGGCTAATACGCCACTTTTTAATACATGAGCTTGGGCGGCCTCTAATAATAAGCGACCTCGTTCACTGGATTGCTTGTTTTGCTTAGCATCTAAGTCGCTCAAATAAGCTAAAAGTTGCTCTTGGCTACCTAGCCCTATACTGCCACTGAGATCTGGCGGTATCGGTGCGGGAATTTTATTAGGCACATGCAACAATTGTAATGGCGCCCCAAGTCGCAAACTGGCCCAAGTGGCGGCATCGGCTACCGCATTGGCATAACGCGAGCCATCAATACAGGCCACTACATTGGCTTTATTATTGATAATATTGGTTGATAACGTATTTGGCATACCAGAGTCCCTTATGATTGGGTGAGCTTTATTGTTGCTGCCTCTTGATGAGTACCAAAGCGATCCACTAAGGTTTTACTCGCTTCATTTAAGCCTATAATTTCCACCTCAGCGCCTTCTCGTTTAAAGCTTAATACCACCTTATCCAAGGCAGCGATGGCACTAATGTCCCAAAAGTGAGCGCGACTCACATCGATGCGTACCCGAGTGAGCACTTCTTTAAAGTCAAATGCGGCAATAAATTGCTCAGTAGATGAGAAAAACACTTGGCCAACCACCTGATAGTCTCGCGTGTGCTTTTGCGCTTGATGATGGGTGATACTTAGCAAGCGACTGATCTTATGAGCAAAAAATAGAGCACTTAACAACACACCTACTAATACGCCATACGCCAAATTATGGCTATAAACGACGGTAGCGACTGTGGCTAACATCACGATATTTGAGCTAAGAGGGGTGCTTTTTAAGCTAGTGACCGAACTCCAGCTAAAAGTACCGATGGATACCATTATCATCACAGCGACTAAGGCCGCCATGGGGATCAGCGACACCCAAGGTCCAAGAAAGACCACCATTAATAATAATACGACGCCGGCGGTGAGGGTGGATAAGCGACCGCGTCCGCCTGATTTAATATTAATCACCGACTGGCCAATCATGGCACATCCCGCCATACCGCCAAATAAACCGGTTACCAAATTAGCGACGCCTTGCCCTTTACACTCACGGTTTTTATCACTGTGACTATCGGTTAAGTCATCAAGAATAGTGGCGGTCATCATCGACTCTAATAAACCGACAATGGCTAATGACAAGGAATAAGGGAAAATAATAGCGAGGGTGGCAAAATTAACAGGCACATCGGGTAATAAAAACATAGGTAAACTATTAGGAAGCTCTCCCTTACTGCCCACATTGGGGATGTCGAGTCCTAAATACACGGTGACCAGCGTTAAGCTCACAATGCACACTAAAGACGAGGGTAATACTTTGCCTACCTGTGGGATCAGGGGCAGTAAATAAACAATGGCCAACCCTGCTAGTGCCATGGCATACACATGCCAAGTCCCACCGAGCAGCTCTTCTATTTGCACGATAAAAATTAAAATAGCCAGCGCATTAACAAACCCCGTTACTACCGAGCGGGATACAAAGCGCATTAACTGCGCTAAGCGAAAATAGCCGACTAATAATTGCAGCACGCCACATAATAAAGTGGCGGCAAGTAAATACTGTAAACCGTGGTCTTTAACTAAAGTCACCATTAATAACGCCATAGCGCCGGTGGCGGCTGAAATCATCCCTGGGCGCCCTCCGGCAAAGGCGATCACCACTGCCATGCTAAATGAGGCATATAAACTGACTTTAGGATCGACCCCTGCGATAACGGCAAAGGCTAAGGCCTCTGGGATCAAGGCTAAGGCCACCACTATGCCCGCCAGTACATCGGCACGAATATTAAAAAACCACGTTTGTTTTAGCTGGGCTAACATATTGCTGATTCCTAAAGTACCCATTATTAATTAAATATGTTCACTTAACAGTTAGCCAAGGCTAATTAGCTGCTAAGGTTTGATAGCTTTGATAATTTTTGGGGATTAGACTCAATGACATGGCGAGCAAAGCCACTGCCGGCTTCTTCATAAATATTAAAAATATCATCCGCCCCTAAGTTGCGTAACTGTGCGCCCTCATCGGGATAGCAAATAATGGCCGCGACTCGGCCTTTAAAGTGGTTATAGCGAATTTGCTCTAAGGCGTATAAGTTACCGGCGTGATTTGGCATGGCGAGAAAAATATATTGTAACTGCTCACTGATGCTGGTTTTGTCCCAAAAATCCGAGTCCGAGGCATCGCCCTCAATGGCGTTAATATGCAAATTATTTAATAACGCCACTTTTTTTGAGTCGCTATCTATGCCCAATAACTGGCTTGGATAACGAGACTCGAGCTCCATATAAGCACCTTGGCCGATGCGGCCCATGCCCACAATTAACACCCGCGCATCACCTAAAACAATGGGTCTATCATCTTTATGTAAGTGAGGATGCTCGCTGGGATTAAAGCGTGCCATTAAGCGTCGATATAAGGCTTCATTGTGGCTATTAATAGGCGCTGATACCACAAAAGAAGTGGCCAAGGCTAAAGAGACTACAATTGCCCAGTCATTACTTAATAAGCCTTGTTGGGCGGCAAGAGCGGCCACAATTAAGCCAAATTCGGAGTAATTAGAAAGAGTAAATGTGGCGAGTAACGAGCTACGAATACGCAGTCGTGAGCGGCTATATAACCAGTAATATAAGAGGCTTTTTATCGGCAGTGCCAGCAATAACAGCGCGGCAATCCACACCGCATCCCAAGTGGGGAGTCCCTTTAAACCGATACTCAGAAAAAAAGCGATTAAAAATAACTCTTTCATATTAAAAAATGACTTAGCCAGCGCCGAGGCGCTGTAATGAGAAGCCAGCATCATGCCAACAATTAATGCACCTAAGTCGCCTTTTAAGCCGACTAGCTCAAAGCCGCCCGCCCCAATGACTAAGGCTAAAAACATAGCAAATAAGGTTTGTAGCTCACCATGGCCAATGTGCGCTAAAATTTTAACAGCCAGCCAACGTACCAGCGGCAAAAACACCAATAACCCTAGCGCCCATGGGCTGGGAACTTGTCCTTTAGAGATGGTTAAAAATGCCACGGCAAATAAGTCTTGCATAACCAGCACACCAATAGCGATACGACCATAAAAGGTATTCATATCACTGCGCTCTTCCAGTACCTTGACGGCAAACACAGTACTGGAAAAACTTAATGCAAAGCCCATTAACAGCGCTTGGCGCCACTCCAGCTGCGCGGCTAGGCTAAAGCCCACACTTTTAATGAGCAATAATACCAGCGCAAAAAACAAGGTTGAAAGAATAATATGGCCACTGGCCGTGCCCCATACTTCTTTTCTAAAGAGCACTTTCAGGTCAAGCTTAAGCCCAATACTAAATAGCAATAAGGTCACACCTAAACTCGCCAGTGTCTCTAGGCCTTCATTACTGTGATAACCCATGGCGTTTAAAATAAAGCCGGCAATTAAAAAGCCAATTAAGGGCGGCAGTTTAATTAAATAAACCGCCAAGCCACAGCCAAAAGCCACGGTAATGAAGGTTGCGTCCATAAGCGTATTGCCTTTTTAAAAAACTAAAAAATATCTATTTCAGCCACTGAGCCATACACATGCTGCGGGCGAAAAGGCATGGTGTCGATATCACTCATTTGACTCACGCCACTGAGCACTAAGACGGTTTCCAGACCGGCTTGAAAGCCCGCTAAAATATCGGTGTTTAAATTGTCACCAATGATGAGCGTATCGTCGGAGTGCGCGTCCATGTGATTAAGCGCGGCGCGAATAATCCAAGCACTGGGCTTACCCACATAAAAGGGTTTTTTGCCCGTCATGCGCTCAATGGGCGCGCATAATGCGCCACAGGCAGGGTGCATATGCGGGCCGTGGGTGTCGGGGTTAGTAGCAATAAAACGCGCGCCCTCAGAGACAAAACGAGCGGCCATTTGCATCATGGACCAATTATAATTTCGAGTTTCGCCGACCACTACAAAGTCTGGGTCAATATCGGTAATAGTAAAGCCGGCTTTATATAGCTCATGGATCAAGGCGCCCTCGCCAATCACATAAGCTTTTACACCACTTTGGCGTTGTAAAAAATCTGCCGTCGCCATGGCTGAGGTATAAAAGGATGACTCAGACAGTGTAATTCCCACCGATGCAAAGCGATTTTGCAGATCCTTAGGCGTTTGTGCAGGGTAATTGGTTAAAAATAATAAATTGGTGTTTTGTTCTAGCAGACGTTCTACAAAGGCATCGGCACCGGTGATGAGATCATTGTTGTGTAAAATAACGCCATCAATATCGCAAATTACATTTTTCTTTTTCACTTACTGCTCCTCCCTACTTTATTAATGGCGCACACACTGTAGTAATGAGCCCATTTGATTGGCTCGTACTCGTATGGTGGCGGCGCGACCACTGATATAACCTGAGGGTCGATCGGCATGGTATTGGCGAGGGTTGGGTAACACCGCAGCTAATAGCGCGGACTGATGGGCGCTTAATGCGGATGCTGAAGTATTAAAAAAAGCCTGAGCGGCGGCTTCAGCACCGTAAATACCTGGGCCAAACTCGGCAATATTTAAATAAATGGTCATGATCCTATCTTTAGGGATAATCAGCTCCACCATAGGCGTGTAAGCGGCTTCTAAGCCTTTACGTAGCCAGTTTCGCCCGGGCCAGAGATACAGGTTTTTAGCCGTTTGCATGCTAATGGTACTGCCGCCGCGTAATTTTCCTTGGTTTTTAAATTCTTCTGCTACATCGGCAAAGGCTTGCCAATCAAAGCCATTATGTTGGCAAAACTTATTGTCTTCACTGGCAATCACTGCTGCTTTTAAACTTTGAGCAATTTGCGCACTGGGGCGCCATGTTTTGTGAAGGGCTTCACCTTCAAACAAGCGGATCACCATCAGTGGCGTAATAGGAACCGGTAAAAATCGATACACTAGAGTGAGCAGTAACGGCACTATAATCAGTAGTACCAGTAGCCAACGCACCAGGCGCTTAATAAGTGAAAACATGAATAAAGAGTCCTTTCGAAGAAGCTTGTGCTATTAGCTCACACTTCTCACAGTTAGCCCAGCCTTGTGCTGGCCTAAAATGGTGAATACTTGTTATGTTTAGCTCAACTTTTATAGGTTGAGCCTGCGATTGACGCGGCCTATCACTTGGAGTCATTCATGCCTGATTTTATTGCCGACTTACCAAAAGTAGAGCTTCATTTACATATAGAGGGCACGCTTGAGCCCGAGCTAGTATTTTCGCTTGCCAAACGTAATGGTATCACTCTCAATTACTTAGATGAAAGTGCGCTGCGTGCCGCCTATGAATTTGACGACTTACAATCTTTTTTAAATATTTATTATTTAGGAATGCAAGTCTTGCTGACTGAACAAGACTTTTATGACTTAACCTGGTCGTATCTCAGCCGCTGCCACGCGGAAAATGTGCGCCACGTGGAAATATTTTTTGATCCCCAAGCTCACCTAGAAAGAAAGGTGGCGATGAAGTGCATGGTACTGGGCATTCACCGCGCCTTAGAGCAAGCGCAAAAACAATGGGGGATCAGCAGCTGTTTAATTTTGTCTTTTTTACGCCACCTCAGCGAAGCCTCTGCCTTTGACACGCTGCGCTTAGCCGAGCCTTTTCGCCATTACTTTAGTGGCGTAGGGTTAGACTCTGCAGAAAAAGATAATCCACCCAGTAAATTTTCGCGCGTCTTTAAGGCGGCAAAAGAACAAGGCTATCGATTAGTGGCTCATGCTGGGGAAGAAGGGCCGGCCGAGTATATTTGGCAGGCACTGGACGTATTAAATGTGGAGCGCATTGATCATGGCGTGGCCGCTATTAACGATGCTCCTTTAATGGCGCGCTTAGCGAAAGAGCGGATCCCGCTAACTGTGTGTCCGTTATCTAATTTAAAGCTTAAAGTTATTCAACAAATGAGTGAGCTGCCTATTGCACAGTTTTTAGATGCTGGGGTCTGTGTCACCATAAATTCTGATGATCCTGCCTATTTTGGTGGGTATATGAACGCTAATTATCAAGCGCTACAAGAGGCCATTAATTTAAGCAAAGCGGATATCTTGCGCTTAGCGCTCAATGGCGTAGAGGCGTGCTGGTTAGATGAAGCAGAAAAAATGGTATTAACAACGGAAATCTTAGTTCATGGACGGCGCTTTGGTGTTGAGTTATAAAGCCTATTAACACTATTTTTGTCCTGGCTATCGCGCGCCTTGTTATGCGCTGTGCACCTTGAAAAGGGGGAGGGTCACGATAAAAGTCTAAAGAAAGGGTGCGTGCCGCCGATAGCAATATCAGTGAGCTAGGGGAGAGTGGGCGTGCGCATTTTATTATTAATAGCAGGGTTGGCGCTAAGTAGTGTGACTTGGGCACAACCTCGCGCCTATATTGCTAATTTAGATCAGTCGTTGTGGCGACTGACACAAGACTCAGCGATTGAATGTCGTCTAGAGCATCCCATCCCAAGTTTTGGCACGGGTGCTTTTATTAGCCATGCTGGAAAGTCGGTCAATTTAGTCTTTGCCCTCAGTCCGTTGCGTGCTCAAGCACGTACCCAACAGGCCTCGTTAGTGAGTCAACCACCGCAGTGGCAGCCAGGGCGCGGGGCACATAATTTAGCGAAAGTGACCTTTTATCAACAATTTGATGCCATGGTGGAGCAACAAGCGGCTTGGGTCATGCTTGATGAACTTAGCCAAGGTCGCTGGCCGACCTTTTATTTTGAAGATTGGTATCGCCAAGGCCAAATGACCAGTGTTGGTTTATCTTCTGTTAATTTTCGTGCTCGCTATGCCGCTTTTCTCGATTGTCAGGCTAACTTATTACCATACAGTTTTGAAGATATCGCCTTTAGTGTGCTGAATTATGTGAATAATGCCGATGTGTTAACCGAGCACTCTAACCAGCGCTTAGCGATGATTGCGCAATATATTAAAGCCGATCCTAATATCAAAAAAGTAGATATTAATACCTACACCGACAGTTTTGGCACCGCTTATCATAATAAGCAATTGTCTGAAAAAAGAGCTAACGCCATTAAAAATTACTTCTTAGAATTAGGCTTACCAGAAGAGAGTATTCACTTAGAAGGCCATGGCGAGCGCCGACCTATTGCCGATAATAGAGATGAGCAAGGGCGCGATACTAACCGTCGACTGGTTATCAGTTTAGGCACCAAGTTAGCCATTTAGAGGCTTTTTAGGGGCAGTGACTCCTCCAATAAACCGAGCGTATGCTCGGTTTTTTTATGCTAAGTATTCTCTAAGGTGAGTTTTTATCGTTTGTTAATGCAGGCATAATAGCGCTCTTAAATTTTGTAGCAAACTTGCGACCTTTTCAGTTAGGAAGAAATAATGACGTGGTTAATGTATATCGCCTTAGGCGCTTTTGCTGGCACCTTAGCCGGTTTATTTGGCGTAGGTGGCGGTTTAATTATTGTGCCGGTGCTAATAATTAGCTTTAAATTACAAGGAATTGGCGGTGATTTAGTCACGCATATGGCGGTCGGTACCTCATTGGCCACTATTGTCTTTACCTCCATGAGTGCCATTCATACTCATCATGGACGCAAAGCCATTGATTGGCGCTTAGCGGCTATGATGTCGGTGGGGATTGTGGTTGGAGTGTGGTTAGGGGGATATACCGCCGACAAATTATCTGGCCCATTACTGCAACGCTTAATTGGCTTGTTTGCTTGGGTCATGGCGGCGCAAATGCTATTTGGCTTAGCACCTAAAGGGGGCGCGAGTTTACCAGGTAAGCCCATGCAGGCCGCCGCTGGCGGAGTTATTGGTTGGGCATCGGGGATTTTTGGTATAGGCGGGGGCTCGCTAACGGTTCCTTATTTAACTTGGTGCTCCGTGCCTATGCAACGTGCGGTCGCGGTGTCTGCGGTGTGTGGTTTTCCCATCGCTTTAGTTGGGGCGCTTAGCTATGTGGTGCACGGCATGGGCCATGAAGCACTTCCGCCGCGTTCTTGGGGATATGTTTATTTACCGGCGTTAATCGGTGTAAGTGTAGCCAGTATGCCGTTTGCTCGGTTGGGGGCGACCTGGGCGCATAAGCTATCGGCAGTTGCACTTAAACGCGCATTTGCTGCTTTTTTAGTGATAGTCGGCGCTAAGTTTTTACTTTTTCCAGGCTAATATTAAGAATAAGTCTAGCGAATTACGCCCTAGCGCTTAGCGTTAGGGCGTTTTTCTTTGGCTTGTAACCAATCATCAAGATAAGAAACTAACCACAAGACGCCTAAGCCTAAGGCCATGCCCAGTAGATAACGAAGGGCGTCCATTGTCTTCTCCTTAGTCCAATTATTGCTTTCTAATCGCTCGAATACCGGCTTCGTAGCGGCCTTCATCGGTATCCACTTGAGTTTGGAAGTACTTTAAAAACCACATGTATTGCTCAGGCCACAGGCTTAATAATGCTTCTATTTCAGCGTTCATGGCGCGCGTGTCAGCCATAAGATCGCCACTTGGATAAGGTGCCATGGCAGGGCGCATAATTAGCTCATAACGATGGCGCTCAGTATTGTAAACACTTAATACGGGGATCACCTTAGCTTGCGTTAATTTTACCAGTTTAGGTAACGCCGGAAGCGTCGCTTTGAGCTCGCCAAAGAAGGGCACAAATAAACTGGCTTCGCGACCATGGTCTTGGTCGGGGAGATAAAAGAAATGTTTGCCACTTTTAATGGTTTTAATCACGGCTTTAATACCGGCATCTCTTTCGTAGACAATGCCATTAAAGCGGGCGCGCTGGCGATTGATAAACCAATCAAAAACGGGGTTTTTGGCGCTATGCATCATGGTACACATAGGTAAACCGAGCGAGGTTAAATATAAGCCACCGGCATCTATCGCCCAGGTATGAGGGATCATAAAAATGATTTTATCGCCATTATTCACACAAGCATCTAAGTGCTCTTGGCCTTGTACCACAAACCGAGCTTGCAGATACTCTTTACTGCGCGCGCTCCATTCCCCATAACTGATAAAGGTCATTAAGCCCGCGCGAATTGACTGAGCTAATAACTTATTCACCTCTGATGGGCTAAGAGCGGGAAAACACAATTCAATATTGGTGCGAGCAATGTAGCAGGGCTTTTTCGCCAAGCGGATCACCAGTGGCACAAAGAGATTAGCAAAGCCATCTCGCAGGCGCACCGGAACCCAAGCTAGTAGCCATAAGGCGGCAATGGCTACCCAAGTGGGCCAAAACTTTGGGTGTAAATAATGGCGTTTAAAAGTGAGATCGTAAACGGGGTCAGACACAGCCACAGTGGGTTCCTTTTAATACATCAGCGAGCAGTGTAAGAAAAAATCGCTCATAAATCATCTGTTACGCGCAGGGCGAAAATAATCTTGGTTGTCATAAAAAGTGGCATCTTCATTAGCCGGCCACCAACCTGGGATCCCTAATAGAGGGAGCGGTAGTAAGGGTCTTGGCGTATCAAATAGCGCACTATGGTCAATGTTATCTGCTAATAGAGGATCAAGCTGAGCATATTGCTCGGTACGAGAGAGTAGGAAAAAGTCAGCTTCCACTTCAATAACTATGCATTTTGCCGTTAAGCCAATAAAAGGCGTGAGCGCTTGTTCATACAGCGCATGGCCAAAAATAAAAGGCTGCCAGTCTTGACCAAATCGAGCGCGCTGTTCAATAAACAAACTATGCCACTGATGGTGTTGTAGCAGTGTTTGTGCTTCTTCTTTATTTACTACTGCTAATACTAAGCCACACTCATCGAAATGAGTGATACGATCACGACGCGGCGTACGTTTAAGCCCGTGCGCGTTAATATCTTCCATATGTAAGCGAGTAAGTAATGACTTAGTTTGGGGGAATAAAAACCAAATAATGGCGCCAAAAAAGTCATGCCAGTTAGCATAGCGGGTGGGCACTTTGGCTTGGGCGACGGCTTGTTCATAATAGCAATTGAGTGCCAAAAATTCGGCATCATCAATAAAACGTACCGTAAGCTCAGCACCTGAAATCGCCGGATTAAAGCGCTCATTTAATTGGCTAATGCTTGGCCACTGTGACCAGCTCAGGTTCATAAGCCCTGCTAGCTGGGCTAAGATAGGGTTGCGCGAGCTTATGTTTGCATCCCACTGTAAACTCTCTTTTGTCATCAAGTCCTCTTGGTCTGGGGCCACAGTAAAAAGCGGCTAAGCATACCCAATATGACAGACAACGAGAAGTACTAGCCTATTTACAGAGATATCCGATGGTAGACATACACTACAAACCTCCTCAAAAAGCGCGCTCACTGTTGCTTGGCTATGTGGTGATAATGTCATTATTACTGCTTGGCTACAGTGTTAACCAATATTGGCAATATCAGCATTATCAATTTATGGCTCAAGAGTTGGAGCCCATTATTGATAAGTTAGAAGAGCTGAAATTAAAAGTGGTGAGCAACACTAATAATAACTTAGTACTGCATGATAACACCCATGAGTTATCCTACATTATTCATCAGTTTATAGATAAGGTGGATAATAAGCGTCTTAGCGCTCCTGGCTTAGACAGGCTACTGAATGAACTAGATAGGTATCAGCTTCAACTGCAATTATTACAAGATGCGGATAGGCACAGTCGTTATGCACTTAAAGCCTTTAGTGAACAAGTGCGCGCCAGTCTTGATCAAGACATGACTTATTACACGCTATTATTGCGCCGCAGTCAGTTATATCTTAATGCCCCTAATACTCAATATTTATCTGCGCTTGATGATGATGTTAAGCGCTGGCAAGCGCAGCAAGCGAGCGGTTATGATGAGTTGTTTCATTATTATCAGTTATACCGTAAAAGCTTAACGCCGCTTGTTACCCAGCGCTACGCGCTGATTGCGGATGATAAAAAGGTACTATTGGCACGGCATCAGTTGTGGTTAGACGCCTCTGGCCAGCACTGGCAAGATATGCAAATTGCTATTTTTATTTGGCTGGTGTTTGGCTTTAGCTTAGGGCTGGTTTTATTATTTTCTCATAATCTAGAGCTTAAAAAAGTCAGTCAAGCTTCCATTGAGCTGGCCAACGCTAAAACAGATTTTTTAGCCAATATGAGCCATGAGATACGCACCCCCATGAATGGCGTAATTGGTTTTGCTGCATTATTACAACAAACGCCCTTGTCGCTTATTCAACAGCAATATTTAAAAAAGATCAGTCAATCTTCCGATAATTTATTGTTATTAATTAATGACATTCTTGATTTAACTAAGGTTGAGGCGGGTAAGTTAGAGCTAGAAGATATTGCCTTTGACTTAAATGAGCAGTTAGAACGGCTATCGGCATTATTTGCTGAGTTATCTGAGCATAAACAATTAGAAGTGATTATAGATAAAGCCGCAGATGTTCCTACTTGGTTACAAGGCGATCCGCTGCGCTTAGGGCAAATACTAATTAACTTAGTCAATAACGCGATTAAATTTACCGAGCGCGGTGAGGTGATATTAAAAATAACCATTGAGTCCGCCTGCGCGCCACGCCTGTGCTTCTCGGTAATCGATACCGGTATTGGTATTCTCCCCGAGCAGTTAGCTCGCTTGTTTCATGCCTTTACACAAGGGGATGCCAGCATTACTCGCAAATATGGCGGTACAGGTTTAGGGTTAAGCATTAGTCATCATCTTGTACAACTGATGCAAGGCAGTATAGAAGTGATGAGTCGTCCAGGACTCGGCTCTACGTTTACCGTTAACTTACCCCTAAGAGAAGCTGAGCAAGAAACAGAGGCCGACACAACAGCGTTTATTAATAAAAAAGTGCTGTTAGTGGATGATAATAAATTGGTTTTAGAGGTGGCCCAAAACCAGCTGCATCAATTAGGGTGTGTGGTCTATAGCGCCAGTAATATAGAAGCGGCGAAAAATATTCTTAAAAAACAGGGTGATACTTTAGACTTAGCATTATTGGATTGCTGTTTAATTCAAGATGATGGGCTGGACTTAGCTCGTTTTATTGTCAGCCAAGGCGCATTTTCACACATTAAGGTGGTGATCATGAGCGCCTTTGGCCAAGAGCAAGTCAGTGAAAAAATGCGGCTATTAGGCCTAATTCACTACTTAGCCAAGCCGATGACTGAGCCAAGTTTAGTTGCTTGTCTCAGTCGGGCTTTATTAGCACCAAACGTAAGCCCTATCTTAGCGACGGATAGTAATCAGCAGCAGTTATCTGACTATCACCGCCAGTTAGTGGGCAAGCAAATTTTATTAGCAGAAGATAATCGCATGAATCAACAGCTGATTATCGAGTTTTTAAACCAAGTAGGCGTCAGCGTTACCGTGGCCGATAATGGTCGCCAAGCCGTAGCGCTAATGACTAAACAGCGATTTGATGGCGTATTAATGGACTTACAAATGCCGATTTTAGATGGCATTGAAGCCACCCGCCAAATTCGAAAGCTCCCCAGCCAACACGATATCGCTATTATTGCGCTCACTGCCAGCGCCATGCGCGGTGATCGCGAAATCAGCTTGCAAGCGGGCATGAACAGTTATGTCACTAAACCAGTAGATAGATTTGCTCTGTATCAGGCGCTAGTTACAGAGCTGAGTCAGCCCACTGAGGGGACACCTGTGCTTCAAGGGGATGCGCCGTCTCGCCATCAGCTCTCTGGCACGCAATCTGACTTCTTAGCGCAATACCAAGATATGTATTGGCACTTAACAGCCTTAATACATAATGAACGCTGGGCAGAGGCAACCCTATTCCTCTCTGATTTCATTGCCCAAGCTCACCCACTTGCGCTGGTTGAGTTAGTGGAATTGGCGAAAAAAATGCTGCTTGATATTGAGCGCCACACTCGTCCCTCAGCCCACACGTTAAGCCAGTTAAAACAGGCACTCTATGATGCAACCTAAAGTCGTAGTAGGGCTGGAACAAGGCGCGAAAATAAGTGAGCTTATTAGCTAAAGTTGTTAGGTTTTAATGTTTTTATTTAAGTTTTTTGCGGTTTAATATATCGCTGGATTAGCTAAGCTTTGGTGAGGTAGCGAGTCAAAGTTTAGATGCGCTATAAGGAGAAAGTGACCTTCGACTATAAAGTGTGATTAGTTCTGGATATTGTCATAATTTTAGATGATAGTATTGCCATTAGGTGTGAGTGGGGCTTGTCATGAAAATACTAGTGTTAGGCAGTGGCATAGTGGGCGTAACCAGCGCCTGGTATTTAGCACAACAAGGTCATGAAGTGGTGGTGTTAGATCGCCAAAGCGAAGCCGGCGTGGAAACAAGTTTTGCCAACGCTGGCCAGCTATCTTTTGGCATGAGCTCGCCTTGGGCCGCACCTGGTATTCCTAAAAAAGCCATAAAGTGGCTTTTTCAAGCCCATGCGCCCCTTAAAATTCGCCCCAGCTTAAATCCTGCTCAGTGGCAGTTTATGATGGCCATGCTGGCAAATTGCACTCATAACGCCTACGTCATTAATAAGTCGCGTATGGTGCGTATTTCTGAATACAGTCGCCACTGTATTAATCAATTACAAGATGAGCTACAGCTCCCCTTTGAAGCGCGACAACAAGGCCTGTTACAAGTATTTAAAAGCCAACAGCAAATTGATGATGCTGCTAAAGATATTAAGGTGTTACAAGAATTTAATGTGCGCCATCAACTGCTTAATGTGCAAGAGTGCATTGCTCAAGAGCCCGCCTTAGCGCAAGTAAAGCATACGCTGGCGGGCGGCTTATATTTTCCCGACGATCAAACCGGCGATTGTCATTTATTTACCCAAGCCCTGAGCCAGCGCTGCCAAGCCTTGGGCGTTAGCTTTAAATTTAATACCGATATTCAAGCACTATTAAGTGAAGGGGATCGTATTAAGGCCGTTCAAACCAGTCACGGCTTAGAAGTAGCCGATCAGGTATTGGTGTGCTTAGGCAGCTACTCACCTTTGTTACTGAGTCCTTTAGGAATTCGCTTGCCGGTTTATCCCATTAAAGGCTATTCATTAACCATGGCAGTGCAAAATGACGCCGCAGCGCCTCAATCCACCGTGATGGATGAGACTTATAAAGTTGCCATTACACGTTTTGATAATCGGGTGCGCGCGGCGGGCACGGCTGAACTTGCGGATTTTAATGCCGACTTACCTCGCGCTAGGCGCGCAACCATTGCCGAGTCGGTAGCCAGTTTATTTCCTGAGGCAGGGGAGTTAAGCCGTGCCGAGTTTTGGACAGGCTTTAGACCCATGACCCCAGATGGCACGCCTATTATTGGTGGCACTCGCTATCAAAACTTATGGCTCAATACCGGCCATGGTACCCTAGGTTGGACCATGGGGGCCGGCTCAGCTAAGTTGATTGCCGATTTAATAACGGGCAACCCACCAGAAATAGACCCCAGCGGCTTAGCGATTAATCGCTATCGTTAAATCCTGTATAGCGTCTGTTTCTAGACAGGCCAACAGCAAGGCGCCATAATGGCGCCTTTTTTGTTTTAGATGGTGAGCTCACTTAATTACGGTCATAATTACAGATAAGGACGCTATGTTTGTCACATTAATTAATATTGTAGTGCCGGTATTTGCCGTGGTGGCATTGGGTTGGTGGTTTGGGCGGCGCCAAATTGGCGATATGAATTTTGTAAATGCAGCGAATGTGCTTATTTTTTGTCCAGCTCTCGTTTTTTCGGCGCTATTAGATAATCCCGTACATCTTAGAGAGAGTGGGCTATTAATTTTAGCCGGTTTATTACTGATCCTTATACCGGGCGCTATTTTATATGCCTTGCCAATCTTAGGCCTAGAGCGGCGCACCATGGCCATGGGCGGGATGTTTCGTAATACCGGCAATATTGGCATTCCATTAATGATGCTTGCTTATGGCGAAGATAAACTGGGCGCCATTATTATTTTGTTTGTCTTATCTAACATTGTGCATTTTTCACTGGGCTTATTTATGTTAAGTCACAGCGCAGGACGCTGGCAATGGCTTAAAAACCCGTTAGTGTGGGCCGCCTTATTGGGTATTATGCTCGCAGATCAGCCAGCCATGGTGCCCGACTTTATCTTAACCAGTAGCCGTTTATTAGGCCAAATTTCCGTACCACTGATGTTGTTTGCTCTAGGCGTGCGCTTGTCGCAAGGTGCAATTGATAAGCTTGGGTTTGCCTTGCGGGTAAATCTTATTTATTTGGCGGTGGGCGCGGTGAGCTTTATGCTAGTGGCAATGAGTTTGCCATTAAGTAAAGACTGGCTGCAATTATTAGCTTTATCGGCCTTGTTACCGCCGGCAGTATTAAATTACTTATTATGTGAGCAATACCAGTGTCAGCCCAAGCAAATGGCCAGCATTGTATTATTAGGTAATGTATTGTCTGTTTTTATTATTCCTGTGGTTATTTATCTAACACTTACCTTTATTTAAACTATTAAATTATTTATTTAAAACGCTAATTAAGTAGTGAGTTTTTTAGTGGTGTTTAATGTGAACGTTGTAGTTAAATTTTAATAAAATCCATTCGCTACTTTATTAAAATCTGCCTATTCTCGGGCTTAAAAGTAATGCTACCGACTGATTTGTAAAAGCGCTTTATGTGTTTATACTGGCTCTTTCACTCTTAACGATGCGGTAGCAATGGCATTTTTACCTACTTGGCTAAAGCCCAAACGCAGTGGCACTGCGATCAGTATTTATCTTACTTCCAATCGCTTGGTCGCCATTGATGCGCAAGAGTTAACTCGCGCGCTTGAGCAAGAAATTGACGAGCGTGAGAGTGCTGCTCAGGCACTGCGCGCTTTTATTGACGCTCAGCAATGGCAAGGGCGAGCCATCCACTTAGTATTAAATCGCCACTGGTACCAGCAAACCTTAATTGAAAAACCTGCCATGCCAGAGGCTGAACTAAGCCAAGCACTACCTTGGTGTATGCGCGAGTTGGTCAGTCAGCCAATAGAGAATTTGTTGTTTGATTACATCGACTTGCCGCCTGGCCCTGTGGGGCAGTCGCGAATTGCGGTCTATAGTAGCGAACGGGATCAATTGGCACACTTAGTGCAAGCCATCAACTTTAAGGGTGAGGTGGCCAGTATTGGCGTAGATGAACTGGTTATCGCCAATTTATTGTCACCTGAGGAGCGGGGGCTCTTGTTACATAAAATGCCGGGACAAGAGTTAACAGTGACTTTTATTCATCATCAGCAGTGGCATTTTTCCCGTACTATTCGCGGCTTTCAAGCGCTAGATGATGAACAAATGCCAGTGGATCAATTTGTGTTTGATAACTTATTACTCGAATTACAACGCAGCATTGACTATGCGGTGGGACAACTAAAATTGAATCCGCCCGAGAATTGGTATTTAGCGCTGCCACAGCGAGTCACGCCTGTCATACAAGAAGCCATTCGCCAAGTATTTGACATAGCGCCGCTTTCGCTGACTACCGCCACCTTAAGCCCGTTAAGCTTACCCGCGCTTGGCATGCTTAAAGAAGGGCCACGGCCAACATGAAATCGCGCATTGAGTTCTACCAAGCTGCCCTAAAGCCCGCCACCGACTTTGCCACGCTACACACGGCACTAAAAGTGGCGGGCATTATTATATTGGTGTGGGGCTTAGTATTTGCCAAAGGCTGGCTTAGTCATTTCCATCTGCAACAGCAAAACACTGAGTTAGAAGCTAGGCTTAATCTCGAACGCCAAGAAGTAGATGACTTAAGTGGCGCGCTCAGTGCCCTAAATGCCCAATTGCAAGAAGACGATACGCCGCATCGGCTCGAAGAACATATTCGTGCTCGCCAGCAATTATTACGGTTATTAAATCAACAAAATCTAGTTTCTTATGCCAAAACACTGCAAGATTTGGCGCATATTCCATGGCAAGGTGTGGCTCTTCAAGGCTTAACCTTACACGGCAAGCAAATGGTGTTACGTGGCGAAGCCAGCTCACCCAGTGCAGTGCCGGCTTGGATTTTAGGCTTTGAACAGAGTGACAGTTTGCGCGGTCACAGTTTTGGTCAGTTGGCGATCAGTCAAAATGATGACGGGCGCTTAAGCTTTAGTCTTTATAGCTCAGAGGTGGCGCCATGACATCTTTAAACCCCACCTTAGCGAAAGGGCAGCAGTGGTTTATTGCACTTTCTCAGCGAGAACGTTGGTTAGTCTTAGCTGCAGGCTGGGCGTTATTAGTGTGGTTTGGCCTATTACTGTATGACGCCACCTTAGGCGCTAAGGTTGAAGCACAACAGGCTCACCAGCAACAGCTAAATAGCCAATTAAATGAGCAAGCTCAGTTGCGTGCTGAGTTAAATGAAGGCTTGTTACAGGCTAAAAACGACAGTCAGCATGCCAAGTTGGCCCAGTTAAACCAACAGCTTCAAGAGTTAAATGCCCACGTTGACGATAAAATGCGCACCCTTGTAGAGCCTGAGCAAATGTCTAGCTTATTACTGTCGATGCTGGAGCAAAACCAAGGCTTAGAGCTATTAGAGCTCAGCAATGAAGCGCCGGTATTACTGACTGCAGAAGAAGAGTCGGAGCATTTATATCAGCATAATTTAAGCTTGGTGCTCAGCGGCAGTTATTTATCTTTATTGGAGTATGTGGCCCGCTTAGAAAAATTGTCGGGGCGCATTTTTTGGCGCGGCTTAGAGTTTGAGTTAGAAACTCACCCTAACGCTACCATACGGCTGGACTTTTTTACTATTAGTCAGCACCGGGAGTTATTACGTGGTTAGTGCTCTATTATTGCTGTTGGCCAGCAGTGGTCCTTTACATGATCCCACCGAGCCCTTAGCGCCGCCGACCCTTAACACCGAGCCGGTTAGCATTCATGCGCCTGCGTCTGCTGTGCCAGATTTTACTTTACACGCCATTTTTAGTGGTGGGCACACCAGCGCCATTATTAATAACCAGCGCTTGGTGGTGGGTGACACAATACAACATTATAACGTGCTGCGTATTACCGCGAGCGATGTGGTGCTACAAGGCCCTAAGCAAACGTTGACCTTGACGTTATTTCCCTCTTTATAAACGCCGAGTAACCGATGAACTTGAGACTAAAACCGTTAGCGATTGCCTTATTAAGTACCACACTGGTGGCCTGTGTGAGCCCCCCCGATGGCAGCCTACCTAAAGCGGCGCTCGATGATGCGCTTAATGTGCGCGCCGATGCACTGCCTCAAGATGTTGAGCAAGAGTTATTAAATGTCTCCTCACAGACCCGCAGCCCAGCCTTAGCGCCGCGCCAGCGCCGTTTTAATATTGCCGCTAATAATGTAGAAGCAAAAAGCTTTTTTAATGCGCTGGCCAGTCAACACGGTATTAGTATTGCGGTACACCCCGATGTAGCGGGCACCATTAGTCTTAATTTACGCCAAGCTACTTTAAGTGACACCCTAGCGGCGTTATCGCAACTTTATGGCTATGGCATTGAGCATAAAAACGGTGTCTATCAGGTGTTTCCTAATGGCGTGCGCACCCAAACTTTTAATGTTAACTACTTAATGCTTACCCGCACCGGTCAGTCACAAACCGCCATTAGTGGCAGTAGTCTCAATAACTCAGAGAGCAACAACAGTAATAGTCGCTCAAGCACCACTAATACTAATCATAATAACGACGCCACACGTATTACTACTGAGTCCACCAATGACTTTTGGCAAGACTTAGAGACGGCACTTACTCGTCTGATTGGCGAAAATGAACAGCGAGTGGTGATCACTAATCCACAAGCGGGCTTAGTCACGGTGCGCGCTACCCCCGATGAATTAGCCATGGTAAAAGATTTTTTAAGCCAAGCTGAGCGCCAGCTTAAACGCCAAGTGGTGTTAGAGGCTCGCATTATTGAAGTAGAGCTTAATGATGGCTACGAACAAGGCATTGACTGGAATAATCTACAAGCCGGCACTGGCGCCAACATTTCGCCTCCTCACCGCGTAACCGGCACCACAGTCAAACCGTATCCAGGATTTTTAAGCCCCATTGGCGATATGCTAGGCGGCGGTGTGGTCTTTAATTTTACCGATGGTAATTTTTCGACCATGATCAATTTGTTACAAACCCAAGGCGAGGTTAATACCTTATCCAACCCGCGCATTGCCACAAGTAACAATCAAAAGGCAGTAATTAAAGTCGGCACCGATGAATATTTTGTTACTAACTTTACGCTAGAAAGCACCACCAGCAGTAATGGCAATGTGCAGCAATCGCCGGATATTGAGCTTAAGCCCTTTTTCTCTGGTATTTCATTAGATGTCACGCCCCAAATCTCTGATGACAATCGGGTGTTATTGCATATTCATCCGACTGTTAGTGAAGTGACCGATGGCGATAAGCGCATTGATTTTGGCTCAGGCGCCATTACTTTGCCACTGGCACGCAGCACGGTACGGGAGTCTGACACCATAGTGGAAGCGCGCTCTGGCGAGATGATCGTCATTGGTGGCTTAATGCAAGAAAAGCAAAGAGAAACTACCAGTGGCGTGCCGGTATTAAGCAGTATTCCGCTGCTAGGTAATTTATTTAAAAACCGCAGTGTGGGTAATTTAAAAAGTGAATTAGTAATTTTACTGCGCCCGATTGTGGTAGCGGATAATACCTGGGGCAATGAGTTACAGCGCTCACGAGATTTATTGGAAAAGTGGTATCCCGAGCCACAAGGCGTAGGCAGTATAGAAAATGGCCAAGTGCACGTTAGTGCACCGGTTCGAAAAATGGACACGGGAGCGTTTTAATGGCAAAAGCGAGGGTTTGGCAGCGGGTAAGTTTAGGTATGGTCTTTAGCGTATTAGCGCAGGGCGCTATTATACAAGGCGTGATGGCGCAAGATAATGTGCCTTGGGCCGATTTAATGGTCAACTTGCCCGAAGCCGACATGGACGCCTATGCCCAACAATACCTTGAACAAAGTATTGCGCCTGCCAAGCAGCCAACCACCGCCTCCAGCCCCAGTCATCTTGATATTAATGAAGTGGTGCTCCACAAAGAGCAGTGGATAGATGAGCTCAATCGTCAAGCCGACTTAGCATTGTCGCACAATAACTGGCCGTTAGCCGAGCTTAGACTGGCACAAGTATTGGCCGAATTTAGCGATGCTCATGATACTCGGCTGCGCTTAGCCTCTCTTTTATATGGCCGAGGGGCCCTTGGCCAAACTCGCGCTTTATTACAAGAGGGCATTGAGCTGTCGCCCACTAACCCTGAGCTAAGATTGATATTGGCGCGCTTATTAGCTGAGCAACAGCGCTACTTAGCCGCGTATGAGCAGCTCACTCACCTGCAACCTGCCATGGCCAGTCATCTGGATTATTACAGTTTAAAAGCCGAACTAGAGCGGCGCAGTGCGCAGTGCGAGCAAGCCAGCCAAACCTATCAGCAATTATTAAGTCATGCCTCAGTGGGCGCGTGGTGGCTAGGCTTAGGCTTGTGCCAGCGGGAGCTGGGTCAAGATTTTAGTTATGCATTTGAACAAGCGCGCGCCAGTGCCGATTTAGGGGTGGCTTCGCAGCGCTTTGTTGAGCTACAACTGCAACAAGTCGCTAAGTGAGGTAGTCATGGCTAAACACAGATTAACCAAGCGCCTTGGTGAGCTATTAATTGAGCATAATGTCATTACTAGCGAGCAGTTAGAGTCGGTATTACAAAAGCAGCAACGCGAAGGCGGGCGCATTGGTGCCGTTATGGTACAAATGGGCATTTTAAGTGAGCTAGAACTGCTTGGCTTTGTTGCCGAACAACTAGACTTGCCACTACTAGATCTCAATAAAATAGACATTAACCCGCAAGCGGTGAAGCTCCTCTCTGAAGTTTATGCCCGGCGCCACCGCGCCTTAGTCATTGATGCCGATGATGAGCATGCTACCGTGGTGTTATCGGATCCCGCCGACTTAGATACCCAAGATGCCATTGCCAATTTATTGGCACCGCGCCAAGTCACGCTGGCGGTGGCGCCCCAAAGTCAGCTTTTTAATCTCTACGATCAGCTGTATCGGCGCACCGATGACATTGCGCATTTAGCCGAGCAGCTACAAGGGGAAAACGCGCCGCGCCGCGTTGTCGCAGAAAGCTTAGGCCTAGATGATAACGATGCCACGGTGGCTAAGTTATTATTGTCGTTATTTGAAGATGCACTGCAAGTGGGTGCTTCAGATATTCATATTGAGCCCGATAAAGCCTTACTGCGCTTTCGCATGCGCATCGATGGCCTGCTACAAGAAACCGTATTAAAAGAGCTCAACATTGCGCCGGCACTGGTCTCGCGGCTTAAAATTATGGCCGGGCTAGATATTGCCGAGCGCCGCTTACCTCAAGATGGCCGCTTTGCGCTCACCATTAAAGACAGTGCGCTAGATGTGCGTATCGCCACTATGCCCGTACAATACGGTGAAGCAGTAGTGATGCGCTTACTGGATCAATCTCAAGGCATTCGTACCCTAGATGATGCTGGCATGCCGCCAGCGTTATTAACCGTATTTCGGCGAAAGCTGGCCAGCCCCAATGGCATTATTTTGGTAACCGGCCCCACAGGAAGCGGTAAAACCACGACTTTGTATGGCGCGCTTACTGAGCTTAATACGCCAGAGCGCAAGATTATTACCGCCGAAGATCCGGTGGAATACCAAATGTCACGGGTGAATCAGGTACAGGTTAATGTCAAGGCGGGCTTAACTTTTGCGTCAATTTTGCGCACCAGTTTGCGCCAAGATCCCGACGTATTATTAATTGGCGAAATGCGCGACCAAGAAACGGCCGAAATTGCCATGCGCGGTGCGCTAACCGGTCACTTAGTGTTATCGACCCTGCACACCAACGATGCGCCAAGCTCAGCAGTGCGCCTGATGAACATGGGCGTGCCCGGCTATTTAGTGGCCAGCACCCTAAAGGGCGTATTAGCCCAGCGCCTAGTGCGCCGCTTATGTGAATACTGCAAGCAGCCTCATCAACTTAGCCAAAGTGAAGAGCAGTTTTTACGGTATTTAGCGCCCGACATCCAAGTACAACCGCAATTTTATCACGGCGTGGGCTGTGCCAGTTGTAACCATACCGGCGCTAAGGGGCGAAAGGGCGTGTATGAATGGCTAGAAATAAATCGTGCCATGGCCGACACCTTACGTGAGCAAGATATTGAAGGCTTTAATCGCTTAGTAGCCGCCGATCAACGCTATATTACCTTGGCGCACGCCGCTCTTAAGCTGGCACAAGCGGGCGAGATTGCCTTAAGTGAAGTGTTGCGCCTAAGTGAGTGGCTAGACTAATGGCCTTATATCACTACCGCGCCCGTAATAGCCGCGGCCAACTTAATGAGGGCAAGCTAGAGGCGGCCTCTCCCCAAGCGGTGGCGGATAACTTGCTTAGCGCCGGCCTTATTCCGGTAGAAATTAAGCTCGCCAAAGCCAAGGCCAGCAGTGCCATTCATTGGCAGCAATTTGTCCATGGCCGCGTTAAGTTAGAAGCCTTGCTGATTTTATGTCGCCAATTTTCTTCACTTACTCGCGCCGGCATTCCCATTTTGCACATTGTGGAGGGGTTGCGTGACACCACCGAGCAAAAGCTGTTAAAAGCCGCCCTTAATGAGGTGGCCAGTGCCCTTAATCAGGGCCAAACGCTGGCTAACGCGCTGGGCGCCCACCCGCATATTTTTAATAGTTTATTTATCTCGCTAGTAGATGTGGGCGAGAGCACCGGTCAGTTAGAGCAAGCCTTTAATCAGCTGTCGCATTATTATCAGCTAGAGCTGGATACTCGTCGGCGCGTTAAGGCGGCTACTCGCTATCCCATGTTTGTGATTATCGCCATGGTGATTGCACTGGTTATTTTAAATATCTATGTGATACCCGCCTTTAGTGGCATTTTTGCCGGCCTGGGTGCCGACTTACCGTGGACCACGCGTTTTTTAATTAGCTCTTCAGAATTTTTTAGCCATTATATTTTACATATTTTAGTGTTGCTGTTATTAGCAGGCTTTTTACTGTGGCGCTACGTACACACGCCAAAAGGCCAACTGCGCTGGCACACCTTAGTGCTGCGTATTCCTATTCTTGGCCCGTTAATTAATCGGATCTTGCTGGCACGTTTTTGCCGCAGCTTTGCCATGATGCTCAGCGCCGGTGTGCCCATAGTGCGGGTATTAACGCTGGCCGGCACCGCCACCGGTAATGCCTACTTAACGCGCGCTATTCTTAATATGGGGGAAGAGCTGGCCTCCGGCAGCAGTTTGTCGCGCGTGGCCAGTGACAGCGGCGTATTTACGCCGCTTATCTTACAAATGTTTAAAGTAGGCGAAGAAACGGGGCGCGTGGATCACATGGTGATGGAAGCGGGGCGCTTTTATGAAGAAGAAGTCGACTATGACATTACCAACCTCACCGCCAAAATTGAGCCGATCTTAATTGTGGTAATTGCCGCCATGGTACTAGTACTGGCGCTGGGTATCTTTACGCCTATGTGGGACATGCTGGATCTTATTCAACAATAAATAGCTTTTTCTTTTCTTATTTTCTTCATCATTTAGCGCCACGATCGCGACAAGTTTTTGACCTTGTGCCGAAAAGTTGGCGCGCAACTCCGTTACCCTGACGCAGATGCGCCACCTTCGTCATCCGGACCCTCCCTCGTCATCCTGACGAAAGTCAGCATACACCCGTCATGCTGACGAACGTCAGGATCTGGTTTAAAAGCCAGAGCGAGATACCGGGTCAAGCCCGGTATGACGGGGCTGTGGTTTTTGTCGGCAGGCCCGGTATGACGAGGGAAGGGGAGTCGTCGTCCTGAGGAAGGTCAGCATACACCCGTCATCCTGAGGAAGGTCAGCATACACCCGTCATCCTGATGAAAATCAGGATCTGTTTTTAAAGCCAAAGCGAGATACCGGGTCAAGCCCGGTATGACGGGGCTGTGGTTTTTCGGCAAGCCCGGTATGACGAGGGAAGGGGAGTCGTCATCCTGAGGAAGTTCAGCATACACCCGTCATCCTGATGAAAATCAGGATCTGTTTTTAAAGCCAAAGCGAGATACCGGGGCAGGCCCGGTATGACGGGGCTGTGGTTGTTGTCGGCAGGCTCGGTATGACGGACTTACTGCCGTCATGCTGACGAAAGTCAGCATCTGTTTTGGGATGTCGCGTGCTTAGTTAAACTTGGCATGAAAAGTGCTTTATAAAAATTAGCTAGAGCAGTAGTAATAAGTAAAGGAACGGGCGAACACACTTAAAAAATAAGGCACGGCCTTATTAAGCTAACACATTAACACTAAAGAAAAAGGCGTGGCAGCACAGCAACCGCTGTTTAACGTTTAAATACACCAGGAGCAAGTATGAAAAAAGCAGCGGGTTTTACCCTAATTGAATTAGTTATCGTGATCGTGATTTTAGGTATTTTAGGTGCAGTTGCCGCACCTAAGTTCCTAAATCTGCAAGGTGATGCGTATGGCGCGAACTTACAAGCAGTAAAAAGCTCTTTGGAGTCGGCTTCTACGTTAGTAAATGCAAAAGCTATTTTGGCTGGTAAAGATAAAACCGGCGAAGAGCTTGCAGAGGGTGAGTCTGGTGTTAACAAGGTAGTTAAAATTACTCATGGTTATCCTGCAGCTGATGTTGAAAGCATTAAAAATATTCTAGATATAAAAGCAGATGCTGGTCAGGATTATGTTGTTGAGAATAACACCGATAACAGTGCTGTATATATATATCCTAGTGCTAGAGCTGCAGCAGATGATGCAGAGGAAAATGTAATAGAAAACTGTTCAGTTAAATATGAAGCTCCTGAAAATTTTGGTGACCGCCCAACAATTACAATTAACAAAACTGGTTGTTAAGCTCCCTAAGGCGGCTTCGGCCGCCTTTTGCTGCTGTTTTGGTTAGGAGTTAAATACTCTTCTCTTAAGTAAATCTTAACCAAAACAGCCCGCAGTAACGATAACCGTTAATTGTGTAGGTTCGTCAATTTTTTGTGCTTAATGTAAAGGTGGTGTATGCGCAAATTGTCGGGTTTTACCTTAATTGAATTGGTTATCGTATTAGTGATAATTGGCATTTTAGGCGCGGTGGCTGCGCCTAAGTTTTTAAATATGCAAGGTAGTGCATACACAACTAATTTAAAGGCGCTGCATCACTCTTTGCAAACTGCGAGCATGTTAGCCCATGCTAAAGCCATATCTCGTGGGGTGGATAACGCCCAAGGCGAAGTAAAGCTAGATATGACTAATAACTTTATGCTAACAGACTTGCCCTATGACCACCCAAACGTGGTAACCATGAAGTGGGGGTATCCCAGCGCCACTGGCAACGGCATTATTAAGCTATTAACTAACCCTAGCCAATTTACGTCTGATCCTAATGCTAAGGGTGAGTATCTTTATACTCATAGAACAAGTGATTATACGCGCTTATCTATCGCCATGCGCCAGCGCCATAAGCTGGGTAGTGATGCGGGTAATTGCGAATTAATCTACCAAGCGCCCACCACCTTGGGCCAAGCGCCGGTTATTACCTTATACACTAATGGCTGTTAGCTCAGAGTAGTAGTACCCCTAACATTAAGAGACCGAGCATTGCGCCTAACTCATTACCACATAGCGAATACCCGCTTTAATAACGGCTTTACCTTATTAGAGCTGGTATTAGTGATGGTATTAATGGGCGTAGTAGGGGCGGTGGTGGCACCACGGTTAATGGTGGGGCAGCAATTTTCTGATAATTTAGCCGCCGATAAGCTAATAGGCCTATTGCGCCAAGCGCAATTAAGAGCCATGAACGACCCGCAAGCGGTGACTGAAAATGCGAATTTAGCCCGCTGTGCCACAGTCATTATTAATAGCGTGGGTTTTTCTATTGCCCAAAACTGCGCCCGTGCCTTATTAGATAACAGCGTAATAGACCAAGCGGCCAGGGCGGGTAATTTTGTTGGCTTGCGCTATCCAGCTAAAACCGTGTATAGGGGCGCAGCACTTAGGGTGCAGTTTGGCCAGCCAAGCCCGGAGGCTAACTACTTAAGTGAAGCCAGCTTATTAGGCCGACCTTTTATTAATGGTGAGCCAATAACAAACACTGTTACTATTACGCTGGGTAATAAGCAAGTGAAAATAGAGCCTGAGGGATATATTCATGGCTCTTAATCGCGGTAAGTTAATTACTTACCAAGCAGGCGTCAGCTTAATTGAATTTATTATTGGCTTGGTGCTGTTGGCCATTATTTTATTAGGTAGTACGCTATTTTTTGCCAGTCAACAGCAGCAACTGGATCCGGTGTTTCAATTTAGAGCCGTGGCCTTAGCCGAAGCTCTGGCCGAGCAAATGTTGGCAGTAAAATATGACGCTAATAACAACCCCTTTGAACAAATTCGCTGTGGCATTAAGGATGCTCCGGCTTGTAGTTATGAACGCGAGCCAAGCCATCTCTCATTAGCCGATTTTACTCAGCTGGACGACTTTAATTTATGGTGTGCAGATGCCATGAATGGCGCTAGCCTAGCCGAGCAATTAGGCCTAGATAAATCTGAGCTTTATCAGCGTTTTACCGTAGAAACTTGTATTACTGCCAGTGAGACCAGCACGCCTGTATATAAAAAGGTGGCGATAAAAATAGCCATGGCGGGCGGTGCGGATCTTACTCTTACCATGCGCCGGTATAATATTCGATGACTAAAGAGCGCGGTTTTACCTTAATTGAGCTGGTCATTGTACTGGCGCTAATCGGCATTAGCTCGGTGATTGGCCTGCGCTTTATCTCTGATATGGCACACAGCCAAGTGGCCAGCGCTGAGCGTGCTCAAGCTCTGGCTGGGGCGCGTTTTGCCCTAGAGCGGCTGCGCCGCGAGCTAAGCCAAGCTTATAGCTCCAGTGTACAAATAAGTGCGGCGCAAGACTGTGTTAGCTTTGTGCCGGTGCTGGGTGCTGGCGCTTATACTGGCGTGGTGACTAGCGGTGCGGCGCATTTTATTTTACCGCAAGGGGTGGCGCACTCCTCCTTGCTAAGTGCCTATATGGCCATTAGTGCCCCCTCTGAGAGTGCTTGGCAATATTATCCTGGCGAGTTGCCAAATAATGTAATGAAAATAGATAAAGCGCCCCTTGAACTTAGCTTGGCAAAGGTGGCCTTTAGTGAGTTATTTAACGGTAGCAGTGAATTTAGCGCCGATAATGCGCGCGGTCGTTATACGCTACTGAGCGCTCACACTGTGCGCTATTGTGTGCATGGCCAACAATTAAGGCGCTCGGTTAATGCGCAGTTTTCTTCTGCAACAGAGATATTAATGCTCGATAAACTGAGCCACCAGCAAGTATTTAACTATCAGCAAGACTCGCGCTTATTAAGGGTGGACTTGCGCCTTACTACCGCTGATGGCGAGCTAGTATTAGTTAGCCAGTTACAGGTGAATTATGAACCTTAACAGAGATAGCCAGCAGGGCAGCATGCTAATAAGCGTGTTATTTATTATGGTGGTATTAGCGCTATTAATGGCGGCCATGGTGACAGTTTCTAATCAAAGCAGCCAGCAGTTAGTCTATGAAGTACAAGCGCTAAAAGCGCGCTTGGCCGCTGAGTCTGTGTTAGAGCAACAAATATATGCGCAGCTAGATGATATTAAAGCCGATGAAGTTTATAGCAGTAATAATAAATTTGAAAACCACGGGTGTGACGCTTATATCCAAGCGCTTGAGAAAAGTGCAAGCCAAGTGAAAATAATTGCTACCGGCGAGTGCGCCACTCATCAGTTAACTGTAATCCGAAACATTGAAGTTGAGGTACTGAGTAATGAGAATTAAATTAGCGACCTTGTTATTGTTACTGAGCGGCTCACTCTCTGCGCAGACGGTGGTGGACTTAAATAAAATTCATGCTTCTTTTGTGGATGCCGCTCAAGGGCATTTATCTGACAGTAAACTCGAACTGGATAATGGCGCGGTTATGGTGGGCACTAAAACATTTAATAACCCTAAGGGGCAACAGCACCTGGATTTTGCAAAAGAAGACAGCAGCAATAAGAGCGGTTCTAAATGCTATGTGGGTCTTGATGATAAAGGTAATAAAATAGGTAAAGGTGAGGCTTGTACTATTACCGGCAACGTCGCTAATGATTATATATTAGGTGAGTATGCTGCGCCGCCTTGGCCTTATAGCAAAAATGACAGTAAAAATTTACCTGAATTTAAAATAAAAGAGGATGGGAAATACACCATTAAACCCGGTAGTTACCGAATGAAAGAGCTAAAGCTGAATAATAACAGCCAGTTGACGGTTGATGGTATTGGCGAAGTTAACCTCTATGTGGAGGGTGAGGTACACATTAATGGGCACACCAAGGTAGGCAGCTTAGGTAAGCCTATTAATATTTTTAGCTATGATGCTCACCATGGTATTGAAGTTGAAAATGACAGTATTTTATACGGGAATATCAAGACGCTAGGCGAAATCTCTATTAATAGTGAGTCCAAGGTACAGTTACTTGGTGAGATAGAGGCCAAGAGTTTAAAATTAAATAGCTCGCCTTTAGTCATCGGTACCGGCGCCCACTGGTTTGAAAAGCTAAACATTAACAATCAAGCCAATATTAGTATCGCAGGTGAAGGCGATACGGTATTTAATGTTAAAGATGATATGGAAGTGAATGATGCCACTATTAATTATAATAAAAATGATATTAATGAGCCAAGTCATTCTTTACTGATATTGATGTATAAGAAAGAAAGCAGACATAGGAAAAATGTAGATATTAATAATAACGCCAAGGTAAGCGCTTATATTTACACCCGTAATGAAGTTAAGATTGAAGATGCGACTGTGTATGGCAGCGTGAATGTAGGCCAGTTAGAAATGAACAAAGGCCTAATACAGTTTCAGCGTCATTTCTTTAATAGCTCCACGGGCGTGCACCATTATCGCTTAGATTATCAGCCTAGCACTCACCAGTTAACGGCTAAAGCTTGTCAAGATAACATGTGTAGTACGCTTTTTGAGCAAGCCGTTAAGAAGCTGGTGATTGATGATGCCATTAATAAAAAACAGTTAGCGAGTTTTAAAGATTTTACTGGCCGCTCGGCGCCACAGCGTGTTAGCAGTGATGAAAGCTGCATGCAATTTTCGCTTAAAGATAATAGCCAAGCCTCGCCTTTTCCTACCAGCGAGCCGCCACTGCAGTGCTTTATTGCTAATACTCGCCTAGCGGATTGTCGATTATGTGATGAGCCTATTCCACTATTTGGTTATGTAGAGGGGGAAGCTATTATTGCGCCGGTGTCTAGCAATAGCACCGAGCGCTTTATTATCACTGACTATAAAGGACCGGCGGGATTAAAAACCTTTGCTACTAACGCTACCCCTCTAAAGGTGGGTAGCTCTGTGACTTTGCCCTTAAGTGTGAGCCACTCTCAGGCCACCAAAGTGGAGCTAATATTACAAGGCGAAGATGATCGTCGCTACGCACTCACGTTAGGTTTTGTGCCTAAACAATTGGTGTTAGTGCCCAAATTTGATGACAACGACTGTGGTAGTGAGCGCTTTGAGTACCAGCGCCATAGCACCACTTGCGCCGTGTTAGGTGCACCAGGTCAGCGTGTTAATTTTCAAGTACAGGCTAATGATATAAAAGGTAATAAAATTGCCCACTACCAGGCCTCTTTAGGCGATATTGCCTCTTTTAGTGAGCAAGACAGCAACTTTAGTCGCTATTTAGTCGCGCCTGAGCTTTTACAGGCCGTCACCTTTGATGGCGGCGATTTTGCGCCGCTTTCTTATACGCCGAGCTTGGTTGGAATAGTAACCGCAACCCTTGAGGCACATTGCTCGCCTTATGCTATAACAGCGGATGGCAGCTGTGCGTTAACCACAGATAAAAGCCAAGTGGTATTAGGGCGCACCGCACCCGCTTATTTAGCCATTGAGGGCATAGCGGGGGCAATTAAGCGCGGTATAGCGTATCGCGGCAAAGCCATTGAGTTTGAGCAAGTACCCCGTTTTAAAGTTAGTGCTTGTGCGGCCGATAGCACACAGGGATGTAAAGCACTGCCTAGCTTTAGTGGTGAGTTTGCGAAGGGCTTAACTACCTTAGATAATTTAGCCTTTGCTACTGATGGTCAAGATAATGACTTGCGCTTAACTGCGGTTAGGGGGGTGAGCGTGCAATTAGACGATGAACCAGGCACGCACTTAATTACACCAGATCCTTCTTTAGCACTCATATTTTCGAAAGATACGCCGGTGGCGGAACACCCTATTACGCATGCTTTAGCGCTTACGGTCACTTTAAATCAAGATGCCGTTGCTGCGCAGTTACCCCCTACCGGTGCGGGCTCAGCGGCGCTAGATGATATGTCGGCCACGGTGCGCTTTGGTTTTCTTAAACTATTGGACTTAGATCTTAATACGCAAGAAATGGGATTATTGCCGCTGCATCTTAAGTATTTCGCTAAGGATATAGAAACGGTAAAGCAAGACAGCCAAACGGATTTTGCGCCTGGCTTATCTTCCCCCCTCTTTGTTATTGAGCCGGCGGGCGGGGGACTTAAAGTAGAAGATCTTAGTTTAGAAACAGACACTAATCAGGTGATAGGCGTGAGTGTCAGTGCCCAAGAAAGCGCGTGGGAGGGGGATATTAAATTAAAAGTGGAGTCTTGGTTACAAGATATTGTTGATAAAGACTGTACTCAGAATTGTTTAATTCCACCACGAGCGCATTTAGTGATTAAGGAAAATGCGCCAAAGCGCGATTATGATCGCATTTTTAATCGTCGTGAAGTAGTGCGCTAAATGCGCCTAAGCTGCTAAATTAAAAGAGTAACTTTAAAAGTATGAGCGTGGATAAAGGATGGGTAACACCGCACAGGATGGGTGCAGTTTCACTGTTTGTTAGCAATCACACGCGATGGCTAACCTGTAAATTAAGGACCCAAAAGCGTGAAATATCCAACCTCTAAACAAGGCATGGCGGATGAGCCCGCAGAGGACAATGGGCTGGCGCTATTGACCTGCTCTGAGCAAAGCCGCCATTTATTGAAGCTGTTATTAGATAATATGTTGGAGTCAGTGGTGATAACGGATCACCAAGGCATCATTGTGAGTGTGAACTGTGCATTTAGCCATATGACGGGCTATAGCAGCCAAGAAGCGCGGGGACAGTCGGCGCGCTTTATGCAATCAGATCACCACGATGAGCTGTTTCATCAGCAAATGTGGCAGCAAATTTCTGAAACCGGTGCTTGGTATGGCCAAGTATGGAATCAGCGTAAAAATGGCGAAGTCTATTTACAGCACCTCAATATTTTTAGCATCACTAATGAGCAAGGTGAGGTTACCTCCATGATTGGCTTAGGTAAAGACTTAAGCCAAGGGCAATCGTCACATCATATTATGCCGTTTTTCGGCTTAGAGGACTCGCTAACGGGGTTAGGTAATCGACAATTATTATCCACTCGCCTCGATCAAGCCCTTGCGCAAGCCAAGCAAGATAACAGCCAAGTAAGCTTAATTGTGTTAGATGTTGGGCGGCTGCGTTCAATTAATGAAGACCTAGGGCTCGCTTGGGGTGACGCTACCTTGCGCATGCAAGCAGATATTTTAAAGCAAGCGGTGGATAAAAAAGACACGCTAGTTCGCTTACATGGCGATATGTTTGCCATTATTCGCCATGAACAAGAGCAAGAAGTGCCACTGGCACAATTTGCTAATCATTTGCTAGAGCGATTAGCACAACCCACTTTTATTAAGGGTAAACACCTGCAATATTTACAGCCGAGTTTAGGCATTGCGGTGTATCCAAGAGATGCCCAAGATAATGCCGGCTTATTGCAGGCGGCAGAATATGCACATAGTCTTGCTAAGTTTAATGGGCGCCATCGTTTTCAGTTTGTCGACTTAGAGCTGCATGAGTTACATCATAGAGAGTTAGCGATTCAGCATAGTTTGCAAGAGATATTAACCTCTGCTCATCACGACAGTGGTGAGATGATGTTGTATTACCAACCCCAAGTGTGCCCAAAAACTCAACAAATATTTTCCCTAGAGGCCTTGTTGCGCTGGCATCACCCAAAACTTGGGCAAATTTCGCCAGCCGAGTTTATTCCTATTGCCGAGCAAACGGGGCAGTCGGTGGCGTTGGATCGTTGGGTTATCACTCAAGTGTGTTTACAAAAAGCAACATGGCGCCAGCAATTTACTCATTTACCGGCCGTGTCTATTAATCTAGGGGCCAAGCAGTTAGTACAAGAAGACTTTGCTATCTGGATGCAAGAATGTGCTCTGCAAGCAGGAGTGCGCCCCAGTAATATAAAACTGGAAGTGACTGAAAACACCATGATCCAGTCAGAGTGTGCCCAGATGCTAGAAACGCTGCGCGACTTAGGCTTTAGAATTTCACTTGATGATTTTGGCACCGGTTATTCGGCATTGGCGAGCCTGCATAAATTTTCTTTTGATGAGCTAAAAATTGATCGCAGCTTTGTCTTAGAAGCCAGTACCAGTGCTCGCGCCTTTGTTTTACTGGAAACAGTGGCGCAATTAGCGCACCAATTTTCGCTCGACTTAGTCGTCGAAGGAGTAGAAACCCAAGCCCAACTGGATATGTTAGCCAGCTTAGGGCCCTTAACGGTGCAGGGCTATTATTACTACAAACCCATGCCGGTGGCAGAAATTACTCATTTATTAGCCAAAGACTATCAGGCGCCCACTCACTCCTAATCCCTAGTGCTCATCCCTCATTCCCTCATAAAGCGTCATATAGTTAATGGCGCTGCTTTTCTATTTTCATTTCAAGCTAATCTTAGCGCGTATATGTGATCTGGCTTATATAGCTGCAACAAGATTGGATACAATTTGTTTACTAAATAAATCCTTTTGCTGTAAGATTTGTGTAATGTTTACGCACCGCCAAGTAAGGATACTTGAGTCATGAAGAGTGTAATATCACTGGATGAACACCAAGCGCCCCGCGCATTGGCACTCGATGATCCCCCACTGAGTGCTGTTACAGAGTTATCATTTAACACCCAGCTGCTTGAACATCTACTGCGCCACTCCGTTGAGTCAGTGATGATAACGAATGCGAGCACCAATAAAATTGAGCGTGTCAACCAAGCCTTTACGGATATTACCGGCTATTTGGCTGAAGAAGTGATGGGTGAGACGCCAAGTATTGTGCAATCATCGCGCCATGGCCGTGAGTTTTACGAGCAAATGTGGCACCAGCTTGCACAAACTGGCAGTTGGAGTGGCCAAGTTTGGAATCGTCGTAAGTCTGGTGCCGTCTATTTGCAGTGGCTCACTATTAACACCCTCACTAACCCCCAAGGTGAGGTAACCCACAGAGTTGCCATTGGCCATGATCTAACGGGCTCTAGCATAGATCGTAACGGCCATAATCTCTTTACTTTTAACGATGCGCTCACCCAACTGGGTAATCGCCAGCTATTAACTAGCCGCCTTGATCAAGCATTAGCAGAAGCTGAGCGTACCGGTATCGATATTGGGCTTATGGTATTAGATATTGGCCGCTTTAGACGAATTAATGAACAATTGGGCTTAACTTGGGGCGATGATATTTTGCGCCAGCAAGCCCGCACTCTACAGGCGGTGGTGGATCAAGCGGACACCTTAGTGCGCCTACAAGGGGACATGTTTGCTATTTTGCGCCATAACCGCGCCCAAGATAGTTCATTGGCACATTTAGCCGATAAGCTTATTAGTATTATGGCTAAACCCATAGTGCTAGCCGACCAAAGTGTGGTGAGTTTACAACCTAGCATTGGCATTGCCGTGTATCCGCGAGATGCCCTTGATAATGCCGGTTTATTACAAGCTGCTGAGCATGCGCATGCCATGGCAAAGCGAGCAGGGCGCAGCCGTTTTCAGTTTGTTGATCAGCGCTTACACGATCTTCACCACCGTGAGCTATTAATTGAACACAGCCTGCACCATGTATTTAATACCTTGCACGGGGAGGGCTTAAGTTTGGCGTATCAACCTCAAGTGAGGCCAAGTGATGGCAAAGTCATGGCCCTAGAAGCCTTGTTACGCTGGCAGCATCCCCAACTTGGCGCGCTATCGCCTGCCGAGTTTATTCCCGTGGCAGAGCAAAGCGCGCAGTCGGTACGTTTAGACCGCTGGGTAATAGAGCAGGCCTGTCAGCAAATTGCGCGTTGGCAGCATCATTATCAAGCAGTGCCGGTGGTGTCCGTTAATTTAAGTGCTCAGCAATTTAGCGAGCCTGATTTTGCCGATTGGCTATTAGCCTGTGTGAAGCGCGCCGGTATTAGTGCCGATAAGCTAAAGTTAGAAGTTACCGAAACCACCATGATGGTGCATAAGCAAACGTGCATTAAAATGTTAATCCGCCTGCGCGCCCTTGGTTTTTCCATTTCATTAGATGACTTTGGTACCGGTTACTCAGCGCTCGCTTGTTTACACCTATATCCACTGGATGAGCTAAAAATTGATCGCAGTTTTATGGTGGAAGCCAGTCAAAATACCCGAGCTTTTCTATTATTAAAAACCATCGTCGGTTTAGTACAAGAACTGGGCTTACAGTTAGTGGTGGAAGGAGTTGAGCAACAAGCACAGCTTGACTTGCTTGCAGACTTTGGCTCCTTAACAGTACAAGGATATTTTTATTATCGTCCCTTATCTGTCCTTGAGCTCGAGCCCATCTTAGCGTTAGGCGCCAGTGCCTAGCCAGTTATAAAACTGTCAAGTCAGCTTGTAGCATACGCACTGTCATCCAGACTTTCGCTAAGATGACAAAGGGGACAATTAACTTTATCTTATGCTATAAATGCGTTAATAAAAGCTGCGCCTAAACATCATGTTTAGGCGCAGCTTTTGTTAGATCACCCTGTGGGCAAGCCAATATCGGCCCCCAGATAGGCTTAATAAGCTCGGCTGAGTTCTCTAGCCAGTACATCCGCTTGTTGTTGCCAGGCTTTACCAAGGGCGCGCACCAGCTCTGGGTAGCCATCTTTTGTTAAGGGCGTTAATACGCTAAAGGGCTGTTGCGTTATTAACTGACCTTGTTCATCGAGCAGTTGCCATTGTCCCTCAATAAGAGCATCGCCACTAAATTGCCCTTGTAGGCGGCTAACTTGTACTTGTAATTCTCGTACTGGCATATTGCGCGCTACGGTTTGCCCTTTGCTAACAATAGTGGCGTTGGGTAAATCTTTGGCAAGGCGCTGCTGTAACTGCTGTTGCAATTGCTGGCCAATATCTTGCCCCCACAAATGTTCACGTGCCTGATACACCTCAATGTCATTAAGCTGCATGATAATACCTTCATTATCAATGTGGCTTGCAAGGTGAATGGGCGCCACTTTCACTACTAATTGAGTAGGATAAACCGTGGCAGCGCCCGCGGCTGTGGGCAGCATATAATGAGTAGGGCTGGGCGGTGCGCTGGCACAGCCCACTAGGCTTAGCAAACTTAAACCGAGCGCCATACTTTTCCAGTTAAGGCCAGCAGCGGGCCAAGAAGGGGGTAGTGCTAAAAAATTCATTATTTGGCCCTCGGTTGTGGGTCAGCAGGTAACTTTTTATTAAAAATAAGCGCATTAGGCTGCTCATTTAAGGTGCGAACCACTGGCTGAATATCGCGCATTAATTGCTCTAAACGAGACAAGGTTTGCGTTAATTCATTATAGCCTTTTGAGTCTGGTGAGAAACCCTGCAAGGTGTCGCGTAGTTGGCGCATGGTATTATTCACGTTAGCCGGCAAAGCACTGGTAGCTGGATCGGCGAGGAGTTTATCTACCGAGTCGGCAATGTGATTAACTTTATTCATGGTCTGAGCGGTACTTTCAAGCGTGGTGTTAAGGCTGCTTAAAATTGGCTCAATTTCTAAGCCATTGAGCTTATCTAGCAAATTAGAGACCTTTTGTTCAATTTGGGCAAAGCCACCTGATGTGGTAGGAAACACCGGCGTATTGGCAAATTTCATACTTTGAAACGGCGGCGCATCTTTATAAAAATTTAGATCGACAAATAAGGCGCCGGTCAATAAGTTGCCCGCTTTTAGAGAGGCACGCAGGCCATGACCAAACATGCCATTGAGGCGCTCTTTCCACTGCGCAATATCCACTTCTTGATTAGACTCTTGCTCATCAAAGCGCTGGGGCTCAATACGAATTAATATCGGAATCGCAAAGCGGCTTAAGGAGTCAGGTTGGGGAGCACTAAAATTCCATGGCACCGCCATTACCGTACCAACTCTTACGCCTCGATATTCAACGGGCGCATTTTCGCTTAAGCCGCGCACCGTATCATCGACTAATAACACATACTCTAAATAGTCGCTGTAATGACCTTCTTTGGCGCTGTCTTCATCATTAAATAATACATAAGTGGCGTTTTCTTTCGCCTTAGCGCCCATGGTCATGTTGCTTGGGACACCAAAGGTAATGCCACCACTGACTAATGACTCTAATGAACCGACATTGACCTTAAAGCCTTGGGAGTCAAGTCGAATATCTAAGCCAGAAGCTGTCCAAAAACGGCTGTTGGTGGTGACTAACCCCTCATAAGGCGATTGAATATACAGTTTATGACTCATTTCTCGACTGACAGGATTAAATTCACTGCTCTCTACGCGCCCCACAGTAAAGCCTTGATAGCTTACCGGATCGCCGGTGGTCACCGAATTTCCCACTTGGCTGGTGAGATTAATGCGCAGCCCCGGTGCATCGGGCGGCGCGACGGGCGGTTGGTCTAATACTTGAAAGGTATCTATTTCTACCTCGCTATTGCCTGGCAGTAGTTGGATAAAGGCGCCAGATAAGACGGTGCCTAAGCCACTCACCCCTTCTCGGCCAATGCGTGGCTTAACCACCCAAAATTGGGTTTCTTCATTGAGCATTTTTGACGCTTGTGGGCTCATGCGCGCAATAATTTCAGCATGACTTAAGTCTTGAGATAAGCTGACTTTTTCAACTTTACCTATTTCCACGTTACGGGTTTTAATTAGGGTCTTTCCTGCCTCTATGCCCTCAGCATTATCCATAATGAGGGTGATGGAGGGGCCAAGGCGGCTTAGGTTATCGTAAATCATCCAAGCGCCAATCAGCAGGGCGACAATGGGCACTATCCATACCGGTGATAATGAGCGCTGGATCCTGCGCTGGGCGCGCTGGGGTTCAGACATGGGGGTGTTCCTTGCTGTGGGATGAATAAAAAATAGAGGGCGGCGCCTCATGTAACCAAATACTACGGGGATCAAATAAAATGGCCGCCAGCATAGTCAGTACCACCACCACCGTAAAGGATAAAGCAGCAGCCCCTGGCTCAATGGACATTAAAGTGCCATTGCGGATCAAGGCCACTAAAATAGCCACCACAAACACATCCACCATAGACCAGCGGCCAATAAACTCGGTAATGCGATATAACTGAGTACGTTTAAGCGGTGTTAGTGCCGCTTTAGGTTGGCGAGCCACATAACATAACCACAGCAAAATAAGCATTTTGCATACCGGCACTAAAATACTGGCGGTCAAAATAATAATAGCGATAGGCCAATCGCCACTTTGAAAAAATAATAACACACCACCTAAAATCGTGGACGCTTGAGTGTCGCCTAAAGACGTGGTGATCATAATCGGATATAAGTTGGCAGGTAAATACATCACCAAAGAGGCAAACAGCAGCGCCAAGGTCGCTTGTACATTCACGCCTTGATACGGATGTAAGGTTTCATCACAGCGCAAACAACGCGCTTTTTTACCGGGCGCTACGTTATCAACACGATTAACTAAGCCACAGATATTACAGCCTGCTAGCCCTTGTAAAGAGGCAGAATACCCTAAATGAACTTGGCTTGGTGCCTTGGGGTGGGGGTCTAAATATTGCCATAACCAATCTCTGTCTACGGACTGTATGGTTAATAGTAATAACAAGGCATAGACGCAAAATGTCCAAAACGATAAGCCGAGTTCAATATCGGCCATGCCGATGATTTTGATTAAGCTCACCAGCGTGCCAATAACAAACACATCGGCCATCATCCACGGCGTCATATAACCTAAGGTGCGCGCAATACGTCGACTGCGGGGTAATTTTTTTTGCTGGATCATGCCAATACTTAACCACACCAAACTACATAAATAGAGTGCGGGCAAAATAATGACAGTTAACAGCACACTGAGCGCAATTAAGGGATAGTGCAAACTCACTAAGGTGGCGGCGGTGTCGGTGAGCTCAATGCGATTACCAATGCCGCTGATATTAAAACTTAAAAATGGAAAGGCCACCGACAATGCCAGTGCAATAAGTGTCGATAATGCTAATGCAAGGCTGCGCTCTGCGGCATTAGTATGGCGCTTAACTAGCTGATGCTCGCAACGGGGACAATGGGCATTTTCACCATTTTTTAAGCGAGGCAGCGCTAATAATAAGTCACACTCGTGACAGACCCGCAGCCTACGACGTGAGACCTTAACCGCAGAGTTAGGGGTTAAAGAGGGAGTTGATGTTGGCAATAAAGACTCAACCAAAGAGACGTCCGTCGTCATAAAAGAGACCATGAATAGAGAATAATACGACACTTTGCCTATGGCCACCAGACAAAGCCGTTTGCTGAGTTACAGACATAGCCTACGGTATTTGTGGGCGTTATGTTAGTCACATTCTGTGCGCTAGGTTAAGAAACTTACAGTTAGTCTTATATTATTAACCTATTGTTTACTTTATAGTATGCCTTTAATAGCTAATTCATTTGGAGCCCATCATGACCCTTTCCCCTATCCAGACTTTACTCTTGGTGGATGATAGTAAGGTGGCGCGCTTGAGTTTAATTCGCCAAATTAAAACCTTGGATGCGCAATTTGAGCTTATTCAAGCCAGCAACGCCGATGAAGCTCTCCTGTTGATGAAAACAGGCCACGCCGATGCCGCACTGATAGATTTTAATATGCCAGGGCGTGATGGCTTAGAGTTAGCTAGCGAGCTTAAAGCCAGTCATCCTAGTATGAAAATGGCGCTGGTGACGGCAAATATTCAACAACCCTTAGTAGAGCGCGCACAACGTTTGGGTCTCACCTTTTTAGCTAAACCCACTCATATTACGGAGCTGGCGCAATTTTTAGGAGTGCGCTTATGAATGGCTTATTAACCGCCGATGAACATGATGTGGTGGTGGAATTAATGAACATTGGCATTGGCCGGGCGGCCAGTGCTTTGTCACACATGGTACAAGATGAAGTCTTGTTATCGGTGCCTAAATTACAGTTTTTAAGCCCCAGCCAAGCCAATGCCAGCTTTTGCCAAACCTTGCCGCATTTATTAGCCGGCGTTACCCAAGATTTTAGCGGCTTTATGAGTGGGCGCGCCGCCTTATTGTTTCCAGAAGATCGCAGCCTAGAGTTAGTGCGCGTGATCCTTGGTGAAGATATGTCAGCGGATGAAATCTCTGAGCTAGAGCAAGAGACGTTAGGGGAGCTGGGTAATATTTTGCTTAATAATTGTTTGGCGACCCTTGCAAACCTATTAAACCAACAAATTCATACTGACTTACCGCGAGTCTTTAATGTAAACACCGCTCAACTATTAACGCAGCTATCGCCCCAAGAAAATACCGATAACACTTCTTTTATTATGTTGGTACAGATTAAATTTAACCTTAGAAAAAACGATCTGCAGGGCTATTTAGCATTTTTAATTGATGTTGACTCAGCCGAGGTGTTTGTAAATGCATTGCGCAACTATTTAGCTGAGTGCTCATAATGGCGTCTTCCTTATTACCTGCCCATGCATTAAGCGAGCAGGCGCTGGATCATATTGAATTGGGTGTCGCTTTATTTTGTAGCGAACAAAAAGTTCAATTTTGGAATCAATGGTTAGTGCGCTATAGCGGTATTAGTGCCGAGCACGCCCTAGGTAAGCGCTTAAATGAGCTATTTCCCTCGCTGCCGAGTGTCTTGCTCGAGGCGGTGACCAGTGGCGCTAAGCAAGGGCTATCTCGGGTGTTGTCTCACCAATTACATGGTCAATTATTGCCCTTAAGAAGTGCTAAAGAGCAGCCGGTGTTTCACTCTGTGGTGCTGCGCCCGCTTGCACAAGCCAATGGTGAGCAGGCGTTATTAATGCAAGTGCATGATATTACTAACGCCATTAAGCGTGAACGCCACCTTAAAGACAAACAACAAGCGCTGCATCTTGCTCATCGTACTCAATCTGAAGAAAAGCAATTTATTGATACCGTATTAGAGACCATTAGTGCATTGGTGGTAGTCACAGATACCGATGGCATTATTATTAATATGAACCGCAGTGCTGAGTGGCAGTCGGGTTTTAGCCAAGAGCAATTAGTGGGTCAGCCATTAAAAATGTTGCTCGGCTTAGACAGTTTTAAGCATTTATCCGACAAGCCCTTGGCCAGTAATGAAATTAAAACCTTTAATTGTCGCATGACCAATGTGCTAAACGAGGCCATTGAAGTGCGCTGGACCGTAAAAGCGGTAAAGGAAGATAAAGATCCACTGCGCTACATTATTTATACCGGCCAAGATGTGACTGAGCGTGAGCGCGCCGATGCGCTGTTACGCCTAGAGCGAGAAATGCTAGAAATGACGGCGGGCAATGAGCAGGTGGAGCATATTTTAAATCATGCCTGCTTAACACTGGAGCGCCAACTTGAGTCTTGTCGAGTGGCGGTATTAGATATTACCGATGACAATACTTTACGAGTGCGCAGTGGGCCACAGCTCTCAGCACGCTTTTGTGAGCAGTTGCATCAACTTGCGAATGAGCGCCTAGTGCGCGTATTACAAATTGGCTTAGATGCCGGCCAGCTACAAGTGTTTACCGTGCAGCCCAAAGGGGCGCATTGGCAAGCTTGGTTAGACTTAGCAAAAGAATACAAGATGGCAGGCTGCTGGTTAATGCCTATTCAAGTTAATCCGGCGCGTTCTCAAAATTTACTGGCGGTATTTCCCCGCTATAAAAGTAATCCTTGTCCTCATGAGCGGATGATGATCCAGCGCATTGGCCACTTAACGGCGCTAATTTTAGAGCGCCAGCAACAGCAAGAACAAATTAAGCGCTTGGCGTTGCAAGACTCCTTAACCGGTTTAGCAAATCGAGTGTTACTGGGTGAGCAGCTGCAGCGCAGTATTTCTCGGGCTAAACGCCATGCCAGTGGTTTTGCTTTATTATTTATTGATCTTAATGGTTTTAAAGAAGTGAATGATACCCACGGCCACGATGCAGGAGATGCGTTATTAGCAGGCCTTGCCCAGCGCTTGACTCAGCGATTTAGAGCCACCGATTGCTGTGCGCGCATTGGCGGCGATGAGTTTGTGGTGTTATTAGACGAGGTAGCCAGCAGTGCGGTAGCCTTTTCATTGGCCCAGTCGGTATTAACCTTAGTCGCTAAGCCCTTTATCTGGGGTGAGCAAACGCTGAATGTATCTGCGTCAATTGGTATTGGCTTGTTTCCAGAAGACGGCGACTCGCCGGCCGCCTTACTTACCCGCGCCGACAATGCCATGTATCAGGCTAAAGCGCAGAGTAAACGCACCGGCCAAGGCTGTGTGATGCGCATTATGAATGACTAATTCCTATTAACCTCATAAAAAAGCCCCGCGTTGCGGGGCTTAATCATGCAATTAGTTTACTAATCACTAATCACTTTTTATTACTGACTGGCTGCGATTATAGTACCGTGGCAATGCCATCACATAAGGCATCGATATTGTCTTTGGTAATCCCCGCCACGCTAATGCGCCCAGAGCCAACAATATAAATGGCAAACTCTTCTCTTAGGCGCGCTACCTGTTCTTTATTAAGGCCAGAGAAAGAGAACATGCCATTTTGACGGGCAATAAAGCTAAAGTCGCGACTCACTCCGCGCTCAGCCAATTTTTCTACGAAGAGGCTGCGCATTTCTTGAATTCGCTCGCGCATTTCAGCAAGCTCGGCTAACCAGTCTGCATATAAAGCAGGGTCTTCGGCGATCATGGCAATCACATTAGCACCATGCGCTGGCGGGTTAGAGTAAATGGCGCGAATAATGGTTTTTACTTGGCTAAAAGCGGTATTGGCGGTGTCTGCGTCTTTTGCTACTAAGGTAAAGGCGCCTACGCGTTCATTATACATGCCAAAGTTTTTAGAAAATGAGCTCGCAATTAATAGCTCGACATTATGCTCGGCAAATACTCTTAAACCATATGCATCTTCATCTATGCCTTGGCCAAAGCCTTGGTAGGCAAAATCAAACAAGGGTAACCAGCCATTTTCCGCCGATAGCTTAGCTAATTGCTCCCACTGTGCAGGAGTGGGATCAATACCGGTCGGGTTATGACAGCAACCGTGCAATAACACCGCATCGCCCGCTTTGGCATGGGTTAAATCCGCTAGCATGGCATCAAAGTCTAAGTCTTTACGCTCAGCATCGTAATAGCTGTACTCTTTCACTTCTAAGCCAGAAGCACTAAATACGGCTCTGTGGTTAGCCCAAGTGGGGTTAGAGATCCACACTGTGGTGGTATCGAGCTGGCGGGCAATAAATTCCCCCGCAATGCGCAGCGCCCCCGTGCCACCGGGAGATTGAGCGGTGCGAGCGCGCTGTTCGTTAATAATGGCGGCGTGTTCGCCAAATAATAATTTTTGTACTACATCCGCATAAGCGTGAACGCCTTCAATGCTTAAGTAGTTTTTTGTGGTTTGCTCGTTAACGAGGCGTGTTTCGGCTTTTTTTACGCAACGCAGCACAGGTGTTTGGCCGGCTTCGTCTTTATAAATGCCCACGCCCAAGTTAATTTTATGGGCACGAGGATCGTTACGAAAAATGTCGGTGAGGCCCAAAATAGGGTCGGCCGGTGCAGCTGTGACCTTTTCAAACATAGCGTTAGTCAATCCTTGTGATAGAAGACGAGGGCAAAGCGCTTCGCCTCTGGTAATGAAAAACCCGAACGGGTACGCCTTAGTTATAACATTTGCCAGCCCATTACAAAATGGCTTTAGCTGATTGCGCTAAAAAATTATCTGTTGGGCTGTGTAAAGTAAGCCTCATTGCGCTTAGCTTTTGGGTTGGTAGGGATAAATATGTAAACGGGGGATCACCGGCTCATCGGTAATGGTGGCGGCGCGGCGGGTGCGCACTTGGGCAGGCGGATAATTGCCAAGCTCGGTGATAGCGGGTAATTCATCTTGGCACAGTAACAGTGGCAAATGAGCTTTAACTTGTTGTTGGCGCGGTGTTATGTCTTCTTGCCAGCGCACATTCACCATAGGATGAGTTTTTACGGGGCGGCGTAATCGCAGCTCGGTACTCGCAGGTAAGCGTTTAATATCATAGATTTCTCTATCGACGCATTGCTGCCATGTTAGCGCGTCGGTGAGCGGGGGAGGCGTGTGACGAGCAGCCATTAATTGCTGTACCAACGCCTCTTTATCTATTTTTTTTATAATTTGTTTATTCGCCCACGTAAACCCTAACCGTGAGGCATCATGGGGCAAGAGCACTAAATGGCGATAGACGTGCAGCGTAATTAACCCAGGCAGCGTGTGGTGCACTAAGGCGTATTTTTGATCCCGCGTGCCCGCGCTTTGCACCCGCGCTTTAAACTCACTTTTTAAGTGATTGATTTGGTTAATATGGTGAGCTAACTCAGTTTTAAATTCGCTAGGAAGTAGCAACAGGCCTGGCAGGCGAAAGCTGGCTTTAGTCGAATGGTGAGGCTGAATAAACCACTGCTGATAAGCACTTAGCGCCGCTGCTAGCGCGGGTTCGCCAACTAATGGCTCTACCATAATCTGAGTGATAGGCTCATGCTCTTCTCCCATGGCAATGGGAGGCAGCGCAAAGCAGCGAGCCTGAACTAACTTGCGATTATTGAAGCTGAGCAGCCAATCATTAAGGCCATGATGGGCGTGCTCTAGCTCGCTAAATACTTGGCGCAGCTCGGCTGCAAGAGTAAAAATGGGGTGACTAGACTCAGACATAGGTTATGCCAACATACTGTAAGGGGCTTTAAATTTAGCAGCAACGCCAAGTTTGGGCAAGTCAGTCCGCTAATCAATAAACTTAGGTCCTGTAGCTTATAAGCTGGCGCTTATTCATAGGCCATCACCGGACCGGCAATTTTAAGGCCTAAGCGCTCTCCTGGCATAAAAGTACGTGCGCCACTGATGCGCATTTGTATTTCTTGGGCGCCCGCTTGGTCGCTCGTGAGCACATGCACTAAGGCATCATGTCCGTAATAAATTGTTTTTTGCACGCAGCCACTAAAATGAGGCTCGTCGCTATTAGCTAGTACAAATTGCTCAGGCCGGATCATGATGGTGGCGGACTGACTGTCTCGTACCCCCTCAGTGGCTAAGGCAAGAGGGCCAAAGCAGCTCTGAATTGTTCCTTGGCTTACTTTTGCTGACAAGACAATGGCATCGCCGACAAATTTTGCCACTTTAATATCGCTGGGGTATTTATATAAAGACACAGGATCGCTGACTTGTACGCATTCACCTTGGCGCATAACGGCCACTAAATCGGCCATCGACAGCGCTTCTTCTTGGTCGTGGGTCACCATAATAGCGGTGGCACCAATGGCATTAAGAGTGGCTTTTACTTCTTCTCTTAGTGCGATTCTAAGACCGGTATCGAGGGCTGAAAATGGCTCATCCAGTAATACTAAAGAAGGCGAGGGCGCGAGGGCGCGAGCTAGCGCAATGCGTTGTTGCTGACCGCCTGATAATTCGTGAGGCATACGCTGGCCTAGGCCGGTCATGCCCACCAATTTAAGCATTTCCAACACCCGCTTAGAAATTTGTGCTTTGCTGCTAAAGGCTTCGCCTTGCAGGCCAAAACTAATATTTTTTTCAACGCTTAAATGGGGAAATAGCACGCCATGTTGAGGCACGTAGCCAATTTTTCTGTGCTCAGGTTTAATATTGGCTTGAGGGCCAAATACGGTTTGGCCATTAATAATAATGCGCCCAGTAGTGGGCGTTTCAAAACCGGCGATGGCGCGCAGTAAGGTGGTTTTACCACAGCCTGAGGGCCCCAATACGGCCAGCATTTTGCCTTCTTCTAGCTCAAGGTGGACTTGGTTAAGCGCTGCAACCTCACCAAATTGCTTGGACACATTGTCGATGATTAATTTTTTCATATCTTCCTCGTGTATCCTGCAGGTTAGGCGGTGTTACGGGTAAAAGAGCGCATGGTCAGCAAATAAACCGGCAAACCTGAGATTAAAATTAATAGCGCCGCATAAGGCGCCGAGGCACCGTACTCTGCATTTGAGGTATGCTCCCACACTTTGGTCGCCAGCGTGTCTATGCCGGTAGGGCGTAGCAATAAAGTGGCGGTTAATTCTTTCATAATTTGTAAAAATACCAGTGCCAACCCCGCTCCTAGGCCCGGTGCCATTAAAGGCAAGGTAATGCGTATAAAAACTCGCCATGCTGACTTACCTAAAGAGCGCGCCATTTCTTCTAGTTGGGGCGGAATTTGCATTAAAGTGGCACGAATTGACGATTGCGCCATGGGTAAAAATAGCATGGCATAACCTATCAATAATAAAGGTGTGGTTTGATAAAAGAAAAAGGCATAACGAATAGCAAAAAATACTAATGTTAGGCCAATCACTAATCCTGGCAAACTATGAATAAAATAAGGCAGGCGCTCAGCCAAATTAGCTAATCGGCCTTGAAAGCGTACCGCCAAAAAAACTAATGGCAGTGCAAACACAGTAGCGAGTAGGGCGCCGCTAAAGCCAAAACTTAAGGTGGTGGTTAATGCACTTAATACTTCTTGACCGTGAAAAGCACTGGAGCTACCACTTAGTAGCCAATAACCGATTACCGCAAGCGGCACACCGGCGGCCAGCGTGATTAATAATAATATTGCCAGTAGCAGCCAAGGTTTGGTCCAGCCTAAGATAACTTGGTCTTGTGCGCCTGGGCTACCTTGGCGCTGAGTGGCATGGTTGTGCTTGCCTCTTAGTAATATTTCTAAGCCAATGACGCCTACACACAATATTAGTAATACCAAGGTGAGCATGGCCGCTGAGGCGCCATCAAAGGCCACGTAATATTGATCAAAAATAGCCGTAGTAAAGGTCTCGTAATTTAAAAAAGCTAAGGCGCCAAATTCAGCCAGCATATGTAAAGAGATCAAAATAGCGCCGCCAAGCAGCGCTGGGCGTAACTGAGGTAATAACACCTTAAAAAAGGTTTGAGCGCGGCTAAAGCCAAGAGAGCGAGACGTTTCCTCGAGCGCGGGATCCATGCCACGTAAGGCGGCAGCTACGGGTAAGTGCACTAAGGGATAGTTACATAGCGTTAATACCAATACCGCGCCGCTAAAACCCTCTAGTTGAGGAAAAATAGATATCCAGCTATAGCTACTAATAAAAGCGGGCACCGCAAAGGGTAGAGTGACTAGCGCGTTAAACAGTTTGCGTTTTGGCAAGTCGGTGCGCTCTATCAGCCAAGCACTGGCGACCCCTATCAGGGTACTAATGAGCGTCACTGTTACTAACAGTTGTAAGGTATTGAGGAGTAGTTGATAGACACGCGTGCGAAAAATAAGACTCATGGCATGACTAAGGCCTGCCTCTTGGGCACGCAGCACAATATAGAGCAGCGGTAGGCTAGTAAGCACCACCAATAATATGACTGGGATCATCAAGCCAAGCGGCACGGGTTTTCGGCTTTGTTTAATCACAGCTTTGCTAGACATGTAACTTCTCAATGACAATAAGCACTACTACTAGGATACGCATCATAATGAGGTTAAGCGCACTAAACCAAATTTTTCGCAACCAAAGTGGCGAGCAAGATTGACGACTTTTAATTAAAATAAATTAATAAAAAAGACCGAAGGCATACATGACGCCTCCGGTCTCATTCTAAGTACACCTACTTGGCGGACTGCTCTTCCTTGAGCAGACAAAGGAGTGAGCTTACAACAAACCCACTTCTTGTAACAATTCAATGGCCGCTTTGCCATCGCTATATTCGCCTAAGTCCAGAGTATCGTTAGGCGGAGTCAGCTCTGAGAAGGGCTTTAGGCCATGGGTATCCACATTGGGGTTTAGCGGGTATTGAGCACTGTTATCCGTTAATATTTGCTGACCAGCTTCACTGGTAGCAAAGGCGATAAACTGCTGCGCTTCGTCTTGGTGTTTACTGGATTTTAAGATGGCGGCGCCCGAGACAGTGACCAAATCACCCAAGTCATGAGTACCCATAAAATACAGTGCCGAGTTAAGCTTATCTGCTCCTTGTTCGCGCGCTAAATTATCCCAGTAGTAGTTATTAATAAGAGCAAAAGGAATATCACCGCGCTCTACGGCGTCCATGGCGGCTTTATTATTACGATATTCTTTACCATTTTTCTTTAAGCTTTCTAACCAAGACTTGGCCTTTTCGCGACCATCAATTTTTATCATGGCCGATAATTGCTTTTGGAAAGCACCACTGGTTTTAATAAAGGCGAATTTATCTTTCCATTTATCATCGCTTAAGTCATATACCGAGGTAGGCAATTCGTCGGCGTTAATTAAGTCTTTGTTATAAACCATTACGCGTGAACGCGCTAATAAGCCGACCCAGTAGCCATCAGCATCACGATACTCAGCAGGAATATTGTTAAGTGCTGGCTCGTCAATTTCTGCGAGCAGATCTTTATTAGCGAGCATAATGAGCGGCGTAGACTCTTCGGTGTAAATAATATCTGCCGGCGAGCGCGCACCTTCTTCTACAATTTGGTGGGCGAGTTCATTACTTGAGCCTTGGCGACTTTCTACTTTAATATTGGTTTTTTCGGTAAAGGCATCGATTAAGGCAAGGGTTGCCGTTTTATGTTGGCCGTTATAAATAGTGAGATCGGCATAGGCGCTTAGGGGGCTGAAAGCTAACAAGCTAGAGAGAGCAAGCGTGCTGAGTTTAAATTTGCGAGACATACGGCCATCCTTTGTAAGGCAATGAGAGCACAGCTATTACTATGACTTAATAATACGAGGTTAGAACATAGTTGATAATAGCAATGGTTATCAATTGAGAAGAAAGGTAACACACGTTATTTTCATGTCAAGTCAGTGGCGGGTAAGTGCACAGTAAATGCACAGTAAATGCACAACTTTAGTCAGCGCGGTGGGAGAGGTTGGTTTTAGATAATTATATTTTAATCAAACACTTATAATTTTATGTTTAACATAATAAATGCTGTGGCGCAGTTATCGCTAAGTGTGGCCCTATTAAAAGATGGTAAGTGCAAGTTATAAAAAAAGCGCACTAGCAAACCAGTGCGCTTTTTTTGCCTATATGCAGTACTTAGCGGTGGCGTTCTTGTAATTTAGCTATCACATCACTAAGTTGTAAGCCTTCTTGCTGCAGTAAGACAGTTAAGTGATAAAGTAAGTCAGCCGACTCATTTATTAACTCTTCTTGATCGTGCACCGTGGCCGCCAGCGCAGTTTCAACACCTTCTTCACCCACTTTTTGTGCGATGCGCTTAGTGCCGCTGGCATACAGGCTGGCGGTGTAGCTAGAGCTAGGATCGGCGCCTTTGCGACTGGCGATCACTTGTTCAAGCTCGGCTAAAAAGCTTAAATCGGGCGCTATTTGCTCATTAAAGCAAGATACATGACCTAAGTGGCAAGTTGGGCCAATAGGCTTAACCGTAGCTAATAAGGTATCACTGTCACAATCGGTGCTAATGTCGACCAGCTGCAAATAATGCCCTGAGCTTTCCCCTTTGGTCCACAGGCGATTTTTAGTGCGACTAAAAAAGGTGACCTGCTGGCTGGCCAAGGTCAGAGCTAGCGCTTCTTGATTCATATAACCCAACATTAATACTCGAGCGCTGTGGCTATCTTGCACAATAACGGGCATTAGACCATCGACTTTAGCCCAATCTAGCTGGCTGTCATCAAATTGCGCGGCTTGGGTGATATCAGTCACGAGTAGGAATTCCTTGTTGGGTTAAATATTGCTTTAGCTCAGTAATATTAATAATGCCTTTATGAAATACAGAGGCGGCGAGAGCGCCATCAACATCGGCGGTTAAAAAGGCATCTTTAAAGTGCACCATTTCCCCCGCACCACCGGAGGCAATGAGTGGCACCTTACAAATGGCGCGCACTTTTTGCAGTTGCTCAAGATCATAACCTTGGCGCACCCCGTCTTGGTTCATGACATTGAGCACGATTTCACCGGCACCGCGGCGCTGTACCTCTTCTACCCAGTCTAGGGTGCTCCACTTAGTAACCTGAGTGCGACTTTCATCACCGGTAAACTGATGCACTTGGTATAAGCCGCTGGCTTCATCATAGTAAGAGTCAATGCCCACCACGATACATTGCACGCCAAAGGTCTCGGCAAGCTCGGTGATTAAAGCAGGATTACTGAGAGCAGGGGAGTTAATAGAAATTTTATCGGCGCCATATTCTAAAATTTGTGCCGCATCGGCGACGGACTTAATACCGCCGGCTACACAAAAAGGAATATCAATCACCTCAGCAACGCGGCTTACCCAGCTTTTATCCACAACGCGGTCTTGACTGCTGGCTGTGATGTCATAAAACACCAATTCATCGGCGCCTTCGGCGGCATAACGCTGTGCCAAGGGGACGATATCGCCGATGGTTTCGTGGTTACGAAATTTTACGCCTTTAACGACTAAGCCGTCTTTAACATCTAAACAAGGAATTATGCGTTTTGCCAGCATGCGATTGCCTCTTCTACGGTGAATTTACCTTCTAATAGGGAGCGCCCTAAGATAACGCCGGCCACACCGGTGTTGGTGAGTGCGTTAATGTCATCTAAATTGCCGATGCCGCCTGAGGCTTGCCATAAAATAGTAGGGTAGCGCGCTGCAAGCTCACGGTAGAGGGCCACATTAGCACCACTGAGAGTGCCATCTTTAGAAATATCGGTACACAATACATGGCACAGTCCTGCTGGCAAATAATGCTCAAGCAGCGCTTCAATCGTAATACCGCTGTCTTCTTGCCAGCCGGCAATGGCGATTTTTTTCTCACCGTCTGCAGTAATATTAATATCTAGCGCTAATACGATACGCTCTGGGCCATATTGTTTGATCCAACCGACTACCATTTCTGGGTTTTTTACCGCCGTTGAGCCAATAACCACCCGCTGTACGCCAATATCGAGTAAGTCTTTTACATCTTGTTCGGTGCGAATGCCGCCGCCAATTTGCACCGGCACGGGAGTATTGACTACTAAGTCTTTAATGAGGTCGAGTTGGCGCTGATTACTGTCTTTTGCGCCATCTAAGTCTACAAGATGTAACTGAGTGGCACCGGCGGCGACATATAAGTCAAAGCGTTCTTGAGCTGAGTCAGAATATTGGGTTTTTTGCTGGTAGTCACCTTGATAAAGACGCACTACGTGGCCGTTAATTAAATCAATGGCAGGAATAATCATAATTTACAGCTCCAAGAAGTTTTTTAGCAGTTGTGCACCGGCTCGTCCTGAGCGCTCGGGATGAAATTGCACACCAAAGAAGTTGGCATTGCCAATAGCCGCACTAAAGCTTAAGCCGTGTTGGCTGCTGGCTAGGGTGTAATCTCCCACCGGCACTGCGTAGGAGTGCACAAAGTAAAAGTAACTGCCATCGGCAATATCTTTAAATAAAGGATGATCGGGCATAGAAGTGATTTGATTCCACCCCATGTGTGGCAAGCGTACGCCATCACTGCTTTGCATATGTAAGCAGGGCGCATCTATCAAACCTAAGCAGTCTACATCCCCTTCATCTGAGTGGTTCACCAACATTTGCATACCCAGACAAATACCCAGCACGGGCTGTTGTAATTGGTTAATTAATCCAATTAAGTTGCGCTCGGCCAAGTTTTTCATCGCCTCTGCGGCAGTCCCTACGCCGGGTAAGAGCAGCTTATCTGCTGCTAATAATACTTGGTGATCGCGACTCACCGTCACTGAGTAGCCTAAGCGTTCAATGGCATAGCGCACCGACGATAAGTTAGCGCAGCCGGTGTCAATAATGGCGACCTGCGTCGCCGGATTATTAGCCAAGGTGAGTGGCGTGGTGGTTGGCGTTTGTTCGCTCAAAGAACCCCTTGCTGGAGGGCAATTCATTTCCCTCCACTTTAAGAGCTTGGCGCAACGCACGCCCAAAGCTCTTAAAGGTACTTTCTACCATATGATGGGTATTATCACCCGTCACTTTAAGGTGAATATTGCAGGCCAAACTGTCACTTAAGGATCTAAAAAAGTGCGGCACCATTTCTACTGACATATCGCCGACTTTATCTTGCTTAAACTCACCTTCAAAAGACATATAAGGACGCCCTGATAAGTCTAGCGTCACGGCGGCTTCACATTCATCCATTGGCAATACAAAACCAAACCGACCTAGGCCACGCTTATTGCCAAGGGCTTTGCGCATGGCTTCGCCCATGGCCAGCGCCGTGTCTTCAACGGTATGGTGATCGTCAATGTGCAAGTCACCATCAACATGCACATTAAGTTGAAAACCGCCGTGGGTCGCAATTTGATCCAGCATATGATCAAAAAAGTGCAAACCGGTATTAATTTGGCTGCCACCTTGAGTGTCGAGATCCAGCGATAAAGTAATATCCGTTTCTTTAGTAGTGCGAGTTACGGCGGCCTTACGGCCTTTGCTTAATAATTGAGCGACGATTTCATTCCAACCAATGATACGCCCCTCATTATCGGCATGGCCGTAATGGAAGCTGGGCAGTCCCATGTTATCCGCTAACTGAATGTCGGTGATGCGATCGCCAATCACCCAAGAGTCGGTGAAATCAATGCGCCCGGCTTGTAAATAATCTTTGACCAAGCCTAGGCGCGGCTTGCGACAGGCACAGTCATCTTCTTGAAAGTGCGGACAAATTAAGGTGTCCTGAAAATGTACGCCTTGAGAAGTTAAAATTTGCATCATTAACTGCTGGGGCGCATCAAAGTCTGCTTGAGGAAAGCTGTCAGTGCCTAAGCCATCTTGGTTAGTCACCATGACTAACGTGTATCCAGCCGCTTGCAGTTTTAAAAGGGCGGGAATGACATTAGGCAAAAATGCCAGTTTATCGAGGCGATCTAATTGTTTGTCGACGGCGGGCTCTTCCACCATGGTGCCATCGCGATCGATAAATAAAATACGTTGCTGAGTCACTTATTGCTCCTGTTGCAATACATCGAGTACTGCGTCCATCTCGGCTTGGCTGCCGATAGTAATGCGAATGCAATCTGCAAGGCCTGGGCGGCTAGCAAAATCGCGCAATATAATACCGGCCTTAGCCATGCGTGCAAATAATGCGCCGCCATCTTTAAAGTGCACTAATAAATAATTCCCGTGGGGGGCGTATACTTTCTTCACTTCATGGTGCTTGGCAAGGCGCGCAGCTAAGCTGGTTTTTAAGGCATTTAGCTCAGCGACGCGAGTGCGCATCACGCTTAAGCCTTGTTCGCTCAGCGCTTGAGCGGCAATTTGCGCTACTGGCTCTGGAATCGGGTAGGGCGGGATCACTTTTAATAGCAACGCAATCACTGAGGGGTGCGCCAAACTAAAGCCACAACGCAAGCCGGCTAACCCAAACGCCTTAGAAAGAGTGCGAATAATAACCAGCTCAGGGTATTGTGCTAATAAGTTGGCTTGGCTAAATTGAGGACAAAATTCAATATAGGCCTCATCCACTACTACCAAGGCGCGCCCCTGAGCCGCTGCCAGTAATTGGCATAAGCCTGCTTGATCGACTAAGTCACCGGTTGGGTTATTGGGTGAGCATAAGAAGACAATTTTAACCTGATCTAATTGCTTAATAATGGCGTTAAAGTCAGGCTGGCGCTCACTATTTAACGGCACATCAATAATGCCCACATCATTAGTTTGGGCACTGATGGCGTACATGCCATAGGTAGGTGAGCATAATAAAATATTATCTTGGCCTGGCTCACAAAAGGTGCGGATCAGCAGTTCAATACTTTCATCGCCACCACGACTCACTAATACCTGCTCGGGGCTCACACCCGCATAAGCCGCATAGCTATTAACTACAGTAGGCGGTTGGCACTCAGGGTAGCGATTAAGGCGGGCACAATCGAGCTGATAGTCATTGCTAGTGGGTGCCTCATTGGCATTTAGCCAAATATGGCCGTGTCCACCAATGCGACGTGCTGATTGGTACGGCGTTAGAGCTTGCACTTGCGGGCGAGCCAGTTTAGTTAGTAAGTCAGCAGTCACACTAGCGCTAAGCGCAGCTTCATTCACACTCATTGCTTAGTTCTCCAATTTAGCAAGCCGCAGGCTTACCGCATTTTTATGGGCATCCAAGGTTTCGGTGGCCGCGAGTAATTCGACCGCCGGGCCTATGGCTAATAAACCCGCTGGGGTCAGCTCTTGTACGGTATAACGGCGCTGATAATCTGCTAAACCCAGGCTTGAATAGGTGCGAGAGTAGCCATAGGTCGGCAAAGTATGATTAGTGCCGCTGGCATAATCGCCCACCGACTCTGGCGTCCAGGCACCTAAGAAAATAGAGCCTGCGTTTTTTAATTGCGGCAATAAGGCGCGAGGGTGGTCGGTTTGCACGATTAAATGCTCAGGCGCATAAGCATTAGAAATAAGTGCTGCTTCTGCTAAGTCGCTACAAATAAAGGTGCGGCTTTCAAGTAAGGCTTGGCGTGCGATATCGGCTCGTGAAAGCTGGGCTAATTGCGTGTCGAGTGCCACATTAACGCGCGCGGCTAAATCGCGACAAGGGGTCACTAAAATAACTTGGGAGTCGGTGCCATGCTCTGCTTGAGATAATAAGTCGGAAGCCACAAAATCGGCATCGGCATTGGCATCGGCAATCACTAATACCTCAGAGGGGCCGGCCGGCATATCAATGGCGGCGCCTGCGACATCGCGCGCTACCTGATTTTTCGCTTCCGTGACCCAGGTATTACCAGGACCAAAAATTTTATCTACTTTAGTTACGGTTTCTGAGCCATAGGCCATAGCCGCAATGGCTTGGGCGCCGCCTAGGGTATAAATGGCATCCACACCGCAGCGACCCGCCGTATAAACAATGGCATCATTAATAGGTGGCGGTGAGCACAATATGACGCGCTCACAGCCAGCAAGGCGTGCAGGAATGGCCAGCATCATTACCGTAGAGACCAGCGGCGCCGTGCCACCGGGGACATATAATCCTACTTTTTCAATAGGCTGAAAATGTAGCTCACAATGCACGCCCGGGCTGGTTTCTTGCACTATGGGATGCGGTAATTGGGCGCGGTGAAACGTCTCAATATTAGTCATGGCTAAGTCAATGGCCGCTTTTAACTCTTCACTGACTCTTGCTGATGCCGCTTCAATCTCAGCGCGAGTGAGCTCAAGGCACTCGCGCTCTGCCTTATCAAGGGTACGAGTGAGCTCGAGCAGGGTGGCGTCACCTCCCTTGCGGACAGTAGCGATAATATCGGCTACTTGGGCTTCGCGGCCACTTTGTGCAAGTGCAGGGCGGCGAAGGGCAGCGGCTTGCTCAGCCGCGCTTAGGGTATTCCATTGTAGAATATTCATGACTACTCCATCATCTTCTCGATGGGTAAGACTAGGATGGACGAGGCGCCCAGCTCTTTTAAGCCTTCCATGGTTTCCCAAAACATATCTTCGCTGCTCACCACATGAATGGCTACTTGATTGGTTTCACCTGCAAGCGGCATTATGGTGGGGCGCTCGGCACCGGGTAATAGGTCAATAACTTCTTCAAGGCGCGCTTTGGGTGCATGCAACATAATGTATTTGCTTTCTCGCGCTTGCTGCAAACCTTGAATACGCGGTAGCAACTTATCGATCACCGCTTGCTTGGCAAGAGGTAATTCGGCTGCACTTTGAATAAGCACCGCTTTTGAGCGAAAAATAACATCCGCTTCTACTAAGCCATTGGCTTCGAGCGTGGCACCGGTCGAGACTAGGTCACAAATAGCATCAGCTACGCCGGCACGTGGGGCGACTTCAACAGAGCCATTTAGCATCACACTTTTAAATTTAACGCCCTGCTTATCCATAAAGCGCTTTAATAACCAAGGATAAGAGGTGGCAATGCGCTTGCCTTCTAAGCTTTTTACATCAGGGTAATCTGCATCTTGTGCCACGGCTAATGATAAGCGACAGCCGCCAAAGTCTAAGCGCTTAAGTACATTAAACTCAGCGGCTTCCCCTTGGGCTTGGCGCTCCATCAAGGTTTCTTCTAACACGTTTTCGCCAACTACGCCTAAGTCCACTACGCCATCCATCACCAAGCCTGGAATATCATCATCGCGCACCAGTAATAAATCGATAGGCATATTCTCTGCATGAGCAATAAGGCGCTGTTCACGGATATTGAGCTTAACGCCACAACCTTTAAGCAGTTGCTGACACTCTTTGCTCAAACGGCCTGATTTTTGGATGGCGATGCGTAGTCGTGTGTTATCCGAAGTCATATGCTGTTTCCTTTTGAGTCACCTTGAGGTGGCAAATAATAATGGTAAAAAATAATACACTGCAAAAACGGAAAAAACCCCCGGAGCAAAGCTTCCGAGGGTTAATATTGTTATCCTGCTGGAAGCCGCCAAGCGGTTGGCCTTCCAGAATAATATTCTGAAAGCCTAGTCGAGAAAATGATGGTGATGATGCTTGGCGTTGTGCAGGAAGTTCATAAATTTGGCGGCCTGTGGCTATTAATACTGGGACGAAGCTCACATTAGCAAGCTGGGCTGAGTTTGCCAACCCCACAGTGTAATAAAATTAATTAGCTGGGTACTTGCTAAGCATCTTCTAAAGTTTCTCTTGGTATAGTATTAGCGTTTTATATTGCTTGCAGAGTGTTTTTTGGTTTATTGTGTCCCGCCAATCACTGCTATTAGCGGGAATGGCAGGCCCATCACTGAGCATACCAATGACTCTTCTTAAGTCGAAATAACTCCCTCTATTTTTTGGCTCTCGCTATTTTATTTTCCTATACCTGCTTTTTGCACTGAGCCTGAGAGCGATAAAAACTAATGCTCCTTGTTATCGCCCTCAGACGCTGCTGTTTTTAAGGCCAAGGGCACTTTTTCTAAAAAGTCTGCCTCAAAGAGGGTTTCTAATTCGGCTCTAGCTTGGCGAGCCGTTTGAAAAAGCGCGGCTTCATCGTCATACACTTTATGTTGCTCCATCAGCACTTGGTGGTCGTGTTCACGAAAGCGGCGAATACGAGCGTCAATTTGTTCTTCTTTAAGGCCTAAGCCTTGCATAACCCGCCGACACATTTCGAGGCTGGAGTGAAAGGTTTCTCGCACCGGCATCGCGCCTAAATCCCACAACTTATGCACATGTTGGCGATTACGTGCCCTAGCAATCACTTGCATATGGGGATAGCGGGCGCGCACCGCTTGGGTAGTGGCAAGATTAATTTCAGGATTGTCGGTGGCGACAATAAAAAACTCCGCCTGCTCGGCACCGGCACTGCGTAACACCCCAGGGCGCAGCGGATCGCCATAAAATATAGCAATATTATCAATTTTTCGGGTAATGCTAATGGTGTCGACTTCGGTTTCAAAAGCCACAAAAGGAATGCGTTGGGCGCGAAGTACCCGCGCAATGATCTGTCCCATACGCCCCATGCCCACAATCACGGCGCGGGGTTGGTGATCACTGACTTGGGTATATTCTTCAGGAATCGGCTTGGGAGCCGGTGCCTTAGCTAATAGAGGGGCTAAGGCCAATAATAATAATGGCGTGAGCGCCATAGAAAGAGTAATGGTGAGCACTAATATATTATGTAATTGGCTATCAAATAAGCCGTTGTCTCTGGCTAAGCCAAATAATACAAAGGCAAATTCCCCGCCAGCTGCCAATAATAAGCCCAGTTTTAGCGCACTTAGGCCTTCTAATTTACCAATTTGGCGACCCACTAGGCTGAGCACCGGCAGTTTTAAAATAAGTAGCAATAACGCCAATCCTAATACTTGCAAGGGGTGTGACAGTAACAGGCTTAAATCAGCACTCATGCCCACGCCAATGAAGAACAAGCCTAATAATAAGCCTTTAAAGGGCTCAATTTGTGACTCTAGCTCATGGCGATACTCAGAGTCTGCGAGCAACATGCCGGCTAAAAAAGCGCCCAGCGCCATTGAAACATGCGCCCACTCCATTAAATAAGCGGTGCCCATGACCACCAGTAGCGCCGTGGCAGTGGAGACTTCTTGTAAGCCAGTTTTGGCAACAATACGAAATAAAGGCCGTAATAAATAGCGCCCGCCAATGATCACGACCCCGATGCTGGCGCCAACTTGTAACAAATGAAGGGTGCCATCGCCGCCGACACTTTGCGCACTGCCGAGAGCCGGGACAATGGCAATTAAAGGAATAGCGGCAATATCTTGAAACAATAAAATAGCGAAGGCTTGGCGCCCATGAGGGCTGCTCATTTCTTTACGCTCGGCCAGTAACTGTAAGCCCATGGCGGTTGAAGAGAGCGCTAGCCCAAAGCCTAATATCAAGGCACTTTGCCAGCTTTGGGCAAACACTTGCCACGCGATGCCTGCCAGTATTAATCCGCTAAGTAGCACTTGGGCCAGACCGGCGCCAAACACAGCGCGGCGCATCACCCATAATCGGCGTGGTGATAATTCTAAGCCAATAATAAACATCAGCATAACTACACCAAGCTCAGACAGCTGGGAAATACTCTCGGGCTGATTGATGAGCCCCAGCACTGAGGGGCCAATAAGCACGCCACCTAATAAATACCCCAACACGGCGCCCAGTTTAAGTCGCTTCGCTAACGGCACCATTAAGACGGCGGTGAGTAAGAAGATAACGCTGGCATGAAGTAACCCACTGGTTTCAGACATGATATTTCCTTAGGTGAGCACAGGCTCAATAAATAAGGCGGCCTTATAAGAGGCGCTAAGTTTGTCATGACCGGGCTAAAAACCCAATACTTGGCTGTGGTGTGGCAGCGCTTTTGTTATCATGGCGTTTTCATTAATGGGGTGCTTGGGTTTTGGATGACGATGCTACGCAGTCGGGTAAGTGTTTGACCGCGCTTTTTCAAGCACAAGGGCCCTTGGTGCAGGCGATTCCTGGCTTTAAACCCAGAGCAGCGCAAATTGAAATGGCGGCAGCCGTCAGCCAAGCTTTGTCTTCCCGGCAGCCGCTTGTCATAGAAGCCGGCACAGGTACGGGGAAGACCTTTGCTTACCTGGCGCCGGTATTAGCTTCTGGCAAAAAAGTCATCTTAAGTACGGGCTCGCGAAATCTTCAAGAGCAGTTGTTTCACAGAGACTTGCCCACATTAATGAACGCCATGGACTATCACCAACCCGTGGCATTATTAAAAGGTCGAGCCAATTATATTTGTATTGAGCGGCTTAATTTGCTCAATCACAGTGTCCCTCATTTATCAGAGGCGGGCTTAGCCGACTTACAACGAGTGCGTCGTTTTATGCCCATGACACACAGCGGAGATATTGGTGATATTCCAGGTCTTGCCGAGCGCAGTGACGTTCTCCCTTTAGTGACTAGCAACAATGATAATTGCTTAGGCCGAGAGTGCCCCCATTATGACGACTGCTTTTTAGTTAAAGCTCGGACTAAGGCCATGGAAGCGCAAATAGTGGTGGTGAATCATCACTTATTCTTTGCTGATATGGCAGTACGGGATACCGGTTTTGGTCAGCTTATTCCCGATGCCGACGCTTATATTTTGGATGAAGCCCATCAATTACCCGACATCGCCGGCCAGTATTTTGGTCAAAGTCATTCTAGCCGCCAATGGTTAGACTTAGCGCGCGATTTACGCTTAGCCCAAAAGGTAGAAGCTAAAGACATGGTGCAAATTAGCAAAGTCGCCGAGCAAATAGAGCGCCATGCTCAAGATCTGCGCTTATGTTTTGGTTATGACAGCTCCCGTGGACAGTTGCGCCCGCAATTAGCTAAACCTGAGATAAAACACGCGCTCGAGCGTCTCAACGATAGCCTTAGTTTTGCTTATGAAGTATTAAAGTTGGCACTGGGGCGAGGCGAGCAATTAGACCAAGGGTTTGAGCGATTAGTGAGCCTGCGTAGTCAGTTGGCTAGCGTGATGGATATCGAACAACAAGGCTATTCCTTTTGGTATGAATGCACGCGTTTACACGTCAGTTTTCATAAAACCCCCTTATCGGTCGCAGAGCGCTTTAGTGCTGAGCTAGCAAAAGAGCAGGTGAGTTGGATTTTTACCTCCGCCACCTTAGCGGTGGGCACCAGTTTTGCCCATTTTTGTAAAGACATGGGTTTAGACGACAGCCGTACCGTACAACTTGAGAGCCCCTTTGATTATACCTTGCAGTCGCGATTATGTGTGCCGCGCTATTTACCCGCGGCCAATGCGCCTAATCGAGGGCGTTTATTGGCCGAAAGCTTGCTCGATACCTTAAACCAGGTACCTGGGGGCAGTTTTTTTCTGTGCACCAGCTATAAAGCCATGCATGAAGTAGCTGAGGTGTTGCGCCAACAGTTAGATCGTACGATCTTAGTTCAAGGTGAAGATAATAAAGTGCGCTTGCTCGAAAAGTTTGGCCAAGATGGCCGAGCCATTTTGGTTGCTACCAGCAGCTTTTGGGAGGGCATTGATGTGCGTGGTCAAGCGCTGCAATGCGTAGTGATTGATAAACTTCCCTTTAGTGCGCCAGACGATCCCCAGCTCAGCGCGCGGCTTGAAGATTGTCGGCGCAAAGGAGAAGACGGCTTTGCTAGCATACAACTTCCTAAAGCCATTATTACCTTAAAACAAGGTGTTGGGCGCTTGATCCGCGATGTAAGCGATAAGGGCGTGCTGATCATTACCGATGACCGTTTAGTGAACCGCGCCTATGGCGGTGATTTTCTTAATAGTTTGCCCGCCATGCCTCGCACCCGCAGTTTAAGCGCGCTTACCCCCTTTTTATTAACGCTGGAGTAATATATGAGTCCCATTTCGGCCTCACGAATTTTAGCCATTGATACCGCCACCGAAGCCTGCTCTGCAGCACTGTGCCAACAGGGTGAGGTGCTCACTCGATATTCGATAGCGCCGCGCGGTCATACTGACTTAATTTTACCTATGGTGGCGCAATTACTGGCTGACGCCGAGCTTACTTTAGCGCAATTGGACGCCATCGCATTTGCTCAAGGGCCCGGCTCTTTTACTGGGGTGCGTATCACCTTAGGTGTGGCCCAAGGCTTAGCTTATGGCGCTGACTTAGCGCTACTTGGCGTATCAAACTTGCAAGCACTGGCGCAAGGCGCTTATCGGGTAAGCGGTGCTGAGACGGTGTTAAGTGCCATTGATGCGCGCATGAGTGAAATTTATATTGGCGGCTTTGTTGTTAAGGGCGATGTAATGCAAAGCACTGACCAAGAACAAGTGAGCACTCCCAATGACTGGCTGGAGCACAGTGGCACCTCGAGCTGGGCGGTGGGAGTGGGCTCGGGCTTTGTCACTTATCCAGCGCTTAAAGAAAAGGTGGCGAGCGTTTGTGAGGCATTACCTTATCCTGAAGCTCAAGATTTATTACCTCAGGCATTACAGCACTGGCAACAAGGAAAAGGTGTCAGTGCCGCCTTAGCGCAACCTGTGTATTTAAGAGATAAGGTCACGTGGCAGAAGTTGCCGGGTCGCTAGGGAGTTAAGGTGGTTATTTTTTCTATTAGGCAGCGTATAGAGCAACACGATTTATTGTTTTATAGCCAGCGTCCTTATCATCGTAGTTTGCAGTATCGTCAACGCCGTCGCCGCAGCAATTTACGACGTATTCGCTTATGGCATTTTCGACAGCGTTAGGTGAGTGAGTAATAGCGATAGGTAAAAATAGCTGCGTCTACTATTAACTACACCTCTTACTAGGCATCTTGTGTTACAGTTTGGTTAAATAAAGAGTTAACTCACTCTTAAGTTAGAGTAAAAACTTTAAAATAAGCGTGCTGAATGAGTCTATACTCAGTTATACCTAGATACGCTTAGCTGGCGCTAGTTAAATACATGCTTAGCCGTTTGATGCCTTATATCCTGTTTCAGGAGAATCTTATGGAACGTGCCCCACAACAACCGCAGCCTTTTACAGGTAAACCTTGGCTTAATCGCTATCCAGAGGGCGTGCCTGCTGAGATAGACGCCGATAAGTATGCCTCCTTAATGGACATGTTTGAGCAGGGGATAAAAGAGTTTGCCGATAAGCCGGCTTTTACTAACTTTGGTAAGACGCTCAGCTATCAAGATCTCGACGAGTTAACTCGAGATTTTGCTGCGTATTTACAACACACCTTGCAATTAAAGGTAGGCGATCGCATTGCGCTGATGATGCCCAATTTATTGCAATACCCAGTGTGTTTATTTGGTGCTTTGCGTGCGGGGTTAGTGGTGGTCAATATTAATCCCTTGTATACGGCGCGCGAGCTAAAATATCAGCTGCTGGATGCACACATCGACACGCTAGTGATTGTCGAAAATTTTGCCGACACTTTGGCGCAAGTGATCAAAGACACCTCGGTTAAAAATATTATTTTAACCCGCATGGGGGATCATTTAGGTCCAATTAAGGGCAGGCTGCTTAATTGGGTGGTGAAATATGTTAAAAAGTTAATTCCTGATTATCAGCTGCCCAGTGCCATTGCTTACCAAACCGTGATGCGCGAGGGCAAGCAGTTGTCTTATACGCGTCCTGAGCTTAGCGGTGATAGTTTGGCCTTTTTGCAATATACAGGCGGCACGACCGGGCGCTCAAAAGGCGCCATGCTCAGTCATCGCAATTTATTAGCCAACGTTGAGCAATGCGTGGGCATGTATGGGCCTGTGCTGCGCTTAGGTGAAGAAAAAGTGGTCACCGCCTTACCGCTCTATCATGTGTTTGCCCTGACTGCCAATGGCTTATTGTTTTTTCGCTTAGGTGCCCAAAATTTATTAATTACTAATCCCCGAGATATTAAAGGTTTTGTTAAAGAGCTAAAAGGTTCTAATTTTAGCTGTATTACGGGCGTTAATACGCTATTTAATGCTTTGGTCAATAACGACGACTTCAAGCAATTAGACTTTACTAGCCTAAAGCTCACTATAGGGGGCGGCATGGCAGTACAAAAAGTAGTGGCTGAAAAATGGCAGCGCATGACCGGCAGCCGCTTATTAGAAGGCTATGGCTTAACAGAGTGCTCGCCCTTAGTTAGCGTCTGTCCTTACGACATGGCCGGTTATAACGGCTCCATAGGTTTACCTGTGTGCTCGACCGATATTCGCTTAGTGGACGATCACGATGAAGCCATTACCATGACTCACACGCCCGGTGAGATGGAAGTAAAAGGCCCCCAAGTAATGAGTGGCTATTGGCAAGCAGACACCAACGACACGCTCGATAGTCCTTTTCATGATGGCTGGCTGCGCACGGGTGATATTGCCACTATGGATGAGCAGGGCTTTTTCACCATAGTGGATCGTAAAAAGGATATGATTTTAGTCTCAGGCTTTAATGTATTTCCTAATGAGATTGAAGAAGTTGCCATGCAGCATCCCAATGTACGAGAAGCGGCAGCGGTGGGCGTGCCCCAAGCGGATCATGGTGAAATTGTAAAATTGGTAGTGGTTAAGCAACCCAACACTGAATTGGATGAGCAAACCTTACGGGATTTTTGTCGCCAATATCTTACTGCCTATAAAGTACCAAAAGTGGTAGAATTTCGCGATGAATTGCCTAAAACCAATGTCGGTAAAATACTGCGCCGTGAGCTAAGAGACGAGGCCTCCTAAGGCACTCTCCTTAAGCGCTAACCCCGGGCAACCGGGGTTTTTTATTTCCGTCTATGCTGAGAACTCATGACTTATACATTAATAACTGAACCCCAAGCACTTAGTGACTTTTGCCAAACCTCGGCTCCTATCTTAGCCCTTGATACTGAATTTATTCGCACTCGTACTTTTTATGCCAAGCCCGGTTTATATCAAGTCTTTGATGGAGTGCAAACCGTATTAATTGATCCTTTGGCGGTCAGTGATCTTGCCCCTTTATGGCAACTGCTTGAGGACTCGAACCGGATCTGCGTGCTCCATGCAGGCGGCGAAGATATTGAATTATTACACCAGCAAAGTGGCAGCGTGCCGGCTCGCATACACGATACCCAACTGGCCGCTGCTTTTTTAGGATTGGGAGCGCAAATTGGTTTTGCACCATTAGTGAATGCACTACTGGATGTGCAATTAGATAAAGCTAATGCGCGTACCGATTGGCTGGCGCGGCCTTTATCTGGCTCACAGCTAAACTATGCGGCTGATGATGTCATTTATCTTTACCCCATTTATCAAGAATTAATGACTCGGTTGCAACAACGAGGCTTAATGGCGTGGTTTGAGCAAGAGTGTGAGCGCACAGTTAAACGCCGTATTACTAGTAGCGATCCCGCCCTTGCCTATTTAGATATTAAGCATGCTTGGACGCTAGATAGAAAAGGCTTAGCCATTTTACAGCGCTTAAGTGAATGGCGTCTTAGTGAAGCGCGCCGGCGCGACTTAGCAGTCAATTTTGTAGTAAAAGAAGCGCATTTATTTAAAATAGCCGAGCGCGCACCTACTTGTCTTGAAGAGCTGGCTAAGCTCGAACTCGATGCGATGGAAGTGCGTCGCCACGGCGAAACCTTGCTAAAATTGGTTCAACAAGCGCTGGAAAACACCAGCCAGTGGCCACCTTTAATACAACGCTTAATTGATTTTCCAGCGTATAAAAGTGAGTTAAAACGCATTAAAGGACTGATTGATGAGGCGGCTTTGCAGGCGAGTATCCCCGCGGAAGTGATTGCATCTAAACGGCTGATCCACCAATACCTATCTTGGAAGTGGCGCTTAGAAGAAAACCCAGCCAAGCTACCTGTCTTATTACAAGACTGGCGCGGCGAGCTATTAGCCTCTAGCTTGGGCTAACACACCATTAAAAAAAACGCCCCTCGCTGTTAAAAGCGGGGGGCGCAGTCAATTAAGAAAAACTTAGTCCGCTTTACCGATGAGCTTTTCATCCCCTTCAGGGAACATAATATTGAGCTCTAATACCGATAGATTTTCGCCTTTTTGATCCAGTTGGACTGAAATTTGGTCAATATCGATATTCACATACTTACGGATCACCGCCAAAATATCTTGTTGCATCTGAGGTAGATAGTCCGGCGTATCCCGCTGGCTACGTTCGTGCGCAACGATGATCTGTAAGCGCTCTTTGGCAAGCTGGGCGCTGTTTTGATTCTTTCGCGAACGGAAATAGTTCAGTAGAGACATGCGTTAACTCCCAAAAATTCGGCTGAAAAATCCCTTTTTCTCTTCATCGAGGAAACGGAAAGGGCGCTCTTCTCCTAACAGGCGAGCGACGGCGTCGGCGTAGGCTAATCCGGCATCCGAACCTTCGTCCAAGATCACCGGCTCACCGGCGTTAGAGGCCTTTAATACGGCTTGTGACTCTGGGATCACGCCTAGTAAAGGCACGGCAAGAATTTCTTGTACATCTTGAACCGCCAGCATATCGCCACGATTAACTCGCTCCGGCGAGTAGCGAGTTAACAACAGGTGCTCTTTAATGGGCTCCATATTGTGCTCGGCGCGAAATGACTTAGAAGATAAAATGCCCAGCACCCGATCCGAGTCTCGTACAGAGGAAACTTCAGGGTTAGTAGTAATAATGGCCTCATCGGCAAAATACAGCGCAATTAAGGCGCCTGTTTCAATACCTGCGGGAGAGTCACAAATAATGTATTCAAAATCCATGGCTGCCATGTCTTTTAATACCTTGTCTACTCCTTCGCGAGTCAGCGCGTCTTTGTCGCGTGTTTGTGAGGCGGGCAGAATATATAAATTTTCTACTCGCTTATCGCGGATCAAGGCTTGGTTTAGATTAGCGTCGCCATTAATCACGTTGACAAAGTCATACACTACGCGTCGTTCACAACCCATGATTAAATCTAAATTACGCAAGCCAATATCAAAGTCGATAACAGCCGTCTTATGACCTAACGCGGCTAAACCGGTACCAATGGCCGCACTAGAGGTTGTTTTGCCCACCCCCCCTTTACCCGAGGTGACGACGATAATTCGTGCCATGTTTGCTTCCTAAATCAAAAATTAAAGAGGGTCGAGCGTTAACTGCTCGTCCACCAAAGAAATAGTCACCGCCTGTTCCCAGTGCTCGCCTTGAAGGCCGGCACTAATTTGATAGTGGCCTGCGACTGAAATGAGTTCTGCCATTAGTTGCTGGCAGTAAATGCGCGCCGACTCATTGCCCTTAGCGCCCGCCACAGCGCGACCGCGTAATTGGCCATAAACATGAACGCTATCATCCGCAATGACTTCGGCGCCGTTGCTGACAGAGCCTAAGACCACTAATGAGCCATTAGGTGCATAAACTTGCTGGCCAGAGCGTACTGGACCGCGGTGCACCTTAGTATTAGGCAGATTAATTAGTTCAGCGGGTGATGCCTTAGGTTCGGCTTTAGGCTCGGTATAAGTAGGGGCGGCGGCCGCTTTGCCACTGCTGATCACCGCCAAACCGGCGGCTCTGGCGGCAGCGCGAGTGGCATCGTCTTTTACCCCCGTTACACCCACAGGGACTAATTCGAGCTCTCTGAGTGCATTAGCCAATGCGACAAAGTCAGGAGTCTGCAATAGTTTTTCAATATTAATGACTAAAGGCGCGGCTTGAAAAAAAGCCGGTGCTATTGCAATTTTTTCTGCAAGCAGCCGTTTTACCGTATTAATATCCTGCTCCGTGATATGCACCACAGAAAGGGTAAAGCTGCTGCCTTTTAATTCAATACCTTGCTCCGCCATAAGCGGCTGTCCCCCGAGGATGTAATCCTTTTTGTTATTGGTCGTGCTGATGGTATAGTTTGGCGACCTTACTGGCAATAAAGCCGACGGATTATAGCAATTTCCATGTTATCTGTAGTATATAAAAGCCTTAAAAAGGCAGAAACTTACTTATTTGTTGAAAGACGCGACGACTTTTCTCGCGTCCCCGATGCCTTATTAGCCACCTTTGGGACCCCTAAATTAACGATGATTATTAATTTAGCGACTAAAACCCATTTAGGCCAAGCAGATCTCGCCAAAGTGCGTGAGGCTTTAATAAGCCAAGGCTACTATCTACAATTACCGCCACCACCAGAAAACATGCTTAAACAACTGCGTGAGCAACAAGCAGCCAATCGCCAATAATATCAAATCACGAGTGTCATATTTTTGGCTCGGCTATGACTATAGCTGACAATTGCGCTGTGCTGTAAGTTTATTGCTTGCCATAGCCCGCTTTTGGCGCTGGTTTGCTATCCGCTTGCCTACCCCTCACTTGCCAATAACTGGGAGCGCTATGTATCAGCATCTTGATTTAAAAGCACAACCTTTGCCCTATAGCATCGGTAAAGTGGTGTGTGTAGGACGGAGCTATCGAGAGCATGCGCTAGAATTAGCCAACCCTGTTCCTAGTCAGCCGTTATTATTTATCAAGCCGGCGAGCAGTTTAGTTAATTTAGCAGCGCCTTTGATATTACCTAAAGACCAAGGCGTGGTGCATCACGAAATAGAAGTGGCGCTATTGCTTGGGCATAGATTATGTAAAGCAACGCCACAGCAAAGCTTAGCAGCCGTGGTTGGGGTAGGGCTTGGTTTAGATTTAACACTGCGAGACTTACAAGATGAGCTTAAGCTAAACGGCCATCCTTGGGAGCGTGCTAAAGCCTTTGATGACAGCTGCCCTATGAGTCCCTTTGTCGCAGTTGAGGATATTGGCTCTTTACATGAGCTGCCGTTTTCATTGTCGGTGAATAATGAGCTGCGCCAAACAGGAAACACTCAACAATTAATGTGGCCGCTTGGGCAATTACTGGCCAAGATAAGCCACAGTTTTACCTTATCGCCTGGGGACATAGTGCTCACCGGTACCCCCAAAGGGGTGAGCGCGCTACATGCCGGTGACACGCTCGTGCTTACTCTTGATGGCCAGCATTATTTTAGCGCCCGCGTTGCCCCCTAATAAAGCAGGACAAAACCATGGATAATAATTTTTGGCACACTAAAACCCTTGAACAAATGACAGATAAAGAATGGGAAGCACTGTGTGATGGCTGCGGCAAATGCTGCTTAAATAAACTGATTGATGAAGATACAGATGAGCTTATTCATACGAACGTGGCGTGTGAGTTATTAAATACGCATACCTGTGCCTGCAGTAATTATGAACATCGTTTTGACATTGTTCCGGATTGCTTAAAAATAACTCGAGAAAAATTAGCCGATTATTACTGGCTGCCCTCAACCTGCGCTTATCGCTTATTAGCCGAAGGCCAGTCTTTGCCCTCTTGGCATCCGCTGCGCACTGGCTCTAAAAGCGCCATGCACAAAGCCGGACAGTCGGTGCGGGGTAAAGTGGTACCCGAGTCCAAAGCCGGCCCCTGGGAAGAGCACATTATTACCTGGGCCAGTTAAACGAGGGTATTAAGCTTATAGCGATAAAGCCGACTCGGAGTGAGTTGGCTTTTTTTATAACAAGAAGCCTAACAAGAGACAAAATAAAAGAACTAGAAATTAAATGCCAGCGCTAAGGGTGGCTTTAACACGTACGAGTATAAAAAACAGCGCTAATAATGCCTGAGTAATAAAAATAGCGAGTAGCCATTGCACCATACTCACGCTCATCCAGCTCCAACCTATGGCTGAGCAATCGCCACTGGGCGCAAAGACACTGGGCAACCAGCTATCCAATGCCAACCAAGTAGGAAACTCAGCCACCGTAGTGCACTGGGCAAAGGGGGAGGGGTTCAGTTGGTATTGATGATGCTGATAGGCAAGCACAGCGCCTTGGATGCTGCTGGCAAGCCAAGCGCCCAGCGCTAAATGACTCAGTAGGGGGCTTCGCGGCGAAAGCCAACCTAAGATACCGGCCAGTATTACCCCCATTAATGCGGCTCTTTGATACACACACATCACGCAAGGGGCGAGCTGCATATAATATTGAAAATATAAGGCCACCCCTAACAGGGCGGCAGAGCTTAAACTAAGGGCAGCCCATGCGGTGCGCGAGCGAGAAAAATTTAATAACACTTCGCCAGCTTTCATATTGACCTCTTTAAAACGTTTAGCAAGGTGGCCCCAAGCGGGGGTGCTTGTCGCGCACTGGTCTGCTCTGTTACTATCACGCCTTCAATTTACAAGTGCCGCGTTGAGCTGGTCTTGCAAAATTTACCCATCAACATGAGTGATTTTATGGTTATTAAGGCGCACAGTGTCATTAAAACAGGTGTAGTAAAGCCACACGGTGTTATTAAGGCACAGAGCCCCGCTAATTTTGCGGAGCAATATATCATAGAATCCATTTGGAACGGCCATTTTGCGCCGGGCTCTATCCTACCCGCCGAGCGTGAGCTGTCTGAGCTGATAGGCGTAACTCGCACCACCTTAAGGGAAGTGTTACAGCGCCTAGCGCGCGATGGCTGGCTGACGATACAACACGGTAAACCCACTAAAGTAAATAATTTTTGGGAAACCTCAAGTCTTAATATCTTAGAAACCTTAGCACGCTTAGATGAAGATAAAATGCCCGAGCTCATTGAGCATCTGTTATCTGCGCGCACTCATATTAGTTGTATTTTTATTCGTGCTGCCGTTAAAAATAACCCCGATGCGGTGGCCACCACTACCACAGAGCTGGCGACGCTAGGCGATGAGGCACTGGCGTTTGCCGAATTTGATTACCAATTGCACCACCAGTTAGCCTTTGCGTCGGGCAATCCTATTTATGGCCTTATTTTAAATGGTTTTAAAGGTTTATATTGTCGGGTGGGGCGCTATTATTTTTCTTTGCCTGCGGCGCGCCAACTCGCACGGGAATATTATGTGGCGCTAGCACAGCTTGCGAAACAGGGAAATGTAGGCCAAGTGGTAGAAGTGGTTCGCGAATATGGCAAAGCCTCAGGTAAGCTGTGGTGTGATATGCGCGAGCACTTGCCAGCCAGTTTTGCCGCACCGGCCTAAAAACCGCTTGAGACATTGGCAAGTTAAATAAGTCGATCCTAAGGTCGACTTATTATTGTTTAATCGCCGCCGCTCAAGCGGTGTGGTTCATTATTAATTATCTGGCTCTCGCTTTGGACAACGGCCAATAATATGACTGCTACCCTCATTATTTTCTTGTTCAAGTAACACGTCAAAGCCCCATAGCCGGTGAATATGCTTAAGTACCTCATGACAAGAGGGCGCTAGCGGAATATTATTATGCGCCACATAGCGCAGCGTTAATGAACGGTCGGCTTTAAACTCGACGTTGTACACTTGGATATTAGGTTCAAGGTTAGCCAAATTATATTGATCTGATAATTGTTTTCTTAATTGTTGGTAGCCTGATTCATCGTGAATAGCCGAAATACGCAAATAATTTTGTGTCGCATCATCTGCCACGCTAAATAGGCGTAAGTCACGCATGACTTTAGGCGATAAAAATTGGCTAATAAAACTCTCATCTTTAAAATTTTCCATCGCAAAATGTAAAGTCGCCACCCAATCTGTTCCTGCGATGTCGGGAAACCAGCGCTTATCTTCCTCGGTGGGCTGTTCACAAATTCGCCTTAAGTCCATAAAAATAGCAAAACCCAGCGCATAAGGATTAATGCCTGAGTAGTGTGGACTGTTATAAGCAGGCTGATACACCACATTAGTGTGGTTATGTAATATCTCCATCATAAAGCTGTCGGTCACTAAGCCCTCACTATAGAGCTGCTGACAAATAGTGTAATGCCAAAAAGTAGCCCAGCCTTCGTTCATCACTTGGGTTTGCTTTTGTGGATAAAAATATTGGCTGATTTTACGCACAATTCTGACCAGCTCGCGCTGCCATGGCTCTAATAAGGGCGCATTTTTTTCAATAAAATACAGTAAATTCTCTTCAGGCTCTGCGGGGTAGCGCTGCTGAGTGGCTGCTTGTGCTTCTTCTTGGCGGGGCAGCGTTTTCCAAAGCTCATTTACTTGGCTTTGTAAGTAGCTCTCCCGCGCTTTTTGTCGGCGGCGCTCTTCAGCCAGAGAAAGCTGTTGAGGGCGTTTATAACGATCAACGCCATAGTTCATTAAGGCATGACAACTGTCGAGTATGGCTTCTACCTCGGTAATGCCGTATTTATCCTCGCACTCACTGATGTATTTTTTAGCAAATAATAAATAATCGATTATTGAGGTGGCATCAGTCCAAGTTTTAAATAAATAGTTATTTTTAAAAAATGAATTATGGCCATAGCTGGCATGAGCAATCACCAGTGCTTGCATCGGTAAGGTGTTTTCTTCCATTAAATAGGCGATACAAGGACTGGAGTTAATGACTATTTCATAAGCCAAGCCCATTTGTCCGCGCTTATAATTTTGCTCACTTTGAATAAACTTTTTGCCATACGACCAATGATGATAGCCAATGGGCATACCAATACTGGAGTAGGCATCGAGCATTTGTTCGCCGGTAATAATTTCAATTTGATTAGGATAGGTAGTTAAGCCATAACTCTCGGCAATACGGGCAATCTCTTGGTGATAAATTTCCAATAGTTCAAAGGTCCATTCAGGACCATCACTTAAGGGGCGTACGGCTGGCTGTGTCTCTAGGGTCATGGTCACCTCATGCCGCTTGTTGTTTGAAGAGTTCACGAAATACCGGGTAGATGTCTTCCACGGTTTTGATGTGCTCCATGGCAAAATTAGCATGGTTTGTTACCAAGGATTGATACTCTTGCCATAAACTTTGATGAGCACGGTTAGTGATCTCGATATAGGCGTAGTAGCGCAGCATACTTAATAACTCACTGCTGAGTAACGAGCGACACAGAGGCGAGTCGTCAGCCCAGTTATCGCCATCGGAAGCTTGAGCGGCATAAATATTCCACTGCTCGGCAGGATAGCGCTCTTGTATAATGTCTTTCATTAAATGCAGCGCACTGGAAACAATGGTGCCTCCGGTTTCTTGCGAGTAGAAAAACTCTTGCTCATCTACCTCTTTGGCTTGGGTGTGGTGGCGAATAAAAACCACTTCTACGTTTTTGTAAGTGCGATTTAAAAATAAATATAATAATAAATAAAAACGTTTAGCGATGTCTTTAGTGGCTTGATCCATGGAGCCCGATACGTCCATTAAACAAAACATCACCGCTTGAGTTGAAGGGATAGGGCGCTGTATAAAATTATTAAAGCGCAGGTCAAAGGTATCAATAAAAGGTACAGCGTTAATACGATGCTTAAGCTCGGCTATTTCAGCTTCAAGTGCGAGAATGCGTGCATAATGCTGAGCGGGGTAGCGATTAAGCGTGCCTAATTCTTGTTCAAGCTCTGCGAGTGATTTTCGCTTACCTACTTGTAAGGCCATGCGCCGAGCCAGTGATTGGCGAAGTGAGCGCACAATATTGATATTGGCAGGCACACCATCTGCTGAATAGCCGGCGCGAAATGTTTTCATTTCACTGATTTTATTGAGTTTGTTTTTTTCTAAGTTAGGTAGCGCTAAGCCATCAAACAACAGATCCAAATATTCATCTTTAGAGATATCAAATACAAAGTCATCTTGACCTTCACCTTGATTGCTTGCCTCCCCCGCACCACTACCCGAGCCACCCCCTCCTAATGGCCTGTCTATTTTATCGCCGGCGATAAACTGATCGTTACCCGGGTGGACGTGCTCTCTTAAGCCCCTTTACCTTGGTGAAAAATAGGCTCTGAGATATCGCGAGCCGGTATGGAGACACTTTCTCCATTGTCCATATCTTTAATACTGCGTTTAAGCACCGCATCCGTGACGGCTTTTTTAAGCTGTTGCTGATAGCGGCGGATAAAGCGCTGTCGATTGACCGCGCTCTTATTGCGGCCATTGAGTCGTCTGTCGATAAAATGCGCCATATTCTCCCCCACACTCTGCTGTTAAGTAGACTTGCGCACTCGCAAATACCACTCAGATAACAACCGTACCTGTTTACGGGTATAGCCTTTTTCCATCATCCGCTCCACAAAGTCGTCATGTTTCTTTTGCTCATCGGCGCTGGTTTTGGCATTAAAGGAAATAACCGGTAATAGCTCTTCGGTATTGGAGAACATTTTTTTCTCAATCACGGTTCTTAGCTTTTCATAACTGGTCCAGCTAGGATTTTTACCCGCATTATTGGCGCGAGCACGCAGTACAAAATTGACGATTTCATTACGAAAATCTTTTGGATTGCTAATGCCGGCTGGTTTTTCAATTTTTTCTAACTCAGCATTAAGTGCGCCGCGGTCAAATAACTGGCCCGTATCGGGGTCGCGGTATTCTTGGTCTTGGATCCAAAAGTCGGCATAGATGACGTAGCGATCAAAGATGTTTTGTCCATATTCAGAGTAGGACTCAAGATAGGCGGTTTGAATTTCTTTACCGATAAACTCCACGTATTTGGGGATCAGATGGCCTTTTATAAATTCTAAATAGCGGTCATGGGTTTCTTGAGCAAACTGCTCCCGTTCAATTTGCTGCTCAAGCACATAAAATAAATGCACTGGATTGGCAGCCACTTCCGTGTGGTCAAAGTTAAATACCCGAGACAATATTTTAAAAGCAAAGCGGGTAGATAGCCCGTTCATGCCCTCATCCACGCCACCGTAATCGCGATACTCTTGATAAGACTTCGCTTTAGGATCGGTGTCTTTTAGGCTTTCGCCGTTATAGACGCGCATTTTGGAATACAAATTTGAGTTTTCTGGGCTTTTAAGACGAGATAGCACACTAAACTGGGCTAGCGCTTCTAGGGTACCGGGAGCACATTTAGCATGGGCTAGCTCACTGTTATCTAGCAGTTTTTGGTAAATTTCTATCTCTTCAGTGACTCTTAAGCAATAAGGCACTTTAACGATATACACCCTATCTAAGAAGGCTTCATTATTGCGGTTGTGCTTAAAGTGTTGCCATTCTGACTCATTAGAGTGGGCTAAAATGATGCCATCAAAGGGCAGGGCGGACAGCCCCTCGGTGCCATTGTAGTTTCCCTCTTGGGTAGCAGTGAGCAGTGGGTGGAGCACCTTAATGGGCGCCTTAAACATTTCCACAAATTCCATTAAGCCTTGATTTGCCTTACACAGCGCGCCGGAATAAGAATAGGCATCGGCATCATCTTGGGAGAAATGCTCAAGTTGGCGAATATCGACTTTACCTACTAAAGAGGAGATATCTTGGTTGTTATCATCTCCAGGCTCTGTTTTAGCAATGGCAATTTGATCCAGTACTGAAGGGTAGACTTTCTCCACTTTAAATTGGCTAATATCACCGCCATATTCATGCAATCGCTTTACCGCCCAAGGTGACATTATGGTTCTAAGGTAGCGCTTAGGAATGCCATATTCTTGCTCTAATACACCGCCATCCTCTGTGGCATCAAATAAGCAAAAAGGATGATCGTTTACCGGCGAGCCTTTTAAACGATAAATAGGCATTTTTTGCATTAAAGTTTTAATGCACTCTGCCAGTGAAGACTTACCGCCTCCCACTGGGCCTAATAAATATAGAATTTGTTTCTTTTCTTCTAAGCCTTGGGCTGCGTGCTTAAGATAAGACACGATTTGCTCGACACTTTCTTCCATGCCGTAAAATTCGGCAAAGGCAGGGTAGCGCGCGACCACACGGTTTGAAAATAAGCGGCTTAATCGCGGGGTGTGGGCCGTATCTATCATTTCTGGCTCGCCAATGGCCATTAATAGTCGCTCTGCTGCCGAGGCATAGCAGGCTTTATCCGTTCGGCATAATTCAAGAAACTCTTGCAAGCTATACTCTTCTTCCTTGGCTTTTTCATAGCGTGATTGGAAATGCTCGAAAATACCCATGTGTTATCTCCCTATAGCGCCTACTCAAGCTAATTGTTGGTCATGAACAGTCACGCCAGCCTGAGACAGTTCTTGTTTCTGTTGCCAAAAGGTTAGTCACGATTTGTCGTTCGCGCTTGTGTAACATCCAGAAATAGCTACGATTTTGAGAATCCGGCCACAATTTTGAAAGCCTTGATAAGCAGTCATATATCTTGACCAACAGATATGGTAAAGACGCTAAATGCGCCTTTTTAAATAAAGTATGGTTATTTGTTATCCCTCTTTTATGTGGTTTCCGCTAACGTAAAGTGAGGTGTTTTTTTATGTGGCGTTATTCGCTGTGATTTAAAGATGAGTGGGCGTTGACTTCATCTTGGGTAGCAGTTAAATTGTTAACACATCGGCGCAACCCATTTGTAAGTGCGCGTGTTGGTGTGTAGCTCTGTCTAAGCACGTTTCCGTTTATTTTTTAACCCTCCACAGCGAGGGTTTCTTTTTGTCTGAATTGTAGATTACGTTTACGTTAGCTGCTGATGGAACTGTAGTTTAAAAGTAAAGGCGTGGCTGAGGTCGTATTTTTAGTTTATGCCAACATACTAGATCTTAATAAAAGTTTGATGAAAAAAACCAGCAGCAACCTCATCGCTTTGGAGAAAACAGCTTAAAAAAGGTATCTTAAGCCGGTCTTCGTCCATTTAGCTGGTGTTTAGAAAAATTCATGATTGAAATTGAAGATAGCATTGCTGAAAAAATTATCGCTCGCACTAAAGGGCTGATCCCCTACGATATTAATGTCATGAATAAGCAGGGCAAAGTCGTGGCCTCCACCGATGCTAGCCGGCTAGGGCGCGAGCATGAAGGTGCCCGCTGGGTTATTGAGCATCAAGAGTCCGTGACCGTCGACAGCACCAGTACTCGGTATTTAGCTGGCGCTAAACCAGGCGTTAATTTGCCGATTGAATACCACGGACAGTGCATTGGAGTGGTGGGCATTACCGGCGATCCGAATAAGGTGTGTGAATTAGGCGCTTTGTTAAAAATGACCGCGGAGCTGTTAATTGAACAAAGCCGAGAAAAAGACGCCGCTTTACAGCTTAGTATTGAAAAAGAAAATTGCGTTAAGCAATTACTCCAAGGGCGTGATAACACCCAGGCATTGGCGCAATTAAAGCATTATCAATTAAGCCTGCGTTTGCCGGCGGTGTGTCTTACCCTAAAACCGACTCCCCAACATTATTTTGCACAACACAGGTTGGCGCTCACTCCTGCACTTGAGCTGATGCTTAATAGTCTGTTTTGTTTTAATCGCGACTCTATGAGTGTCATTGTAGAGCAGGGCAGTTCAATGGCCAGTAAAATTGCCCAGTTGACTAACTTGATTAAAGTGCCGTTCATGCTGGGTGTGGGGACCACTGTCTATAGCTATCAAGAGTTGGCCTTGTCTCAAGCAACAGCCAATGCGGCTCTTGCCCATGGCATGGTGAGCGATGCGCAAGTAAAGGATGCAAGAGTAACCAGCTATTACTATGAGCCGCATAAAGAAAAAATTATTATTAATGCCGTTGCCCAAGGGTGGCATTTAGCGGAGTTAACTAAAGAATATCGGGCGCTGATGGCACAAGATAAAAATGGGGTCTTAAGGCTTACTTTAAGCACGCTAATATCTTCTGCTAATGATATGGGCTCTTGTGCTCAGTTACTCAATATTCACCGTAATACTTTGCGTAATCGCTTAGAAAAAATTCAAGCGCTAACAGGAGTTAATTATAAAAATCTCGATCAGCTATTTCGGTTATATCTAGGTAAGCTCATTCTTGATTAAGCGGGTTGCTTTGTTGGGCTCTCTTTAACGACTGGCAAGGTTTTGTAACACGAGTGCACAAAAAGAACGCTTTTTAACTGTGCATTTGCACATAGTCTTTTCTGTTTAAAACACCGATACTGTATTTATCATTTGCCCTCTCACTTAAGGTACTGACATGAAAAAGATTGTTATTGCTCCTGATTCTTTTAAAGAAAGTTTAACCGCATTAGAAGTCGCCCAGGCCGTTAAAGCCGGTTTTCAAACGGTTTATCCCGATGCAGAGTATGTGTTAGTGCCCATGGCAGATGGCGGCGAGGGCACAGTGGAAGCCTTGGTAGCTGTGACCGACGGTAAAATCGTTCGCACCCAAGTGACCGGTCCGGCCGGTAATCAAGTAGAGGCTCATTATGGCTTATTAGGGGATGGCAACACAGCCGTGATTGAAATGGCGTCAGCTTCGGGTTTGCACCATGTGGCCCAAGAAGAGCGTGACCCTTGTACCGCCACTTCACGTGGCACCGGTGAGCTGGTACGCCACGCTCTAGATGCCGGTGTGCGCCACATTATTGTCGGTTTGGGTGGCAGTGCGACTAATGATGCAGGCATTGGTATGCTGATGTCATTGGGTGCTAAATTTAGTGATGCTCAAGGTCATAGTATTAAAGACGGTGGCGCTGCATTAATGGAAGTAGCGACTATCGACTTAAGCGAGTTACACCCGGCCATGGCGGAATGTACCTTTGAAGTGGCTTGTGATGTGGATAACCCTCTGCTGGGTGAGCGCGGCGCCACTGAAATCTTTGGCCCGCAAAAAGGAGCGACTGCCCAAAAGCGTGTCGTATTAGAAAAAGCACTGACTCATCTGGCCGACGTGATTGTAAAAAGTGGGTATAGCGATCAGCGCAATACTTCAGGTGCGGGTGCCGCCGGTGGCATGGGCTTTGGCATGATGACCTTTATGAAGGCCACCTTTAAGCCAGGTATTGAGATAGTCGTAGAAGCCACTAACTTGAAAGAGTGGGTAAAAGGTGCAGATCTGGTGATCACTGGTGAAGGGCGCTTAGATAGTCAAACCATTTTTGGTAAGACGCCAATCGGTGTGGCTAAAACTGCCAAATTGTATGATATTCCAGTGATTGGCATAGCTGGCAGCTTAAGTGCCGATGTGGCGGTAGTAACTGAGCACGGTATTGATGCGGTATTCTCTATTATGCCGCGGGTAATGACCTTAAAAGAAGCCTTTGCTGATGCCGAAGAAAACGTTATTTTTACCGCACAGAACATAGCCACCGTTATGGCGATGCAGGCGAAGTAAGTTTTTTGTGAGCCAAGAGGGATAAGAGGGGAGGAGTAGGGTGACAGGCCTTGCTCCTTACCTGAACATTCCGTGTGTTACTTCTTTTTACTCACCATTGCCTCCTCAGCGGAGGGAAAGCAAAAAGCCCGCTCAATGAGCGGGCTTTTTTATGTTTGGTGCGTCCTAGTGGATTCGAACCACCGACCCCTACCATGTCAAGGTAGTGCTCTAACCAACTGAGCTAAGGACGCAAAAGAGTGCTTATTAAGTAAATTGGTGCGTCCTAGTGGATTCGAACCACCGACCCCTACCATGTCAAGGTAGTGCTCTAACCAACTGAGCTAAGGACGCGTTACTGCTAAGCGAGCGCAATGTTAGCTAAGCCCACTCACGCTGGCAAGTCTTTTCTATTGAGACTCAAGTAGTTGCACAACTTATGCGCTATTTTAGCCAGACTTAGCGGCGCGTTGGTGAAAGTTGACAGCGTTTAAGGAAATGTTGCCACACTTTTGCATGTTCGAGCGTTAAGTCGCGATAACGCACATATATAAGACTGTCTAACCCGCTGGCCAGTGTGGTGCGATATGCGGCCATGCGCTGTGCTTTATGCGCGCTTTGGGGCTCAAGTGGACTAAGGCTGGTGGCGATTAGGGGAGCTAGGGCCACAAATTGGCGATCGAGTTGCGCTAAATAAGCCTGAATATCCTTGATGTAATAATGCTGCATAGCATTATTTAGCCGCTCGCCTTTGATCGCTTGTGCGCCTTGGCAATGAAGGGTGTCCAGCGCGGATAAAAACTCAATGCTTTGCTCAAGATAATGAGCACTGGCGTGTAGAGAGTAAAAAAGCTGGCCTAAATAGTCATTTTTATATAAGCCCTTAAGGGCTTGGCTTAGCTCTTGCTCAAGGCTGGCTGTTTCTTCATCACGGATTATAAAAGGCGCGCTGCTCGCTTGGGCTAAAGACTGATGCAAGCGTTTAAACAATTGAAAAGCACGCAGCGTTTCTTGAAAACCCGGTTGGGCGGAAAAAGCCAGACTCTTACTCGCAGGACTTAATGCGTCGCGAATATCTGGCTCTGCCACCATCATATTCCAGTAATAAAGCGATAACTGCGGCGCCTTTTTCTGAGCCAGATCATTTAACCAACTAATGAGTAGTGGCAGCTCTTCTTCTTGTTCAGTGTTGGGCAGTGCGGTTAGCTGTACTAAACACTGCTGTAGTTGCTGTTGAAACTGAAAATGATAAGCAAATTGCCACGCTGAGGTTTGGCTTTTACCTAATGGACTATTGTGCAGGGCTACTAAGCCTAAAATATCACAATGGTTAAGTTTAAGGGTTTCTATTAAACCAGAGCGAATACGAGGCACTGGGATTGTTAATTTTCGTTGAGCAGGTAACGCCGGTAGCGCGGGCGGCGGCTGTAGCACAGGTGCGGGTGCCTCTAACACCTTAGCTACGCGAGTCAGATAGGTGGTAAAATGTGCCTTGGGCGGATCTGCTGGACTACATGCCATCAACCAAAGGCAAGTGAGCACGACGATTGTTTTCCACACGAGCATAGATAACCCTTAAGCGCCAAAGTAAAGCCGTTGCAGCTAAGGTTAAGCCTGCTAAAAAACCTAACCAAAAGCCATGGGGCCCCATGGCAGGGACCCACCAATTAGTTAAGCCCAAGATCATACCGATAGGTAAACCGCATAGCCAAAATGCGACAAAAGTAATATAAAAAATGGTTTGAGTGTCTTTATAGCCGCGCAAGGCGGCAGCGGCAATTACCTGTGCCGAGTCAGAAATTTGATATAAAGACGCCAGTAATAATAAGCTGGCTGCTAACTCTAGCACTTGGGCATTATCGGTATAGAGGCCGCCAATCCAATAGCGGCCCGCGACGGTCGCCAAGGCACACAACAGGGCTACTGCACAGCCAAAAATAATGCCAATAATGCTAATGCGTTTGGCGCGCTCTGGTTGGTTTTCACCTAAGGTGTGACCCACGCGTATGGTCATCGCCATGCCCAAACTGAGGGGGATCATAAAGATAAGACTAGAAAAATTAATAGCAATTTGATGTCCCGCCACAATTTCTGGTCCAAAGGGGGCCAATAATAAGGCTACTACCGTAAAGAGTGTCACTTCGCAAAAAATAGCCAGCGCAATAGGAAAACCTAATTTAAAGATCCGCGCTATTTGTGGCCAATCTGGCATTGAGAACGAGCTAAAAATATAAAAGTTTTTTAAAGGCGCACAGTAGCGGCTGTAAATGACCATGCCAATTAGTAACACCCAAAACACGAGGGCAGAGGCATACCCACAGCCCACACCGCCAAGAGCAGGAAAACCAAATTTACCGTGAATTAAAATATAGTTAGCCGGCACGTTTACCACCAAGCCAATAAATCCAAGCATCATAGTGGGCCAAGTATGAGACAGGCCTTCACTAAAGTTACGCAGCACTTGATACAGCGCATAGGCGGGCATGCCCCATAAAATAGCATGTAAGTAGCCAGTGGTTTTATGAGCAAGCTCAGGCTCAACATGCATCCAATGCAAGGCCTGCGGCGAATAATAAAGCGCTAACATGGCGGGCACCGTTACCAAGAGCGTAAGCCAAAAACCTTGATGCACAGCACTGGCTATCTCGCTTTCTCGGCGAGCGCCATTTAATTGCGATATGATGGGCGTTAGCGCCATAATAACGCCTTGGACTAATAATATGAGCGGCAGCCAAAAACTGGTCGCTACCGCTACGGCAGCAAGATCGGTAGCACTCACTTGCCCCGCCATTAGCGTGTCCACAAAGCTCATTAAGGTTTGTGCCATCTGTGCCACTAAAATAGGGCCACATAAGCGCAATAAACGGGGAATTTCTCTGAGGTAGGGCATTAACGCCATGGTGTATCTCATTAGTAAAAAAGGCGGGCAAGCGCGCTGTCGCTAAACAAGGTCTGACAGCGAGGGGCAATATAGCCTGTTCCCTGATTATCTTAAACTGAATTTATAAAGGAAAACCATGTTCACCGGAATCGTTCAAGGCCAAGGGCTAATAGTAGAGATTATAGATAAAATAGACTTTCGTACTCATGTGGTCTCGCTCCCTAGTGAGCTGTTACCGGGGTTAGCACTGGGTGCGTCAGTGGCTCATAATGGCTGTTGCCTTACCGTGACAAAAATTAATGACCAACAGGTACATTTTGACTTAATGCAAGAAACGCTGCGGGTGACTAACCTAGGCCGGCTTAAGGTAGGGGATCAGGTTAACCTAGAGCGCGCTGCCCGCTTTGGCGATGATATTGGTGGCCATGCGATGTCGGGTCATATTATGGCGATGTCTGAATTAGCAGAGCGAATAGAAACTGACACCAATACTACTTTGTGGTTTAGTTTACCTAGAGAGCTGGCCAAGTATGTGTTTACCAAAGGTTATATTGGCATCGATGGCATTAGCTTAACGGTGGGGCAGGTGGATAATAACCGCTTTGCCGTACACCTTATTCCTGAAACACTGACCCGCACTAATTTAGGTACAGTTCAACCTGGTTATCAGGCAAATCTTGAAATTGATCCACAAACTCAAGCTATTGTTGACACAGTTGAGCGCGTCATGGCCAGCCGTTAATACCAAGCAGCGGCCACGACCGCTGCTTTAGCGTTAATATAAGGTGCCACATTTAGTTATGCCAACATACAAATGTGTTACTAAATACATCTTACCTAAAATATCTGCTCATCATCGGCATCCACGCGCACTTCCAATTTGTCAGCTAATTCATTGCGCGTAACACGCACATGCATCGGATGACAACAAACCGTGCAATCCTCATAGTAATCTTGATCGCCTTGTGAGCCATCTATGTTTAAGTCGGTTGGCTCACCACAGTGGGGGCAAGCAAGAGTACGTTGTAAAAAATCGCGCATCGCTAACTCCTAAATGTTGAATCATTTTTATTGCTCAGTCCGTTTTAGCCTAACTCAATTTTCACTCTGTGTTTTGCTACGCATCGGGTAAGCCTTGGATTGAGCGCCCCCCATCTAGCGTAATTATCTCTCCGGTTAAATAGCGGGGGCCTTGTAATAAAAACTCTACCGTTTGCGCTATGTCTTGAGGGTCACCTAAGCGCGCCATAGGGATACTGGCTAAAATATGCTTTTTTTGTGTTGCAGTTAACGGCTGCTCTGGCCACAAAATAGCACCTGGCGCAATCGCATTAACGCGCACTTGGGGCGCAAGCTCGCAAGCTAAGCCACGAGTGAGCGTAATTAAGGCGTTTTTGGCCATGCTGTATATTAAATGTTGGCTTAGCCCTTTTTCGGCATGAATATCCACCATATTTACGATAGCCCCTTGGTGCTTAATCAGCTGTGGCGCTAAGCCTTGGCAAAGAAAGTAGGGTGCAGCAGCGTTAGTGCTAAATAAATCATGCCACTGTGCGGGCGTGCTGCTTGCCAAGGGAGTAGCATAAAAGCTAGAGGCATTATTAACTAAGCCATCTACTCGTCCATAACAGCCAATAAGCTTGGCCACTAGACCCTCTAGCTGCGCTAGTTGAGTCAAATCTTGGCAGACTAAACTCACGCTGTTTGCTCGTTTTGCATTAAGCTCCCTCGCTAATTGCTCCGCTTCTGCTGCGCTGCGGTGATAATGCAAGACTAAACGATATCCTTGCTGGTGCAGATGGCGGCTGATTGCTGCGCCAATTCGCTTAGCGGCTCCTGTCACCACTATGACTGCCCCGGACATAAAAGCTCCTTTTTAGAAGAGGGCGAATTAACAATGAGGTTTACATCTTCATAGACATAGGCAAACATCGTAAACACTGAGTGTTAGTGAGCCTTGCTTGCTAATTTACTATGTTACCACCGCCCAAGCAGAGGTGCTTATGCTCAATCAACTCAAACAGTTACTTAGTTTAGATGCACAAAAAGACACCACCGGCCCCAGTAAAGAAATGGCCATGGCCGCCTTGCTAGCAGAAGTGATGCTAGCCGACGGTAAAGCCAGTCAAGCCGAGCATGCGAGAATGGCGCAGTTATTACGCCGTTTGACGGGCCAGTCTGAACACGTTATCCAGCAACTTCTTAACGATACCCTTGCTCAGCAGCAAGATGTGGTGTCTTTATATGAATTTACTACTGAGTTAAAAAACTTACCCATCACAGAGCGTGAGCAATTGTTGTCTTCATTATGGCTACTGGCCTTTACTGATGATTATTTAGATCCGGAAGAAGAGGGCGTGATCCGCCAAGTGGCAGAGCTTTTATATATTCCTCATAGCCGCTTTATTTGGCTTAAAGAGCAAGCGCTACAAAAATCTTAAATTTAAGCTCGCTAGCATGGTCGCCTGAGCGGCTTTCTGCTAAAATATGCGCCCTCAACTCTTGCCAACTCACCCACCGTTAGCTTGGTGGCGTTAAGCTGAGCGTCGCTGACAAAGTGTGTCAGACAGTTGGGCCGTAATGAAGCTTGCACTTAGCTAACAACTTATCAGCTATCGGCAAAATCAGGTTCATTTTTATACACTACATGTGCGCTTTGGTAGGGTGCACCACTGTTAAGGATTATTCATGCCAACAATTACCCTTCCCGATGGCAGCCAGCGCCATTTTGAACAAGCCGTTTCTGTGATGGATGTGGCGAAAGACATAGGCCCAGGTTTAGCCAAGGCCTGTATTGCTGGGCGCATCAATGGTCAATTAGTGGATGCCTGTGAGCTGATAGAGCACGACGCTAAACTTGCCATCATTACCGCTAAAGATGAAGACGGTCTCGCCATATTACGCCACTCCTGTGCGCACTTATTAGGGCATGCTATTAAGCAGCTATGGCCGCAGACTAAAATGGCGATTGGTCCGGTGATTGATAATGGCTTTTATTATGATGTCGATCTTGACCACACCTTGACTGAAGAAGACTTGGTGAAGCTAGAAGCGCGCATGAAAGAGCTGGTAAAGACCGATTACCCCGTTATTAAGAAAAAAGTCAGCTGGCAAGAAGCCAGAGACACCTTTGCTGAGCGCCACGAACCTTATAAAATCGAAATTCTCGATCAAAATGTCAGTCAAGATGATAGACCCGGTCTCTATCACCATGAGGAATATATCGATATGTGCCGTGGCCCTCATGTGCCCAGCATGAAGTTTTGCCAACATTTTAAACTGCAAAAAACCTCCGGCGCCTATTGGCGCGGCGATTCTAAAAATAAGATGCTGCAGCGCATTTACGGTACCGCTTGGGCCGATAAGAAAGCGCTAAATGGTTATTTGTTGCAACTAGAAGAAGCCGCTAAGCGCGATCACAGACGCATTGGGAAACAACTCGACTTATATCATATGCAAGAAGAAGCGCCGGGCATGGTGTTTTGGCATCACGATGGCTGGACTATCTTTCGTGAGCTTGAGCAGTTTGTGCGCGATAAGCTGCGTGAATATGATTACCAAGAAGTGAAAGGCCCATTGATGATGGACCGCGTGTTATGGGAGCGCTCAGGACACTGGGATAAATATTCTGAGTATATGTTTACTACTCACTCAGAAAATCGCGATTATGCGATTAAGCCCATGAACTGCCCCGGTCACGTACAAATTTTTAACCAAGGTTTAAAGTCCTATCGTGACTTGCCGCTGCGTATGGGTGAGTTTGGTAGCTGCCACCGTAATGAGCCCAGTGGCGCGTTACACGGCTTAATGCGGGTGCGTGGCTTTACCCAAGATGATGCCCATATCTTTTGTACCGAAGAGCAGGTGCAGTCAGAAGTGTCTGATTGTATAAAGCTGGTGTATGACACCTACCAAACCTTTGGCTTTACCGATATCGCCGTTAAACTCTCTACCCGCCCAGAAGAGCGTATTGGCAGCGATGAAGCTTGGGACTCTGCGGAGCTTGCATTACAAGAAGCCCTCACTGCGGCGAATATAGAGTATGTCTTACAACCGGGTGAAGGCGCCTTCTATGGTCCTAAAATTGAGTTTACGCTCCATGACTGCCTGAATCGGGCGTGGCAATGTGGTACTATACAACTCGATTTTGCTTTGCCTGGACGTTTGAACGCCAGTTATGTGGGTGAAGACAACGAACGCCACGTGCCGGTTATGATTCACCGTGCTATCCTAGGCTCGATCGAGCGTTTTATCGGTATTCTGATTGAAGAATACGCAGGTCTGTTCCCGACTTGGTTAGCTCCCACTCAGGTGGTAGTGCTCAATATTACCGATAATCAGGCAGATTACGCACTCAATCTCAGCAAAAGTCTGAATAATCTTGGCATTAGAGCTAAAGCGGACTTGAGAAATGAGAAAATAGGCTTTAAAATCCGCGAGCACACTCTGAAGCGGGTACCTTTCATGCTGGTTTGTGGCGACAAAGAAGTCGAAGCCGGCAAAGTAGCGGTTCGTACCCGGAAAGGCCTGGATTTAGGCGTCTTCGATGTTGGAGAGCTGAGCTTGCTAATACAGCAAGAAGTCCAAACTCGCGGAAAGAAAACAGTGGAGGATAGGTTATAAAAGGCGCTAAAAGAGGGAGCAAACCAGCTCCTCGCAATCGACTGAATGAAGAGATCCGACTACCAGAAGTTCGCTTAGTCGGCCTGGAAGGCGATCCTATGGGCGTGGTCCCTATCGCAGAGGCACTAGAAATTGCTGCCACTGCCGGTGTTGACCTAGTTGAGATCAGTCCCAATGCCGAACCGCCTGTTTGCCGTTTGATGGATTACGGTAAATTTCTCTACGAGAAGAGTAAGGCGACTAAAGAACAGAAGAAAAAACAAAAACAGATCCAGGTAAAGGAAATGAAGTTCCGCCCTGGCACTGATGATGGCGACTACCAGGTAAAGCTACGCAACCTGGTTCGCTTTTTAGAAGAGGGCAACAAAGCCAAAATCACACTGCGTTTTCGCGGTCGTGAAATGGCGCACCAAGACCTTGGGTTTGATTTGCTAAACCGTATTAAAGCGGATTTAGATGAATTGGCCGTCGTGGAGGCATTCCCTAAAATGGAAGGCCGCCAAGCAGTCATGGTGCTAGCCCCAAAGAAAAAACAGTAAGGTTTTGCAAGTAGCTGGGCAATTCGCTCAGCTCACCTTAACTGTTTGTTGTTATTAACAATGCGGAGTTGTTATGCCGAAGATGAAATCGAATAAAGGCGCTGCTAAGCGCTTTAAGAAAACCGCGAGTGGTTTTAAGTGTAAACAATCACACACCAGCCATATCCTGACTAAGAAGAGCACCAAGCGTAAGCGCCACCTACGTGGAACTAACTTGGTTGCAGCATCTGATGTTGCACAAGTTCATTCAATGCTGCCCTACGCTTAAGAGGATATTAGATCATGGCAAGAGTTAAACGTGGTGTGACCGCTCGCGCTCGTCACAAAAAAGTACTAAAGCAAGCTAAAGGTTATTACGGCGCTCGTTCACGCGTATATCGCGTAGCGGTTCAAGCAGTAACTAAAGCCGGTCAATATGCATACCGTGACCGTCGTGCTAAAAAACGTCAGTTCCGTCAGCTGTGGATTGCGCGTATTAACGCTGCAAGCCGTCAGAACGGTTTATCTTACAGCCGCTTCATCAATGGCTTGAAAAAAGCCTCTGTTGAAATCGACCGTAAGATTTTGGCTGATATCGCCGTACACGATAAGACCACTTTCACCGCTTTGGTTAGCAAAGCAAAAGAAGCGTTGGCTGCATAATCGTTAAGTCGATGCACTAAAAAAGGAGGCCTTGGCCTCCTTTTTTGTTGTTGCTACTAGGTAGAACGGTAGCAGAAAAGTCATAAATCCTTTATTATCAAGCTCTTCAAATTTTTTACGTGCCTGCATATGCGGGCAAGCAAGAGGAATACATGGATCAGCTGCAAGACGTAATCGTCAAAGCACAGGCGGAGATCCTGGCCGTCGCCACCGCCGCCGAGCTGGATGACATCCGGGTGCACTATATGGGTAAAAAAGGCATTTTTACCGAACAATCAAAAGCACTGGGTAAGTTGTCTGCCGAAGAGCGCCCGGCTGCGGGTCAAGTGATAAACCGTGCCAAGCAAGCGGTGAATGATGCGCTAAATAGCAAGCGTGAAGCGTTGCAGCTTGCCGAGTTAAATCAAAAATTGGCCTCAGAAACCTTAGATATTAGTTTGCCCGGGCGTCGCCAAGCGATAGGCGGACTGCATCCGGTGAGCCGTACTATTAAGCGTATCGAGTCTTTTTTTGGCGAGCTTGGTTTTCAAGTGGCTGAAGGTCCAGAAATTGAAGACGGTTTTCATAATTTTGATGCGCTCAATATTCCTGCACACCACCCCGCGCGCGCTGATCATGACACCTTTTATTTTAATCCCGACTTAATGCTGCGCACTCAAACCTCGGGCGTGCAAATTCGCACCATGCAACATCAAACGCCACCTATTCGCATTATTTCGCCAGGTCGCGTCTATCGTAACGATTACGATCAAACTCATACTCCCATGTTCCATCAAGTGGAAGGGCTCTTGGTCGATGAACATGTCAGCTTCGCTCAATTAAAAGGCGTGTTGCATGACTTTTTGCATAACTTCTTCGAAGAAGATTTAGAAATTCGTTTTCGTCCCTCCTACTTCCCCTTTACCGAGCCCAGCGCCGAAGTGGACGTGATGGGTAAAAACGGTAAATGGCTAGAAGTGTTAGGTTGCGGCATGGTGCACCCGAATGTGCTGCGCTCGGTGGGCATAGATCCTGAACGCTACAGCGGTTTTGCCTTTGGTATGGGCGTGGAGCGACTCACTATGTTGCGTTATGGCGTGAACGACTTGCGTGCCTTTTTCGAAAACGACTTACGTTTTCTTAAGCAATTTAGTTAAGCGACGGGAACTAACATGAAATTTTCAACAACATGGCTAGATGAGTGGGTAAACCCAGGTCTAAGCAAAGAAGTACTGGCTGAGCTCATTACCATGGCGGGTCTGGAAGTCGATGGCATTGAACCCGTCGCCGGTGATTTTAATCAAGTGGTCGTAGGGGAAGTGGTGGAATGCGCCCAACACCCCGATGCTGATAAATTACAAGTGACCAAAGTCAATGTCGGTCATGATGAATTACTCGATATCGTGTGCGGAGCGCCTAATTGTCGCACTGGCTTAAAAGTGGCGGTCGCCGTGGTCGGTGCGGTGTTACCGGGTGATTTTAAAATTAAAAAAGCCAAGCTGCGCGGTCAAGCCTCTAATGGCATGCTGTGCTCTTATGGTGAGCTGGGCATCGATCTCGACTCTAGCGGTATTATTGAACTGCCTCAAGATGCCCCTATTGGCGAATGTGTTCGCGAGTACTTGCAGCTTAATGACAGCATCATTGAGATTGATCTTACGCCTAATCGCGCCGATTGCTTAAGCATGGCCGGTGTCGCTCGTGAAGTGGGTGTGTTAACGCAAACTGCTGTTAACTGGCCAGAGATTAACGCCGTGCCTACCGCTATTGAAGAAAGCGTAGCCATCAATGTAAGCGCACCGGATGCCTGCCCTCGTTATTTATCGCGAGTGGTTAAAAATATTAATATGAATGCCACCACACCACTATGGATGCAAGAAAAACTGCGTCGTAGCGGCCTGCGCGCGATTGACCCTGTGGTCGATGTCACTAACTTTGTGCTGATTGAGTGGGGCCAGCCGATGCATGCCTTCGATCTAAGCACTCTTAGTGGCGACATTAATGTGCGCTTAGCTGAACAAGATGAAAAGCTAGTGCTACTCGATGGCCAAGAAGTGAGCTTAAATAGCGACACCTTAGTGATTGCCGATAACGAGCAAGCCATTGCAATGGCGGGTATTTTTGGTGGTAAAGCCACAGGAGTAACCGACACTACTCAAGATGTATTATTAGAGTGCGCGTTTTTTAATCCGCTTGCCATTACGGGACGCGCGCGCAGTTATGGTTTGCATACCGACTCTTCTCATCGCTTTGAGCGCGGCGTAGATTATCAGCTGCAACAAAAAGTGATGGAGCGTGCGACTGCCTTATTGCTCGACATTTGTGGTGGCCAAGCAGGGCCGATCGTGGAAGCTGTCTCTGAGTCACACTTACCCAGCGCCAAAAAAGTCACTTTGCGCCATAGCAAGCTAAATAGCACCATCGGCATTGAGATCGATGCCGAGCAAGTGACCGACATGCTCAGCCGCCTTGGCTTAAACGTGACCAAAACAGCCGAGGGCTGGCAGGCTCAAGTGCCGAGTTATCGCTTTGATATCAGCATCGAAGAAGACTTGATAGAAGAAGTAGCCCGAGTCTATGGCTATAACAATATTCCTAATCAAGCGCCGGTGGCGGGCTTAACTATGTCTAAACATAGTGAAGCTAGGCTGCCCCTTAATCGCTTAAAAGAAGCATTGGTTGATTTAGGTTATCAAGAAGCCATTACTTATAGCTTTGTAGATCCCGCACAGCAGCAATTATTATTCCCTAACGTTAAGGCCATGGTGTTACCTAACCCCATAGCCGCGGATATGTCAGCAATGCGGGTGTCTTTATGGCCTGGATTAATTCAAGCGGCGGTATATAACCAAAATCGCCAGCAATCGCGGTTACGGTTTTTTGAACAAGGGCTGACTTTTGTACCCGATGACAACGCTGAAAACGGCGTTAAGCAAACGCCTAAATTAGCAGGGCTAATTATGGGCACTGTGCATGGTGAGCATTGGGATATTAGCCAAAAGGCGGCTGATTTTTTTGATATTAAGGGCGATCTAGAATCACTGATTGCCATTAGTGGTCATGAATTAGACTTTAGCCTAGTGCGCACCGATATCACTAGCCTGCACCCCGGCCAAGCAGCCGCTGTGTTATATAAAGGCCAAGAAGTAGGGGTACTAGGCACCTTACACCCTAGCTTATTAAAGAAACTTGGGCTTAAGTCACAAGCCTATGTCTTTGAAATTGAGCTTAGCGCACTTACTCAGCGCCATGTGCCCGAAGCCGTTGAAATATCGCGCTTCCCCGCTAATCGTCGCGACTTAGCATTGGTAGTAAATACTGAGGTAGCTGCAGGCGATATCCTTGATTTAGTTAGGAAAGTTGGCGGAAATCAATTGGTTGGCTTAAACTTGTTCGACGTATACCAAGGTGAGGGTATTAGTGACAACAAGAAGAGCTTAGCGCTTAGCTTGATATTGCAAGATACGCATCGTACCTTGGAAGAAAAAGAAATTGCCGATACAGTTGCACGCATCGTTTCGGCACTTTCGGATGAGTTCAGTGCATCCTTGAGGGATTAATATGGCCTTAACTAAAGCCGATTTAGCCGAACATTTGTTTAACGATCTGGGGTTATCTAAGCGAGACTCGAAGGAGATGGTGGAAGCCTTCTTTGAAGAGATCCGCTTAGCCTTAGAGCAAGGTGAACAAGTGAAAATTTCAGGGTTTGGTAATTTTGAATTGCGCAATAAAGCCGAACGGCCAGGGCGCAATCCTAAAACCGGTGAAGACATACCCATTTCTGCCCGTCGTGTGGTGACATTTAGACCCGGGCAAAAGCTTAAAGCGCGCGTTGAAAATATTGCGCCACCTAAAGCTAATGAGGCTGATAAATAAGATAAGCCAGGCGCTCAGCCTGGCTTTTTTTATACACTAAAGGGCAGGGCAAAGAGGACTATTACTTTAGCCGCCCTTTAATTAAGACTAAGGCCTTATTGGCAGCGGCTAGGGCCTGCTGTTAGCCTATGGCTCATGTTAAGAGTAATCGAAAAAAAGGACTGACCTGTGCGCAAAGGTAATATTGTGATCCTCACCGGCGCGGGAATTTCGGCTGAGTCAGGGATCAGAACATTTAGAGCCAGTGATGGCTTATGGGAAGAGCACCGCATTGAAGATGTGGCCACTCCCGAGGGCTTTGAGCGCGATCCGCAATTAGTGAATCAATTTTATAATGATCGCCGCCAGCTACTGCACACCGTTGAACCCAATGCGGCTCATCTTGCCTTAGCTAAGTTGGAAGCAAATTGGCCTAGTACGGTTACAGTCGTCACGCAAAATATAGATGATCTGCATGAGCGCGCAGGCAGTAGCAATGTATTGCATATGCATGGCGAGCTGCTTAAAGCCCGCTGCCCTCACAGCAATCAAACCATAGATTGGCCTGGTGATTTACATAACACAGATTTGTGCCAATGCTGTCAGTTTCCTGAGCAGCTGCGCCCGCATGTGGTGTGGTTTGGTGAAATGCCTTTATTATTAGATAAAATTTATCACGCCTTAAGTGAAGCCGCTTTATTTATCTCAATAGGGACCTCAGGCAACGTCTATCCAGCGGCCGGCTTAGTGCATGAGGCCGCCATGCACCATGCCCATACCTTAGAAATTAATCTCGAGCCCAGCCACGGCAAAAGCCATTTTGCCGAGCATATCTATGGCCTAGCTACGGTGGAAGTAGTGAAGTATGTGGAGCAATTATTAAGCCAATAAAAAGCCAGACGATGGCTGGCTTTTTAGGTAAGGGTTAACGATTAAAATTGCTCAGCACTTGCTGCCTGCCACAGCTCGGCATAAGAGGCGGGAATATCCTCACCGAGGAGCTGCTTAGGCAATAAAGTATCGACAGACAATATAAATGGCTGCGCTCTGGCATATTCTTGGCGGTGATAAATCATTGCAGGAGTTAACTTATCGGGATGATCTAATCCCATTGCGCCCACTAACTCCCTAAATGCATTTAAGGTATTAGTATGGTAATGGCTGACCGCTATGCCTTTTTCATCTACCTTAATCGCTTTATTACGACTAGGATCTTGGGTGGTGACACCGGTTGGGCATTCATTAGTATGACAACGCCGCGCTTGTATACAGCCTAATGAAAACATAAAGGGGCGCGCCGCATTAAACATATCCGCACCTAATGCTGACTTTAAAACTAAATCAAAGCCCAGCGCCACCTTACCGCTGGCTATTAAGCGAATATGCTCTCTTAGGCCTACCCCAATTAGACATTGATTTACAAAGGGCAGCGCCTCATTAATATAATTTCCTAAACTGTCCGAAAACTCTTGGGGTGCCGCACCTGTGCCACCTTCAGCGCCATCAATGGTAATAAAGTCAGGCAAAATACCTGTTTCTAACATTGCTTTACAAATACTTAAAAACTCAGAGCGTTTTCCTAAACACATCTTAAAGCCTACTGGCTTACCGCCCGATAGTGCGCGTAATTGCTCTACAAACTTCAATAAACCAATGGGCGTGCTAAATTCACTATGACTCGGTGGTGACACACAGTCTTTACCCAATTGAATAAGGCGGGTATCGGCGATTTCTGGCGTTATTTTACTGGCTAATAACAAGCCGCCATGAGCCGGCTTAGCGCCTTGGCTAAGCTTAAGTTCAATCATTTTTACTTGCTTAAGTTGCGCTTTTTCTGCGAATAAATCAGGGGAAAAACGCCCCTCAGGGGTACGACAACCAAAGTAAGCCGTCCCAATCTGCCAGATCAAATCACCATTGTGCTCTAAATGATAAGGGCTAATGCTGCCCTCACCGGTGTTATGCGCAAATCCACCGCGCGCGGCCCCTAAATTAAGAGCTGAAACCGCCGGCGCCGACAGCGCACCAAAGCTCATGGCCGAAATATTTAATCGCGAGGCTAAATAAGGCTGGCTGCACTGCGGGCCGCCAACCTTAATGCGCAGCACCTCACTGGGCACTTCTTTAGGGGCTAAGCTGTGTTCGGCGTAATTAAAACCCGGCGCATCAAAATCATACAGGGTGCCAAAAGGGGAAGCATCGGATTTATTAGCGGCTCTGTGCTCGATTAAAGTGCGTTGCATGCGATTAAAAGGGCGGCCACTAAATTCTGACTCAAAAAAATATTGGCGTAATTCGGGGCGGATAAATTCCAGTAAGTAGCGTAAGTGGCCGATCACTGGGTAATTATTTAATACGTTAGTTGAAGAGCTAAGATCTCTGACTCCAACAATCGTTAATGCCACACCCAGGATTAATAAATACAAACTCGGTGGCCAGTAAATAGTGGCAACAGCTAACAAACTTAAAATAATAATAGATAGTGTAATAAAATGCGTGCGATACATACCAATCCCTATAGTTATGCGCGAAGTTTTTAGTTTGCGTACTTTAATAACGCCCTGCAAGATGTAATTGTTAACGTTTTTTCAACTTAGTTATAACCCGCTCTATAGCTTGCTGCTTTCAGCGTAGCGCATCGCGCCTGCATCGTAATGATATTGCGTTATTTTCTAGCGTGTTATTTGCCAACATTTCCTCATGTTAAGCACGATCCTTAAGCAAAAATCTTAAAAAACACCCTAAATTTTTATCTCTCACACCGAGCAGGGCTGAAATCTCGCTCCCTGTGTGGCTTATAGCGTTGCAGGTTAGTGAGTGTTTAATCTACAAAAAACGCGCATTTTTAAGCTGAAAATTGAGTCTTACAAGCAGCATTTGCTTGATTTAGATCAATCCTGCAAAAAACAGTAGGTCTATGGTGATCACCACATTTAGTGCTTAATAAATTATTAAACACAATATATGGGGTTTTGAGATGGTTTTGCATTACAGCCATGAGCAGATAGTGTGGCAAGAAGTCCCGGGAGAAACCTCTCTCGCTTACACCATCTCCGGTTGTCCGGTGGGATGTAAGGGATGCCATAGCGTAGATACTTGGCCTAAAGGCAGTGGGCAAGCCCTAACTCAAGACTATTTATTAGCGCGACTGATGCTGTATCAAGACTTGATTAGCTGCGTGCTGTTTTTAGGAGGCGAATGGCAACCTCATGCACTCTTACCCTTATTGCGCTTGGCTAAGGAGAAAGGGTTAAAAACTTGCCTCTACACTGGCTTAGACACGGTTTCTGGCGAGCTGCAAGCAGAGCTGGATTATCTTAAGACGGGTCCTTGGATCGCCGCCTTAGGCGGGCTTGATAGCCCTAATACCAACCAGCGCTTTGTCCACCTCGCCAGTGGAGCATGTTTAAACCAGCACTTTTGGCGAGCGCCATAACCGTTTCGCCGCTGTCATTAACGAGAGAGAAATTATGTTACGACTTACCGAAGGGCAAATTGATAATAAGTTGCAATTTATTCAAGACTATTTGCAGGCTGAGAATGCTGCCGATGGCTCTAAGATGGATGCTAACGCTAATGTGACTCAAAAAAACGTGGCCACATTAGAAACAGAATTAATGAAAGACTTTTTTGTACAAGTTAATCGCGCCCAAGTGAGTAACAAAATAAGTGCGCTGTTTGGGGAGGACTTGGCTGCCGAGTATGTACGCCAAATTGAAGACCATGAAATTTATGTCCACGATGAGACCAGCTTAAAGCCTTATTGTGTGTCAGTGACTATGTATCCTTTTTTACGAGATGGTCTGACTAAGCTTGGCGGCGAGTCTCAAGGTCCTAAACACTTAGAATCATTTTGCGGCACCTTCGTGAACTTTGTGTTTGCGGTCAGTGCTCAATTTGCCGGCGCGGTCGCGACCGTTGAATTTTTAACTTATTTTGATTATTTTGCGCGCCGTGATTATGGCGACGATTATCTCAATACCCATCCTAAGCACATTGCTAATCACTTACAGCATGTCGTGTATGCACTGAATCAGCCTGCAGCGGCGCGCGGTTACCAAAGTGTATTTTGGAATATCTCACTGTACGACCGTTATTATTTTGACAGTATGTTTGGCGAGTTTGTGTTCCCTGACTTCACCAAGCCGAGCTGGTCAAGTGTTGCCCAGTTACAAAACTTCTTTCTTGATTGGTTTAATGACGAGCGCAGTAAAACCATTCTCACTTTCCCAGTGGTCACGGCCGCTATGCTAACTCACGAAAACGAGTGCAAAGACCAAGTGTTTGCCAAAGAAATGGCCGACCATATGGCCAAAGGCAGCTCGTTTTTTGTCTACTTATCTGATAACGCCGACTCGCTTGCATCTTGCTGTCGGTTGCGCAGTGAAATTGCCGACAACACCTTTTCCTATACGCTGGGTGCCGGCGGCGTGGCAACTGGCTCTATTAATGTGATTACCATTAACATGAATCGCTTAGTACAAGATGGCCGAGACTTAGCGGTGGAGCTTCGTAAAATCCATCAATATCAAGTGGCCTATCGCCACCTTATGGAGGATTACTTAGCGGCGGGCTTACTCACAGTATACGAGGCAGGCTTTATTAGTTTAGATAAGCAATTTTTAACCATTGGTATTAATGGCATGGCCGAGGCGGCGGAGTCCCAAGGCATTAGTGTGGGTAACAATGCCCCCTATAAAGACTTTGTGCGCCGGCATTTAAAGGTGATTTATGATGCTAACAAGCTAGCTAAAGCTGAGTTTGGCTACATGTTTAATACTGAATTTGTACCCGCTGAAAACTTAGGCGTTAAAAATGCCCAGTGGGATGCCAATGATGGCTATTTAGTGTCTCGCGATTGTTATAACTCTTATTTTTATATCGTTGAAGATGAAGAGACCAATGCGCTTGATAAGTTTATGTTGCATGGGAGAGAGCTAATAGACTATCTCGATGGCGGCTCGGCACTGCATCTTAACCTTGAAGAAGCGCTCTCTAGTGCGGGTTACTTAGCCTTGTTTAATATTGCTGCTCGTACTGGCTGTAATTACTTTTGTATCAACGTAAAAATTACCATTTGTAATGAGTGTGAGCACATAGATAAGCGCACGCTGGCTCGCTGCTCTGCGTGTCAGTCACTAGATATAGATCATGCCTCGCGAGTGATTGGCTACTTAAAGCGCGTCTCTGCTTATAGCGCAGGGCGACGTAAAGAGCATGCCCTGCGCCATTATCACCGCGACTCTCAACAACAAATCCCCGTCGCCAAGGCGAGTTAAGCCGCCCGTTTGTGGTGGCGATCCATCAGTTGTTCGGCGAGCAGGCTAGACCACTGGTGAGCGAAGGCGGGTAAATGGGTTTGCAGCTCAATGGTGTCGAGAAAGTTTTTAAGCTGCAAGCCCAACTCGGTATCACCGCTAAGGCTGAGTTTGCGGCGAAAGAACAAGGTGTCGGGATCCACTTGTTGGGTCATTAACAACATTAAGTCTTCCATATCACCGGCCAGCGCCACATCTGCCTCAGTTAAGTGAGGTTGTACCTTAAGGCTGGGCTGTTGATGGTGATTAACGACTGAGATGGAAAAATGAACGTTAAGATCTTGTACTTTCACGCGTACCCATTTTTGCTCCATAAACTGCAGATCCCCGCCCGCCAGCTCTTTTTTAAAGAACTGGTTAAATAACCGCTCTAAAGTGAACTGGCAAGCAATAGGGGGCAGCCAATTAACGGTGTGTTTGGCCACTTTGGGCAGCGTATTTAGCACATTATGAATTAAAAACTGTTTGGCATTCATACAACTTAACTCACTAAAAGAATAAAGTGCCATGAAGATAACAAATCCCATTGGCTGAGCATTAATGTAAATCAAGTAATTATTGAAGAGGGCGTTATGGAGCTATTGTGTCCTGCAGGCAGTGTGCCTGCTTTAAAAGCTGCCATTGAGAACGGGGCAGATGCGGTTTATGTGGGCTTAAAAGACAAAACTAACGCTAGGCATTTTGCTGGCTTAAATATTGATGCTCATGGTTTGCGCGATGCAGTCGATTATGTGCATAAACACGGTAAAAAATTGCACTTAGCCATTAACACTTTTGCCCAAGCCGCTGAATTTTCCCATTGGCAACGCGCCGTAGATACGGCAGTGGCGGCTAAGGTGGATGTGCTAATTGTGGCTGATATAGCGCTGTTAAGTTACATCAGTACTCAGTACCCAGAGCAAGAAATCCACTTATCGGTACAAGCCTCTACCACTAATAAAGCAGCCATTGATTTTTACCAAACTCAATTTGGCGTAAAGCGCATCGTCTTGCCACGGGTGCTTGCGATGAACCAAGTACGCGCACTGGCACAAAGTACTGATATCGACTTAGAGGTTTTTGCCTTTGGCAGCCTGTGTATTATGGCAGAAGGGCGCTGCTACTTAAGCTCCTATATGACAGGTGAGTCGCCCAACACGGCCGGCGTGTGCTCTCCTGCTTCCCATGTGCGTTGGGAAGAAAAAAACGGCGTATTGGATGCCAGCCTCAATAATGTGCTTATTGATCGGTTTCAACCAGAAGAAAACGCCGGCTATCCCACCTTATGTAAAGGTCGCTTTATTGTCGATGATACTCTTTACCACCCTTTAGAAGAGCCCACCAGTTTAAATACCCTAGATATTTTGCCCGAATTATACCGAGAGGGTATCGCGTCGCTAAAAATAGAAGGCCGCCAACGTTCGCCTGCTTATGTAGCCAGCATTACGCGCGTGTGGCGCTCAGCCATCGATCTGTTATTAGCCTCGCCTGATGATTTTAAAGTGGCTGAGCAGTGGCAACACACGTTAGCGGGATTATCTGAAGGTAGCCAAACCACCTTAGGCGCCTATCACCGCAGTTGGAAATAATACTAAACCTGTAAGATGAAGCAGGTATAAGGATGAGCGATGAAGTTTTCTCTAGGGCCCGTATTATTTTATTGGCCAAAACAAACCATGCAGACATTTTACCAAACGGCCGCCGACAGTCGGGTCGACATTGTGTATCTTGGCGAAACGGTGTGCAGTAAACGCCGAGAGCTTAAGTTTGATGATTATATGGCGTTGGCCCACATGCTGCGCGAAGCGGGCAAGCAAGTGTGTCTATCAACCATGACCTTATTAGAAGCACCGTCAGAGTTACGTGAGCTTAAGCGCTATTGTGATAATGGCGACTTTCTCATTGAAGCTAATGACGTCGGGGCTATTGGCTTATTACACGAGCACCGTTTGCCCTTTATTTGTGGTGCTCCAGTTAGCATTTATAATGCACAGAGTTTGCATCATCTCCTAAGTTTAGGCATGCAACGTTGGGTAATGCCGGTAGAATTATCTCAAGATAACGTAAAAAAACTGCTGAATGATCCATTGTTACAGCCACAGCGCCATCGTTTTGAAACTGAACTGTTCGCCTTTGGCCATTTGCCGCTTGCTTGGTCAGCGCGCTGTTTTACCGCACGCTCTGAACAACGCTATAAAGATCAGTGCGAGTTGTGCTGTATTAAATATCCACAGGGGCGCAAAGTAACTAGCCAAGACGGCCAAGAAGTGTTTGTGCTCAATGGTATTCAGACCTTATCGGGCGCGCGCTATAACTTAATTAATCAACTGCCTCATTTAGGTAAAGAGGTAGATATAGTGCGCATTAGTCCTCAAAGTGAGGGCACTTTTGATTGGCTTAATAAATTTGTAAACAACCAAGATGGCAGTGCGCCACACCCGCTTGGCGCAGATGAGTGTAACGGGTATTGGTTACAGTTGGCCGGTATGGTGCGTGAGCCCAGTCTCGCTCGCTAACTAAAGCGGCTTATTGACGTTAATGCCGCTACGCGCACTCGCTAGCGGCATTATTGTATGCGACGGATTAAGCACGGCGTTTAATGCCTAATGAAGTTGTTTTCGTTACAATGGTGACTTCTTAAGTAAGAGTAACTTTTTTCATGAATAAACTTGGCTTTACTCGACTGCAACAGTCGCTCCAAGGGGGCTTTACCTTAACGCCTAAAGCTATTTTCCAAGAAGCTTGGGCGCGCATTTATGGGGCTAAGATGGCTCTTATTTTGGCTGCGCTGGGGGTAGCGGGCTGCTGGCTGGTACTCAGTCAATTATCGGTGCGCCTAGTGCCTGAACCAGACACAGCCTCTTGGCAATTAAGCGTATTTAATCTCATTATCACTATGGCGCTCGCGCCCATGACTGCGGCACTCGACATGCTAGGCATCTTTCGTGCCGTTGATAAGCCGGTGCGTGCTAATCAAATATTTAATTATTACGGCTACTTATTGCCCCTCGCCTTGGCAAGCTTATTAATGGGCTTTATTAGTGCTGGACTGATGTCTTTATTACCTTTGTTGGGTTTGCCGCCGGTATTATCGCTGGTGCCCATGCTATTACTCAGTGTGGCATTAATGTTTACTTATCCATTAATTCTAGAAAAAGGCTTAACGCCACTGGACGCTATTGCCACTTCTTTAAAACTATTTGCTCGCCAATGGCTGCAATTACTTGCCATTCAGCTGGTCTTTTTAGCGCTATTCATTATGGCTATATTAAGTTTAGGGCTGTTACTAATTTGGGTCGCCCCCTTATATATGGTGACTAAAGGCATTATCTATCGGGAAGTATGTGGTGTTGAAGGGCAAGTCGCCACTTCGTCTGCTTCTGCATTAAATAACAGCAAGGATAATTTTCAAGCATGAAGTTTGCTCTCATTTTACCTCTGATCGCCGTCTTTGCCTCAAGTACATTGCACGCCACCACCTTAGAAATGGACTATAGCGGCTTTTATAAATACATGGCTAAAGTAGATAAAGCCAAAGTAGAGCAAGCGCAGCTTGGATTTTATTTAAGCCGTTATGATGGCGAAGGGCTGTGTACCATAACCTCGGGGGCTATCTTGGTTGACGAAGAAGTTCGCGGCGAGGTTAATGTCTTAGCGCATGGTCAATTTACGCTAACCAAAGATAAAGAGCTGGATCTGGATAAGGCACGGGTGGTGCTAGAAGTAGTGGAAGATACCCAGTGTGATATTTCCATTCAAATTCAAGCTAATTTAGAACAGGGCACTACTAACATGGCCGCCTTGAGGGAGGTGGAAGCCGATATGTATCAGTTATTACAAACCATGGCTGGTTGGCCTGGTAAGTACTTTGTACCTGACTTGCAAGGCATTAAACTTAACCCTGCCCAGCCTGATACGTTAATACAAGGTGAAAATCAGCTTAAACTTAGTCAAAGTCAATTGGCTGAGTCAGGTCAGCTCGACTTGCCAAAGGTGCGCATTACTCCTTGGTTTTAATGACTTATGTAAGGGAAGGTAAATATTAAAAACCAGCTATCACTGGCTGGTTTTTAATGAGCTTGATAGAGAAAGAGTCGCTATTTAATCTCTACTATACTAAGGCGCTCTCCCAGATCATTAGTCTGCTCATCTACAAAGCGATGGGGTAATTCAGGTTTATCAAAGCCGAGATCCCCACCATCAATGATTCCTGACTCGCGGCTAATGTGTTTAAAGTCAAACTGTTCATTATCTAATAAGTGCGAGGGCACCACATTGCGCAGTGAACGAAACATACTTTCAATACGCCCAGGAAAACGCTGATCCCAGTCAGTTAACATCGCCTTAATGTTCTGGCGTTGTAGATTTTCTTGGGAGCCACACAAATTACAAGGAATAATAGGAAAGGCTTTAGCGTGAGCAAATTCAATAATGTCTTTTTCTTTACAATAGGCCAGCGGGCGAATAACCACATGCTGGCCGTTATCGCTCACTAATTTAGGTGGCATCGACTTCATAGTGCCGCCATAAAACATATTGAGCATAAGCGTTTCTAAAATATCATCGCGGTGGTGGCCAAGCGCAATTTTAGTGGCACCCAGCTCAGCCGCCGTACGATATAAAATAGCTCGGCGCAGTCGTGAGCATAATGCACAGGTGGTTTTACCAGCCTCGATTTTATCGGTCACTACCGAATAGGTATCTTCTTCTACTATCTTAAACTCTACGCCAAGCTCGGTGAGGTAAGTGGGCAATACCTGCTCGGGAAAACCGGGCTGCTTTTGATCCAAGTTAACGGCAATAATATCAAAATGGATAGGCGCACGACTTTTAAGATTAAGCAGTAAGTCTAGAAGGGCATAACTGTCTTTGCCGCCCGATAAGCACACCATGATCTTATCTTGGTCTTCAATCATATTGAAGTCAGCGATCGCTTGCCCCATATTATGGCGCAAGCGTTTTTGTAGTTTAGCGAAAGCCGCCGTTTCTAAAGGCGAAGTAGAAGTGGATGGCGCAGTCATAATAACCCCAGCAGAAAAACTGGGGTCATTATAGTGCTTGGCGCCATGAGGGCAAGATAACGAGAGGAATTAGGCTAATTTAGCCAACGAGCGAAGGCTCGCCACTCGCACGCATTACTAAAATATCGCAGCTAAGTTTATCGACTACTTGCTCAGCTGTATTACCTAATAAGGCGGCGGACAAACCGGTGCGACCGGCTGTTCCTAAAATCACTAAGCTGGCATTAATAAGCTCGGCGCAGTGAGGAATGACTTCTTCGGCTAAGCCTTCTTCAAGATGGAGCCGTTCAGGCGCCAGTGAAAAGCGCGCGCCATATTCCGCTAACGCTTTTTCATGCAGTTGTTTTACTGCGGCGTTATAGGCATTAGGATCAAAGTCTGGAAGCTCAAGAGCCATATTAACCGGTGTAAAAGGGTAGGCGTTAACCACATGCAGTTGGGCATTTAATAAACGCGCGACTTCGCCACTTTCGCTAATAATTTTATTGTTTAAGTTTACTTGCTCTTCATCTTCAACGGCACAGTTGATAGCGGCTAATACATTACCGCCCATCGGCCATTGGCGCTCTTTTACTAACAATACTGGGCAGGGGCATTTTCGTAGCAAATGCCAATCGGTGGGGGTAAAAATAAACGTCTGAATGGCACTGTGTTTGTGGCTACTCTTAACAACCAAATCGTGACCGGCATCCATAACCTGTTGAATAATGGCTTCAAAAGGGCGGCTATGCCATACCACTTCAAGGTGAAATTTAATATTGCCATCGTGGTAGGGCGCAACTAGCTCTTTTAGCCATTCTCGGCGCCCTTGTAATACTCCTTCGCGCATTTCTTGGCGTTCATTACTTGAGAGCATTGAGGTCATTTCATAAGAGAAATCATAAATAGGCATAAACAAAGTAATAGTAGCTTGCTGTTGCAAGGCCGCAACAGAGACCGCCCGATGTAGTGCAGGGTGCGTATCTGCTGTGGGATCAATAACCACTAAAATATGTTGATACTTAATCATAATATGCCCCTTATGTATGCTGCTCTGTGCTTTAAGCAGACTTAGTGGGTGCGCCGGCTAAGATGGCTAACTCGATGGCATCTAAGATGCGAATGTATTTGCCGTCCACTTCAATTAGCGCATTCTTTTGAAAGCGTCCTAATAATCGACTGACCGTTTCTACGGTTAAGCCTAAATAGTTACCGATATCGCCGCGCGTCATGGATAAGCGAAACTCTTTAGCAGAAAAGCCACGTTCAGAAAAGCGCGTTGACAGACCGTGTAAGAAAGAGGCGAGACGCTCTTCGGCGGTCTTTTTAGATAATAATAAAATCATCTGCTGATCGCCGTTAATTTCATTGCTCATTAAGCGCATAATTTGCTGGCGTAAGCGGGGCATTTTTCCTGATAAGTCATCGAGTACTTCATAAGGAATTTCACAAACCATGGCTGTTTCTAATGCTTGGGCAAAAGAAGGGTGATTACCACTATTAATAGCATCAAAGCCGATTAAATCCCCGGCGAGATGAAACGCGGTGATCTGCTCATCACCTTGCTCGGTAATGGTATAAGATTTTACGGTCCCAGCACGAATGGCATATAAAGACTTTAGCGGTTCGCCTGCTTTAAATAGCTCTTGGCCTTTTTGGATCGGCTTTTTACGCTCAATAATATTATCGAGTTTATCCAGCTCATCAGAGTTTAGCCCCAGCGGAATGCACAAGGGGCTGATGCTGCAATCTTGGCAACGGATTGCGCAACTGGTCGCCGCTTGTGTGATTTTTATTTGATTTGCCATAGCCCAACACTTTTGTGGTATCAATGCCTGAGCATAGCATCAAATAACAGGGCTTAATAGATTAGTAAAGTAAGCTTATGGCTTGGTAAAGCGTATAAAAACCATAAATAATCAGCACAATACCCGAAGTTTGACGAAAGCGTGGATGATTAAGCCAATGGCGTAATTGGCCTGCTAATCCGCCTAAGGCTAATAAAGTGGGCAAGGTACCTAGCCCAAATAAGGCCATTACCCGCGCGCCCTCAAGGGCGCCGCCAGAAACAGCGCTCCAAGTGAGTGCAGAGTAAACAAGCCCGCAGGGCAGCCAGCCCCAAATCATGCCAAAAGGAAAAGCCGCGACCGGATTTTTAAAAGGGATAAAACGCGCTGCATAAGGCTTAAGGTAGCGCCATAAGCCATTACCTAGTTTTTCTAGATGGAGTAAAAAAAACCACCAGCGCGCTAAATACAGCCCTAATAAAATCATCATGACGCCGGTTAATAAGCGAAAGATAATAAGGGCTTGCTTACCCATGCTCACTTCAGCAAGGCTGGCAAAGACCCCGCCTACCAGTGCTCCAGCAAGGCTATAACTTAAGATGCGCCCCGCGTTATAGCTGAGCAAATACAGCCATTGCCAGCGTCGATGCTCTTTTGGAATCGCCATCGAGAAAGCCGCCGCTACGCCACCGCACATAGCAATACAATGCCCAGCCCCTAAAAAGCCAATTAATAGTGCCGCCCATGCATCAAGCTGAGTGTTCATCTTGCTCCTTGTTCAGCGTTTTTCTGGACTCAGTAGAAGGGTGCTGAGTTTGGGCTTTTTGATGAGCAGAGTCATCGTCATCAAATAAAATATTACTGCCGTGGCGATCGAGATCTTCAAATTGATCACTTTTTACTGACCAAAAAAACAGCGCAATCGCAATCCCGACAAACACCATGGCTACCGGTATCATGAAATACCATACTTCTACGTCGTCTGTCATATGCGTGCCAGCCTTAATGAATTAGTCATGACAATGAGCGAGCTCACCGACATGCCCACCATGGCAAACCAAGGTGAAACATGGCCGGTGGCGGCTAAGGGTAAAATAATCAGGTTATACCCTAACGCCCAGCTAAAGTTTTGTTTGATCACCGCTCTACACCGCGCCGATACGTGGCGAGCCGTTAAAATATGGCGCAAATCATCGGCAAGTAGCAGCGCATCGGCACTGCTTTTAGCAATGTCGGTACCGCCCGCCATGGCGAACGACACATGGGCACCGGCCAGCACAGGGGCATCATTAATGCCATCACCTACCATTAAGCAGACTTCTGCGGCTTTATCGCGTTCGCGTAAATAATTAAGCTTATCGTCAGGGCTGGCATGTTTAACCAATTTATCGACTCCTAACTGACTCGCGACTCGCTCGGCTTGACCTGAGCTATCGCCGGTTAAAATGGTGGTGCTAATCCCTTGCTCACGACACTGGCTGATGAGCGCTTGTGCCTCCTCGCGCAGCGGATCCGCTAAGCTAAAGCGCGCTACCACTCCCGACTCATTGGCCAAATACACACTTAAGTCGGTGGTTTTTTCTAAAGGGGCAAGCCAAGCACCGCTGCCTAAGCGCCACTCTACGCCATCAATTATGCCAGTTACTCCTTGTCCTACTTGGTTGGTGCGCTGGCTTACACTTAAATTCGCATCATAAAAAGGACTAAAAGCGCGGGCAATAGGGTGCTCTGATTGAGTTTCTAGGGCCGCAGCAATACTCTTAGCTTGCGCTTCATCGAGCTCCCCCAACAGCTGGGTGTCGATTAAGCTAATTTCCCCCCGCGTTAAAGTGCCTGTTTTATCAAACACCATACGCGTGACTTTGGATAAGGTATCTAACACATGGGCACGGCGTACTAATACGCCAGAGCGACTTAAACGAGAGGTGGCCACCGTCAATGCAGTGGGTGTGGCTAAAGAAAGAGCACAAGGGCAGGTGGCCACTAATACCGATAGCATGATCCAAAAGGCTTTAGTTGAGTCTAATTGTAACCAGATTACGTAGGTTGCCAGTGTGACGATTAATAACGCCGCCACAAAATAGCGAGATAATTGATCGGCTAAAATAGCCACTTTTGGTTTTTCGGCCAGCGCATCATCTTGGGCACGTAAAATCTCTGATACGCGCGCATTGGCTAAATTGCGCAGCACTTTTAAGCGCAGTGGCGACTCAATATTAGTGGTACCGGCAAAAACGGTATCGCCCACATGGCGCAATACCGGTAAATGCTCACCCGTTAGCATGGACTCATCAATACTGGTACTGCCCTCAAGAATAAGGGCATCGGCAGGAATTTGACTTCCAGGGGCCACCAACACCACTTGCTCTGCTTGCAGCGTTTTTGCCGCTACCTCACTTTCACCCTCATCTGTTTCCACTCTTGCCAGCATAGGCACTAACAGTGTTAGGTTAGCGGTAGTTTCAGAGGCGCGGCGTTTAGCGCGCATCTCAAGAAATCGCCCCGTTAACAGCAAAAATGCAAACATGGACACGCATTCATAATACACATCACCGGTTCCGGTGACAGTGGCATAGACGGAGGCAATAAAAGCAAAAATCATCGCCATCGACACCGGTAAGTCCATGTTCAGTGCGCGATTTTTTAAGCCTCGCCATGCATTGCGATAAAAGGGCAGGGCAGAATAGCCCATCACCGGAATACACAACCACAGACTTATCCAGCGAAAATACGACACTAAACCCGCATCAGTATTAGGAAATAAGTCTTCATATAAGGCGATAGCCACCATCATGACCTGCATACTGGCGATGCCGGCCACGCCCATACGTAATAGATAAGCTTTTACTTCTTTATTATAAGCTTGCTCAAGTTGGTGGGGCTGAAACGGACGGGCTTGATAGCCAATACTGGTGAAGCCTGCCAAGACATTACTTAAGCTAGTGTGTTGCTCATCCCATCGCACTCGGGCGCGTTCAGTGGTGGTATTAACTTGTATTAATGCCACCCCTGGCAAACGGGATAAGTGGCGTTCGATCAGCCAAGCGCAAGCAGCACAACTGATGCCAGAGATCGACAGCTGTACTTCTTTAAGATTGTCTTTATCAATGACAAAGTCTTGTTGAATTTCGGCCAAGTCATAATGTTGGAGCACTTTAAGCTCATCGGGTACCGCATCGGCTTTAGGAGCCGGCGCCGATCTGTGCTGATAATAACTGGCCAAGCCGCAGTCGATAATGGTTTCAGCAACCGCTAAGCAACCTGGGCAGCAAAAAGGTTGAGCCACACCCTCTATGGTTAGCTCAAAGCGCTGACCACTGGGCAGCGCTTCACCGCAGTGAAAACAGCCATCCATCATTAGCTCCCTGCGTTAATCAGCAAAGGCTCGCTAATAGGCAAGTTAATGCGCTTTTGAATGCGCCACGTACCATCTGCGGCTTCAATTTGTAAATTCCATGGTCCATCAATTAAAGGCGTGTCTAATCGAGCACGATAGACGCCTGAGGCATCTGTGGTCATAAATAACAAATGATCTTCTTTCTCAAGGGTAGGGTGAGTAAAGTTAACCCGTATTCCTTCCCCCGCCTTGTGTGCACCATCGAGCTTAATGGTGACTTGTTCATCTTGATAAGATAGGTGAGCCAGCATTTTTAACTCTGCGGCCCGTTTAAGCTCGGTTAAGTCCTTATTATATGCGCGTCCTTTTTTATAGTAGTCATCCACTACCATAGAGTCAGCTCCTGAACTGGCTAAGTAAAAAGTATATAAACTTGCAGACACTGCACACAGAGGCAGGACTATCAAAAACCAAGGCCAGAACTGTTGGTACCAATGACGTTGCATAATTAATTCCTACTACAAAAAAGGAAAGGCGGAGCTCTTGACCCCAGGGACAATATAACAAAAAAAGCCCCGGCAAGCGGGGCTTTTTTATAACAAAGCCCGAGGGCCTTACTTATCGTTTCTTAGGCTATACACATAGGCAGACAATAATTGAATTTTGTCTTCACCTAAAATGTCTTTCCAAGCTGGCATTACACCATGACGGCCGTGGCGAATAGTATCTTCAATCGCGGCACGTGAGCCCCCATATAACCAAATTTCATCGGTTAAATTAGGAGCACCCATGGCGATGTTACCAGTACCATCTGCACCATGACAGGAGGCACATACTGCAAAGCGAGCTTCACCTTTTTGTGCTTCAACTGGGTCAACTTTACGACCAGACAGGCTTAACACATAGGTAGTCACTTCACGTACGCCATCTTCACCGAGTGCATCACCCCAAGCAGGCATTACACCGCTTCGGCCATTGCGCAAGGTAGCCACAATGTGCTCTGGCTCGCCACCATATAACCAATCATCATCAGTTAAGTTAGGGAAGCCAGTACCACCACGCGCATTAGAGCCATGACACTGAGCACAAGTTTGCAAGAATAGACGCTGGCCCACTTTCACCACTTCGTCATTTTGTGCAAGGTCAGGAATCGGCAGATAGTTAGCATCTTTATCCGCTTGGATCAGTTGCTCAATCTTCTTACGCTTCTTCGCACCTTCCAACTTAGCAAACTTGCTTGCATCTAAGTCTTGTTCTGTTTTTGGTGTGTAGCCTGCTGGGAAAATTAATTCACGAAACTTTGCACCAAATACTTCGTCGGCTTTGATCATTTCACGGTCGTACTGCACAAACAGCTCGTCTTCACGGGCCTTATCGGCAGCCTCATTATATTCGTGTAATGAACGTACATCCTGGTTAGAACTGGTCCAGCCTAATAAGCCTTTAAAGTTACCTAAACCTGGATATAGCGCCAAGTAAATCAAGGAGAACACCACCATGAAAATGAACAAATAGCTCCACCACTTTGGTAAAGGGTTGTTCAATTCGGTAATGCCATCATAGGAGTGGCCAGTAGGTGCACCATCTTCCATGCCCATTTTATCGCGAGTACACCAAATCAGCAGACCTAAACAACCAAAAATGGTGCCCAAGCTGATGATGGTGACAAATACACTCAAAAAAGTATTCATTCTTTATTAGCTCCTGCGCGATCCTGCTCAGTCCTTAGAGAGGCACTACTCAGCTTTTCTTCATCTTCATCGAAAATGGAGTGGGCTATCGCATCAAATTTATCTTTACGTCGTCTGCCGTATGCCCACCAAACTAGGCCAATAAACATGACAAACAGCAATAAAGTTTGATAGCCAATAAGAGTAGGTTTTATTGCTTCCAAGGCACTGAAATCCATAATCGACTCCGGTTATTTAAGGGCGTGGCCCAACGATTGCAGATAAGCGACCATAGCGTCTAACTCAGACTTGCCTTTAACAGCAGCCTCGGCGCCTGCAATGTCCGCATCGGTGTAAGGCACGCCAAACTTATCGCGGAATAAACGCAATTTAGCTTCGGTGTCTTTACCATCCAGGATATTGGTCTCTAACCATGGGAACGCAGGCATATTTGACTCAGGCACCACGTTACGTGGGTTAATCAAGTGCACACGATGCCAGTCATCAGAGTAACGACCGCCCACACGGGCCAGATCAGGACCAGTACGCTTAGAACCCCACAGGAAAGGGTGCTCCCAAACGTGTTCGCCAGCTAACGAGTATTGACCATAACGCTCAGTTTCAGCACGGAATGGACGGATCATTTGGCTGTGACACACGTGGCATCCATCGCGGATGTAGAGGTCACGACCTTCCATTTCCAACGCCGTATAAGGGCGCAGACCCTCTAACGGTTCGTTTGTTTGCTGCTGAAAAAACTGGGGAATAATCTCCACCAAACCACCAAAGCTAATGGCAATGACGGTAAAAATGATCAACCAAGTGGTATTAGTTTCGACCAACTCGTGACGATTATTAGGGTTTTTCATTAACTCGTCTCCTTATGCCGGTTGAGGAATGGCTTGCAATGAGCCCTTAGGCGCATTGATGGTACGGTAGGCGTTATAAGCCATCAGTATCATACCGGTTAAGAAGAAGCAGCCGCCTAAGAAACGTACAAAGTAGAACGGATACGAAGCTTGTAGACTTTCAACAAAGCTGTAAGTCAAGGTGCCATCGTCGTTCACTGCACGCCACATTAGACCTTGCATAACACCACTGATCCACATAGATACGATGTACAACACAGTACCAATAGTGGCCAACCAGAAGTGCGTATTAATGAGCTTAACGCTGTACATGCGTGCTTGACCGAACAAGTTCGGGATCAAGTGATACACAGCACCAATTGAGATCATGGCCACCCAGCCTAATGCGCCTGAGTGTACGTGACCTACAGTCCAGTCAGTGTAGTGAGACAAAGCGTTTACGGTTTTGATTGCCATCATTGGGCCTTCAAAGGTAGACATGCCGTAGAACGACAAGGATACGATCAAAAAGCGCAAGATAGGGTCATAGCGTAATTTATGCCAAGCACCAGACAAGGTCATAATACCGTTAATCATGCCGCCCCAAGAAGGAACAAACAGGATCAAAGACATCACCATACCCAAAGACTGAGCCCAGTCGGGGAGGGCGGTGTAGTGCAAATGGTGTGAGCCTGCCCAGATATAAAGGGTGATCAGCGCCCAAAAGTGCACGATAGACAAACGATAGGAATAAACTGGACGGCCAGCTTGCTTAGGAACGAAGTAATACATCATACCTAAGAAACCTGCAGTCAGTAGGAAACCTACGGCGTTATGACCGTACCACCACTGGATCATCGCATCTGCAGCACCGGCATACATAGAGTAAGACTTCATGGCGCTCACTGGAACGGCCATGCTGTTTACAATGTGCAAGACGGCAATAGTAAGAATGAAACCACCATAGAACCAGTTAGCTACATAAATGTGCGACGTTGCACGCTTATAAAGCGTCCCGAAGAACACGGTAGCGTACGCAACCCACACCACAGTAATGGCAATATCAATCGGCCATTCCAGTTCGGCGTATTCTTTGGTGGAGGTATATCCTAGTGGCAAAGAAATAATTGCCGAAAGGATAATTAACTGCCAACCCCAAAATACAAACGACGCCAGTTTTCCACCATAGAGGCGAACCTGACAGGTGCGTTGTACTACGTAAAAAGACGTCCCCATTAGCGCACTTACACCAAACGCAAAGATAACCGCATTCGTATGTAAAGGACGCAGGCGGCTATAAGTTAGCCAAGGCGTTTCAAAGTTAAGAGCAGGCCAAATTAGTTGTGCTGCAATTAGCACACCTATAGACATGCCCACAATGCCCCAGATCACGGTCATGACCGTAAACTGGCGAACTACAGTGTAATTGTAGTTTGGTTGATTATTAGTTTGACTCATCGTTATAGTTCCGCTTCCACTGCTGTTATTCAGGTCTGTGATCGTTAAAATGAACACTTCGGAAGAATTGTTGAAGACAACTGCTTATTTATTTTAATGGCCGCCTAAGCTCACACCACTCTATTAACTTGTTGTTAACAATGAGAATCGAGAAGTGGGAAGCCCTTGGTTGCACGAGGAGGATGATAAAGGACTGGCTTAAAAAATAACAGTATAAACGGTAATATCGTTACTACTTAACTGACTAACTTGGCATATGCAAAACTGCTTTGATCAAGATCAATAATGGTCACACTTTGTGCACAACACAGGAATGGAAAAGCCATGAGAGAGCGTCTTACCGGCCCCAAACTCGGTCAAATTTTCGTCGTATTGCTGATTCTAGCGGGCGCTTTTTTTTATAAAACGTATAAAAATGAAGAAAAAGCTCCTGAAAAGGGGAATTCTATTAATCAATTATGTGACATAGCTCACACTGAGTGTGAGCAGGTTGTGGAAGATTTAACCGCCACCGCGTGGATTTCGAGCACAGATTTAGCACCTGAAACGCCTTTTACCCTCAATATTCGCTTCTCAGAGCCAGATGTTAAATTGTTAAAAAGTCGCTTAGAAGGGCACAGCATGTACATGGGAACCTTGCCGGCTTTATTAGAAGAACAAACACCTAACCATTGGAAAGGGCAAGTGTTAGTGGGAGCTTGCACCGAGCGGGAAATGATGTGGGCTTGGAAATTAGATGTCGAACACCGAGGTGAAATCCAACAGTTAACCTTTCTTTTTGAAGTGACACGCTAGGGTGTGAGGGGGGGCGCGAGGCAAGTATAAATTGGTGTCTTAAGTCGCTGTAGATAAAAATGTTAGATAGGAGGGAGGTACTCAGTAAAATGACGCCACTTTTTAGAAAGCGGCTTTTACACTTACTATTCACACTTTAAGGTTAATGCCGATAACTGTATTTATCGGCACTAGATAACATGAAGTTTTGCTTCAGTAATCATCAGAGAATTTATGACTGTATTCGCCGTGCCGCTTTTTGACGCTCCCCAATACCTTGAAGAGGGAAATAGCCAAGTTAACCAACATATTGCAGAGTTAACGCTGACTGTCGTACCCGATGCGGCCTTTATCTATGAACACGCCATGGATTGGCTGCTAGAAAGTCGCTTTAATGACAATAACTATAAAAGCTATCGCTCTGAGCTCACCACCTTTTTGCATTGGTGTTTTGATGTTGCTCAGAGCTCGCCGCTTAACTTAACGCGCAATAGCATGAATCAATATGTGCAATATTGTTTAGCGCCGCCTAAAGAGTTAATTGCCTATCGTAATGTGGCGCAATTTGTTCTTAATAAAGAGTGGATGGAGCGCTTACCTAATCCGTTGTGGCGGCCCTTTCTTGGCAAGAAGCAAGAAGGGGTAGAACTTGCTTATCGTATGACAGACGCCACCTTAAAAACCAAACTGGCTATTTTGTCTTCCTTTTATAGCTACTTAATTAATGAAGAAATCACCGAGCGTAATCCTGCCGTACTATGGATGCGCCATAGCCGGTTTGGCTCACAGCCCACCCTAGTAGCCGGGCTAGATGAGGCTGATGAAATTCGCGTATTCAGTGATTTACAATGGTCCTATGTAATGAGCACCGCACGCACACTGGCTGAGCAAGAGCCACAACGCCATCAACGCACTTTATTTTTAGTCGCGCTCATGTATGGCTGCTATTTACGTATTTCTGAAGTGGCGGCCAGGCCGGGTTTTGCACCGGTAATGAGTCAATTTCGCCGCGATAGTCATACCGGCATTTGGAGCTTTCATATTCCGGTGAGTAAAGGGGGTAAAAAACGCAGCGTCGCGGTATCTCGGGAATTACTTAGCGAGCTGAAAAGCTATCGCATCAGTTTAAAGTTATCACCCTTACCCAGTCCCACTGAAGCAACGCCGCTCTTTATTCGTCATAAAGCGGCGGGGCGAGGTCGTGATCAAGGCTTATTAAATGCCAATCTGGGGGTTCGACAACTGCGTGACTTACTTAATGAGTTAATAAAGTGCGCAGCTGATAAGGCTGCTGAAGACGGCTTTGAATATGATGGCACTGTTATGCGCAGCCTCACAGTACACAGTATTCGCCATACCGGTATTACCCATGATATTAATTTAAATGGCCGACCCCTGTCACACGTACAAGCCGATGCGGGGCATGACAGCATAGATACCACTTCGCAATATTTACATACCGGTCAAATTGAGCGCCATGAAAGTGCGGCTAACAAGCGTCTTGACCGATTGCAGGAGCAATAGCAGTGATCACTATGGTGGGGTTTTGTATGAAAAACGCCCAATATTATTTAATAAGATTTGACGAGCGCCTTGACTGTGCGTAGAGTTTGGGCTGCACAGAGTTTCAAGTTAGCGCGGTATTTGCACTTCCTTTCTTTGATATTTTTTGCATTTTCGAGCCCTCGCTCATCACTTAAATTAAGGTAGTTCACATGGCTAACGGCACAGTAAAATGGTTTAACGAAGCAAAAGGTTTTGGTTTTATCACTCCTGAAGATGGCGGCAAAGACTTGTTCGCACATTTTTCTGAAATCGTAGGTAGTGGTTTCAAAACCTTGGCAGAAGGCCAAGCAGTATCTTACACCGCAACTGAGGGTGCTAAAGGTCCTCAAGCTTCACAAATTCAAGCTATCTAATTATCTTGAGTCAAAAGATACATCAAACCCGCTGCGGCGGGTTTTTTATTGGTTAAAATCCTAAACGGGTGCTTTTAACTCTTGCTCTGCTATTTGGGTTGCTACACAGGGCACAAAGGCGTGGCTGACCTTATCTTTAACGACGAACCAGACGGCGTTAAGGATTCGCGTTTATTGCGAGATTAATACTCAAAGCAGAACTAAAGCGTTACGCTTACATAAAGTGCCACACAATAGCGCTAAGTAATGAACAAGATAGTTATTATTAAACTGGCCATCACTGCCAGCAAATACCTCAACACTAACCACGCAGTAAAATAGAGAGAATAGGTCAGTATCGTTCATCCGTTAATATCCTATTTAACATAATATACATTATGCGAAGTGTTGTTTGTTATAGAAGGACGGCTATTGCAGCTATTTTAATAATGTTTATCCAAATTGCCGTTGATGAGCTTTCTTGCGCTTTAGATAATCTTGATCGGCGCGAATTTTATCCCAGTATGTTTTAAAAATTTGTGCCGCCTGCGCTTTCTGATTATCGATGTTGCGTTCTTTAATGCTGCCATCCTCATTATATTTACGACCGCCTGGATAATTTGCATAGCGGCGTGCTCGGGTGTAACCCATTTGAATAAATTTACGCGCCATGTCCATACCCACAAAGTCATCGTGCTCACGATACTCTTCAAACATGGCATAGATGGTTTGCGCAGAAATTTGTGCAAGCTCTGGCGTCTTAAATCGCCAATGGCCTAAGATTTCACTTTTATAAGGCTCCACCAATAACACGCCTTGTTCACCTCGGCCGACTTTATAAAGCTCTGGCTGCTCGCGTAAATTTAGCGTGCTGTAATCTAAGTCATAATTAAATGCCATTAAGTTTCCTTTATGTGAACTGCATTTATTTAAATCATAGCTGAGCTAAAAATCACATATACTCGTTTCATACTTAACATCCAGTCAAAGGCGCTTTTTATGGATTATCGAACGGTGATTGAGCTTACTGGCTTTTTTAAAGATGCCTTCAATCAAGTACTTGAAGAGATAGAATTGTTGCTAGAAGAAATGCCGTCCGGTCGCCAAGAAGTGATTGCCCAGCTAAAGCACAATCTGAGCTTAGAAGATGGCACGCTGCAGCTGGGCTTAGAAGGCGCCAATAAGCAGGAAAAGCCCTTGGTAGTAGAAATGCTAACGGTCGCTCTGGCCGGTGCTAAAGAAATGGCCAAAGCCGAAGATGACACTGCTGAGCTTAAGCGGCTTGTAAAATACGAACAGACTTTTACCTTGTTTAAAAATACCAATACCTGGGACACCTCTATTATCGAGCACGCCGATGACGGTGATGAGTAAGACCAGTAAAACCAAGTATTAATCGCGCATATAACTAAGTAAAAGGCGCTGCAAGACACCAGCGCCCTGCTCTGTTTTTAATTATTCTTGATCGAAATTAACCTTTTTTTGTTCACGAATATAAGTAGGAATTTCGATTAAGTCTTTGTCTTCAAAGTCAATTCTCGCCGTGCTAGCGACTCGCCGATGTTGTTCTTGGGATAGCGCCTGTTGTAATTCTTCTGAAGTGATACCAAAGATCTTACCCGCCACCATTAAGCCATTAATAAAGCTCTTTGCCTGCGCGCGCTCTGCAGCAGACTGGCTTATATCGGCAAAATAATCTCTAAATGAGGCTCGCAGGTACTCTAAGTATTCTTGTTTATGATCCATCGTGTGTGCTCCTTGCTGAGAGGGTTTTTAGTTTTCGCCATTTTTTATAATTAGAACTGAATTTTTATAACTTAACGCTGTGTTTCTATAACTCAACATTATGCCTGTTGAGTTTTGCCCATGCCTTTGATCAGCATATCAAACACTAAACTGGCAATGCCCTTAGCTACCAGATCGCTCGATAGCGCTTTCATTGCCATGGCGTTGTGGGTGTCCATACTGTCGATAATGGCAGTTTGAATAGCTTCTGGGAACTGGCCAAGCATCGCTTGTTCTTTGCTGTTGTTGTTAACCTGATCCATGGCCACTTCATTTTCAGAGACTTTGCCCATTATGGTATTGGCATAGTTGAGCATATCGTTTTCTGATAAGCCATCTTCAATAAACAGGTCATTCATGCGCTCGATAATCTCATTGAGCAGTTCAGTTTTAGGGTCTTTTGGGATTGCACCGCCCCTTCTTTGGACGGATCTAAATAGTGCGGTTGGTCTTCACCGATTTTATACCCTAACTGCAAGTCTGCTTCTCGTTGCTCGTGCAAGCGGTAATGGGTCATCACCACATCACTCAAGTCTACGCCCTGCTCTGTTAAATCTAGGCGTAATATGAGATACAAATGTTTGGCGAAGATGCTGAGTTTTTCTAGTTCTAGATCGTTAAAGTCGACGATTTGCGAGCTAAATTCGTAGAAACTAGGAAAAGAAAGTAAGTCCTTCTTAAACACATCCAGAATGTCTCTGGCTTCTTTGGCGTGTTTAACGCTGTTTTCACAGAATTTTACTGCCTTATCACTGCGCTCGATCCTGGCCTTAGCAAGCTCAGCCTGAGCACTTTCTAGCACCTGTGTGGCTTCTTTATAACGCAGCGTAAAACGATCCAGCGCAGGTTTACACAGGTTAGCCAGTTTCGCTTGATTAGCTTGTTTGCTGTTATAGGCCTTGCGATTTACTCGCGCTATCATGCCGGCGTTATGGTCAAACTGATAAATGGTATCTTGTAGCTGACTGTCCAACACGGTGCGGTCAGTGAACACAATCACTGAGTCAAACACCTTATCACCCACTTTTTTACCTAGCTCAGGGTGGTCGCGCTCGATAGACGGAGAAGTGTAGTGCTTTGAAGCGAGTTGATGCGATAGCCAAGCAAATGTTGGAGTCTCTTCTTTAGTAGGCTATCGCATTTCGCCGAAGGCGGAACCGAAAAATCTTGTTTGTCATACAAGAACATTCTTTTTGTTGCGCTTGGCCTTAGGCGTTCGTTTACACCCTCCCCCTAATGCAAGATCCTGACATCGTCAGGAAGCCTGCGTAAACATCCCCCCTTTCTTTAGCTTAGCGCTGTCTTTTTGCAGCAACTGACTAAATTCGTGTTTTATCTCTTATAGACTGCAAGTTATCGTTGATTTTAAGTGAGTGAGTAATACAAAAAACAAGTATGTTGGCATAACATTGATTAAGCCCTAGTTAAGCGCCCTACCCAACATAAAGTTGGCTTATTCCTCTAGCCAAAAAACCAGTAGCAAACGGCAATCGCGGCTACTACGCCTGCTAGCTCGGCGAGTAAGGCGCAGCCTACGGCGTGTCGGGCGCGCTTAATGCCTACCGCGCCAAAGTATACCGCTAATACATAAAAGGTGGTTTCGGTACTGCCCTGTATAGTGGCGGCTACTAAGGCGGCAAAGCTGTCTACGCCTTGGCTTTGCATGGTTTCAATCAGCATGGCTCGCGCTGCACTACCCGAGAACGGCTTAACCAGCGCCGTGGGCAGTGCGTCCACAAAACGCGAGTCCCACTGCAACCACTCTACCAGCCAACGAATGCCATTTAAGCCAAACTCTAATGCGCCGGAAGCGCGCAATACGCCAACCGCACACAGCATAGCAATCAGGTATGGGAGGAGATCTTTGGCGACCTGAAAGCCCTCTTTCGCGCCCTCCACAAAGGTTTCATACACAGGTATTTTGCGCGCCATGCCCAGCAGCATAAAGCCAATAATAATGCCAAATAGCGTGAGATTACCCAGTAATGAAGAAAAGCTCGCTAACGCGGTGGCACTCAGTGTGCCCAAAAACGCCATAAATAAACCGAGCAATAAGGCACAGGGCACTAAATAAGCCAGCACTATGGGATGCCATATTTTAAGGCGCTGCATAACAGCGACTGATAATAAGCCCATTAAGCTTGAGGCACTGGTAGCAAGTAAGATAGGCAAAAATACTAAGGTGGGATCCGCCGCACCCTGTTGTGCCCGATACATAAAAATGGTCACCGGCAATAAGGTCAAAGATGAAGCGTTAAGGACTAAGAACAAAATTTGCGCATTACTGGCACTACTCTCAGAGGGATTAAGATCTTGTAGTGCGCGCATGGCTTTTAAACCAATGGGTGTGGCGGCGTTATCTAGCCCTAAACCATTAGCCGCAAAATTGAGCGTGATTAGCCCTAATGCCGGATGGTTACGTGGCACCTCTGGCATTAATTTTGAAAATAAAGGACCCAGCAATCTAGCGAGCACATCCACTAGCCCCGCCTTTTCGGCAATCTTTAAAAAGCCCAGCCACAGTGTGAGTGTGCCAAACAGCAGTAGCATAATATCTACGGAGAGCTTAGCCATATTAAACAGGCTTTCCACCATGGCGGCCCAAATTTCTGGCTCTCCGCCCCACCAGCGAGTAAGGCCTGCAACAAACGCGACTAAGAAAAAACTGAGCCATAAGCCGTTTAACATAGCGCTGTCCTTAGTGCAGTTGGTGAGTAAGCGATAATAACATGGCCGCCGTTTGTGCATCTGGCTGGCCGTTATGTAGTTGTGGGCGATATTTCATTTGAAAAGCCGCCACTACATTTTGAGTCGCCTTATCTAACTTACCATGACGTGGCACGGCGTAGCCGATCAAGGCAAGTTGTTCTTGAAACCAAGTAATGCTGGGAAGCTGTTGGCTAAACTTAGCGGTATGGCGCGCCACGTCTTTTGGCTCAGGCCATAAAATTAAGCCCTCAGCCGCTAATTTATGCCAAGGAAATAATGGACCCGGATCCACTTTACGCTGCGGAGCGATATCACTATGGCCCACCACACTGCGGGCAGTGAGACCATGGCGGCGCATTATGTCCTTAAGCAAGATGATCAGCGCTTTAATCTGCGGTTCACTCCAGACCTGCCATTCTCTTCTTCCGGCAGCGTTTAGCCGATAACCGTGATTGACCATTTCAATACCAATGGAGCTGGAGTTTAGCCAGGTGCGCCCTGCCCACTCGCTGTTCCCTGCATGCCAGGCCCGCTTATTTTCATCCACTAGCCGATAAACCGTTGCCGGATTATTATTAATCAAATAATGACTGCTAACCTGCCCTTGGGTGAGTACCTTTAATGAGCGTGATAAATCGCTGGAGGTATAGTGCAGCACGATAAATTGTACGCGGCTATCTTGGCCAATTGAGCGATAACTGTCGTTATAGTGGCTACTAGAGCAAGCCGCTAACAACCAAGCGGCGGCAAGTACTATATAGAGTTTCATAAACAATCCATTGTTAATAAACAAATGCGCCTAAAGTAGCCTGTTAAGCCCGTTGTTTCAGTAATTAACGGTTCTTTCTTGTAAGCTCAGATGGCAATACGGTGATGTTACATACAATATTTATCAATACGTTTGTATGTTGGCATAACTAAGCTGCTACTTGAGCTTAGTACTAATAAGTCGCACTCTGTTAAGCACACAGCCTAAAAGGGAGTGATAAATGTTTCACAGTAAACGTGGTGCTCGCGCCCAAACTCGGGGCGAGGAGCGTGCTAATACCTTAAGTCATGGCCTAGGGTTAGTGGTGGCGCTAATTGGCGGCCCCTTGCTAATTATGCAAGCGAAATTAGTGGGTGATACCGCTTTTATTATCGGCGCCAGCATCTTCGCCCTTTCTATCATATTCATGTATTTAAGCTCTGCTATTTATCATGGTTTGGCGGTGGGTCAGGCTAAACTGACCTTTCGGGTGATTGAGCACTGCGCCATATTTTTGCTTATTGCGGGTACCTACACCCCTATTTTGTTGGGAGTATTAAACGGCGCTTGGGGCTGGAGTTTATTAATACTGGTGTGGTCCATTGCTCTATTAGGAATAGGCCTTAAATTATTTGCTCAGCATCTACCGCTTGCTTTGTCTACGACACTGTATTTACTCATGGGCTGGGTCATTATTATTGCCATTGTACCATTAATCGCAGTGATGCCGAGCGCAGGTATTTATTGGTTATTAGCGGGTGGAATAAGTTACACACTAGGAGTTGTGTTTTTTATCCTTGATGATCGCCTTCCCTATGCTCACTTTATTTGGCATTTATGGGTATTAGCTGGGACTTGCTGTCATTATTTGGCTATTTATTGGTATGGGGCTTAAATTTTACTGCCCCCACCAAAGGGACTGCACGCTGCCCCTATTTTAAAGCCAACTCAGCCAAGCTTAGGGCACCTGCCAACGAGGCAGCCGCGGCAATAAAGCGGCCATTATGGCAAAAGCGGGCATCGCTAACGCCGGTAACTTGTTGCAGCTCCTCTTCAGTTAACCCCGCCCAGCTAGCAGGTAGCGATTTTTTATTAGTAAAGGAGTCGGGTGTCACGGCCACCGCTTGTATCATCCACTGCAACGCGGGTGAGGGATAAATAACATACAGTGCTTGCTCACCCTGTTCGTGAATGGCTTGTTTCCAAGGCAAATATTGTTCTAGCACTACAATGCGCGGATCTTCTGCTTGCTCAATAGCTTGAACCACTTGCTGATAGGCGTTGAGTTTTGCCTGATGGCTTGCGATAAAGCGCGTTAATATTTGGCTAGCAAAGGTGACGGCCTGCTTAAAACAACTATCAAACTCTGCAGGCTCTTGCCAAGTAGGGTTAAATAAACCAATGGTCTGGCTTAAGCTCACTCCCCGCTCGCCCTCCCCCGTAATACGCCCCTGACCGGTATAGCCACAATCTATCGCATCAATCACAGACACTAACTCTGTGTCTAGCGCCTGCCAAAGTGGCTGACTTCCTTGGCAAATATCTAAGCCAAAGTGGCGCCAAACTAGACCAAAAGAAGAATAAGGAATGCCATTATCACGCTCACCGGCGCCATGGCGTTGATGGTGATCAAAGCGCCCTTTTGCCGCGTCATATTCTTGGCCAACATCCACTACGATATCACCCGCAGCAATTAGCTTAGCATCACGGGTGCGCACCACCTTGGCATCAGGAAATAACTGCGTGAGGGCTGCCACACTAAATACATCATCGGCATGAAACTTACCGCTATGAGTTACGATGGTTATTGTCATTATTATTACTCTTGATATTAAGAAGGCTCGTTAACCATATAAAAATGCTAAGTAGCTTGCGCTGTTAAACACTACTAACGCTATGGTAAAGCTATTGCCAAAAATTGCACTGTTCATTGGGACTCTTAAGGCGGCACTATAAAGTAATGGTCATCCTTACCGCGTCTTATTTTAATAACACAAGAATGACTCACGCTGTTTAAGCATTTAAAAATTAAAAGCCTGTAATTTTAGCATAAAGCACTACCACCTTTAAAAAAACACCGAGCCTACATTTACAACAACAGAGTTTAACGCTAAAAACAGCACCGTTTTGATAGGGTTTACTTGCTAGAGAGCACTGTTACACTGCGCCTCTTGCTTGATAATCTTAGCCGCCCAAACGGTAATTAATGTGATGAGTGTATAACCATGCCAAACCTATTAGCTGCTAATGTTGCAACGGACTTTTTAAGCCTTGGCCTTGAGCCTCGTTTAGTGGCCGCCCTACCCAGCGCCTGTGAGGTGCCCACTGCGGTGCAGCAACACACCCTGCCCCTTATTATACAAGGGCAAGAAGTAGTGGCATTAGCGCCTACCGGTAGCGGAAAAACATTAGCCTTTGGTTTGGGCGTGTTACAACAGCTTGTTAATCAATCACTCACCTCCTCATTAAGTCCAACCTCAACCGCGGTTAAACCGAGTGCTATAACAGCGGTGATCTTGGTTCCTACTCGAGAGCTGGCTACGCAAATTAGTGCCGTGCTCTTACCCTTAGCTCAAAGCGTCTCATTGAGCGTGGCCACACTGTGTGGCGGCACAGAGATCACCGAGCAAGCAGCAGCCTTAAAACGCCAGCCTGCCCAAATAGTAATAGCCACGCCCGGGCGGTTACTGGACTTATTGCGCCAAAAGTTACTCTCCCTTAAGGACGTCCAACACTTAGTACTGGATGAAGCGGATCGTTTATTAGACATGGGGTTTTGGCCGGATGTGCACACTTTGATGCAAGCTTTGCCGGCGTTGCAACAAACTTTATTATTTTCAGCCACCTTGTCGCAAAATTTAGAGACAAAACTTCAAGAAATAATCCCTAACGCGCATCGCTTTAGCCAGCGTCGTCAAAACACCGTGGTCGCAAACATCACTCAGCGTTGTTACTTAGTCAATAAAGGCAGTAAAGCCCAAGCCTTAATCGCTCTGCTAAAAAATGAGCTTAGCGCGTTGCAAGTCTTAGTATTTATTAATGCCAGAGACAGTGCCGATGCGCTAAGTAAACGCTTAAATAAAGCCGGTATTAAAGCAGCGGCACTGCACGGTGAAAAAAATCAAAGTGAGCGAGATCAGACCTTGCAAGCTTTTAGAGACGATGAGATCAAGGTTTTAGTTGCCACCGACTTATTGGCGCGGGGCATAGATGTGCCCGCCCTGCCAGTGGTAGTGAATTTAGACTTACCGCCTAGCGCGCCCGTGTATGTGCATCGTGTGGGGCGTACCGCTCGCGCCGGCTTAAGCGGCTTGGCGCTGTCTTTAGTTTGTCATGGCGAGGCGAGCGCGCTGGCGGCTATTCGTGAACTCACAGGGGAAGCGCTGCCTTTACTGGCATTAGAGGGGTTTACAGTCACCGATCAAGCCGCCAGTACTACTCCTAATAAACGAGCGCCACGGGATAAAAAAGCCAATCGACGCACCATGAAGCCGCGCAGGTAAGTTAAGCGCTGACTTGCTAATATAGGCCATACCGATTTTTTAAAGAGAGTAACTATGAGCCCCGAGGCGCTAGCAGAATTTTTTAGCCAACTTCAGCATAATTTATTCCAACAATTAAGTCATGACGCCACAGAAACCCGACGGGTGTTTCATGGCCGCGGGCGTTGCTTTGTTGGGCTTGAGCAGCTAACGGCAGACTGGTTAAGTGGCCAACTCCTTATTACGTTGTTTAAAGAGCCAGAGCCGGAATTTTTAGTACTACTCATGCAAGGCTTAGTGGCCATGACCGAACAAGACGTTTGGCAAGTAAGTGGCGCGCAGGCGTTATTGTTACAACATAGAAAACGTGCGGGCTCACCCATGGAGGTGGTGTGGGGGGAGCTTAACGGGCGCCCAGTTATTCAAGAGCAAGGGCTTAAGTATCAATTAAACTTAGGGCGCAATCAAAATCACGGGTTATTTTTAGATATGCGCTTGGGTCGTCAGTGGGTACGCGAGCAAGCCCGGCAAAAACGGGTATTAAACTTATTTGCTTATACCTGTGGTTTTTCCGTGGCCGCCCTCGCTGGCGGCGCAGAGAAAGTTGTGAATATAGATATGGCAAAAGGCATGCTCAATCGCGGTCGAGAAAATCATCTTCTTAACCAGCAGGATGTTAAAAAGGTGACCTTTTTAGGCCACGATATATTTCGCTCTTGGGGTAAGCTGCGCAGTTTGGGGCCCTATGAGCTGATTATTATTGATCCGCCCTCTTTTCAAAAAGGCAGTTTTGCCGCCACTACCGATTACCATAAAATTTTACGCCGTCTCAGTGACTTACTCGCCAAAGACGGACAAGTCTTAGCTTGCGTAAATGCGCCCGCGCTGCCCAGCCAATTTTTAATCGACAGTATGACCGAGCATGCTCCTCAATTAACCTTTGTTGAGCGTTTAGCCAACCCACCAGAATTTGCTGATAGCGAGCCAGAAGCAGGCCTTAAAGCACTGGTGTTTAGAGGCTAAGTACCTACGCATGCTTGAAACGCACCACTAATTCGTGAAGCTCATCCGCTACATCCTTTAAATAACTTAATGAGTCAGAAGCTTGGCTGGCACTGTCGGCACTGGAGTCTGCCAGGCCGGCAATCGTCACCACTTGGCGGTTGATGTCTTCTGCGACCTGAGCCTGCTCTTCTACGGCAGCTGCCATCTGAGTTGACATAGTAGCAATCTCGCCCACTGAGTCGGCAATACCTGCCAACATAGCGGTGCTTTCAATAACGCGCTCCACCCCAACATCAGCATGATGAGTGCCTTGCTCAGCAATGCTTACCGCTTCAGTGGCGCGCTGACTGAGCTCATGAACAATAAGATGAATTTCTTGAGTGGAGTCTTGGGTACGCTGTGCTAGGTTTCGTACTTCTTGGGCGACTACGGCAAATCCTCGGCCCTGCTCACCGGCACGCGCCGCTTCAATAGCGGCGTTTAGCGCCAGCAGATTAGTTTGATCGGCAATTTGCTCAATCATTTGGGCCGCGCTGGCAATACGTGTGGTTTGTGCAGATAGCGCAGAGACTGAGCGACCAATATCGGACACAGTAGTACGTAGTGTTTCTATAGATTGCTTAGTTACTTCGCCAATTTGCGTCCCTTGAGTGACTAAGGTGTTGGCGGTATCGGCCGCTAAAGCAGTATCACTCACATGACGTGATACTTCATGAATAGTCGTACTCATCTGATGCATGGCGGTAGCGACTTGTGCCGTTTCACTTTGCTGGCACTCTATTTCTAAGCGCGTATTTTTGGTTAAGCTAAGGCCTGCATCTGTTTGGGCCGTCACTTGGCGAGCAGCATGTTCAATGCGATAAATCACAGTGCCTAAATGAGATTGCTCACTCATAATGGCCACCTTTAGCGCCCCTAAGCCATCTTTATCATTGGTATAGCTTTTTACGGCTAACTCGTGGCTAAAAGCATGACTTAATAATTGCTCAAGGGAAGTCAGTGCTTTTTGTCGAGCGCGTGCTAGCCACACCCCATAAATCACGCTGCAAGAGGCCAATAACAAATGAGCACTGGAATTAAACCCCGTCTGCCATAACAGTGCCCAAGCCAGCAACGCGCAAATCAAGAGCCAATGGGGTAAGGCGAGATGGGGAAAAGCGGTCTTTTTTTGGCGGGCGTGCTGAGGGCTTAGGTTGTGTAAACGCGCATATAATCGTTCGGTGCGCTCAACATCTGCTCGTTTAGGAATAGAGCGTACCGATTCATAGCCAATAATTTCGTTGTGCCGGGTCATGGGAGTAACAAATGCATCTACCCAATAAAAATCACCGTTTTTACAGCGATTTTTAATGATACCCATCCACGGCTTACCTCGCTTAATATGCTCCCACATCACCGCGAAGGCGGCACTCGGCATATCGGGATGGCGCACAATATTATGGGGTTGGCCTAGTAGCTCTGCTCGGGAAAAGCCGCTCATTTCTACAAAGGCATCGTTACATTCTATTATATTGCCTTGTTTATCGGTGACGGTGATCAGTTTCTCTAAGCCAACAAAGGGCTTTTCTCTGTCGGTAACAGGAAGATTTTTTCGCATGATATATTGCCTTACTACACAGAGAGTAATAACTAAATTTTAAATAATAAGTAGCGAAATTAGCCATTAAGTTAACGAGTATTTAACCGTTTTGCAGGCTAACGCTAATTTATATATGATTGAGACCGGCGTCTCAGACTTCCCTGTGCAGATAACGGCTCACACGACGCATCATGAGCGAGTTAATTATAAATTAAAAACTCTTCACTCCCTATTTTTAATTAACTTTTTTAATGGATAAACCAAAAGTATCTTTTAAAAAGCATATTAAACAATATTGTTTCTTGGCTAATAGCGAATGTTAAACACTAAGCAAGGAGTGGCATGCAGTTCGTTTTATCTATTACTCAACCCTTAGCAAAATGGCTAGCACTCAATTTATCGCCCCCACTTGCTCAGAATGGCAAGCGCATAACGACTCAACAGCTCATCAGTGATAGCCAACAAATGGCTTGGCAATGTCATGTGTTAGCGCAAAATGGTTTACCAACATTAATATTAGCCATGGAAGCTTACAGCCGTTACGTGATTGTCTTGCCCTTTAGCGGGCCTCCTAGCCAAGCTGAGTTGGAGTACGCCTTATTAGCCCGTTGGGGTAATGAAGCGCTGCACTTAGCAATAGAGAGTGGGGCTATTAATGATGATGAACTGCCATTAATGGTCGATGCTTTTAGCGCTCATCCTTGTCAGGCTCAGTGGATACTTAATACCGACTTAAGCATTCAAACTCACCTTAACCAAGCCGCTAATTATTTAGAGCAAGCTTTAGCAAAAGAGCCGCGCCAGCTGTTAGATGAACAAGAGTGCTATATGTTAGGTGCCAAGATGAATCAGCAACAAAAAACAGTAATGGGCGCTAATAAAAAATTTAGGCCCATGGTGCGATTTTTAACACAGACATTATATCGCTTTGGTGAGGGTTTAGCAGAGCGCGAATATCCTAATACAAAAGTGGGTAACTTTCCTTGTCCCTATCCGCAACCCTTAATAAAGGCGAAGGTAATAAAGCTAAGTGATTATAAAAAGCAGCGCTTTAAATAATACTTAAAATAAATCACTGATAACAATGGCGTTATTAATTACTAAATTTAATAGCATAACCATCAGCAGCCCGGCCACATGGGCTGGGCTGTTTGCCAAGGGCTAGTTACGAAAGTCTTTCGGACGCTTACCACTAGGAAAGTCGTAAATTTTGTCTGGATAGTCAGGTCTAGGTTGATGGGTGAAAAATTCAGCCACATCAACGGCATCTTGATCATCTAACACGCCGCCCTCACCCCAGTTACCCTGAGAGTTTACACCCATGGGCATATTATATTTAATAAAGGCTGCCGCTTTATAGGTGCGTGCCATACCCGCCCCAAGATTAAATGACTCCTCCCCCCACAGCGGTGGAAACGCCATTTCGCCACTGGCATCACGAGTTCCTTCACCTTCTTTACCATGACAAGCGGCACATTGCTGAGCATAAATACGCGCCCCGCGAATAGGATCAGGGGTTAAGCTCGTATCAAGCGGGCCACTATTTTGAATTTGCACTTTAGCGCCATGAGGCACCTCTTGCGCCAGCCATTTCATGTAGGCAATCATGGCCTGCATTTCTTTGGAGTCATCGGCTAAAGGTTTGCCATTCATGGAGCGTTGCATACAGCCATTAATTCTATCTTCTAGTTGAAAAATGCGCTCGGCTCTGGGATTCATTTGCGGAAAACTATTAACAGTATTGATATAGGGCGCACCTTGCGGCTTTTTACCTTGTTCAATATGACAGCTATTGCAGTTCATATACGCGCCCACATAATCGGGCATTAAGCGCTTAGTTTCATTTAATAGGCGTTTACCATAAAGAATTTGCTCACTATTTTCATGATTAGCGATGTCAGCATCTTTTGGGATCACATAATCTTGAAGCGCCTTGCCATCTTTATCGAGCACCTTATAACGCACTTCATCGGCGACGCCCTGGCTTGCGGCCAGCATCAGCACCAGCCCTAAGGCGCTCGCAAAGCGAGATTTAAAGACGAAGTTATTCATGTGAGCCTCCTTGAACTAACGTAATAGGCTGATCGCTTGGCAAATTAGGCGATTTATTATGTAGAAAATCACGAATATGACTCACCTGCTTGCTGGTCACCATTGGCGCTTGGTTTTGCCAACCATTACGAATAAAGTTCATCACGCTCACTAACTCTTGATTGGTTAAGTGATTAAAGGCAGGCATGGCAAAGTCCATTAAATCGTATTCATTGCTCGGCATCAGGCCACCTTCAAAGGTAATTTGGATCACCGACTGTGGATTTTTTGCAAAAACAGCAGAATTACCCGCCAAGGCAGGAAAAATACGCGGGATGCCCTTGCCATCGGCGCGGTGACAAACCTGACAATGCTCCACATATAAGGTGGCCCCCTCATCTAAGCTTTTCCCCTCCCGTAACAGTGCGGTAGTGGTATCAGGTTTAGGGGCAAAGTTTAAAATTTTATTTTTAGCAGGCGGTAATTGCTTTAAATAACTCGCCATGGCGCTAATATCTTCGTCTTTCATATAGCGCGTACTGTGCTCAATCACCTCTGCCATGGCACCAAATGCCGCCACCGTATCGGTACGACCGGTTTTAAAAAAGAGCGCCAGCTCCTCATGGCTCCACGAAGCCAAGCCTCGGGCTTCACCCCGCAAACTCTTTGCGCGCCAACCATCGATAACAGCGCCGGCTAAAAAGTCACTGTTATCCCCGGTGGCTAAGCTCATGGCTTTTTCTTGATAAGCCAGTCCACGGGGCGTATGACAAGCGCCGCAATGACCAGGGCCTTCAACTAAGTAGGCGCCACGATTGTCTTGCTCACTTAAACGAGCATCAACAATAAAGTCACGCTGTGGTGCAAAAATTAGCTGCCACCAGCTCATGGGCCAGCGCATATTAAGCGGCCAAGGAATGGTCGACTCACCATTAGCTTGGGTAACAGGCGCCACGGCATGCATAAAGTAGGCGTATAAATCTCGGATATCCTCATCAGGTATGATGGCATAAGATGGATAAGGCATCGCAGGATAGAGCGGTCGGTTATCTGGGGTAACACCATGTTTTACGGCACGATTAAAATCCGCCAAGCTGTAATGGCCAATACCGGTGTCAAAATCGGGCGTAATATTAGTACTATAAATGGCGCCAAGAGGCGTTTGCATGGCTAAGCCACCGGCATAAGGTTGGCCACCTGGGCGAGTATGACAAGCAACACAATCGGCGGTGCGGGCAATGTAGGCGCCCTTAGCAATGCTGGCGCTCGTAGCAGTGTGTTCCGTTAGCGCTAAGTCTTGGCCACGGTGTTTACTCAGAAAATGAGCGCCTATGCCCCCGACCCCACTTCCTACTATGACTAACATGGCCGCTAAGCTCAGTGCTTTTTGCATGGTTCCCATTAGAAATACCTCAAGGTAGGGAATGGCTTATTTAGCCCTAGCATGCAGCCTTAGCGCAGCCCACTCTATTGTGGTTTTCCACATTTAAGTGCGATTATTGAGCTGGCGCAAAAAAAACGTAAATAATGGTCAAAAAATAAGCGCTGCGAGGCTATTTACCTTGTGAAAATGGCTTTTTTAGACTTAATGTTCATCCAAGAGTCGACCCTGTGGCTAGCTACAGTATACTGGCGGTAATTTACCAATAGTGATGAGTTTTTTGAGTGCAGCCACTGAGTCCCGCAGAACTAAATCCGGTTTTTAACTTACCTCCCCTTCATTTATTAAGCGAATTGCCCGTGCAATCGTTTAGTAGGCTTCAAGACAGAGCAGACTCTGCCTTTGCTACCCTGTCGGCGCTGAAAGCCATTAATCCTATTTTATTATTAAATGGCTTTGGCGGCGTGGACTATGAAGAGCTGGTGCACGATTTGGTGGCTAAGCATGCCAACCATGCTAATTTATTTGATCTTTGTTATGCAGAAAATCTCACTCATCCGCAAAAACCCATCTGGTTAAAATTAAAAGCCGGAAGCGGTTTAGTATTTTGTGAGCTGGTGGGCCAATTATTAGAGCTTTCTTCTCGCCACCTTGACGCTGAGCATGTGGTTGAGCGCATCTTAAAAAAACAAGACCAAAACCCTAAGATTGCACATTATCTTTCGTTATTATCTCAACATGTCGCCAGCGGTGAAGGCTTTAGTCATCCCGTATTAATCAATTTAATGGTGCACCGCAGTGATAACACCATGCCCATTGTCTATGCTCGCCAATTTACGCCCGAGCAACTGTTTGGTGCTGTGCATTTTCAAACTGAACAAGGTTCAATATTTAGTCATCATCATTTATTAGAGCCGGGCTTAATCCACCAGGCGAATGGCGGCTATTTAATCGTGCCCATTGAAGAGCTATTAGAACAGCCCAATCTGTGGTTTCGCTTAAAAAACGCCTTGATCACTCGCCAAATTGAGTGGAGTCGTCCGGCAGAAATGGCCGCATTTTATTTTCAGCCAGAAGCGCCGCCGCTTGATATTCATCTTATCTTAGTTGGGGATCGGTTAGCGGTGGCGGAGCTGTACTTATTAGACAGAGAGCTAGATACCTTGGCTTTTTTACGAGCCGATATTCTACCCGAGTGGGACGCCCAACAAGACTTGCCGGCTTACTTAAGCTGGATTGGTCATTTGTGTCATAAACATCAATTATTAGACTTAGATAAGAGTGGTGTAGAGCGCTTGTGCCGCTATAGCAGCCGACTCACGGATCATCAACATCGACTGAGCTTAGTTGAAGCACAGTTAGTGGCCATGCTACAGCTGGCAGATGTGATTGCTCGGCGTGAACAACACACGCTCATTAATGCCAGCCATATTATGCAAGCGCAGCAAGAGCAAGATTATCGTTTAAGTTATCTGGTAGAGCAGACAGATTTAGGCGTGCGCGATGGCCAATATTTAATGCAAACCCAAGGCCAAGCCGTAGGGCAAATTAATGGCTTATCGGTTATTCAAATTACCGGTCATCCTTATGACTTTGGCGAGCCGGTGCGCTTAACCGCCACTGTGCACCTTGGCGATGGTGATGTCTCTGATATAGAGCGCAAAGCAGAATTAGCGGGTCATATCCATGCTAAGGCGATGATGATTATTCACGGCTATTTAGCTAATTTATTTGGCGCCGAGCACCCTTCCCCTTTGTCGGCCAATTTAGTGTTTGAGCAGTCTTATCATGAAATAGACGGTGACAGCGCTTCATTAACCGGCTTGTGCGCCTTATTATCTGCCTTAGCAAAAGAGCCTATTTATCAGCACTTTGCGGTAACTGGTGCCCTAGATCAGTTTGGTAATGTAGAGCCCGTAGGCGGGGTCAATGAAAAAATTGAAGGCTTTTACCGACTGTGTAAATTGCAAGGCTTAACCGGCAAGCAAGGTATTATTTTACCTCTTAGTAACCGATTACAATTAAACTTATCTGATGAAGTAGCCGCGGCGGTCAGCGCGGGGCAGTTTCATATTTATCCCGTGGCGCATGTGGTACAAGCCATAGAATTACTCACCGGTTGTGAAGCCGGTGATATTGAGCAAGCCGACACTTTATTTGGGCGTATTCGCGAGCGACTCGATGAACTTAATGGTCATGGAGTTGAGCACGGATTTTTCCGGCGCTGGTTTCAACGCTAGAGTGATCGGACTTGTCTGGCGAACAAGTGTTCGCTAAAGTGACGCCAATTTATCATCTAGGCCTATGCCTGAACCCAATGGAATATTAACACCATGTCTGAACAACAACTGCCATCACAAAAAGAGCTGGGCAAGCACAGCTTTACCCGCGAAGAACTCTTAGCCTGTAGCCAAGGTGAATTATTTGGCCCTGGCAATAGCCAGCTGCCTGCCCCTAATATGCTGATGATGGATCGCATTACTCAGATCTCTGATGATGGCGGTATTCACGGTAAAGGCGAAATCATTGCCGAGTTAGATATTAATCCTGACTTATGGTTTTTCGGCTGTCATTTCCCCGGTGACCCCGTAATGCCAGGCTGCTTAGGCTTAGATGCCATGTGGCAGCTGGTCGGTTTTTTCTTAGGTTGGAAAGGCGGCCCTGGCAAAGGACGGGCACTGGGTGTGGGTGAAGTGAAATTTACCGGCCAAATTTTACCGACCTCTAAAAAAGTAACCTATAAAATCACCTTAAAGCGCGTTATTTGGCGCAAGCTCATCATGGGTATCGCCGATGGTACAGTAGAAGTAGACGGTCGTGTTATCTATGAAGCAAAAGACTTAAAAGTTGGCTTGTTTACCGATACGTCTAGCTTCTAACTTGGCTTACTATCAGTAACTAGCTAAGATCCCCGCCCTGTGCGGGGCTTTTTATTATCTAGAACAAAAGAAGATACCGAGGCAAGCTCGGTATGACAAGGGTATGTCTGTCCGTCATCCTGAACTTGATTCAGGATCTGTTCTTGCTTTTATTATCTAGCATAAAACCAGCTACCGAGACGAGTTCGATATGACGAGGGAATGCATTAGCCGTCGTTCTGATGTTTACTAGTGGCTGCGTTATATTACAGAGTAAAAAAACAGCCTCATGTGTGGCATGAGGCTGTGTAAACTTTTATTAAATAATACTATAAAAATTAACCATTAGCTTGGGCTTCTAACTCTTCCCAGCGAGTAAAGGCCGTTTCAAATAGCTGCTCGGTCTGCGCCAACTCTTGCAAGGCTTGTTGCGTCACCTCTTCACTTTGAGTAAAAAAATCAGGCGCATTAACGCTAGCTTGTAAGGACTCAATTTTTTGTTCTAATTGTTCAAGCTTAGCTGGCAAACCTTGCAGCTCTTGTTGCTCTTTATAAGAGAGCTTCTTACTGGCCTTGGGAGCGTCGCTCTTAGCTTCAGCTTTAGCAGGCGCTATAGGATCTGCTTTTTCTATCGCTTTAGGCGCGGGGCGAAAAGATAATTGATGCTGCATATCTTGATAGCCACCGACAAACTCACTCACCTTACCCTCGCCTTCAAATAACCAGCAGTGGGTAGCCGTATTGTCGATAAAGTCACGGTCGTGACTCACCAATAATAGCGTGCCTTTATACTCTGCTAATAACTCTTCTAATAACTCTAGCGTTTCTACATCTAGATCGTTGGTAGGTTCATCCAATACCAACAGGTTGCTGGGTTTTAAAAATAAGCGCGCTAATAACAGGCGATTTTTCTCACCCCCCGATAAGGCTTTAACTGGGGTGCGCGCACGTTTTGGCTCAAACAAGAAATCCTGTAAATATCCTAATACGTGGCGGCTGCGCCCATTCACTTCAACTTCTTGTTTACCTTCGGCTAAGTTATCCATCACAGTGCGCTCAGGATCGAGCTGCTCACGGTATTGGTCAAAATACGCCACTTCTAACTTAGTGCCGCATTTTAATGTGCCTGAGTCAGCTTCTAAACGGCCAAGCAAAATTTTAATAAGCGTACTCTTACCACAGCCATTAGGGCCCACTAGCGCAATTTTATCGCCACGCTGGATCAGTGTAGAGAAGTTAGTTAATAACGGCTTATCTTCATAGGCAAAGTTTAAGTTTTCGGCTTCAAATACAATCTTACCGGAGCGGCGGACATCATCGAGCGTCACATTCACCTTGCCCATGCTCTCGCGGCGTTCACTGCGCTCAACTCGCAGCGCTTTTAAGGCGCGCACGCGGCCTTCATTACGGGTACGCCGTGCCTTAACTCCTTGGCGGATCCAGGCTTCTTCTTGAGCCAAGCGCTTATCAAATAAGGCATTTTGTTCGGCTTCTACTCGTAGCGCTTCTTCTTTATTGACTAAATAATCATCGTAATTACCCGGCCAGCTGGATAATTTACCTCGGTCGAGATCCACAATGCGCGTGGCCATTTTACGAATAAAAGCACGGTCATGGCTGACAAAAACAATGGCGCCTTTAAAGTCTAATAAAAAGCTCTCAAGCCAGGCTATGGCATCAATATCTAAATGGTTGGTAGGCTCATCCAGTAATAAAATCTCGGGATCATTGGTCAATGCGCGTGCTAATGCAACTTTACGCAACCAGCCACCCGATAAGTCATTTAAGCGGGTATCGCCATTTAGCTCTAATAAAGTCAGACTTTGATTGATGCGCGTATCAAATCCCCAGCCATCAGCCGCTTCCACCTGCTCTTGTAAGCGCATCAGCTCATTCATGGCTTTTTCAGAACAATCTTGTGCCACGACCTCTAATTGATGATGATACTTTTTAAGTATTTCGCCGGTTTCGGCCAGGCCGCCCGCCACATAATCAAAGACCGTTTGATCATCATCCACTTGCGGTGGATCTTGCTCGAGTCGAGCAATATTTATGCCTTGCAGTAGTTGACGACGTCCGTCATCGAGTTGCAATTCACCCGCTATTACTTTCATTAGCGTCGACTTACCGGCGCCATTACGGCCAACGATACACACCCGCTCGCCCGCTAAAATATTAAACTCTATGCCGTCTAATAACGGCGCATCACCAAACGCTAATTGCGCGTTTTGTAGGGTCAATAAACTCATTAAATCTCTCGATTAAAATCAATAATATCGGCAGCACTAAAGGGCCAGTCCAGCTCTCGGCCATCACTATGGCGTAATACTGGAATGCGCACTGCATAAGCTGCAAGCCACCGTTCGTCGTCAATAATATCTTCAATAACTGTGTCTTGGTTTAAGCCAAGTTGCACCAGCATCAGCCATGCCTGCTCACACAAATGACAGCCATCTGTGGAAAATAAAGTCAGCTTCATGGCGCCTCCTGTCTATTTAGGGTAATTAGGCCCAGCGAATATCCCAGCAATTATGAATATGGGGGTTGCGAGCAAAGTCTTTAGGCAGGCTTTGTTTACTTACCTCAGTGGCATGTAAACCTAACGCGGCTAAGCCTTCAGTATCCATTTTAAAATGTCGCTTATTATTAGAAAAAATTACTAAGCCATCTTGTCGCAAATGTTGGCTTAGTAAGCCCAGCAGCTCAATATGGTCGCGCTGAATATCAAAGTTATCTTCCATACGCTTAGAATTAGAAAAGGTAGGGGGATCGACAAAAATAACATCGTAACTTTCACCGGGCTGGCGCAACCAAGTTAAACAATCCGCTTGTATAAATTGATGAGCGCGCCCTACTAAGCCATTTAGCGCCATATTGCGCTCAGCCCACGCCAAATAGGTGTTAGACATGTCCACTGTGGTAGTAGACTTAGCGCCGCCTAAACCGGCATGCACACTGGCGGTCCCTGTATAGGCAAATAAGTTAAGAAAATCTTTGCCATACGCTAATTCACTAATGCGCTTGCGCGTAGGTCTGTGATCTAAAAATAAACCGGTGTCTAAATAATCAAATAAGTTAACCAATAACTTGGCATTGTGCTCTTGGACTTGCAGCCACTGCTCACGTTTATCTAATCGTTCATATTGCTCGCGCCCCAGTTGGCGGGCACGTACTTTTAGCACCAATTTATTGCCCGTCACGCCGGTCACCGCCATCGTGGCTTGTACTAAGTCATAAAACCGCGCCCGCGCTTTGTGCTCAGGGATCGTTTTAGGCGCGGCATATTCTTGAATAACAATATGGTCTTGATAACGATCTATCGCAGCATTGTACTCGGGCAAGTCCGCATCATATAAACGGTAACAATCAATGTGCTCAGCCTTCGCCCATTTTTCTAATTGCTTAATATTTTTGGTAAGACGATTGGCAAAGTCTTCTGCTAAGGGACGTGCTGTTTTAGCATCGGCGGCAATAAGATAATTGCGAAGCTCACAAGCGAGCGCGCCATTAAATAGTTTATAAGTTTTATCGGGGCGCAGTCGTAAACAACTTAACAGCTCGCTAGAGCTTGAGATCAAGCTGACCCGCCAGCCTTTAAATTGCTCTCGTAACTTATTACCCAGTAACTGATGTAAGCCCAGTAAGGAGGGAAATTCACTTAAGCGCTCACCATAAGGCGGGTTAGAAATAAGCCAGCCGGTGAGAGGCTCATCATTGGAGGCTTGTGTCGCACTTAAGCCAGAATGTTGAGTAAAGGGATTAACTAATTGCTCAACACTGGCGAGGCGAAAATCAATTAACGTTTCCACCCCTGCCGCTAACGCATTTTCTTGGGCAAAGCGCAGCACCCGTTTATCTTGGTCAAACCCAATTAGTTGCACTTGGCATTGTTTTAAGCCTCGTGTCGCACGCACCGTGGCTTGGGCTGATATTTCTTGCCAAGCATTTTTATCGTGCCTACTCCATGCCATAAAACCAAAACGCACCCGCAATAAACCGGGGGCAATATCTGCCGCCATTAAGGCCGCTTCAATTAATAACGTGCCCGAGCCACACATAGGGTCGACTAGGGGCGCGCTTTTGTCCCAACCGCTGCGCAATAAAATAGCGGCAGCTAAATTTTCTTTTAAGGGAGCCTCCCCTGCTTGCTGGCGATATCCGCGCTGATGCAAGGCAGGCCCAGATAAGTCGAGGGTAATGCTCAACTGATTATTGCGCTTAAGATGAGCCAAAATCCGAATATCCGGTGCGCGCTTATCAACATTAGGCCGCTCACCATGGCGTTTAGTGAGGCGATCAACAATGGCATCTTTAATCTTGAGCGCGCCATATTGAGTATTGGTAATGGCCTCATTACTACCCGAGAAATCAACGGCAAAGGTTTGCCCGGGCTGGATATGTTCTTCCCATGCCACATTTGCCGCTCCTAGATATAAGTCCATGTCGGTGCGCATGGTAAACTCACTGAGTTGCAACATAATACGCGACGCTAAGCGCGACCACATACAGGCGCGATAGGCCATTGCTAAGTCAGCTTTAAAGCCAATCCCCGCCACAGTTTCTTGTAGCTGAGTGGCGCCTAATTGAGTGAGTTCATCAAGGAGTAAAGTTTCCAGCCCTTTTGGGCAGGTGGCAAAAAACGGCAGCATAGTCAGGCGTATCCAAACAAAAGAGGCCGACATTATACCTTAATCCACTGCATTACTGTAAAAATTGCCGCTTATTGTACGTAATAACAGCGTCTTGTTGGTATATTAGGCAGACGATAACTAGTTTGGCATCGGGGCTTGCAATTAAAGGGGTAGAGCACTAATATGCACAGCCTGAGGACGCGGGATGGAGCAGCTTGGTAGCTCGTCGGGCTCATAACCCGAAGGTCGTCGGTTCAAATCCGGCTCCCGCAACCAACTCAGTAACAAATGATAAAAAGTAGTAATCACTAATAAATAAAAAATAGTAGCGTTTATGTATCGGACGCGGGATGGAGCAGCTTGGTAGCTCGTCGGGCTCATAACCCGAAGGTCGTCGGTTCAAATCCGGCTCCCGCAACCACTTAAATACCACCACTTTTTATTAGTAAAGATTCATTATAATTTATTAAGTATCGGACGCGGGATGGAGCAGCTTGGTAGCTCGTCGGGCTCATAACCCGAAGGTCGTCGGTTCAAATCCGGCTCCCGCAACCACTTAATCACCAGCACTTTTTATTAGTAAAGATTAATTGTAATATATTAAGTATCGGACGCGGGATGGAGCAGCTTGGTAGCTCGTCGGGCTCATAACCCGAAGGTCGTCGGTTCAAATCCGGCTCCCGCAACCACTTCGATATTTAAAACGCCCTACTTTTCGCTTTCCCTCTCTTTACTTCTCGGTATTTTCTTATTTTTATCTTGTTAGCTTTATAGAAACTCAATAAATACAAACTTCATTTTTACTGTGCAAAAAAATACTAATTAACGCACAGCACAAAGCCAACAGTAGTTACCCTGCTGTTGGCTTTGTGCTATTGACTATCAAACGAGTTAACGTCTGTAAGTTAACCCACTTGCCTTATTTCTTGTAACTCGCTGAGTTTATCTAAGCTGACTAAGCGATCGTTCATCACTTTAATAGCGCCAAAATTTGGTAACTGTTTACTGCCTCCTAATAGGCGTTTGCCTGATAAAGAGATGCACACACACGCCGCCGGTGAAGTTTCTACTACCATCATAATAAGTTGTTCATCAACGAGATCTAGGCCAATTAATTCCCCTAACTCGGGTTGATGATAATCTGCTTGAGGCTCAAAAAACCAACTTTGGGGCATTAATGGTTTATAAAAACGCGCTACCGCCACCCCATTTAATGCCGCTTGCACTCGCTGCGCCGAAGAGCCCATGCCTGTTAGGCTGTCTAAAAATCGATAATATAATCCGGTATCTTCTACTGAAAAGCGTTGTTCTAATGAGCTTGAACACACTAAATGCTTAGCAAGGTAAGGACTGCTAAACAGCATGTCCTCACCTAAGTCCAGCATTAGGTGTTGGTCTTCGCCCATAAACCAGCGCCACTGATCATTTGGTTGAAGTAACATCCTAGTCACACCTTTTTATGGTACGAGAGTCTACTCGATACTTAATACTAGCTTGTTATATGCAAACTAGTTATCGATATGCAATTTATATTGCTGTTTATAACGTATTTAGCATAAAAGGTAAATTGCAACGCTCAAGCAAATACTATAAATGACGCGCGAGTTGTTGAATTAACCTTGGACCTTGATAGATAAAGCCTGAATATATCTGTACTAAACTGGCTCCCGCGGCTATTTTTTCTCGGGCCGCCGTTAATGAGTCTATGCCCCCTACGCCAATAATAGGTAAGCGTCCCGCTAATTGACGCGACAATTCTTGGATAACCAGCGTGCTTTTATTTTGTACAGGCCGGCCACTTAAGCCACCGGCCTCATGGGCATGAGGTAAATCAAATACTAAGTCTCGGTCTAGCGTAGTATTGGTAGCAATGACGCCATCGATATTAAAACGCACTAAGCTATCGGCGACTTGCTCTATTTCCGCCAAGGTTAAATCAGGTGCTATTTTAACCAATAACGGTACTTGCTTATGGTGTTGTAAGGCTAATTCGCCTTGTTTAGCTTTTAAAGAGCCTAATAAATCATCCAGTGCTTCACCATATTGAAGCGAGCGAAGGCCTGGGGTATTAGGGGAAGAAATATTGACCGTAATATAGCTCGCATGGGCATAAGACTTTTCCATACAAATAATATAATCATCTTTACCATGCTCAATGGGCGTGTCTTTATTTTTGCCAATGTTAATACCTAACACACCGCTATATCGCGCGCGCTTTACATTTTCTACTAAATAATCAATACCGTGATTATTAAAGCCCATGCGATTAATGATGGCGTCCGCTTCTTTAATGCGAAATAAACGCGGCTTATCATTACCCGCTTGTGCTTTGGGCGTCACAGTGCCAATTTCAATAAAGCCAAAGCCCATAGCAGCAAACGCATCAATGCAATCCCCATTTTTATCTAGGCCTGCAGCCAAACCTACCGGATTAGCAAACGTTAAGCCCATTAATGATACCGGATTAACGATCGCGGGGCGGCGATAGAGGGCGGCGAGTGCATTGTGCTGCGTTTTTGCTAATCCTTTAATAGTGAGCTCGTGGATATGCTCAGGATCACATTGAAACATTAACGGCTTAGCCAGTGAATACACAGTTATTATCCTTATAAAAAAGCCCTGGTCTGAGCCAGGGCTTTGAATGCGACACCTTAGTTTAAACGGCGTTTAGGCAATGCAAATGCAATAAGTTAAGCTCACGAAGGGCCACAGAAAATTGAGCAAACTCATGGCTAGACGACACCTTAAAGTCTGTCAACAACTGGCGCCAGCGATTAAGGGCATTATCATGCTCTTCAAGCCATTGGGCCAGCATATTAGCGCATTCATCTTCCCCTTTACAATGTTTCAAAATCACCGCCGTGAGATTGCGTTGCTGCTCATCTAAGTCTTCTCTAAAGGCGGCACGCGCTTGGGCTTGCCAATGATTACTGACGGCTTGCTGATTAATTTGCTCTAAGAACCAATGCAACTCTAACTCGGCACCTAAGTGGAAATATAACCGTGCCACACTCGTCAGCTCTTTATCTTGTTGTTTCGCAATTTGAGCTAAGTCAAAAACAGAAAACAAGCGACTTAAAAAGACAATACGCTGACTCACTGTGGGTGAGACCCCCTGCTCTGTCAGCTCATCTATTGCTTCTTGCAAGGCACTCGCCTCAGACGGTACTAACAGCTGAGGTAGTTGTTCGGCTAAACAAGCAAAGGCGGGCTTAAACTGAGCAATATTCTCAGTAATAGATAAGCTACGATCGCGGCTTCGTAATAACCAACGGGTAGCACGGCGAATAATGCGACGCACCTGGTTAAACATGGTCAGCTGCACTTCAGCCGGCGCTTGGTTATCGAGCGCTTCAATATCGCGCAATAAAGCATCCATGCCAAACACATCGCGTGCAATCATAAAGCTGTGTGCAATATCCGCCATACTGGCGCCAGTTTCTTCTTGTAAACGCATGGCAAAGTTAAAGCCCATGTCATTAACCAGAATGTTGGCTAAGCGCGTGGCAATAATTTCACCGCGCAAAGGATGGTGCATTAAGGCATCCCCAAAACGCTCCACTAACAAGCTGGGCATCGTTAAGGGTAATAACTGAGCTATGTAGTCATTGTTGGTAATGTCAGGGATATTGAGGGTGTCTTTTAACGACATCTTGGCATAGGCCACTAAAATCGCCAGCTCTGGGCGAGTCAGCCCACGCCCTGCTGCCATGCGCTCAGATAACTCATCATCACTTGGCAGATATTCTAATTGGCGATCCAATTTACCTTGGCGCTCTAACCATTGAATAAAGTGCTGTTGCTCTTTAAGCGCAGCAGGCCCTTTCGCCTCGGTTATAGAAATAGTTTGCGACTGACGATAGGCATTAGTCAGCACAATTTGAGCCACCTCATCTGTCATGTCATACAGCAACTGATTACGCTGCTCCATCGACAGCTCACCTTTATCGACTAAGGTGGTTAGCAAAATCTTAATATTTACTTCATTATCGGAGCAATCTACGCCGCCTACGTTATCAATAAAGTCGGCGTTAATCCGCCCACCGGCATTCGCGTATTCAATGCGCCCTAATTGAGTACAGCCTAAGTTTCCGCCCTCGCCCACAATACGAGTTTGCAGCTCATTACCGTTAACGCGCACCGCGTCATTGGCACGATCGCCCACTTCACTGTTACTTTCAGAGCTTGATTTTACATAAGTGCCAATACCGCCATTCCATAATAAGTCCACCTTGGCCGTTAACAAATGGCGAATAACTTCGGTGGGTGTCAGGCTGGTTTTATCCGTAGCCAGTAAGTGCTGCATTTCTGGGCTTAAGCTTATGGACTTGGCCGAGCGCTCAAATACACCGCCCCCGCTGGAGATGACGTTTTTATCAAAGTCTTGCCAGCTAGAGCCTGGAGTATTAAACAGTCGCTCGCGCTCTTGATAGCTGGTAGCCGCATCGGGATTGGGGTCGATAAAGATATGCAAATGGTTAAAGGCGCCCACTAAACGAGTATGTTTAGAGCGTAACATGCCATTACCAAACACATCGCCCGCCATGTCACCCACCCCTACCGCGGTAAAATCGGTGGTTTGACAATCAATTCCCAACTCACGGAAATGGCGCTTCACTGACTCCCAACCACCGCGCGCGGTAATGGCCATTTTTTTATGGTCATAGCCCACAGAGCCACCTGAGGCAAAGGCATCGCCTAACCAATGCTGATATTGGGCACTAATCTCATTGGCGATATCTGAAAAAGTAGCCGTGCCCTTGTCAGCGGCAACGACGAGGTAATAATCGTCATCATCAAAGCGCACGACTTCTTTTGCGGGCACCACTTGGCCATCGATAATATTGTCGGTGACATCTAATAAGGCACGAATAAATAAGCGATAACAGGCTTTACCTTCTGCTAAGAAAGCAGCGCGATCCCCTTGGGGCAATTGCTTACAGACGAAGCCGCCTTTAGCGCCCGCAGGCACAATGACGGTATTTTTTACTTGCTGCGCCTTCACTAAACCTAATACTTCGGTTCTAAAGTCTTCACGACGATCAGACCAACGCAAGCCGCCACGGGCCACTTTCCCCCAGCGCAAGTGCACGCCCTCTACCCGAGGGGAATACACAAAAATTTCATACATGGGTAGCGGCTTTGGCATTTCACTAATGGTACTTGGCGCTAACTTATAAGAGATATACGACTTGTACTCACCCTGCTCAGTCGTTTGATAAAAGTTAGTGCGCAGTGTCGCCTCAATGGCCTCCATAAAGCGGCGAATAATACGGTCATCATCGAGGTTGGCCACATTATCGAGCTCTCGCATTAACTGATCATGCAACTGCTGCTGAACGGCTTCATCAAAGGGCTGAACTAAAGAAAAACGCTGCTCAAATAACTTAAAAAGCAACTGCGCGAGAGCCGGATAACGGGCCAGAGTTTCTTCAATATATTGTTGGCTAAAGCTCACGCCAATTTGGCGCATATACTTAGCATACCCACGCAAAACACTTATCTCGCGCCCCGTTAAATCACTGGCTAACAACAAGCGGTTAAAGCCGTCATTTTCCAGCTCCCTGCCCCACACCTTGGCGAAGGCGTGTTGAAAACGCGCTTGGCAATGTTCCAAATCTAAGGGGCCGCCAGGATACGACATGGAAAAGTCTAATATCCAGAAGGTGTCGTCAGCGGTACTCACTTGATGAGGTGTTTCGCCGATAATGCGCAGCCCTAAGTTTTCTAACATAGGCAATACATCGGATAAGTGAATAGGCTCATCTTTGTGATACAGCTTTAAGCGCACCCGATTAGAGTCCGGTGCTTCTTCTTGGGCACGATAAAACAACATCCCTAGCGGTTGGCTGTCACTTAACTCTTCTAGCTTTTCAATGTCTGCTACCGCTGAGCCTGGCATGATCCGCTCTGTGTAAGAACGACCAAAAGCATGGCCATATTTGCTAAATAGCGCACTGGCTTGGGCCTCACCTTTGCTTTGGATGAGCGCTTCACTAAATTGGTCTTCCCAGCTGCGTGCGGCTTCAATTAAATTTGCTTGAATTTTATTCACATCAATGTCCATTGCGTTATCTGACACTCGTATTAAATAATGAGTGCGGGCTAAGACGCCTTCAGAAAAAAAGGTGCTAAATTGCACGGCTTCTTCAGAACCAAAATATTCTTTTAACAGTGCCTGAGTCTTTTTGCGCAGCGCAGTATTAAAACGCTCTTTGCTAACATAAACCACGCAGGAGAAAAAACGGCCATATAAATCACGGCGCACAAAAAGACGTGTTAAATCTCGCTCTTGCATGCCGAGCACACCCAAGCCCACAGCGGCCAGCTCTTGCTCGCTCGCCTGAATTAATTCATCGCGCGGGTAGCTTTCTAAAATATTAGCCAGTGATTTATAAGCATGACTGCCGGCCACTAAGTTGGAGTGGGCGAGCACCCGCTCAATTTTTGCGCCAATCAAGGGAATGGTGCGGGCATTAAGCTGATAAATATTAGCGTCATAAAGACCGATAAAACGGTCTTCACCCACCACTTTACCTTGCTTATCAAAGCGCTTAACGCCGATATAATCGATATATGAGGGGCGATGTACGCGCGATTGATGGTTGGTTTTAGTTAAGATTAATAAATGAGGACTTAGGGCAGCAGCTCGAGCATCAGGACTTAAACTACTCAGTGCTAAAGGTTGTGCTTGGCTGGCATTACGTAATAAACCTAAGCTAGTGTCTAGCTCGGGTAATAAGGTTTGCTGCTCACCCTCGCCGCTTAAGCGATAACGGCGATAACCCATTAACGTGAAATTGTTATTGGCTACCCAGTTTAAGAAATCCAGTGTCTCAGTCACTTCTTGGGCTGGCGCGCTGCTTTGTTGGCTAGGCAAGGTGTTTATCACCTCAGTTAAGCATGTCATCATCGGCTGCCAGTCCGCTACCACTTGCAACACTTCTTTTACCACACTCAGTAATTCTTGCTGAAGAGTGTTACGCGCTTGTTCATCATTTAAGCGACCAATTTCAATTAAGAACGCCGTTTCCAACGGATGAACATTATCCGCTACTTGGCGCGATAGTATGTCGCTAAGTTGGCCCTGTTCATTGCGTATTACTTGCATGGGCTGGTGCAACATAAAATGGGCTTTCATCTCTAAGCGAGCCAAGACCATGCGAATAGAGTCCACTAAAAACGGCGCATCTGGGCACAACACTTCAACTATAGTGTGAGGCGATTGCCAGCCGTGGCGCTGCAGCTCGGGATTATAAACGCGCACATAAGGAGCGGTGTGCTCAAGATTGGCAAACGTTTGCCATAGATTAATGGTGGCACCATACACATCGCTGGCATTGCGATGGTGGAGATCATAGTCGGTAATGCCACTGTAGAGCTCAGTAATAAATTGATTCACTAGCGGAGCAAGCTGCTCTGGAAATTTTTGACTAACCTGCTCCGTTACTTTGTCGAGCAAAACGGATCTTGCTGGGGGTGTAAATGACATCAGTTATCTTCCTCGAATACAAGCAAGAGCCAATAGAGCGTGAGCCCTAGCGCAATGCAACAGTGTATGCCCGCCCTATTTTGAATGCGAGTAAGGGCCGTAGAAATGCGGTCAAAGTATCGACTCGATCACTTGGTTGGCGAATATTTTAAAGTTAGCTACTGTCTCAAACCCGATCGGTATTTGCAAGCTTATGAATAAGTTAGCGCAATTTTTGAATAGTTATTAGAGCGTTTATAAAACGCAGCTGAATAGACGAAAAGATCAGTGACTAGTGATTGGGGATTGGGGATTGGGGATTAGTGAGTAAGACGCAGGAGTTGCTGAAAGGCATTATCATTATCTAGGGTTATTTCAAAATAGCCTTGCAAACCTTGGTGGCTAACAAAAGGACGAAAGTGATGCAGCCCAATTTGCAGCCGCACCCCTTGCTCTGTGTGTACCGACAAGGCCGCATGGCGGCCTTGGTAATAGCTTAATAGCTGCGCTGGCGAAATAGCCAAGTGAAAGCGCAGCCGTCGCATTAGGCAAGAGCCTTAGCGATTTTTTCGTATAAATCCCCAGATAAGTCGGGCAAGTCCATCAACTGTTGTAAGCGTGCTTTAATTAATGACTGGCGCTGATCATCTAGTCGCGCAAATTGAATAAGCGGTGTAATCAGGCGCGCAGCAATTTGCGGATTACTGGTATTGAGCAAGACTAACACCGACACTAACTTATCATAACCACTGCCATCAATGGCATGAAAAGCCAGAGGATTACCATTAGCAAAAGCCCCTATCACGGCACGTACCCGATTAGGATTAGTTAAACTAAAGGTAGGATGAGCCATTAACTGATCAATGCGCGCCACCGCAGCGCCATCTTCCATAGTCGCTTGTAAACGAAACCAATTATCGAGCACTAAGCCATCGTGTTGCCATTTTTGCTCAAAATCCGCCAACATAGCTCCGGCACAGGCAAGCTTAGCGTGAACGGCGGCTTTCATGGCACCTAAAGTGTCGGTCATATTATCTGCTTGCTGATATTGGCGTTGGGCGTGTGTTTCCTCACCCGCCAATGCCAAATAGCCTAGCGCTACATTTTTTAACGCGCGCTTAGCAATATCGGTATGCTCAACTTGATAATTAGGCGTTTGATTTTGCTGATAGGCTTGGCGCCATAACGGTGCCAAGCGAGTGGCTAATTCCTGTTGCAATTGTGCATGAGCTTCTCCCACCACACTAATATCTACTTGCTCAAATAGCTCAAGTAAACTGTTGATAGTGGGCAAGGTAAGCATCTCGGCTGCTAGCGCAGGATCGAGGCTGCTATCTTGTAAGGTGCTAGTAAACACCTCGAGTAAAGACTGAGGTACAGAGCTTAAAGCGCCGCCTTGGCGCTGTGCTACATTAGCAAGCACCGCATTATTAATCAGCGTTTGAATGGCATCCCAGCGTACAAACTCATCAATGCTGTGCATCGTTAGCAAACTCAGTTGCTGATCGCTATAAGGATAATCAAGCTTCACCGGCGCTGAAAAAGATTGTAAAAGTGCGGGCACCGGTTGGCTGGGCACATTATCAAAAATAAACTCTTGCTCCGCTTCTATTACATCCAATACCGGATTAACACTGTGACCTTGTAACGTTAAGGTTAAGGGCTCACCTTGCTCAGTATATAAGGCCACGCTCAGTGGAATATGCAACGCCAGCTTTTGGCTTTGATCATGAGTAGGCGGGGTAACCTGACTCACAGTTAAGCTATAACGCTGGTGATTTGCATCATAGTGATCGCGCACCTTTAATACTGGTGTACCCGATTGACTGTACCAGCGGCTAAAGCGAGTAAGATCGCGCCCACTCGCCTCACTCATGGTCGCTAAAAAGTCCTCACAGGTGGCTGCTTGGCCATCAAAGCGCTGTAAATATAAGCTTAAGCCGCGCTGAAACGCACTTTCACCCACTAGGGTGTGCAACATGCGGATCACCTCGGCCCCTTTTTCATACACTGTCAGCGTATAAAAGTTGTTCATTTCAATGACGGCATCGGGGCGAATAGGATGCGCCATGGGCCCCGCATCTTCAGCAAATTGTAAGCTGCGTAACATGCGTACATTTTGAATCCGATTGACTGAGCGAGAGCCTAAGTCTGACGAGAACTCTTGATCACGAAAAACCGTTAAGCCTTCTTTAAGAGAAAGTTGAAACCAATCGCGACAGGTGACGCGATTTCCCGTCCAGTTATGAAAATACTCATGGCCAATCACCCGCTCTACATCTAAATAATCGGCATCGGTGGCAGTTTTATCATCGGCCAACACAAATTTGGAGTTAAAGACGTTTAAGCCTTTATTTTCCATGGCTCCCATATTAAAAAAGTCCACCGCCACTATCATGTAGATATCAAGATCGTATTCTAACTGACAGCGTTGCTCATCCCATGCCATGGCCGCTTTTAAGCTTTGCATCGCAAAATGGGCGCGGTGTAAGTTTCCTTTATCTACAAAAATTTCTAGTGCTACATCACGGCCACTCAGGGTGGTGAAACGGTCTCGCAGCACATCAAAATCCCCGGCCACCAGAGCAAACAGGTAGGCAGGTTTAGGGAAGGGATCTTGCCACTGTACCCAGTGGCGCCCATCATCTAATACTCCCGCATCAACTTTATTACCGTTAGATAGTAAATAAGGGCAGCTGGTGGCGTCCGCAGTAATGCGCGTGCTAAAGCGGGCCAATACATCCGGTCTGTCTAGATAATAGGTAATGCGGCGAAAACCTTGTGCTTCACATTGGGTACAAAAAGCACTGCCCGACTTATATAAGCCTTCAAGAGCAGTATTAGCACTGGGATTAAGCTCGGTTTTAATGGTTAATACGCACTCTTGGGGCAGTTGCGATAAAATTAAACTGTGCTCGGTTTGCTGATATTGGTTAAACGCAACGCCATTAACCGCGACTTCTAATAAGGTCAGTTGCTCACCGTCTAACACTAATGGCTCATCGTGCTCACCGTGGCGACGAACGCGACTAATGGCGACCACTTGGGTGGCACTATCATGCAGCTGAATATCCAAGTCTAGGGTGTCAATCCAATAATGAGGCGCTTGATAATCTTCACGGTATTGGACAGTAGGATTTATCTGGGTCATATAAAAACCTCAATAGTGGGCAACAGATGCATAACGGGGCGCCAATAAAAAAGCCCAACAGCCTAAAACACGGTGTTGGGCATGATTAATTAGTCTTTATAGTGCGCGAGGTCGGCGGTGATGCGCGCCGCTTCTTCTAGAAAGCCATCATCAGGCTCAAAGTCAGTGGGTGCAGCATCTAAGTCAGACACAGTATCGAGACCCGCCCGTTTTAAACGGTCATTGAGTCTGGCCAATGATTTAGCATCTTGCTCTTGCATCTCAGCTTTGCGCTCTTCTAGATTTAGCGAGACGGACTTTTTATCTTTTAGCTTTTTGTATTCTTTTATGTCTTCAAATACATAAGCAAACTCAGGATCTTGCTCAATCCGCGCTTGGTGGCGCTGGCGAAGTGGCCCAATAACAGAAGATAAGTCTTGGACGGGCTTAAAGTCTAAACTCTCCACTTGATCCCAAGGCAATGCATGTTTTTCTAGGCTTTCACCGGTATCGTCTGCAGCCACGGGGGTGGGAAAAGCAATATCAGGTTTAACCCCTTTATTTTGCGTACTGCCGCCGTTAATACGATAGAACTTGGCAATAGTAAATTGTACAAATCCCATGGGGTGTTCATACAAGTCATACATCCGCGACAAGCTGCGATGTTGTTGTACTGTACCCTTACCGAAGGTGTTTTCACCTAAAATCAGTGCGCGGCCATAATCTTTTAGTGCGGCGGCAAAAATTTCTGATGCCGAGGCCGAATAACGATCCACTAATACTGTCATAGGACCATCATAGGCAATGGCTTCATCATCATCGCCATTCACAGAAATACGCCCTAAGCCATCGCGGATTTGCACCACAGGCCCACTTTTTATAAATAGGCCAGTTAAGGTCGAGGCTTCCGTTAAAGCACCGCCGCCATTGCCCCGTAAGTCAATCACTAAGCCCTTAATGTCTTCTTTTTTAAGCTTAGCGATCTCTTTAGCAACATCAGCACTTAAGTTCACGTAAAAACTCGGTATTTCAATCACGCCAATGTTTTCATCATTGACTTCAATCACTTTGCCACTGGCCGCTCTGTCTTCTAAGCGCACCGTATCGCGGGTAAGTTCAATTTGCTTAGGCGGGCCGGTAACCGCTTTACCTCGTTGAATTTGAAGCCAAACTTGCGTGCCCTTTTTGCCTTTTATAAGCTCCACTACTTCATCTAGGCGCCAGCCTATAACGTCGGTAATCTTATTGGGGTCTTGACCTACGCCAATAATACGGTCATCAGGCTGTAACTCGCCAGACTTCGCCGCCGGCCCACCCGGTACTAAAGAGCGGATCACTGTGTAGTCATCTTCGCTTTGTAATACCGCACCGATGCCCTCTAGAGACAAATTCATTTCCGTCTCAAAGCGCTCAGCATTACGTGGGCTTAAATAGCTAGTATGCGGCTCTATGGCTCTGGCAAAAGCATTAGTAAAGCTTTGGAAGGCATCTTCACTTTCGCTTTGGGCCAAGCGTTTAATGGCATTGTTATAGCGCTTAGTCAGCGTTTCTTTAATTTCATCCCAGTCTTTGTCCGTTAAGGCCAAACTTAGGGCATCGTATTTCACTCTTTTTTGCCAAAGCGCATCCAGCTCAGCTTGGTTTTTAGGCCAGTCTGCTTCACGACGATCAAATTGGTAGTGATCATCTTCATCAAAAGTGATGGGGTTATCGAGCAAAGAAAGGGCATATACAAAACGCTGATAGCGTTTTTTTAAGCTTTCGTTATACATCTGATAAGCCACATCAAGCTGACCGGCTTTAAGCGCATCATCAAAACTATCTTGATAGCGCTTAAAGCGGTTGATGTCGGCTTGCGTAAAGATGTTTTTGCCAAAATCTAAGCTTTCGATATAGCCATCAAAAATCAGTTCAGAAAACGCATCATCAAGTTTAAATTGACGATAATGGGAACGGGTGAACAGCGCGGTAACCCGCTTGCTGGCAGCCGCATGCTGACTTTCTGGTGCCAATACAGGAATGGCTGAAGCATCCGTGGCCGGCGGTACCGCCCAAGCAATACTCGCCGCCATGATGCCGGCGGCTACCAAGGACAAACGAATTCCGTGATTGATCAAACCCTACTCCTTAAAGAATAAGATGCTCAAATTTAACGCGCAGTGAAAGACCGGTTTGTAATTCCACTTGCACATCATCGCGAGTTATTTCTTTCACTGTTCCCGCTACTGGCGTTGAGCCCAGTACCACCCGCACCGCTTGCGCTACTTTTAAGGTGGCAGGATCAACCGGCGTCGCCTTAGCAGAAGGTGAAGCAGCGGTGTCAGACGTTGCTTTGGCTTTTGGCTCGCTCTTAGGCTGTGCTTTTGCTTTAGGCTTAGATTTTTTTGCCGTTGGTTTATCTTTACGAGCACCAAAGACTTTTTCTTTGCTCTCTTTTAGCGCGCCTTTAGCATGCTCTACATGCTCTTCGGTTAACTCACCGCACGCTTGACCTTCTAAGCCTACGCGGACTTGTCCCGCTTTTAAGCCATGAAGATAGCGCCAGCTTGACGTATATTGACGTAAAGCCGTGCGCAATAAGGTCTTGGAGACTTTAGGATCCTCACCTAACTCTGCGGCGAGATCTTGAAAGATACCAATTTTTAAAGGCTTGGCTTCGCCATCAGCGATAAAGCACTGCGGGAAGCGTTCCGCTAAATAAGCGATAACTTCTTTACTGTTTTTTAATTTTTCCGAGTTTTCCATGAAATACCTTGGTTTAAGACCTAAGGGCGCACCGCCCACGAAACTGCACATATTATAAAGAGCGCACAGACAAAAGCGACCCCGACGTTACAGTAAGGAGCTAATGCTCGCCACTAAAAGCCCCAACCCCCTTTCATCTTCTTCATCAAAGCGATCAAATGTGGGACTGTCAATGTCCAACACCCCCCAAATTTCTCCATTTTCTCTCATCGGCAATACAATTTCTGAGTTACTTGCGCCATCACAGGCGATGTGGCCCGCAAACTCATGTACATTAGCAACACGTTGGATGGCACCGCTTATAGCGGCTTTAGCACAGACACCGCCTGTCAAGGGTAGGCGCATGCAGGCAGGCTTGCCTTGAAAAGGCCCCAGCACTAAGCTGTCTGACTCACGAAAATAAAAGCCAACCCAATTAATATCCGGCACTGCTAAATTGAGTAGCGCGGATAAATTAGCCAACTTGGCCAGCCGATTAGGCTCACCTTCACATAAGGCGTGAGCTTGGGCGGTTAAACTTTGATAAAATTCTAATTTGTTAGACATACACAGAACACCGAATAAAGATGACTTAACTTACCTGTCCTTTCTTCAAATGAAAACCCAGTGATGGTGATTGATGGATAATAACAGCGCTGTGCCCCCACTATTACAATGGTCAAATATTGTCACTATGATGCGAAAACGTAAATCTGCGCTGATTTACGCTCATATTTTTGCACTATTAGGGACCTTGCTTGCGGTGCCCGTGCCCTTATTAATGCCCTTATTAGTTGACGAGGTATTGCTTGAGCAACCCGCTAAGTTAGTAGCCGGTTTAAGCTGGATACTTCCCACAACTTTGCAAACCGGCATTGGCTTCATTTTAAGTGTGCTGGTGATCACACTGTTACTGCGCTTATTTTCGTTAGTCTTTAACGTAATCCAAGGTCGCCAATTTGCACGGGTGGCTAAACATCTTACCTTTCAAATTCGCAGCTTATTAGCCGAACAACTCCTGCGCACTCCTTTGCGTGCCTTTGAGTCAGTAGGTGCGGGCAGCGTGAGTTCACATTTTGTCACCGATGTAGAAACCCTAGATAAATTTTTAGGCGAAACCTTAAGTCGATTACTCATTAGCTTATTTAGTGTGATTGGCACAGCTGTGGTGTTATTACTGCTTAGTTGGCAGTTGGCTTTATTTATTTTATTACTCAATCCGGTGGTGATTTATTTCTCTAGCCGCTTAGGCGCCAAAGTAAAGCACCTTAAACGTAATGAAAATACTGCCTTTGAATTATTTCAACAGGCACTGGTGGAAACCCTAGATGGCATCCATGAGATACGAGCGGCGAATAAGGAACGCCATTATTTACTGCGCGTGGTTGACAGTGCGCGCGGCGTACGCGATAGCGCCATTGATTATGCTTGGAAAAGTGAAGCCGCTAATCGCGCCAGCTTTTTATTGTTTTTATCCGGTGTAGAAGTGTTTCGCGCCACCGGCATGATAATGGTGCTGTTAACAGATTTATCGGTGGGAGAGATTTTCGCCGTCTTTAGTTATCTGTGGTTTATGATGGGCCCCATTCAAGACTTACTCAATATGCAGTATTCCTTTTATGCCGCCAGCGGCGCGCTAAAGCGTATTAATGGCTTACTCGCTTTAGGCACCGACGCTGAACAATCACTGCTTAGCCCGTCCTCTTCAGGCATGGGAGTTGATCCTTTCCTAGGAAAAACGACGCTAGCCATCGAAGTGAACAACTTAAGTTTTTCTTATAATGCCGAGCGCAAGATTTTAGACCAAGTGAGTTTAAAAATTAAAGCCGGAGAAAAAGTGGCATTAGTGGGAGCCAGCGGTGGCGGTAAGTCTACATTTATTCAGTTATTGTTAGGGCTCTATCCGGTCGATAGCGGCCAAATTTTATTTGGGGGAGTAAATAGTCAAGATATTGGCTTTCCGATTATTCGTGAGCATATTGCGACCGTCCTCCAGCAACCGGTGCTATTTAACGATACCCTACGGGCAAATTTATGTTTAGGCGATGAGCATAGCGATGCCAAAATTTGGCAAGCACTGAGTGTGGCTCAACTGACAGAGGTCGTCTCTGCTATGCCCGAGGGTTTAAATACCCAAGTAGGACGAAGAGGCATGAAGCTATCGGGTGGTCAACAACAACGCTTAGCGATTGCGCGCATGATCTTAAAAGACCCCGCCATTGTAATTTTAGACGAAGCGACCTCAGCGCTAGATACTGAGACCGAGCATAAACTTCATCAGGCTTTAACCAGCTTTTTAGCGGGGCGTACCACCTTAATTGTGGCGCATCGGCTTAGCTCTGTGCGCCAAGCCGACCGAGTACTGGTGTTTGAAGAGGGTAAAGTCAGTCAATCTGGTACCCATCAAGAGCTGTTAGCCACCCCTGGCTTGTATCGTACCTTATATCAATAATTACGCGACGGCGTGAATGGTCTCGCTACTAGCTGTACCAGCATCATCAGCGACTTCGGTTATGGCGCCCTCTTTAACGGCGGGTTTAGATGACTTTTTTGCAGCGACTTTTTTAGGGCCGCTTAATTGGTCTTGGTGCTGGGCTAAAAAGAGGGCCAAGGCCTCACGATCACTTTCTGCTAATTGCACGGGGGCTTGACTCAGTACCTGGTCGAGGTGCTCAGCTAAGTCCAACAATTTATCAAAAGCATCTGCTTCTTTTTTATTGGTAAACGTCATTTTTTCGATTCCGTTTCTAACCACGAGATATTGTATTGTCACTGCCATAACGGACTCCTTATCTGTATATGTATACAGTAATATTTTGTAGGCGTAGTTGCAAGCGCTCATCTGCTTGGCGAGGCTGCCACTAACTTAAGCGTGATAACATTATGACGCACTTCAGCTTATACTGAGCGGCGCTAACCTAGAGGGGTTAAGCTCAGATGGCTTTTAAATTAAGCTCTTTCACTACTAGATGCTCACCCACAGTTACGCGGTGGGCATAGGAGGAACTCCGGCGTATGTCCGCTCGCGCATCTCTACCTCTTATTATCTTACTGGGTGCGGTTTCTGCCCTCACGCCGCTGGCGATAGATATGTATTTACCGGCTATGCCCGCGATTGCCGAGTCGTTAGCTAGCAACTCCCATCGGGTACAAGCCACGCTCGCCGCTTACACCGGCGGTTTTGCCCTTGGGCAATTATTATTTGGCCCCTTATCGGATGCTAAGGGTCGTCGCCCGGTGTTATTAGGTGGCATGACTGTGTTTGCACTCGTCGCCATGCTGTGTGCCATGACAAATTCCGTAGAAAGTCTCACTTGGTTGCGCTGTGCGCAAGGCTTTGCCGGTGCCGCCTCGGCAGTGGTGATACAAGCATTGGTGCGCGACTTATTTAACCGCGAAGACTTTGCGCGCACTATGTCTTATATCACCCTCGTCATGACCCTAGCCCCGTTAATTGCCCCTATGCTAGGTGGGCACTTGGCTCATTGGTTTGGCTGGCGCTCCATATTTTGGGCATTAAGTGGCTTTACGTTATTAGTGGCTCTGGCCTGTAGTATTCGCCTGCCCGAAACGCTGCCCCAGCTAAGGCGCCAACCTCTGCACTTAGGCTCCATATTGCGCAGCTATTTACGTTTACTGACCAGCTCAGTGGCCTTGGGTTATATGCTATGTGGCGCCCTTTCTTTTGCAGGCATGTTTGCTTTTTTAACAGCTGCGTCGTTTATTTATATTGATATTTACGGCATAGCCGCGCCGCAGGTGGGATATTTGTTTGGCTTAAACGTAATAAGCCTCATGGCTTTTACTATTTTTAATGGCCGCTGGGTCCATCGTTTAGGCTCACGGACTATGCTGCGTTTGGCACTGGGGCTGCAATTATTGGCCGGGCTATTATTGCCCATCGGTCCTTTAATGGGCTGGGGGTTGTGGTCGGTGGTGGCCCCCATTATGTTATATGTGGGCGTTATTTCTACTATTGGCAGTAATAGCATGGCCAGCCTACTCAGTAACTTACCTAACTTAGCGGGCACAGCTTCGTCAATGGCGGGCACTCTTCGCTTTGGCTCGGCAGCCTTGGTGGCCGCTTTCGTTGCTACCCTTCCCGATAATAGCCCGCTGTATATGCTGTTTACTATGACCGCTTGCACCTTGTTGGCCAGCTGTGCCTATTTTTTACTGGCTGAGCGACAGCGCCCCGCTATTTAACAATACTTACACTTTAGGCCCTTTGAGTAAGGCTTCAATGCTGCCAATGGCACCTAAGACGCTGCTGGCTTCAAAGGGCAAGAAGACACGCTCTCCGTTTTTAGCAATATCGGGCAAGGTATTTAAATATTCAAGACCGAGCAAATAACCAATCACAAGCTCTGGCTCTAATTGTTGATTACCTGCTAACAGTACTTCTTCAATGGCTTGGCGCTGACCTTGTGCTAATAAAATAGCCGCTTCTTTACTGCCTTCCGCCATTAAAATACTGGAGCGCTTCGCCCCTTCTGCTTGCGCGATGGCCGCTTCTCGCTCCCCACTGGCGCGCAGTACTAGCGCTCGGCGCTCACGCTCGGCCGCCATTTGTTTGCGCATAGCATCTTCTACTTCTGCAGGGATCACTATGTCTTGAATTTCTACCCGCGTAACTTTAACGCCCCATTTATTACCGGCTTCATCCATAACGACTTGTAATTTATCGTTAATTTCTTGGCGTGATTCAAATAACTTATCCAGCTCCATTTTACCCATTTCGGAGCGCAGTGAGGTTTTAGCTAAAATTTCAATCGCTTGGATCAGGTTTTCCGTTTGATACACCGCACGCTCTGGATCAATCACTTGAAAATACAAAGCGCCATTGACCATCACGCTCACGTTGTCGGCAGTCACTACCGACTGCCCGGGAAAGTCTAATACCGTTTCACGGCGGTCAATGCGCAGCTCTTCTGTGATCACGGCAACACTTTTACCTCCGATGGCTTGGTAACGGCGCACTTTAATGGAGCGCGGTTTATCTATAAAAGGGATCACCCAGTTAATACCCGGCGCTAAGGTTTTGTTATAGCTGCCCAGTCGTTCAATAACCACAGCTTCTGATTGCTGAACTATCATCAGGCCTTTGATGACAAAGACTAGAATCAAGGCCACAAATACTAAGACGATCAATAACGTCGGTTCAAACGCCATACTATGCCCTTTTATTAGTCAATGATGGCGGTAATACCATCAAAGCGAGAAATAATGACCTGCTGCCCCACCTTCAAGGAGCGCTTGGCCGTATTGCAAATAAGGTACAGATCACCATCAAATTTAACGCGTAATTCACCCGTGGACAATTGGGCTATCTCTCCCACTTGCTGCTTAGCTTCACCGGCTAAAAAATGGCGCCGCTGAGAGGGTGAAAAGCGGCGAAAAAGAGACTTTAAGCTCGGTGCGAGTAACAAAGCAGAAAGTGCAAATGCCAGCCATTGCCAGATTAACTCCCCGCCTAGTAGTGCGATTAGCATAGCGACCAAGGCGGCCAGTCCAAAAGCAATGGCAAAAAAGCTTAAGCTAAATAGCTCAAGTAATAACAATATTAATCCTGCTATTAACCAAGCTTGCCATGCCAGCACAGCTCTCTCCTTTTATAATATGATGAGGCGCTAATTAGTGTGGTTATTCGCGTGAGTCGGCTGCACGGGCCTTGCCAGTTTAAATAGCTTAAAGAAATTAGCCGTGGTTTGCGCGGCCACTTCTTCGGTGGAAATGCCCTTAAGATTAGCAATAAACTCCGCCACGGTCCGTGTATAAGCCGGCTCATTTTCTTCACCTCGAAACGGCACCGGTGCTAACCAGGGCGAGTCGGTTTCAACGAGCAATCGCTCTAAGGGTAAGGCTTTTACCACTTCACGCAGCGCAGCCGCGCTATTAAAAGTAACGATACCGGAAATAGAAATATAAAAACCCATTTCAATGGCCGCTTGTGCCATGTCTAATGACTCAGTAAAGCAGTGTAATACGCCACCTACTTTTTCAGCTCCGCCTGCTCGTAATACGGCGAGGGTCTCGTCTTGCGCCTGGCGAGTATGAATGATCAATGGCTTATTTAGTGCCACCGCAACCGCTACGTGTTGCTCAAATGACTGGCGCTGCAATGACGCCGACTCAGGAGCATAAAAATAATCTAAGCCAGTTTCGCCAATCGCGACTACCGCTGGATCGCTGGCAAGGGATAATAATAATTCGGGGTTATTGGCTTCATCATCTTGGTGCAAAGGATGCACACCACAAGAAGCAAACACTTGTGGAAAAGGCTTAATGGCGGCCAGCATGTCAGGAAAAGAGCGTAAACTCACGCCAATACACAACATGTGTTCGACCCCGCGGCGGGCGGCCTTAGCAATAACCTCGGTCATATCTTGGTGTTTATTACCGTAATCTAATCTGTCTAAATGGCAATGGGAGTCAACCAGCAAAACTCTCTCCTTTATCATAAAAAATAACGTTCATTTGGCATTATCTCACTTAATTAACTTATTTAATTAAGCCAGTTATTTAACCATAGCTGCCATTGTAGTGAGCTATTGATAGGACGCCCTACCTCATGTTGCGCCTGTGCGGTTAGCGCCATTAATTGGCTAATTGCCTGCGATAACTTAAGGGGACCAAGCTGGCTAAGTGCTTGGGATAAGTCACGATTATCTACAAGTCGCACGCCTTGTGTTGGTAGTCCAAGCGCGCCTTGTAGCGCATCTTGTAATAACAGCTGTAGCCAAATTCGCGACAGCGGCTCAGCAGTTAAGGCACTATGAAGCGGCGCCAGCATTTCTGGCTGAGTGCGCAGCTGACTAAAATCTCTTAATAATTGATGGCGCGCTGCATCGCGTCCTGCCTTTAGGTAAGCTAAGGTGGCTAACGGTGAGCCTTGATTGACACTTAACGCACCCCGCCAGCTAGCTTGACTCTCAGCAGGCAAGTCTTGGCTGCCAAGCCAGTCGAGCGCTTGCTCAGTGTCGGGTAGCGGCACTAACCATTGTTGACAGCGACTGGTAATAGTGGGTAATAAATACTCTGGCTTAGCACTGATCAAAATCAACGTCGCTTGGCCGTTTGGCTCTTCCAGTGTTTTAAGTAGGGCATTGGCCGCCGCCTCGGTCATTTTTTCTGCATCAATAATTAGCGCCACTTTAGCGCGCCCCAGCCGTGGGCGCTCATTTAACACGGCACATAGTTGGCGAATGCTATCCACCCCTATGCTGCGCGTCTCGCTACTCACTCGGTGCAAGTCACTGTGAGTGCCCGCTTGAAAAAGCAAACAGGAATGGCAGTCTCCACAAGGCAGTGTCTTAGATGCATTGTTTTCAGTGGTTTGACACAATAAACCTTGCGCTAACAAGGTGGCAAATTGCACTTTGCCTAAGCCGGCTGCCCCTTTAATAAGTAAAGCATGAGCTAATTGTTGCTGTGCAACCAGCGGCATCATTTGCGCTGTTAACTCACTTAGCCAAGGATACAAACCAAGTCTCCAAGGCGGTTAATACCGACTCTTTTACGGTAGTTTCATCTTGGCTGGCATCAATTATTCGACATTTAGGCTCTTGTTTAGCCAAGCTTAAATAAACCTCGCGGGTGCGTTCAAAAAAGCTTAACTGCTCTTGTTCGATGCGATCGAGCTCGCCACGAATTTGCGCTCTTGCCAAGCCCACCACTGGGTCTAGGTCTAGATATAAAATAAGATCGGGGGCAAAATCACCTAAGACCGCCCGCTTTATTTGACGAATTAAATCACTGTCTATGCCTCGTCCGCCGCCTTGATAGGCTAGCGAAGACCAGTCGTGGCGATCACCCACCACCCAACAATCTGCGGCTAACGCTGGCTCAATGCGGTTACGCACTAACTGTACCCGCGCGGCGTACATTAATAACAGCTCGGCTTCTACGGTGAGCGGTTCATCATGCACTTCTTTAATTAAGTGGCGCATACGTTCGGCTAAAGGTGTGCCACCGGGCTCGCGAGTACTCACCACACTTATGCCGCGCGCTTGCAGCCATGCGACGACATGAGCGTGAACCGTGCTTTTACCCGCGCCTTCTAAGCCTTCAATGACGATAAACTGGCTCATAATTTACCTTTTAAGAATGTAACGACGCACTGCATTATTATGCTCGTTTAACGATTTAGAAAAATAATGCCGCCCTTCACCCATGGCCACAAAATAATAATAATTGCTGTCTTTTGGATGCAAGGTAGCCAAAATAGCTTCTTTACTCGACATGGCAATAGGACTAGGCGGCAAGCCATCAATCATATAGGTGTTATAAGGAGTATGAGTTTGTAAGTCTTTCTTTCGAATATTACCGTCATAATCCTCACCCATGCCATAGATCACCGTGGGATCGGTTTGCAAGCGCATCGACACTCGCAAGCGATTAACAAATACTGAGGCAATCAAGGGTCGTTCTTCGGCGATACCGGTTTCTTTCTCAATAATGGACGCCAAAATTAACGCTTCATAGGGAGTGTTGATCGGCAAGTTATCTTGGCGCTCAGGCCATGCCTGCTCTATAAACTCCACCATATCATCATAAGCACGTTGCAAAATAGATAAGTCAGTATCACCCGGAGTATAGCTATAGGTCTCAGGTAGCAACCAGCCTTCTAACTTAGACTGTTCTAGTCCCAATTGCTTGGCAATAGCGGCTTCACTTTGTCCTTGTAAGGTAGTTTCTAAATACTCTGCCTTAGCCAGCTTTTCTCGCCAATCACTTAAGCGCAAGCCTTCTACTAAAGTCACCTGCAAGCGATAGGTATCGCCCGCAACAATGGCTTGCAATGCCTCTCGCACCGAGGTGTCTGGCTCAAATTTATAGGTTCCTTGGCGCACATTGGCCAGCTCTGGATGAAAGCGCAACCAGAGTTTTTTAACATAGAGTGGGACGGATTGTTCACTTAAACGATTAATTAACACACTGCTTGTTTCACCGCGCGCCACCACAAATAATGGGGAGTCGGTATCGGCAATAGGCGCATTCTCTAATTGCTGCCATTCTTGATAGCTATATATCGCCAGGCCACCGATGACCAGCACCGCCAATAGAAACAGTCGCCCTAACCACTTAATTAGTCTTTTCATAAGCCTGTTGCAATTCCTTAGTTATCTGAGAATTTTGGTTGTTAAAATCCACTCGGTTAACGGGCAGTAAGGGATTATTGAGAACTGCGGTATCTGTGTTTGGTGGCCCAATAATGGCCTTTATCGCTACTATGCCAAGCAGAGCATTGCTTAGCCAGACTTCATCGGCGCCAAATACCTCACTTAAGGGCGCTTGAGTGAAGGTCAGTCTTGCTCCTAAATAATCCTGGCTCCACGCGCGCATCGTTCCCCATACCCCAAGCTCACTCAACACAGGTGTAAAGATGTGCTCGCCTGTTCGCCAAAATACATTGGCGGTCACCGCTTCTTGTACTCGCCCTTGACTATCACACACTAAGGCTTCGGACCAACCGTGGCGCTCAAGTTCGGTTTTTAATAACACTTGCTCTAAACGATTAATGGTTTTTAAGCCTGCTAATAATGGCGAGCAGCCAAGACGGCCTTGGCACACGCCGATCTCAATACCTTGCTGGCGCCACTGATAATAATGCGCCGGAAAAGAAGACACCGTGATCACCACTTGGGTGCGCTCACAGCCTTGAATGCTATAGCCGCGCCCGCCCCTACCCCGCACCAAGGTAATGCGCACCACTTGATCCGCTGTCGCATCAAGGTGAGCCAGCAGTTGGGACTTAACCTCTTGCCAATTAGGCATCGGCATGTGCAACCGTTCACAGGCATGGCTTAGGCGAGCCCGATGGTAAGGCCAATGACGAATGCGCCCATAAGGAGCATGTAGCGTAGTAAAATGGCCATCGCCTAATTGCCAGCCACGACTTAACGCACAGGTGTCAGTGGGGATTGCCTGCATAACGCCCTCAATAAAAAAGCCCGGCACAAGGCCGGGCTTTAAGCATGGCCAAAGGGCCATTATATGCGTTTAAAAATCAATGAGCCATTGGTGCCACCAAAGCCAAACGAGTTGGATAAGGCGTAGTCAAATTGGCCTTCTTTCGCGGTATGCGCCACTAAGTCTAAATCGCACTCTTCATCTGGATTATCCAAATTAATGGTGGGCGGTGCAATTTGGTCGCGCAATGCCAGTACGCTAAAGATAGCTTCAATCGCTCCGGCCGCACCTAACAGATGACCGGTCATCGATTTAGTAGAGCTTATCATCAAGTGTTTAGCATGCTCGCCAAACACTTGCTTCATGCCGCGCAGCTCTGCCACATCCCCTAAGGGGGTAGAAGTACCATGAGCATTCACATAGCCAATAACATTTGGCGCAATGCCAGCATCCTTTATAGCATTGCTCATGGCTTTGGCACCACCGCAACCCTCTGCAGGAGGCGCTGTCATATGATAAGCATCACCACTCATGCCAAAACCCACTAACTCAGCATACATCTTGGCGCCGCGCGCTTTAGCATGTTCGTATTCTTCAAGTACCATCACACCGGCACCATCGCCTAGTACAAAGCCATCACGGTCTGTATCCCAAGGGCGGCTGGCTTTTTGCGGCTCATCATTGCGCGTTGATAGCGCGCGCGCTGCAGAAAAGCCACCCATGCCCATAGGAGTAGAGGCTTTTTCTGTGCCACCGGCCACCATAGCATCGGCGTCACCATAGGCAATCATGCGTGCTGCCAAACCAATGCTATGGGTACCTGTAGTACACGCAGTAGTGACCGCAATATTAGGGCCCTGTAAGCCTTTCATGATTGATAAATGCCCCGACACCATATTAATAATGGTGGAAGGTACAAAAAACGGGCTTAATTTACGAGGGCCACTGGCCAGCAAATTAGTGTGATTTTGTTCAATTAAACCAAGGCCACCAATGCCGGAGCCTACGGATACACCAACGCGATCGGCATTGGCGTCTGTAATTTCAAGTCCGGAGTCGGCAAGTGCCTGTAAACCGGCTGCCACGCCATATTGGATGAACAAGTCCATCTTGCGGGCTTCTTTCTTTGCGATACCATGATCTTCGGGATCGAAGTCCTTGACCAGGCCTGCGAATTTGGTGTTGTAATCGGTTGTATCAAAGTGTTCGATATTGCTAATGCCACTTTTGCCTGCCAACAAGGCCTGCCAGCTGGCATCAACCGTGTTACCGACAGGAGATAGCATACCGAGGCCAGTCACCACGACTCTGCGTTTGGACACAGGAGCGTCTCCGAATGGGGATTAAAACGGGGCAGCGCCGAAGTAACACAGGGTCACTTCGGCGCAAATTTATTACTCTTGATTCGCGTTGATGTAATCAACTGCCGCTTTAACGGTAGTGATTTTTTCAGCTTCTTCATCAGGAATTTCAGTGTCGAATTCTTCTTCCAATGCCATTACTAACTCTACGGTGTCCAAAGAGTCGGCACCTAAGTCGTCAACAAAAGAAGCTTCAGACTTAACTTCTTCTTCTTTAACACCCAGTTGTTCAATGATGATTTTTTTTACGCGTTCTTCGATGTTGCTCATGACCAATATTATCCTTTAGAAATACGCAAGTGCGTGTCGTTGCGCTAGTGTATTAAATTAACCGTCGTTTGCAAGACTATTTAGGGCTGGTCTAACCAGAATTCATGCCTAAAATGCTGCATTTTCCACCAAACAGCCGCCAACTGCGGAGATTTCCATCACACCATGTACATGCCGCCATTTACGTGCAGCGTTTCACCCGTGATATAAGCAGCTTCTTCTGAGGCTAAAAAAGCCACAGCCGAAGCAATTTCCTTGGCTGCTCCTAAGCGACCTGCAGGAACTTGAGATAAGATCCCCGCCTTTTGATCATCACTTAGTGCCTGTGTCATGTCAGTTTCAATAAAGCCTGGCGAGACGACGTTGACGGTAATGCCACGTGAGGCAACTTCTCTCGCTAATGACTTACTAAAACCAATTAAGCCGGCCTTAGCGGCAGCATAGTTAGCTTGGCCGCCATTGCCCATAGTGCCCACCACTGAGCCAATAGAGATAATGCGGCCAAAGCGTTTTTTCATCATGGCGCGCAATACCGCTTTAGACAACCGAAATACCGAGGTTAAGTTAGTGTCTATGATATCTTGCCACTCGTCATCTTTCATCCGCATGAGCAGATTATCACGCGTAATGCCGGCGTTATTGACTAAGATATCTATTTCGCCAAATTGTGATTTAACATCACTTAAAAACTGCTCTAAAGAAGCGGCATCGGTGACATTTAACACTAAACCACTTCCTTGCTCCCCTAAATACTCACTGATCGCTTGGGCGCCCTGCTCGCTGGTAGCAGTACCAACCACAAAGGCACCGCGCGCCGCAAAGAGCTCTGCTGTAGCGCGACCAATGCCACGACTGGCACCAGTCACCAATACCAGCTTTTTACTAACGCTCATAATTACTCCTTTAATAATGAAAAATCGGCGGCGCATTCACAAAACAAATGGCACATAGTCATGAAATGGCATGTGGCATGGCTCAATTGACGCCACCGACTTTACTCATTTTATCGATTATTACGCACCCGCGACGTCAGCTAAGGCCCGCTCCAGACTGGCATTATCATTCACTGCGAGTCCTTCTACCCGTTTATCAATGCGCTTGGCTAAGCCTGATAATACTTTGCCTGGACCAAATTCAAGCGATAAGGTCACTCCTAACCCTACCATGGCCTCTACCGTCTCAGTCCAACGTACTGGGCTATAAAGTTGGCGTACTAAGGCGTCTTTAATGGCAGCACTGGTATTTTCTTGAGCGACGTCCACGTTATTAATCACGCTCACCACTGGCTCATTAAAGACCATATCGGTTAAGGTATGTTCCAGTTTTTCTGCAGCACTGCGCATTAATGCACAATGGGAGGGTACGCTCACCGGTAACGGGAGCGCGCGCTTAGCCCCACTTTCTTTCATTAAAATATTAGCGCGCTCGACCGCGGCTTTATTACCCGCAATCACCACTTGGCCAGGAGAGTTAAAATTAACCGGCGACACCACCTCGCCTTGTTCGGCTAGCGCACAGTTCGCAATAATGGTGTCATTATCTAAGCCAATAATGGCAGACATGGCGCCACTGCCTTCTGGTACGGCTTCTTGCATGAGCTGGCCGCGCAATTCGACTAACTTAACGGCATCTGCCAGTGATAACACCTCAGCACAGACGAGGGCGGAATACTCACCCAAACTATGACCGGCCATCACATCGGGCATAGCCCCGCCTTGCTCGCGCCATAAACGCCAAATTGCTACCGAAGCGGTTAATAATGCCGGCTGGGTTCGCCACGTCTGATTCAATGCCTCAGCCGGACCCATTAATACCAGCTCACTCAGGTCATAGCCTAAAGACGCAGATGCTTCAGCAAAGGTGTGCTTAATAATGTCATGCTCAGCAAACAGCTCACTGAGCATACCCACGGTTTGGGAGCCTTGGCCGGGAAAGGTAATGGCAAATGTCATTGTAGATCCTTATCTATGTAGTAAGCGCATCTATTGCACCCAAGCGCTTGCCTCGCTGATGAGCGAATGCTGCTTAACTTAAAATCGAATGAGCGCTGAGCCCCAAGCAAATCCACCGCCAAAGGCTTCAAGCAACACTAAATGGCCGCGCTGAATACGTCCATCGCGTACCCCTTCATCGAAGGCGATCGGTACGCTGGCAGCAGAGGTATTGCCGTGGCGATCTAAGGTTAGGATAACTTTATCAATTGACATACCCAACTTGCGGGCAGTGGCGTTAATAATACGATAATTAGCTTGGTGAGGCACTAGCCAGTCTAGCTCTGACTTATCAATATTATTGGCTTCTAAGGTCTGGGTCACAATTTCGCTTAACCGTGAGACCGCCACCTTGAAAACATCGTTGCCTTTCATGCTCATATAGGCATTCATATCATCGCCGCTGATACCGCGCTGGCGATGAGGCAGTTTTAGCATGTCGCTATAGCGGCCATCGGCATGTAAATGGGTGGATAAGATACCGGGCTCTTCTGAGGCGCCAATCACTACCGCACCGGCACCATCGCCAAATAAGATAATGGTGCCACGATCTTGTGGGTCACACATTCTAGATAGCGCATCCGCGCCGATTACTAAGATATGGCGCGCGGCACCACTTTTAATAAATTGATCCGCCACACTTAAGGCATAACTAAACCCGGCGCAGGCAGCAGCAATATCAAAAGCTGCAATGCCTTGTACGTCTAGTAAGGCTTGAACTTCACAGGCGGCAGCAGGAAAGGCATTTTCACCACTGGTGGTGGCAAGAATAATCATATCTAAGTCGCTAGCCGCTAATCCGGCGGCCTCAAGGGCGCGCAACGATGCCTGATAAGACATAGTAGTGATAGATTCATCTGCACCGGCAATACGGCGTTCGCGGATGCCCGTACGCTCCACTATCCAAGTATCATTTGTCTCTACCATTTTTTCTAAGTCGGCGTTAGTACGTATCGCCGCAGGCAGGTAGCTGCCGGTTCCCAAAATTTTACTGTTCATAGGCGTTATCTTGCGTGACTGTCCTGTGGGGCAGTGTCGAAACGATGCGCGATATTCGCTGGCAAATCTTGTTTAATTTCAGAAATAGCCTGCAAAATCGCATTAAAGAAGGCAGGTGAGCCCGCACTGCCATGGCTTTTCACCACACTGGCGCGCAATCCTATCAGACTCGCACCGTTATACTGGTCGGGGTTCAGATGAGAGAGTCGTTTTTTTAACCAAAAAGACAATATCTTACTTAATAAGCCGCGCTTTAGGGGCTGACCAATTAACAGCCGTGCAATACCTTCACTGGTTTTAAGCGCCACGTTACCAACAAAACCATCGCAAACAATCACGTCTGCTTGGTTAATGAACAACGACGTCCCTTCAATGTAGCCCGAATAATTAAGTCCGGATATCGCACTTAAGCGTTTACTGGCTTCGCGTACAGTTTCATTACCTTTAGTCGCTTCCATACCGACATTGAGTAAGGCAATGCGCGGCTGGCTCAATCCTAAAATGCGCTGCGCGGCTTGCTCGCCCATTAAAGCAAATTGCACTAATTGCTGGGCGCTGCAACTAATATTGGCGCCCACATCAAGCAATAAGGCATGCCCTGCTCCTTCTTGAGGCAGGCGCGTAATTAAGGCGGGGCGATCAACACCGGGCACAGTACTGAGTACCTTTACTGCCATAGCCATTAAGGCGCCTGTGTTACCGGCACTCACGCACGCTTGTGCGCGCCCAGATGCTAAAGCATCTAGCGCGTGGCGCATAGAAGAGTCGGTTAGATGGCGCAGGGCAAATGCGGCTTTATGATCATTGCCCACCTGTTGGCTGCAAAAGCAGGTTTTTACTCTGGGATGTTGGTCTAACTTAAGACGTGATAGCCAGGGAGAAAGCTGGGCTTCCACACCAAACATCAACAGATTTAGATCAGGCAGAAGCGACAGTGCCTGCGCGGCGGCAGGCACTGTAATTGAGGGGCCAAAATCTCCCCCCATCATATCTAACGCAACCGTGAGCTGCGACAAGGTTATTATTACTTATTAATAACCTTAACACCGCGGTAAAAACCATCCGCAGTGATGTGATGACGACGGTGCAATTCACCTGAAGTTTTGTCTTCAGACAATGCAGCAGTAGTCAAAGAGTCGTGTGAACGACGGCTTCCGCGCACAGCACGTGATACTTTATTCTTTTGTACGGCCATTTGACCTCACTCCTAAATCAGTTACTTACGTTTTAAGCCTTCCAGCGCTGCGAAAGGATTAGGACGATCTTCTGCGGTGGGAATTGTACCAAAGCTTTGATCAAACTTACCCAATGAACACTGCTCATTTTCATGAGCCGGTATTAAGGGCAAGCTGAGGATAAGTTCATCCTCAATTAATTCAACCAAGTCTATTTCGCCAACATCATCCACTTCAACCGTATCGTAATCTTCCGGCATGTCTGGCACTTCTGCGTTTTTACGCAGCGGTGTGTATGTAAATTCGGATTCTATAGTAGTATCAAACGGCTCGTTACATCTTTGACACTGGAGCGACACTGTCATGCAGGTTTTACCTTGCATAACGAGCAGCCCTTGGGCGTCGGCGCCAAAGTTTAGAGATACGTTGATATCACCACGGATACCTTGGGTTGACTCCGCTACTCTGGGCATAAGCGACGCGCTAAAAACGCCATCATAATGCAGACGATTTAGTGCGCAGCGAGCGGGATCTACCTTTTTGGGCAACTTTACCTTTTCCATAAGGCGCGCATGTTATAGAGCCAAGGCGCTGGAGTCAAAGGGAAAATCATTTCTGCGCGTAAATTTTACTGCGCACTCCTTTTCAACTAAACGAGTCAGTTAAGGCTTATCATGATGTTTAAACAGCAAGGGTCGCAAATCGTGGCTGGGCTTAATACACTGTAGTGCTATGTTGTTTTAGTTTGGGTTTATTATGTCCGCAATCACACCCTCGCTGGTACTGGCGTCGTCTTCAGCCTATCGTCAGCTTTTATTAAACAAATTAGGACTGAGTTTTCACAGTCAAAGCCCCGATATTGACGAGCGACCGCAGCCATTAGAGTCTGGGCCTGCACTGGTACAGCGCCTAGCGGAGCAAAAAGCCTACGCACTGCGTGCGCAATTTCCTCATAGTCTGATTATTGGCGCCGATCAGGTATGTGTTAATAATGGCCACATTGTGGGTAAACCTGGCACGCTGGAAAAAGCGAAAGCCCAATTACTGGCCGCCAGTGGCCAGCACCTCACTTTTTACACCGGTTTGGCGGTGTATGATGTCACCAACAATAACATGCGCTCTATGATTGAGCCCTTTAGCGTGGTATTTCGCACCTTGTGTAGCGCGACCATTGACCGCTATCTGGCTATCGAACCCGCTTTGGACTGCGCTGGGGCCTTTAAATGTGAAGGCTTAGGCATTAGCTTATTTGAGCGTATGGAGGGGCGCGATCCTAATGCGTTGATCGGCCTACCGCTGATTGCCTTGGTGGACTTACTGAGTGAGTTTGGTGTGCAAGTGCCCTAATTTATAGTGAGGCGCGAATCGTGAGGCAGGAGGCGAATGCATCGCACTGTCAGACGCTGGGGCGCCTCCTCACTCTTTAGCATACTTAAACCCACTGGCGTAATTGGCGAATATCATCAATCAGTGCCACTGGTTGGTGCTGCTGTAATCGAGGCGCATCGTGCACGCCATAGGTCACCCCAATACGCGGCATAGCGATGGCTTGGGCCATGGCCAAGTCGTAACTGGAGTCGCCCACCATCACCGCCTCTGACGCGCTAACATTAAGCTCGTCTAAGATCTGTTGCAGCATTAACGGATCGGGCTTAGACACCGCTTGATCGGCACCGCGCAGTGCATGAAAATACTCAGTGAGCTGCGTTTCCATTAGCACCTGATCAAGGCCGGCTCTTTGTTTACCGGTAGCCACTGCGAGTTGATAACCGCGCTGATGTAAGTCTTTGATAAGCTCAGTGGCACCGCTAAATAAAGGAGCGGGCGTGTTATCAAGCTCCATATAATAGCGACGATACACCTGAAGCAGCTGCTCATTTTGCGAAGCCGTCAGCGCGCCAAACAATAAAGGAAGGGCCTTATATAGGCTAAGACCAATAATATTTCGCACCGCACTCGCCTCAGGAATAGGCAAGGCACACGCCTGAGCGCTAGCTTGCATGCTCGAGACAATGCGGTCCACCGAGTCCATTAAGGTGCCGTCCCAATCAAAAATAACTAATCGATAATTCATCTTTTTTTCAACTTAGTCAGCAGTGTTTCTAAACTTGGCTCTAAGGGCGCTTCTATGGTCATCTGCTCTTGAGTCACTGGGTGGAAAAAGCGCAACCGACAGGCATGTAAAAATAATCGCGTCAGACCGAGCTGGCGCATTTGGCTATCAAACTCTTGATCCCCATATTTATTATCACCGGCAATAGGATGGCCGCCGGCTAAGGTATGCACTCGAATTTGATGCGTGCGCCCAGTGATGGGGCTGCAATCAAGTAACGTGGCTTGTTCATATTGTTGAACAATTCGAAAACGAGTATCTGAAGCTTTCCCTTCTCGGGTATCTACACTTACCACGCGATCACCTGAGGGCAGCTCTATTTTTCTTAAGGGCGCTTTTATGGCTCGTTGTTTTGCCGGCCAGTGCCCTGCTACCAGTGCAAAGTAGTGTTTTTCAACGGTCTTTTCTCGCAGCTGCTCATGCAAATTGCGCAACATACTGCGCTTTTTTGCCACGAGCAATAAGCCCGAGGTATCTCGGTCCAAGCGATGCACTAGTTCTAAAAAACGCGCCTCAGGGCGCAGCGCACGCAAGCCTTCAATTAAGCCATAACTTAAGCCACTGCCGCCATGTACTGCCATGCCGGCCGGCTTATTAATAATAAGTAGCGCTTCATCTTCATATAAAATGGCCGCCTCTAGGGGCTGTACCTCATCTAACTTATTAGCAGGCACCGGCGCGGCGCGCTCGGCTACCCGCACGGGTGGGATACGCACCACATCTCCGGCCTGTAGTTTATACTCCGGTTTAATCCGCTTTTTATTAACGCGAACTTCGCCTTTGCGAACAATTCGGTAAATGAGAGTTTTAGGGACCCCTTTGAGTTGGGTACGTAAAAAGTTGTCGATGCGCTGCCCTTGATATTCATCGTCTATAGTGAGCAGTTGTACGCTATGCTGTTGTTCTGGTTTCATGGCTGTATTCTATCATTAGAAAGTGTGAGTAGGGGCAGAAAAGGCGCCTTGCTAAGATTACAGTTAAAGTGTGATAATGGCTCAGATTTTTGTGCTCACCTGCCTCTCTCTCAAAAATGCAGGCGGGTGCGCCCCGTATACCCCTAGCATCTTGTTTTATTCGCGACTTTTGGGCTCTCCCTTACCCGTGAAAAACACCTGAATAAGCGCCTCAAGCGTACCCAGCCGGGAGGCTGTATCCATTACGCTACCAGACTCGAGGCCGGTGCTCGTCGGAATAGACAGCGGTGCTAGGGAAACACCAACACTGTAAAAACAGTAAAAACTTTATAAAAGAGCTATTAATGAAAAGAATGTTAATCAACGCAACTCAAGAAGAAGAGTTGCGTGTTGCCCTAGTAGATGGGCAAAAACTCTATGATTTGGATATTGAAAGCCCAGGTCACGAACAAAAGAAAGCCAATATCTATAAAGGAAAAATTACCCGTGTTGAGCCTAGCCTTGAAGCCGCGTTCGTGGATTATGGTGCGGATCGTCATGGTTTTTTACCCTTAAAAGAAATTGCTCGTAACTATTTCCCTGCAGGCTACACCTATCAAGGCCGCCCTAACATCAAAGAAGTGGTGAAAGAAGGCCAAGAAGTGATTGTACAAATTGATAAAGAAGAGCGCGGTAATAAAGGTGCGGCGCTCACTACCTTTATTAGTTTAGCCGGCTCTTATTTAGTGTTGATGCCCAATAATCCTCGTGCTGGCGGTATCTCGCGTCGTATTGAAGGTGATGAGCGCACCGAGCTTAAAGAAGCACTGTCTCAATTAGACTTACCCGATGGCATGGGTCTTATCGTGCGCACTGCAGGTGTCGGTAAATCCGGTGAAGAGCTAGAATGGGACTTGCATGTATTGCAAGCGCACTGGAACGCCATCCAAGAAGCGGCACAAGGTGGTACGGCGCCCTTTTTAATTCATCAAGAAAGTAACGTCATTGTCCGCGCTATTCGCGACTACTTGCGCCGGGATATTGGTGAAATATTAATCGATAACCCGGTGGTATTTGAACGGGCGCAAAAGCACATTGAGCTGGTGCGACCCGACTCCTTAAAGCTGGTTAAACTCTACGATGGCGATGTGCCTATGTTTAGCCATTATCAAATTGAAAGCCAAATAGAGTCAGCATTTCAACGCGAAGTGCGCCTCCCCTCAGGTGGCAGTATTGTTATAGACCCAACCGAAGCGCTGACCAGTATTGATATTAACTCTTCACGCGCCACCAAAGGCGGTGATATTGAAGAAACTGCCCTACAAACTAACTTAGAAGCCGCCGAAGAAATTGCTCGTCAGTTGCGCCTGCGAGACCTAGGTGGCTTGGTGGTCATCGACTTTATCGACATGACGCCGGTGCGCCATCAGCGAGAAGTTGAAAATAGACTGCGTGATGCGGTGCGCCAAGACAGAGCGCGTATTCAATTAGGTCGCATTTCGCGCTTTGGTTTATTAGAAATGTCTCGCCAACGGCTGCGTCCTTCTTTAGGTGAGTCCAGCACTCATGTTTGCCCACGCTGTTTAGGCCAAGGCACCATTCGTGATAATGAGTCGCTAGCACTGGCTATTTTACGATTAATTGAAGAAGAAGCACTAAAAGACAATACCGGACAAATTCATGGTCAAGTGCCAGTGGATGTAGCGGCTTATCTATTAAATGAAAAACGCAAGTCCATCGCGACTTTAGAGCAGCGCTATAACGTTGAAATTTATATTATTCCTAATGAGCAACTCGAAACGCCGCATTTCTCGGTAGAGCGAGTGCGCAGTGGTGAAGAAGAAAGCGCCACCAGCTATAGCTTAAAAACTCCTGTGGAAAAACGTGTTTACACGCCTCGTGATAGCCAAAATGGCCCTCGTAGCGAGCAACCCGTGCTACAAGGCTTTAGCGCACCGACTCCTGCCCCCCAAGCCACACCCACGGTAGCGGCCACGGCTGCGAGGCCAGGTTTGCTTAGCCGTTTGTTTGCCACTTTAAGTCAGTGGTTAACAGGCGATAACTCAGCCCAAGCTATTCCAGGTGCGACCAGTAATAATACGACAGCACGCCCTAGCCCATCGGCTAACAACGGCCAAAGCGCACGTAACAATGAGCGCTCAGCCTCGCGTACTCAGCCGCGTCGTGAGCGAAGCGATACTCGCAACCCGCGCAATGCGCCGCGCAAGCCGCGCGAAGATGAACGTAGCGCTACCGCGCAATCAGAGCAAAAGCCCGCCACTAAGGGAGCTGCGAGCGAAACACGTAATGAGCGCCCCCGTCGCGAGCGCAGAAAACCGCGCCGTGAGCCAGTTGCCGCTCAGACGCCTGAGACTAGCACCTCACCGACCCAAGCCACTGTGGCTCCTGAGTCTCAGGAGAAAAACTTAGCGGAGCGTCGCCAACGTCGCCAACTAAGAAAGCAGGTTCGAGTCGGTGCAGATAATAGCACTGCAAGTAGCGCAACTTCTCAAAACCAGAGCGCCGAAGCGCCCGCCAAAGAAGCGCTTAAGCGCAGTACTATGCCTAAGCGCAAGCGCATTAACGAAGACAGCCGTCGTCGTCGTCGCGAAGACAGCATCGCCGCTTTAGTGGCCAGCCAAGGTGAAGATAAGTGGATAGCCAGCGAAGACGCACTGGCCGCCGCGCAACCTAAGGCCACTACAGACTCATCTGTTACTCCTACTGAAACATCGGCAAAGGTAGCAGAGCATAAGGCCGCCTTGCAGGCACCACCTGCTAACACACCTGCTGAAACTCAGGAATCAAATGCCCCACAATCTGCAGTAGCAAATCCAGCACAGACAAAAGTGGCAGCGACTAAGCCTGAAGTAGCTAACATTGAGCCAGTGACAGCCTCTGAAGCAACTCAGCCAGAAGCGGTGACAGCTACCCAACCTGAAGCGCCTAAACCTGAAGCGGTTAAGCCAGAGCACGCTAAGGTAGAGGACACTAAGGCAGAAGACACACCTGTCATCTCAGCGCCAGAAATAACGGCTAAGCCCATTCCCGAGACTCAGCCTGAGGTAGCAGAAAGCTCACCTCAACCTAGCGAGCCTCAGCCTAGCGAGCGTCCTACAGAAATTAAGGCCGAAGTGGTAAGCGATGCCAAGCCAGTAGCAGAGGCGTCTAAGTCTAGTGCAGTGGCTGAACAGCCGAGTGCAAACATGGAGCCGACCGCTGCCACTAAGCCAGTGGCAGCGGCGCACCCTAGCGCCGCTAGCGGTTTATACCAAGGCTCACGTCGTGTATCAGCGCCTATGGTTAAACCAGAAGTCATTGCCCAACCGCCTTTTGTAAAGCCAGACTACCCTGCTTTTACTCGGGAGCAGGTAATAACCAGTGGTCGCCATGCGGGCAGTACAGCGGCGCAGCATACCGCCTCTGCCGCCATGACGTCACCTCGCCAGCTCTGATACTATAAACACTAATACAAAGGCTCCTAAGGGAGCCTTTTTTATGCCAGTCAATAGGGGGCATCGCTAATCCCTTCAGCTAAACAGGCTACACTTGTTTAATTGAGCTTATCGTCTTTATTTTGGTTATTACTGCCTCTTTCTCGTTTATTAAAGGATAAAGAGATGGATAAACATAACGCCTCTCAATCGCAGAGCCATACTAAGCAAGCCCGTGAAAAGCGCGAACAAACGCCAACTTCCAGTGAGCAAGCACTGACGGATAAAGAACGAGACTCTGTCGCCGAGAACGGTAACTTATCTTCACTTACTGTCTATTCAATCATTTGGCGCGAGGGTGAAAATGAGTTAGAACGCCCTAAGGCTTCCTTGTGGTGGTCGGGGGTGGCGGCGGGGATTGGTATTTCAACCTCGGTGCTGGTTGAGGGCATTATTCGGACTAATTTAGGGGAAGATCATGACTATTTAGGACTGTTCGAGAGCTTAGGTTACACCTTTGGTTTTGTGCTAGTGATCTTATGTCGGTTACAGCTTTTTACTGAAAATACTATTACCGTTATTTTACCTCTCTTAGCAGAGCCTACTCGCCGGCGGTGTTATTGCGTGGCCCGTTTATGGAGCTTAGTATTTTTGGCCAACTTAGTGGGCACCTTTTTGGCTGCCGCACTGAGCTTTTATGCCCACATACTCTCCCCCTCAGTCTTACATGCGATTATCACTATTTCTCAAGAAGTAGGCAGCTTGAGTTGGTCCGAGTCGCTCTTACGTGCCACGCCTTCGGGTTTTATTATTGCCGCCTTAGTGTGGATGTTACCTTCTGCTAAAAATAGCCAGCTGAGTGTCATTATTATGTTTACTTGGTTGATTGCCGCCGGCGGCTTTACTCATGTTATCGCAGGCTCTTATGAGATCTTTATTTTGGTACTCAATAATGATCTAAGTCTGTTTGACAGCCTTATTTATCATATATTGCCGGTATTGTTGGGTAATATTATTGGTGGCACCGGATTATTTGCGTTGCTTGCTTATGGCCAAGTCCATGAAGAAATGACTTAACTAAACTTGAGCTGTTTTTGCTTCAATGCGCGCTAAAAAGTCTGCGATATCGCTAAAAGCAGGCTCATGAGTGCGGGAAAAAATATGCCAAACATGCACTTTGTTGGGGTAGCGCTGTAACTCCACACTAGAGCCAGCGGCGCGCGCTTTCTTGGTATAGGCTTCAATACCTTCTAATAAAATTTCACTATCACTAGCTTGAATAAGGGTGGGCGTTAATTGCTGTAGCTCTGCCCGAAGCGGTGATACCCAAGGATGTCCGGGGCGAGTACGCATCAGTAACGCTAGGCCCAGCCACAATAGCGGTTTAGGCAGCCACGCCAATGGCGCCACTATAGGCCCTAATAAGGGGTCGCGAGCAACATTAGGGCCTTTGCGCAGCGAGTCTCGTAATAAGTCGGTAGCAGGCGATAACGCAACGGCCGCGCTAGGGCTTGGCAAAGCCCTATCTCTTATCCAGGTGAGCAGCGCCAAGGTATGACTGCCGCCTGCCGAGTCGCCGGCGATCACCATAAAATCGGCGGCTCCGGGTCCCTGTGGACCATGCTCTAGTAACCACAGATAAGCCTGTTGGCAATCTTTTAGCCCAGTAAGATAACTATGCTCAGGGATCAGTCGATAATCGATGGCAAAGACACAAGCATTAGCTAATAAGGCAAATTGATCGGTAATGCGTCTATGACTTTGCGGGCTACCGGCACTCCAGCCGCCACCATGGATATATAAAATACGGCGTTTAGGATTTGCATGTGGGGGGAGTAGCCATTCTCCTTTAGGTGCGCCCTCACCGCCACTTGGCACAATGGTAGAGACGGTGTTGACTTCTTGACCTAAGCGCTCCATCACCTCGCGGTAAAAAGAAATTTTTGACCATAAGGGTTTGGTATCGGCTTCGACGTGAATAGCCGCTATCTCAGCCAAAATATGCGCTTGTTCAGCATCCACTTTATAGTCGGCTTGGTAATAATAGGGCTGGCGCGTCACGCACCACCTTAGCCACAGCACCAACACAGCAATGACCAGCACACTTAAAATGGACATATTCCCGCCTCTGTAAATGCACTATTACATTTTAACGTACGTCCGCTAACCAGGCATCACACGCCGACTCAACTAAATCTAACACCTGCTCGAAGCCTTGCTCAGTGCCATAATAAGGATCTGGTACTTCTTGTCCTTCGCCCCCCTCACTCTTACTTAATAATAAAGCAATTTTATGACGATGCTCCGCTGGGCAAATCGCGCTAAGATCAGCTAGGTTTTGCTTATCAGCCGCCAAAATATGGCTGAAATAACTAAAGTCACTCGCCGTGATTTGGCGAGCATAGATATTGCTAAAGTCATAGCCTCTGCGCTCACCTGCGGCTTGGGCGCGAGCGTCGGGACGCGCGCCCGCATGACCACCATAAGTGCCAGCTGAGTCAACTTCTATGGCAAGCCCCGCGTCTTCAGCGCGCTTTCGAAACACAGCTTCTGCACTGGGCGAGCGGCAAATATTGCCAAGACAGACAATTAACACCCGAGGAGATGAATGAGACAGTGACGCAGACATAACAGACTCCTTAACAAAAAAGCGTATTACAGCCCTAATTTATCTAATAAGCCGGGCAGTTTATCTCCCAGTTTTTTTTCTAATTTATCACCGAGTTTACCGTCTAACTTTCGCTTTAAACGATCCATTTCCTTGTCGGTTTTATCACCTAGGTAAATATCAAATACTTGTTGTAAATCGAGGCGATATTGCGGCTCTTTATAGGTACCGCTAATACGAATAGGCAAGATAATGTTTTTTAACTCATCTATCTCTTCACCCTCTTGGTCTTTTATGCTTCCTACCACAGCGGTATTTAATAAGATATCCATGGACTCATCGGCCAGCTTAGTCTGACCTTGGCCATCGATACGTAATAAGGGGGACACAAGATGTAAATTATCGGTACTGACCACGCCTTTGTTTAAGGCAAAGTCTGCCGCTAGCTCACTAAAGTCAGTTTTTTGTGCTGCCGTTGCTACCGGTACCGGCAACCCTTTGACTTTAGCGTGGGCACGCTGAATAAGCTCTGTAACATTCACGCCCTCTAGCGCGCCATCACGCATCTTTAACTCGGCGCTGGCGTTAAGATTTTTTTGTAACTGGGTATCACTAAAGCCCTCACCGGTCGCAATTAAGCTGATATCGGTCAGCCCTTCTAAATAATCAATATCCGTGGTCGCACTCAGTAGGGCTTTAGCATTCACTTGGCTTAACTGTTGCTGTAGTCGAAAAGTCGTGGGCTGCTCACTAAAATTCAGAGTAGCTTGACCTTTGGTATGTCCCTCATACAACTGCGCTTGGATAGGGTTTAGCTCAAGCTTTCCTTGCTTAGACTTAATGTGCACTGCAAGTTGCTCTAACTCAACGCCTTGAATAATTAGCGTGTCTGCAGCTAAGTCTCCTTCAAGATCCAGCGTATGCAACCAGGTTTTGCTGGCCTCACTGGTAGGGGTGGAAGAAGATAAAGTGGCAGGCACAGAGGTCGGCGTGATGGGCGTGGCTTTTTGTTTACTGTTAGAAGCGCTGGATTGGCGATTGGCTTTACTCGCAGATTTTTTACTCACTCCAGGCGTGCCCGTTTGCCACTCCTTTTGTAGCGCATCTAAGTTTAGCGATGGCGTATGCAAGTTAAAGCTTAACTCAGGCACACTTTGTTGGCGAAGTGCCAGCTCACCGCTTACATTGAGCTCACCTACCGCTAAATTAAGCTCACTAAACTCTGCCAGCTTTTGTTCAATATCATAACTTAGCTGACCTTGGAGCTTAAGTTGTTTATTGCCTGGAATAGCACGACCTGTAGCACTGGTTTCTAAGACTAAGTCGTTAATAGAAAAACGGTTAAGCTCAGGCGCTAACCAAAATTTTCCATCAAGGGTAATGTAGGCCTGAATATCATCGCTAAATAAATTAGCCGATAAATTTAGCGGGACGACGTTATCGGGAGCAAATTCATCTAATTTAACATTCACTTTCGTTAAACGAGTGAGCTTACCCGTGCCCTGATTTTGCATCACCACTTCGCCATCTTGTACTTGTACCCCAGCTAACGTCACATCTAGGGATTTTTTCTGTGCATTTGGCGCGTTGTTTTCTTGGGGTAAGCTTAGGGTCTTATCACTCGTCTCTATTTGTTGAGCAGCGGCTTCTTTATGCTGAGCAAGCTCACGCAAATCATCGATATTAGTTGTGCCATCGGCGCGAGTAATTAAATGAAGCCGGGCATTTTTAAGCACAGCTTCGCCAATTTCCAAGCGCTGATTAAATAAAGGTTGAAGGGCGACATCTAAGCTTAGCTCCCCCACCGCTAAGGTATTACCGCCCTCAAATTGGGGGGGATTAAGTAAGGCTGCATCGGTCACCGTAAAGCCAATGGACGGGAAAAAACGCCAGCTTAAGTCACCATTGATCACTAAGGTGCGACCGGTTTTTTCTTTGGTTTGCTCAACTAGCAATCGTTTCACGCGGTCGGTATCCACCCATTGTGTTAAGACAATGGCGGCCAGTAAGATCAGCAGGACTAAACCCGCCAATCCATAGAGTAGCTTCTTCATGCGTATTTCCCGTATGGTTATTTTTAGTCTTGATTAATGCGACTGGCGTCGGCCCCTTGCTGGGCTTTGTACTTAGCACTGGCACGACTCATATAAGGTCGCTCAGCAGAGCCTGACATAGTTTCAAAGTTAATGGCGCCAATCACCATGTGTGGGCGCAGCGCCAGCGGTAACTTACCGCCGTTATAAAACTCCAGCACAATTCGCCCAGACCAGCCCGGATCAATGCGATGTGCCGTGGCATGCACCATTAACCCTAAGCGTGCCAATGAGGAGCGCCCATCCAGCCAACCGACAATATTATCGGGCAAGGTAATAGATTCAAGAGTGACCGCTAGCGCTAATTCGCCAGGATGAAGGAAAAACGCCTCACCATCGGCAATAAAAATTTCTTCACTCATTACGCTATCAATGGCGGCCGCCACTTCGGCTCTTGGGCCACTTAAGTCAATATAGGGGGCACTGTGTGCCGCAAATACCCTAAACTCATTGCCTAACAGCACATCAACGCTAACACCACTAATACGCTCAGCATCAGGCTCAGGCGTAATATTAATAATACCGTCGGCCAAATAACGCTTAATGTCGCGATCACAAAGACGCATGAAAATTCCTCAACTAACGATAAAGACTCATATTGCTCGCGACGGCTTTTGCCGTTCATCGCTATGCCAGAGCGTGACCACAGGCCCTTCTAGCATAGCTAATGAACGCGGCTATCTAAGCATTATGCAACTGATTAAACGAGGCGAGTATACAGGCTGGTGGGGATGGCCTTACCGCTAAAATATAAGCCACACGCAATGCGCGCCGCTATGGTTAAATACTGCTCGGCTATCTCGCCATCTGGCTCGACTAGCATGGTGGGGCGACCTTTATCCATGTCTACCCCAATACGGGCATTCAACGGAAGCTGGCCAAGTAAAGGCACTTGGTTTTTTTGCGCCACCCGCGAGCCACCGCCTTCACCAAAGAGCGCTTCTTGATGCCCGCATTGGCCGCAAATATGGTAACTCATGTTTTCAATAACCCCCAGCACCGGCACATTCACTTTGCGAAACATACTAATGCCTTTAACGGCATCTGCCAGTGCCACATTTTGTGGCGTGGTCACCACCACTGCGGCCGTAGTGGGGACACTTTGTGAAATAGTAATTTGAATATCGCCTGTGCCTGGTGGCAAGTCCACGATTAAATAATCCAGCTCTCCCCAACGGGTTTCATGCAAAATTTGTGTGAGCGCTTTACTGGCCATAGGGCCGCGCCAAATAGTGGCATCTTGTTCGTTAACCAAAAAACCTATGCTGTTAGCGAGCAGACCATGTGCTTGGATCGGCACCATCGTTTTACCATCATTAACCGGTCTGGCCCCCATCATCCCTAACATCATAGGAATTGAAGGTCCGTACACATCCGCATCTAAAATGCCGACTCGCGCGCCGAGTTTTTGTAGTGCCAAAGCCACATTCACCGCCGTAGTGGACTTACCTACGCCGCCTTTACCAGAAGAGATGGCAATAATATTGCGCACACCCGCCACCCCTTGGGCATCATTTGCCCGAGCTAATGTGGCCACATCCACGCTCACTTGCCACTCTACTCGCTGAGCGCCACTCACTTGGCACAGCTTAGAGTCAAGCTGGCGTAAGCTTGCATCGAGTTGATAGTCAACAAAAGGCAAGACCAATTTAAGCACTAAGGTATCTTGTGCTAAATGGGTATCTCGCACCACGCCACTGCTTGCAATATCTCTTGCCCAGTGTGGGGGAACAAACTGGCCTAGCACCGCCATAATATCGTTATTATTCATGCACTCTTGCCTCTTGATGAAGATGCTAGCCACTCTAGCAAAAAGCCTACAGCGACGAAACGCACAACACTCTACAAAGCGCAAAATTACGCCATTAGCGCGTCTTTATTTTCTTAAACACTAAAATATGCTGACTTTTACCGCTATCCGGCGGAAAAAGTTAGCCATCTATGTATAAGCGAAAAAAACTCGGGTAACATAGCGCCCCCACCTTAATTGACTTATATAGAATGGAAATTATGGCTATCGAACCACGTAAGATACTTGTCACCTGCGCCCTACCCTATGCCAATGGATCTATTCACCTTGGCCATATGTTGGAGCATATTCAGGCTGATATCTGGGTTCGTTATCAGCGAATGCGCGGCCATACTGTTCATTTTATTTGCGCCGATGATGCCCATGGTACGCCCATTATGCTCAAGGCCAAGCAGTTAGGGATAGCGCCTGAAGAAATGATCGCCCAGGTGAAAGCCGAGCATGAAGCTGACTTTGCCCGTTTTAATATCGGCTTTGATAACTACCACACCACTCATAGCACTGAGAACCGTGAGCTGGCTGAGCTTATTTATGGGCGCTTAAAAGAAAACGGCTATATAGAAAACCGTACTATCTCTCAGCTTTTTGATCCTGAGCAGAATATGTTTTTGCCAGATCGCTTTGTTAAAGGCACCTGTCCAAGCTGTAAGTCAGAGGATCAATACGGCGATAACTGTGATGTCTGTGCCGCCACCTATAGCCCTACTGAGCTGATTAACCCGCACTCGGCAGTGTCGGGGGCAACGCCCATCATGAAAGACAGCGAGCATTTTTTCTTCGACTTACCGCAATTTAGCGCCATGTTAAAAGCCTGGACTCGCTCTGGCGCGCTACAAGAAGAAATGGCTAACAAATTAGAAGAGTGGTTTGAAGCCGGTCTACATCAATGGGACATTACCCGAGATGCGCCCTACTTTGGTTTTGAGATCCCTGGCGCGCCTGGCAAGTATTTCTATGTATGGTTAGATGCGCCCATTGGCTACATGGGCTCGTTTAAGAACTACTGCGATAAGCGCGGCGATGTGAGCTTTGATGAATACTGGCAACCAGACAGCACCACTGAGCTTTATCATTTTATTGGTAAAGACATTGTGTATTTCCATAGTCTGTTTTGGCCGGCCATGCTTGAGGGTAGCGGCTTTAGAAAGCCCACCAATGTCTTCGTCCATGGCTATGTCACCGTCGATGGCGCTAAAATGTCAAAATCAAAAGGCACCTTTATTAAGGCGGATACCTATCTCCAGCACCTCGACCCTGAGTGCTTGCGCTACTATTACGCTGCTAAGCTCTCAAGTCGTATTGACGATCTTGACTTAAACCTCACTGATTTTGTGGCTCGCGTAAATAGCGATGTGGTTAATAAGCTGGTTAACTTGGCCTCACGTAATGCAGGCTTTATCACCAAGAAATTTGCAGGAAAACTCGCTGCCACTTGCAGTGAGCCACAGTTATACGCGGACTTTGCCGCCGCGGCCGAGCGCATCGGCCACTTTTATGAGCAACGCGAATTTGGCCGCGCCATTCGCGATATTATGGCACTGGCCGATAAAGCGAACCGCTATGTCGATGATAAAGCGCCGTGGGTCTTGGCTAAAGAAGAGGGTAAAGACCAAGAGTTACATGAAGTCTGCTCCATGGGCATCAATTTATTTGCAGTATTAATGACTTATTTAAAACCGGTTATGCCACTTTTGACCGAGCGTGCCGAGGCTTACCTTAATACTCATTTAACGTGGGATGGCGTAGCTAGCCCCTTAGTCGACCATCAGCTAAGTGCCTTTAGCCCCTTATTTAAGCGCATGGATCCGCTGCACATCGCTAACATGATAGAAGCCTCTAAAGAAGACTTAGCCGCCGAGCTAGAAGTGACCGCCGCCCCGCTTAGCGGACCGTTATCCGACGACCCTATTAGTGAGACCATCAGCTTTGATGACTTTGCTAAAATTGATCTACGCGTCGCCTTGATCAGCAAAGCTGAGGCTGTGCCTAAGGCCGATAAACTGCTGCGCTTAGAATTGGACTTAGGCGGCGAGACTCGCCAAGTATTTGCCGGCATTAAGTCCGCTTATAAGCCCGAAGATTTAGAGGGCAAACTGACGGTGATGGTGGCCAACTTGGCTCCGCGCAAGATGAGCTTTGGTATGAGTGAAGGCATGGTGCTGGCAGCCGGCCCAGGTGGTGAAGACCTGTGGATTTTAGAGCCTCACGCCGGCGCAAAGCCCGGCATGCGAATTAAATAATGCCCCCCTCTGGGCGCATTAGCTTTACGCGAAAGCTTGATATCTGGCAGCAAATCGTCTTTTTCTTAACGCGTAAAGCGCTTAACCTCTTTTAAAAAAACAGCGAGCCGCGAGGCTCGCTGTTTTTTATTCGTATGGCTTATCACTCCCCGCAGTGGCTAACACTGGGTAATATTCACGGCCAAGCCGCCGCGGGCGGTTTCTTTATATTTACTCTTCATATCAAAGCCCGTTTCGCGCATGGTTTTAATGACTTTATCTAGCGATACCTTATGCTGGCCATCACCGCGCAGCGCCAAGCGACTCGCATTAATGGCTTTTACCGCGCCCATGGCATTGCGCTCTATACAGGGCACTTGTACAAGACCGCCCACGGGATCGCAAGTGAGCCCCAAATTATGCTCCATCCCTATTTCTGCTGCATTTTCAACTTGCACAACACTGCCGCCTTGTAGAGCACACAAGGCCGCCGCCGCCATTGAGCAAGCCACCCCCACTTCGCCTTGACAACCTACTTCGGCACCCGAAATCGAGGCATTTTCTTTATATAGGATGCCAATGGCGGCGGCCGTTAAAAAATAAGTGAGCAAGTGAGCCTCGGTCACCGGATGCACAAAATGGTGATAATAATGCAGTACCGCAGGAATAATACCCGCAGCACCATTAGTAGGAGCCGTAACCACGCGCCCCCCCGCGGCATTTTCTTCATTCACCGCCATCGCATATAAGTCCACCCACTCCATGACGTGCAAGGGATCTTGGCTTGGTTCACTATTAAGTTTAATAAATAAGTCATGGGCTCGCCGGCGAAGCTTTAAACTCCCGGGTAAGACTCCCGAAGTTTCACAGCCTCGCCTGACGCAAGCTTGCATGACCTGCCATAACTCAGTTAAGCCGTGAATTATCTCTGACTCACTGCGCTTTACTTGTTCATTAGCCAGCATTAGCTCGCTTACACTGAGCTGGTGCTGCTGACACAGTGCAAGCAATTCATCTCCACTACTAAATGGATAAGGCACGATCGGGCTGCCAGAGTGGGCGATGGCCGTAGCGTTGGTAAAATCTTGTGCTTTAACAATAAAGCCGCCCCCTATGGAATAATAAGACTGCTCATGCAAAACCTTATCACTTGGCTTACCAAACACCCGAAAGGTCATGCCATTACTGTGCAGCGGCAGCGTTTTGCGCTGATGAAAAACAATCGCATTGCGACGCGGAAAAACGACGCTGTGCAGTTGATTGAGTAACAACTGCTCCTTGCGGTCAACCTCGGCTAAAAACTCTGGGATAAGATCAATATCGACCGTATCAGGAGCAAAACCTGCTAGGCCTAAAATCACCGCCTTGCCGGAGCCATGGCCATGACCGGTTTGCCCTAAAGAGCCAAAAAGCTCTACTTCTATTCTTGTTACTGCGCTTAATTCATCTTGCTGGCTTACATGCTGAATAAAATCTAGCGCGGCGCGCATCGGCCCCACAGTGTGTGAAGAAGAAGGGCCTATGCCAATACTAAACAGTTCGAATACGCTGATCATCGCCACTCCTAGCTAAACGGGCCGTCATAGCCGCCTAACTTTAATCAGAATATTGTAGGGATATATGATGCAGAGAAAAATTTATTTTAGTAAAGAGACATTTTGGCAGTGGAATATGTGAGCTCGATCGCGAACTAACGAGCAATCTGCTTAGAGAAGTTATGAATAACGCGTGCAGTAATGCCCCAAATCCACACTTGCTGCCAGCGAATAAATATCACCTCATGCTCTTGTCCCTGACGGTTAAGGCGAAAAATATGGTGATGGCGCAAGTCCAGTAAATAATCCAGTGGCACTTGAAAGACTGCCGCCACTTCACTGGGATTAAGTTTAAAGCTGGGCTGACCTGAAACTAAGCCAATAAAAGGCGTAAGCGCAAAGCCAGACACTGTATATTGCGCCTCGAGTTGGCCTAGCGGTTGGCATAAATGCGGTAATAAGCCAATTTCTTCCCAGCTTTCACGAAGTGCCGTGTGCCAAAGACTGGCATCGGTGCTATCAAAACGCCCGCCAGGAAAACTCACCTGCCCTGGGTGGTGGCGTAACTCTAGACTACGGCGCGTCAGTATTAACTCTAAGCCACAGCTGCCTTCAACAATCGGCATTAATACCGCCGCTGCATGAGCATGGCGTGGCAGAGTGGGATCAGGTCGCGGCGTTAATAAATTAATGCGGGTTTTTAATTCACTTAAAGTCATCATTTTTACTTGTTAAGGCAAACATGTACTGGAGCATGGCGCATGTTAGGTACCCTCAACGGGCGAGATAGCACTTAAGACCGGCAAAATTTTCGCTAGTTTATCAAATAACTCTTGATACTCAGACTGAGCCTCTGAGTCCGCGACTATGCCCCCGCCTGCCCAACAATAAAGCGACGGCTGTTTTGCGACTAAAGTCCGAATGGTAATACTCGTATCCATACGACCATGAGCACTAATATAACCAATACTGCCACAATAAGCATGGCGACGGTGCGTCTCTAGCTCTTCAATAATCTCCATCGCACGTACCTTGGGCGCTCCCGTAATGGAGCCGCCAGGAAAAGTGGCGGCTAATAAGTCCACGGCGCTTAGCGCCCCATCCAGCTCACCGGTAATAGTAGACACCAAATGATGCACGGCTGGAAACGACTCTATGGCAAATAAAGAGGGGACTTTTACCGAACCTGGTACACACACCCGCCCAATATCGTTACGTAATAAGTCCACTATCATTAGGTTTTCGGCGCGATCTTTAGGCGCCTGTTGTAACTCAGTGGCCAGTTGCTGATCAAGCAGCACATCACGACTTCGCGCCCGCGTGCCTTTAATGGGTTTAGTTTCTACATATTGGTCATTAAGGGCAATAAAACGCTCTGGTGATACGCTTAATAAGGTAGTGCTAGGTAATTGTAAAAAAGCAGAGAACGGCGCTTGATTTTGTGCACTTAATTGACAATAGGCTTGCCAGCTGTCACCGGTATAGGTGGCCTTAAAGCGCAGCGTTAAGTTAATTTGATAGCAATCCCCCGCCGCTAAATAAGACTGTACCTGATTAAAGCTGTGCAGATATTGGGCTTGGCTCTTACTGGCTTGCCACCCACTGGTGAGACTAAAAGGCAGGCCCGGTTTAATCTGTTGTTGCTGCCACCATAATAAGCGCGCTTTAAGTGCTTGCTCGTCTCCCACCACCACTAAATATGCGCATTGACTCTGGGTATCAATCACCCAGGCCCAGTCGACAATGGCCACCGCCATGTCGGGGGTTAGTTGATCATTGATGGCGCGAGTGGGGAGTTGTTCCAGTCGTCGCCCCAAGTCATAACTAAATAGGCCTATGGCTCCTCCACAAAAGGGCAGATGGGCAAACTCTGCGGGCAAGCTTACTTTGCCAATGAGTTTATCTTGCCAGTGCTTTACGAGTGCAAAAGGTGAGTCGTTAGTGATCTGGCGCTCGCCTTGATAGTCAATATAGGTGAGCTCACCGTCAGTGGTTAAGGTCGCTAGCGGCTCAGCACTGATAATATGAAAGCGACTATCGACACTTAAGGGCGCGCCAGACTCCAGTAACATGGCCCATGGCAGATGCGCAATAGGTGAAAAAAAATCGTGCACAGCCCCACTAAATGCTTGGCTATGGATGTGTAAAGACATTTGCATACTGTAATCCACTCGACAATTTTAACATCCTTAACCAGCGAGACTGGCCAGCCTAGGGCGGTGAAGCGTATCATAGCCCCCTATTAACAATACAGAGCCGGTTCTGGATGGGTGTGCTTATTTTTTTAACTAACTTGTATTCACCCTATTTGCCTCAACCTAGCCCCCGCCGACCCGCAAGAGGAAGCCATGAGCATTATTAAGAAGCAGGATTTTATCGAGTCGGTTGCCGATGCACTGCAATATATTTCTTATTATCACCCGCTGGACTTCGTACACGCGCTAGAAAAAGCGTATTTAAAAGAAGAAAGCCGTGCTGCAAAAGACGCGATTGCGCAAATCTTAATTAACTCGCGTATGGCCGCCGAAGGACATCGCCCCTTATGCCAAGACACTGGCATTGTGACCTGTTTTGTAAAAATTGGCATGCAAGTGCAGTGGGACAGTGATTTAACAGTACAAGAAATGGTGGATGAAGGGGTGCGCCGTGCTTACTTAAATGCCGATAATCCACTGCGCGCCTCTATTGTGGCCGACCCTGCCGGCAAGCGCATTAATACCAAAGACAACACGCCAGCGGTAGTGCACATCGATATGGTAGCTGGCTCAAGCGTTGAAGTCGCGATTGCCGCCAAAGGGGTGGTTCTGAAAATAAGTCTAAAATGGCCATGCTTAACCCCTCCGACGACGTGGCAGAATGGGTATTAAAAACGCTGCCTACTATGGGGGCGGGTTGGTGCCCACCGGGCATGTTGGGCATTGGTATTGGCGGCACCGCCGAAAAAGCCGCGGTGCTGGCCAAAGAGTCACTCATGGATCCAGTAGATATTCACGAGCTTATAGAACGGGGCGCCGAGTCCACTGAAGAGAAATTGCGCTTAGAAATCTTTGAAAAAGCCAATAAGCTGGGTATCGGTGCCCAAGGTTTGGGTGGCTTAACTACAGTGGTCGACATTAAAATTAAAACCGCCCCCACCCATGCGGCCTCTAAGCCGGTGGTCATGATTCCAAACTGTGCGGCCACGCGCCATGTGCACTTTACTCTTGATGGCTCGGGTCCCGCCGAGCTAAGCCCGCCAAAGCTTGAAGACTGGCCACAAGTGACGTGGGAGGTGGGCGACAGTGCGCGGCGCGTTAACTTAGACACTGTGACACATGCCGACATCATGGAGTGGAAAATGGGCGAGACGGTATTGCTCTCCGGTAAATTACTCACTGGGCGAGATGCGGCCCACCAGCGAATTCAGCAAATGTTAGCTAATGGCGAAGCCTTGCCGGTGGACTTTAACGAGCGCTTTATTTATTACGTGGGCCCCGTTGATGCTATCGGCGACGAAGCCGTGGGCCCTGCTGGCCCCACCACCGCCACTCGCATGGATAAGTTTACCGACATGATGTTAGAAGATGCCGGTTTACTGGGCATGATTGGCAAAGCCGAGCGTGGCCCCGCGACCGTTGAGTCCATTAAGCAGCATAAAGCCGTGTATTTGATGGCGGTGGGGGGTGCTGCTTATCTGGTGGCGAAAGCGGTGAAAAAAGCGCGCGTGGTGGCCTTTGCCGACTTGGGCATGGAAGCCATCTATGAGTTTGAAGTAGAAAATATGCCCGTCACAGTGGCGGTAGACAGTGAAGGCAATAACGCGCACGTCACCGGCCCCGCCATTTGGCAAGCTAAAATTGAAGAGTTGGATGCCCGATTAAGCAAGTAAATACCGCTGTACGTTCTACGCTGTACGAACAACACCGTGCCTCGGCTCGGTGTTGTTGTTTAATTAGCCAAAACACAATAAACCTAAACTCTCTGGCAACTAAATCCACGAAACAGTTTAAAAAACGTGGTACGCCAAGCGTTGAGCGCTTTACGTAAAACCAACCCCAAATCGGTGTCTTTCTTTAACGTAAGGCGTAAAACGTCCCGCTTCCCGAAGAGGGGGAGTGTATTGTCCCCTTCACGCCCTACTCTTAACAAAGCGGGTTTTTATTACTCATCAGTAGCAAAATAATCTCGGGTGTGATTAGCAAACCACACTAAGGACAACATCACCGGTACCTCCACTAGCACGCCCACTACGGTGGCCAGTGCCGCGCCTGAATGTAGGCCAAATACGCCAATAGCCACGGCGACTGCTAGCTCAAAAAAGTTGGAGGTACCGATCATGCACGCCGGTGCCGCTATGGTGTGCGGCAGCTTCATGCGCTTGGCTAGCCAATAAGCCAGTGCAAAAATGCCATAGGTTTGCAGCAATAAAGGAATAGCAATTAAGCCAATCACTAAGGGATTAGCTAAAATAGTCGGCGCTTGTAAGCCAAACAACAAGACCACTGTGGCTAATAACCCTAAGATTGACCAAGGCTTACAGCGCTGTGCTAAATAAGACACCGCTAAGGGTTGGGCACGCTTTTCTTGAGCCTGAGTCCAAAGCTTGCGGGTAATAATGCCGGCCCCTAGCGGCAATACCACATACAACAACACCGATAATAACAAGGTATTCCAAGGCACTTGAATGGCGTTTATGCCCAGCAACAATGCCGCTAAAGGTGCGAAGGCAAACATCATGATGAGATTATTCACTGACACTTGCACCAATGTGTAATTGGCATCACCTCGAGTGAGCTGGCTCCACACAAACACCATGGCGGTACAAGGAGCCACACCAAGCAAGATCATACCGGCGATATATTCTCCCGCCGTAGCAGCATCAACCCAAGGTGCAAATAGTACTCTAAAGAATAACCAACCCAGTGTCGCCATGGTAAAGGGCTTAATAAGCCAATTGACAACCAGGGTCAGCAGTAATCCTTTAGGTTTTTTACCGACATTTTTAACGGCACTAAAGTCGATTTGCAGCATCATGGGGTAGATCATCAACCAAATAAGTAGCGCCACCAGCAAGTTGACATGGGCATACTCTAATTGCGCAATCTGGCCAAAGACTCCCGGAGCCCATTGTCCCAATAAGATCCCCACTACTATGCTTAAACCCACCCACAACGACAAATACCGCTCAAACACACCCATATTTACACCTTTTTTTTAACGCCATACGCCATACGCAGTACGAGTCAAACAAACACCGTCTTTTTAGATAAAGCGTACGGCGTATAGCCTACGACGTGAGTTCTAAAGAGCGCTTTGATTAACTCGGGCCATGAGTTGTTCGGCCGTTTCTACTCGCTCCGAGTAACGGTCGGTTAAATAGGCGCTGTTATCTCGGGTCAGCAATGTGAACTTGAGCAGCTCTTCCATCACATCCACAATGCGATTGTAATAAGGCGAGGGCTTCATGCGCTTATTTTCATCAAATTCATTAAACGCCTTGGCCACCGAGGATTGATTAGGAATGGTGATCATACGCATCCAACGCCCTAGTACTCGCAATTGATTAACCACATTAAAAGACTGCGAGCCGCCACACACTTGCATCACAGCTAAGGTTTTACCTTGAGTGGGGCGCAGCGCACCCAAAGATAAAGGGATCCAATCAATTTGTGTTTTCATTACGCCGGTCATGGCACCGTGGCGCTCAGGAGAGCACCACACTTGACCTTCAGACCAAGTGACTAGCTCTCTAAGCTCTTGTACTTTAGGGTGTTCGGCATCGGCGCCATCGGCGAGCGGCAAACCAGTAGGATCATAAATTCGTACATCTGCGCCCATAAACAGTAATAATCGAGCACACTCCTCTATCACTAAACGGCTAAACGAGCATTGGCGTAATGAGCCGTAGAGCAATAAAATCCGCGGCTTATGGGAGTGACTTAATTGTGAAAAATGCGGTATTTGAAAATGTTGTTCATCAATATTAGGTAAGCTGATATCGGGAAGTTGACTGTCTGTTAGGCTCATAAAAGGCTCTCTTAGCAAAATAAGCTCGCTCACCTTGTGGTGAGCTGGCATTACGAATGGGATAATAAAGCCAAGGCATCCGGCCATTGCTCTGGCGCTTGGCGGGCAATCACTAATAACTGCTCAACTCGCTGTTTAATGTGGGTGATGGCTTCGCCAAATGCCAGCGCCACTTGTTCATCACTACCATTAATTTTTGAAGGATCAGCCAGCGGCCAATGGATCACTTGGCTTTGACCAAACCACACTGGGCAGCTTTCTGCGGCGGCACTATCACACACAGTCACGACTACATCGGGGGCAAACTCGGCAAGATCATCCCAAGATTGACTGCTCAGCTCGCCAGTTGCTATAGCCGCTGCTTGCAAATAAAAAAGTGTTAAAGGATGAACTTCGCCTACCGGCTGACTGCCGGCACTGCGCGCAATAAGAAGGCCTTGACCATAATGATTGGTGAGCGCTTCTGATAAAATACTGCGACAGCGATTATGGGTACAAATATAAAGAATTTTCATCTTAGCTCTCAGTGGTTAATCCACGCAGCTCAATGCTCTGGTGATGCGCTGTCGATAGGGGTGCAGATAAAGATTATGTTGGTGATGCACAGTGCCTAAAATATCCCTCGCCCACGGGGAGAGTTGGGAATGTAAGCGATAATACACCCAGCGCCCACGTCGCTCATCTTCCAGTAACTGATGTTTTTTTAGCTCAGCTAGGTGTCGAGAAACCTTAGGTTGGCTTAGCTCTAAAGCCTGCTGCAAATCACACACACATAACTCTTGGTACTCAAATAACAGCAACAAGGAAGTTAGACGAGTGTCATCGGCTAAGCACTTAAAAAAGAGTAACGGCGTTAAGGTCGTTTCGGTCATATTCGGCTCAGTCATGCTTACATATACGAAATATCATATATGTAAGCATGCAGTGTCAACCTTAATGTTGATAAAAATGAGCAAACCTGCTGAAGAGGAGCATTAATGAAGTTCGTTTTCCACTACCCACACCGCCGCTTCGGTGCGAGAGCGCATGCCGAGTTTATTTAATAACCGCTTAACGTGCACTTTCACCGTCCCCTCAGCAATGGTTAGGTGGCGGGCAATCATTTTATTGCTGTGCCCTTTGGCAATCAGTTTTAAGACTTCTTTTTCTCGCTTAGTGAGCAACATAGGGCTCACTTTGGTGCTCTTATTTCGACCACGAATCGCTTCAGCCAGCACGTGAGTTAACTCCGGACTCAGCGCTAACTGATCATGAGCAGCTAAGCGAATTTGCTCAATTAACTCTTCTGGCTCTATATCTTTTAGCAAATAGCCATCTGCGCCTGCTTGTAGCGCTTCTAGCACATGCTGCTTGTCATCAGAGACACTAAAAATAATGATCCTTGCCTCTATGTCACTGTTGCGCAGTGCATGAAGGGTTTCAATACCATCCATACCCGGCATATTAAGATCGAGTAAAATTAAGTCTAAATTTAGTGCATTCGCCAAAGCCACGGCTTCTTCACCTGAGCCGGCTTGGGCCACGGGTAATAAGTCCGCCTCCATGGATAATAAATCACTTAAGCCTCGGCGTAACATGGGGTGATCATCCACTAGCATAATACGTGTCGCACGGGGGGTGTTTGGGGTTGGCTATTATTCACAACGAGCTCCTTAATGTTATTGGCAGCGCTTATAATGGGGCAAAAATTGCACATAAATCCCCGTGCCCTGCTCCAGCGCCTCTATGGTAATATCGCCAGATAAACTGTGTGCTCGTTCAGTTAAAATACTCAGGCCATAGTGTCCTGCTGGGCTATCGCTACTTGTAATACCAATGCCATCATCCTCGATACATAAATGAATCGTACCTGACTCCTCTTGATAAAGAGTCACCATACAATGTTGAGCTTGGGCATGTTTAACCACATTGCTCAACGCTTCTCGAATAATTTGCAAACAATGAATTTCTTCATTGGGAGTCAGCGGGCAATGCTCTAAGCGATATTGAGTCTGAATGTTAACCTCTGTTAGCTCAGAAAATTCTCCCACAGTACTGTGCAACGCCGCGCCTAAGCCTGGGGTATCTAATTTAATGCGAAACGTAACCAGTAACTCCCGAAGTTGGCGATAGGCACTGCTAAGTCCAGTTTGTATCTCGATGACGGTGTCGTTAATCTCAGCTGGTGGGGCTTCTAGGGCGATTTGCTTTTTAAGCCGCGCTAGCTGAATTTTTTGATAAGACAACACTTGGGCTAAAGAGTCGTGTAGCTCTCTGGCAATCACGGCTCGCTCTTCCATTAATGCAATACGGGCTTGGTTATGACCTAAATGATGCAAATTTAAAGACGCAGAAAAAAGCTCCGTTAAGGCTGTTATTAACTGCTGCTGCCAATGCTCAAGTACAGTCCCTAGTGGCACTTCCACCCTAAGCTGCCCTAAGTCATCGCGCGCACCACGAATAGCAAAACTAACCACTTGAGTACCGTGCTCAGTCAGACCTTTATTTATAAAAAGCGGGCATTGTGCACAATTAGGTAACTGACAATAATCTGGTGCATGACCTGGAGTAGAGGTTAAAGCACTGTGCGCTTCATGGTTAGGGTTGTCTAAAGTACTAGTTAAACATAAAGAGACGGGCCCTAAGTTCAGGGTTTGCTCAATGGGCTTGAGTAATTCAGCAAAAATGGGCTGAGGATTAGCACCGCTGTGATTATAAAGGCGTTGTGCACTATTAAATAATAGGGCTAAAGAACGGTTACTCAGTTGTAACTCTTGAGTTTTTTCATCCACTTTTTGCTCAAGATGAGTATAGAGCTCACTCAATTGTGCACTCATTTGATTGAGGGTGTCCGCTAATACGCCTAATTCATTGCGCGCTATGACCTTAACGCGGCCCTCAAAAGAACCACGCCCTATTTTTTTGGCTAAATTAACCAGCTCTTTTAACGGTATTAGCACATTATTATGGACTCTTAAGGTCACGATTATTCCGAGCATGACACAAATAAATAACGTGCCTACTTGCAGGCTACGGATCACGTGTAGCTTGTACTCTGACTCCAGCTGCAACTCTTTAACGAGCTCATCTAACAAGGTAACAAAAATAGGCACCTCCACATTAAAGTCACGCTGTTGAAGGGGTGTTTTCTGTAGCAGCGGCAACATCAGCTCCTGCCACTGATACACTACCCGCGCATATTGAGACGAAAGTGCAGGCTGATCATTTTTCTCAATGGCACTTAGCAGCGCACTCGTATTTAAGGTATTTTCAAATTGCACAATATAGTCTGCAATAATCTGGGGATTTGACTCACGACTTAACAATGCCAAGCGATAAGCTTGCATGCGCAAACTACCCGACTTATTAATGGCTTCAGCATCACCGCGTATCGCCTCTCCTTGGTACATGCCCCCCAACATGCTCACTAAAGTCACAGCAATCACTAACATAAAAGCCAGCAAAGTGCGCATAGCAGTAGAGTGAGTTAAGCGCACCAACGGTATCTGTTCTCTGGCCATAAATTACCCTTAACAGTGGCACATCGAATTAAAAAGCTGCCTATTAATAGCATTAATTTTCCTTAATATGAGCAAGTACTCCTTTATATCCACAGCAGGCTTTGATTAACTAAAAAATCCGCAATAATTCACTAAGCGTTTGTAATTACTAGATATATTTAAATATTCGCTCGTAACCCTAAATAGGTAGTTCACCGTTTATAACTAATTACTCCTCCTGTAACCCTGACTCAGATCAATTAACTCCCCTCCCCTGCCCCTACTATGCGAGCAGATGCAAAACACCCTTTTGCAGTGTGTATTTAGGAGTGGCAGATAATGAGCAACAACATAGAAAAATGGGATGTTGAAGATCCCATATTCTGGGAGTCCACAGGCAAAAAAATTGCTAAGCGTAATTTATGGCTCTCAATTCCTAATTTATTACTGGGTTTTGCCATTTGGCTAATGTGGGGAATTATTACCGTACAAATGCTCAATTTAGGCTTTCCATTTACGCCCGTTGAGCTATTTACTTTAACCGCCATTTCTGGCTTAGCCGGCGCCACCTTTCGTATTCCCGCCTCTTTTATGATTCGTATCTCAGGTGGGCGAAACACCATCGTCTTTACCACCATTTTGTTAATGGTACCCGCCATTGGCACGGGCCTCGCTTTACAAGATACCCAAACGCCCCTGTGGGTCTTTCAGCTGCTGGCGCTGTTATCGGGCATTGGTGGCGGTAAGTTTGCCTGCTCTATGAGCAATATCAGTGGCTTTTTCCCTAAAAGCCAACAGGGGCTGGCGCTGGGCTTAAATGCTGGTTTAGGTAATTTTGGCGTCACCACCATGCAAATCTTAATCCCGCTGGTGATGACCATGAGTATCTTTGGCAGTTTAGCCGGTGGCTCCATGGAGCTAATGAAAGATAGCGGCACCTTAATTGGCAGTATTCCCGCAGGCTCTCAAACTTGGATTCAAAATGCCGGTTGGGTGTGGTTGATATTTCTTATTCCATTAATTGGCATGAGTTGGGTAGGCATGAATAACTTACTGCCCATTACTCCCGAACCGGGCTCTGTGGTCGGCGCTTTTAGTAAAGTCTTAGGTTTATACGGCATTAGTTTTATTACCTCAGTAGTGGGTTTGTATCTCTACTTACCTGAGCCGATGGGCATAGGGGTATTAAATATGTGGTTAGCCATGCCGCTGATTATGATCAGTAGTTTAGGTCTACTGCGCCTCATTCCTGGCAGCATTAAACCCAATATAAAGCGCCAATTTAGCATCTTTAAAGACAAACATACTTGGTCAATGAGTGTGCTTTACATTTTAACCTTTGGCTCATTTATCGGCTTTTCAATGGCGCTGCCCCTGTCTATTACGGTAATTTTTGGTTATCTGAATGAGGTCGCCGCAGATGGCACTGTGAGTCGCGTCATTAACCCTAATGCACCTAGCGCCTTAACGTATGCCTGGATTGGGCCTTTTGTCGGCGCACTGGCTCGCCCCATTGGCGGTTGGATTTCTGACCGTTTTGGTGGCTCTTTAGTCACCCAAATTATCACCTTTATTATGGTGGTGGCCTCTGTGGCACTGGGCTACACCTTAAAACTTGCTTATAGCTCCGCCCATCCTGAAGTCTACTTTTTTACCTTTATTAGCTTGTTCTTAGTGCTGTTTGCCGCCTCCGGCATTGGTAATGGCTCCACATTTCGAAGCATTGGCGTGATTTATAACCGCGAGCAAGCCGGTCCCGTATTAGGTTGGACTTCCGCTATTGCCGGTTATGGCTCTTTCGTGGCGCCCATTGTTATTGGTGAGCAAATTAAAGCCGGTACCCCAGAAATTGCCATGTACGGCTTCGCTGGGTTTTACGCCCTGTGCTTGCTCTTGAACTGGTGGTTCTATTTGCGAAAAAACGCCTACGTGAAAAACCCGTAACCGTTTTTTCTTAGCACCCTTTGCCCATTACTTATGAGTTATTAACACGTTGCCTTAGATAACGGAGCTTGCTCATGAAAATATCTGACTTATTTAATTACAAAAAACCAGAAATAAAGGCGCTACACCTGACGTGGATTGCCTTTTATATCTGCTTCTTCGTGTGGTTCAATATGGCACCCTTAGCGACCAGTATGCTAAAAGATCTCGGCTGGTTGACCGCCGAAGATTTACGACTCTTTGCTATCGCCAACGTCGCCTTAACCATACCCGCACGCATTTTGGTGGGGATGGGATTAGATAAGTGGGGACCAAGGCGGGTGTTCTCGGTGCTCATGGTGACCATGGCTATTCCCGCTATCGCCTTTGCCTTTGGCGAAACGCGCACCCAATTATTAGTATCACGCTTAGTATTGAGCTCTATTGGTGCCGGCTTCGTGGTGGGTATTCATATGACCGCCATGTGGTTTAAGCCAAGAGACATAGGTTTTGCCGAAGGCTTTTATGCAGGCTGGGGAAATTTTGGCTCTGCCGCCGCCGCCATGACCTTGCCGATGCTGGCTTTTAATGTCTTTGGTGGGGTAGATGGCTGGCGCTACGCCATTGCCAATACTGCCATCTTAATGGCACTTTATGGGGTGTATTACTGGTTTGCTATCACCGATGGCCCTGCCGGCACAGTGCATCATAAGCCACGTCAAGTGAGCGCCATGGAAGTCAGCTCTTGGGCCGACATGGTGAAGTTAATCATTTGGACTATTCCTATGATTGGCATCTTATCGTTACTGGTATGGCGTATCGCCGATATGGGCTATCTGAGTAGCACGTGGACTTGGGCCTTTCATGGCGTCATTGCGCTCATCGTACTTTATCAAGTGGTACAAATCCTGCGCGTTAACCTACCCATTTTGCGCCGTGGTGTGCCTGAGGATGATAAATACCCATTTAATTCAGTAGCAGCGCTTAATTCTACCTACTTTGCTAATTTTGGCGCCGAGTTGGCAGTCATCTCCATGTTACCCATGTTCTTTGAAATGACCTGGGGCCTCACACCCACTACCGCCGGCATGATAGCCGCCTCGTTCGCTTTTATTAACTTAGTCGCCCGCCCCATCGGGGGTTTAGTGTCTGATAAGTGTGGCAACCGCCGCTTAGTGATGCTGGTCTACATGATTGGTATTGCCATCGGTTTTGCACTGATGGGCTTGATGAACGCAAGTTGGTCGTTAGTGCTGGCCGTCGCGGTTACTATTTTATGTTCTGTGTTTGTCCAAGGCGCCGAAGGAGCCACCTTTGGCATTATTCCCTCTATTAAACGCCGCTTAACCGGGCAAATCTCTGGTATGGCCGGTGCTTACGGTAATGTGGGCGCCGTGTTTTATCTCACGCTTTACACCTTTGTTACGCCCTCCCAATTCTTTTTCATTATCGCTGCAGGAGCCCTGCTAAGTTTTGCCGCCTGTTTCTTTTGGCTCAAAGAGCCAGAAGGCGCCTTTGGCGAAGAATATGTCATTTCGTCGGTGGATCTTGAGCTTGCAGCCAACCCACAGGCCAGCAAGTAATTAAGGTGATATCAGCTAATAGTCGTACACAGCGCGTTACGCGCCGTTGTTGAGTAGTTTTTCAAGAGGATAGAACTATGAGTCGAATTTTAGACCAACTGCACTTTCTAAAAAGAAAGCAAGGCGAGTTCGCCGATGGCCATGGCGAAACTCGTAAAGAGTCTCGTGAATGGGAAGACGGTTATCGCGACCGCTGGCAATACGACAAAATTGTCCGCTCCACCCATGGCGTAAATTGCACCGGCTCTTGTTCATGGAAAATTTACGTTAAAAACGGGCTGATCACCTGGGAAACGCAACAAACGGACTATCCGCGCACCCGCCCCGACTTACCTAACCATGAGCCTCGTGGCTGTCCGCGTGGCGCCAGCTACAGCTGGTATATTTATAGCGCCAATCGCGTTAAATACCCCAAGGTGCGCAAGGCACTATTAAAGCTATGGCGCGAAGCCCGAACCACCTTAGCACCGGTGGATGCTTGGCAGAGCATTGTTGAAAGCCCAGAAAAGTCCAAAGCCTATAAGAGTCAACGCGGTTTAGGTGGTTTTATTCGCTCAAACTGGGATGAAGTAAATGAAATCATTGCCGCAGCTAACGTCTATACCACCAAGGCGTATGGCCCCGACCGCGTAGTGGGCTTTTCGCCGATACCGGCCATGTCGATGATCAGTTACGCTGCCGGCTCACGTTACTTATCACTGATGGGAGGCGTGTGTTTAAGTTTCTATGACTGGTACTGCGACTTACCGCCCGCCTCCCCCATGGTATGGGGTGAGCAAACTGACGTTCCTGAGTCTGCTGATTGGTATAACTCCAATTACATTATTGCTTGGGGCTCAAACGTGCCACAAACCCGTACCCCAGATGCGCACTTCTTTACTGAAGTTCGCTACAAAGGTGCCAAAACCGTGGCGGTGACCCCCGACTATGCCGAAGTGGCCAAGCTGACCGACTTATGGCTAAACCCTAAGCAAGGCACAGACGCGGCCTTAGCCCAAGCCTTCTGTCATGTGATCTTCAAAGAATTCCACTTAGATAACCCCAGCGCCTACTTCACCGATTATGTGCGTCGTTATTCTGACTTCCCTATGTTAGTGGTGTTAGAAGACTTTGAAAGCGGCTTTAAACCCACCCGTTTCTTACGCGCCTCAGATCTTACCGACAATCTTGGTCAAGAGAATAACCCTGAATGGAAAACCATTGCCATTGACAGTTTATCCAATGAGCTGGTCTCGCCTTTGGGCTCCATTGGTTATCGTTGGAATGAAAAAGGTAAATGGAATATTGAGGCGCGCGAAGGCACAGACGGTAAAGACGTTGAGCTGCAATTATCACTACTGGATGAAGGCAATGAGGTTGAAGTGGCGTTCCCCTATTTTGGCGGTGATTTGCACGATCATTTCCAACACGTTGAAGGGGAAGGCGTGCAGTTTCGTCGCGTGCCAAGCCGTGAGCTGACGCTCATTGATGGCAGCAAGGTGCGCGTGGCAACTGTGTTTGATATCAGTGCCGCCGGACTCGCCATTGACCGAGGTTTAGGCGATAACAACGTCGCCAGTAGCTACGATCAGGCAGATATTCCTGGCACCCCTGCCTGGCAAGAAGCCATTACCGGTGTCAGTCGTGAGCTGGTGATCCAAGTGGCCCGTGAGTTTGCCGACAATGCCGATAAAACCAAGGGTAAGTCGATGATTATCGTCGGTGCCGGTATGAACCACTGGTATCACATGGACATGAACTATCGTGGCTTGATCAACATGTTGATCATGTGTGGTTGTATCGGTAAGAGCGGCGGCGGTTGGGCACACTATGTGGGACAAGAAAAACTGCGCCCTCAAACCGGTTGGTTGCCGGTGGCCTTTGGCTTGGACTGGAGTGCACCGCCGCGTCATATGAACGGCACCAGCTTCTTCTATAATCACAGCTCCCAATGGCGCCATGAAAGCATGGATATGCACGAGATTTTATCTCCCATGGCCGACAAGTCGCAGTTTCCAAAGCACGCCCTGGATTACAACATTCAAGCCGAACGTGGCGGTTGGTTACCCAGCGCACCCCAATTAAACCGCAACCCACTAGCCGTGTGTCGAGAAGCCAACGCCACCGGTATGGACGTGAAAGACTATGTGGTGAAATCATTAGAAGAGGGCTCATTGCGCTTTGCCTGTGAGCAACCAGATAATCCAGATAACTTCCCACGAAACATGTTTATCTGGCGTTCAAACCTGTTGGGCTCCTCCGGTAAGGGGCATGAATATATGCTCAAATATTTACTGGGCACCCCTAAGCACGGCGTGATGAACCAAGACACTGGCCAGCAAGGCTTTAAGCCCACCGAGGTGGATTGGGCAGAAGAGGCAGCCATCGGCAAAATTGACTTGGTCACCACGCTCGACTTTAGAATGTCTTCTACCTGTGTTTATTCCGATATCGTGTTGCCGACCGCCACTTGGTATGAAAAAGACGACATGAACACCTCGGATATGCACCCCTTTATTCATCCTTTATCTGCGGCTATCGATCCGGCGTGGGAGTCTCGTACCGACTGGGCCATTTTTAAAGGCTTGGCGAAAAAATTCTCAGAGCTCACTGACGGCCACTTAGGCGTTGAGCAAGACATTGTCACCATCCCGATGCAGCACGACAGCCAAGGCGAGCTTGCACAACCTTTTGGTGGCACCGATTGGAAGTCCGCCGGCGAACCTTTAGTGCCAGGTAAAAATGCGCCCAATATGGTGGTGGTGGAGCGGGACTTCCCGAACACCTATAAAAAATTCACCTCGCTGGGCCCCTTGCTCAACACTAAGGGTAATGGCGGTAAAGGCATTAGTTGGAATACCGATGATGAAGTCACTTTCTTAGGCCAGCTTAACAAAAAGGTACTTGAAGAAGGCGTGAGTAAAGGCAGACCGCAAATTGACTCTGCCATTGATGCCTGTGAAACCGTCTTGTCATTGGCACCGGAAACCAACGGCCATGTGGCGGTGAAAGCCTGGGCCGCTTTATCTGAGTTTACTGGGCGCGATCACTCGCACTTAGCCGTAGGTAAAGAACACGAGTCGATTCGCTTTAAGGATATTCAAGCTCAACCAAGAAAAATCATCTCCAGCCCTACTTGGTCGGGCCTTGAAGATGAACATGTCAGCTATAACGCCTGTTACACCAACGTGCATGAGCTGATCCCGTGGCGCACCATTACTGGCCGCCAGCAGTTTTACCAAGACCATCCTTGGATGCAGGCTTTTGGTGAACAATTGATGAGCTATCGCCCGCCTGTCAACACGCGCACCATCGACCAAGTAAAGGGGCAACGCAGCAACGGCAATACCGAGATTGTCTTGAACTGGATTACGCCGCACCAAAAATGGGGCATTCACAGTACCTATTCTGACAACCTATTAATGCTCACCCTTAGCCGCGGTGGCCCCATTATTTGGCTATCTGAAACCGACGCGAAAAAAGCCGGTATTGAAGATAACGATTGGGTGGAATGCTTTAACGCCAACGGCGCTCTCACCGCGCGCGCTGTGGTTAGCCAACGCGTAAAAGAAGGCATGGTCATGATGTATCACGCTCAAGAGCGCATTGTTAACGTGCCCGGCTCTGAAACCACTAAAACCCGTGGCGGACACCATAACTCAGTGACTCGCGTTGTACTCAAACCGACTCATATGATTGGCGCTTATGCCCAGCAATCTTACGGCTTTAACTACTACGGCACCGTGGGCTGTAACCGCGATGAGTTTGTGGTGGTACGCAAGATGAGCAAAGTTGATTGGTTGGATGGCTCAAATACCGATGATCTGCCACAACCATTACCGCAAAATCTTTAAGGAAAACGCCATGAAAATCCGTTCACAAGTTGCCATGGTTCTAAATCTCGATAAGTGCATTGGTTGCCACACTTGTTCAGTTACCTGTAAAAACGTGTGGACCAGCCGTGAAGGTATGGAGTACGCCTGGTTCAATAACGTAGAAACCAAACCCGGTATTGGCTACCCCAAAGAATGGGAAAACCAAAATAAATGGAAAGGCGGCTGGGTGCGTAACGCCGATGGTTCTATTCGCCCGCGCATTGGCGGTAAATTTCGCGTGTTAGCTAATATTTTCGCTAACCCCGACTTACCCGAAATCGACGATTACTACGAACCCTTTGATTTTGATTACCAACATTTGCATACCGCTCCCGAAGTGGCGCACCAGCCCACCGCGCGTCCACGTTCGGTGATCACCGGTAAACGGATGGAAAAAATTGAATGGGGTCCCAACTGGGAAGAAATTTTAGGCACCGAGTTTGCTAAGCGCCGCAAAGATAAAAACTTTGACAACATTCAGGCAGATATTTACGGCGAATATGAAAATACATTTATGATGTATTTGCCCCGTCTGTGTGAGCATTGCCTTAACCCAACCTGTGCCGCAGCCTGCCCTAGCGGTGCCATCTATAAGCGTGAAGAAGACGGCATTGTGTTGATTGACCAAGACAAGTGCCGGGGCTGGCGGATGTGCATTAGTGGTTGTCCGTATAAGAAAATTTACTACAACTGGAAAACCGGAAAGTCTGAAAAATGTATTTTCTGTTATCCACGCATCGAAGCGGGCATGCCAACCATTTGCTCAGAAACCTGTGTGGGACGCATTCGCTACTTGGGCGTTTTATTATATGACGCCGACCAGATCCATGAAGTGGCCAGTACTCCCAATGAACATGACTTGTATCCCAAACAATTAGCCATGTTCTTAGATCCCAACGATCCCGCTGTGATTGCTCAGGCCAAAAAAGATGGCGTGCCGGATTCTGTGATCACCGCCGCCCAACGCTCGCCTGTGTATAAGATGGCCGTAGAGTGGAAACTGGCACTGCCACTGCATCCTGAATATCGCACCTTGCCGATGGTGTGGTACGTGCCGCCATTGTCGCCGATTCAGAACGCCGCCGAAAATGGCAAAATTGCCATGAATGGTGTGCTGCCTGACGTAGACAGCTTGCGCATTCCGTTACGCTATTTAGCTAACTTACTCACCGCCGGTGATGAAAAGCCGGTGAAACACGCCCTCAAACGCCTGCTGGCCATGCGCGCTTATAAACGTGCCGAGCACGTAGACGGCGTTGAGGACTTAACGGCGTTAGAAGAAGTGGGCCTTAGCAAAGAGATGGCTGATGAAATGTATCGCTACTTAGCGATTGCCGATTATGAAGATCGCTTCGTGATCCCCACCGCACACCGTGAAGAAGCCATGTCCGATGCCTTTGCCGAGCGCAATGGCTGTGGCTTTAGTTTCGGTAATGGCTGTGGTGGTGGCGGTGAAGAAGAGACTGCCAATATGTTTGGTGGCAAAAAACACACCGCTCGTGAAGTGATGAAAACTGTACAAGTGTGGGAGAAATAAACATGCAAATACTCAAAGTTATTTCGCTGTTATTGGACTACCCAGCTCAAGTCGTACTGGAGGCACGAGATGAGCTAGCTGAAGCTATCTCTACCACTCGTGTGATCAGCCCCGAGCAACGTAGTGCCCTATTGGCGCTACTCAGTCAGGTTGCTGAACGCGATCTCATGGATAGCCAAGAAGCTTACGTCAAGCTTTTTAACCGGGGTCGTCATTTATCGCTGTTGTTATTTGAACACGTGCATGGTGAGTCACGAGACCGTGGCCAAGCCATGGTCGACTTAATGGCACAGTACGAAAAAGACGGCTTCGATATTGGGGTCAAAGAGTTACCGGATTACATTCCGCTGTATTTGGAATACCTGTCTTATTGTGATGAACCCACGGCGCGCGCCGGCTTGGCCGATGTTGAGCATTTATTGGCTTTACTAGCGGCACGGTTAGCCGAGCAAGACAGTGCCTACAGCGCCTGTTTTCAAGCGCTGTTACAAATCGCCGGCTTTGAGCCGACCCAAGCCATTAACGAGGTAAAAGAGCAAGTCAGTCAAGAAGAATATGATGACAGCCTTGAGGCTCTCGATGCGCTATGGGAGGAAGAAGCCATCACCTTTATGGGCGGCAACCAAAGCGCAAGCTGTGGTTCGAGCGGTGGTAAGCCGGTACAGGTGACCCCTGAAGCAGTCGCCGTGCCACTGCACTGGCTTGATTTTAGCCGTGATGCCAGCGCATCCACATCCAGTAAAATGTAGGAGAACACCATGTCTAATTTTAATTTGTTACTGTTTGGTGTGTACCCATATATTGCGCTTGCCATCTGCTTAATAGGCAGCTGGGCACGCTTTGATTTATCGCAATACACCTGGCGTGCTGGCTCCAGCCAAATGCTCGATGGCAAAGGCATGCGCTTAGCCAGCAACTTATTCCATGTGGGCATTATCTTTGTGTTAGCCGGGCACTTTGTGGGCTTGCTCACGCCGCACGCTGTTTATCAACACCTGATCAGTAGTGAACACAAACAGCTCGTGGCCATGATCACAGGGGGATTTTTTGGTGTGCTTTGCCTGATCGGGTTAGTGATGTTGATTAAGCGGCGCTTAACCAATCCACGTATTCGCGCTACTTCCAGCACCTCAGATATGATGATTTTGGTTGTGCTATTGGCACAGCTGATTTTAGGCTTGCTAACAATCGGCGCTTCCACACAGCACTTAGATGGCTCTGTCATGATTTTGCTCGGCGATTGGGCACAAAGTATTGTGACCTTTCGCCCCTTAAGTGCGGCCAATGCCATTGCGAGCGTGGGTGTCATCTACAAGCTGCATGTGTTTTTAGGGATGACCTTGTTTGTGTTATTTCCCTTTACGCGATTAGTCCATATCGTCAGTGCACCTGTGTGGTATTTAGGCCGCCGCTGTCAAATTGTTCGTCAAAAAGGTTAAGGAGCGCGTGATTATGCAACCGACAACAAAACCGCTATTTACCGATGTCACTCATACCGAGGCAGCTGCCATCGATATGAGTGATCCATTGCTGATTGCTACCAGCAATACCAACGACTTGCCGACGATACGCGTGAATGGCGTCAGGCTCAGCGACACGGCCATTGCTCAAGAAATGCAATATCACCCGGCTGACACTCAACGCCAGGTTATTTTTCTGGCGGCTCAAGCCTTAGTGCTGCAAGAGCTCTTAAGGCAAAGAGCTGCAGAAATTAGCCTTAACGTACAAGCGCAGGACTCAGAAACGCCTGCAGAAGCCAGCACCCGTTGCTTGCTCGAACAAGAAATCCGTACGCCCCTCATTGGTAATGAGGCCTTAGAGACTTTTTATAACAGTAATCCGCGCAGCTTCACCATGCCCCCGCTGGTTTCTGCTAAGCATATTTTAATTGCCGCTGATCCTGAGGATGATCTCGAGCGCAGTACGCAACGTGATATCGCGCTCAATATTATTGAGCAGCTTCAAGATGGTGCCGATTTTGCGGCGCTGGCCATGGCTCACTCTGCTTGTCCCTCAAAAGAGCAACAAGGTGCCTTAGGCCAGTTATCTAAGGGCCAAACCGTGCCTGAGTTTGAGCGCCAATTATTGCGCTTAGAGCTGGGGCTTGCCAGTCAACCCATAGAATCACGCTACGGCTATCACATCGTCGTAGTTGAGCAACGTGTAGAAGGTGAGCTACTGCCGTTTCATATGGTGAAAGAGCGTATTAGTGCACAACTGAGCCAAAGGGTCTGGCAAAAAAGTGTCACTCAATATCTACAAATGTTGGTCGGACAGGCCGATATCGAAGGCATCACGCTGCAAGGCGCCGACTCGCCTTTGGTTCAATAAGATACTGGCCAAGCACGGACGTAGTACACGGGCGTTGTTAGTCACAACGCCCTCATAAGTAATAAGGAGTAGTGTCATGTCCTCAACACTCATTGATGGCTTTGGTCGAAAAGTCGATTACCTACGGTTATCAGTCACCGACCGCTGTAATTTTCGCTGCATCTACTGTATGTCTGAGGACATGACATTTTTACCCCAAGAGCACATCTTAAGCCTCGAAGAAATTCAACGCTGTGCTGAGCTCTTTGTCGCTAACGGGGTACGAAAAATTAGATTAACCGGCGGTGAGCCACTAAATCGCAAAGGCATTGTAGGCTTGTGTGAAAAAATCAGTGCCACCCCCGGTTTAAAAGAGTTGGTGATGACCACCAATGGCTCACAACTTACCAAATATGCACGCCCACTTGCCGCGGCGGGAGTACAACGATTAAACATCAGTTTAGACTCTCTGTGCCCCAAAAAATTTAAAGCCATGACGCGAGTAGGCGAGCTACAACATGTACTGGATGGCATTCAAGCCGCGCGCCAAGCGGGGTTTAAAAACGTAAAGCTCAACTGTGTAGTCATTCAAGGTCTCAATGATGATGAAGTGTTAGCTCTCACTGACTACGCCATTAATCATCAACTCGACATTACCTTTATTGAAGAAATGCCACTGGGCAATGTAGGCCGCTCTCGCGCCACCTCTCTTTTTAGTAGTGATAAAGTACGAACCCGTCTTGCCCAACACTATGCGCTACTCGATAGTACCGAAAGCAGCGGCGGTCCGGCACGCTATCTGCGCTTAAGAGATCATAGCGCGACTCGTATTGGTTTTATCTCGCCCCATAGTCATAATTTTTGTAGCACCTGTAATCGGGTGCGTATAACGGTAGAGGGTAAGCTGTTATTGTGTCTGGGCAACGAGCATTCACTTGACTTACTGACACTGCTGCGCCGCTACCCAGCAGATAACGCGCCCATATTAGAGCGTATTCATAGCGCCTTATATAATAAGCCTGAAAAACACCACTTTAACTCAGAGGGTGAGGTACAAATACTACGATTTATGAATGCCAGTGGTGGTTAACGCCCCCTGTTATCTTCTTCATTTACTCAGAGAGTCACCATATGACTATTGCCAGTTACGATGATCTATTACACGCAGCCCGTTCACAGGCAGAGCCCCAATTGCTGCTATTCGTTTTTACTCAAGCCCAACTTCCAGAAGACGCTACAGAGGCAGAGAAAGTCAATTTTGAACAAGGCATGGGCGGCACCCTAACACCGGTAGTCTGTGTAGATAAAAGCCCTGATGAATTAGGCAGCTTCGCTGACTTATTAGCCGAGTCTAAAAAAACCGGCCAAGCATGGGATGTGGTCTTTATTAGTACTATGTCCGGCCACGGCGGCATTGCCCCCAACTCAGACCAAGCCGAACAACCGCTACAAATGATGGTGCAATCTATTCAAGCGGGCAGCATCAATGGCTTTTTAGCTTTTAATAATACCGGCGAGATTTTAGAATTTTCTTAACAACCATTGAGGCGATTGGGGTTGGGAAATTGAACAAGACCTTTACCCTATCCGTGCCTTCTACTCACTTGCGTGACAAAAAAGCAATTGATTAGGGCTCTTTATTCACAGCCTTGCTTGTTAGGAGTAGTATTAGGATATTCTGTCTGTGAATTAAAGGAAGCCCAAGTGGAACCCATACGACTTACTCAATACAGCCACGGCGCCGGCTGTGGCTGTAAAATATCGCCAACCGTGCTCGATACTATTTTACACAGTCAACTTCCTGTCTTTACGGACCCAAGCCTGATAGTGGGTAATGATAGCCGCGATGATGCCGCAATCGTCGATATTGGCAATGGACTCGGCATTATCTCCACCACCGACTTTTTTATGCCCATCGTCGATGACCCATTTACCTTCGGGCGTATCGCCGCCACTAATGCCATTAGCGATGTCTACGCTATGGGAGGCACGCCGGTGGTGGCTATTGCTATTTTGGGCTGGCCTATCAATGTATTAGCGCCAGAGATTGCCCAACAAGTCATCGACGGCGGGCGCCAAGCTTGCCACGATGCCGGAATTTCCTTGGCAGGTGGCCACAGTATCGATGCACCGGAGCCAATTTTTGGCTTAGCAGTCACAGGAAAAATTGCGCTGGACCAAGTAAAACGCAATGATACCGCTCAGGCGGGAGATGTGTTGTTTTTAACCAAGCCGCTGGGCATTGGCATTTTGTCTACCGCTCAGAAAAAAGGGGTGTTGCGAGAGGAGCACGCCACGCTTGCCAGTGATGTCATGTGCCAACTCAATAAACCCGGCCAAGATTTCGCACATTTAGCCGGTGTTAGCGCCATGACCGATGTGACCGGCTTTGGCTTAATGGGTCATTTAAGCGAAGTCTGTGAAGGGGCTAACCTCAGTGCCACATTATATATGGATAACATTCCGCTATTACCCGAGCTTGATTATTACTTAGCTGCAGGCGCCGTGCCGGGGGGTACCCAGCGAAACTTTGCGGCCTATGGCCATAAATTAGCACCCCTTAGCCCTCGCCAGCGCGATATATTATGTGACCCCCAAACCAGTGGTGGCTTATTGGTGGCGGTAAATCCCAATGCCGTATCTGATTTCTTACAACTCGCCCAACAACATGATTTAAATTTAACGGCCATAGGTGAGCTAACTCCAGCTCAATCTCATCGCATCGAGGTGCTGGGTGAATGAGTCAACAACCCACCCCTTGTTAACGGATGATTATGACTACTTACTAAGCCAAGATATTGCTTTGCTTGACTTACGCGCCCCCGTTGAATTTAGCGAGGGCAGCTTTCCCTGTGCCAGCAACTTAGCATTAATGACGGATGAGGAGCGCGCTCAAGTCGGGACTTGCTATAAGCTGCGTGGTCAACAGGCGGCGATTGAACTTGGCCACCGTTTAGTGGCGGGCGAGTTACGCGAGCATCGTTTGCAACGCTGGTTAGCCTGGCTTGAAGCTAATCCTTTAGGCGTTATTTATTGTTTTAGAGGGGGGCTTCGCAGTCAAACGGTACAACAATGGCTTCAAGAAGCCGGCCACCCCGTTACCCGAGTAAAAGGTGGCTATAAAGCATTACGCCAGCGTTTGATCCAAGAGCTTGAACAGGGTTTTGAACAACCCGGTTTTATTCTGTCTGGGCTCACGGGCAGTGGTAAAACCGATTGGTTACCCCGCAGCCCTTTGTCGTTGGACTTAGAGGGATATGCTCATCATCGTGGCTCCAGTTTTGGGCATTGGGCAGAGCCACAGCCCACCCCCATTAATTTTGAAAATCGCCTTGGCATTGCTCGCTTAAAACAACGGCGAAACGGAATTTCCTCTTGGTTAGTAGAAGATGAAAGTGCCATGATTGGCCGCTGCCCCCTGCCAAAGCGCCTTTATGCGCGCATGCAGCAAGTCCCGGTTTTATTATTAGAAGTGCCCTTTGAACAAAGAGTGCGCCAAATTCAACATGATTATATTGACACTATGCTGGCGCGCTTTAATGGCAACTTGGACATCTTAAGTGACTATTTGCAAGACAGCTTAAAGCGCTTATATAAACGCTTAGGCGATAGAGATTGGCGCCACCTCTCACAATTAATGACAGAGGCAATCCACCAGCAAACCCAAGGCTTTAGCAGTGAGGGACATCAGCCCTGGATCAGAGAGTTGCTGGCTCGCTATTACGATCCCATTTATCGCCGCCACCAAGACAGTAAAGAGCATCGCATTATCGCGCGCGGCAATGAAGATGAGCTAGCAGATTGGCTAGCCCGTCATACGGACTAACACTTCGCCAGCCCAACTATTATGTTAAACAAAACTCAAAGCCAAGTGCGCTTAAGCCAGTGAGTGCAAGGAGCTGGCAAAAAAGCGCTGTCTCTTAGGCTTTGGTATTTTATTTAAAAGGAAATGACAACATGTTGAATCGCATCACGCTGCCGGTCACGGCCTTTGCCCAAAACTGCAGTCTGGTGTGGTGCTCAGCCACCAACAAAGCCGCTTTAATTGACCCAGGCGGTGAAACCCAGCGTTTATTAGCCGAAATCGAACAACGCGGCCTCACACTGGAGTCGATTTTATTGACTCACGGCCACTTGGATCACGTCGGTGCCACCGGCGAGCTAGTGGCGATGAAAGCGATACCGGTAATAGGACCCAGTATCGAGGATGCTTTTTGGATCCAAGCCTTAGATCAACAAGCGCAAATGTTTGGTTTGGCAACAGTGCCCGCCTTTGTGCCTGATCGCTGGCTTAATGAAGGCGAATTAGTGCGGGTGGGTGAAGAAGTGCTAGAAGTCTATTTTTGCCCCGGCCATACGCCAGGGCACGTGGTATTTGTGCACGCTAGCCAGCGCTTAGCCTTCGTGGGTGACGTACTTTTTAATGGCGGCGTGGGACGCAGTGATTTTCCACAAGGGGATCACGCCAAGCTCATTCACTCGATTAAACATACCTTATTGCCATTAGGGGATGACATTACCTTTGTACCCGGTCATGGTCCAGAAAGTACCTTTGGCCATGAGCGCTTACATAATCCGTATTTAAGATAAACGCTAAGCGCCAAGCTAAGAAGAAAAAGCCGTACGCTTTAGCAATACGATATTTACCTTTATCATAAGGCGTAAGTCTTTAAAACAACCCTGCTTCGCAAGGGAGCGAGTCTCTAAGGGACGAATCATTTCAACTTAATCGAGTATCCAGAGAATACTGCACTAGGTTGAAATGGTAAGTATCAATGGCTAAATATAAAAGGCGCTATTGTAACTTACGGCATTTCGCTTAAAGCTGTCTGTTAGCCGTTGCCTCGGCGAAAGTCAGCACTTTGCTTTAGCTGGGCGCTACCTTTAGTCCCAATCATCGTCATCATCATCTTCTTCAACCACCTCGGGTGCCACCACTGTGGGAGCCAGTACCGAAACGGCGGCTAATAGTTGACGACGGTTGCGCCAATTTGCCACAAAGCCAAAGCGATAACGGTCATCTTCAAGCTTAAATCTGTCTTCAACTTGCGAGTCAAGTGTGTCTTGGATCATCGCCAGCTCAGACTCACTTAATGCTAAATCGAGGGTGAAGGTAATAATGGCGCCATCATGACCGGGCAACTTTCCTTTGTTTACTGCACACACTCGTTCGCGTGGTAATGCAACGGCCTGATCAGTTAGGCCATTCACCAAATACAGCTGTTGCTCATCAAAAGCTAAGTTAATTAATCGCTGTCGATTCCAACTCGCCGGCCAGAGGCTCATGGCTAACACGGCCCCACCAAATATAATGCCTACCCAGTGAATTAAGCCAAAACCGGCTTGTCCATCCCATACCGTCCACACCACTACTGCCAAACTGACCAGCAGCGATACCGCATGGGTCAGATAAAAACGCAAGGCAGGAGGGATAAGCACAAACGTTAAAGGCTGCTTTAATAATGAAGTTAACGACAAGCGCTGCACTGTCATGGTGTGTTCCAATCAATAAAAGTGCCCTACCCTAACAAAAAATTGCCTCGCTATAAATAAGGGTGCCAACGCTGCGCGAACATGCAAATATAGTGAGAGAATATCATCGGATAGCAAAAAACCAGTAACGCACGCCGCTTAACCTTATCTAAGGGCTGAGAGTTAAAAAATTGCGGTGATAAGTTTAGGGTTTAATGCAAGGAGTGCAACATGAAAAAATGGATGGCGGTATGCGCACTGCTGCTGATAAGCAGTTTCATACCGCGCTTGGTTTGGGCACAAGCCGTGGGCGGTTATGCTGCAGGGTGTCAATTTGATAGCCAAGCGCTACCACTGCAAGGGCCAGGTTTTAAGGTGATCCGCGCCAGTCGCGAACGCTTCTATGGCCAACCCGCGCTCATTAACTATCTGCAAGTACTGGGTAAAAAAGTGCAACAAGCACAACTCCCTTCAATGCTTATTGCTGACATAGCCATGGAGCGCGGTGGGCCTTTTCCATATGGTCATCGCAGCCATCAAACTGGGCTGGATGCGGATATTTGGCTGCGCAGCCCACCGGTACCTGCTCACCAGCTAGAGGACATACCCGAGATCGATATGGTCAATCACTCGCTGTATACCCTCACTCGTCACTTTAAAGATCAGCAGCGCCAATTAATTGCCCTAGCGGCGACAGACCCGCGGGTAAGTCGTATTTTTGTGCATCCTTTAATTAAGCAAGCCATGTGTCAGGCTTATCCACACGCACCTTGGCTGCCACGACTGCGTCCTTGGTATGGCCACTCGGGGCATTTTCATGTACGACTGCATTGCCCCAAAGAAGATATACATTGTGTACCTCAAGCGCCCGCTCCCCCTGGGACGGGCTGTGGTAGTGAATTAACCAGTTGGTTAAAAGATAAAACCGGTGCCTTAAGTACGACAGGCAGCCGCACTCCCTATCGCCCCGAGCTGCCCTTGCGCTGCCAGTCGTGGGTGAAGCAGTAGTCTTGTGCTAATGAGGAGTGTTTTTAAAATTAGGAGCCTGTATGTCAACTAAAGCCCGTTATATTATCGCGCTCGACCAAGGAACCACGTCATCAAGAGCGCTTATTTTTAATGAACAAGCGCACCTTCAAGGCAGTGCGCAACGTGAGTTTAGCCAAATTTATCCTCAATCTGGCTGGGTAGAGCACGACGCCATGGAAATCTGGGCCAGCCAGCGCGCCACGTTAAGCGAAGTGTTAGCTAAAACTGGCATTACTCCTAACGAGATTGCAGCCATTGGCATTACTAATCAGCGTGAAACCACAGTGTTGTGGAATAAACTCACCGGACGCCCCATTTATAATGCGATCGTTTGGCAATGCCGACGTACGGCAAACTTATGTGAACAACTAGCCGCACAAGGCTTAACTGAGCAAATTAGCAAAAAAACAGGCTTAGTGCTGGATGCTTATTTTTCAGGCACCAAAATAAAATGGCTACTCGATAATGTAGAGGGTGCACGCGCACAGGCTGAGCGCGGTGAGCTCTTATTTGGCACCATAGATACTTGGCTAATTTGGAAGCTTACCGAGGGACGAGTACATGCCACGGATTACACTAATGCCTCGCGCACAATGTTGTTTAATATTAATACTTTAGACTGGGATGAAGACTTACTCACCGCACTGGATATTCCGCGCTCACTACTACCTAACGTTCAGGCGTCAGGTGATACTTTTGGCTATGCAGAGTTAGGTGGCAGTCAAGGTGCCCAAATCCCCATTGCAGGCGTAGCAGGCGATCAGCAAGCAGCTTTATTTGGCCAACTTTGTCTACAGCCAGGCATGGCCAAAAATACCTATGGCACCGGCTGTTTCTTATTAATGAATACGGGTTTAAAAAAAGTAAAGTCTCAATATGGACTACTCACCACCTTAGCCATTGGCGCCAAGGGTGAGGTCAATTACGCGCTGGAGGGCTCAGTCTTTATGGGCGGCGCCATTATTCAATGGTTACGGGATGAGATGGGTTTGCTTAAGTCATCCCGTGATTCAGCCGCTCTCGCCGCTAAGGTAGCAGACACACAGGGCGTATATTTAGTACCCGCCTTTACTGGTTTGGGCGCCCCTTACTGGGATCCCTATGCCAGAGGCATGTTAGTGGGCTTAAGTCGCGGTACCAATCGCTATCATATTATTCGCGCCGCCCTTGAAGCCATTGCATTTCAAAGTCACGATGTATTAGTAGCCATGCAACAAGATGCTCAAGTACCCCTCACCGAGCTTAAAGTGGACGGCGGTGCCTGCGCTAATAACTTACTCATGCAAATTCAAGCGGATATCAGTGCCATCGAGGTCTCTCGTCCCCAATTATTAGAAACTACGGCCCTCGGTGTGGCTTTTTTAGCAGGCTTAACCGTAGGAATATGGCAAGATACCGAGCAACTGGCTGAATTAATTAAACGTTGTCAGCCATTTTCTCCTACTATATCGGACAAAATGCGCGAGGCTCACTATCAAGGCTGGCAAAAGGCCGTTGCTCGCGCTCGAAATTGGATAGAGTAATCCATTTTATTTATCCCCGTCAGATCTTTAAGGAAGCATCATGCCCACAACAAATAAACCATTAGATGTGATTGTGATTGGTGGCGGGGTGAATGGCGTAGGCATTGCGCTGGATGCGGCGGGTCGTGGCTTAAACGTCTTACTTTGTGAAAGTCACGACCTCGCCAGTGCCACTTCTTCTAGTAGTAGCAAGCTTATTCATGGTGGTTTGCGCTATTTAGAGCAGTATGAGTTTTGTTTGGTCAAAAAAGCGCTGGCTGAGCGCGAATTACTGCTTAATAACGCTCCTCATATTATGTGGCCGCTGCGCTTTCGCCTGCCCCATCAGCCTCACTTACGCCCAAGCTGGATGCTGCGTATTGGCTTATTTTTATACGATAACTTAGCCAAGCGCCAACGTTTAGCGGGCTCAAACAGCATCAATTTTTCCGCTAACAGCCCTTTGGTGAGTGAGTTAACTCAAGGATTTGAATACTCTGATGGTTGGGTAGATGATGCCCGCTTGGTGGTGTTATGTGCTATGGCTGCCAAACAACAGGGTGCTGATATTAAGCCGCGCACCCGTTGTATTAAGGCACGGCGCCAGCAAGACTTGTGGCAAGTGACGCTCCAAGACACACAAACTGGGGCAATTAGCCACTATCAGACTCGGGTATTAGTTAACGCAGCCGGCCCTTGGGCCAGTAGTATTTTTAACGATGTGATAGCAATGCCCGCTCCAAAAGCGCTGCGTTTAGTAAAAGGCAGCCATATTGTAGTGCCACGCTTACATGATGAGCCTCACGCCTATATTTTACAAAATAGCGATCAGCGCATCGTATTTGTTATTCCTTATGAAGGAGAATTTTCTTTAATTGGCACTACAGATATTGACTATGTCGGCGACCCCGCTCTGGTAGCGATAGATGAACAAGAGCAAACATATTTGTGTCAGGTAGCTAATGAGCATTTTAAGAAAAAAATTAGTGCTCACGACATTGTCTGGTCCTACTCAGGCGTGCGGCCATTAATTGAAGAACACGCTAGCGCACAACCCCAGCAAGAAAGTAGCCAACAAGCGCAACATGTCACGCGTGACTATACATTTCACTTAGATACGAAAGATGGAGCTCCTTTATTATCAGTGTTTGGCGGCAAGCTAACCACCTATCGTTTATTAGCTGAAGCTGGCGTTAATGCCATTAGTCCCTTCTTTAGCCACATTAAACACCCGTGGACCCAAACCGCCATTTTACCTGGCGGCCACTTTAGAGATCATCAACACTTACAAAGTGAGCTTTGCCAAGACTACCCTTGGCTACCTCAGCACATGGTAGCGCGCTTTGTGCGCAGCTATGGCACGCTTTGCCACCACTTCTTATATGGGGCTCATCAACTGACAGACTTAGGCATTGATTTTGGTGGTGGCTTATATCAAAAAGAAGTGGATTATTTAGTCCAAGCCGAGTGGGCTTATCATAGTGAAGATATTTTATGGCGGCGCTCTAAACTAGGCTTAGTATTAAATGATGAACAGCAGCAGCAATTACAGCACTATCTCACTCAGCGTCGCAGTTGATTAAGTGCGTTTAAAATAATATTAAGCGCCTAACTAATATTATCTTTAGGCAGCGAGTTTCGCTTTAGCTCGTCGTCTAAGTGTAATTGTATATTACGATAGGGCATTTCAATGCCCGCTTTCGCCACCGCATGCTGAATTTGCTCCAGCAGCTCACAAGAAATACGTCCTTTAACCTCAATGTCTTTAGCATGCACCCACACTTGGGCACTTAACATCAAGGCAGACTCCCCTATTTCACGCATTTGGACACGCGCTGTTAATCGCTCATCACTGACTACCATGGGGTGGGCATTTAATATAGGCATAATTAAGCGGCGCACCTCTTCAACTGACTCTTTATAGCCAATTCCTAAAGGTATGCGAATACGAGTGCAGCCTTCCACACTAAAATTCACAATATCGGAAGTTGCCACACTTTCATTGGGGATCATGGTGAAAATGTTATCGCGCGTGCGCAGCCAAGTCGTACGAAAAGCAATACGAACTACCCTGCCCTCTTCCCCATGAATTTTAACCCAATCACCTATACGAAACGGGCGCTCAATCAGCAAAGTAATGCCGGCAATAAAATTTGCCAACGTAGATTGAGCAGCAAAACCCACCGCAATTCCCACTATGCCAAGACCGGCAATAATCGAGACCACATCAAAGCCAAATTGTGCTAATACCGTAATGCAGCCTAGCGTAATAAGCGTCACCGATAAGCTGTTTTTACATAATTGTTCAAGGGATGAGTCAATATGATGACGAGATAGGTTAGAAGCCAGTGCGCGTGAGAGCAATAACCAGACAATATAAATAGACAGCGCCATTAAGCCAGCCCGAGCCGCCGCTTTAAGCACCACATCAGAAGCACCATATTGCGCTAACAAGGCCACCATCAGCACTAAAATAAACAAATAACGTAGCACTAAGCGCACCGCCACCATAAAGCGCGTGCCATACTCCCAACGGATCATGGTCCATTTTAATAGGGCTGCCAGCGCCCAATATAAAGCGGCAAACACTAATATAATCATTAACGACACTAATACTTGCCCAAAACTTTTAAAAAAGATCACTTGCCAGTTAATGCCATTAATCCCTAACGCATCACTGGTATGTTTAAAGCTTTGTTCAAACTGTTGCCATAATAAAGACCAACTTGAAGTTGTCATAGACGCGCCTATCAAGCTTAGAAGATAAAGTCATAGCCTTAGCCATTTGCTTCATTGTGCTAGCTTATCTTTATCAGCATAGCGTCATATTTAATGGCGTTATATATAGGCAGGTTTATTTGCGGACTAAGCCACAAATCCAGTTAACATTAGTCAGCTTGTTATCAAGAGCGCCCTAAAATCAGCCTAGCCTAGAAATTACTCTATCTTTTCTTTCTTTTAAAACTCGCTTAGCTGTGGCCTTACATTTTCTGACAGTAGGGCTCTTCAATTTAACGTCACCCTCTGTCGCGACTGCTAAAATCGGCTTGTTGTTCAATAATTTCTCATTTATGGGTTAAGTTTTTCTAAAAAAGACTGTTTTCTAACTCAAATTAAGTCAGCTTGCTTATAAATAAAGCCATAAAGCACAATAAATACAGAAACTTAGTCACTAATATACTTCAAGTGAGTCGTTAAAATTTTCAGTGCTTTTTTTTACTGTTTAGTACCGATAAGAAACAAAACTGACTAATATTTGTTAATTTATTGAACTTTTTTGAAGCACTAATTTGACATCACTACCGTAAATGCATAAACCTAGATGGTGAGTGCAGCGGGTTGTCTCATTAAGTGAGACAAGTTCATCATGATAGCTAAGCTATATTAAGAAACATGTTGTTCACCCCTTTTACTAAAAACCTGTAAGTCGATATGAGGATTTTTTCCATGAAAACATTTAAAAAGCTGTCTTTAGCTGTATGTGCAAGCGCCTTATTAATCCCAACTCTGTCTCAGGCTCAAGGTACTTACGAGGGTGTGGGCCCTAAAGAGGGCGACCGTGAGTTCTCCATCAGTGGTTCTGGTCAAAGCGACAAGAAATTCGATAACGGCAGTATGGGTTTGTCTGGTGAAATGGGTTGGTATTTAAATGACCAAACCGTAGCCGGTGTTCGCCAAAGTGTGGGCTGGGGTTCAGTAAGTGGCGGCAGCGATGATTGGTCAGGTGGTACTCGAGGTTATATCGATTATCACTTCGGTCAGGCTGAGTTTCGTCCCTTCGTTGGTGCTAACTTAGGTTATAAATACTATAACCACGCCAAAAACTCCGGTGTTGCAGGTTTGGAATTAGGTGCTAAGTACTACGTACTGCCTTCAACTTTCGTACAAGCGCGTGCTGAATACGGCTTCTTGTTTGATAGCAAAAACAGTGCTAAAGACAACTCGTCTAACGGTAGCTGGGAATACACAGTAGGTATGGGTTATAACTTCTAATATCCCTATTCCTATTTAGTTTAACCTTTAAGTTAAATTAATAAGCACCATAAATAGCCAGCGTCTGCTGGCTATTTATTTGTAAGTCGCTAATTAAGGTTAGGTTTCCTCACGATAAGGAGTCTCACCTTGCATACGCGCACTGTTAAGCAATACACATAAACTACTTAAAGACATAGCCACCGCTGCAATCACTGGATGGATCCAGCCAATAATAGCCATGGGGATCACACAGCCGTTATAGGCTAGCGCCCAAAACAAATTTTCATACATTAATTTTCGTGCTCGTTTTGCCAAGCGTAAACTGGTAGGTACTTGCTCGATGCCGTTAGGCAAATAAATAGCCGCCGCTAAGCCTGTGGCAGAATTAGCCTGTCCCACAGCAATTCCTAAGCCTGCCGCTGCAAGCGCTAAGCCATCATTAAGTCCATCGCCTACAAAGCATACTTTTGTTTTTCGCTCTAATGCTTCAATAAAACGATGCTTTTGCTCTGGACTACGCTCCGCGAGTACTTGAGCGGAGGGAATATTAAGACGAGAGGCAATAGCGCTACAAGCTTGTGCAGTATCGCCACTGAGTAAATAGATAGCATAATCTCGGGCTTGTAAGGTACGCAGCACGGACACCGCTTCAGGGCGCAGCGTTTCTTCAAACTCGATACAGCCTGCATACTCTCCTGCTAGGGATAAATGCAGCTGCATCCCCCCCTCGCTCACTTTGGGGATATCAACGCCTTGTTGCGCGAGCCAAGTAGCTCTGCCGGCTAACGCTAAGCCTTGAGCACTGTGCCATTGCGTGCCTAGCCCAGCTAAACTCTGACGCTCGCCACTGTCATTTAAAGCAGGTACTGCGCTAGCAGTATTGGTAATGAAATAGGCGTGAAGACCTTTAGCGACAGGGTGCACACTGTCTTGCATTATGCTGGCTGCAAGTTGTAAAAGTCGTGGTTCAGTCCATTTGTATGTTGGAATAACACGACTTACACTTGGCGTGTCGGTCGTTAAGGTGCCGGTTTTATCAAACACCACCACTTTACTATCTGCTGCTGTCTCAAGGGCGGCGGGATCTCTTAAAATAATACCGTTATTGATCATGCGCGCATGGCCCATGGTAATGACTAGCGGGATCGCCAAGCTCAGCGCACAAGGACAGCTTACAATTAATACCGCGACCGCACGTCCTAGTGCTTGGGTAATATTCAGTCCTTGAAAGAGAGATAAGGCAATCGCCAATCCGCCAGCAATCAAGATAGTGGGAATCAGCCAACGGGCAATGCGGTCTGTTAATTGTTGCAGCGCCGTTTTTTTACTTAAGACTCGACTAATAGACTGCGATAGTCGATCAATGCGTCGCTCGCCTTGCGTAGCGGTCACAATTAACGTTACGCAGCCTTCAATCAAAGTACAGCCCGCAAGTAATTCGTCACCCTCATTAAGCATTTGAGGTTCATGTTCGCCGGTTAATAAAGAAAGATCCGCCTGTCCACTCCCTGTTTCTACCACGCCATCGAGTGCTAATTGCTGCGCACTATTCAAACGGATCCTCTGCCCTAAGGTCACTTCTTCTATAGCCAGCGTGCTCTCATTGCCGTGCTCGTCAAGCACTTGCACCCGCGCTGGCATATCTTGCAAATAACGACGTACCACCTCAGAGGCCCGGCGCCGAACACTGGTATCTAAGAGGCGTGCCACCAACTGAAAAGTGATAAGCATCACTGCTGCATCAAAATAAACATGCGCCGAACCTTGGTATAACCGCCAACAAGAGATAATAACCGCAGCCCACACCGCTAGCGTAATTAAACTATCTAGCCCAGGCGAGCCGGCTATAAAGGTGCGCCAACCCACTCGATAAAAATGACTGGCAGAATAGACCAAGACCGGAAATGCAAAAAGGCCGCTAGCAAGTGCTAGCGGCCACATAAATTCAGGTTCTACTGTCCCAAAGGGTGCAAGATAAAGCAAGATGGCAGGCATCATGCTCCACATGCCAAATACCACAGCGACGGCTAAGCGTAATTGCAATTGCTTGCGCATCTTGAGTGCTTGCTCGGCACTGCGTTTAGGATCAATAGAAGTATGGAGTTGGTAACCTAAGCGCGCTACTGCGCGCTTAAGTTGATTAATATCTGGCTTTTTATCTTGCCAGCTGATCATGGCGATATCGGCGGCAAAATTCACCGCCGCATCGCTAACATTGGCTTGCCTTTTTAAGCGTGCCTCTACTGCAATAGCGCAGCTTGCACAACGCATTCCCTCTACCATTAATACCACACTGTGTGCGGGTTCGAGAGAGGATAACTCTTCCCCCTCTAATAGAGGCGACGCGCTCAAAGCCATTGCATTATGGTTTGCCAAAGGTTTCTACTAGCTCCTCTTCAGACCAAGGACCGCGCTCTCCAAAACGCTCCACGTGCTCGTCAACTAAGGCAGGCTCTACCGCACTGCCATCATTTCCCCACTCGCTTCTAACATGACTGAGTACAGCGGCAATCTCTTCATTAGATAAGGTCGCACTAAAGTTGGGCATCACACCGGCATAACTGGTGCCCGCTACCTCAATGGCACCTTGTAGGCCATCATGAACAATGGAGACAGCAATCGCTGGGTCTGCCAATAGCCATTCACTACCCGCTAAGGGTGGAAAGGCCCCAGGAATACCCATACCGGTGGCTTGGTGGCAGGCGCTACAGTTCGCACTATAAATAGCGCCCCCATCCGGCCCACCTCCCGCATCTGCGCCAGTTTCTGCTACCACAGGCACACTACGACTATCCCCACCTAACATAGGTTTGCCTATTTGCCATGCATAATAGCCCACCCCCCAGACGATTAAACACACGATCCATACAATGACTAGCTTAGGGACTCCGCGAGCGCCTTCTTCCGGTTCGGGAGCTTCGCGGCGTTGCGCGCGATGTTCATCTTGACTCATCATCTACTCCTTATCTGCATCTGGCTTAGGCTCTGACTGCGGTAATGTCGGAGCCGGATAGGTATGATCTAGTGATAATAAGTAAGCAACAAGGGCTTTCGCTTCTTCTGTTGCCACAATTTCACCTGACTCAGGACCATAAGGAGGGGGAATATTTACCACTCTATCGTTAGGGCCTGCTTTATCAACATGGCGAAATAAAAAGCGATACGGAGGCATAATACTGCCCTTCATCACGGCTTGCGGATTATATAAGTGGATCATATGCCAATCTTCACTGGGCTGGCGCGCGCCGATATTAAACAAATCCGGTCCGGTGCGCATGGTGCCCAATAAATGTGGGCGATCGTAAGTGTAATCACCCGGTACACCTGGGCGCCCCCAGCCTCTGTCTCTGTCTCCTGGCGCAAAGCTGGGATCGCGAGGCTGCTGACTGTGGCAGTATAAACAGCCATTTGCGATATAAGACTGGCGACCTACCAGCTCTTGCTCTGTATAGGGCTTTAAGTCTGGTGGCACTTGCTCAGTCGACATCTCAATGTAGGGCAGCACCACTAAGGTCATCATGGCAAGCAGCAAAATAAAAGCCGCACCTACCATTATTGCGAGAGCACGTTTCATGATGAGACCTCCTGGGCATTTACGCGAAATAAAGTCGGCTCATTTTTAGCGCGTCCACTGTGTTTAAGCATCGCCACAAAATGCACGGCAAAAACAATATGCCCTAACACCATTAAGCTACCCCCTAGAGTACGAGCTTGAAGATACGGAATCGTCATTTGCACTATTTCTAAGAACGGCGTCTTCGCATCAAGCAGCGCTAAGCCTTGTAACCAACCTGCTGTTGTCAGTGACACGAAATAAATCAAAATACCGATCGCCACTAACCAAAAATGCAAGCTGATCATGCGTCGCCATGGCCACTCCCAATCAGTTAAACGCGGCATAATGAAATACACAGCACCAAATAAGATAAAGCTTAAGAAAGCATACATCCCTAGGTGAGCATGACCCACGGTGTAATGCGTAAAGTGGGTAATAACGTTAATACTACGCAGCGCTTCCATGGAGCCTTGCAAAGACGATACCGTGTACATAAGCGCACCAATCCATACAAAACGTAAGGTAGGTGAGTCTTTGAGTCGTGAGAAATGTCCCCACATAGTGCCGTGGTGGTTAATGGCCACGGTAATGACTGGGACCGACATCATAACACTGTGCACAATCGACAAGGTCACCAACCAAGTGGGAATGGGGCCACCAATAATATGGTGAATACCTACTTGGCTATAAAACAACGCCAGTGACCAAAAACCGATTAAAGACAACTTATAAGAAATAATCGGACGACCTAAGATTTTAGGGATCAAATAATAAGCCGTACCAATCCCTAGTGGGGTAACCCATAACCCTAATACGTTATGCGCAAACCACCAGTTAACCGTGGCTCCCGTCGCACCTGGAAATAAATAAGGCGCATTAGCGATAAAAAACAAGAAGGGAAACCACACTAAAGCCGCAAGAAAATACCAGCTAGACACATACAAATGCTGAACTTTACGCTTAGCGCAGGTGACCAACAAAGGCACGGCACATAAGCCGCCGCCAAAGACAAACAAGATGTCTATTTGCCAGGGAAACTCCAACCATTCTTGGCCATCGGATAAGCCCATATTGATAGCGCCTAGGCCGAGCAGCATGCCGATATTCCAAATAACAGCCCCTGCAATGGCATATTTAGCACCGCGTAATGAGGTTTTAAATAGTCTGGGAATTAAAAATAATACCACCCCAATTCCCGCCATCGACGCCCAGCCATAAGTAACGGCGTTAAGGTGCATGGGTCGGATCCGGCCAAATGTCCACCACTGGCTATCGGCTAAAAACTCGGGATAATGCATTTTGATGGAAGAAAAAATTCCATACATTGAGCCGATAAGTAACCAGACAATGGCTGAGCTTAGCCAAGTGAGTACCGCAGATTTTGAGGAGTGATCCGCAATCCAACGAGCGGTCACTGCTTCGTGTTGCACTTTGTTTTCGCCTTGAAAAGACGAAACCTCCTCTCGTGCAGGGTCTTCTATGTGTCCTTCTTCTCCTGGTGTAAAAATGGTCCGTGCTGCCGCTTGGCTTTGACTAAATTGATTGGTGGCGATTGACCAAATCAATAGCAGTAAACCCACGGTAGACAGCAAAAAAGTGATGATAAGCAACAGTGCTATTGTCGGCGTCATAATGGATCCTATTGATTTATATGGGATGCATATTACGTTTTTTGAGTATGATAATTATTGTGAGAAAATCAAGAAGCCCATTGCGAGGTTCTCGAACGCTGCTTTCTTATCCTAGTCAAACTTAGGCTTGTTAACCATATGTAGCGGTAAAAACAAGTTGATAACATAGCAAATCAGCAAACTAACACTTTAAAAACATATTGGTCTCAATAAACTCTTTAAATAGTGCCTGCCAATACGAATTTCACTGGACAGACCAGTAACAAAAGGAAGAAATAATGAGAAAAAAAATTTTAATGTCGTGGAGTAGCGGCAAGGACAGTGCGTGGGCATTGTATTGTTTATTGCAAAACCCCGCGTTTGAGGTAGTCGGTTTATTTACCACAGTCAATGAAGAGTTTCATCGGGTAAGCATGCATGGCGTGCGCCAAGAACTGCTAAAGCTACAAGCACAAAGCGTAGACTTACCCTTAGCGATCATTAGCTTACCTAACCCTTGTAGCAACGAGCAATATAACCAAATTATGGCGAGCTTTTTGGAACAGGCAAAAAAGCGCGGCGTCACAGCCATGGCGTTTGGCGATATGTTGCTAAAAGATGTACGAGACTTTAGAGAGCAACAACTGAAAAAGCTGGGGATGGAGGCGATATTTCCGCTATGGGGACTCAATACGCATTTAATTCCTTATGACATGGTGAATGCAGGCGTGCGCGCCTTGATCACTTGCCTAGATAGTCAAAAAATAGCACCCCATGTTGCGGGCTTAGAGCTAACACCCGCTCTGCTAAGCGCCTTGCCTAACGAGGTAGACCCCAGTGGTGAAAACGGTGAATATCATACTTTTGTGTTCGATGGCCCTATGTTTAAGTATCCTTTACTTGTCAAAGTAGGAGAAGTGATCACAAGAGAGCATTTGGTCTTTGCCGATCTCTTAATTGATAAAGCCTGCCCCCAATAAACGTACGTCAATTTGCGACAGAGAGTTATTTTTATTGATCCGCTTGCGTTAATTAGCTGTTAAAGTAGCGTAACGTTACCCATTTATCTTAGTAATTAACTTACCTGCATAAGGCAATTATGACAGCTGCAACTCAGCCTTCCTCCACACATCACGCTTGGCTGGTGCCCTTATTGTGCTTATTTTTAGGCGGCGCCTTACTAGGATTATCGACCAACTTAGCCAAGCTGGCAGGGGAAATGACGCTTCAGCCATTGGCTTTTTTAACTTGGGCTATTGTCGGCGCTACCGGTATTTTATTCGTGTTGGCGACCATTCGTGGTGTACTCCCTCCCGTTAATAAGCGCACGCTAGAATATTATACGGTGGCGGCACTAGTAGGAGTGGCTGGCTCAAACTTTATTTTCTTTTCGGCTGTGCCCCATGTGGGAGCCGGATTTGTAGCACTTATTATTTCCTTGCCTCCTTTGTTAACCTATGTCGGCGCGCTAGCGCTCGGGATGGAGCGCTTTAATATGCTGCGCGCACTCGGAGTGGTAGCCGCGCTAGCGGGTGCGGCGGTATTAGCGGTGAATAAGCTCAATGCCTCTAGTGCCGATAGTTTTTGGATTTTAGTCGCCCTATTAGGCCCTGTGCTTTTGGCTATAGGCAATATTTACCGCACGCTGCGCTGGCCACCTGGGGTATCTGCCGATGCGCTAGCGCCTGGCATGCTAATGGTGGCCGCATTAATGCTGTTATTATTGGGGCTATTAAGCGAATTACCACTAAGCCTACCTCGGCAAAAAACGGGGCCTTTAGTATTAATTGCTTTGCAGTCAGTGGTATTTGCGGGTCAGTTTTTATTATTGTTTATTCTGCAAAAGACCGGAGGCCCGGTATTATTAAGCTTACTCGGGGCGGTCGGCGCCCTAGTCGGTGTACCCGTTGCTGTGCTGTTGCAAGGGGAAGCCCCGCCTGAGGGCTTATTACTTGGAGCCTTATTAATTGGCGTTGGCGTGGCTTTTGTGACCTTGGGTAAAGCAAAAACGCCGGCAAGCGGCGCTACTTAAAGGGGAGGAGTGATTAAATAAGCGTGGCTTTAGCATATCCAATTTCACCGGCGCGCGCGTGCAACTCTTCTCCCACTAAACGCCAATGAAAGATACGGGGCTCATGGCTATCATCCCCATCTAGCGTCAACATTAAGCGGTGGCCACATAAGTCGGTGGCGATCACTTCAATAGACTGATCATTTAGCCATGCCTTAGCGTTAAGACGTTGAAATTTTTGGCTTAGTAGCACTTTATAATGGTGCTGTTCTTTGGTTTTCCATTGCCACACACCTGCCACATTGCCCGGCACCACCCATTTATAAATATGAGAGCCTGCAGCGTAGCTGCGATCATCTGGCTCCCACTCTCCCATATCAAAAGAATTAGATACGATACGGGTACCGGGTTTGAGCTCAGTTAACAATCTGGGTCTGAGTAATAAATTAATACTTTGTAACAAATATAAGGTCACGACGGTCGCTTGACTGATATCGGCATTAAAGAAGTCATCTTCAATAAATTCAACCAGATGATCCATACTCATGGAAGCGGCAAACTCGCGTGCCTCATCTAAACGCAGTGGGTCCATATCAATGCCCACGCCGCGGGTTTCTCGCCCCATAGCTGCCGAAACTAAAATGCGACCATCACCTGAGCCTAAGTCATAGAGCAAATCTTGCCCAGTTACGCCAGCCAAATCGAGCATACTCTCAACGATAACTTCATCAGAGGGCACAAAAGGCACATTAAGATCAGAATTAAAATCAACGCCATCACCCAGAACAAATTCGCTAAACAAGCTCGACTCCTAATATCACTGGACAAAGTCGGTAGAAAACCGACAAGCGTTTATATTAACACACTCGCCTCTCTTTGATTAATGTGTCAGCGCAAGCTTAGCGCTACTTTTAAGAGGCATATTTTGTTAGCAAAAAAAAGTGAGCCAATTAAAGAGCGTATAAAGGCTCTTAAATTAGCTCACTCTAGAATATTATTGACGGGTTAAAGTAAGAGATTACACCTTAAATTGCGTGACTAAAGCGCGCAGTTGGTCGGCACGCCCTTGCAATAACTGTATCGCTTCCAATTGCTGCTGCGCATTTTGATAAATACTAGCAGCACTGTCTGAAATAGCATGGGCCGACTCATTAATGTGCTCCGCTACCGCACCTTGTTCTTCGGTGGCTGCCGCTACTTGCTGATTGCCTGAGCTAATGGCTTCAAACTTTTGCTGAATATTCATTAGCGCTGCTGCTGACTGCTCGGTGTTACTCGCCACTTGCTGACTACTCACAGTGCCTTGGTGAATCGCATGAGTGGATTGCTGAGCCGTTTGCTGCAATTGACTAATTTGCTCGCGAATTTCAAGCGTTGAGGCTTGAGTACGCTGGGCAAGACTGCGTACTTCATCGGCCACTACCGCAAAGCCACGACCTTGCTCACCGGCACGCGCCGCTTCAATCGCCGCATTAAGCGCAAGCAAGTTAGTTTGTTCTGAAATATCATTAATCACTTCGACCACGGAATTAATCGCCGCCGCTTGACTTGCAAAGTCGGTAATAGTTTTTTCAATATCCGCCATCACGCCGTTAAGCTCTTGCATGGTTCTTGAGGTCAGTGCCATATTGTCATTGGTATTATTGGTATCGGCTACTGCCGACTCGGTATCATTGGCGTTACGATGGGCAATGCCTGAGACTTCAGTAATAGTTTGGCCCATCTCAGTAATGGCGGTCGCCACTTGATCGGTTTGGCCGCGCTGCTGTTCGGTGGAGACAAAGGTCTCGTTGGCTAATTGTGCTAACTGTTCAATCCCCGCTTTCATGGCAGTTTCTGTTTGTTGGATTTCCGCCACTAACTCGCGAATTTTACCAATAATGGCATTAAAGCCTTTTGCTAAATGGCCTAATTCATTATTGCCGCTGTCATCTAAGCGGGTAGTTAAATCCCCGCCATGGCCCGACATACTTAATAAATCATCACCGACGCGGCGAATCAACTTACTAAGAGAGTTAGCAAAGAGTACCGTTAAGCCGATAAACAATAGCGTTAGTAATACACTCACCCAAACGGAAGTAGAAATAACATGATTAATAGCGCCACTAATTTCTTTAGTTGGCAATACCGCCACTAAGGTTAAGTCGGTATCACGCACATCTTGAATAGCAATATACACATCTTCATTTTGTAACTGACCCTGCCCTAGCGAAAAGCCGGGCTTATGCTGTGCTAATAAAGAATTAACATCGCTATAATTACTTAATTCTTTAACGTGTTTACCGACCAGCGACAAGTCAGGATGCACAGCTAATACGCCATTTGAATCTACTAAAAATAAATAACCCTGCTCACCGAGCTTATAATCGCCAACTAGACGCGCAACGGCAGAAACATCATACCCCAGACCGGCCGCGCCCACGGCTTGGCCATCAATAGACACTCGGGTATTAACAAATAACGTTAATCGACCGTCTCTTTCATCAGGATCAATAGAGAGTGCTTGTTGCTCACCGCTTTTTAGAAAACCATAATACCAAGCGTCATGCGGGTCAGAAGTCGTAATGGTTTTAAAAGCACCAGCATCCGTATAATAGGTATTACTCCATCCTGATACCCAAAACAAAGTAGAAGCCCCGGTGTTTTGACGCTGGTTTTTAAAGTAATCCATCACCGGCGCATGTTGTTCACTGTCGCTCTCCCCCTCTTTCATCCATTGGTGGATTAAACCGTTACTGGCCATGTCTTGCGATAAAATAATAGCGGGCATTAACTCGGCACGCACTTGCTCAGACACTAAACCTACGCTGCTGGGTAAGTACTCTTGCTCGGTTTGACCATAATACAAACTAGAAAACTGCTTCACACTGATAAAGGTTGAAACCAGCGTTAATAGCACTAGCGCAAGCGTCACAAAGGCAATTAATACCGTTCTTAACTGTAAATTTCTCATAGATGCTCCGAGCCTGCTGCGTATGAGATGGCTATTGGTTGTTTTATAAAAACAATGAAAAAACGCTCACTTTAATATTCATCTTATATTCACATTGAAATGAATCTATTATGTGGCTGACCCCTTAATTCTTAGCGCTGCTTATCATATAGAAAAATATCAACTTCACTACGCGCTAGATCATGATTTTAATAAAGCGTACTCAATCATTGATACTTATTTTTAATATAAAATAAGGGAGCAAGTATAAGAGACGTGATTGACATGCTATTAACTTACTCCCTTTTACCTTTGCTTAATGGCGATAACTACACTTTAAATTGCGCGACTAAGCCTCGTAAGTGTTGAGCGCGCTGTTGTAGCTCCTGAATCGCCAGCAGTTGTTGCTCGGCATTTTGGTAAATGCTCGCCGCACTGTCCGATATCAAGTACGCCGACTCATTAATGTGCTCGGCCACGGCACCTTGTTCTTCAGTCGCTGCCGCTACTTGGTGGTTGCCTGAGCTTATCGCTTCAAATTTTTGTTGAATACTCAACAGTGCCGCTGCCGATTGCTCGGTATTATCTGCCACTTGCTGACTACTGATAGTGCCTTGCTGAATGGCTTTCGTCGATTGTTGGGCGGTGTGTTGTAGTTGGTTAATTTGCTCACGAATTTCAAGCGTTGAGGCTTGAGTTCGCTGGGCAAGGCTTCGCACTTCATCGGCGACCACCGCAAAGCCACGACCTTGCTCACCGGCACGCGCCGCTTCAATCGCCGCATTAAGCGCTAATAAGTTAGTTTGCTCAGAGATATCGTTAATGACTTCAACGACGGAGTTAATGGCTGCTGCTTGATGGGCAAAGTCGGTAATGGTGTGCTCAATATCTGCCATCACCCCGTTAAGCTCTTGCATGGTACGCGAGGTTAGCGCCATGTTGTCGTTGGTATTATTGGTATCTGCTACTGCCGACTCGGTATCATTAGCATTACGATGGGCAATGCCCGAGACTTCGGTGATGGTCTGACCCATCTCAGTAATGGCGGTCGCCACCTGATCCGTTTGCCCGCGCTGTAAATCAGTAGAAGCAAAGGTGTCATTAGCAAGCTGTGCTAATTGCTCAATACTGGTTTTCATCGCGGTTTCAGTTTGCTGAATTTCTGCCACTAACTCGCGAATTTTACCAATAATGGCATTAAAGCCCTTGGCCAAGTGACCTAATTCATTATCATGGCGCTCATCTAGGCGCGTAGTTAAATCTCCGCCCTGACCAGACATACTCAATAAATCATCACCAACACGGCGAATAGACTTACTTAAGGAGTTTGCAAATAACACAGTGAGTCCAATAAAGAGCAGCGTTAATAACACACTCACCCATACCGACGAGGAAATCACTTTATTAATTGCACTACTCGTTTCTGCTGTGGGGAGTACCGCGATCAGAGTTAAACCGGTATCGCGAATATCTTGGGCTGCAATATAAACGCTCTTATCGTCAACCGTATCGCGATCAAAGCTAAAACCGCCTTGGTGTTGCTTTAGCAAGCGATTAGCAGGCGCTAGCGTGTCAAGCTCGGAGACCTTTTTACGTGTGACATTGATATCAGGATGAACAATCACCTGTCCGTCTTGATCCACTAAGTACAAATAGCCATTTTTTCCTAGCTTGTAGTTAGACACTATCTCTACTACAGAGGAAACGTCATAGCCTAAGCCTGCCACTCCCATAGGCTTACCATCAAGAGTGACTAAAGTATTTACAAACAGCATTAATTTTCCAGATTGTTCATCGGGATCGATTTGTAGTACTTGATCCACGCCACTCTCTAGAAAACTGTAAAACCAGCCATCTAGGGGATCGTTGGGAGAAATACGCTTAAAGACTTCACCGTTACGATAGTTAGTATTCGTTTGCCCAGACACCCAAAATAAAGTGGAGGCGTTAGCATTAACTTGTTGTTGTTTAAAGTAGCGACGCACTTGAGCGTCTTGCTCACTGGCATCTTCACCGTCTCTCATCCAATCCAGTAATAATGGATTGTGCGCCATGTCTTTAGATAAAATAACAGCCGGCATCAGCTCAGCACGTACTTTCTCGGCCACTTGCCCCACGCTGGTGGGCAAAAACTCTTGCTCAGTTTGTTTGTAATACAAATTTGAGAATTGGTTAATATTGATGAGTGTCGACACTAAGGTCAGTAACATGAGTGTTAGAGTGACAAACGCAATAAGAACGGTACGTAACTTAAATTTTTGCATGGCTTCTCCACCGGCCGATAAGTGTTCAGGGCAACAACAAAGTGCCTTGTTATGCATTAACACTCGCTATGATCCAAGCATCAGATAAAGCGAAATTGTTAAGACATTGATGATGTTGGCTATGTGAATGGCCATATCTGCTTTACTATCGGCAAGCTGCTGAAAAACTTAACCTAAGGTGTCTTTTAAATTACAGATTTATCTCCACCACGTGACTCCAGCAAAATGTGGAGAATAAACCAGCAAAAAAAGCACTCACCCCCCTCGTTAGACCAAGAGTCTTTGTCTTTCATCAATAAAAACGCATAGCTAATGCGCTATTATGCAGTGGTTTATGCTAAATAATCATTCAGTCTTTTGTGGTAAAAATCGCGCTCCTTGCTCGTGCAAGACAGAGCCGTTACTCTAGTTACGCCACGCAACTTCGCATTTACTCTGCGCTTCCTCTTAGGCACAGCACATATATGCGACCTGTAAGGATCTATTATGACTGCTCACCAACCGACTTCTGAGTTATCTGGCTGCCCCGATGTGCGAAGCCAAACGGATCGCCAACGCGCACAGCAGCGCCTCATTAAAAATGACGCTAACGATTGGGTCTTATTACATCACGCCGATGTATTGGCGGCAGCAAAAGACGACAAACGTTTTTCTAGCCAAGTCTCTCGTTTTCTCCAAGTGCCTAATGGACTTGATGGCGCTGAGCATACCCAGTTTCGAACGCTTATTGAGCGCTATTTAACCGCAGAGGCTATTACACCGTTTGTCGCGGACTTCGAGCGCATCGCCCAAGAATTAATGGTAAGCCTGCCTATGGATACTCCGATAGAGGCGGTAAGTGAAATAGGAGCAGTGTTTGCAGTGCGAGCACAAAGTGCATGGCTGGGCTGGCCCGCTAGTTTAGAGCCCGCGCTATTACAGTGGGTTAAAAATAATAATAACGCAGCCCAGCAGCAAGACCCGATATTGCTGCGACAAGTCGCCGATGACTTCGATGATATTATTCGCTCTATTGTGCGTCCTCGGCGCGAGGCAGCACCCGGCAGTCCTTTATATAACGCCGACGATATTACCAGTCGCTTATGTCGAGAGCGCATCGATGGCCGCTTACTCAGCGAAGAAGAGCTGGTATCTATTTTGCGAAATTGGACTGGCGGCGATTTAGGCTCAATCGCACTGTGTGTCGGCGTGATCATGGCTTTCCTAGCCCAGCACCCCGAACATGCGCAACGATTAGCACATGCTGATAATCAAGATGTTGAGCAAACGCTTGATGAAATCATTCGCCTCGATAATCCCTTTGTGAGTAATAGACGCATCACAACTTGTCCCGTCACTGTGGGAGAGCACACCATTGCTCCTCACAGCCGAGTTTACCTTAATTGGACATCTGCCAATCGGGACGAGTCTGTATTTGGTGTGGATCAATTTAAGCCAAGCGCGCATGCGCCCCATAATTTAGTATATGGTGCGGGTAAACATGTTTGTCCAGGCCGATTGCTGGCCACTTGGCAACTAAGGATCACCACTCAAGCATTATTAAAAGCTTGTAAAGATATTCGCTTAGCCCCTAACTCGCCGCTGGTGCGTGAGCGTCCGCCTCTAGGAGGTTATAGTCATGTGTGGGTGTTACTAAGCTAGCCTCTTTAAGCCGTCGTCATTGCTGGCGGCTTATTATCTTCTGTTCACCTTTCTTATCTTGCTTATCGCTGTTGCTCTTTTTTATCTCTTAGCTCTTTAGCGAACCCTGCCTGCTAAGGCAACGGGGGCCGCGCCAAGCTGGCTATTTTTATAAAGTGACTGGTTTTTTAATAAAACACTAATCATTTCAAATTGTTGATAAAAATAATTTCTTAAAACATCAGTTTGTAAGGTCACTAGCTGCTAAGCCGACTTTAATGGTGTTTTTATTATGCCAAATGAGTAAAATGCGCGGCAACAGTAAAGTGAGCATCAGTGATTACGTCTTTTCCACTCCTGAAATTCACTTGTACTGCGCAAATATTCAGTATTGAGCGCTTTGGGCGCAGGCTTTGGCCCGTGTTTTCATAAGCAACAGTCCTACTTTATTGTATCTACGATAGAGACAAACTTAAGATATAAATTATGTTAGTTGTAGCAGCTTTAGGTGGTAATGCCTTATTACAACGCGGTGAGCCTCTCACCGCCGATATTCAGCGTGAAAATGTAAAAGTAGCCGCCAAGGCACTCGCGCAAATTGTAAAAGCCGGTCATCAGCTAGTGATCACCCATGGCAACGGGCCTCAAGTAGGGCTGTTATCGTTGCAAGCCGAGGCGTATAACGCGGCTGAAAGCTATCCACTGGATGTATTAGGCGCACAAACCGCGGGTATGATTGGTTATTTAGTAGAGCAAGAGCTAGAAAATGCCCTTAACAACAACCGCCCTATTGCCTCTTTGTTAACTCAAGTAGTAGTGGATGCGAAAGATCCTGCTTTTTTAACTCCCACTAAATTTATAGGTCCTGTATATAGCGAAGCAGAAGCCAAAGCACGGGCCGCTATCGCAGGCTGGGATATTGCAAAAGATGGTGACAAGTGGCGCCGTGTGGTGGCTTCCCCTACTCCTTTGGATATACCCGACTTAAGGGTGATTCAAATGCTAGTAGAAAAAAATGTAGTGGTAATTTGTAACGGCGGTGGGGGTATTCCTGTTATTCGAGGAGAAGATAATCGCCTGCAAGGGATAGAAGCCGTCATTGATAAAGATTTATCCAGCGCATTCTTAGCCAAGCAATTAGGCGCCGATGCCTTGCTGCTATTAACGGATGTTGAAGCCGTCTATCAGGGGTTTGGCACACCCGAGGCCGAGCCATTAAGTACGTTAACTGTCGCTGAAAGTCATGCCCTTAACTTGCCTGCCGGCTCCATGGGCCCCAAAATTACTGCCGCCTGTAATTTTGCTGAGTCTGGTGGCTTTAGTGCCATTGGTCGCTTATCCCAAGCGCTTGCGTTATTAGCCGGCCAAGCGGGCACGCACATTTTAAATACGACGGCTGACTAACAACATACACTAAGCTATGCAGTCTTAAGTAGGTGGTTTAATTATTAAGCCATCTACTTATTTGAGTGCTGCTCTAGCGCCACTTTGCTTCTGTTATCAGCGCCTCTTCTCTTCAAGCTCTGTAATTAACTGCTGCATTAGCTCAGCCGCTGGCAAGGCGCGGGCTAAGGGCGCGCCTTGTCCTGCCCAAAAGGGCGCAAAATCAAAGCATCCTTGTTGACTAGCCGCTAAATGCAGTGCTTTTCCTACGCTGTAAGCTTGAGGGTAAGCGGCCACAGGGATTGCAAGTTTTGCTAATTCTTGATGTGCTCGGTTAATCAAACCTCGTGCAGGGCGCCCTGAAAGGCAGCGCGTAATCCCCGTATGAAACGCCTTAGCACTGCTTAACTGACTACGATATGCTTGGCTGGCATCAGACTCTGGACAAAGAATAAAGGCGGTACCAAGCTGGGCACCACTGGCGCCCATCTTTAACACCTGAGCGATACCTTGCCCATTCATAATGCCTCCCGCTGCAATAATGGGCAGCGAGCATTGGCGGGTTAAAAGTTGCAATAAGCCAAATAAACCCAGCTCTATATCTTCTTCTGGCTTAAATACACCGCGATGACCGCCTGCTTCTATACCTTGGGCAATAATACCATCTAGCCCCGCAGCCATAATGGCGCGTGCCTCTCCTACTCTCGTTGCGCACCCTAACAGCTTTATACCCGCGCCTTTAAGAGCGGTTATTGCCTCGGCACTGGGAAGTCCAAAGTGAAAACTTACCACAGCCGGGCGCTCTGCTAATAGCAGCGCTAGCAGATGAGGATTATCATTAAAGCTTGGATGAGCTTGAAAAAGACGCAGCGGCGGCTCTGCAGAAAATTCTTCAAAATAAGGAGTTAAAGCGTCTAGCCAACCTTGTTCTGTGGCAACATCTTGCACCGGTGCTGCATGGCAAAACACATTGACATTAAAGGGCTTAGAAGTCGCACGCTTTAGTGCGCGAATGTGCTCGCTTGCTTGCTCAACCGTGCTCGCTCCCAAGCCAATAGAGCCCAAACCACCCGCATTGGACACGGCAGCGGCTAAAGCGACAGTGGCGGTCCCCGCCATGGGAGCTTGAATAATAGGATATTCAATATTTAGCATGCTAAGTAATGAATTGGGCATTAACGTACTCCTTTAATTAGCCGCCACTGCAAAGGCAAGCTTACTGTTAAAGCTAGTGGTATTTTTATAGGCGATGAGCGGGGTTTAATGGATCTCCCATTAAATGAGCTTCTAGGTGCCCAACTTTTACGTAAATAAGCGCCCCCTCCTGTTCAGTAAAAGGCGCATGGCGGCTATAGCAAGGACTTCTTATCCAAGAGTCGGCGGGATAGGAGCCAAATTCATCATGAAACACCCCTTCTAATACTAAAATTTCTTCTCCGCCGACATGAGTATGAGCACTAAATTGAGTGTAAGGCGCCCAGCGGACTAAAGCAGTGTTTACGCCATTATGTTCATGCAAAGGCATCACCGATAAGCCGGTTACTGCTCCAGGCTGCCACAAGCTAGTTTGAGTCTCTATGTTAACTTGCAAGCGATCGGTGTCACTAAATTGCCACAACTTAACCAATAAGGTACATCCCGAAAGAGTATAAGGCTGATGACGACTGCCAGGTGGGTTTCGCAAATAACTACCAGCAGGATAGTCACCGTGCTCATCAGAAAAAACCCCCTCTAACACCAGTATTTCTTCGCCGCCATCATGAGTATGACTGCTATAACCGGCATTTGGGGCATAGCGCACTATGCTGGTGGCTCGTGCCACCTCCTCTCCCACTCTATCTAGCATCATGCGACTCACTCCGGCCAAGGGGAGTCAACAAATTGATATTGTTCAGGGTAAATAACCACTCTTTTGGTAAAATCACTATTAATGTGCATGCTTATCCTTCACTTATTTACCCATTACATTTTGCTAACTGCGACTTAGTCAGTTTAGGTTACACCGGTATGGCTTGAAAACACTAAGTTTAGCGCCTTCTAATTTAATCGCTTTTAGTCGAGCTTCTTTTTAAAAGGCTTGAGCACGTCATTATTGATAACCACGGCGGGAGCTTTGCCACAATTTTGACCGAGAATTACCCCTTTATTGGCTAGCAGCTTACACTGCTTAAGGACTCAATATAGCTATCAGGGACAGATCATGAATATTTATTTAACTCCTGCACTCACAATCAGCATTTGGTTAACCAGCTTTGCGCTACAGGCTGCCCCGCCCGTTAGTACGGGCCATGGCGGCGCCGTTGCCACTATTTCTGAGCCGGCCAGCCAAGCGGCGCTGCAAATTTTAGATAAAGGCGGCAATGCCATTGATGCAGCCATCGCGGCAGCGGCCACCTTGGGGGTAACTGAGCCATTTAGTTGTGGCATTGGCGGGGGCGGCTTTATGTTGATCTACTCCGCCCGTGATCAACAAGTGATTAGCATCGACCATCGAGAAACTGCCCCAGCCAGCGTTACACCGCGCCTATTTTTAGAAGATAATCACGCACTCCCGTGGCCAGACGCCGTGCCCAATGGCATTGCCGTAGGGGTGCCAGGCACAGTATTAGGCTGGCAAACAGCCCTAGAGCGCTATGGCACGCTCAGCCTTGCCCAACTGCTTGAGCCTGCAATTCAAGTGGCAACCCAAGGCTTTAATATTAATGAAAACTTTCACCGTATTAATCAAATTAACGAAGCTAAATTTGCAAAGTTTGAAAGTGCCAGCCAACTGTATTTAACTAACGGTAAGGCGCATCAGATAGGCAGCCATTTTAGTAATCCTGACTTAGCTAATACCTATCAATTATTGGCGGATCGGGGCGCGCGCGCCTTTTACGAGGGTGAGCTTGCAGATGATATAGTCGCCGCAGTTAATACACCGCCAGTGAAAAAAGGCATCACAGTTTTAGCGGGCGACATGAGTCACACTGATCTTAAAAATTATGAAGTTCGGCTACGCCAACCCATACACTCCACCTATCGTGGCTATGATGTATATGGCATGCCCGCCCCTTCTAGCGGGGGTATTGCTATCGCCCAAGCGCTAAATATGCTGGAAACGTTTGACTTAGCCAATATGGAAAGAGCGCAGGTAGAGCATCTTTACTTACAAGCGTCGAATTTAGCTTTTGCAGATCGCAACGCCTATGTGGCGGATCCTGAGTACACCGATATCCCGGTTCAAGGCCTACTGTCTAAAGAATATGCCAAAGCCCGAGCTCAGCTGATGACAGGTAGCGCACTGCAACAAAGCTCGGCGGGCGACCCATTTCGTTACCAACAAGACCCTTCTTGGCCACTGCGTCCCTCACACCCCTTGGGCCAAGAATCATTGCACACGACTCACTTAGCGGTGTCCGATCGCGAAGGCAATGTGGTGGCGTATACCTTTACTATCGAAGATTGGGGAGGCAGTGGCATAGTCGTCCCTGGGCGCGGCTTTTTACTCAATAACGAGCTTACTGACTTTGACTTTAGCTCCCCCCATCCTAATGTGGCCGAAGCCTTTAAGCGGCCACGCTCCAGCATGAGCCCCACTATCGTCCTAAAAGATCAACAACCTGCCTTCACTATCGGCTCTCCGGGCGGATCCACTATTATTACCACTGTGCTGCAAACCATGGTAAATCATATCGACTTAGGAATGTCATTCAGCGAGGCGGTGAATGCGCCGCGAATGAGTCAGCGCAATGGCGATACCACCTTAGTAGAAAAACGGTCTGATTTTACTGACGGTGAGCAAGCTAAAGCACTGGCCGCTAACGGCCATACCTTTGTAGAAACCGAGCAAATTGGCGCAGCTAATGGCATTATTTTTAACCAAGATGGCACAGTGACTGCAGTCAGTGAGTCTAAGCGCCACGGCGTAGGCACTGCGTTAGTCCAACAGCAATAGATAAGAGCGCTTAAAGCGAAGGGATTAATGTCACCGCTTGCTCTTGTTCATCAGGGGTGGCATTTTTTTCCAAAGAAGGATTAGGAGGATAGCGCTCACCATCAAATTCTAATAATTTTTCTTGGCCATCACTATGGACAATCAAATTTTTAAAGCCTTGATTTTCCACCTCGCTCACACGAATAGGCGCTTGGGTAACGGTACTTTGGGAGAGTATTTTATAAACAGGAAATCGCGGATTATCATTAGCCGCACGTCCTTCTAGCACTAAAAAGGTACAACCTCCTGAGCCACACCACTTAGCGCCTTGCAACAGCACGACGACATCGTCAATGCCATCCTCATTTAAATCCACGCGCGCTTGGTGATATTTAATATCTGCTTGCTCACTAAACTCAGCAATCACACTGGCGACTTGATCATCTGGGCTAGTGGCGTGCTCGCAACCCAGCAATACCAACATGGTACTGAGCAAGAGTAAATAACGCAGTTTCATGGTGAGCTTCCTAATAGATAACAATAAAGGGCGCTAAGGCGCCAGTGGAGCGTAGCGGCGAATAACACTAAAGCATTTTAAAAAACCTGCTAGCCCTACTTTGCACTAACAAACAACATTCAACAAGTCACTTGCTTAATGAGCAAGACACCCCGTTAGGTGCGTTAAAACACATAAAAAGTAGCCAATATTGGACTAACTGCATTGATTGTCGCCTAATAGTAAGCAACCGCTTAATTAAGTAGGAGAAAAAAAGTTGCGTACACGGTTTTGGGAGCGCTTTAGTCTAGCAGAGTTAAATGCCAAGGAATGGGAAGCATTGTGCGATGGCTGTGCAAAATGTTGTTTGGTGCGACAGGTAGATGACACAAAAGTACGGGTCTTTAATATTAGCTGTGATTTATTAGATGTCAGCCAGCGGCGCTGTCAAGATTATGAACACCGTTTAAGTAGAGTGTCCCACTGCCATGCATTAACTCCTGAGAACGTGACAAGGTTTAATTGGCTACCAGAAAGCTGCGCTTATCGGCGCCTGTCACAAGGAAAGCCGCTAGCCAAGTGGCATCCCTTACTCACCGGTTCAGCCCAAGCGATGTTGGAGGTAAATATGGCAGTTACCAGCGAGGCCATTCCTCTCTCTCAAGTGCCGCGCCATCGCTGGCATGCCCATATTATTAAAACCCGCTTTTTAAGCTAGTCACTACTCGCAACAGGTGGCGTGAGGACCGAGGGCGTATCGGTTTGGGCAGATAAAGCTAAAAATGCTAAATGAGCTTCATAACGTTCTAATACATCATCAATGACTTGCTGCTTAGTGAGCCCCATTAGGTCATAACCCCCTGAGCCTGTTTGCGTAAAAACTTCAAGGCGATAGTAAACATCAGTATCTATCGACATTTTACCACTAAAGGTAGGAACTGGGGTTTCCACAATCGACACCTGATAATGAAACGCTCTTAGCTCATCAAGGGTAACACGAATTAACGGCCCCTCAATGCCGGTGGCGTTGGCAACATTTGCTCGCTCTACCTCATAACCTTCACGGCGAAACTCCACGGCAATATCATCGAGGGCGGGGCGTACCGTGCGCTCTAGAAACTGAGAGACTTCTCGCAAGGTAGGATAAGCCAGCATTTGGGCAAGACGTTGTTTCCAAGAACGAGCCGGTAAATGCCCGCCACTGGGCGCTTGAGAAGCGCGGCGCAGCACCAATCCTTCACGCTCGGCGCGCTCCATACGCAGTGCTTTATGAAAAGAGGCCATCACTAAATAAGCAATAATAGTCACGGGTAGCGCAAAAATAAGCGTGGCATATTCCATGGTAACCACACCACCTGCTAATAACATGGCTATCGTGAGCATGGCGGTGAGTAATGCCCAAAAAATACGCAGCCACTTAGGTCCATCCTCTGCAGGGTTAGGAATAGTGGCAGAAAAATTAGACATCACCATGGCGCCAGAATTCGCACTGGTGAGATAAAATAATAATCCGGAAAAAGTAGCCAAACAGATCAAGACCATAGCACCGGGAAAGGTGTCAAGCAGCGCATACCAGCCTTGTTCGGGATTAGTGGCGGCTAATTGGGCAAACTCATTATTCCCAGCCAGTACTTCAAATAAGGCAGAGTTTCCAAAAAAAGAGACGATGATAAAGTCGCATAATACGGGAACTGTAATAGCAGCAATAACAAACTCGCGTAAGGTGCGCCCGCGGGAAATACGTGCTAAAAACACCCCCACAAACGGCCCCCACGCCAACCAAAATGCCCAAAAGAACAGTGTCCAGCCACTCATCCATTGGCTACTGTTTGGCTCATAGACTAAGGTACGCAACATTCTTGAGGGCAAAGTCACTAAAAACTGCCCAATGTTTTCTACTAACGCGCCCAGTAAAAAAGCGGTTTGCCCTGCCACTAAGATATAGATCATCATAGCGACCGCGCTCCATAAATTGAGCTCAGAAATCCAGCGAATACCTCTATCAACGCCAGAGGTAGTAGCGACTATGGTTAAAACTACGGCTCCCCCCACCAAGGCAATTTGTAGAATTAAGCCTTGTTCTAGGCCAAATATGCGAGCAAATCCCACATTAAGTAACACCACCCCTATGCCCATGGTGGTGGCCACGCCAAAGACGGTGCCCACTAAAGCCACTATGCTAATACCATCGCCCAAGGGGCCACGGGCACGCTTACCTAATAATGGATACAGTGCGGCGCGAATAGACAGCGGCATATCCCAGCGGTAGGCAAAATAACCCATCGCCATGCCAAGTAAGGCATAAACAGACCAGCCGGCAATGCCATAGTGAAACATGGTCCACACCACCGCATCTTGCAATGCGCCGGCACTGGCTCCTTCTCCGGTGGGGGGCTGTAAATAATTAACCACAGGTCCGGTCACAGAGAAAAACAAGAGATCGATGCCCACCCCAGCGGCAAACAGCATGGCCACCCAGGTCCCTAACTTATATTGAGGACGGGAATGATCGGGGCCAAGGCGCACTCCGCCCTCTTTTGACAGAGCTACCCACACCACAAAGCCAATAATCAATGCCATGGTGAGCACATAATACCAACCTAAGTTAGCCCCTATCCAATCCACCATAATCTTCATCGCCACGCGAGCGCCTTCTGGCATCAACATGGTCCACAATGAAAAAGCCAAAATAATACTGGAAGAGATCAATAAAATAGCCCAATTTACCTGTGCTTTAGGTTGTTCAACCAGCTCTGCTAAGCCCTTACTTAAGTCACTACGAGATACGGGCGCGTCATCACTGGCGCGGTTTGGTTTGCGTTGTGAGCCGCCAAAGCGACTACGCTCAAAGGGCGAGCGCGAGGCAGGAGTACTAGGCTCAGCAGAGCTTGAGACTGTGGGCTGTTTATCGTCAGGGGGATGATTGGCCATGTATTATTCCTTTAAACAAGTGCGCCCATAATCGGGAGAGGATAACTATCCCCAAAGACAAAGTGGCAGAGGTGCTTTAAGCCTAGCAGCTACTTATTTTGCGCACTAGCCTGACTCCTTCAAGGCGTGAGCCAAGCCTAGCAACTATATGCCGACTTCATATCGGCTTAGCAATTATGATATTGATCAGTTAATAAGCTAAGCGCTAGCAAGCCGTCAAAAAAGAAGACTAAGTCTGAGAAGTGAGAGCAGGCTTATTTTATAATTTCATCTTTACCGATAGCGTCGCGCGCTTCGGCTTTGCTCATGCTAAGCGGCGTGTATATGCAAGCGACCCCTGCTTTAGTCAATGCAATACTAAAGCGGTGATCGCAATTAACCGCAGCAAATAACACCGGCAACTGCTCATTCTCAACGCTGCTAGGTAGATATAATATTTTTTGGCCCGCTTTACAGACCAAGGCGCTGGCATCTTTTTGCCAATGGCTAACTTCACATAACTGTTGCTGATCAATATCGACCGTAACTACAGTTTCGGGCTCATTACATGCGCTCAGTAGCCCTAGGCTGAGCGCTAGCATTAAAATTTTTTTAATCATTAAAACTGGCTTCTTAAAATAACAAAGATATGTTTATTCGCTTAATCGTCTTGATTGGCATCGCGAAGGCGATCGCGGCGCGCAAACTCTTCTTCCATCGCCGCATTTATTTCTTCAAGTACCGCATCGACATTAGCGTTTTCGCCAACATCTGCAAATTGGCCGCTTAGCTCAGTATGAGGAGTTAAATTCCCCTCTTCATACAGACTCCACATCTCTTTGGCATATTGAGTGTGTAACAATGAAGGGGCGAAAGTGCCGTAATAGCGGCGCATATTATTAACATCTCGTAAAAACATCGCTTTAGCACTGTTATTAGCAGCGGCATTAACAGCTTGTGGTAGATCGATGATCACTGGGCCATTATCATCAACTAACACATTAAATTCAGACAAGTCGCCATGGATCAATCCCTCACAGAGCATTAACTTGATGTAGTGCATCATTAACTGATGATCTTCAATCGCTTGCTCTTGTGACATAGTGACATCGTCTAAGCGCGGAGCGACATCACCTTCATCATCGGTAACCAGCTCCATCAGTAACACACCATCGACACAGCCAAAGGTCTCTGGCACTCGCACTCCGGCCATGGCTAAGCGAGATAGCGCATCTACTTCGGCGTTTTGCCAAATTTTTTCTTCTTGCTCACGGCCAAATTTAGAGCGCTTAGCCATGGCTCTGGCTTCACGACCACTGCGTACTTGACGCCCCTCTTGATATTGGGCCGCCTTTTTAAAGCTGCGCTTAATAGCATCTTTATACACTTTGGCACAGCGAACTTGCTCACCACAACGAACCACAAATACATCCGCTTCTTTACCGCTCATTAAACGGCTAAGCACTTCGTCAATAAGCCCCTCTTCTACAAGAGGCTGTAGGCGTTTAGGTGTTTTCACGGGCGACCTGCTAAATAATATCGGCGTTCAATCATAGTGGTAACGAAAGCACTTTAGTTAAAGAAAATAATAAGGGGCAGAGGATATCACCTTTGGCCAACAAGAGCAGTGAGCCTAGCAAACTGTAGGCTTATTTTTAATAGGGGAATAGAACAACAGACACTTCTTTGCTAATTCAGAGAGTCGACGCTGGCTGCAACGCCACTTTTTAGCAAAGACAACCAAGGCGGGGTGCAAAAAATAAAAACCAGCGACTAAAGCCTGACTTGCCTCAGTCGCTGGTTACTCACGTGAAAACTAACGCTTCAGCTCTTTATTGTTAAAGCTCGTGATCTGTGTGCTCAGTGCGGGGACTGTGCTTACAGGCCTTAGCTAAAATCTCTAGGTAAAACTCAGTGAGCTCTTGTGCCACCACTTCATCGATGCGCTTATTAATCTCTGAAGGAAATACTGGCGTCGCCTGCTCGGCGGTTATGCCAAAGCGACAGTCAAACGCCCAGTAGTTCATGCCAGGTGGCAGCGTTTTATTACGCTCCCGCTTAAAATACTTTTTGATCTCATGCTTAATGGCATCGACGCGACGCGGCAAAGGAAGTTTAGGATGAGCTAAAGTAAAAATCTTTTTCATGTTATTCCTACTGGGTTTGCAATAACGCTGCATCTAGCCATAAGGCGAGATGTTCATTGATGCGCGCATTCTACATGGTTAAGCCACAGATAACTGCCAATTTGATCGCTTTCTCTCACTTAAGGCAGTCATTATTTGTCTCTAAAGAGTTAATGGCTTTCCTCTAAATACTTAATAACTTTGGCTGGTACTCCGGCGACTAACGTATTAGCAGCCACCGACTGCGTTACAACAGCGCCTGCCGCCACCACAGCGTTTTCACCAATAATGACGCCTGGCAAAACAGTGACGCCAGCACCTAGCCAAGCATTACGTTTAATTAAAATACTTTGCAACACCAAGTTTTTTCTGTCCCTCGCCGTAAGGGGATGATTTTCGGTGATCAAGCTCACTTTAGGTCCAATCTGGACATTATCTTCAATGGTAATGCCGCCCATATCTAAAAAGCTGCAATCGTGGTTTATAAAAACGTGGCGTCCAAGACGAATATGTTGACCAAAATTAGTATAAAAAGGCGTAAATATAATGGTGCTGGCATCAATGTCGACGTTAATAATTTCGCTTAAACGACCGCGTATCTGTTTAACGTCGGTGGCACTGTTAAGCGCGGCCGATAACTTAATAGTACGGGCAATTTTTTGCCATACTTTTTTCATCTCAGGATCGCGATGCTCAATCACTCCCCCAGCCCGCATCCGCGAAAAAATCGAGGCGTTAGTTGCCGTCATCATTGATTACTCACTTTATTAAGTTGCTTTGGGCTTATGCAAGTCTGTCTCTTGACGATGCCTTGGCTAAGCGACTAGGCTGAGCTAACCCTTTTGTATCTGCTAGGCCTTAGGAGCAAACATGGCTAACATCGTTATTCCCAGTCACTGGAAAATTAAACGCTCAACGCATTTTTTTACTAAAAATAATATTCCAAAAGCACTATTGACTCATCACAACACCGCTGAAGGGGTCTATGGTCAAATTTGTGTAATGCAAGGCAGCGTTATTTTCTATGGTTTTGCCAATGAAGCCGCCACTGAGCCTGAAAAAACCATCACTATCAAAGCAGGAGAGTTTGCAGTAAGCCCTCCTCAGTATTGGCATAGAGTGGAGCTAAGCGATGATGCGCAGTTTAATATTAACTTTTGGGCAGAAGCTGACACCGGAAATAAAGCCATGTTTAAAAGCTCACGTATTCATAATCAGCCCATAGAAGAAATATTTGACTCCGCTGATGATTAAGGCAGCACTAGTATGAACAAGCTAAGCATTTAGCTTAGCTTTCATTTTGACCATGCTCTGTTATCCACCTAGCTGCGGCTTGCATAGCAGACTCATTCACCATAATGCCAAGATGAGTGACCTGTTTAAAATAGGCAATGGTGACGTCTTGTTTAAATAATAAAATGCTCGACTCAAACTCAGAGGCCGTGAGTGACTCATCATGGGTGCCCACCATCACCAGTACGGGGGCTTGGGTGTGCATTAAGCTTTCTTTATAGTTAAGAGGATGCATGCCCTTCATTAACCGGTAAGAGTAAGCAAGGGTTTCGCAGCCATTTTGATAAGTTTTGGGTAAGTTAAAGCGCATCACAGGCGTGGCATTAAAGGTACGCAGCCCCACAGCATTTAACACCGACAACACATTCACTTTAGTCTTATTAAGATAGGCCCACCCCCCGCATCTTTTTTTACCATGGCGGTGTTATGCCCAAAATAGGGCGCAATTAAAATAAGCTGTTGAATATCTTTCGCTTGTTCACCACTGGCAATACGTAGCGCTAAGCCGGCACCAGATGAATGTCCTGCCAATATAAATTGTACTCTGCTACTCGACTGCTGCTTAATATGCTCCATTAAGTCCAAGACATCGTGCTCAAGCTGGTCGATATAATCAATATCTCCTCTCCGCTCGGGCGCCGGCCCATGGCCACGCAAGTCCGGTGTGTACACGTTTGCGACTTGCTGAGCGCTGAGGTAATGGGCAAAGGCGTGTAAATAAGCGCTGTGTGCCGCTGAGCCATGCAACAAAATGAGATGGACTTCACAAGGAACAGAAGTGGGATAACAGCGAAAACTTAATTGAGCTCCTCCTCGAGTCGTATAAAATTCCAGTGGCGGCAGTTCATGAGCGGGAAATTTAAGAGGAAACAGCTCGGCGAAGTTAAAAGCGTCTTTTTCAGATGACATGATGAACTCTGTGTAAACGAAGAAAAAACTGCGGCCTTCAATAGCCACCAGTTTCACATAAGTGGGAGTTACTTATAACGCAGCCCTAATCGCTGAGCAAGATAACCGGTAGCTAGGGTATTTTAAATAACCATTCATCAGTCAAAAATTTACGCACAACCTGCTCGTTAGCGGCCGCTATCTCATGCTCGAGGTACTCGCCCATTTCTACACTATACAGCGTACAGAAATGCTCAATAAAGGCATCGATAATGGCCGCTTGGCTTAATCCACTTTGACTGCGCATAGGATCTACGCGTTTATTCGCACTCTTAATGCCTTTATCCGAGAGCTTTTCTCGGCCAGTACGTAAAATTTGCAGCATTTTTTGCCCGTCAATGTCATAAGCCAGCGTGGCGTGATGAACTAACACCCCATTCGCAAAGCGTTTTTGGGCGGCTCCGCCTATTTTACCCTGTACTGAGGCGATATCGTTTAGCGGCACATAATGTGCTTTAATGCCAACGGTCGCTAAGGCACCTAATACCCACGTATCCAGATATTGATATGACTGCTCTATGCTCATGCCATCCACTAATGAGGTTGGCACAATAAGCGAATAGGTAATGCAGTTACCCGCCTCCATAAACATGGCGCCGCCTCCCGTAATGCGCCGCACTACTTTAAGGCCTGCTGAGTGGGCGGCGCTCATATCTACTTCATTTTTAACGGATTGAAAAGCGCCAATAACCACTAGCGAGTCATCCCAATCCCAAAAGCGTAAGGTAGGGGGGCGCAGGCCTTGGGCAACAGAATTGACGAGCACTTCATCTAAAGCCACATGTTGGATGGCGGGCAAAGAAACAGGCGGGATCACCATAAAGGTATGATCTTGCCAACTCGTGGCTTTACCTAACGCACGCCTCACTGCTGTGGCTATCGCTTTTGCAGAAACGCCAAACATCATTACTTCATCATCGAGGGCGCTTAAAATAACTTGAGTTAAGGTATGATGGCTTGCTTGGCCAGATTGGCCTACTAAGGCGTTATTGATTTGTGCTAGCGCGCAGTCGGGTTCAAGAAAAAAATCACCGGAAATACTTACGTGAGTCATCACATCTTGCACAAGCTCGATATCTGCAACGACCAGCTTACCCCCTAGCACCTTATACTCACCATGCATAATACCCTCCTCCATCAGCGTAACCGTATCGTCAATTTCAATATAAATAGAGCCAAGAGTGGGCTCAGAGAATAGGCGCTAAAAAACGCCTAGTTTTAAGAAGGAGGCGCGCGCCAAAAACGTGTTCAGAGCGCCTATTAGGCTATTTTTTTAGCAAGCAAAGTGGCAAATTGTAGCTGTGCGCCATTATGCATAGTACCCAGCTCCTCATTATATTTAATGAGCTCCCAGCCTTGGTAGGCGTTTTTTAACTCACCGGTATCAAAAGTAAACGAAAATGGCATAGGGCAAGGGTATTGATCAGTACTCATAGCACAGACGATAAGGTTATAACCATTGGGCGCGGTGTGCGCTTGCATATCTTTAATCACCTTATCGACGACGCTAGGTTTAAGAAACATTAAAGTCACAGTACAAGAAATAAAGCCATAGCTCTCACTTAACTGAGCTTGATTAATATCATAAACCTTAGCGTTAATATTATTCAGTCCTTCGTCGTTAATAATGCGCTGCAACATATCAATCGCATTAGCATTATTATCCACTGCCGTCACCTCAAAGCCTTGCTGACTCAAAAATAGGGCATTACGTCCATTAGAGCAGCCCATGTCTAACACCTTGCAAGGCGTTATAATATTACAGGCAGCTTTCACTTCACTGTGCGCGGCATTTAACCCATAGCGGCTATTTAGATCAATTGTCATGGTGTCCACTCATCATAAGATTATCACCCTCTTACTTTACCCTTTTTAAATGCACTTTAATATGTATTTAAAATGCTAATTCATGGATAGCGTAAGCGGCGTTCAAGATAACGCTGCTCCTCTTGTACTCGCCTTAGCTCCCAGTCTCGCTCACGAAGGCTTTGATAAAGATAGCGACGAGTATTAGCATCCTCTTCTTCTATTAATAATCGCTCTAATTCTTGTCGCTGCTGCTGGAGCTTTTCAAGGGTTTGCTCTGTTTCATAGAGTGCTTTTCCTTTATCAAAGGCGACTAAAAATGCTTGCTCTAAATGAGCCGGACAGGCGTTGCGATAAGTTTGGCCTTGACGCCCGACTCTTAAGCCGTTTTCAGGGGTGCAATAGCTAAGTATTCCTTGGTCACGGCCTTCGAAATAACGCGCTTCATTTGGCGTTACGCCAACCTTAGCACAGGCTTTTCGATGATCGGCAAGGCGAGCTAACGGTTGTCCTACTCGGCCATCACGAAAGCCTTGATCCAGCCAATTAGCCGTTAAACACTGCTCTTCACTCATACTGGCACAGCTGCTGAGCAACAATACAATAAAGGAGATATAAGAAAATTTGACCCAATCAGCTGTTAATAAATAATAAGTCCTGCTTATCTGTTTCATAGCCTCACCTATTAGCTCAGTGAGCAAAAATTAACCCCGTATCAATGCAGAGTAGCAAATATTAAATTTCTAACCATTTAACTCTTTGCCCACCATAACAAAATACAGGGTTAGCCTAGACGTTATAGCCAAAGTGATTAACTAAGATAGATAAAAAAGCATGTGATTTAACACCCAACAATAAGTCACATTTAATTTACGGCTATAAAAAAGCGCTGCTTGTCTACACAAGCAGCGCTGTTAGCTAGCAATATTATGATGCCAAGCTTACAAGTCTCTTGCTCTACCCCCTATGGTAGCGGCAAAACTAGCAACAAATGCACCTAACAGTAATGATGCAAAGGCCCATAAAGCAAATACCGCGGCGGCTTTTCTTGCTTCATCGGCCGCTTCTCTTACTTTGGCTTCTAGTTCAGAGGCGGCTAATTTGGCATCGGCGGTCACTTGTTGTAATCGCTCGCGCGCTTGCATTTCAGACATATCAGCGCGCTTGGCAATCACAGCGACCAGATAGTCTTCATCTTGCTGCGTCATTTCACCCTGCGCTAGGCTGCGAGTGAGTATGGTAGTGATTTCTTTGCGATTATCATTTCGATAATACGCCTCAGAGGGATCATTAGGACGTAATAAGGTGTCGGTAAAATAATCTAGCGAGAGCATATCGTTATCTTTAGCACTTTCCTCTGCTACTTGGGTGGCAGCACCCGCTCCTGCACCCACCATAGTGGCACCGGTTTGTGCCGTACCTGAGACAATAGAAGCCGCAGCTGAGCTGAGTAACACAAAGCCTACTACCGAGCTCAAAGCCCATACTACAAAGCCATGCGCTGTGTCTCTAAAATAAATTTCATCGCCTATAACGTTAGTCCATTTAGTGCGCAAGCGTCCCGTTACATAGCCTGCCACCCCATATGCAATGATCTGCGTAGCCAATAGCCAAACAATGGTGCCAATAGCAAGAGTGCTACCCGAGGCGCCATCATTTTGCCAAGGCGACACCGATATTAAACCAAGCCCTGTTCCTCCAGTGATCAGCGTTATCGTTAACGCCGCACCAATCACGGCACCGGCAATAATCGCTCCCCAAGATACAGCCGAGCGCTGAGACTCCCCAAGTGGCTGCACGACGTTATCTGAGACAAGTTCGCTTTTGATCATAGCAAGCTCCGTTATGAAGTAATTTAGTAAGGTAGGTGCATAAGAGATGCGTCTTCATTAATGCATAAATAACGCGAGTAAAATAATAATGGGTATAGGCACACCTATTAACCACAGAAGAATAGATCGCATGGTAGTCTCCTTATCGAATTAACAATACAAACTAAATAAGTAAACGCTAAGCTAAGTTTAGTTTAGTACTAGCGGCGACTCATTACTTATAAAACTAACCTAATTTTTCTATTCTTATCCTAAAGTACTTAAACAACACTCTCAGTGTAGTAACTCTTTATAAAATAACATCTTTTTTAAAAATAACTTTCAATCTTAGAGCAGAACTCACACTTTTCACTGACTATCTTCATAAGCACTTACTTATTTTTACGTAATATAAAAGTAAGCTTATTTAATTGAAGTAGAGAATCTGACTAAACTCAAGGAGTGGCATTAACACAGCGACGCAGTTTGTTGTATATTAAAAACGGTCTTTAGTTAACTAACGGCCTTACCAAAAATAATGCCCAACTGTATCTTTTAAATAAGCCCTAAATTAGACGGCACTGTTTTATAGTTTAATAGAAAAGCCAAAAATTAATTTAAAAATATATTGGCAATTCTATTAAAGTTATGTCTAGACTATCTGTGTGCTTACGCACTTACTTTAAACTTTTAGAGACGTTTATTTAAAGGAGTTAGGTATGAACGAAGATATCGCTAAAGGTAATTGGAAGCAGTTTAAAGGCAAGGCAAAAGAGCAATGGGGCAAATTAACCGATGATGATCTGGATGTCATCGACGGTAAGCGCGAACAACTAGTCGGCAAAGTACAAGAGCGCACTGGAATTGCGAAAGATGAAGCTGAAAAGCAAGTTTCCGATTGGGAAACCACACACCAATATCGGTGGTAATTTCTTCTAAAGGCCCACTCGGGCCTTTTTTATTGGCTCTTTTAAGGCTATTAAGCAGACACGGCAAGACGCTGTGATAAATTATCATCACAGAAAAATAACAGTAAAGGTTTTTATTGGAAGAAAATAACACTGAAGATTGGGTGGCAACCCCGCCAGCCACATCCCGGCACTCAAAGGTTCCTGCTTTGGCTGCTCCCTTCCGGGCCTGACCTAGTAAACAAGATTCTGATGCGAGAGGACCAACGGGGTCACCATTGAAGAAAGGCTAGTCTAACAAAGCTGAAGCACAATGCAACGCCCCTCCTACTGTTTGCGGCTTTATTAAGCATAGCGCTTAAAGTAAACGCTATTTAGCCGCTCCTGTGTGATTTAAAATGGAAATACCATCGGCACTAGCGTGAGCACACTGGCAGAATACAAAATGCTGACTGGCAAACCTACTTTTAGATAATCCACCATTCGATAGCGTCCAGGTGAATACACCATAAGGTGGGTCTGATAGCCAAAAGGAATAATAAAGCAAGCACTGGCTCCAAATGCCACAGCCATAATAAAAGGCATGGCATCGGCATTAAAGGCGGTAGCTGTGGATAAGCCAATCGGAAAGACTAAGGCGGCGGCGGCATTATTGGTCACTACTTCCGTTAAAATAAGCGTAATAAAAAATACCCCAATAAAGGCTCCATAAACCCCATAGCCATTACAGACACTGCGTACCGCATCAGCGACTAACTGTGCGCCACCTGAGCTTTCTAGCGCTTTAGCTACTGTCAGTGCTGAGCCGATAATCAGCCACAATTCAAAAGGAAAACGCCGGCGTAATTCACTGAGTGAGAGCACTTTAGTAACTAATAATATGGCTAGCAGTAATAATAAGCCATTGAGCAAAGGCAGCAAACTAAGGGCCGACAAACCGATAACGGTACCAAAGCCAACGAAGGCCAATAAGCTTTGTTTAGGCGCGAGTTTAGGACGTTGCAGGGTCCCACTCAGTACATGAAAATTTCGATCAATATAGCGCTGTTCTTTAAAGTCTGGCCCGACTGCTAGCAATAAACTGTCACCCACGCGCAGCGGTATTTGCCCAAGCTGCCCCGTTAGTCGGTGCTTTCCTCGTCGTATCCCCACCACGCCTGCATTAAATAAGGTTCTAAAGTCCACTTCACGCAAGGTGCGTTTAGGTAATTCAGACTCGTGGCTGATTACCACTTCCACCAAATTAGAAGCTAACAAGCGATCGACTTGGGTACCAAACAGTTGTAAGCCCGAAAAGCGTTGTAAGGTTTGTACCTTTTCCACTTCTCCGGTAAATACCAACACATCGCCCTCTTCTATTACCTCTTCTGGGGTGACGGGACTGAGCAAACGATCGTGGCGCACAATTTCCAGTAAAAATAAGCCATCGAGGTTACGTAGCTGGTTATCTTCAATGCTATTACCGATTAATGAGGAGCCTGCCATCACTTGGGCTTCTAAAAAATAAGATTGGGCCACTTCTTGATCTAGCATGCGGTTTTTCGGTAATAAACGAGCGCTGAACATTAAGCCCATTATACAAATTAGAGCTACCGGTAGTCCTACTAACGTGAAGTCAAACATGCCAAGGGCCGGTAAGCCGGCATTAATTACAAAAGAATTAACCACCAAATTAGTGGAGGTGCCTACCAAGGTCGTTATCCCACCCAAAATAGAAGCGTAAGAAAGAGGGATCAATAAACGAGAGGCAGGAATATAGCGTTGACGAGAAATAACCCCCAACAGAGAGCCCACCACGGCGGTGTTATTTAAAAATGCCGACATCATGGCCGTTAGTCCCATTAAGCGCAGACTGGCCATAGACTCTCGACCTTTTAATAGGGCATCGGATAATCGATCAAGTAAGGGAGAGCGCTCAAGAGCTAATGACACCAACATTAATACCACTAACGTCATTAATGCGGAATTAGAATAACTACTTAGCAGCGCTTGTTGGTCAATCACGCCTACAAGGACTAAGCCCACCGCCCACGAGGTGAATAAGACGGCCGGTGACCACCGCCCCTGGATCAGCAAAACCAACAAGACTCCAACCGATGCTAATACCCAATATGCTGTCATATATAACCACTCGCTCTTTAGCAGGGCTATCATTGTACCGTTATATCAAATAAACTTGATACATAGATCATCTATAACATTTGGTTATTAGCATAATCCATAATTGAGAGCGAAATCACTAATGAATCTAACGCACCTACAACGGCTTGAAGCCGAAAGTATTCACATTATGCGGGAAGTTGTAGCGGAAGCTGACAACCCGGTCATGTTGTATTCCATCGGTAAAGACAGTGCCGTTATGCTGCACTTAGCGATGAAAGCTTTTTATCCTTCTTTGCCTCCTTTTCCCTTGTTGCACGTCGACACCCGCTGGAAATTTAGCGAGATGTATACCTTTCGCGACCAAATGGTAGAAAAATTAGGATTAGAGTTACTCACTCACGTTAATCCAGAAGCCATAGAAAAAGACATCAACCCTTTTACTCATGGCTCGGCAATTCACACCGATATCACCAAGACCGAAGGCTTAAAGCAGGCATTAGATAAGTATGGTTTTGATGCCGCCTTTGGGGGTGCGCGTCGTGATGAAGAAAAATCTCGCGCTAAAGAGCGTATTTTCTCGTTCCGTACCGAGCAACACCGCTGGGATCCAAAAAACCAGCGTCCAGAATTGTGGAAGTTGTACAACGCGCGCAAACATAAAGGCGAGTCCATCCGGGTGTTCCCTATTTCTAACTGGACTGAGCTCGACATTTGGCAGTATATCCACTTAGAAAACATTCCGATTGTGCCGCTGTATCTGGCCGCACCGCGCCCCGTTGTTGAGCGTGATGGCACCTTAATTATGGTGGACGATGAGCGTATGCCGTTACAAGAAGGTGAAGTGCCGATGATGAAAAATGTGCGCTTTAGAACCCTAGGCTGTTATCCACTGACCGGTGCTGTGGAGTCAAACGCTGCCACTTTACCCGAAATTATCCAAGAAATGCTGTTAACAAAAACCTCCGAGCGCCAAGGCCGCATGATAGACCATGACTCTGCCGCCTCTATGGAGAAGAAAAAACAAGAAGGCTACTTCTAACCTGCTAACGCAGGTTAGAAGAGCTATCAGCTTTAAGCCGTCAGCTATCAGTTAAACAATTAAAGCTGAGAAATAAAGTACATGATGACCTGCTCTCTAACAGTTGAAAGTTACTCGCTTACCGTTCTCACAAGATGAACAGCCTAAGCTTAAAGTTTAAACAAGCTAGGAGCAGCAACATGAACTTTGAAAAGCTTCAGGTGTGGCAACGTTCGGTAACGCTCTCTGCAGCCTTATATAAAGGCTTAAGTGAGCTTAGAGATTTCAGTTTTCGAGATCAAATTACGCGCTCTGGCTTGTCCATTCCGAGCAACATTGCTGAGGGTATGACACGGCGTACGGACAAAGAAAAGATACACTTTTTAGTTGTTGCTAGAAGCTCATGTGCCGAATTGCGAACCCAAGTCTACCTAGGTATAGATATTGGCTACATACATGCAAAACTAGGCAAACAATGGCTGGAGGAAACCAGAGAAATCTCCGCCATGATTAATGGCCTGATGGTTAAATTGCAAAATAATGACTGATTGTTGACGGTATATCGCTATATTTTTTATGTTCCTGGTGAGCATCAGGAGCTAGTTTTTTGTGTAACTGACAGCTTAGCGCTGATCGCTTACAGCTCAAAAAGGTACTTTTTGATGAATTTATCATCTTTGATTGAAACGGATATTGAAGAATACTTGAAGGCTCACGAACAAAAGAGCTTATTACGCTTTATTACTTGTGGCAGTGTGGACGATGGCAAGAGCACCTTGATTGGGCGTTTGTTATTTGAGTCTAAAATGCTGTTTGAAGATCAACTAGCGGCCATGGAAGCGGACTCCAAAAAATGGGGTACGCAAGGCGAAGACATCGACTTTGCACTGTTAGTCGATGGTTTAGCCGCCGAGCGCGAGCAAGGCATTACCATTGATGTGGCTTATCGTTTCTTCTCTACTGATAAGCGTAAGTTTATTGTGGCTGATACCCCAGGTCATGAGCAATATACGCGCAATATGGTGACCGGTGCTTCTACCGCTGATGCTGCTATTTTAATGGTCGATGCCCGAAAAGGTATTTTGACGCAAACTCGTCGTCATAGTTATTTAATGTCATTACTGGGTATTAATCACATTGTAGTGGCTATTAACAAGATGGACTTAGTGGAGTATTCACAAGCCCGCTTCGATGAAATTATTGCCGAATATGCGGCGTTTGCTGAACAGCTAGGTTTAAAAAACGTCACCTATATTCCGCTGTCTGCCTTTAAGGGCGACAACATAGTGGAAGCTAGCCCGCGCATGCCTTGGTACAGTGCACCGCAATATCAAGCCACTACCTTAATGGATTTTTTAGAAACGGTAGAAATTGACGACATTCGCATGCAAAAAGCGCCGTTTCGCTTACCTGTACAATGGGTTAACCGCCCTAACTTAGATTTTCGCGGCTTCTCGGGCACTATTACCAGCGGCATCATACAGCCTGGGGATCGCATTCGCGTGCAACCATCGGGTAAAGAAAGTGAAGTGGCCCGCATCGTCAGTTATGACGGCGATCTTGAGCAGGCCATTGCCGGACAATCCATTACCCTCACGCTCAAAGATGAAATTGATATCTCACGAGGGGATGTGATCTCCATCGCTGAGGCACCGGCTGAAACTGCCGACCAATTTGAAAGCACCTTGGTGTGGATGCACGAAGATGCCTTGCTGCCTGGTCGTCCTTATTTACTAAAAATTGGCACCCAAACTGTTACTGCCAGCATTACTGACATTAAATACCAAGTAAACGTCAATACGCTGGAGCACACGGCGGCTAAGCAATTAGAGCTCAACGGCATTGCGGTATGTAATATCAGCTTAGACCGCGCTATTGCCTTTGATGACTATCAAAGCAATAAAGATACCGGCGGCTTTATTGTGATTGACCGCTTAAGCAATACCACAGTGGCAGCGGGCATGTTGCACTTTGCACTGCGTCGCAGTCAAAATATTCACTATCAACATGTGGATGTAAACAAAGACGCCCGGGCCAAGGCGAAGGCACAAACGCCAAGCGTGTTATGGTTTACCGGTTTATCCGGTGCGGGTAAGTCGACCATTGCCAATATAGTCGAGAAAAAACTCCATGCCTTAGGCAATCATACTTATCTGCTCGATGGCGATAACGTACGCCACGGTTTAAATAAAGACTTAGGCTTTACCGATGCCGACCGAGTAGAAAATATTCGTCGCATTGGTGAAGTGTCTAAGCTAATGGTAGATGCCGGCTTAATTGTACTCACCGCTTTTATTTCGCCCTTTACTGCTGAGCGTAGAATGGCACGCGAGCAGTTAGCTGAGGGGGAGTTTATTGAAATATTTGTTGATACGCCGCTCGCAATTGCTGAAGAGCGCGACGTTAAGGGCTTATATAAGAAAGCGCGAGCCGGTGAGTTGAAAAACTTTACCGGTATCGACTCCGCTTATGAACGCCCAGAAGCGCCTGAAATCCACTTAGACGCCGCACGCTTAAGTGTAGAAGAAGCCGCTGACTTAGTAGTGAGTGAATTACGTAAACGTGGCGTGATCCACGGTTAAGTAAAATGAGTCAAAAAAGGAGCCTTAAGGCTCCTTTTTTATGGTCGCTCACTAATCAGTAAGTTAGCGATTTATGAGGCGCTGGTACTAATAGCTTCTACTCTATTAAGTAAATAAGCCCAAAAATTTTCTACTAACGCTTGGTCTGCTTCATTTAGCTCACCAGCCATAATGGCGTCATTAAGGCTGCGATTAACCCGTGACTTAACATCACGTAAATGCGTGCGGCCATCAATATCACACTCGGCAACAGATAAGGTAATGTGGCCTCGTAAGTAACCACCGGCAAATAACTGATCATCAGTAGCCGTGACAATATTGTCATCAATTTCAGCCAGTAGCCGGCGTTCAAATTCAAAAATATCCATCTCTTAACCTCAACTAGGGGGTGCTACCCGCTGTAATATATGATTATCTCTTCCCCTAATAAATCAGGGCGATGCTGTTTTTTAACGCTAATAAGTGCTTGGCAATCATGTTACTTAAGGGTGGTACAGTATTAAAAAGGCCCTATTACAAAGTAAAATCACCGGCATTTGGCAAAGGTTGCTGAAAATAAGCACTTAACGCCGCCATTAACTGCTGCACTCGTACAGGAAAGCCATTTTTCAAGTAAAGAAGAGCTTGTTCGCGCACTTTCGCTTTAAAAGCGTGTCTGTCTGGCTCTACACTGCCATTTAAGTTATCGCAGCTTACATTAAAAGCAAAACCACAGCATAGCGATAATGCCCATTCAATAGCTTGTGGTTTAACTTCCACCGCTTCAAATTGCGCTTGCTGAGTCGCATCTCGACCATCGGGACAATACCAATAGCCATAATCTTCTTGCTGGCGACGCGCCTCACCCGCTAATAACCAGTGAGCGACTTCATGTAGCGCACTGGCAAAATAACCATGAGCAAACAGTATTCGATGATGCCTTACTTTAGCGTCTGCCGGTAAATAAATAGGCTCGTCATGGCCGCGCTCAAGGCGAGTATTGTAACTGTTGGCAAAAGTTTGGTTAAACACCACAATGAGATCTTGATAGCAAAAAGACATAAAAAAGCGGTCCTCAATGAAGGACCGCTATTCTACCTCGCGCTCTCGACTAAGCAAAGTCAGTGCGTTCGCGCCTAAAAGGCTAAGTTAATTTTGGCGTATGCGTCATTACTTCTGCATTTTGCCCACGATGCATTAAAAAATGATCTAATAACACTATGGCTAACATAGCTTCAGCTATGGGTACCGCACGAATGCCAACACAGGGATCATGGCGCCCGCGCGTGACTAACTCTGCAGCTTCCCCTTCAGTGCTAATGGTATTACCAGACACCATAATACTAGAAGTGGGTTTAAGGGCGATGCTGGCCACTATATCTTGGCCACTGGAAATACCGCCTAATATACCGCCAGCATGGTTACTGGCAAAGCCATCGGGGTGCATTTCATCGCGGTGCTGAGAGCCTTTTTGCTCCACAACGTCAAAGCCATCACCAATTTCTACGCCTTTTACCGCATTAATACTCATTAAGGCATGGGCGATATCGGCATCTAAGCGATCAAAAACAGGCTCACCCAGTCCAACGGGGACGCCTTGGGCGATGACTTGAATTTTGGCGCCAATGGAATTTCCCTCTTTTTTCAAGTCGCGCATATATTGATCTAGCGCGTCTAATTGTCCAGCATCGGCAAAAAAGAAGGGATTAGTCTCAATAATACTTTTATCAAAGGCTTCAGCTTTGATAGGTCCCAGCTGAGTGAGGTGAGCAAAGATAGACACCCCATATTTGGCTAATACTTTTTTAGCAATCGCGCCAGCAGCCACGCGCATCGCCGTTTCACGGGCAGAAGATCGCCCACCGCCACGATAATCACGAATACCGTATTTTTGGTGATAGGTATAGTCGGCGTGTCCGGGGCGAAATAGGTCTTTAATGTCGGAGTAATCTTTGGAGCGCTGATCGGTATTTTCAATCAATAGACCAATAGAGGTGCCCGTGGTCCTACCCTCAAACACGCCACTTAAAATACGCACTTCGTCCGCTTCACGCCGCTGAGTGGTAAAGCGTGAGGTCCCGGGCTTTCGTCGATCAAGATCTTGTTGTAAGTCAGCTTCGCATAACTCAATACCAGGAGGTACGCCATCAATAACAGCGCCTAGGGCAATGCCATGGCTTTCACCAAAGGTTGAAACGCGAAAAAGGGTGCCAATACTGTTCCCTGCCATAGTCACTTCCTTTATAAATTAGTAAATTGTGATTGAAATGGTTCAAGATCACGGTAGCTAATAACACACACCCCGTGTCCACCATGTTCAAATTCTATCCAAGTGAGTGGCAATTCAGGATAAGCCTGCTCCATGTGTATCTGGCTATTGCCCACTTCTAAGACTAACAAGCCCTCTTCACTTAAAAACTCACAGGCTTGAGCTAATAAGCGCCGAGTAAAGTCTAAGCCGTCAAAGCCAGAAGCCAAGGCCAGCTCTGGCTCATGGTGAAACTCTTGTGGCAAGTCACTCATGTCTTCTTCGTCAACATAGGGCGGGTTAACCACCATTAAATCGTACTTATCACCTTTAGGCAGTGCTGAGAAAAGATCCGACTCAATAGGCGTAACTTGTTGCTCCAAGCCATGATTTTGAATATTAATTTCAGCCACATCTAGCGCATCACGAGAAATATCTAGCGCGTCCACTTCTGCATCCGGAAAGCTATGAGCCAGTGCAATCGCGATACAACCTGAGCCCGTACACATATCTAGAATACGTTTAGGCTCCAGTGCTAACCAAGGAGCAAAGCGGCTCTCAATTAATTCCGCAATGGGTGAGCGTGGAATAAGCACTCGCTCATCCACATAAAACTCATAGCCACCAAACCATGCCGTGTGCGTGATGTAGGGCGTAGGTATGCGCTGCTCAACGCGGATTTTTAACGCATCAAACAACACTTGGCGCTCATGGCTCAATAAACGAGCTTGTTGGATTTGCGGCGGGCAACCTTGAGGAAGGTGCAATAGCGGCAGAATTAATTGCACCGCTTCATCCCAGGCATTGTCGGTACCGTGGCCATAAAAAAGGCCCGCTTGTTGAAAATGACTAACACAATAACGCAGCCAATCGCCTATGGTGTGCAACTCTATAAGAGCTTCTTCATTAAAAAGCGTGTCCAAAACCCCTCCGCCTCGCTAAGATGGCTATTTTTATCTATTAAATATTACGGAATGTATCACCATGCCCCCCTCCTCTTTACCAGAAGACGACGATTTCATGCTTTTTAAAGCAGCGGTGCAAGGTGTGCGCAAAATAAAGCAGGATACCATAAGTCCCCATCGGACGCCGGTCAAGGTAAAAGCCCAGCGACAACAGGTTCGTAAAGACCGCGCCCAAGCACACCCTTTTTCCGATGTGTATGAGCCCTACTTAGAACAAGAAGGCCCTACTCGCTATCGAGAGCCTAATACCTCAGCTTATGAGTTAAAAAAATTGCGCCGTGGCGATTATATGCCGGAGTTTTTTCTCGACTTACATGGCTTAACTCAAGAGCAAGCCAAACAAGAGTTATCAGCATTATTATTGGCCGCCAAACGCCAGCATGTAGAATGCGTCTCTATTATGCACGGCCACGGTAAAAATATTTTAAAGCAACGCCTGCCCATGTGGCTGGTACAACACCCACAAGTACTGGCTTTTCACCAAGCCACTCGCGCTTGGGGAGGAGATGCAGCACTACTGGTATTGCTAAAAATTGAGAGTTAAGTCAGCGCCAAAAACAACAATACCGAGCTAGGCTCGGTATTGTAAATTGCTATGTGCTTAGCCTAAAGAGCGTAGAGCCTGAAAGGTAGGCTTATATAGTGCTTGGATATTATGCGGCCCTTCAAGCCAAGACAAAATGCCGCCACTGCCCGCCTTTAAGCTGATATTGGCGATGCCAGAGGTAACAAATATCGGCGCCATCATGCCCGCACACAAGCTTTCTACTAAATAGCCCACCATCGGCATATGGCTCACCACTAATATATTACCATTCGGATAAGCACTGGCATGAGCCAACACTAAACTGGCACTTAAGTCAGCATCGCAATTAGGTGTGAGCTCGTCACAGGTTTCAACGTGGCTGGCGGGTATGATAGTTGCCATCTGTTGCCACGTTTGTTGTGCTCGTAAATATGGGCTTACCAGCACCAGATCAAAGTGTGGCACTTGAGGCGCCAGCCAGCGAGCCATTAAGCTCACTTCATCTATTCCTTGCTCAGTCAAGGGTCGTACTGCATCACTAAACGCGTCTGGTGTTGCTTGACCATGGCGCATGATAAAGATATTCATCCCCACCTCACTTTCAGGCGAACCCGCCTTCATAACGGCGGGCATCATACCCCTGCAGGTAATTGGGCTCAAGGCACTAGCGTACGTTTTATCGCCGACTTTTGGCTTTGAGCATGCCAACTTCAAGAAAAGACTAAAGAAATTTATCTTAAAAAACTAACTTAACGCCCTTTTTAACACGCTAGTTTCATGAGCTAATGGCGGTTAAAAAATCTTGCTTTGACTTTATAATAGCTAAAATTAGTCCTAACTAGACGAAGATGAGTCTCTATTACTCTAGCATGCGCGCTTATAACACGCTGGGCAGACCAATCAGCAGCCAAAAAAAACTGGCACTAGGCCAGTTAAAAAACTCATATTAGGTGCATAACATAAAAAACGCTGACGCTAACTATTTATCGTTAACACAGAGCTCGACTGAAGCTTAGTTGAGCCCGCCAGCTAAGCTCACCCTAGCGCCTATCGATAGTTAGTTTTATGATCTGAATCAAAAATTTGACTATTGCTAAGCGCCTTAACGTCGGCGTTTCTTCTCAGTTTTTATCAAAATTACACAACTTATCAAGGCTAAGAGAATAAAGCCTAAACCAAACAACGCGGGTATCGCCAGCTCACCCAGCAACTCCCAGAAAACGTCTTGTACTATGTCCATCTCATCACCTTTAGCGACGCCTCAGATTAGCGCCCTGAGCCTGCCTCGCTTGTTGCATAGCAATAAATGTGTGCGTTAAGCGCGTAATGACACTCCCTATCTTTAGCGAAAGTGCGTATTTGCTCTGTTAGCGCAGCTATTTTCGCTCAATATTAACATGACTTTACAACGGAGAGAGGCCCTTCTCAAAATTTGTTAATCAATTTATTTGATAAATAAAGTCAAAAACTTCAATTTTTATCGCATCAAAAATTGGCATACACTCAATCCATATTGTAAAAAGGAATATCGTTATGCCTAAAATCATTAAAGGCCTGTTACTCGCCGCCTTCATCACGCTTGCCAGCATTTTATTAACCGATGTGCTGCATAGCAGTATTAGCCCGTTAATTTTTGCCATTGTATTGGGGCTGATTATCGGCAACCTTCGCCCTCAGTTAACGGCTGGCAGCTGGCATCCAGGTTTAGATTTTTGTAAAAAAAGATTACTGCGCATCGGTGTCGCTTTTTATGGCATTAATATTACTTTGCAACACATTGCCGATGTCGGCACAGCGGCATTAGTCGTCGATGTCATTATGTTGTCTTCTACCTTATGCCTTGGCTATTGGATTGGACATAAATGGTTTGGCTTAGATGCCCCTACTAGCTTGCTCGTGGGCGCTGGCTCTGCCATTTGCGGCGCAGCAGCCGTGTTAGCCGCCGAGCCGGTGGTTCGAGCTAAACCCCAACAAGCCACCTTGGCAGTGGGCACTGTGGTTATCTTTGGTACTATCGCCATGTTTTTATATCCCATTATGTATCCTCTGCTTGGCTTAGACCAAGAAAGCATGGGTATTTTCACCGGCGCTACGATTCATGAAGTAGCCCAAGTGGTTGCAGCGGGGGATGCAATTAACAGCGAAGTGGCTCAAACCGCGGTGATCACTAAGCTCACTCGAGTCATGATGCTAGCACCCGTGTTAGTACTGTTAGGTCATTGGTTAAGCCGCAAGCAAGGAAGTGATGCGGTGCGTCCTCCACAGCCTTGGTTTGCTTATGGTTTTATTTTAATTGTCATTATTAACTCTGTACTCAATTTACCCGCAGCCTGGGTAGGCGTTATTAAGCATCTAGATATCTGGGCATTAACCATGGCCATGGCCGCGCTGGGCTTGAGCACCCACATTAGCGAGCTTAAGTCTGTCGGCTGGAAACCCATGGCACTGGGCGCCATACTCTTTATACACTTAATGGTGGCCGGTCTTACCGTCACCCACTTAGCCACCACTTGGCTTTAAACCTTAAGGCTGACTTGGTAATTAAAAGGGAGCCATCATGCCCTATCACAATATTTTGCTGGCACTTGAGCTAAACCATTATGAAAAACCCTTACTGAAACGGGCACTAGACTTAGCGGAGTTTCACAATGCAAAATTACATATTATCCATGTCGCACCTGAGTTAGGCTCTGTGTATACCGGCAGTTTAAATTTGGACTTACGCCAACTTAAGGCCAAGCTGCGTATAGAAAATGGCGCACAAATTATGCAAATGCTCAAAGACGAAGCGTACAATGCCAACAGCATTTCGCTACCTGGCGGCGATATTCAACAAGCAGTACGCCATACTGTACAAGCGCTTAATATCGACCTACTCATTTGCGGCCGTCAGCAATCGCGCCCTTTTTTTGGTCATCTCTTTTCTAATTCCAGTGGATTTTTAGATATAGATGGATGCGATATATTGGTTATAAAGCTAAGTGATAAAGCCAGTCATTAGCTAAGTGGCACTTTGCTACATAACACACAAAAACACCGCCTTTAGGGCGGTGTTTTACCTTTAACGTAAGTTAAATTGTCAAAACTGTATTTTAAGACTATTTGATAATAAAGCAGTGTGTATGATAAGCACAGACTCACTCATATAACTTAATAAAGAGGTGGCACTCGGTGCTGGCAACACAACATATAGAGCCCACTGCTCGTCATAATGGCTTAACGCTGACCGTAGCAGGTTTAGGTTTAATGCCGCTCATTTTAGCGGTGGGCTATTGGCTAGATGGTCGCGGCCAACTCGTGATAGTGTTTATCTTTTTAGCCGCCATGATCATGGCGTTATTAGGGGTGTTAAAATTACGAGAGCCCGAGTTTAGCTTTACGCTTAGTGCTGAGCATTTACACTTTCATCACAAAGTCGGCGGCTGGAGCTTACATTGGAGCAATGTACAGCGCATCGATCAGCCGCGCTTAACTCGTGGTATGGAGCTAGTGGACTTACCCTATGTGGGCATTAAAATTCGTGATTACGATGCGTTCCTGCCCTTAATGACGCCCCGCTTAGCGGTACATATCTTAACTGAACAACGCCCCTTACTCTCAATGGCACTGCGCTATGGCGCCATTAGCCGCCATGAGCTCCATGATTGGCTTATTGAAGACAGTCAGTTTCGCTCAGCAGGGGGCCATCAATACACGGGGCTTACCGCTATGCTGGGGCATCGCTTAGGGCATTTACGAGATTTATACGGCTATGACTTACTCATTCACGAGTCTTCCCTAGATCGCGATGCAGGCGAGTTTGCAAGCTTACTGCGCACTTACTTAGCTAGCTCACGGGCGCCGCAGCATCTACCCCAAGAATAAGCAACACTGTTAAACAAACACAAAAAAACCCTTGTGTTAACAAGGGTTTAATTGATAATTTGGCGGTGAGGGTGGGATTCGAACCCACGATACGTTGCCGTATACACGCTTTCCAGGCGAGCTCCTTCAGCCACTCGGACACCTCACCAAATTGTAGTCATACTTAATTTAAAAGTGGTATGTCACTTTGCTAACTAAATCGAATCTTGTTCGTTCAGCGGGGCGTATAGTAAGCAAGGCTGAGCTAAGGTGCAATGTTTTTTTGGCCAAAGGCAACCGTTTGCACACTTAACCAGCACTTTGCTTATTTTAGAGCTAAATCGTCGTGAGTTTTTGCGAGATAGGCGACGATGGTCACTGATTAAGGCATAATAGCCTCCCAGTTTTGATGGTGAATTAGGACAATAATGACGGCAACCGCAACTTTAACTCAGCTTAATGAACGCTTTCGTGGTTACTACCCTGTAGTGATAGACGTAGAAACCGGCGGCTTTAATGCCAAAACCGACGCCTTGCTAGAGATTGCCGCTATTACGCTTAAAATGGATAAAAACGGCTGGTTGGTTCAGGATCAAAGTTTTCATTTCCATGTCGCTCCGTTTGAAGGAGCTAACCTTGAGCCCGCTGCCCTCGCCTTTACCGGCATCGACCCTCATAGCGCACTGCGTGGCGCGGTGAGTGAACGTGAAGCGCTCGACCATATCTTTAAAGGGATCCGCAAAGGCTTAAAAGCCAATCATTGTCAGCGCGCCATTATGGTGGCGCACAATGCGTCTTTTGATCATGGCTTCGTTATGGCCGCCGCTGAACGCGCCGAGTTAAAACGCAACCCCTTCCACCCCTTTGCAACTTTTGATACGGCAACACTTGCCGGCCTCGCCTTAGGGCAGACGGTGCTTGCTAAAGCGTGTAAAACCGCGGGCATTCAATTTGATAATAAAGAAGCCCATAGCGCCCTCTATGATACCCAAAAAACCACCGAACTTTTTTGCTCTATTGTTAATCGCTGGAAAAGCTTAGGTGGCTGGCCGCTAGCTCCCGTTGAAAACGAGGCTGTCGGCTCAGAAATCGCCTCTTGTGCCAGCACCGACTCATCAGCCTCCTAACTTAAGAGCAAAATGCAACAGCCGCAGCATTAAATTGACTGCGGCTGTTAAACGCCCTTGTGCATTTATTTTAGCTAGAGGTAGGAAGTGCTAAATTTTGCCTACTACAAAGCCAAAACCCTCGTCTTGGGCGACAAAGCGCAAGCGATGCGTAATACAGCTGGGCGCATCTTGTTGGTGGTGAGACACAAATAATAATTGGGTGTCCCCTTCGCCGACCAACAAGTCAATCCAACGTTTCACCCAATGACGGTTAAAACTATCTAAGCCTTGAAGTGGCTCATCCAAAATTAGCAACGGTGGGTGCTTAACCATGGCGCGAGCAATCAATAATAAGCGTTGCTGGCCGTAGGATAACTGATGAAATGGCTCATTAGCTAACTGGCTCATGCCTAATAACTCCAACCACTCTTGTGCTAACTTAAGCTGAGTGTCTCCCGGCTGTTGGTAAACTCCGATAGAGTCAAAAAAGCCCGACAAAATCACCGCTTTCGGGGTGGTAGTCACTCTATAATCTTGTTGCATGCTGGTACTGACATAACCAATATATTGTTTGATTTCCCAAATACTTTCACCACTGCCTCGGCGCCGGCCAAATAAGGTTAAGTCATTACTGTAACCTTGCGGATGATCGCCGGTCACTAAACTTAATAGTGTGGACTTCCCCGCACCATTGGGCCCCATTACCTGCCAATGCTCGCCGGGATCAACTTGCCAGTTTAAGCCCGCTAATACTTGTTTATCACCGTAGTTGATTAACATATTGCGCATTATGATACGCGGGGTTTCTTTATCGAGTTTGCGCGTCTTAGCATCGGGATCCGCCGCTGGCAAACGCTGTGCAGCTGCTTCCATATTAGCTAAATGGCGCAGTTGACTAAGCTCAGCCGAAGCCGCCACCTCAGCTCTTGGCCCCGTCACACTAAGCTCACACTCAGTCAGTAATCCGAGTTGATCACTAAAATCGGGTAACTCTTCTAAACGATTAATAATCAGTACTAAGGTTAGGCCGCTGGCTACCAGCTGCGCTAACAACGTCATTAAGCTGGCATGAGCATCGACATCTAGGCCGTCAAAGGGCTCATCTAACACTAATAACTCAGGTTTTTGTAATAAGGCGCGACATAACAATACTTTGCGGGTTTCGCCGGTAGATAACACTTGAAAGCTGCGATCCAATAAAGCGCGAATGCCAAAACGATGGGCTAATTCGCTTAGCTCGCCATCACTGGCGCCTAACTCTAATATGAGCTCTCGGGCGCTGCGCCCCGTATCTTGATAATCAAGAAAATCACTCTCATCTTGCTCACGCTCACGATCTGCTAACGCTTGCAGCTGCTCAAAAGAGACCCATTCAATCGACTTAAAGCTGTTTTCTGCTGTACCTTGCATCAGAGTTAGCTCACCCGCAAGGGCACGCGCCAAGGCAGTTTTACCGCTGCCATTTGCGCCCACAAAGCTCCAACACTGCCCTTGTTCTATCTTTAAATTAGCAATACTTAATATCTGTTTATCACTAATAAAGAATTTGGCGTCCGACATATTAATCGCGCTCATGGCAGCAGGTTCCTTGCGATGATTTAAATGCCATCTATGATCAACCTCTCTAGCCTGTGATGCAAGTCACAAGACTTATAAAATCTCAGCGCTGATTGTGAGCTATAACGCAACCAAAGTGGCCATAACAGGCTAACGTAACACTATTGTCATTATTTCATTAAGGGATGCCTAATGCGCTATGAGACGTCATCGTTACATGAGCTCAACTTATTACTTAAATTTGATTTAGACACCACTCAACAAGGCATTAAGGTGCACAAAGATGCCGAGCCAGGCTTAGTTAGCGCGGCTCAATCTTTATATGACAAAGGCTTAATTACCTTACAAGATGGGGGGTATTTAACTGATTTAGGACGTGAAGCCTGTCGCCATGCACAATCGCTGTTATCTTTACTGCGCGCGCCGGCATTGGCTTAAGCGGTTAATTAATGAATAAAAAAATGCCGACAATAAATTGTCGGCATTGTTAATAATTAGATTAAGCGCTGATTAACGCTTTAAGTCAGCAGAGTGCTGGCTTAAGTAGGCAGCCACACCTTCAGTAGAGGCTTGCATACCTTGTTTTCCTTTCTCCCACTGTGCAGGGCACACTTCGCCGTGCTCTTCGTGGAACTGCAGCGCATCAACCATACGTAACATTTCATCAATGTTACGGCCCAGTGGCAGATCGTTAACCACTTGGTGGCGAACTTGACCGTTATTATCGATCAAGAAAGAACCACGGAAAGCCACGCCGGCTTCTGGGTGCTCAACATCGTATGCTTTACAAATTTCGTGCTTAACGTCGGCAACCAGTGGGTATTTAACTTGGCCAATACCGCCATTTTCAACACTGGTGTTACGCCATGCGTTATGGCTAAACTGAGAGTCGATGGACACGCCGATCACTTCAACGCCGCGCTTTTGAAACTCTTCAAAACGATCATCAAAGGCAATTAGCTCTGAAGGGCACACGAAGGTGAAGTCTAGCGGGTAGAAAAACAATACCGCAGCTTTGCCTTTAGTGAACTCTTTGAGGTTGAAGTTTTCAACGATCTCGCCATTACCCAATACTGCTGCAGCGGTAAAGTCAGGGGCCTGACGGCCAACCAATACGCTCATGTCTATCTCCTTGGTGGATTTACATTTGGACTTGGGGCAGCAAGTGCCGCAAATCTCGTCGTTCATTACCTATATAGGGGCGCTCACCTTAAAACCCAAGAGGCAACGCCTTAAGAATATCGAATTGTCGTTCGTTTGCATAAAATTCATACAACAAATGTATAAAAGCGGGCGTTAATCGTAAAAATTAGTGTTTTCTGCGCATCTTGCCCAATAAAATAACGAAACACCTCGACTTTTAGCGTGAAATTCGCACACTAAGCGCAATTAATTTATTTTTTTAAAAATTCTAAGGAAACCCAATGAATCCGGTAGTTATCGCCGTCGGCTTAATGCTGGTGCTGAGCTTAATGCGCATTAACGTCGTCATTGCCATCTCTTTGAGTGCCATGGTCGGGGGAATGGTGGGCGGCTTATCACTCACCGAAGCGGCAAATGTTTTTGCACAAGGCTTAGGAGGCGGTGCCACCATTGCCTTAAGTTACGCTATGTTAGGCGCGTTTGCCGTGGCCATTGCTCGCTCGGGCATTACTGACCTTTTAGCTTTTAAGATTATTAAAGCGCTTGGCCAAGACGCCAGTGCTGGGCGTATGCTGTGGATTAAAGCGCTGTTGCTCAGCACCCTCTTATTGGCTGCGGTAGCCTCGCAGAATTTGGTGCCGGTACACATTGCCTTTATTCCTATCTTAATTCCGCCTCTGCTCCATGTGATGGCCAAACTTAAGCTAGACCGTCGTGCTGTGGCTTGCGTATTAACTTTTGGCTTAACAGCCACCTATATGATGTTACCCGTGGGCTTTGGCGGCATCTTTTTGCATACAGTGCTATTAGCTAATATGTTAGAAAACGGCGTAGAAGTAACCAAGTCTATGTTGCCTACTGCCATGGGCATTCCGGTATTTGGTATGTTTCTCGGCCTATTGGTGGCGCTATTTTTTAGCTATCGCAAGCCTCGCTTGTATGATGAAAGCAAAATTATGGCCGTGGAGCCTGAGCATATTCAGATAAATGTTGCGCACTTAATGGTGGCGTTGGTGGCTATTATCGCCGCGCTGAGCTTACAGCTTTATAGTAACTCCATTATTTTAGGAGCCATGGTCGGCTTTGTGATTTTTACCCTAGGCGGTGTGATCAAATATAAAGAAAGCCAAGATGCTTTTACCCAAGGGGTAAAAATGATGTCGTTAATTGGTTTTATTATGATTGCTGCAGCAGGCTTTGCTAGTGTGATCAAAGAAACCGATGGCATCACCAGCTTAGTGGCCGCCGTAGAGCTGACTATGGGCGACAACAAGGCATTAGCTGCCTTAATGATGCTGGTGGTGGGCTTGTTGATTACAATGGGGATTGGCTCTTCTTTTTCTACCATTCCTATTATTGCGCCTATTTATGCGCCCTTGTGTCTAGCGCTTGGTTTTTCACCGATAGCCGCGCTGGCTATTATAGGTACAGCTGGTGCATTGGGTGATGCAGGCTCACCTGCTTCAGACTCAACGCTGGGCCCAACGTCGGGGTTAAACGCCGACGGTCAACACGACCATATTTGGGACTCTGTGGTACCGACTTTTATCCATTATAATATCCCCTTGATTATCTTTGGTTGGATAGCCGCCATGGTGCTCTAGCTAGCTCCTTTACCTAAATAACAGCCGCTACTTTTAAAAAAGAGCGGCTTTTTTACAGCGACTTTTAGCCATTGCGGCTAAGAGTTGAGCAAGGCACACTATTGCCTATGCTCTTTGAAGCAGACTGAAGGCTGCTCTCTGTTTTTTATGCGCTGTCATTTCCTTTGCTCTACATTAAAGAGTCAGCCCCTATCTTGAGGAATGTTATGACTACAGTTACGGTCGCTGCTAGCCAAATGGCGTGCAGCTGGAATTTAGAAGACAATATTCGCCGCGCCGAGCAATTAGTTCGTGACGCCGCCCAACAAGGCGCACAGATTATTTTGATCCAAGAGCTCTTTGCCGCCCCCTATTTTTGTATCGACCAAAGCCCCGAGCACTTTGCTCTCGCACAAGAAGTCGATAACAGCCCCTTAATTCAGCACTTTCAAGCGCTCGCTAAAGAGCTGGCGGTAGTATTGCCGCTCAGTTTTTTTGAGCGTGCGGGCAATGCCTTTTATAACTCGTTAGTGGTCATTGATGCCGATGGCAGCGTGCTGGACCTATACCGTAAAACCCATATTCCTAATGGCCCAGGTTATCAAGAAAAACAATTTTTCACCCCAGGTGATACCGGCTTTAAGGTGTGGCAAACGCGATATGCAAAAATTGGCGTGGCCATTTGCTGGGATCAATGGTTTCCAGAAACCGCTCGCAGCTTAAGCTTGATGGGTGCCGAGTTACTCTTCTTCCCTACCGCCATTGGCAGCGAGCCACAAGATGCGAGTATTGATAGCCAGCCCCATTGGACGCGCACTCAGCAAGGTCATGCTGCAGCCAACGTGATCCCAGTGATTGCTTCAAATCGAATTGGTACTGAGCACAGTAAGTTTATCGATGGCTTGCACACCACGTTTTATGGCTCTTCTTTTATTACCGATGAACTGGGCGCATTAGTCCAGCAGGCCGATAAAACCAGCGAAGGCGTTATCGTACAAAGCTTTGACTTGGCAGAAATAGCAAAAATCCGTGCTAGCTGGGGATTATTTCGCGATCGCCGCCCCGCCATGTACCCCATGTTGCAAACTTCTGATGGTCAGCGCCAAGGTGGCCACTAATGAGCTCCCTAATGATGCCAGGCGAATGGGCGCCCCAAGCGGCGGTGTGGATGATTTGGCCCTATCGACCTGATAATTGGCGAAATAAGGGCGCACCGGCACAAACGACCTTTAGTGAATTAGCGCGCCTTATTGCTAAGGTCACGCCTGTCTATATGGCCGTGCCCGCAGAGCATATGTATAAGGCGCGCGCCATTATGCCAAGTGATATAACACTGGTGGCGATTGAAAGTGATGATGCGTGGGCGCGCGATACTGGCCCTACTGTCGTACTTAATGCTGAAGGTGAGCGTGTAGGTATTAATTGGGTATTTAATGCATGGGGCGGCACACAAGGCGGCTTATATGAGTCTTGGAGCCAAGACCAAGCGGTCGCCGGCGCTATGCTAGCCCAGCATGCTATCCCAAAGCGAGACTCGCCTTTGATTTTAGAAGGCGGCGCTATTCATGTTGATGGCGAGGGCACCTTATTAACCACTAAAGAATGCTTATTAAACTCCAATCGTAATCCTAACTGGAGCCAAGCCGAGATTGAGCAAGAGCTCAGTACTCAGCTGGGAGTCAGTCATTTTATTTGGCTACCTAAGGGTGTCTATCTGGATGAAACCGACGGCCATATTGATAATATGGCCTGCTTTGCCCGCCCTGGTGAAGTTATCTTGCACTGGTGTGACGATCAAGCAGACCCCCAATATGACCGCTCTCAGGCCGCGTATCAGGTATTAAGTCAAGCGCGCGATGCTAAGGGTCGAGCATTAAAAATTTGGAAACTCCCCCAGCCTGGCCCCTTAACCATCACCGATGAAGAAGCGAGCGGCGTACAAGCCAGCACCGCTCAGCCGCGAATAGCCGGGGAGCGTATGGCGGGCTCGTATGTAAATTTTTTAATCACCAATAATCGGCTTATTTATCCGCTATTAGATGCCAAAACCGATAACAATGCCCATCAGCTACTAGAAGAAATTTTTCCAGAGCTCGAGATAATCGGCCTACCAGCACGGGAAATTTTATTGGGGGGTGGCAATATTCATTGCATCACTCAGCAAATACCTGCAGCTAGAAAAATATAACTTAACGCTCACGCTAATAAATAACCCGAGCCTGCAAACAGGCTCGGGTTATTATGTTTTTTAATTTAGCACAGTGAGCTTAACGCTATTACTTAGCTCTCACACTACCACTTAAGCCAGTTAAGCGTTGGAGTGCGGGTAATTGTTGCTCTAAGCGCGCTTTACTATCTGGCCCAATCCACACCCGATTAATCTCGCCCTCTCGCGCAGGGCTTGGCGTGGTTTGGGCGTTATAGCCGGCCGCTTTTAGTTTTTGTACTAAGGCATTCACGTTTGCCGCATTCTTAAACGCACCTAACTGCACGATAAACTGACCTTGCGTCGCCGCCGCTGGCTTAGGCTCACTCGTTTTGGGCGCCGCTTTAGGTTCAATTTGCTGAACTTGGCCGGCACTTAATTTAGGTTGGGTTGTGGTTTGCTCCATGGCCTTAGGCGCAGGTTGAGGCTTTTCTTGGGACGCAGCGGGGGCAGGCTTAGGTGCAACCGGTGCGGCTTCTTGAGTTTGTTCAATCGTCCACACCTCAGGTTTAGCTTCGGGCTTTGCTGTAGGTTGAGCTGGCTCGGCTGCTTGCTGAGCCGCAAGCTGTTCAGTTGCTGCTGCCACTTGAGCTGCGGCTTCTGCAGCACGCCCTGCGGCCTCAGTGCCGGGGCGCGGCGGCGGAGTAATCGCGGGTAAAGGCGCGGCTAATTCAGGGCGCAGCGGAATCGTGACCGCTTCATCAGGCACGAGCTGCTTTTTACCACTAAGCAAGTCGGGTAAAAATATCACGCCTATGGCTACCAAGATCACGGTACCAATTAATCGCTGCTGAAATTGTGTAGCCAATGCTCGCTCCTTTAGTGCACGCCGCTTGGGCTAAAATGTGGGGTGAGTTATTACAGACCGGGCTGCGAGTACATCGGCCACGGTAAAAAAAGAACCAAAAACAACAATAACATCGTCGGCCTGGGCTGCGTGCTCGGCACCAGCAAGTGCATCGATAACTGAGTCAAAGCATGCTCCGCTTTGCCACTGGGCAAGCTCAGCAGCACTCGCACCTCGAGGGCCTGGTAAGCTTGCTAAATACCAACTATCAAACAGCTCACTAAGCGCACTTAAAGTATGCTCAATGTCTTTATCTTTAAGCATGCCCACCACCGCCAATAATCGGCCACCTTGGCGCAGACGGGGTATTTGACTGGCCAAGTATTGCGCCGACTCAGGGTTATGTGCCACATCTAGCCATAATTGCGGGCTAAGCTGTTGCAAACGCCCTGTTAATTGCGCTGCTCGCAAGCCTTGATGGATAACCTGTTCATTTAGGTTAAAAGGTGACAAGGCGAGGGTTGCTAGCGCGGTGGCAGCATTCATTACCGGCAACAGAGGTAGCGGCAAATCCCTTAGCTCTAAGCCGAGACCATTAAAAGACCAGCTAGCGCCCTTCACTTGCCAGTGATAATCACGCCCATTGCAATATAAGGGCGTATTCATACTGGCTGCATGAGCAACTAAGGAGCGCGGTGGGATGGCGTCACCGCACACGGCGGGCTTTTTCGCTTTAAAAATACCCGCTTTTTCAAAGCCCACACTCTCACGTTCCTCGCCTAACCAGTCGGTGTGATCGAGCGAAACTGTAGTAACCACGGTTTGATCTGAGGCCACGACATTGGTGGCATCTAAGCGCCCTCCTAGCCCTACTTCTAATAACACTACTTGGGGAGCGGCTTCACGAAACAGCCATAACGCAGCTAAAGTAGTGAATTCAAAATAGGTTAACGCAGTGGGCGCTCCGTCTGCACTCACTCGCGCCGCTGCTACTGCTGCAAAGGCGGCACAAAATTGAGTCGTACTGGGGCTATCACCATTAATTCGCACGCGCTCGCGATAATCCACTAGATGCGGAGAGGAGTACACGCCGACACTGATACCACCGGCACTTAACATCGCCTCTATCAAGGCGCAGGTGGTGCCTTTACCATTAGTCCCCCCCACTGTGATGACATGGCTTGGCAAACTTAACAAACCTAAGCGACTTGCCACCACTTGCATGCGGGCTAACCCAAGCTCAATGTGCGCCACATTGAGCTCGTCTAACACCAATAGCCAATCAGCTAAGCTGCGGGTATGAGTGGCCGGCTGTGGGCTCATTATGCACCAACCTGCTCATGATCCACAGGGGATGGCTCGCTGGGCTCGACGTTCATCAGTTTGCCAACTACTCCGGCAACTTTATCGCGCATTTCACGGCGATCAATGATCATATCAATAGCACCATGCTCTAACAAAAACTCGCTGCGCTGAAAGCCCTCAGGGAGCTTTTCACGCACCGTTTGCTCAATAACGCGCGGGCCAGCAAAGCCGATTAATGCCTTTGGCTCAGCCACATTAATATCACCTAACATGGCAAGACTGGCAGACACACCGCCCATGGTGGGGTCAGTTAATACCGAGATATAAGGCAAGCCTGCTTGTGATAAGCGATTAAGGGCGGCACTGGTTTTAGCCATTTGCATCAAAGAAAACAAGGCTTCTTGCATGCGAGCACCACCTGAGGCAGAAAAACAGATCAGTGCGCGACGCTCTTCAATACAAGCATTTACTGCGGCAATAAAGCGCGCCCCCACCACTGACGCCATAGAGCCACCCATAAATGAGAACTCAAAGGCGCACACGGCGACGGGAATCCCCTTTAAGGTACCGGTCATGGCAACCAGGGCATCTTTTTCATTACTGGATTTTTGAGCCGCACTAATTCGGTCTTTATAGCGCTTGGAGTCTTTAAATTTCAATACATCTTGTGGCTCAAACTCTTCGCCCAGCTCCACACGATTTTCAGTATCTAAAAATTTATCTAAGCGCAAGCGCGCGCCAATGCGCATATGGTGATCACACTTTGGGCACACTTCTAAATGACGGTCGAGCTCGGCACGATATAAGACCTGCTCACAGCTGGAGCACTTACTCCATACCCCTTCTGGGATGTTTTGACGACGTACACCGATGTTTTTATTCTTAGGAAGAATTTTATCTAGCCAACTCATGGAAATCCTTAGCGTAATTGCATCATTAATCTACAGGCTGGAGGTTGCTGTTAGGTATTAGTCAGCAAGCGCCGCCATTAATGGCGGCATTAAACCATATCTCAGCCTAAAGGTTGATAAAAAGCGTAGTAAATCTGTTATCCCGTGGATAATAAAAGCCGAGTTGCGACTTAGTTAAGCACATTAAGCTCTTTTTCATCATCTATCTGCTTAGCGCAGCGCCTCCGGTAGCCATAGGGGGCCGACTGCAGGCTTGGGCAGCGCAAAAGTTTCAGGATAATCGACGGCCACCATATATAAGCCCCCCGCTTTTGCCGTGTGTCCAGCTAAGCGACGATCGCGAACCGCTAACACCTCTTGCACCCATTGCAGCGGTGCTTCACCCAAGCCCACTTTAATTAAGGTGCCGGCGATATTGCGCACCATATGATGGACAAAAGCATTGGCCTTAATATCTAGCACCACATAATCTCCATAGCGTTGCACATTTAAATGTAAAATAGTGCGCACTGGGCTGTGTGACTGGCATTGCAAGGCTCTAAAAGACGTAAAGTCATGCTCACCTAACAAGCACTGCCCCGCCGCATGCATACGCTCAGCGTCTAGCTGCCCTACATAATGACTCACCCCACTGTGTAAAATAGCGGGGCGCATATTATGGTTATAAATAATATAACGATAGCGACGAGCAATGGCACTAAAGCGCGCATGAAAATCATCATTCATCGGCTTTACCCAGCGCACGGCAATATCTGGCGGTAAATTAGCATTCATGCCTAACGTCCAAGCACTGGCTTTACGATCGGCGTCGGTATCAAAATGCACCACCTGCCCAAGACCGTGGACACCGGTGTCGGTACGACCCGCACATTGAACCATGACCGGATGATCGGCAATTTTTGAAAGGGCTTTTTCTACTTCAGCTTGCACACTGGGCACTTCTCGCTGTCGTTGCCAGCCACAATACTGGCTTCCGTCATACTCGATGCCAAGAGCAATGCGCATAAATCACTTCCAAGGGATTAAAAAGAGGGCAATTATACTCTTAAAATAAATAAATTGAACAACCGGCCCACAGAGGTGGGCCGGTGGAGGTTAAGCGCGCTTATCTAAGCGTTGTAAAAGCTTCTTCGCATCGCGCTGCTGTTCGGCGTTACCTCGCTCTAGCGCTTGGTTAAGCAAGTCACGGGCACTGTCGGCATCATCAATTTCCAGATAAGCACGCGCTAAGTCTAATTGACTACTTACGCCGCCCTCATCAATATCGATATCTACATTTTGCCCTTGCCCCATGACATTGGCATAGTCATCAAGCTCTAGATTTAAAGACCGCTCCAAGTCAGGCTCAGGTCCCTCGCCGCGTTCTGCATCAGCCATTAACTCATCTACTGAGACATAGGGCTCAACAGTGTCTTCAGGCTCAGCCTCGGCGACGGGCTCTGGCCAGTCATCCATTAAGCGCGCAGGCGGCGTATCGGCCTCATCACTGGCTTGTTCAGTTTGCGCGGCCGTCACCGGTGTCTTAAGCTCAGACTCGCTGGGTGCCACTTCACTTAAGCCCGCCGCCGCTAATTGCTCAGGCGATAAGGGACCATTTAGCCAATCACTTGCTAACTCCTCGCTGTCAGCGTCGCTGGCTTGGGGGTCTACAGCAAACAAGTCTTGTTCAGCAAAAGCGTCCTCAACACTGGCCTCAGACGCGGTATCTTCTTCTGACAACGCCTGTTCATCAGCAGTTAAGCCAATATCGTCTTGAGTGGCGGTCATGCTAAACAGATCATCAAGCTCTTCATTACTTAGTGCATCATCAGAGCTTGTGAATGAGGCTTCATCATCAAATAAAGTATCTTCTAGGGGGCCTTCATTTGGCTCAGCTTCTGGCTCAACTTCTGGCTCAGCAGGGGGCGCAGGTACTTGTTGTTCAGCTTCTACTTCTTCCAGTTGCTGTTGCTCTTCTAAGAAGCGCGCAAAGGCATCTTCATCAATATTTTGCTCAGCAATAGGTGCTGGCTCAATCGTTTCTTCTTGTTCATTAAGCAGTGTTTCTTCTGGCTCTGAGCTAAATAAGTCAGAAAACTCGTCCTTATCTTCTTCCATTAAAATGCTGGTTTCAGCTAAGGCTTGTTCTTGCTCAACTAAGTCACGCTTCTCGCGATTACGCCACCACAGCGTAAATAACGCTAACAACAATAATGCCGGTAATATTAATAACAATGCCAGGTTAAGCGGGTTATTCAGTAGCTCTTTAAACCAGCCCTCCTCCTCAGGCTCTGCTTCTGGCGCTGTAGGAGTCTCAGCACTGGCTTTAAGTGCTGCCACCTCGGCTGTTAATTGCGCTAAGTGCTGGCGCAACGCTTGATTGTTATCGGATAAATTAGCCAGCTGCTCATTAGACATAGACACTTGCTCACGCAGCTCATCCATTAGCTGTAATTGTAAGCGAGTAAGCTGGGCCTCTTCGACACTTTGCGGCGTTGTCGCAGGACTCGCCGGCTCGACACTCTCAGACTCAGTCACCGCGCTAGGCGCTGGCGTAACAGTAGGCTTAGCCGCAGCTTTTGGCTCACTCAGCCCATTACTGGCCACCGCTGGCTCATTTTTCGGTGGTTGCGCCACGTTGGGCGCAGCTTTAGTAGATGCTTTAGGTGCTGCAGGCGTCGCAGCGGCCGGTTTAGGAGCAGTCACCCCAGTTTTTGGTTGTGAGGTGGCTGCTAGCACCGGCTTAGGCGCGGTTGCAGCCTGGGTAACACGGCGATTACCTTGGCGAGTTAAGCGGCCAAATTCCGCTTGTGCCTCCCCTGCTGAGCGCTGGCGAGCTTGGCTTTCGGTAGGCAAACGTAAATAAGCACCGCGCTGAAGGTTATTAATATTACCGCGTACAAAAGAGCGCGGATTAAGATGATATAAGGCCACCATGGTTTGCTGTACTGTCACCGGGGAACGGGTATATTTTTCCGCTATGGTCCATAAGGTGTCGGTACTACGAATAGGCCCATAACGTCCACTGGTGGTTTGCGCACTGCCAATTTGTTGAATAGGTCGGCTTGCTTGAGCAGGAGCCACTTGCTGTACTGGGCGAGCAGCGGGCGCTTGGCGAGTTTGCGCGCTAGACTGGCCTTCTGGGCCCCTAAGCTCAATATAAAAATCTTCTTGAGCCATGACCAAAGACGCGCTGGCTACCCAAGCCGCAATGCCCACACCAAGATAGGGTTTGAGTCGTTTCATCGAGTTTTTGTGTCCTTTGTGCTGACGCTAAGCCAAAAGTGGCAGCTTAAGCGCGGCAATGGCCGACGTATAAATAAAGAGTGTAGAAAAAACGGTGCCAATAGGAACCGAAGTTAAGTCACTTACCATCAATAGAGGCAATCTTACGCTATTGGCGAGTAATGTTTATATTTTAAAACCTAAAGTCTGCGCTGTGTCATCGATTGATGCGCCAATTAATTGCAACGAAGCCAACTCTCGCCGTTCAGGGTAATGCTTGCGCAGGCGATCAAAAAAATCAGGCGCAGTCAACGCGGCTCTAAAGCGAGCATCGTCTTTTTCAATGTCATAAACCAAGCCCACTAAACGGGCGATACACGACTGCGTCAGCGCAGTATTAACCGTCACTTGAGTAAAGTCCGCCCGTGGTAATAACTGCGCTAAGCTATGTTTTAGCTCCAGCTGATAATGAGAGGCGAGCGCTTCATAAAGAGCATAAGTTCCTCTGGCCTTACCTTCTAAGCTATAACCGGCAATATGCGGCGTTGCTATTAAGGTGTAGGGCACAAGCGGTGCCAGCACCTGTGGTTCATTTTCCCATACATCCATCACTAAGGTCAGCGGCGCACCGCGCTGCTGGCGTGCTAATAAAGCCTTATTATCCCACACCTCTCCCCGACAAGCGTTAATTAATACTTGCTCAGGGTGTAAGCAGTCAATGGCCGCTTTATCTAATAAATGCCAGGTGGGGTAAGGGCCTTGAGTCGTGATAGGTACATGAAAGCTCACAATATCCGCCGTTAAGGCTTGGGCTAACTCGACAAAAGCTGTCGGGTCGCGCTGTGCTTTAAAAGGGTCACAACGCCACACTCGCATGCCTAATGCTTGGGCGCGCGCCACCACTTGTAAGCCGGTATTACCCACCCCCACTACCGCAATGGTTTTATCAGCCAGTGACCACTGTTTGTGTTCGCCTACCTTTAATAATGCGGCTAATACGTAATCCCCTACCCCCACCTTGTTACAGCCGGGCGCCCTGGAAAAAGCAATGCCACGCTCGGTTAATAACGAGGTGTCTATGTGATCACAGCCAATGGTGGCGGTACCTACAAAGCGCAAGCGATTAGCTTTAGCAAGTAAAGCGGCGTCCACGCGGGTAATAGAGCGCACCAGTAATACATCGATATCAATCAACTGCTCAGGAGTCATCTCTCGACCGGGGCAAGTCACAATCTCAGCCCAATCACCAAATAAATCATGAACGTAGGGCATATTTTCGTCGGCGAGTATTTTCATATTTTCCTCCTGAAGGCCCAGGTATGTTAGCGGCTAATGAAATAAATTTCAGCTATCAATAGTGGCGCTATTTGTTAATATCGCGCTATTCTTTTTCGCCAATTTTATAGTTAACGCCCTTATGAACTCCCGTATTTTTTATATATTACCGTTATTACTGGTGTTACCGGTGGCCGTTGCCAGCCTTGGCTATCAATGGCAATGGCAGTGGTTTCCTTTGCTCGACTTAGATGAAATACCCGCAATGTTTGCCTATAGCCTAACGCTGACCATAGATGAAATAGGCATCGCTATTATTTTATCACTACTGAGCGTATTGACCTTATTTAAGTGGCGCCGGCGTCGCGGTCAATATATTGTATTTTTCTTTTGTTTAATGGGCGCACTGGGTAGCGCTTTTGTAACGAAATCCGTGGCTAAGCAATTCTTTAAAGAACCTCGTCCTTATATAGTGTGGTTAGCCGAGGAAGGTCGTCTGACTGACAGTAATAGCTTTTATGCGCAGTTACCCAAAACTCGTGAACAATGGATTGCTAATAGCGTCAGTGATTATTCAGAAGACGAAGTACCTAACTGGTTAAAATTACACTGGCAAGATGAGGTCAGTTACTCTTTCCCCTCTGGCCATTCCATTGCCGCCATGACTATCGCTAGCTTTTATTGTTTACTCTTAGCTTATCGCCAGCGTTCTAAATGGCTTATTGCCGGTCTCAGTGTATGGGCGGTGGGAGTGTGTTATTCCCGACTGTTACTGGGTTTACATTGGCCGGTCGATATTTTAGCCAGTAGCATATTAGGCGTCATGTTTGGCAGTTTAGGCGCTGGCGCCTTTATCTTTTGGGATAAACGCGAGCTAAAACTAGCGCCGCCTAAAGGCTGAGCTTCAAAGCATTAAAAAAGACACCTTAGGTGTCTTTTTTTATTTCTGTTCGCTTTTATTTTTACGTTAGCAATTGCGCTATTACTGGCCAAAGTAGCGAACAAAAGGCGCTATTTCATGCTCAGTGACTTTGCGTAGGTCTTTTTGCGGCGTGCCTAAATATAAGAAGCCCACAATCTGGTCTTGTTCTTTTAACCCTAGCTCGCTATGTACCCCACGATCAAAGGCAAACCAGCCGGTACGCCAAATGCCATTAAAGCCTAACGCTTGCGCCGCCATTTGCATGGATAGCAGTGCACAGCCTGCCGACAATTCTTGCTCTAAGCGCGGCACTTTATCGTGCTCTGTCACTTTAGCGACCACAGTGATCACCATAGGTGCGCGCAGTGGCGCTTTACGAGCGCCTTCAATCGCTTCGGCGTCATTACCTTTAGCCGCAGTAGCATTGGCTAAAATATCACCGAGTAACTGGCGCTGTTCACCTTCAAAAACAATAAATTCCCACGGCGTTAAACCGGCGTGATCCGGCGCGCGCAATCCCGCTTTAAAAATGGTCTCTAATTGCTCACCCGCAGGGGCAGGTTCGTTTAAGCGCGGATTAGAATGGCGATTCAATAATAGTTGCAAAGCGTCCATGTATTACACCTTTAAAAATTTAAGCAACAAGCTGAGAGGCAATACCATAGCAGCCCCGCCCTCAAGACTAAAGTATCAATGGCAGCGCTTAGCGCTGTGTGCTGTTTTTTAAGCAAGAGTGATTAAATTTTTAACGCTAGCGCCAGCCCTTGAGCAATAGCGCGCTTAGCATCCAGCTCTGTTGCCACATCGGCACCCCCGATCAAGTGCGTGCTCATGCCCTTGGCTTGCAACGGGGCTAATAGCGCGCGATTGGGTATTTGTCCGGCACAAATAATCACATTATCCACCGCCAAACACAGCTTTTGGCCTTGGTACTCTACATGCAATCCCGCATCATCTACCTTATGGTACGTCACTCCCGCCCACATCTTTACTTGGTGTTGGCGCAAGCTGGCTCTATGGATCCAGCCGGTGGTTTTGCCAAGGCGTTTACCGGGTTTGCCCTCTTTACGTTGTAATAACCACACTTGGCGCTTGGGCCTCGCAAGACGGGGCTCAGTTAAGCCACCGGCGTGGCGATACTGACTATCTATGCCCCACTGTGCCTGCCATTGCTCAAGCGTTTGCTCTTCCTCCATCACCAACCACTGGGCGACATCAAAACCAATGCCACCCGCACCGATAATGGCGACCTTTTCCCCTACTTTAACTTGGCCCGTCAAGACCTCGATATAGGTAGCCACTTTAGAGTGAGCGTGGCCCTCAAGGGTAATGGTACGAGGCGTAATACCACTGGCTAATATCACTTCATCAAAGCCGCTCAGCGCGTCTAGCTCTGCTAGGGTGTTTAAGCACAGCGTCACCCCTGTATCGACTAAATGATGACTAAAATAGCGCAGCGTTTGGGCAAATTCTGCTTTACCCGGAATGTGTTTTGCTAAATTAAATTGACCACCAATTTTATCCGTCGCTTCAAATAAAGTGACGTTATGACCACGCTCGGCCGCGTGGCAAGCAAAGCTTAGCCCCGCCATCCCTGCGCCCACTACGGCTAATTTTTTAGGTGCTAGCGCAGGCGTTATTATAAGCTCAGTCTCATAGCAGGCTCTGGGATTAACTAAGCAGCTGGCACGTTTTTGAGCAAACACCTGATCCAAGCACGCTTGGTTACAAGCAATACAAGTATTAATACGCTCACTTTGCCCGCTTGCTGCTTTATTGACAAAGTGTGCATCGGCTAAAAAGGGACGCGCCATACACACCAGATCCGCTTGTTTAGTGGCTAAAATATGCTCGGCAATCTCGGGGGTATTAATGCGATTTGTTGCCACAACCGGCACGGTTAAACTTTGTTTTACCCGGGCTGTCACCCAAGTAAACGCCGCTCTTGGCACACTGGTAGCAATGGTGGGTACGCGAGCCTCATGCCAACCAATACCGGTATTAATCATAGTCACGCCGGCGTCTTCTAACGCTTGAGCCAGCTCAATCACCTCACTCAAGGTTGAACCCAACTCCACTAAGTCCAACATGGATAAGCGAAAAATAATAATAAAATGCTCACCCACCTTAGCGCGCACCGCCCTGACTATCTCCACAGCAAAACGCTGGCGCCGGTGCGCATCGCCTCCCCAGTCATCTTGGCGCTGATTCGTCCTAGCACATATAAATTGATTAATTAAATAGCCCTCTGAGCCCATGATCTCCACGCCATCGTAACCGGCCTGTTGCGACAACCAGGCAGTGTGAGCAAAGTCATTAATACAACGCTTAATTTGGCGCTGAGACATGGCGCTGGGCGCAAATGGAGTAATAGCGCAGGCGAGTGCACTGGGCGCCACCACTAAAGGATGAAAGCCATAGCGCCCTGCATGCAAAATTTGTAGCGCAATTTTAGCGCCGCCCTCATGCGCGGCTTGGGTAAGGAGTTGATGGCGTTTTAGTTGCCACGCATAACTAAGCTGGCTGGCTCTTGGCTGCAAGCGACCTCGAAAATTAGGCGCTATGCCGCCTGTAATAATTAAGCCCACCCCCCCTTTTGCACGCTCGCCATAAAAAGCCGCCAGTTTATGAAAGCCGCCACGCTCTTCTTCAAGTCCGGTGTGCATCGAGCCCATGATCAGCCGATTTTTTAGCTGGGTAAATCCTAAATCCAAAGGAGTAAACAAATGCGGATAGTGAGTCATAACGCGCAGCCTTAGCCATTAATCAACCCCTTGAGGCTAGTGCATCCCTTTAGCACTTTCAAACATTTGTTTACATTGCATTAACAAGGCTAGATAAGCCCACGCCATTATTTGCTTAATATAAAATTTGCTTAAGAAAATAATGCACATAGTAATGTGTTAGACGAGCCGTCATAATAGTTTCATAAGATAACTCAGATGGTTAAGGCATTTTTTATGTGGTCTGCAATTAAATGGTTCTTTCGCGCATTGGTTCGCGTTATCAAAGCCATTCGACTCATTATCTCAACCTTGTTACTGCTCCTATTACTGACTGTGGTCGTCATGTTATTGAGTAGCGAGGAAACACTAGTGTTACCGGATCACGGCGCGTTAACGCTGGCCATTTCAGGCTCCATATTAGAAAAAGAAGGCTCTGCCAGCCCAAAGCGCATGGCACAGAGATGGTTATCTGGCGATAACACGCCGCCACCGCTGACTTTAAAACAAATTAAAGATGCACTGGAGCTTGCAAAAACCGACGAGCGCGTGGGCGCCTTAGTACTGCAATTACAAGATATGTCTGAGTCAAGCATGACTAAGCTTGATGAAGTAGGCGACGCTATTGAGGCATTTAAAGCCTCAGGTAAGCCGGTGTATGCACTGGGCGATAATTATACGCAAAGCCAATATTACTTAGCCGCTCATGCCGATAAAATCTTACTTAATCCTGCAGGTGGCGTCACCATTGAGGGGCTAGGTGTGTATCGTTTATATTATAAGTCGGCATTTGAGCGCTTTAATATTACGCCCCATGTATTTAGAGTTGGCAGCTATAAGTCGTTTGTTGAGCCCTATATTCGCGATGACATGTCTCAAGAAAGCCAAGAAGATACTCAGCTTTGGCTGGGTCAGTTATGGCAGCACTATCAAGACCAAGTGACTCGCTTGCGCCATATTCCAAGTGATCACATCAGTCCCTCTAAAGAACAAATGCTCAGTCGCTTTGCTAAAGCAAAGGGGGATTTAGCGCAATATGCGCTTGAGCAAGGCTTAGTAGATAAACTGGCGACCCGCAGCGAGATGCAGGCGTTAGTTGGCGAGCAAGTGGGTTGGAATAAGCAAGACCATCAGTATTCAAGCCTAGAAGTAACTCATTACTTAGCCCATAACCAAGCGCGGATGAAAGGCGCGCCAGAGTCGATACCAGCAGTGGGCATCATTACCGCCAGTGGCGCTATTATGTCCGGCGATAGCGCCACGCCCAATAGCATTAATGATAAGCAATTAAGTCAGCTAGTTCATGAAGCTCGCCAAGACGAGCGCATTCACGCGCTGGTACTGCGCGTTGATAGCCCCGGCGGCAGTGCTTTTGCTGCAGAACAAATTAGACAGGCGCTATTAGCATTTAAAAGCAGTGGTAAACCGTTAGTTATTTCTATGGGTAGCACCGCCGCTTCCGGTGGTTATTGGATAGCTGCCGATGCCGATAAAATTTATGCCGCGCCCACTACCTTAACCGGCTCAATCGGCGTGTTTGGCTTATTTTTAACCTTTGAAGAAGCCTTACACAAGCTAGGCCTTAATACCGATGGGGTAGGAACGACCGACTTTGTTGGCGCCGGCTTAACCACAGGTTTACCTAAGCATATGCAGCAAATGATCCAAATGAGTGTGGAGCATACTTATAATCAATTTGTCAGCATAGTGGCGAAGGGTCGTAATATGAGCCCCGCCGCGGTAGAGCGCGTAGCACAGGGTCATGTATGGACGGGGCAAATGGCGTTAGAGCTTGGCCTAGTCGATGAGTTGGGCAACCTTGATAGCGCCTTAATAGGGGCAGCAGAGCTTGCCAACTTAGCAGAATTCGATGTTAAGCCCATTAAGCTGCCACAATCGGCTAAAGAAAAACTGTTTTCGCAATTGATGGGCGAAAATGCGCTTAGTAATGAGGCCTGGCTGGGCGTCTTGCCCCAGGCATTGCGCCCCGCGGCTCACCAACTGCAACAACAGGTGAGTCATTTAAGTCAGCTTGATGATGTGCGCGGCCAGTATGTGCTGTGTGTGCCCTGCCAAGGCTTTTAGTGACATTTAAAAAAGAGAGGCTCCCATTGGCGAAGAAGAGGATCTATATCGCTTATACCGGTGGCACTATCGGCATGCAGCACTCGGCTCAGGGCTATGTGCCCGCTCGGGGTTTTCTACCCCAATGCTTAGCTGCGATGACCGAGTTTCATGACCCCAGCATGCCCGAATATGAGCTGCATGAATATCAGCCGCTGATTGACTCTGCTGATATGGCGCCAAATCATTGGCAAATTATTGCCAATGATATTCAAGCCCATTATCACGACTATGATGGCTTTGTGGTATTACATGGCACAGATACGCTGGCATTTACCGCCTCAGCCTTGTCGTTTATGCTGGAAGACTTAGATAAGCCGGTGATAGTCACCGGCTCACAAATTCCTTTAGCCGAGCTTAGATCAGACGGACGGCCAAATTTATTAAATGCCCTATATATTGCCGCTCACTTTCCCATCCATGAAGTGGGCTTGTTTTTTAATCACCGCTTATATCGAGGCAATCGGTGCAGCAAAGAGCATGCCGACGGCTTTGACGCGTTCGACTCACCCAATTTTCCTCCCTTACTCGATGCAGGAATTAACATTAGCTTACAAGCGGGTCAACTTGGCCAAAATCACCGCTCAAGTTTGCGCGTCAGTCACATTACTCCCCAACCTATTACCATGGTGACCTTATATCCCGGCATTAGTGCACAGGTTTTGGCTAACCAATTACAACCGCCCGTAAAAGCATTGTTATTACTCTCTTACGGCGTAGGTAATGCGCCGCAACGTGCTGACATGCTGGCTCTGTTAGCCCAAGCTACTGAGCGCGGCGTTATTATTGTTAATCTTACTCAATGCCAACGCGGTAGTGTCAATATGGCAGATTATGCCCCCGGACGCGCCTTAGCCGCTGCTGGCGTTATTTCAGGTTTTGATATGACCACCGAAGCTGCGCTCACTAAGCTTCATTATTTATTGAGTAAAAACTTAACGCCTCAGCAAGTACGCCGCCAAATGGGAGAAAACTTGCGTGGCGAGCTCACTCTGCCCTCGCTAAGTTAGCGCTTGGCGTAACTTAAGTAATAAATTTAGTTAGTAGTATTAGGGCGAGTCATCCTGTAATTGCTGCCACTGATTAAGCAGCTCCGCCATGCTAGTAACGGCTAATTTATTCATCGCCGCTGCGCGGTGAACTTCCACGGTGCGCACCGCCACACATAATTGCTCAGCAATGCCTTTATTGGTTAAGCCCTGTGCCACTAAGCCCACTATTTCTCGCTCACGACTAGAAAGAAGATTAAATTGTCGCCTAAGGCTGACTTGCTGCTCCAGCTGCTTGGCACGCACCTTTGCCAGCGCTAAGGCGTGCGTTAAGCGCGCTGCCACGACCGGCTTTTCTAAAAAATCTACCGCACCTTGCTTCATGGCCGCCACGGCTTGTGCTACATCACCGTGGCCGGTCAGTAAAATCACGGCCACTGGGCAGTGGCGCGCGCTCAACTCAGCTTGTACTTGTAAGCCATCAAGCACAGGCATGGCTAAATCAAGTAATAAAATGGCCACTTGCTGCTCATCTATTTCAGCTAAAAATTGCACCGGATCCTGCCACGCTCGCGTGTTATACCCCAGTGCTTGTAATAAAAACTGATTGGCAGCCACCACTTGACTGCCATCATCCACCACATATACTTGCATGCTCCCTCCCTAACTCAGCCACTTATTACCCAAATGAAGCCGACTCACTAAACGACACACACACTTGAGTTCCATGTGGGATATTATTAATACGCATCTTAGCCTGTAGGCGCAGCACCAAACGATGGCTCACCAATAACCCAATGCCCAGGCCATGATAATGACTGGCGGGCATATTATGTTGTAAGGTCTCAATAATAGCCGCATCTATGCCTCCGGCATTATCGCTAATAGCGATCTGCCACGCCTTCTCACACTGACTTAGCTCCAGCTTAATCCAACCTTGATGACTATTATTGATGGCTAATTGCCTAGCATGTGCCTCTAGTGCATTATTTAATAAATTATTTAATATTTGCTCAATGGCTAGGCGCACCGAAAATAGGGTCGAAGCAGTTGCGCCCAGACCTTGCACCTTGATCACTACCCCTTGAGCACTAGCGCGAGGAGCTAATCGCGTGACTAGCTCTTGGCAAAGCACACTTAAGTCTATCGGCTCAGCGCTGGGCAGTGCTTCGGTGGCCCAGCGGCGAAAGCGGCGAATAATAGCGGCCCCCCGCTCGGTTTCTGCCACAATTTGACTAAAAGCGGTGCTACGCTGCGCGGCATCTTCAATCAGCTCTCCTGCTTGGGCATAGGCTTGAATTGCAGACAATGGCTGATTGAGCTCATGAGCAAGGCCGGTGGCCATTTCTCCCATTAACACCCGTTGGCGAGCATGAGCCAGCGCTTGTTCTTTTTGCTGAACTTGACTATGCAATTGCTCACACTCTTTAGTACGCCGGCGCAATAAAACCGCCACCCGCGAGTGATACAATAAGTGCCCCAGCAGTAGCAACATAAAACCACTTAGCCAAGGCCAATGCTGCTCTATAAAGCCGCTTAATAGCTGCCAGTGGGCCATGGGACTGGCCCGTGGGGCCAGTTGCCAGTCCATTAATAGTTGGGCCACTTCATCTAAGCGCACTGGCGCGCCCCACTGTGGACGATTATCTACTTCAAAATTTAACAGCGTTTGCGTAATTGACCTGAGTAAAGACTCATCAAGATCACCAACACTGGCAAAACTCCAACCCGGATATAAAGGGGTAGAGCGCATACAAGGTGAGTGAGATTGCACCATTAACGCGCTAAAGTCGGCGAGGTTAATTAAGCCTTCACCGGCCATGTCTTCAAGCACGCAACTGGGCAACATCACCGCCGCCACACTCCTTTTTTCTAGCGCATAGACCAAGCTATCTAGCGGATAATCATGAAACTCAATATCTAAATTTTCAGGAAAAATGCCCCGCCTGCGCAACTGATCCGCCACCATTAAATAGCCACCAAAGGCGCGTTCATGCACTGCCGCCACCGGATAGGAAGAGAGCTGCTCAGGTTCAATAATATCACTGTCACCGCGAACCCATAAGGTGCCTGCCACGCTGGCCCTCGCTTGCCCATAATGACTATCTAAATATGACACCAACCAATTTAGTTGCTGACCATGACTCAGCATAAAGTGCATGGGATTAGTCACCACAAAATCAAGTTGTTGCAGCTCAAGGGCTGCATCAAGTTGGGTTTGCGTTAAATAATGAGCAATAAATTCATGTTCACTAAAACGACGATTAAGCAGTGTTAAGGTCGGCGCCCACTCAGCTTGGGAGTGACTTTCACCACGTGGCGCTAATATTCCCACCTGATACGACTGGGAAACTGCGGGACTACTCAGTAAAAAAAGAGTTAACCCAGCCAAAAACCCACATAAAAGCCTGTTCCAGATCAAGTCAAAGTGCCTTATGTGGTAAACCACAATAGAGGTCATAGAGAGAGGTTGGAGACAATAGCACTCATTACTTGTGAGGAGTCATTTATGGACGTCAGTAAACGACAATTTCTTAGAAATTTGACTGGGCTCACCGCGGGCGCCAGCTTGATCCCCATCACTGAATTGCACGCCGCACCCGTGAACGCCGACGGTGACAGCAATAAACGCTACGGCATGATTATCGACTTACGTAAATGCATCGGCTGCCAAGCCTGCACCGTGAGTTGTAGCTTGGAAAACCTGCCGCCTATCGGTCAATTTCGCACCACAGTACAACAATATGAAGTGCAAGTGGCCGAGCTCGAGCAAGTGAGTCATGTCATGCTACCCCGCTTATGTAATCACTGTGCTAATCCGCCTTGTGTGCCGGTGTGCCCTACTCAAGCCACCTATCAAAGAGCCGACGGCATTGTGGTGGTCGATAATGAACAATGCGTGGGTTGCGCCTATTGCGTGCAAGCCTGCCCCTATGATGCGCGCTTTATTAACCATGACACTCAAACCGCCGACAAATGCACATTTTGCGTGCATCGCCTAGAAGTTGGCTTGCTGCCCGCCTGTGTGGAGTCTTGCGTGGGTGGCGCGCGAGTAATTGGTGATATGAAAGATCCAAACAGCCAAATTAGCCAATTATTACAAGCACATGGTCAAGACATAAAAGTGCTCAAGCCCGAGCAAGGTACGGCGCCACAAGTCTATTACATCGGTTTGGGTGATGAGTTTGTAGATCGCATCGACGGTCAGCCCGGACTTTGGTTTCCGCAACACGCCTAGGAGGCCCTATGCCTGTTATTGAACTGCTAACCACCCATGCCGATGCACCTTGGCTGCCGTGGGCGGTGCAATATTTCTTTTTAATTGGCTTAGCCGCCACCGCCGCCCTGCTGTTGCCGCTCGCCTTATATAACGGCTCGGCTCTACATCCGTGGCGCTGGCGTTTAGCCTTTATTATGGGCATGAGTGCCGTCACCGGCCCTGTCGCATTATTGGCCGACTTACACCAACCATTTCGCTTTTGGCACTTTTATACCCAACTCACACCTAGCTCTTGGATGTGGATTGGCGCGCTGATCTTGCCGGTGTTTGTCACGCTCAGCCTAGTAGTGTCATTTAGCATGTTAGTCAGTTTGCTGAAGCCCAAGCATCCCTTATTAAAGTGGTGGTGCGAGCACACCATTTGGCCCAAGGGTAAAGTATTGCAATTACTGGCTTGGCTGACAGCGCTATCGGCGGTCGGCATTTTACTTTACACCGGCATGGAGGTGATGGTGGTGCGCTCGCGCGCATTATGGGACACCTACTGGTTGCCGATTAACTTTTTACTCACCGCTTTGCTCGCCTTATTTGGCTTGCTGTTGCTGCTGGATATTTTATTCCCCCGCGACTCCGACCAAGTGTTGCCACTGCGACGTGGCCTCTTACTCACACTCAGCGCACTAACGGCTGCCATGATGTTATGGGCGGTGTCAGGCATCATCTTGGGTTCGCCTTCTTGGCTAGAAGCTTATCGCATTTTTAGCAATTTTGAATTTTGGCGCGACCTATTACTGGTGTCACTCACAGGTGGCATCTTGCTGTGGTTACTGTGCTTGGCTCGGCGCAATAGCCCGCGCAGCTACCTTGATTTTATCCCCGCCCTGCTGGCGCTGCTTTGCTCGTGGGGGTTTAGATGGGTGGTGTTGATGAACGTGCAATCGGTGCCTAAATACGGTGCCGGCATGTATCACTTAAGCCCCGACTTACTGGGCTCGGCTGGCATTATTGTGGCCGGCACTATTGGATTATGGTTAGCAATGGCCGCCGCCGTGTGGGCCTTATTGGATAATATGGGAGTCCGTCATGGATAAGAAACGTCGCGCCTTATTACAAGCGGGCCTAATTGCCGGCGGCACCGGTGCCTTTGCTCTCGGTTATGCCGATCCCGTGAATAAAGCAATAAAAGGGTTAATGAATGGCACCAGTGGCGTGCCCACCAACGATCGTATTGCCGGTAATGCGCTGCAACCCGAATTTATGATCAGTGCCGATAACCAATTAGTAATGGGCGAAAATCAAGTCGTGAGCCCGGTGCAGTGCTTTGGTTGCTGGACCCAGTGCGGGCTACGGGCACGAGTCGATACTCACGCCAATAAAATCATTCGCATTGCCGGCAACCCCTATCATCCGCTCTCCAACCCCCATCCACCAGCACAAGAAACACCGGTGCGGGAGGTGTTTAAACAACTGGCCGGTGAGTCGGGGCTCGACAATCGCTCAACCGCCTGTGCCCGAGGTGCGGCGCTTGGCGAGCAACTGCAAAGCCCCTATCGCTTAACCGAGATCATGAAACGTACCGGTAAGCGAGGTGAGGGTAAATGGCAAACCATTAGCTTCGAACAGCTCATCGAAGAAGTGGTCGAGGGCGGTAATTTATTTGGCGAAGGCCACGTGGAAGGTTTACGTGCCATTCGCGATCTAACAACGCCAGTCGATAGCAACAACCCCGAATTTGGCCCCAAAGCTAACCAACTCATGGTAACAAACGCCGGTGACGAAGGCCGTGATAGCTTCTTAAAACGCTTTATTTTTAATAGCTATGGCACCCGTAATTTTGGCCACCACGGCGGTTATTGTGGCTTTGGCTATCGGGCCGGCTCAGGTGCTGTGTTTAACGACTTACAAAAATTCAGCCACGGTAAACCCGACTGGGATAATGCCGAGTTTGTGTTATGCATCGGCACCTCACCGGCACAGGCGGGTAATCCCTTTAAACGCCAAGGCCGACAACTGGCCGAAGCGCGCAGCACAGGTAAACTCGATTATGTGGTGGTGGCGCCTACCTTGCCCAACAGTATCAGCCGCCTTAACGAACAACGCGGGCGCTGGGTACCGATTAAACCGGCCACCGACGATGCCCTAGCCATGGGGATTATTCGTTGGTTAATAGAAAACGACGGCATCAATCTCGACTATTTAGCCCAACCTGGCCCCGCCGCTCAAGCTACTGCCAAGCAGCCCAGCCACGCCAATGGCACTCATTTAGTAATTCAAGCGCCCCACCCCGAAGCCGGTCGTTTTTTAACGGCCCAAGACGTCGGCACCGGCGATGCCGACACCAACATGGTGGTGGATGCCGCCAGTGGCGAACTCATGGCGCACACCGAAGCACGACCCGCCGAATTATGGGTGAACCGCACCGTAACCATTAATGACGTGCCCGTGCAGGTAAAATCCGCATTATTGTGTTTAAAAGAATCCGCGCAGCGCCAAACGCTCGCCCAATACAGCGAGCATTGCGGAGTGCCGGTCGCAATTATTGAAGGCTTAGGCCAAACGCTGAAACGTCACGGCACCAAAGCCTCAGTGGATGCCCACGGTGGCATGATGAGCGGTAACGCCTTTTATACCTCTTTTGCGGTGATTACCTTGAATACCTTGCTCGGCAATATTAATGCCAAAGGTGGCCTAGCAGCCGGTGCGGGAGGTGTCGCCGGTGTTGAAGAGGGCCCGCGTTACGACTTAATGAGCTTTGATGGCAAAATTGGCCCCCAAGGGCTGTTTTTATCGCGTAACCGTTTCGCCTATGAAAAAAGCAGCGAATATAAACGCAAAGTTGCCGCCGGTGAACCCGCTTATCCGGCGCGTGCACCTTGGTTCTCGTTTTCGTCGCCCTTGCTCACCGAGCATTTAGCCGCCGCCTTTGCCGGTTATCCTTATCGCTTAAAAGCCTGGATCAGCCACATGACCAACCCTTTATACGGCATTGGTGGTGCACAAGCATTTTTAGGTGAACAATTAAAAGATCCCACACAGTTGCCACTGTTTATTGCCATCGACGGTTTTATTAACGAAACCACAGCGCTGGCAGATTACATCGTGCCCGATACCCTCACCTATGAAAGCTGGGGCTTTACTAAGCCGTGGAATGGCGTGCCACAAAAAGCCACCACCGCCCGCTGGCCAGTGGTGACACCGGCCACGCCCAAACTTGAAAATGGTGATTATGTGGGGTTGGAGTCGTTTATTATCGCCGTAGCTAAAAAAATGGACCTACCGGGTTATGGTGATAACGCCATTACCGACCACCAAGGCAATAAACACGGCTTGCATACGGCGGCAGACTTTTATCTACGAGCCGCCGCCAACTTGGCCTTTGCCAACGGCGATCCGGTCCCCGATGCCAGCGCCGACGATTTAATGCTCACTAATGCCGCACGTATGATGCCACTGATTGCCGACACGCTAGCCGCCGACGAGCAGCGCAAGGTGGGTTTTGTGCTCAGCCGTGGCGGGCGTTTTGCCCCGTTCGACAGTGGTTGGGAAGGCGAGCAGATGAAGAATCGCAATAATAATACGTTATGTATCTGGAATCCGATTATCGGCAGCACTATACATTCGATGACCGGCGAAAAACTGCCCGGTTGTGCCACCGAGTTTGGCCCGCGTTTTGCCGATGGTAGCGCCATGCGAGATCATTATTCAGAGCAGGACTGGCCGCTATTGGTCACCTCATATAAGTCACATATTATGAGTTCATCCAGCATAGGTGCCGAGCGTCTGCGCATGATCCACCCCGAAAACCCGATCAGCATCAACCGCAAAGACGCTGATCGCGCCGGCATCAAACACGGCCAAGGGGTACGCTTAATCACTCCCGGAGGTCAGGTTGAAGGCATTGCCTTGGTGCGTGACGGCATTGTAGAGGGAGCCATTGCCATCGAACACGGCTACGGCCATACCGAACTGGGCGCGCGCGCTCATGAAATAGACGGCAAGCCCATGGCATCAACCCCCCACTTAGGCGCCGGCGTTAACCAAAACTTATTGGGGCTGATGGATCCCACCCGCAAAGACGTCGCTAACGTTTGGCTAGACTGGACCAGTGGCGCGGCAGTACGCCAAGGCTTACCGGCAAGAATTGAAGCCATATAACGGCGAGCTAGCGCTCAATACTAAGCTATAAAAATAACGCCAACCTCGAGCCCAAACCTCGAGGTTGGCTGTTACTAATATTTTTTATTGCGCAGCAGCGAGGGTGCGATGGCCATAATCTAAGTGCAACACATCGACTAAATCATCGCCACTCACAGCAAAAGCCTTACCAAAACCTTTCACAAATAAGCCTTGCAGCGGAACTAAGCGAAATAAATGAAAGTCAGCGAGCTGACTTAAGCCAGAGACTGTATCGTCAAAGCGCGCGCGTAAGGCATCAATCCCCGCTTGCCATGCTTGACTATCTCGTGTTACGCGCTCTGGGCGAGCATCAAAAGTCAGCCGTTTTCTGGCAAAAAAAGTACGACAGTCTTGCTCATCTTCCACCATCATCAAGGAAATCGTCGGGTTTTCTAATAAATTACGGGTATGGCGCGCCATTTCGCTGATTAAAATGTAATAGCCATCTTCTTGTAAAGCAAAGGGAGCGTAACTGACATTCGGCTGGCCTTTTGCATCCACAGTAGCCAGTACTAACGTGTGGCAGCTATCGCGAAACTCGCGAATTTCTGGCTCTAATCGTCCTTGTAACCGGGCTTGTTTATCAAACATTTGCTAACTCCTTTAGATCGTGAAAAGCACTGACTTGCTCTGGAAACAGCTTTCCTTGTGAGCAGCGCCCTAAATAAATTTTAAAGATGGTGTGCCCATGTTCATCATAAAAGACGATGGCATAGGCCTCTTTTCCTCGATGCGGCTTACTTTGCAACGAAATATGGGCAATAGCGTCCAGCTTTAAATGACCATCTAACTCACCAGAGTTAGCCATTAAATTATAATAGCCGTGACCGACTCTCCCCTTGGGCAAGGGCGCTTTTATTTCAAAAATAGAGCCGGCCACTTCGATAATGGTGGTCACCCGTCCCCACTTCGCCACTTGCTCTAAAATGCTTAAGCTATGACCGCCCGTCAACGTCACCACCAGCTCTGCCGGTAGGCGACTCACGACTTCCCACTCTGAGACGTTTAAGCGTTTGGCCATGTCGGCGAGGCGCAGTAAAGGCTCTTCATTTAATAAGCTCAGTACCTGCTGCGTCAATTGCGCCATTTTTCTCTCCTTGTAAAGCCCACTTACGTTGAAATTTATGAGCAGCAGACTAATACAAGCGACCAATGAATACAAACTATTATCATTAAGTTTAGCAATAGACATTGAGAATTATTTACGTATGCTAAGGCTGTTTATTGCGCCTTAGTCGCTTTTTTAATACCTAACCTTCTTTATCACTTATCGGTTTGAAAGGACTCAACATGACAGTACGTAGCCTAGTGGCCCTTCTTTGGTTATTTGCAGCCCAGAGTTACGCTGAGCCGAGCCGCTTATTGAGTGTGGGCAGTAGCGTGACCGAATTGGTATTCGCACTTGATGCCGAGCAACAGTTAGTCGCCGTGGATAGCACCAGTGACCTCCCGCCAGAACTTGAGCTTAAAAGGCTGGGGTATCATCGCCAATTAAGTGCTGAGGGCATATTATCGACTCAGCCCAGCTTACTGATCGGCAGCGCCGAAATGGGTCCAGCGCGTGCACTCTCACTTGTGAAACAAGCCGGCGTAAAGGTAGAGCAACTGCCAGAAGCCATGGACGCTGAGCAATTAGGCGCTAATATTGCTCGTTTAGGTGAGCTACTAAAGCGCCCAGCCCAAGCCAAGCAACTGCAGCTTAGCGTACACCAAAGGGCCGCCAGTTTAGCTGAGCAACAAACCCGGATAAAACATAAAAAAGCCACGGTGTTTTTATTATTAGGCGAGGGAAATAGTGTACAAATAGCCGGTCGCGACACCTTAGCGAACAGCTTAATTGAGACCGCTGGGGGCTAAATCCTGCTGATGAGGTGCAAGGTTATAAACCCATTGCCATGGAAGCGATAGTAGCTATGGCGCCACAAGTGATATTAATCAGTCGTCGCCATTTAACAGATAGCGACCAACTTAATGAGTTATTTGAGCAATTTCCGCTATTACGCCACACTCCCGCAGCAAAAGACCAGGCACTGGTGGCCATTAATGGTAAGGCACTGATTGGTGGCTTTGGTCTGAGTACACTTGATGAAGCAGAGCGCTTATATCAAACCTGGTTAAGTCAGCCATGAGCCGTCACCAACTTTGGCTTAGCCTATTAACGGGATTAATGCTCACTACTGCCCTTAGCTCACTGGCGACAGGCCCCATGTCACTTAATATCGGCAAGCTGTTCAGCACTTGGCAGCTAACAAGCACAGAGCAGGTAGTACTGCTGCATATTCGTCTGCCCCGCACTTTATTATGCTTAGGGGTAGGCGCTATTTTGGCTTTATGTGGCGCTATTATGCAGGGCTTATTTCGAAACCCTTTAGCCGATCCTGGCATTATTGGCGTATCAGGCGGAGCGGCGTTAGGAGCGGCACTTTCTATGGTGCTTCTGGCTCCTATCGCTAGCACTCTGCCCCCTTGGCTGAGCGCCAGTTTAACCTCAATAATGGCTTTTTTAGGCGGCTTAATCATCACCTTAGTGGTGTATCAACTCGCCCGCAGCGCCCAAGGCACCTCGGTCAGTATTTTATTATTAGCAGGGGTAGCCATTGGTGCATTAAGTGGTGGAGTGTTAGGGCTGCTTAACTATTTGGCAGACGATCAAACACTGCGCGATTTAAGCTTATGGCAAATGGGCTCCATGGCACAAAGTGAACCCTATCAACTGGGCATCGTCATGTGCACGGCCCTAATGTTGGTGCTGTACTTGCGCCCCTACGCTCATGCGCTTAATGCGCTAGCGCTGGGGAAGCTGAAGCTAGCCATTTAGGTATTGATGTGCAATCTCTTAAACGACGCTTAATTATATTATCTGCCATCGCGGTGGGGGTGAGCGTGGCGGCGGTTGGCATTATTGGCTTTGTCGGTTTAGTGGTTCCACATTTAGTCCGCTTAGTCATGGGGCCCGACCATCGAAAACTTCTGCCGCTTTCAGCGCTATTGGGCGCTTGGTTATTATTGCTGGCTGACATGCTGGCGCGCACTCTTGCCGCGCCTGCAGAAATGCCTGTAGGCATCATTACCGCCTTATTAGGCGCGCCCTTTTTCTTGTGGTTATTATTAAAACAAAAGCGAGGCATGGGCTTGGCATGAGTAGCGCACTGTTTGACATCAGCAAAGCATTGGGCGCATGGCGCCGTACTAAAAGCACCACAACTCGCGTGCCTTGGCCGAGTTACAGTATAAAAAAAACAGCCCCGCACCGCGATGCGCTAACTAGTCCCTTACTTAATCAGCCTGTGCTAGCGATTAATAATTTAAGCTTAAGGCTTTCGCATCGCCAGTTATTAAAAAACATTAATGTTGAGCTTAAAGCCGGTCAAGTAAGTGTGTTAATTGGTGCCAACGGCGCGGGTAAAAGCTCGCTTTTTAAATGCATCGCGGGTGAGCACTCCTATCAAGGTAAGCTGCATTTATTTGGCCAAGAGCGCCACGCCTGGTGTCGCCAAGCATTGGCGCGCCAGCTTGGTGTATTACCGCAACAATCGAGCTTACAGTTTCCTTTTCTTGCTAAAGAAGTGGTCAGTTTAGGGCGCATTCCTCACCAAGCAAGCCCAAGTGAACACGCAAAAGTGATTGAGTATTGCATGCGCCAAGCACAGGTGTGGCAGCTGCGTGATGCGCCCTACCCGCAGTTATCTGGCGGTGAAAAGCAGCGAATTCACTTTGCACGGGTGCTGGCTCAATTAACCGGCACTCAACAACCTAAGCTGCTGCTGTTAGATGAACCTACTTCTGCTTTGGATCTTGGCCAACAGCATAGTGTGCTAGAGGAAGCTCGGCGCTTAGCAAGCCAAGGGTGTGGCGTGTTAGTAATTATTCACGACTTAAATTTAGCTGCCCGCTATGGCGATCAGCTATTGCTATTAGATAAAGGAGAGTTAGTCAGCCAAGGCAGCGCTCAGCAGGTATTAAGCACAGAAAACGTGGCGCGCTATTTTGGTTATAAGGCTCAGCTAATACAAAGTCCCTTTGGACATCCCATATTAATATAAGCCAGCACCAGATAAGCAGTCGCGAAGCACTAGACGTGTTACTCTTGAGATAACTTGCCATTAACGAGAAGGAATCCCTCGTGCAAAAGCAATTATTCGCCCTACTCGCCCTTGCTCTGTCTTTACCTGTGGCGGCCGAGCCAATATCAGTGAATGCTTTCAATGCTTGCGCGGCCCTAAGCCCAAATGATGCCAGACTGGCCTGCTATGACCAATTAGCTAAAGACCACGCCAAGATTAGCGAACATGCCGATACTGCCCACGGAAAGTGGGAAGTCGATATCAAAGTTGACCCTATTGATGACTCAAAAACGGTGCATATTGCGCTCACCGCCGACTCGGGTAACTCACGATATGGCAAGCCGATTCAGTTATTAGCAAATTGTGACTCAGACCAAACCGAGTTACTGATCGACTGGCAAATCTATTTAGGTAGTGAAGCTAAAGTCACGCTAAGAATTGGCGATCATCCTGCCCACACCACCAAATGGAAACTGTCTTCCAATAGGCAGCAATCTTTTAATACTGCGCCCATCGAGACCTTAAAAACCATGCTGCAAGCTGAACAAATGGCCGCACAAACCACTCCTTTTAATCAACAGCCCTCTACTGCTATTTTTGATCTTAGAGGCTTAGACGAGGCCATTAAACCCTTACGTGCCGCCTGTAATTGGTAATTCGCCGCTACTAACCCGCTCTTTCAGGGACAGCTAGCCACTGAGGCACATGACCGGTGTGCTCAGTAAAGCGTGCCAAATCGGCTTTACTGAGTAACACAGTGGCGGTGTTGCGCAGAGGGTGACACTGCAAGTGCTCACCCGGCATTAAGTCGTTATCTAGCCACAACTCCACCGCCTGCTCACTATCATTAATCAGCGCCAACACTGAGACATGTCCAGGCGCGACTTTTAAGTATTTATCGAGTCGCTCTGGCGAGGCAAACCCTAAGCGCGACCACGACACTTGTTTAGATAAGGCTTTTAAGTCTACCTGTTTATGAGGGGTGGTTAATAATAAGGCATGACGGCGGCCATAATTATCCCGTAAAAATAGATTTTTAAGTCGGGTACCGGGTCTGTCTAATAATAAACGGTCGGCCTCATTACAAGTAAAAAGAGGAGCATGCTCAATCACCTCAGGTGTAATGTGCCAACTTGCTAGTTTTTCTAAGATGTCCATGATGTTTACTCTTTTATAAACCCACTTTGCCCTATATTAACAACAGCTAAATAGCAAATCTCAGGCAAAGATGTGGTTATTAGTAGTTCAATTTCTTGTTATTGGAGGCCGCTATGTCGGTACCACCCATAAAACTTAGCCAAGTGACTCTCTCCATGTTGGACTTAGTGCCCACGAGAAGCGGCCATACCATAGCAGAGGCGATTAATGAGTCAGTGGCCGTGGCTCAACATGTGGAGCGCTTAGGCTTTAAGCGCTTTTGGCTGGCTGAGCATCATAATATAGAAGGCATTGCCAGCTCTGCTACAGCGGTGCTGATTGGACATATTGCCGGTCATACGCAGCATATTCGGGTGGGCTCTGGCGGTATTATGCTTCCCAACCACCCGCCATTGGTGGTAGCCGAACAATTTGGCACCTTAGCTACTATGTATCCCAATCGTATTGACTTAGGCTTAGGCCGTGCTCCAGGCAGTGATCAAGTAACCATGCGTGCGCTACATCGCCGACCAGAAGATGCCGACCATTTTCCACATCACGTCCAACAGCTGCAACAGCTATTAGGCCCACCACAAAGCGGCCAAACACTAAAAGCCATTCCGGGTATGGGTACCCGAGTACCCATTTGGTTACTGGGATCCAGTTTATTTAGTGCACAATTAGCGGCCAAAATGGGCCTACCTTATGCCTTTGCTGCTCACTTTGCGCCGCGCATGATGCAAGAGGCGATCAGTCTTTATAAAAATAACTTTCAGCCGTCAGCAGCATTAGCCGCACCTTATGTAATTTTAGGCGTGCCGGTGGTGGTGGGTGATACCGAGCGTGACGCTAACTACTTAGCCACCTCTGGCCAGCAAAAAATATTAAATTTATTTCGCGGTACGTCACTTAGCCTAACGCCGCCGGTAACCAGCATGGAAGGACTCTGGCTGCCTCATGAGCGCCAAGGCGTAGAGCAGTTTTTAGCAGCGGCCGCCATTGGCGACTCAGCGCAAGTGGCCAGCACATTGCACGCCCTAGTGGCACAAACCGGCGCTAATGAGCTGATGGTAGTCACGGATGTGTATGAGCAAGCGGCTCGCCACCACAGCCTTAGTCTGCTAGCCGAATTAGTGAAGAGTTAGAAGGCGCTAACAACACCAGATCTGCCACGCAATACTTGGAAGTATCAACTGTTCAAAAACGAAAATACTTATTATTGATAAGCGCTTAGATAGCTAAAGTATTTATTTTTAATTAGCTCAATTTCTCTGTATTGCGTGGCTAATACCTGTTTAGGCTCTTACTCTGGTATTTAACTCTTCATCTGTTACTGCTTACGCTGCACCTTGTTAGCGGGCAGAATTCACCGCTAACATGTCCCCTTTAATCACCGATTGCTCGGCAATGAGATCTGTCACCACAGCGCGGCTAGCTTTATAATGCGGCGTTAACTTATGCTCGGCTAATGCAGCTTCGTCTTCATAAATTTCATATAACCAAAACAACTCGGGATCTTCTCGGTCTTGCAAGACATCGAAGGTATGACAGCCTGGCTCATCGCGCACAGAGGCTTGCGCATTAGGCAACATAGCGGCTAAAAACTCATCGGTTTTACCTGGCTTAAGCTTGGTTTTGACAATAATGCAATACATTGTAAACTCCGTTTGGTTAATTAAACTCGACAAATAGTACACAAACCTTTTAGTAATAGACAAGTTAGCGGCTTATCCGCTTATTAAGGAGCCCACCATGGAAAGACCCAGTCGTTTAAACGGCATGCGTCATATCGCCTTCACTATGCCCAATCTCGAAGAGTGTGAGCGTTTTTATACCGACATTATGGGCATGCAATTACTGCGTCGTGCACACGAAGATCTCGTCTATTTAACGTGTGGCAACGATAACTTGTCTTTAGGCCGCGCCGATGTACCCGCCACCGGCGTTCAACGTATGGATCACTTTGGCTTTATCGTCGATACCAAAGAAGAGCTTGAGCAATGGTTTTTATACTTAAAAAGCAAAGGCGTTACTATGCTAGACCGTCCTCATGATCATGGCGATGGCGCGCGCAGCTTCCATATTACTGATCCCGCTGGCAACGTTATTCAACCTATTTATCACCCTGACATTTCTGGCCAAACTTTTACTAACCCTGAATAAGGTAGTAAATTTGCCTGACAAAAACACCGAGCTAAGCTCGGTGTTTTTATTACTTGCCTAGCTATTAATAAATGAGCGCTAAGCAATAAATAAGCGCTTAAATAGGTACTAACACGCTGGCACCATCTTGCTCAAGGCGCGCCACTGTTACCGAAAACACCTCTTTAATAAGCGGTGGCGTAATCACCTCAGGCGTGCCCTGTGCAACTAATTTCCCCTGTGCTAAACACCAAATATCATCACCATATTGGCAAGCTAAATTAATATCGTGCAGCGAGGCTATTACTATTAAGCCCAATGCCGCATATTCTCGTAATAAGCGCAACGTCGCTAATTGGTGCTGCCAGTCCAAGCCCGCTAGCGGTTCATCGAGTAATAATATTTTTCCTTGTTGATTCACCCGCGGATCGACTTGCAAAAGCGTGCTGGCAATTAATAATCGCTGCTGCTCCCCTCCCGATAAACGATTAACGGGGCGTTGATATAAGCAACTTAAGCCCAGAGGCTCCTCAAGGCGAGCTAAGCTTTGGGAGACGGCCTTGGTCACCCCCCCTAAAGGTGCGGCTGCTAGCGCTAATAGCTCATAAGCCATTAAACCGTGGGGCAACACGCTATCTTGCGCTAACATAGCGCGCGTGCAGGCCAGTTGTTGAATACTCAGTGTGCTTAGACACGTGTTTTTTAAATAAATCTGGCCAGATTGATAAGAAGACGCTGCCAAATTTAAGCCGGCCAATGCATTTAATAAGCTAGACTTACCGCTGCCATTTGGGCCAATTAATAGGGTTAATCGCCCCGCTTTTAACTCACCACTAATAGGACCGAGACGGTCTTTAATAACCAGCGCGTTAATGTGCAGCATAACGACGTACCAATAACCAAATAAACACCGGCGCGCCCAAGGTCGCGGTGACTGCGCCTATGGGCAGCTCGCCCATGCTCAATATATTGCGCGCTAAGACATCGGCTAAAGTGAGCGCACTTCCTCCCGCAAGCATAGAGGCGGGCAGTAAAAAAACTTGCTTGCCCCCACCACTAAGCGTAACAAGTGGGGGATCACTAATCCCACAAAACCAATCGGCCCGGCCATAGCAACACTAAAAGCGGTCAGCACACACACAGCAAGCACTAATTGTGGCTGTAAGCGGCGCACATTTAAGCCTAAAAGCTGGGCTCTATGCTCGCCTAAGGCTAACAAATCCAGCGCTTGGCCTTGCTTGGCTAACCAGAGTAAAGCCGCTATTGCGGGCAGCCACCACCCCCAAGACAATGACTGACCATGACCTAGGCTGCCCATCATCCAAAATAAAAAACTGCGCATTGAGGCATCATCAGCTAAATACAGTAGCCACGTTAAAATCGCATTGGCTAAGATGCCAATCGCCACCCCAAACAATAATAACGCTCCTGGCCCTAATCGGCGCCGGGCTAACGCCATCAATAATAAGGTTACCAGTAAGGCACCCACTAAGGCGGCCAGCGATAAGCTCCAATAAGGCAATACCCAGCCTAAAGAAACTGAGAGTGAGAGGGTTAATACCGCCGCTAAACTTGCTCCACTGGAGATGCCGATTAAACCAGGCTCGGCCAAGGGATTATGTAATAACACCTGCAACACAGCGCCACTGAGCGCTAAGCTTGCGCCAATTAATACCGCTAGCAAGGTTCGAGGAAGGCGTAATTGCCAAAAAACTTGCTGCTCTAATAAAGTAACGGGCCGCCACAGCGCCTCTATACCTACTCCCACGGCACCCAGTTGTAAGCTCAGCAACATCGACAAGACTAGCGCTAGGGTAAACAAGCCTAACCACAGCTGGTACTTACGTTGTTGCTGTTTAATTAACACCCCAAGCATGGCTTACCTTTTACGTTAAAATTCGACGCGAACCTAATGGTGAGTATTAGAAACTGAGCCAACTAAACCATGCCGGATATTGTTGCCACAACAAATGCAAAGACATGACTAACGACACACTCACCAACATGGGCTTTATAATACGCGTCCCTTGGCTTATCACTACCTTAGAGCCTAAGCGCGCGCCAATAAACTGCCCGAGCGCCATAGACAGCCCCGCTACCCACACCACTTGCCCTCCTAAGATAAAAAATAATAACGAGGCAATATTGGAGGTAAAATTTAATAGTTTGGTATGGGCCGTGGCTTTGGCCATGCTAAATCCGGCTAAGGCAATAAACGCCAGTGCAAAAAAAGAACCGGTGCCCGGACCAAAAAAACCATCATAAAAGCCAATGCCGGTGCCTATTAGCAAAGCAAACGGAATTATCCCAAGGCGATGCTGGCGGTCTTGGTCACCTACGCGGGGCGAGCATAAAAAATACACAGCAAAAGCCGCCAATAAAAAAGGCAGGATTTTTTGTAAAATCGAGGCATCTATTAATTGCACTGCGATAGTCCCCAGCACACTGCCGACAAAGGTACAGCCAATAGCCCACTTCATGGTGCGCCAATCCAATAAACCTCGGCGAAAATAATAGTAAGTGGCAGAAAAAGAGCCAAAGCTGCTTTGTAGTTTATTGGTGGCCAGCGCCATTGTGGGTGGCATGCCCGTCGCCAATAAAGCCGGTATGGTAATTAAGCCGCCACCGCCGGCAATGGCATCAATAAAACCGGCCACTAAGGCCGCCACCGCTAATAATGCCAGTACGCTTATCTCAAATTCCACATTCTACCCTTATCTTGGCTCACCCACTGGAGGGGATGATCATGGTGTAGTTAATTTCAGCCTAACCGCAGTGCGCATTTTACTCACACTGAACTTAGTCCCCTAAAGCGCGGTCTTTATTAAAAATGACGCACTGGGGCGGTTGGCCATTTAGACCTAGACTAGGCTATGGTAACGTAGCTCAACATTAATGAGGAGAAATGTGATGACGGATCCGGTACTTAACCTGTTACCCCATGACTTTCCGGATGCGGAAGATGGCGCATTTTTATCCCAAGGCACACGTTCTTTAGTGTTAGCCGGCGGTTGTTTTTGGTGCACTGAAGCTGTGTATCGCCAGCTTAAAGGCGTACTCAACGTCACTTCTGGCTATGCCGGCGGCAGTGCCGATACCGCCAATTATCAAGCGGTGTGCAGCGGCTCCACCGATCATGCGGAGGCAATTCGCATTGATTACGACAGCCATATTATTGGGCTCGGTACCTTATTAAAAGTCTTTTTTGGCATTGCCCACGACCCCACCCAGCTTAACCGCCAAGGTAATGACTTAGGTCGCCAATATCGCTCGGTGGTGTTTTATCAAGATGAAGCTGAACACCAAGTCGTTGCAGATTATATCAAACTATTAGAAACCAATGGCGTCTTGCGCGCACCCATTGTTACTACCCTTGAGCCCTTAACCGAGTTTTTTGAGGCCGAGCAGCAACATCAAAATTATGCGGCGATTAACCCCAATCAGCCCTATATTGCCGCCGTTGCTCAACCTAAAGTGGCCAAGGTACAGCATTATTTTAAACATCGGCTGAAAAAGGATCTTTAATTATGGCTATTATTCCCAGCCCCTATGACCTCTCTCCCCCAAGCGATGCGCAATTTGCTGAGCTCATTGCCAATCTGAGCCCCGATGAGCAGCGTATTTTACGCCAGCACGGCACCGAAGCCCCTTTTTGTGGTGGTTTGCTAGATAATAAAAAAGAAGGCAGCTACTTATGTAAGCTTTGCGCGTTGCCGCTGTTTTCTTCTGCCTGTAAGTTTGAGTCAGGCACCGGCTGGCCCAGTTTTTATGCCCCTTTTCATCCCGATCATATTACTGAGCTTAGTGATGTAAGCCATGGCATGCGCCGCGTCGAAATTTGCTGCAAGCGCTGTAATAGCCACATGGGTCATGTTTTTCCTGACGGACCTGCGCCAACGGGCCTTCGCTATTGCTTAAACTCCGCCTCCTTGGATTTTTGTGAGCAAGGTGCCACTAAGCCCGATCCGCTGCGTCGCGGGGAAATTAGCTGCGTATAATACTTTTAGCGCGCCCACCGCGGCGCGCTATCATTATTAAGTAGCCACATTATTTAATTGAGCTTTAGCTTCAAAACGGCGCACAAAGTCTGCCATAACCAGCTCATAGAGCTTGTCTTTTAAAAATACATCCTCTACTCCATGATCAATATTAGGGTTATCGTTCACCTCAATGACCGCCACCTTTCCTTGGCCTTCTTTAATATCAACGCCATATAAGCCATCGCCAATGGCTTTTACCGCTTTTAAGGCCGCATTAAGCACATTAGCGGGCACCTCTGAGATTGGGAGCGTCATAAATCCGCCCGAGTCGGCACTTTTATCATTGTCATAATGGCGATAAATTTGCCAATGGCCTTGCACCATAAAATACTTACAGGCAAAAATAGGCTGGTGGTTAAGTACGCCAATACGCCAATCAAATTCCGTAAAAAAATACTCTTGTGCTAATACCAGCGCCGAGGCATTACGCAGTATATTCAAGGTATCAGTTAAGGTAGTGCGATCCCCGACTTTATAAATGCCTTTTGAAAATGCGCCATCGGGTATTTTTAACACCAAGGGATAACCTAGCGCTTGCTCCAGCAAAGCCGGCGTGGCTTTGGCTTTAGGATCCACCATCAGCGTTTTTGGCGTAGGCACTTTATGCAGCGCAAAGCTTTCTGCTAAAAACACTTTATTGGCACAGCGTAAAATAGAAGTAGGTGAGTCCATTACCACCAAGCCTTGATGCTCGGCTTTTTGAGCAAAACGAAAGGTATGATGATCAATAGCCGTGGTTTCACGAATAAATAAGCCATCATATTGGGCTAAACGGGAAAAATCTTTGCGCGTAATCAGCTCCACATTCACCTTTAATCGCGCGCCCGCTTTCACAAATCTTGCTAAGGCACTGGCATCCGACGGCGGCAGTGCTTCGTTGGGATCAACCAGCATAGCTAAATCAAAACGAGAGTGTTTCATCGCTTTAGGTTTGCGCCATATCATGCGTGAGTAGGCTTGTAGTGCGTCAGCAAAGGGCGATTGCTGGGCCGTATTTAAGTCGCGTGGCGATAAACTGGTTAAGCCAACCAGCTCCCAACGGCTGCGCTTTTTAAAACTCAGCTCTAAAATCGGGCAAGGTAGACGCTCAAATAATTCACGACATAAGCTGTTAAGCGCAGGCTCTGTGCAGTGGCCAAAGTAACTTTTAAATTTAAGCGTTTTTTCAGGGTGGCTGTGTGCATACGCCGTTAACGCCTCTTCAATGCCCGCAAAGCCAAAAGCAAATATGGCAGGATGGCGCAAATTGTTTAAGGTGGCCACCGAGGGAATAACTTTGTGCCCGCGCGCTTCTGCTAACAGCGAGCAATAATAGCCATTAGATAAATATTTATTATTTTTACAAAGATTAATTACTCGGGTGCGAGAGTTAGGCTTGATAAGGACGCGATTTAAAAAGTCTTTAAAATCTATCACCTGCTCACTGGGGTAATAGGGTGCCCACACACTTAACTCATCTACTACTACCATTAGCTCCGCCATGCCGGTGTCCATTTATTAGTTAGCGCCACTGTCGTGACTGTAGCGCTAAATTGTGTCAATGAGCGTGAAATATTCTCGCGGTCAGCCATAAATTATCGTACCTTGAAGTATCTCCTGCCTGCTTTGGGTGTCTTATGCAAACAGCCCAGATCCGCCCTGCTCTTAAAGCTGAACTTAATGCGCTTGTCGAACTTGAAAATGACTGTTTTACTCAAGATAAATTGAGCAAACGCAGCTTTCAGCGCTTTATCGAGCACCCCCAAGATAAGCTATTAGTGGCCGCACTCAATGAACGCTTACTGGGCTATATTTTAGTTCTTTTTCGGCGTAACACCTGCTTAGCCCGTATTTATTCGGTCGCGGTGTCACCCCAGGCACGAGGCTTAGGTTTAGGACAGGCGCTTATTGAAGAGGCAGAATTAGCAGCTCAAGCTCAGGGCGCGGTGTTTATGCGCTTAGAAGTGCGGGCGGATAATATTTGGGCGCAAAACTTGTACCAGCGTTTGGGCTATCGCCAGTTTGGGGTCTATCACAACTATTATGAAGACCGCCAAGTTGCACTGCGTTACCAAAAGCGCGTCCATCAGTACCATGCCGCCAGTGGCACCAAAGATGTGCCCTACTATCGCCAAACCACCGACTTTAGTTGTGGGCCCGCCTCTTTGATGATGGCGATAAGTGCGCTTGATCCTAGCTACCAACCTGAAATAGATGAAGAGCTGCAATTGTGGCGAGAAGCCACCACCATTTTTATGACCAGCGGCCATGGTGGTTGTGGCCCTCATGGCTTGGCATTAGCCGCCTTTCGGCGTGCCTTTAAGGTGGCCGTCATTATTAACCAAACTTCACCGTTATTTGTAGACAGTGTGCGTACTGTAGAAAAAAAACAGATCTTAATACGCGTACATCGCCAGTTTTTAGCGCAACTGGCCAGCGCTAACATTGAACTTACCTACGATCATTTTACGCTAGAACAGCTCGAGCAAGGCCTTGCCCAAGGCGGGGTAGCTTTAGTACTGATCAGTACTTACCATTTAGATGGCCATAAAGCGCCCCATTGGATATTAGTGTGTGCCATCGACCAAGAGTTTGTTTATATCCACGACCCGGATATCGATGAAGGAAGTGGCGAAAGTGCACTAGATAAGCAATACCTACCTATTGCTCGCCCCCGTTTTGACCGCCTAGCTAAATACGGAAAACAAGGACTACGCACCTTAGTGTGGGTATTTAAAGGCGACGCAGGTGGCTAAAAATAAGAAAAATAGCGCAGTAATTTGATGTTTTCTGTTAAAAACTGGCCATCACGGTCAGCTTCTGTCGGCAACGATTGCTCACAAAACAATCAAAATAGAGTGCTGACTCTAATAATATCAATCACTTAAATTAAATGTGCACAAAGTTGACACACTTTGTCACCAGATTCGTCTTTCTTTGCGCTCGAGATTTCGTATAGTGATCTCAAGTTACACAGCCGAGAGACTGTCATTATGAAAAAATATCTTATTAGCTTTGCATTATTACCCGCCCTATTAACCACCACTCCTGTCATGGCGGGTGAGGATCTTAAAACGATTCTAGGTGGTGGCGCGGGTGGTGCAGCGGGCGCCCTAGTGGGTCGACAAATGGGCGGCGACACCGGAGCCTTAATTGGTGCGGCCATTGGCGGTGCTGCAGGTGGCGGTGCCACGGCACACAGAGGTAATAAAAATGAAGCCGCACTCGGCGGTGCCGTGGGCGCCATTGGTGGCGCTGCCCTGGGTAAAGAAGCCGGTGGTCATAACGGTCAGCTTATTGGTGCAGGTGTAGGCGGCGGTGCTGGCTCTGCCTTAGGAGCGCGCACTGGTAATGGTCATGACCGCCATGTCGATAATAATTACTATCGTGATCACGACCGTTACTATGACGATCGCAACATTAGTAAGTACGAGTACAAACGCCGTAAAGCTGAGCGCAAACATTACCAAAACATGCGCAAGCAAGAAATTAAACACCAACAGCGTATGCGAAAGCAAGAGCACAAACGTCGCCAACAAGCCCATAAAAACTGGGTAAAGCGCCAAGAAAGACGCTATGACTATTAAGCTAAATATGGCGTAGTTTTACATGAGTAAACCAGACACCGAGTGTCGGTATAAATAAATGATTACAACTAAATAAAAACAAAAACGTTATAAAAATTAGATAAATAAAAATAACGTAACCTATTAATAAATGGAGTAGCTCGCTCTCCCTATACCAGCACTTTGTATAGTGAGAGCAGCTAAACAGCCTAAGAGAGATTCAATGATGTTAAATAAAAAAATAATCAGCTTTGGCTTATTACCTTTTATTCTGGCCACTACCCCAGTGTTTGCCGGTGAAGATTTAAACACCATTTTAGGTGGCGGTGCAGGCGGGGCGGCTGGCGCTTTAATTGGTCGCCAAATGGGCGGTGATACCGGCGCCTTAGTAGGGGCGGCCTTAGGCGGCGCAGCTGGCGGCAGTGTTACCGCGCACCGCGGTAATAAAAACGAAGCCGCCCTGGGTGGTGCCGTGGGTGCACTAGGTGGCGCAGCCTTGGGTAAAGAAGTGGGCGGGCACACCGGCCAGCTCATTGGCGCAGGGGTTGGCGGTGGCGGCGGGGCAGCGGTTGGCGCACGCACCGGTAATCGCTATGACGACCGCCGTTATGATAACGACCGCTATTATGACAATCGTTATAACAAGCGCTACAAAAACCGTCACTGGAGCAAGTATTAAACGCCTAAGTTAATCTCCACTACTGCTTTTTAAAAGCCCACTGCCCTCACCTGGCGTGGGCTTTTTTAATGGTTAACACCCCTAAGATTGTTTTGAAAAACGCTCAGCAATAAAGGCTTAAATACCCCATCCCGCTTGACCAATAAAGATAGATAGTAAGCTGCGCTACTAATAGCAGAGCACATAATAAGAGGCGCGAATTAGAAAGAGCTTACGCTTATCTGCAGTTCTGCTGACTAATATGGCGATTTAAAATACTCATCTTTTACCTACCCATAAAAAAAGTGGCGATCTGCTGTTACATCTCGCCACTTTCATAAAGTACGCTCACTTATTGCTAATACACTAAGCGTCGCCTTGCTCTGGCGCCTTACCTAATTTAGCTTCACGAAACGCTTCTAGCTTGTCGGTAATCAAACTGCGCGTAGCTTCGGCATTATCTTTAATACTGCCATCAAACACTTTTAAGCCATCCAGTACTTTTACCGCCTCACCATAGCCTTTATCAATCGACTTAGTGATGATAGATAAGAATTTTTCTACCTGCTCTTCTTCTGGCATTTTGGAGTTTTGCTTTTGAAAGGTTTCAAAAAAGCCAAGCGCACCGTCGACTATTCTCCCAGCCGTGTTTTCTGGTGACCAGTAATCTTCTGCCTGGCCGGCCATTTTTTCAGCGGTTACCGCATGCTCAACGCCCAGCTCCTTATTAATGGTATCCATGATCTCGGTATAGAGAATGTTCATGGCCTTATCATCGCCTTGTTTAACGCCACCAAACATGGCTTCTACTATGCTTTGATTGGCGCGCGCCTTAAGCTCGGTACGCGATGCGCTAAATTCTTCTGACTTTACTGGCGATGGCGCTTTTTCATGTTGCTTAACTTGCTGAGCATCAGCTCGGCTAGTCCGTTGAGCTTGATGATTGGAAATGGGAGGGACCGACATAGTTTAACTCCTCTTTTTATTTGCATTATGATGGCTGCTATCACACCAGCCTGCACCATTGTTAGCAAGCTTACAGCTGCCCTTATTAGGCTATCGGCAGTAAGCATCACTTTCTTAACCACAATTATTCACAGATGTTAGGCTAGAGGAGCGGTTTTTTATTTCGCCTATCAATAAGGAGCGCCAATGCAATATAGAACCTTAGGTAATACAGACTTAAAGGTAAGCCTCATTGGCTTAGGGACTATGACGTGGGGTGAACAAAATACTGAAGCCCAAGCGCACGCTCAGCTCGACTTAGCTCTGGATCATGGCATTAACTTTATTGACACTGCAGAGATGTATCCCATCCCCCCCCACCAGCATACCCAAGGTGAGACCGAGCGCATATTGGGGCGTTGGTTACAAAAACAGCCTAAGCGCGAGCAGCTTATTATTGCCAGTAAAGCAGTGGGGCCGTCTCGGGATCCGGTGCGCCCTTCGTATTTTAGGCAAGGGCAAGCTAAGTTGGATCGCGCTAATTTAATCCAAGCCGTAGACGATAGCCTGCGCCGTTTACAAACCGATTATATTGACTTGTACCAAATGCATTGGCCCGATCGCAGCGCCAACTACTTTGGCCAATTAGGGCTAACTGAGCTGCCCGAAGAGCAGACGGTGCCCATTATTGAGACGCTACAAGCACTGGATGAGCTAGTGGCCAGTGGCAAAATTCGCCACATTGGCGTGTCTAACGAAACCCCCTGGGGGCTGCATCAGTACTTAAGCTTGGCCAAGCAAGAAAATTTAACGCGCATTGCCACTATTCAAAACCCTTATAGCTTACTTAATCGCAGCTTTGAGGTAGGTTTGTCTGAGTTTTGCTTACGTGAGCAGATAAGTTTATTGGCCTATTCGCCGCTGGCCATGGGTATGCTCACGGGCAAATATAATCAGGGTGCGCGCCCAGATAACGCTCGCTTAAGTATTTACCCCCGTTTTAAGCGCTACCTTAATCCCCAAGCGCAAGCGGCCAGCGAAGCTTATACCGCCTTGGCGCACGAGCATGGTGTTAGCCCAAGCCTGCTGGCGCTGGCTTTTGTTAATACCCGCCCTTTTGTCGCCAGTAATTTAATTGGCGCAACTAACCTAAATCAGCTTAAAGAAAATATCGACAGCGCCAAGCTCACGCTTAGCCCTATTTTACAAAGCGCCATTGAAGCCATTCACCAAACCATACCCAATCCTGCGGTATAACCATTACTAGGCTGCCAAGGCAGCCTAGTAATTAAGCATTCAAAACATTAAGACGTTTGATTAGCTAGGTCGCGCAGATAGGTCACGGCTAAACAATATTGCTCTAGTTTATCTTTACAGCGAAACTGATTAAAAAACTTGCCTCTAGGCAGCGTTTCTTGGGCGGAAACTAATTGATTTAACCACACATCGCGCGGTTTCATATGAGTGGGAATAGGCCCCAAATCGCGGCTAAGCTGTAGCGATAAATCAGCAATTCGCCCGCGCAGCTTGCTCGAAGAGCGCAAGAGTTCATCGGTATGGGTAGGCTGAGTGCTTGCATCTTGTGGCATATTATTCCTCATCATAAGTGAAAAAGTGAATATTACAGCTCATTAAGATTAGCCCGCGGCCCTAATAGAAGCGAGCCTATTTCCCCTTCCTCCTCTCTTATTGCGACAGTAACAGTAAATAAAACCACCTGGGTGGTGGTGAAGACCACCTTGCCACCAATCCGCCACCCTGCTCATTTCTAAGCCGCCTGTGTGGCGGTGAAGAAAGGTCTTCGTTTTGTTGCTCAGCCTCTTGATTTCTAAGCCGCCTGTGTGGCGGTGAAGCCCGAGCGCTAACCGTTTCGGCGCAAAAATCATTTCTAAGCCGCCTGTGTGGCGGTGAAGCAAACAACGATGAATAATATTTTTTTCGTATTTTTCTAAGCCGCCTGTGTGGCGGTGAAGTGCAAGCCGGTGCACTTACCCTCTGAGGTGACTTTCTAAGCCGCCTGTGTGGCGGTGAAGCGGATCCATGTTCTGCACTTCGGCTTCGGTAATTTCTAAGCCGCCTGTGTGGCGGTGAAGCGATTTCCGCCATCTGGTCGTCTACGCACTCATTTCTAAGCCGCCTGTGTGGCGGTGAAGCAGTATTTACGCGCTTATGCTCGTTCTGCTGCTTTCTAAGCCGCCTGTGTGGCGGTGAAGAGTATCTGCCGGAATATCAGGCCTACATTGATTTTCTAAGCCGCCTGTGTGGCGGTGAAGCCTCAACCAGACAAATGTTTACCGCTTGGGTGTTTCTAAGCCGCCTGTGTGGCGGTGAAGGCGCTGTTAATCTGCATTAAGCCCATATCAACTTTCTAAGCCGCCTGTGTGGCGGTGAAGTCTAAATAATTACAGAGTTGCTAGCTCTTCACTTTCTAAGCCGCCTGTGTGGCGGTGAAGTTACATCGAAGGCAAGTTGCAAACCCGTAAGTTTTCTAAGCCGCCTGTGTGGCGGTGAAGCTCCAATAAAAAAAGAAACAATGGATATGACCTTTCTAAGCCGCCTGTGTGGCGGTGAAGATAGCCATATCAAAATGCACTTTTTCATTATCTTTCTAAGCCGCCTGTGTGGCGGTGAAGGCCAACACGGGCCGTAAAGTAGAGTGTGGCACTTTCTAAGCCGCCTGTGTGGCGGTGAAGTCAATACTGGCACTATCATCAACATCATTAGCTTTCTAAGCCGCCTGTGTGGCGGTGAAGGAGGCCGAAGCTGAGTTAAAGCGGCGGTTAGATTTCTAAGCCGCCTGTGTGGCGGTGAAGTTACCGAAAGACCAGAGGCCAAAACCCTCAACTTTCTAAGCCGCCTGTGTGGCGGTGAAGGGGGGTTAGTCCTTGAGTACTCTTGGATTGTCTTTCTAAGCCGCCTGTGTGGCGGTGAAGAACGTAAATTTAGCGCGTTGCCGTTTGTACAATTTCTAAGCCGCCTGTGTGGCGGTGAAGCTTTAACCAAAAAACCTACGGTGCCCGCGTGTTTTCTAAGCCGCCTGTGTGGCGGTGAAGACTCACACATCAACAGGTTTTGATATTCATCATTTCTAAGCCGCCTGTGTGGCGGTGAAGTAAAAGTCATCGCTGCCGTGAGCACGTTTTAATTTCTAAGCCGCCTGTGTGGCGGTGAAGAAGACAGGTGAGCGCGTCAACTGGAAGGCCGAATTTCTAAGCCGCCTGTGTGGCGGTGAAGGAATTGAGCTTAGAACTGATTCTCTTTCATGATTTCTAAGCCGCCTGTGTGGCGGTGAAGAGTGTTTTTTCTAAAAACATGAGCGAAGCAAATTTCTAAGCCGCCTGTGTGGCGGTGAAGGTGAAAATCGAAAGCCGAGCCGACACTTTTAATTTCTAAGCCGCCTGTGTGGCGGTGAAGCCTTGGGCGTCACCGAAGGGCAATCACTGGGCTTTCTAAGCCGCCTGTGTGGCGGTGAAGAGTAGATTTATAACATAAAAAATAGTTACAACAAAGGCTTAGCTAAGAATACGAGAAAATACCCTTATTTTACGCTCTGCTGTAACTATCTGTTTTAAATGTATATTTTTAAAGGGCTTATTTTTAGGTTAAAAATGGGGTACCGAGACTATTTGCTCGCCGCGCACCGCACTTAAGCCGTAACAATTAAATAACCCCTCATTTGCCTCTGGTAGCTCGACTCGCTCAATAAACAGCGGAAACTTAGCAGAGCCCATAGGGTTTCGGGTTTTGGTCTCTAAGCTTTCCATCCAAATAAAAGCAGGCGCTTGCTTAATTTGCGGTTTGCTTTTCTCTAATTGCTGCAAACAAAGCTCAAGATTTTGGCCCGACTTTTTCGACCAAAGCAGGGCTTTATCAAGCATATCTTTTTCAATCCGTGCCTGACCTTTTACCCGCCGACGAACGAAAGCGACATGGCTAGTTGACTCGGGCACCGGCTGAATCGATTTTTGATGAGTGTAATCCTCAAATCGACTGAGAAACCGAGCCAAGTTTAGCTTTTCTAACTGCCCTTTTTCTTTCGCTAATAGCCGCAGTTTATTGCCTAATGGAAAGCCCTTACTGCCATAATTGGGAAAACTCACCGCAATGGCGCTGTGCTGGTCATCCACCTTTTGTTCAACCAGTGCTATATGCACTTGCTGATAAATTTTCTGCCACAGAAAGCCTAAGGCACTCTCTGCATCGGGCAGTAAGGTGATGTCTTGGTAGTATTTCATGATCTACCTCTATTTATCACTTTCGCCAAACACACCACCACGCACTAAAACCGCCATCACATAGTGCTCATCCTCTATTCGTGATAATGCCTCGCCTCTTGCCCACTTATCAAAGTGGCTATAAAAGTCTTGCTTCTCTTTGGGTGTACGAAACGCAGTGCCTAAGTTAGTGACGGCGCCATAAGGTTCAATGGCGATCGGACCTGCGGTTTTTTCTTGATCCTCAAACGCCGGATACCAAGTATCAATAGAGCGCAATGCGTTACCAATTTTTTGGGAGTGCATGGCAGCATGGCCTTGCACTTGATACAGCACCTTGCTCTTTTTGCTTTTGCCTTTGTCTAACACCAGTTCTTCAGACGGATACACTTCTTGCGCCTGTCCAAGCTGGGCGAAAGTCGCAATTTCTAGCAGCAAACTGGTGTCGCCACCTGAAAGCGCTTGGGCAATTTTTTCAGCCAACTCAGTCAGCTGTTGGTCGGCATAATCAAAGTGGCGCGTGCCGTACTGCGTGGCATCAAAGATCCAGCTCTGAGTTTGATCTTTATTGAGTACTTTTACTTGCACTTCGATCTGTTCAACACCCACGCGGTTACGCCACAAGAAACGCGCATTGGCAATGTTAATGGCATAACGACGCGCCAGCTCACGAAAGCCTTCTTTTTCGATATACGCTTTGGCGGCCTGTTGGTAACTGGCTTTAAAGCCCGCACTATTACAGGCCGAGGGCGTTTCAACACCACCTAGCACTTTTAAGGTGAAGTAATGCTTTAGCGTCTCTTGTTCAGTACCTAAGGCGCAGGCATCCACCGTTTGTAGATTTGGCTTTTCAACTTCGGCATCCAGTTTGGCTGGATCATTCTTTACCGCTGCCTTTAAACGGTTGGAGATGGTGCCGCGTACTGATTTTTCCTGTAGCGCCAGCGGCGTACATTGGTCTTTATGATCCCAAGTAGTGCCATAAAAAAATCCATCGGAAGGAACTAGCTTCTTTTCAAATGCCAGTACGGATGCAATATCTTTTACTTTAGCCATGTTGTGCTCCAGTTATTCATTAAGTTAAGTTAGTAACGACCGTGGTTAATGAGGTCTGTTGTTTCGGGTTGTGCCTGTTGGCACAAATAAAGATTTTTATTAAGATCCGTGTGGTAGTGCCACAGCACCTCATCGAGGTTGTGTATTCGGTGTACCATCCTGAATTCGCCTAAGGTGACCACACTTTCGGCAAAACGATGGGGAGTATCGGGGTCGCGCTGATTTTTTGCGATACCAAGCGGGCTGATTCCCTGAAACCCCGTGGCAATAGGCACTATCCAGCCCGGCTTCTCTCCCTCAAGACCCGCTTTACGCTGGCTACGCCAAGTCATTTCACCGGCGTCACTCTGTTCACAGCTGTGGTGGATGGTGAGGTATTCAAGCATGGCATCCAGTGCGTCGGCGCCCTCTTCCATCGCTTGCTGCATAAGCTCGCGACGCTCAATTAACGCAAAACCCGGCATAAAATTAAGTAATAAGCGACGCACAGCTTGTTGCTCACTGTCATCTAATACGTGCAGTTGCGGAGTCTTAAAACCGAACAAATCACCGCCCGCTACCTTCATACGCGTTAACAGCTGCTCTAATAGCGGCAAAAATTCGGGGCGCTCCATGCGTGCTTCGTCAGCTTCTTGTGCTCGGTATTCAATCAGCAGACTCACATCGAGATGACAACGGGCCTCCTCAATAAAGGCGGAGCGTTTACCGTCTTTATCTAGCGGGTTGGCGGTACCAATAATAGAGTGCACAAAGTCTCCTGGCCCTTGATAGGTTTGCAGATCACAACGATGACTGAACACGGCAGTGGCGACTAATTCCAGCGTAGGGAAACCTGCCGCCTGTAATTTTCGCTGTAAAGCATGCACAAAACCCAACCAGGCCGTCATGGCGGGAAAGCCAATGGTAAAAGGGCTAGATAGCGCATTAGCGTTATGAATATCGAGGTGCGGTAATGCGAGTAGTCGACGAGTACTCATAGCAGCGCCTCCTTGTTCTGTTCAATAATGCGGGCGAAGGCGTCAAGCTCGGTATCGCCAAGTTGGATCGCCGACTTACCCGCTATGTTTTGATAGCTAAAGATAAAGTGGCGGGCGGCATCTTCCACTAAGGTAGTGAGCCAAGGCACATCCGTGGTGCGCTCGGCTCCATATTCAGGAAACAGCCACTGTTTTTGGTAACCGACCAAATGTTCGGGGCGCGCTTTAGGCTGTTCGGTGAAAGCACTACGCACCTGCCACATTTTTAAGATCAATTGATCGAGGTATTCCTGAATACGATAATCTCGTGCATTACGAATATTCAGGTTGTTGTAATTCGCGTTTAACAGCCGATGAAACGCCTCAAAAGTCTGTTGCAACTGTCTGGGATACAATACATCACCAAAAAAATTGCGGGTTGGCAGGCGTACCGCTCTAGGAGCAAGCTCGGGAGGCGTAGATAACAGTAAATGAGCCCGACCCGCATTTTGATTGTTTAGCACACTGATATTTTGCGGTTTAGTGCCGCCATAGCCTATGGTGGTCAGGTTATAAATTTCTTGATAACCCACGTCCGAAAACTGGTTATTTCTTCTTAGCTCTCTGGCGGCTTTGGTTTCATCAGAAAAACGTAACCTATCGAGTCGTTGGCGCAGTTCAAACATATGGCCCGAGTGACTCAAAGTAGATAGCAAATGATAGCCCTGCTCTGCAGTAGCAACTGGGAAATAAACTTGCTTGACTTTAGAGCTGGTAATGGCTTCATCTTTGATGACAACCATGTCTAAAAAACCGTTTTTCAATTCATCTGCATTGCCTTCGCCACGGGCTAATAAATTATTAGCCAGCTCGCTATCCTGCTGTAAATGCTCAAGTAAAGTGCGGCCATCTGCCATTACTAAGGTTAAAAATTTGTATACATCCAGTGCCGCTGCATTTCCCAGTGCATCGATTTCAACTTGCACATTACCACTGCGTAGAAAACCATCCGCAACACGATCAGCCTTGGCAATAACCGAGCTCACATAGCCATTTTTATTTTTACGCGCACTGGGGTGGCTAAAAGTACAAGGGTGACTCGCTAGCGAAATTTGCCGCGCTCGTTTAGCCGCATTAGGCAGCCAATTTTTGAGAGCAAAAACAGCGTCACATGCCTGTTCTTGCTCTCGTATTTCATGTTCTTCCATGGAAGCTTTGAGGTTCTTCTTTAACCAAGCGTCTTTACGCTCATTAAAGAAGGCCTCAATCGTCGCATCAAGCATGTTTGTATCCCTCTATCACTAAGTAATGGAGTAAGAATAGAGCACCCTAGTGACATGATCAACCACTATATACTCATTATTAAAAAACTAAAAAACTATGAAAGCTACTGTGACACCTAGTTTCTAAATGCACATTGGAAAGCGTTGGCGATCTCACTTACGCCTGCTAACATCGCCTTTCTGCCACGCAGGCAGCTTAGAAGACTATGTACTCATTATTTCCTTTACTGCCACATAGGCAGCCGGTGAGCCGCTCCTTAGGAGCGGCTCAATTATTTGAGCCTCACCAGCCCCAACTGCTCGTTATACCGATAGCGATTCCCGTCTTTGTAATACTGCAGGCTAATTTCACCTAGCCGCTGAGAGGTGCGCTCTAGGTCTTCTTCCCTTAGTGCGCTTTGCTCGGCAATTAATGTCCCGTAGTCACGTACTAACCAAAGTCGCGCCATCCTTTGCTCACTTAACGGTTGATGCGCAATACCGAGCAACTTCTCACACTCCACCCAACCACTATTTCGATCATAAATTTGAAAACGCGACCGACCTTGTTCATCGATGACACAGTAAAGATTGAGCCCAGGATCGCTGCGACGAAATTGGTTGAACTGCTGAGGTAGCGCCGTCATCCACCAGTAATCATCGGTATAGCCCCACAGGCTTTTCGGGCTTTGTGCTGGATCATCCTTAGGCGTTTGTTCGCCTTTAAGATAATGGCAGCCCAATGTCCGACCAATGGCGTGGTGCTCCAGTGCGGCAAGCTGTATCTTGGAGTCTTTAAACATTCGCGGCGTCGCATCCACACAGCGCTTGAGTGCAGCTTCATCAACTAAATCAGACAAGTTTCGAGAAAATAGCTGCATATCATCTTGCTCATAACCCGGTCGACTAAAGACGTTTTTTGGCTCACCTCGATAGCCTTTCAAGTTGAACTGTAACAATCCCATATTGGGGACTTCATTATTTGGCTCGGCGTCGCGATGACGGCGCACTCGACCCGCCAATTGAATAATTGAGCGAAAAGAAGACGGCTCCACCACCGCCCAATCAAAATCATGGTCGCGCCCTACTTCTTCAACCGGTGTGGCCACTAAAATAAAAATGAGTTGTTTGCTATCACCGCTATCAAGATGCTGGCGGATAATCGGATGCTGAAAGACGCCCTCTGGATCATTAACGGGCGTTTTTCGTTTTAACACCTGATCCAAATGCTGCTCTTGAGCGTGACGCAATAAGAGCACTTGCTGACTGTGATAGGCCATCACTCTTACCGTTACCTCTTCTGGCCAAACCGCATCTAATAAATATTCGGTTAAGGAGACACAAGGTAAAATATTGGCGCAGCGCACCACACCAAAAGAAACCTGACGACCAGTCTTATTATCTTGTTGATGATGCTGATGATGTTTAGCCAGCACCGCCTGCTGAATAGCAGAAAAATAGCTCAACTCATGGCTTTCATCTGCCATAGGCTCAGCGAGTGGGATAATTTCTCCACGGCGCTTAACCGGCTCGGCACGCAGCTTGGTGACACGCTTTTTGATGAAAGCCTGATGAGCTGCCTGATAGTTAACCGTCGCCGCTTCGCCCTGATTAACGGTAACCAGTTGAGAGTTAAATTCATCGGTCCAGCCACAAGCCACTTGGCTACGTTGATGACGACTGGCAGCAAACAGCGCCCAGCCTTTTTGATAGGCAATAAAGTAACTCAGCGCCAAATCTGGCGGTATGGTGGCCGACGAAATCATGACTTTGCGCCCCAGCATGCCCGCCAGAAAAATCAGGCGGCCAATGGCCACCAGATCTTCACCGGTAAAGTCGTCAATCTCATCAATAACCAGATCAGAAGACATTAGGCGCAGACTGGGCAGAATATAGCGCCCGCCTCGGGTGGTTTCGGTCGCCGCCATCATATGATCAATGGTGCAGGCCAATACGGGGGCATAGAGCAAGGCACGCTCTTTGCGCCCAGTCAGGACTGTGGTCAATTCATCTTCTGGCAGTATATTTTGCCAGCGATCATCATCATCCTCGTTCTTATTAAAACCAATTACGTCTTCTTGCTTATCTAGCAAAGGATCGATTGATTCCGAACCGTAATCTTCCCCTGCAAGAGGTTGGACTTCTTTCTTATGTTCTTTGCTAGAGCCTTGATGCAGTTCTAAAATAGCCTGCGAACCGATTAATACCGCTAACTCATTATCGGCCAAACCAATACGATCACGATATTCATCGCCAGTTTGCAGGGTTAACGTCCTTAAGCCCAAGGCTAGAATAAAGCGCAGGCTTTGTTGATCATCAGATAAGGCTTGCATGATTTTGGCGTTAGCCAAGGTTTTACCCCGCCCAGTGCTGGCCATATTGACGATAAAGTAGCCGCCGATATTATCGTCATTCTCTTGCCGATATTCTTTAATGGCTGTTACGGCTTTATCTTGCCAGCCAAATTGTTTCTTGATGGCAGGGGCTAATTTTTTCGAGGGTTTGAGCTGTTGCACATCTTCCGCCTTTGGCGTGTCACGCTCAAAACGCGGCAACATACGACAGGTATTAACGGCAATATTAGCCACATTCACCAAGTGCTCATCAAGCTGTTGCTTAAGCTGTCCTTGCTCTGGCCCAGCACTGTGGGTATTAGCAAACAAGTTAACGGTATTCGGCCAGTTAAATGCCGCAGCCTGTGAGGAATAATAGTGATCGCCCACCATCAGGCAAAGCCGAGCATGGTGGGCAATGGTACGCCAGCTGCCATCCTGTACCGCCTGCGCAAATAAAGGCAAATGCGCTTCTAGCTGTCGGGCTCTGTGACTGAGCGCATTCAACCAGTGCTGGGATTTTGATAACAGCCCCTGTGGAAAAACAAAGCAATCCTGTAAACGCTTCTGGTACTGAGCAGCGTCCTCATCTTTACGACACAGATTTTCATAGCCCCATTCTTTACTGAGCCGAGCCAGCAGCTGCTGTGGATTGCTGTTTTCTCGGTCGCCAAAACTGGCTTTATTTTCAGGCTTAGGCAATCGATGATGGGACAGTACCAACCAGAGTAGCAAGGTTGCCGCATCAGGCAGGCTGCTAAAAGGCGCATGCTCTGCTTTTAATTGTGGTAAAGCAGCCGCCAGTTGCTGCTCGTTAATGGACTGATTTAATAAAGGTGCCAACCAGCTGCTATCGTGTTCAGGCTCCTCACCGGTTTTCACCAGTGCCATAATTAGCAGACTGGAGATCCACTCATGACGTAAGGGGTCGCCTTTAAAGCTTGCTTTAGAAGCAGGCTGCAATTTATCCTGAAATAATTTTGTTGCTTTGCCCCAATCATGCAATAGTGCCGCCAGGCCGGTAAAGGCCTTGATCAAGGGCAGATATTTCCAGTTTTTCTCTGCATCATTTGTCAGTAAATCCTGTTCAGTACTGTTCACCGCCACCACGCCCTCATTATTAAATTTCTTTTTATTACCTACAATCCAGCGCAACTGACTGCGCGAGCGCGAGCGTATCCAGTGGCAGCTAACGGCGGTGCTTTTGCTGGCAGTCTGGCGCAGCATTTTTCGAACCGTCAGCAAACCTTCCTCGGTGATCAGCGTTTGCCAGGTGTTATCGCCAATGCGGTTAGCAAAGGCATCCAATACCCGACGAGTTCTGGGCAGAGCTTTCTTTTCGCACTGAGAAACAAAGATCACCATCATAATGTTGGCTCCTCTGTGCTTTCTGCAGCTTTGCCTTGCAGGGCGATGGCTTTCACGGTATCAAACATATAATCCAGCGCTTTATGATCGGTAAAGGCTTGCAGCACTTGCTGGCGAAATTCTTGTTCGGTGGCGTTTTCTTTGGCACAGACAAAGGCCCATGGCAGCACCAGCGCATCTTTAATCAGATCCGCTACATCAAACACCAGTGCGCCCCGGCGAGTTTTACCGTGCATCACCGCAAAGCCATGCGGAATGCCTAACACCCATAGACAGCAAGCAGCTAAGCCATAGGCCAAATAGTTACCGTGATTTAGAAAGTCATTGGCTTTATCCACTGACTGATGTTCACGAGTAAAGCCACTTTGTCCGGTAGCCTCGGCGGCGTATTTGTAGAGCACCTTAGTCAGTTGCGCTTCGGTAAGCAGCAAGTCACTAGGCTTAATGGCGGCAGCCGTGCGGCTAGCAAAGATATCGAGTGCTTTTTGAATTTGGCTATCATTAAAATCAAAGCCTTCTTGCTTAAGGTCTCGGTCTTTTTGCCACACCTTTTTTAAAAACTCGATGCGCGCTTGCTGAAACTGTTGGCCTGCATTAAGGCGTTTGTCGTCATCAAACCAAAAGCTCAGCCAGCCTTGTAGGTATTCGGTGGGTCGGTATTCTCCCTGAGGAGTGAGCCACTCAATTTCACTGCCCATATACAGCGGTGTGCCTCCGCCGCCACAAAAGCCAACCAGCACGCCAGCTTGAGCCAGCATCCGTATTGCCGCTTGAGTAATGGAAGTGCCATTACCCAATAACAATACAGTGGTGTTAGCAATGGGAATGTTGTAGTACAGGTTTTCTTTCTCGGCATCGGTCAAATACAGCACTCGGCCATCTTTTTGCATGACCCTGCAGTATTCTAGGTAAAACAAATTAGCACGCTTGGAGTGCAAAATAGCTTTTAAATCAGACGGTGAAAAATCGTCCATAGATTAACTCTCTATAATGGCGCATCCGCTACCATTATAATTATTGATCTTTTAATCAAGACATTATTAATATAATTACCGCATAATGAGAGCAATCGCGCAAAAAAAATAAAACATTAATAAAATAAGAAGCCATCGCTTTATTAATTGATCTATAACAAGCAGATGTTTATAACTAATAACATCTGCTTGTCAGGTAATATTAAAAACTTTTATAAAGTAGGTTACCCGCCGACAATTTCTCCACCATTCACATGGATCACTTGCCCAGTTACGTAGCTGGCATCTTCACTGGCTAAATATAAATACGCAGGCGCGACTTCATTGGGCTGGCCGGCGCGCCCCATGGGGGAGTTTTTACCAAATGTTTCAATTTCTTCTGGGCTAAAAGACGCTACGATTAATGGCGTCCAAATTGGCCCTGGGGCCACGCCATTAACACGTATCCCCTTTTCTGAGCCGGATAAGTTATTAGCCAGCGCCCGCGTGAAGGACAAAATAGCGCCTTTAGTGGCGGCATAGTCTATTAAATGATCACTGCCGCGATACGCCGTAATAGAGGTGGTGTTTATAATGCTGGCGCCCTTAGATAAATGGGGCAGCGCGAATTTGCTTAACCAAAAATGCGGATAAAAATTAGTCTGTACGGTGCGCTCCAGTTGTTCGGTGGTAATATCCGTTAGCGAGACTTGCTCTACTTGAGTGCCAGCATTATTAATTAATATATCTAAGCGCCCAAACTCAGCTAGCGTTTTATCAATAAGCTGTTTGCAGTGTTCTTCTTTTGATAAATCCCCTGCTACTAATACACAGCGGCGCTGATAGCGCTCTACATGCTGCTGAGTGGCCTTGGCATCTTCATGCTCACATAAATAGCTAGCAACAATATTGGCTCCTTCTTTAGCGAATAAAATAGCCACCGCTTGGCCAATACCACTGTCGGCACCGGTTATCAGCGCCACTTTGCCCGCCAACTTGCCATTTGGATACTCTTTAGGCAGTACTTGTGGCTGAGGATCTTGCGCGTGCTGCGAGCCCGGTAAGTCTTGCTGTTGTTGAGGAAAAGGGGGATTTGATGATGAGTGATGCTGGCTCATAATGGCTCCTCTTATACAATAAGCGTGAATAACAAGGCAGACTGAGTTTATTGTCTACTTTGATTAAGCTTTAGCATAGTATGAGTCCGGTGCATGTGCGCCTTAGCACTGGTTCTTTAAAGCACCATAGTGATAAATATCTGTATAAAACAGCAGAAAACGCTAAATTTTAGGAGTAGCATAAGGTAAGCTTATATAAATACGCATTTTGCATACCCCTTTGAGGCTAACGATGTTTTTTAGCGCGCACAAGAAAAAATCCCAGCTATTAAGCCAGCAGTTATTGAGTACCCAACAAGAATTAATAGCCCTACAACAAGAAAATACCGAGCTTAAACAGCGCCTTCGTCAAGATGACACTGCTTTGACTGACACTCAAAATAAGCTGCATTTGAGTGAGCAACTGATGGCAGGGTTGAGCCAATTTGGCCGCTCACTGTCTGAGCTTAAAAGCTCATTTTCAGACTTATCAAGCATGCTGGGCACGCGCCGCGATGAAGCCCTGACCACGCGCGATGAGTCTTCTCATATGCGCGACGGCATGCAAGGGCTAGTGAAACAATTAAATGAAGCCCGTAGCCACGCGTTAGACTCTTCACAAAAAATGAACTCACTGGAAACGGAAACCAATGGCATTGCCGACTTAGTTAATGTGATTGATGGCGTATCTGATCAAACTTCACTGTTAGCTCTTAATGCCAGCATTGAAGCAGCGCGGGCTGGCGAGCATGGCCGTGGTTTTAGTGTGGTCGCCACCGAAGTGCGCAATTTAGCCTCTCGCACGGGCGAGGCGACAAAAGAAATTGAAGAAGTCATTGCCCGAATTCGTAACCAAACCATCGCTGTGGCGGGCGTTAGTCGCGAAAATAGCGTAGAAATGGAGCAACTGGCAGGCGAGGCAGAGTCGGCACGGCTGCGCTTACTTAATTTAATTGAGTTAGCCAATACCTCATCTAGTGCCTTAGATGAAGCGGCGGTGCTTTCAGAAATTGAGTTAGCAAATTTAGAAGAATTAGAAATTAAGCTCACCGTTTATCAAATTTTATCGGGCTTATCTGATACCCAAGCCGAGGCGCTACCTGATGAAACGCAATGTCAGTTAGGACAATGGTATTACCAAGGCAGTGGCGCTAAACACTACAGTGGGCGTTTAGATTTTGCCGCTATCGAAGCACCGCATCGTTTAGTCCATGTATATGCTAAACAAGCGGTTAAGGCGCATCATGAACAGCGTGGCCAAGAGGCACTGACGGCGCTATTAGCCATGGAAAGTAATAATTTAGATGTAATGACGAAATTGCGCCGCCTGATTAATGCTTAAGCAATACAGCAGCAAGTCATTCGCTAAAAAACAATGAAGTTAAAGGCAAAACCAGATCCTGATTTTCATCAGGATGACGGCATAAAGCAGACATAGTGCTAAGTTGGGTCTTACCAGACGTGCTCCGATACCTCGCTCTGTGTTTAAAGTCTAAATACTAACACGAGATCCTGATTTTCATCAGAATGACGGCATAAAGCAGACACAGTGCTAAGTTGGGTCTTACCAGACGTGCTCCGATACCTCGCTCTGTGTTTTAAGTCTAAAACTAAGGCGAGATCCTGATTTTCATCAGGATGACGGCATAAAGCAGACATAGTGCTAAGTTGGGTCTTACCAGACGTGCTCCGATACCTCGCTTTGTGTTTTAAGTCTAAATACTAACACGAGATCCTGATTTTCATCAGATGACGATAGTGAGACAGATATAGCGCTTGGCCGTCTTACCGGACGTGTTCCGGTATCTCGCTTTGTGTTTAACAAAACTAAGATGACGGCAATAAAAAACACCGCCTGCAAGGGCGGTGTTTTAATAGAGTGTTACTGGGTTATGTTTTCTCTACCCTTTAGTCTTCACGCTTACAAATTACGCAGGCTTTGAATGCGTTTTTCTAATGGCGGGTGGCTCATAAATAATTCGCTGCTACCGCGGCCAGTAATACCAAATGCCGCTAACGAGCCTTCTAGCTCGGCTTGTGAGCCTTGACCAAGGCGCTGCAAGGCCGCAATCATTTTATCTTTGCCCACTAATCGCGCCGAGCCTTCATCAGCACGGTATTCTCGATAGCGGCTAAACCACATTACAATCAGGGACGCGAGCATGCCAAACACCAGCTCTAAGACCATGACCACGCCAAAATAAGCGATGCCGCCTAAGCCGCCGCCCTCTTCATTATCACGACTCATGGCGCTGCTAATTAGGTTGGCAATAATGCGGGCAAAGAACATAACAAAGGTATTCACCACCCCCTGTAATAGCGTCATGGTGACCATGTCACCATTAGCAATATGGCTAACTTCATGGGCAAGTACGGCTTCGGCTTCATCACGGCTCATGCTATACATTAGGCCACTTGATACCGCCACTAATGAGCTATTACGACTAGCACCCGTGGCAAAGGCATTCATATCGGGCGAGTCATAAATACCCACTTCTGGCATACCGATGCCGGCTTGTTGAGCTTGGCGCGTTACGGTGGTGAGTAGCCAATGCTCTAGTTCGTTGCGGGGCTGATCAATAATTTGCACATTGTACGCGCGCTTGGCCATCCACTTAGAAATCAGCAGTGAGATAAATGCACCACCAAAACCAAATACGGCACAAAATACCAATAACCCCCCTATGCTGCTACGGTCAATGCCTAGCATAGAAAACACTATGTTCAGCACCACACCCAATACCAGCACCACGGCAAGGTTAGTGGCAATAAACAATATAATACGCTTCATACTTTCCCTTTATATTAAAAGTCTAACTCTATAATGGGGCCGCGTGCCCCTTTTTCAAGCGCAGATTATGGCTTATAACGCGCCTTTCGCCTATATGGGAGCCGAGCTTAATGGCGAAATATCGATAAAATCAGCCCCTTTTTGATGCGCATTATTGGCTAACCAAGGAATCTCCCCCAATAATGGGGCCTTAATACGCTGAGTTAAGGTATCTATGTTGGCTTTTACTTGCGCCATATTAGGGTCAATATGATTAATCACCCAGCCGGCTACTGCTAAGCCATCATTTTCAATGGCCTCTAAGCTCAGTAAGGCATGATTAATACACCCCAAGCGCAGTCCCACCACTAGAATGACCGGCAATTGCTCATCTTTAACCCAGTCTGATAGATAATGTTGCTCATTAATGGGTAAGCGCCAGCCCCCCGCCCCTTCAATAAATATCCACTCTACCGCGTGTTGACTAAGACTTGCTAAGTCGCGACTGAGGCGAGTGCAACAAATTGTCCTATTGCTTTGCCGTGCGGCGATATGCGGCGCAATAGCGGGCGCAAATGCATAAGGGTTATGCAACTTATAAGGCAGTGAAATGGAAGAGTGGGCTTGCAGTGTGAGGGCATCGCTGTTTTTAAGCTCACCGCCAATATGCTCACAGCCAGAGGCAATGGGTTTAAAACCCAGTACCGTATCGCCCGCTTTAGTCGCGGCTTGCATTAGCGCTTGGGTGACAAAGGTTTTGCCCACTTCAGTGTCGGTACCGGTAATAAAAAAGCGCTTAACCATAAACCACTCCATAAGCCAGTTGATATTCGGCCACACACTGACCTTTTTCATTCCGCGGATAGGTGGCATTAAGCTGTTGCCAGCGCGCTTTACCCAATAAGCCGCTGGCACGGCTAGCATTTACCCGATTGGCGCCTATCCCTTTAAGAGCATGCAATAATGACTTTAAATCACTAAAGGTCAGGTGCTCCCACTGATAATCGCAGTGCCACCGCTTACCTGTATTTTCCAAATCGTGGGTTAATTGTTGACGGCTTATAAAATGATTAATGGGACTGGCTAAACTCTGTGCTTGCCAGCACTTGGCCAAGTTTGCCAAGCTGCCCTCTACTAAGGTGGCAAAAACTAAGACGCCGCCCGGTTTAAGACACCGGCTCCAGTTCGCCAACCAGGCAGTGGAGTCTTGGCTCCACTGCATACATAAATTAGCAAAAATAAAGTCCAGGCTGTGCTTGGCAAAGACTACCGTGTCCATATCGGCACATAATCGGATAAGGTTCGCCTCTTCGCCTAGCTTAAGGCGCGCTTGTTGCAACATAGCGGGCGATAAGTCGAGCGCAAAAACTTGCTCGGCCCGCGCGTTAAGCTGGGGTAGAAACCAGCCACTGCCACAGCCCAAATCAAGCCCAGTTGCCACAGTGGGTGGCAAAATATGGCTTAATTTCGCTAATAAGACATTGCCGGTGCGTTGCTGCAGCTTATTATTCTGCTCATAGCTATGTGCCGCGCGGCTAAACGCCGTCGCCACTTGGCTTTTATTAATCATCGGTAGTGGATGGATGAGCGAGCTAGCTTCTGGCGCTGGAGCCTGACTAGACACATGTTCATAAGCTAAACAGTCCATAACATCCCTTGCATAAAATACCTCAACCCTATCTCGTTTCATTTCGTTTTAGACAGATTTAGACACAGCGTTCTAACGCCACTAGCAAGGCATCAATGTCTGCCAAGGTATGAGCCGCCGTTAACGTGATACGTAATCTGGCGGTGTTAGCGGGCACGGTAGGTGGGCGTATGGCGCCAACCCAACAGCCAAGATCACGCAATTGCTGACTAAGACCCATGACTTTTTGCTCATCACCCACCACTAGCGGTTGAATCGCTGTGTATGATGGCATAAGTGAAAAGGGTAAGTGTGTTGCGCCGGCTCGAAAATACTGGATCAGATCCTGCAAGTGAGCACGTTTACTGTCGCTCGCGCGCGCCACTCGCACGGCCGCTAAAATCGCTGCCGCTTGAGGGGAGGCAAATGGGTACTGTAAATATAGCCGCGCGCATGGTTAATTAAATACTCTTTCAGCGCGCGATTCCCCCGATAAAAGCACCACTAACGCCTAATGCCTTACCAAAGGTCCCCATATGAATATGAACCTTATTAGCACTGACTTCTTGTGCGCTTAAGGTACCGCGCCCTTCCTTTCCTAGTACGCCTAAACCATGGGCATCATCAATCATTAACCAATTTTGGCTATGCGCAGCAAGTTGGCTTAAGCCTTGCCAGTCGCCTTGGTCGCCGTCCATGCTAAACACGCCCTCTGAGATAATGAGTCCGGCGTGGGGTTTGAGCTTAGCCGCTAACGCCGCCATGTCATTATGAGCAAAACGCTGCATCTTAGCGGGGCTGAGCGCGCCGGCTTCTTGCAGTGAGGCATGGTTAAGACGGTCTTGCCACACCGTATGCGCTTTGGTGAGTAAGGCATGAATAAGCGCTTGGTTGGCAGCAAAGCCCGAGCTAAACAGTAATACCGCTTCTACTCCCAACCAGTCGGCTAGTTCACTTTCAAGCTCTCGATGAATGGCGTGATGACCCACCACCAAAGGGGAAGCTTGTGCGCCCACGCCAAACTCAGCCGCCGCCGCTTGGGCGGCGTTGATCAGTTGCGGCGCTTGGCTTAAGCCTAAATAGTCATTACTGGCAAAGTTGAGGTAGGTGTTACCTTGGCTCACTAATTCGCGCCCACTCACCTTATCGATAACCGGTAAATACCGTCGCAAGCCCGCTGCTTCTCGCTCGGCCAAACTTAAATTAAAGGGCATATTCTCACCTTATTTATTAACGTATTGCCGGTGATAATAGCTGTCAACGATAAGCGATCAGCCGTCGAGAATGGCAGCACGAAGCCATACGTTCAACGCCGTACGCGATACGTTAACCACCAAATCCTCCTGTGTCAGTGCGAGGAGCGTAGCGACGCGGCAATCCATCGCACAAACGACGATACGCTGACCGCTTTGCGTAACACCCAAACCGGTGTTTTTCTTTAACGTATGGCATCAGCGTTAAACGTACGGCGTATGACGGACAGCCGCCCTTAAACTTCGTAATACAAAGCGGGCTCGGCTTGGGCGGCAATTTGCTCGTGCAACTCAATTTCCGTCATTTCATCCGGCTTTTGGCTAATACTTGAGTCTGGGTTTAAGCCACTGGGGCGAATACCTAAGCGTTTAAATAACTGCATATCGCTGTTTTCATCAGGATTGGGCGTGGTTAATAGTTTGCAGCCATAGAAGATAGAGTTAGCCCCCGCCATAAAACACATGGCTTGCATTTGATCGTTCATCTTTTCACGACCCGCCGATAAGCGCACATAGCTGTTAGGCATTAAAATTCTTGCCACGGCAATGGTGCGAATAAAATCAAAGTCATCTAAGTCCGCTTGGTTTTCCATGGGCGTGCCTTTGACTTTGACTAGCATATTAATGGGCACACTTTCGGGCTGGCGCGGTAAATTCGCTAAAGATTGTAATAAACCGGCTCTATCATCCATGCTCTCACCCAAGCCCACAATGCCCCCCGAGCACACTTTCATGCCAGAGTTGCGCACATGTTCAAGGGTAGTGAGGCGATCGCTATAGGTGCGAGTAGTAATAATATCGCCATAAAACTCAGGGCTGGTATCCAGATTGTGGTTGTAGTAATCCAAACCGGCATCGGCGAGGCGCCCCGCTTGCGAGTCATCTAACATGCCAAGCGTCATGCAAGTTTCTAAGCCAAGAGATTTAACTTCTTGCACCATTTTCACTAAATAAGGCATGTCGCGCTCTTTAGGATTGCGCCACGCCGCACCCATGCAAAAGCGACTCGAGCCATTAGCCTTAGCTTCTTTAGCCCGATTTAATACGGTCTCCATTTCCATTAAGCGCTCGGCTTCAAGGCCAGTGTTATAGCGCGCACTTTGCGGGCAGTATTTGCAATCTTCTGGGCAAGCGCCGGTTTTAATAGATAACAGCGTGCTAACTTGCACTTCGTTGGCATCAAAATGAGCGCGGTGTACTTGCTGAGCTTCAAATAACAAGTCAAATAAAGGGCGCTCAAATAAAGCAAGCACTTGCTCACGACTAACTTGCTTAGGGCTCGATGGAGTGAGGCTCATGCCAATTCCTTAAATAATAAGTACAGCTAACGCTGAGGAGAGAGATGATTTTTGGTTGGCTAGTTTAAGCTCCAATGTTAGCCTGTCAACCATAAACGCCCCTACACCTTTACGATTGATTACTTTATGAGCAATGGCATTTCTAATAATACGCTTCCTTTTTCACGCCCTAACACCACAACCACGCCGCCTTCTGCCTTAACTAACACTGACTTTGATCGCGTGCATATGTGGCATCCTTATACTTCGTTAACTCAGCCTTTGCCTTGTTATGAAGTGAGTCATGCCGAAGGAGTCTATTTAACATTAAGTGACGGGCGACACCTGATCGATGGCATGTCGTCATGGTGGTCTTGTTTACACGGCTATAATGTGCCCGAGCTAAATAGCGCCGCGCAGCAGCAATTAGCTAAGATGTCGCATGTCATGTTTGGTGGGCTAACCCATGAGCCGGCCATAAATTTATGTCGGGTATTATGCGAAATTTTACCTCCCGGTCTTGATCGCTTTTTTTTAGCAGATTCTGGCTCGGTGTCGGTGGAAGTGGCGTTAAAAATGGCGATTCAATATTGGCACGGTAAAGGCACCCCCAAAACAGTATTTGCAGCGCTAAATAAGGGGTACCACGGTGATACCTTTGGCGCCATGAGTGTGTGCGATCCTAACGGCGGCATGCACAGTTTGTATCAAGGATTCTTGCCTGAACATGTGTTTATTGAAAGCCCTAAAAGTCGCTTTAACGATGAATGGGATCCCGCCGATTTAGCGCCCTTAGAAGCCTTGTTGCAGGAACGTCATCATGAATTAGCCGCCTTAGTACTAGAGCCTATTGTGCAAGGCGCCGGTGGCATGTGTTTTTATCACCCTGAATACCTTAAAGGCGCACGAGCGTTATGCAGCCAGTATGATGTGCTGTTAATTGTCGATGAAATTGCCACCGGCTTTGGTCGCACCGGTAAGCTCTTTGCCTGCGAGTGGGCAGATATTAGCCCCGATATTATGTGTATTGGCAAAGCCCTCACGGGCGGTTATATGACGCTAGCAGCCACCATTACCAGTGAAAAAGTAGCGAATACCCTTTGTAATGGTCCAGCGGGCGTGCTGATGCATGGGCCCACGTTTATGGCCAATCCGCTGGCCTGCACGGTGGCTCTGGCTAGCCTCAATCTATTGCAGGCTTCTCCCTGGCAAAGTCGGGTTAGCGCAATTGAAACCCAGCTTAAAAAAGAGCTGGCGCCAGCCAAGCAACTCAGTGCGGTAAGTGAGGTAAGAGTATTAGGCGCCATTGGCGTTATTGAATTACACCAGCCATTAGAACTGGCTAAGGTACAAGCTCAGTTAGTAGCACAAGGGGTGTGGATCCGCCCCTTTGGCAAGCTGTTATATATTATGCCGCCTTATATTATTTCTAACGCCCAACTGAGTAAGCTTACCCACGCCATGGTCCATGTCTGCGCCCAAGTGAGCGAACTAAACGTTTAAGTCACCTGTAATAAAAAAACCGAGCTTAAGCTCGGTTTTTACAATCTTTTATGTCAAAAACGCCTTAAGACTCATCCTGATAAAGAACCACTTGATTACGCCCCTGCGCCTTAGCTTGGTATAAGGCAATATCTGCTTGCTTTATAAGATCGTCTAACGTTTGCTCTGGCAAACTTAACGCCGCCACGCCAATAGATACCGTAAAATGCACTTCTTCATGTTTGTTGGTCACTACCACCACCTGCTCAAGGGCGCGGCGTAGGCGCTCTGCCACTTCCAGCGCAAAGGTGACGGGAGTAGGACTTAAAATAAGCGCAAACTCTTCGCCGCCAATACGGCCAAAGATATCGGTTTCTCGTAAGTTTTCATTTACTTTATTAGCCAGTGCTTGCAGGACTAAGTCACCGACGTCATGGCCATATTGATCATTAATATTTTTAAAATGATCGGCATCTATCATTATGACCGCTAATGGCTGGTAATAACGCTGGGCGCGTTTAATTTCAAATGTACCGCGCTCGTAAAAATGGCGTCTATTACTAATGCCGGTTAAACCGTCATTGTTAGCTAATAACTCCAGCCTTTGCTCAAGTTCAATGCGCTCACTAATATCAAAGACACTGGTGCGAGCAGCAGAAAAATGCCCTTGTTTATCTTTTAAGATAGTAGCGGAATTAGAAATATAAAAAGTACTGCCATCTTTGCGCTGCATTTCTAATACTATATTTTCTTGAGGCAGCCCTTGAGTAAAGCCATTAAAAAAGTGTTCAAACGTGTCTTTACTGTCTGGCGTTAATAATTGACTAAAAGGCTGATTAATGACGTCTTGGCGTTGATAACCTAACCAATCTAATTCGGTTTGGTTAATACGAATAACATTCCCTTGATCATCTAAGCTGTGATACCCACAGGGCGCATTGTCATATAAATCGTGTAATACCTCATTAAGTCGGCGCTGCTCACGCCGGCGCACGCGTAAATGGGTACTGACAATCGCGATTAATAACGCCGCACCCACTAACAAAATACCGAGCAAAATTAATAAAGATTTACCCATGGTCTGATATAAAAATGAGCGCTGATGAATATAATCATAAGGCACAAAAATAACTAACTTCCAAGTAGTATTATTATTGGACTGTTCGGTTAGCACCACATCATGTTGCGCCATAAAATGACTAGGCAGCTGGGTGTTAAAATTAAAAGGCTGAATAGTTTCAAAGCGAAAAATACCCGCCTTAGTCTCTAATACCCCTGAGCGTTGGCGAGCAATTATTGGCCATTCTTCCGGATACATATTAGCAAAAGTATGCTTAGGCTTGCCTAAGTCGGCGCCCCATTCATTACTGCGTTTATGATTACTTAACCAATAGCCTTGTTCATCTAATAACATGCCTTGCTGGTTAGCACGTTTGCGCATTTGCTGGCGAAACTTTTCTAGCATGCCTTTAGCCAAGTAATTAATTACTAATACCCCCGCTCGCTGGCCATCGTGATCAAACACCGGCACCGAAAAACGCATAATGGGCTTATGAGGCAATTCAATTTCATTATGCTTTACGCTTAAGTCGAGCTTAGAGACAAATATTTCATCTTTAGCTAAATTTTTCGCTTCGGTAAAATAATATCGATCAGACTTATCTTGCAGTGCTGCTTTAGGCGTAATGGTATCTTGACCCTTAACTAAGCTCACACGCACTCGCTCGCGGCCCGCATTATCGAGCAAACGAATTTGGTCAAAACGGTGAAATGCCGTAGAGACTTGTTGAAAGTACAACTCGAGTTGGTGGCGATGTGCCTCATCAAAACTACTTAGGTAGTCTTTAAGGCGCGCCGAGTGCTGAATTAAGCCCAAGACATGGAGTTGTTCATCCATTTCTTGTTGAATAAGCTGGCTGGCCGCCACTACCGAAGTTTCTTCATTGGCGAGTAAGCGCTGCTTGACACCTTGCTGATATTGTAAATAAACCGGATAAGTCACGGCTAAAACCATGGCTGATAATAAGATAAGCAACCATAAAAAACGCTTAAAAATCAAAGTTTTCATTATGTACCTAGGCTAAATAACAGCTGCGAGGCATATTGTTCACTTAGCCCTGCAAAAAGCGCATGCTAACACAAAATAACGCGAGATTAACGGGGGGAAAAGGTTCCCAGTAATAAGGTGGCGATAGCAAAAAAAGCCAACATAACTAAATAGACTTTAAGGTATTGTAATTGTGGGCTGCCTTTTAAATGCACCACAGTAAACAAGGTCACCGCTATCCCCAGAGCGCCCCAAATGCCTACATGAAACCAAAAATGATGTAAGCTTAGCCACTCGGAGCGCACGCTAATATCGTGGTTTTTTAAATAACCAAAGTTTTGCTCCGGCCGCCCAAAATGAAAGAACAATAGTAACAACACATAAAGTGCCCAGCCGCTCACCGTCAACGTCATTAGCAGCTTGCTGAGCCAATCAAAGCGTCGCGGCGACATGTCTACCTCCTGTTACAATTTTTGCTTGAGTCCTGAGTGTACACGGGTAACATTAGCTGCCTTATCTATATAGTCTATCGGCACCCCCCGATTAAGTTTAAGCTGGAGAGCGATTTTACAATGAGCCACGCATCCGTTACTGATGTGCTTACGGGCAAATATCCCGTTGGCAGCACCGTTACCGTTAAAGGGTGGATCCGCACCCGCCGCGATTCTAAAGCCGGCATTTCTTTTTTAGCTATCCACGATGGTAGCTGTTTTAATCCGGTACAAGCTGTGGTGCCTAATAGCGTGGCAAATTATCAATCTGAAGTGGTGCGCTTAACTACCGGTTGTTCAGTTGCTGTGACCGGCATTGTGGAAGCATCTCAAGGCCAAGGTCAAGACTTTGAGTTGCAAGCCACCGAGGTACAAGTCATTGGCTGGATTGAAGACCCAGACAGCTATCCTATGGCCGCAAAACGCCACTCTATTGAATATTTACGCGAGTATGCCCACCTTCGCCCTCGCACCAACATGATGGGTGCAGTCACCCGAGTGCGCAACTGCCTAGCCCAAGCTATTCACCGCTTCTTTCATGAAAACGGCTATGCTTGGGTCGCTACGCCTTTAATCACCGCCTCCGACTGTGAAGGTGCGGGTGAGATGTTTAGGGTGTCCACTCTTGATCTGGAAAATCTACCGCGTACGCCACAGGGCGGCGTAGACTTTAGTGAAGATTTTTTTGGTAAAGAAACTTTTTTAACCGTCTCTGGCCAGCTCAATGCCGAAGCTTATGCCTGTGCCATGAGCAAAGTGTATACCTTTGGTCCTACCTTTAGAGCAGAAAACTCCAACACTAGCCGCCATTTAGCCGAGTTTTGGATGATAGAGCCGGAAGTGGCCTTTGCCGATCTGGATGATGTGGCACACTTAGCGGAAGCCATGCTCAAATATGTGTTTAATGCGGTATTAGAAGAGCGCATGGATGACATGAATTTCTTTGCGCAGCGCGTCGACAAAGATGCAATCACCCGCTTACAAGACTTTGTGGCGAAAGACTTTGCACAAGTAGATTACACCGATGCCATTGATATCTTAATCGCCTCGGGTAAGAAGTTTGAATTTGCCGTGGAATGGGGCATCGACTTATCTTCTGAACATGAGCGCTATTTAGCAGAAGTTCATTTTAAAGCACCGGTGGTGGTTAAAAACTACCCCAAAGACATTAAGTCTTTCTATATGAAGCTCAATACCGATGGCAAAACCGTCGCAGCCATGGACGTATTAGCGCCCGGTATTGGTGAGATTATCGGTGGCTCCCAGCGTGAAGAAGTCTTAGAAGTATTGGATGAGCGCATGGTGGCCATGGGCTTAAATCCAGAAGATTATGGTTGGTACCGTGATTTGCGCCGCTACGGCACAGTGCCCCACTCAGGCTTTGGCTTGGGCTTTGAGCGCTTAATTGCCTATGTAACAGGAATGGGGAACGTACGAGATGTTATCCCCTTCCCTCGTACACCTCGCCATGCCGACTTCTAATAGCATGTCATAATAAAAAACCCGCTTAAAAGCGGGTTTTTTTATATCTAGCACCACCTACTACCTTGCCCCACCTCTATCCCTAATCCCTAGTCACTAGTCACTAGTCACCTCTAAATTACTTACTTCTCTTAGCTTTCATAAGTTGCATTGCAGATGAATATACTAATTTTTAATATTGTTCGTTAATTATGACTGCGATCAACTCTTCAAACAGAATTATATGTTAATTTCTATCCATTCTTACTGACATTTTGTTGTGACGTATCTGCAGAGCAAGCTGTATCCTGCGCGACCTGTGATACCTAACTTGAGGAATACCCTATGCCCTCTTCTCCCACCACGCGTCGCCAAGAATGGCGCACCTTTTTATTGATCACTGTGGTGATCATCCCTTTGCTGAGCGTCATGATAGTGGCCGGCTATGGCTTTAGTGTCTGGTTCTTGCAAATGCTGTTTGGCCCTCCGGGGCACGGTTAATGTCTGTGGTGAGTGGTGCCTGTTAATGCGAGGATCCAATGAAAAAATTCATTAAGTTATTTTGGAATACAGTGCGCCGCCCCTCGGTGCACATCAGTTTAGGGGTACTCACGCTAGGTGGCTTTGTGGCGGGGGTTATTTTTTGGGGTGGCTTTAATACGGCATTAGAAGTGACTAATACCGAGCAGTTTTGTATTAGTTGCCATGAAATGGAAAATAACGTTTACCAAGAGTTACAAGAAACCATTCATTGGTCTAACCGCTCAGGCGTACGTGCCACCTGTCCCGACTGTCATGTCCCTCATAATTGGACTAATAAAATTGCCCGCAAGATGCAGGCCAGTAAAGAAGTGTGGGGCAAGGTATTTGGCACTATTGATACGCGTGAAAAGTTTCTCGATAAACGCTTAGAGTTAGCGCAACACGAGTGGGCGCGCTTTGCTGCCAATGGCTCATTAGAGTGTCGAAACTGTCATGATTATAACAGCATGGATTGGGACAGGATGTCTGATAAAGCCAAGCGCTTTATGAAGCCGGCAGCGGAGCGAGACCAAAGCTGTCTCGATTGCCATAAAGGCATTGCTCACCATCTTCCGGACACTATGGTCTTTAAAGACCCAGCCCTTGATCAACTTGAACAGCGCGCCAGCAACTTAAAAGTTAAAGAAGGTGAGCAATATTATGCCGTTAAGGCCGTCACCTTATATTTAGATGAAGCACTCACCCAAGAAGCTGGCGAATTAGAAGCCGCCGCTCCCGTGGAGCTAGTTAAACACAAAGGCGATGCGGTGCAATTAGCCATTCCCTCTTGGCGTAAAACGCGCGGCTTTGGCCGAGTCTGGTATGAAGATTTTGGCATGAACATTCCTAATATGGTGTTGGATAAAGAGGTTGCGCAAAACGAGGCACACGTCACAGTGACCGCACCCGCTAAAGAAGATGCCATGACCGGTCTTCCTTGGGAGCCAGTAACTATCTCTTTATGGACTCAAGCAGGCTCCTTATTACCCGATGCCGATGATTTATGGGGCTATGCCCGAGATACCTATCGCAGCGGCTGTAGTGTGTGTCACTCGCAACCCGCCGAAGGGCATTTTGATGCAAACACTTGGCCGGGCATGTTTGCCGGTATGGTCGGCTTTACCAATATGGATGCGGACACCCAAGCGTTAGTACTCAAATACTTACAAAAGCATTCCTCCGATTATGCCACTGCACATTAATTAATTTTGACGAGGCACAATAATGGCTATTTCACGCAGATTTTTTCTTAAAGGCTTAGCGGCCAGTTCAGCGGCCGCCTTAATTGGTCAAAGTGTATTAGTGCGCAGTGCTCAGGCGGCCACGGTTTCTAGTGCCGGTACTTGGCGCACTGCCGGCTCCCACTGGGGAGCGATGAAAGCCTTAGTGAAAGGCGGTGTGGTGGAGCAAATTAAACCCTTTGAACGGGATAAGTACCCCAGCGATATGCTCAATGGCATTAAAGGGTTAATTTATAACCCTTCACGTATTCGTTATCCTATGGCTCGCCTTGATTGGTTAAAAAATCGTGAACACAGTGATCGCAAGCAACGGGGCGATAATCGCTTTGTCCGCGTTACTTGGGATGAAGCGCTGGATCTGTTTTACGAAGAATTAGAGCGAGTGCAAACCACCTATGGTCCTTCTGGCTTATATGCGGGTGCCACCGGTTGGCGCCAAACTGGCCAGTTTCATAGCTGTGGTAGTCATATGCAACGTGGCGTTAATCTACATGGAAACTTTGTTGATAAAGTGGGCGATTATTCCACAGGCGCTGGCCAAGTTATTTTGCCCTACGTCATGGGCTCCACTGAAGTCTATGACCAAGGTACCTCTTGGCCGTTGATTTTAGAACACTCCGATACCATAGTGTTGTGGGCTAACGATCTTTATAAAAACCTCCAAGTGGGCTGGAACTGCGAAACCCATGGCTCTTATGAATATTTAGCCGAGCTTAAAGACAAAATTGCCAGCGGCGACATCACAGTCATTAGTGTGGATCCCGTTCAAAGCAAGACTCAACAGTATTTAAACTGCGAGCAGCAATACATTAACCCACAAAGTGATGTGGCCTTTATGTTAGCGCTCGCTCACACCCTCTATACGGAGCAATTGCACGATGAGCCATTCTTAAATACCTATACCTTAGGCTTTGAGCCTTTTATGGCATACGTATTAGGTAACGCCGACGATCAGCTAGAAAAGACACCCGAATGGGCGATGCCGATTTGTGGAGTCGATGCCGAGCGGATACGCGAATTTGCCCGTCTTTTAGCGAGTGGGCGCACCCAAATTATTTTTGGCTGGGCCATTCAGCGCCAGCAACATGGCGAGCAGCCCTATTGGGCCGGTGCTGTGCTCGCCGCCATGCTGGGCCAAATTGGGCTGCCTGGTGGCGGCATTAGCTATGCCCACCATTACAGTGGCATTGGCATTCCCCCACGGGCGCCAGTGTACCGGGGGGTTTCCAAGAAACTTAGAGCCAGGAAAAGAGCCTGAGCATCCCAGTACTGACTTTAAAGGGGCGAGCCCCATTATTCCCGTGGCACGCTGGATTGATTGTATTTTAGAGCCAGGCGCTAAGCTGCAATATAATGGCAGTGAAGTGACTTATCCTGATATTAAGATGTGTATCTTTAGTGGCTGTAATCCTTGGCACCATCATCAAGATCATAACCGCATGAAACGTGCTTTTTATGAATTAGAAACAGTAATAACCATTGATTACTCGTGGAATGCGACCTGTCGCTTTTCAGACTTAGTGTTACCCGCTTGCACTCAGTTTGAGCGTAATGACATCGACGTCTATGGCGGCTATTCAAAGACGGGGATTTTGGCGATGCACAAATTAGTGGATCCGCTGTTTCATTCGCGCACCGACTTCGATATTTTTACCGACTTAACACGTCGCTATCATCGCCATAAAGAATACACGCAAAATAAAGATGAGTTTCAGTGGCTGCGCGAGCTTTATAACGATTGTCGTCGTGCTAATGAAGGCAAGTACCCCATGCCAGACTTTGAGCAATTTTGGGCCGATGGCTACGTACATTTTGGAGAAGGTGAAAACTGGGTTCGCCATGCAAGCTTTAGAGAAGACCCCGAAGTTAATGCAGTAGGGACGCCATCGGGATTTATTGAAATTAGTAGCCGTAAAATTGGTAGTTACGGCTATGATGACTGCCAGCAATATCCAAGATGGATGGAAAAAGCCGAACGTTCCCACGGCGGGCCTGGTTCAGATAAACACCCTTTATGGCTGCAATCGGTACACCCTGACAAACGACTGCATTCGCAAATGTGTGAGTCTGATGAATATAGAGCCACCTATACGGTACAAGGTAGAGAGCCGGTTTTTATCAGTCCAGAAGATGCCAGCACGCGCGGTATTAACGATGGTGACTTAGTGCGCGTTTTTAATGATCGCGGCCAATTACTTGCCGGTGCCGTGGTATCCGAGTTATTTCCAAAAGGGGTGATCCGTATTCAAGAAGGCGCTTGGTATGGGCCAACGGATGCAAGCCTTGGCGCGCTAGATACCTATGGCGATCCTAATACGCTGACCTTAGATGTGGGGACGTCTCGCTTAGCCCAAGCGCCCAGTGCCAATACTTGCTTAGTAGAGATGGAAGTATTTAACGGCCCCGTACCGCCCGTCACCTCTTTTGGTGGGCCACAGCGGGTGGATGCTTAAACGCTGGACTTAATAATTAATCACCTTGAGAGAGCCATGACATTAACGACTGCCCCGCTCACGCCCGAGCAACAATTAGTGAGTGAGTATTATCAACATCAAGCTTTATTGTGCCAATGGTTTGCTACCTTATTTGCTCGCGAGTTAGATGAGGCTAGCGTGCAAACCTACCTTAAAGGCGGCGCTGATCCGTTACTGGATGAGCTGGAATTAATCGAAGAATTGGCGCCCCTCGTGCGCCCTTTCCGCCAAGCCATTGCCAGCTTAATATTGCTTAGGGAGCCACGCCTTGAATTGGCAGCAGATTTTGCCAGCTTATTTTTAAGCGATGCCCGCCATAGCCCAGCCCCCTACGCTTCATTATATTTAGATGAAGGACGCTTTAGCGGGCCGAGTTTAAGTAATATGCAGCAAAGATTAAATGAGCTGAATATGGCGGTGAGTGAGAGCTTAAATGAGCCCGCCGATCACCTTAGTATCATGTTGGAGTATTTAGCGGCGCGTTACCAAACGCTAGCCAGTTTGCCCACTCCCAGTGAGGAAGCTGAGCTGGTTCAGTTTAGTCAACAAGAGCTGGCCAGTTGGCTACCCCAGTGGGCACAGCGCGCGCAGCAGCTTGATACAGCCAGTGCTTTTTACCCTAGCCTAATGAGGCTGCTTAGCGCCTATATCTGTGCCTAACTGACACTAGTGTTAGCGCGTTTAGCAAAGGCGCTAACATTAGCCAGCAGCTCTTCAGTCATGTGTAGCTCGCTCATGGGGCGGGCTAAAAAGTAGCCTTGACCAAACTCACAACCCAGCTGTTGTAACTTAGTCTGTTGCGCTTTATCTTCAATGCCCTCGGCTACTATTTGCATATCCAAGCTTTGGGCTAAAGAAATAATAGTTTGTACCAAATTAGTGGCGCGCACATCCGTTGCCATATCACTCACAAACGACTTATCTATCTTTAATTTATTAATTGGCAATTGGCGCAAGTGGCTAAAAGAAGAATAGCCAGTGCCAAAGTCATCCAATGCAATCTCAATACCCAGCCCGCGCAACTGCTGTAAAATTTCTGTGGAGTCTGCCGTATCCCATAAGCTGGTATCTTCGGTAATTTCTAACACTAAACTGGTCGCTTCCAGCTGGGTTAAGCGCAATACTCGGCGCACGGTACTGGCTAATTCTCCGTCCATAAAAATACTGGGACTAATATTTACATTTACTTTTAATAAAGGGTGCCCTGCTTGCTGCCAGCGCCGCAATTGAGCGCAGGCACTTAATAACACCCACTCATTTAAGCGATGGGCTAAACCATGCTGCTCAGCTACCGCAATTATCTCTAATGGCGGCACCACGCCATAATCGGGACTCGTCCAACGTAATAAAGCCTCAACAGACTCTATGTTGCCGGTAGCTAGATGATAAATAGGCTGAAAATGTAACACTAAACTATGTTGCTCTATGGCGGCTTGTAACGCGATAGCCAGTTTTTGTCGGCGTAAACGCCGCTCATCCATGCCACTTTCATATAAGCGCGTAGCAAACTGGCGATTATGTTTTGCATAATACATGGCGGTATCGGCATGAGATAATAACTCAACCACTCCCTGAGCTTGGCTCGGATATAAACTGGTACCAATGCAGGCTTGGGGGATAAACAGCCATCGGGCAAGCTTACATCGCGCACTAAGGAGCGCCACATCATGACGGCCATGGCTTGGGCTTCTTCAAGCTCACTTAAGCGCTGAATAATAACAAACTCATCGCCGCCTAAACGAGCGACCTGATCCTGTTCGCCAATAGTATTTTTAAGCCGTTCCGCCACTACTTTTAATAACTGATCCCCTACTTCATGGCCCAAGCTATCGTTAATGGCTTTAAAGTCATTTAAGTCTACCATGTGCACCGCAAGCGCACTTTTATTAGTGTTAGCCCAGCTAATAGCCTCATCAATTAATTGATAAAAATACATACGATTGGGCAAGCCCGTTAAAATATCGTGATAGGCTAATTCTCGATTGCGCCGATTCTCTCGCACTAGCATTAATAAGATTAAACCGCCGCTTAATAATAAGCCGGCTAAATACAGCGCGCCTTCTAAGCGGGTATCTTTTAACACATCAAGTTGCAGCCAGGTATTTTCACTAGAATAATTTTCTACATTAATGGCACGAGCGGCGCGGTGAAAAGGCAATAACTCTTGGCGCAATTGCGCAATCTCAGCTTTATCTTCAGCCTTTAGGGCATAAATGCGCTCTTCCCATGACTCTAACTGAGACACTAAATTATTAAGGAGCTCTTCAACGCCGGCTTGTGCGCGCAGCGGCTGGCTTTCTTTACCTTCTAATAACGTGTTGAGCCGACTCCACAACAACTCAAAGTTGAGCTGGACAAATTCTTCATCTTCAAAGTTTGCGGCTAATGACGATAGCGCCAAATCAAACTTAACTACTTCAATCTCAAGCTCCGAGCTATTCCGCCCCATGGCTTTCATGGTGGAAGAGACATAGCGCACGACATCAAACTCACGAAAATAGCTGTAAATGGAACTGGCACCAAATACCAGCACAATGAGCATGAGGATCAGTAGTTTAATTTTTTTCACTTACTGGACGTCCAAGGTTTTTAATTGCCAAATTAATAGCTCATGATACCGTTTATTATTAAGCTCTTTTAAATCCGATAACGGCAGCATTAACCAAGTGGGGCCCTTATCTCGAATACGCATCTCTTTGCCATCTAAGCGCGTAGTTACCAATAATTGCTCTAACTCAAGATCATGGGTGTCTATTTCGGCAAAATACTCATTATAAGCAATGGCTTTAATGTGATGACCGGTGGCACCAACGCGTTCTAATACCTCTTTTAATAACACCCCACTAAATTGATGAGCACCGTTGGTCCAAGGAGTTTTAGTTGTAAATTCATGCTGCTCAAGCGCATCGAGCATAGCTAAATCAAATTCAGCTTTAGGTTGTTCAGACTTATCTGAGAGGGAGGTGCTATTGCTTACTTTAATATCGCCGGTAATGGTTAAGATAACGCGGCCTTGGGGTGGGTCAAGGGCAGGCAGGGTTTGGGCATTGGCTATCAATGCCACGCTATAAATGAGACCGCCAAGCAACCAAGAAGCCAGAGCAAAAGGATTTTTTATGGGTTTTATTAACATAATAAGCTTCCTCTATCGTCGCAAAATCATTTTAATTAATAAAAACAGACCCGAATTAATCGGGTCTGTGTTTAGTTTATAACCGATTAAGGCTAATCCCTGTTTCTGTCACTGGAGTTAAGGTGGGGTGCACTTGCTGCACATATTCAGTAAATGCCACCGCCGCCGCCTCACAGCTCACTTGAGCGTCTTGGCAATTTAAAGGCTGATTGATGTAATCGGGCGCTATCTTGCCGTGTGCATTTTTGGTTAAACGCGCCACGGGAAAGGCCGCCAGCTTGCCATTAACATAGGCAAGATCTAAGCGATCGGTAAGCACTTGTTGCGCATCAAATAACGTATCTTGGCTGTGAAAACCGCTCAAGGCGACTTGGTATTGCTGATTAGGCTTTAAGCGTGTCCACTGGCCTTGTTGTTGGTATTCTAGGTTATTTACATACCCTCGCCCTGGGCTGGTTTCATTAAATTCATAACGTAAACCGGCGACATAAGGAAACTGACTACCATCTGCGCCCTTAGCGATAGCACTATTAATGGCTTCTAAAATTACGCCCGCGACTTGGCGCCCACTTAATGACACTAAACTCAGCGCCTCTGTTGAGGGCAGCAGCCCCATGTTAATTTGTCCCGTTTTTAATACTCCAACTTCAATATTTTGTTGAGGCGTCCCTGCACTCACTAGTGCAAAGTCTACTTGGCGCCCCGTAACGGATTGCACAGCAGGAGTATTAGCCCAGTACCATTGGCTGGCAGCAACCAGTGGCGCTACTTGAGAGCTTTTACCATCCACCGGCTGCGTGGCATGATTTAGCGTATTAGGCACCATACCAATGGTTTTGCCATAGGCTTGAAGCAAGCTTGGGCGATATTGTTTCGCGATATATTGCTGTAGCGATTTATCTTCTTCTACTATTGCCACCTTACTCGAGTGCGCAATATGTTGGTTAACTTGCTCTAATTGAGCGTCATTAAGGCGCTGTTGTTCGTTATGACTAGCATCACGATAAAACCGACTATCGACTAATAAGGTATTATTGCCCTGACACTGGCTCACCCGACCGTCATAGGTAAAAGTTACGGTCACTTTACCCATGGCTTGGCCACGCTGGCCCGATTGCACCACACAGGTACGGCCTCGGCCATTAGGATTAGTGAAGCTTTGGGCATAAGGTTCATTCTTTGTGCCGCCGATATCACTAAAATCTCCTAATAGAGCATCAGCATGGCCGCCCACAATCACGTCTATGCCATTCACCGACTGCGCCAGCTCGCGATCTTTTTCCAGACCAAGATGGGTCAGCGCCACAATATAGTTAACGCCTTGCTCTTTAAGCGCATTCACCGTGCTTTGAGCGCGACTAATTTCATCACTTACCCGTAAATGACCTAAGTTGGCACCTTGGCTAGCTAAGTCTTGATTAATTAAGCCAAATACTGCCACTACCGGGTATTTACCCGCCTCTTTTACGCTAGCAACTTGTTGTTTCTTATTACCTTTAAAGCGATATAAAACATAAGGCTGCAGATTTTCTTGCTCACTCAGAGCAGGCTCTTGGCGAGTATCTAAGTTAGCCGCCAGCACCGGAAAGTTAACTTGCTCTATAAATGAGGCTAAGCGGGCATTATCCAAGGAGAATTCTCGCTCGCCTAACGTCATGGCATCAAGGTGCATCCGGCTTAGCACATCGGCACTCATTGCCCCTTGATGTTGTTTAAAATAACCGGTGCCTTGCCAGGCGTCCCCTGCATGTAAAAACAAAAAGGCATGCTGCTGATCTTTAGCCTGTTCGCTGAGTTGATTGGCATAGCTAAGCAAGCGCGCACTGCCCCCTGCTTGGGTGTAGACCGCATTATCGGCAAAGGTGAGGCGTACATCGCTGGCATCAAAATGGGCGTGAGTGTCATTAATATGGGCAATCGTCAGACTAAAGGGCTGATCTAATTGTGAGCTTGCACAGCCACTAAGCGTTAACGCTACTAGGCTCGCCATTAAGGTTTTCTTCATGTAGCAAAACACTCCACAACAAAGGTAAATTAAAAAAGGAAAAAGACCATATTACGATTAACCCGCTACTAAAAACTAGCTTTTTACTTTAGCGTTAATACGCGTCTTCAAGAGTCGCGCCTAAGACTGCGCGAATACGGCCACATCGACTGAGCAAGAATAGACTTTTGCCCTCTAAGCAGGACTGCAAAAGATAAAAACTTTGCGCCAGTTAAGACAGAATATTAGAACTATTGTCAGGTACTGCAATCACTTATCGGCAGGGGCTTAACTAGGACTAATTTTCTAAAAAAGTGCCCGATGGTGGCATTGAATGGGCGTGGGCACAGAGCTTAAGCGCCGTTAACTAAGCTGTTTTTCCATAATAAAACGAGTAAAAGCGATGTCTTCTTTTTCAACCCGCTCTTGGGCGACTAACTGATAGCCTCGTTGTTCAAACATGGGACGCGATAATACGCTGGCATCTGTGCCTAAGCAGCTAATGTGGCGGCGTTTAGCTTCTTGCTCAATATCTTCACACAAGCGCCCCGCAATCCCACGACCGGCGTGCTCGCCTAACACATATAAAAGTGCCAAGTGATCATCGGGGTGTAAGGTAGCAAACGCGACTGGAATTTGGTTACAGGCCATGACTCGGGTATAGCCGGTTAGCACTAAGCTTCTAAAGTCAGCGGCATATAAATAAGGAAAGGCCGCCCAAAACTCTACTTGTTCATCACTGTAGCCTTGGCGACCCTGTGCCATCACTGAGTCGTGATAAATTAACTCTAAACTACTGAGGTCGGTGTCTTTAAAATCCCTAATCAGATACATAACAGCTCCGATCAAATAACAAGTAAGCGATATAACTTAATTCAGTATTCATCATCATGACTCACAGCACTTGCTTTGCCTAAGTGTGGCACAGCCAAACACTGGCTTTTCCTTAAGCTTAAGCAAGGTGACACCTATTGTTGTCCCTTATCGGCCAGCGCCGCTAAAACTTAATAGCCGCTTGCCTAAAACTACAGTGATAATGGGCTTAACGTTTAGTCCCCCCTCTTTTGTTATACGCAGCTTGTGAACTAAACACCCCTAGAGCATAACAAAGCTAACTAGGAGTGGCAGCTGCCTTTGATAAGCTTAATGACACTATTGTTCGCTTAAACTAAGTCATACCTTTATAAAGCCATAAAAGCCTCACTTATGCACTCCATTCGCTCGACAGCCCTTTTCTTTTTATAGACTTGCGATATGCTGCCATGATGCACTTTTATTCTGTGTCCATTTTTGTAACCACCTTTATCTAACAACAGAGAACTCATGCTAAAACCATCTTATATCAGCGCCTTGATGCTGGGTGTTATCTTAAGCGGCTGCACTAGCCAAGCTAATACCGCGCCCGTGAGCTCTGAAACAGCGGCTCCCTTAGCCACCAAAGATAACGCCACTAACGCGACTCAATCAGCAACCGCCGCAAGTGCGCGCGCCAGTGAGCTGGCCGACTTTGCTCGCTGGCAGCAGAAGTTTCGCCAACGCGCCATAAAAAGTGGCATTGAACCTCTGATTTTTGACCGTGCTTTTAAATCCGTCACCCTAGATCAACAAGTAATCAAGCTAGACGGCAGCCAAGCTGAATTTACTCGCCAAATTTGGGAATACTTAGATACCGCCACCTCAAAAAGCCGCGTAACAACTGGCAAAGAGAAATGGCAACAACTGCGTACAACGCTGGCTGCCATTGAAAGCCGCTATCACGTGGATGCAAAAGTGGTGATGGCCATTTGGGGCATGGAAACTAACTATGGCTCTTATCGCGGTAATACCAATACCATAGCCGGCTTAGCTACCTTAGCGTTTGAGGGTCGGCGACGAGAGTTTGCCGAGTCGGAGCTGATCGGGGCGTTAAAGATTTTACAAGCTGGCGACGTCAGCCCTGAGAAAATGCGCGGCTCGTGGGCGGGCGCCATGGGGCACACCCAATTTATGCCGACTAGCTACTTGCGCTATGCACAAGACTTTAATAATGATGGCAAGCGAGATATTTGGTCTGAAGACCCCACAGATGCGCTGGCATCTACTGCGGCTTATTTAGCACACTTTGGCTGGCAACAAGGGGCGCCATGGGGAGTGGAAATTAAGCTTCCGGCTAACTTTGATTATGCGCTTGCCGAGCAAAGTAATGTTAAACCCACCGCCTATTGGCGCCAGCTTGGAGTTAGCACTATCACAGGCCAGCCTTTACCGGATTACGGTGACGCAGCCATTTTAGTGCCCGCTGGCGCACAAGGGCCGGTGTTTGCAATTTTTAAGAACTTTAATGTGATCCGTCGTTATAACAACGCCACTTCCTATGCCATGGCCGTGGGTCATCTCGCCGATAAGCTGGAGGGGGGTGGGGAATTTAGCGCAGCTTGGCCGCGCACCGAGCGCGCCCTAAGTCGCAGTGAAAAAGTTCAGTTACAACGCGTCCTCACCGCTAACGGCTTTAACACCCAAGGTGCCGATGGCGTCATCGGTCCTAATACTCACAGCGCCATTCGGGCTTATCAACAAGCAAATGGCCAAGTGGCAGATGGTTATGCCAGTGCCAGCTTATTAGAGCAGCTCACCAAAAAATAATCGCTTGCGCTATAGGTGACTTAAGTTAAAAGACCTACCCTTAAGCCTAAAAAGCAAAGCCTACGCTTTGCTTTTTTTATGCCCTTGCAGCAAAATTTAACTTCTTAAGTCGCGACTAACACTCCCCTTTTTGCTTTAAGAAGCGTGCCAAGGCGAGGTTTTATGCTGCAGCGAGTGCTTAAAATTTGCTATCATATGCCAGCTTGCTTGCTGGGATTAGCGCGGTTATTCACCCAGCACGGCGTCTTCTTTTCGTTAATACGGCGCAAGTGCGCTGGAGTTATTTATGTCATCAGCTGCTGTTACTAAAGACACCCACTTTGTGGTGTGCGCTCTTTATAAGTTTGTTAGTTTAGAAAATCATGAAGCGCTGCGTGAGCCGCTACAAAGCTTACTTGAGTCTCTTGCTATTCGTGGCACTTTACTACTGGCCAGTGAAGGAATTAATGGCACTGTGGCAGGCCAGCCGTTAGCCATTGAACAATTAAAAGCATGGTTTGCACAAGATGCGCGCTTTTATGGCATTGATTACAAAGAATCTCTCAGTACAGAGCAGCCTTTTTATCGCACCAAAGTTAAGCTCAAACAAGAAATTGTCACTATGGGAGTGGAAGGTATTGACCCGCTACAAGTGGTGGGCACCTATGTCGCAGCCAAAGACTGGAACGACTTAATCTCGGATCCTGAGGTAGTGCTAATCGACACTCGCAATGACTATGAAGTGGAAATTGGCACTTTTAAAGGAGCGCTTAATCCTAACACCGATAGCTTTCGTGAATTTCCTGAGTATGTTAAAAACAACCTCGATAGCACTAAGCACAAAAAAGTTGCCATGTTTTGTACCGGTGGTATTCGTTGTGAAAAAAGCACCGCTTACCTTAAAGAACAAGGCTTTGAAGAGGTCTACCACTTGCATGGTGGTATTTTAAAGTACTTAGAAGAAGTGCCTGCCGAGCAGTCATTATGGCAAGGCGAGTGCTTTGTGTTTGATAACCGCGTGACGGTGAATCACCAGCTGCAACCTGGCCAATATCAATTATGCTCGGCGTGTCGCGCCCCGTTATCGCCTTTAGCACTCACTCATGCTCACTATCAGCATGGGGTGAGTTGTGAGTATTGTTATAACACTCATACCCCAGAGCAACAGCAACGCTATGCAGAGCGTGAGCGCCAGTTACAATTAGCGAAGGCGCGCGGTGAAGCCCATATTGGCAGTGATGCTGTCGCGAACGCTCATCAAAGACGAATGGCTAAGCTGGCTCGCAAAAAGCAGCAACAAAGCAAGACAGAGTAAAGGGAATAAGTTACAGCGACTTTCCTAATCATCCACGCTAAATAGCTACCTAACTAAATAAAAGGGGTAAACTTAAGACCCACCTCGGTGAGGTCTGGGCTCTCCCCTTCACTGTTCACGAGACCTCAATGCTCTGGATCCCTTTTACGCTATTTGCCGCTTTTATGCAGGCATGGCGTAATGCCCTACAAAAACAACTTAGCCAAGACTTAGGCGCCACTAGCGTTACTTTAGCGCGTTTTATTTTAGCCGGCCCTTTAGCCGCCTTATATTTAGGCGCACTTTATCTTTGGTCCCCTCTTGAACCGCTGCCACACTTTTCTTGGCGCTTTAGCATATATATTGTCGGCGCGGCGGCGTGTCAAATTGTAGCAACGGCGCTGATGGTGCGCTTATTTCAATTACGTAATTATGCGGTAGGCGTTGGCCTAGCTAAGAGTGAAGCAATTTGGGCGGCCGTGCTAGGTACACTTTTTTTTGGTTCGTTATTAACGCCCCTTGGCTGGCTAGGCGTAATAATAGGAGGGGTTGCCGTGGCGTTATTAAGTGGGTTGCGTAATATTCACGGCGCCATGTCGCCTAACACCTTATTACTGGGGATAGCCAGTGGGCTTACTTTTGCACTCACCTCACTGTGGGTGCGAGAGGCCAGTTTATTACTTGAGCTGTCATTTCCTTTTTCTGCAGCTTGGGTGTTAGCACTGGTAGTCAGCTTACAAACCTTAGTGCTAGTAGCGTGGCTGGGGCTAAAAGAGCCGGCAAGCTTAGTAGGCTTAGCGCGCCGCCCTACGTTAACGGCATTAATTAGCCTATGTAGTTGCTTGGGCTCTATCGGTTGGTTTAGCGCCATGAGCTTAGAAAGTGTGGCACTGGTTAAAACGCTAGGCCAAGTAGAAGTGTTATTTACCCTCCTTATTTCTAGCTATTATTTTAAAGCTAAATTAGCTCGCCAAGACCACTGGGGTTTAGTCTTAATCGTGTTAGCAGCGCTGTGTGTAATGTGGGCTTAGCACTTATAGAGGCTCATTACTCGATAGCGAGGCATCAAAAGGATAGCGTTTAAACAAATAAATACGCCTCACTCCTTCTAATATTAATAAGCCCACCGCCAGCCAAATGGCAATATAAGTCGGCCATTCGCTGGCTTGAATGGTCTCGCCTAATATTAACGACACCACCACCAGCAATACCGGCTCCACATACCCTAATAAGCCAAATAAACTAAAGGGCAATAAGCGACTGGCCAAAATATAACACACTAAAGCCAGCGCACTGACTGTCCCCAGTCCTATCACCAATGGCCATAATACGGGACGCTCAGCAAACGCAGCAAAGGGTTGTTCCACCGATAGCACAAACCACGCCGCTACCGGCATGATAAGTAACATATCACACCATAAGCCGCCGAGATTATCGGTGCTTAGGCTCTTTCGCCATACAAAATAGGCAGGGTAACCTAACGCCACCACCAGTGTTTCCCAAGAAACGCCACCCGCTTGCCAAACCTCGTTACTCACTCCGATGGCCGCCAACCCCACGGCCATCCATTGGATGCGAGTAGGACGTTCTTGGTAAAAAAAGCGTCCAATAACGACCAGCACTAACGGCATCATAAAATAGCCCAGCGAGACCGGTAAGCCGCGCCCATTAATGGGCGCCCACATAAAGATCCATAATTGCACCCCCACCAGCGCTGCCGATAAGGGTAAGCCCCACCATAACTTAGGCCTATGTTTAAGATCTGTATAAATAGCGGCGATATGGCGCCAATCTCCGCTAAACAGCAAAAACAAGCCAACACACGGCATGGTAAGCAGCATACGCCAACCAAACACTACCTCACCGCTGAGCGGCCACATTAAGCTGGCATAATAATATAAAAACGAAAATAACACGGCAGAAAACACCGATAGCGCTATACCTCGAACCATGCTCCCTCCGTTAAATCGTTTAAATATAATGGGCAGCTTATCAGCTGGGCTCTTACTTTTGGCGGGCATTAAAAATAAAATAGGGAAATAACATTAAAATGCAGCACAGCTCACCACTTACTTACCTTTAAAGCGGTATTTAACAAGTAGAGCATTGTTACCTAGGCCCATAAATAGCCCGTTTATGAGTAAATAAAGACAGGCCTTGCACTTTAGTACTTAGCGTCAAGCTTTGAATACTGGCAAACTTTAATTATAAGATGCTCACTTAATCAAGGAGCAAAGATGCCCATTATCCTGTTACTGCCTGTGTGGTTATTACTGAGTGGCTGTCAGCCCGCTCCTGGACACCCGCTTATTTTAGAGCCAATAACTCATTTTGATGAGGCTTTAAAAGAAAGCTCAGGATTGATTGCTTATCAGCAAGGGTTTATTAGTCATAATGACAGCGGTAATCCAGCCGAATTATTTATGCTCACGCCTCAAGGCGACATTAGTCAGCGCCTCAGTGTGCCAAGCCCCAATCACGACTGGGAAGCTATCACAATGCACGAAGACACGCTCTATATTGGCGATATCGGTAATAATGGCGGTCGACGCCAAGACTTACACATCCTTAAATTACAATTAGCAGATAATAAAGTAGAGTTGCTCGCCAAGCTTGCCATTAGTTATAGCGAACAAACGCGCTTTCAACCGCCTATGCACCAGCATAATTTTGATGCAGAAGCGCTCACTTGGGTAGACGGTGAGCTGTGGTTATTTACTAAACGCTGGCTAGATGCCAACACCACCCTCTATAAAGTTGCTCCCAACCCACCATTAACAAGTGCTAGCCCGTTAACGGCCCAACAGCAATTAGCGCCGGCCATGTTAGTCACAGGTGCAGACTTTGACTCCCACACTCATACATTAATGTTAGTGGGTTATAGTAGAAACTGGCTTCATCGCCATGCATGGTTATGGTTGTATCCAATCGTCCAAGGCCAAGTGCTTGAAGAGCAAGGGCAACAATTTAAGCTCAGTGAGCAAGGTCAGTTTGAGGGAGTCAGCTTAGGAGCTGATGGCCATATTTATTTAACGCGTGAAGGCAAGGGGATTAATTTTTTTTCGCACTCAACAGCCGTTACGTGCCCTACTCACTTTTATTCCTAATAACTCGTAGCGATGAGCCACAGTGGCAACGCTAGAATAAGAGCCAAAATTCACTATGATGAAGACAGCGCTCGCACCCGTAAATTGCCTCGGCGCACAGCATGTTCACTCTAGCAGGAGCGAAGAATGACGTTAGCTATTTTTGACTTAGATGAAACCTTAATTGCCGGTGACTCCGCCAGCCTCTGGCTAGAATATTTAGTGGATCGCAAACTCGCCACCCCCGATATTTTAGAAAAAGAGCAAAGCTTAATGGCTGCTTATTATCAAGGCTTGCTGGATATGGATGCGTATATGGCCCTTACCTTAGCGCCAATCCGTTATTGGCCAAGCGAGCTACTTGCTCCACTGGTTGAGGACTTTGTAGTACATAATATTTTACCTATCGTCTATAACGATGCTAAGTCTCGACTTAACTGGCATTTAAACCAAGGCCATACGGTAGTCATTATTTCTGCCACCGGCGAACACTTAGTTAAGCCCATTGCACGGGCATTAGGAGTGGAGCACGCTATTGGTATTATGCTCGATCATAATAACGGTGCCTATACGGGCCTCACCCAAGGCGTTTATAGCTATCAAGAAGGCAAGCTCACCCGTTTAGAGCAATGGCTACAACAGCACCAGCTTCGTCCAAGCTTAAGTTATGGCTACAGTGACTCGCTTAACGACTTACCTTTATTAGAATATGTGGATCGTGCGGCGGTCGTGAATGCCGATAATAATTTATATCGCTTAGGGCTGGCTCGAGGGTGGGAATTATTAACGTGGCGCTAGTTACAAAAACAGCCCTGCTTATAATAAGCGGGGCTGAAATGCCCAGTTAAAGCAGAGTTAAATATCTTGTTTGGGATATTTAGCAAACTCACGAGAGATGTCAGCGTAAAGCTCAACCGCCCAGCGCGGTAAATTATCCGCAAAACCATCAAGGGGCTGGAGGCGTGGATCGTGCGGGGCTATCACTACTGAGGCATGGTGCACGCCCACTTTATTCACCAGTACAAATAACTCTTCAACTGCAATATCCCCCACCGCTAAGCAACCCGTAGACTGTGCTTTGCCATGAATATAAATATCCCCCCTAAGTTACGCCGGCCTTCTTTAGCGGCGCGCATTAAGTCATAAGAATTCGGATAGTCTAAGCGCATTGATAAATGAAACTGACTATTTGGATTAAGGTGGGTAATACGATACATACCCTCTGGCACTTGGCGATCCCCTTCTTTTAACTTAGGGCCGGAGACACCACTGGCTTTGCTAATGGGGTAACTACGAATAAATTTAAACTCACCTTCACTGCGCGCCCACAGCTCCAGTGCTTTTTCTTCTTTCGTCGCCAGCAATACCACCTCTTTAGGGGGATAGCTAACATTGGCCCGCATAAAATAAGGCTTCATACGAATTTCGGCTAAATAACCGTATTCAGACATCACCGCATCCACACTGCTATGAGGATAAGCGGTGGCATTCACCGACGTTGTCATAAATGAGGCCATCATCAAAGCCAACAGGGTACATCCTGGTAAAAGACGCATACGCAAGACTAAACCTTATAATAAAGAAATAAAATCATAATAACCTGTGCCGTCAGTGGATGAAATCTGTCGCAGCAAATTTTTATTGCTGGCCTAATCCTCGTACTCACAGCGTTATGTATTAGGATAGCGCTTAATCTTTCCTATTAGGAGTTTACGATGAATTCCACTCGAGTTACCAGCGCTATACTACTGAGTTTAATGCTCGGTGGCTGTAGCGCCTTGGACTCGCTCCCTTACCTTGGCTCAAGCGAGGCTGACATCAGAGAAAACGCCGCTCAAGGGATAGCCATTACCCAAACCCGTCCCGCTGAGCTAGAAAGCATCCGCTTTTTTACTGACACCCCCTTTGTGAGCGAAGCACTCGCGAGCTGTCTTGAAGAATACCTAGGAGCAAATCAAGACCATACTAAGCGCTATTATAGAGGGCGAGATGTTATTAGAACCAGTGGCACTATTTCAAACTCAGAGAGTACGCTAGGTATTAAGCTAGCAAGCTATAGCATTGACTTTGATTTAGCCGTTCTGGGCCAGCACAATGGCAGCCATTACGGTTTTAGTCAATTACGGCTGGCGCGGTCAGATAAGCTTAAACTTAACAGCCATGCGGCACAGCCTATCTTGGCTAACAGTAGTAGCGCTAAGCGCGCCTATCTTACGCTACGCCAGTTATTTATAAGCTTGGATAAGTGCGTTCAAGAAACAACAGTCGTCAAATAAATAAGCCCAGCCTAGGTAGGCTGGGCTTGTTAACGCTAATTAGCAGACACAAAAAAGCCACTCTTGTGAGTGGCTTTTTTGTTATTACTTTATTTGGTGCCCGGAGCCGGAATTGAACCGGCACGCCCTTGCGAGCGAGGGATTTTAAATCCCTTGTGTCTACCGATTTCACCATCCGGGCAGACTAAGCTAGTGGAGACTGGAGGCGCGTTCCGGAGTCGAACCGGACTAAACGGATTTGCAATCCGCTGCATAACCGCTTTGCTAACGCGCCGTCTGTGTTGCTTGCCTCACTCACTTGCTAGGCATTTTAATGATTCCCGCGCCTAAAGCAACACTAATCTATACTTAAAAGTTCGTTCGCACAATTTTTAAACGCTAAGCCCTATTTTTGTATATTTAATAAACCTTTTGCGTATTTTTTCACTCAATTAAAAGCGTACTTCACGCAGTACATGGGGCTTAAACTATTCAATTAAGTGAGAAAATTCGCCCGCTCACTTATTTTATTTTTTAAAATTACTCGCCAAGCGGTGCAAGTGATCATTATTTAAGCAGAACCGGTAAGATTTCCCCAAGCAGCTTTTAAATAATCATAAGCAGAGTATAAGGTTAAGCCGGTAGCGATATACAAAAAGGCATAACTGGACCAAATCATATAAATGTTGTGCTGCCAAATTAGCCCGATCAAGGCCACCATTTGAATAGTGGTTTTCCACTTCCCTATCCAGCTGACCGCAACTTGTGAACGCTGACCGATTTCAGCCATCCATTCACGCAGCGCTGAAATAATAATTTCTCGCCCTATCATGATCAGCGCAGGTATGGTTACTAACGCACTACTGTAATCTTCTACGATAATAATCAAGGCCGCGGCCACCATCACTTTATCGGCCACGGGATCTAAAAAAGCACCAAAAGGGGTATTTTGTTTTAAGGCGCGTGCTAAAAATCCATCTAGCCAATCGGTGATCGCAGCCAGGGTAAAGATAATGGCCGCCCACATATAAGCGCCCTCAAACTGCAGATAAAACAGTAAAATAAATACGGGGATCAGCAGTAGTCGAAAAAAAGTCAGTAAGTTAGGAATATTTATCATTATATTAACGCCATAAAAGCATGCCGCGCATGGTGAAGTTTAGTGATGCAAGGCATCGTGAATTTTTTCTGCTAATGCTTGGCTAATGCCAGGCACCTTGGCCAGCTCATCAATGCTAGCGCGTTTTACTTCTTGAATGCCGCCCAAATATTTTAATAAGGCTTGACGGCGTTTAGCACCCACCCCGGGGATTGACTCTAAGCTACTAGTGACACGCGCCTTGCCTCGCTGTGCTCTATGGCCAGTAATCGCAAAGCGGTGAGACTCATCTCTAATATGTTGAATAAGATGCAGCGCTGGCATATCGCCAGGCAAATGCCGCTCTTCATGACTGCCACCCATAATTAACGTTTCTAACCCCGCTTTACGGCTCACACCTTTTGCTACGCCTATTAATAGTGGCTGGCGGGGATTATCTCCGAGCTCTCTCGCCAGCACCGCTTCCGCACGGGCTAGCTGACCTAAGCCACCATCAATAAATAAAATATCCGGTAACTTATCAATATCCGCTTGGTGATAACGCCGACTTAAGGCTTGCTCCATCGCCGCATAGTCATCCCCTGGAGTGATGCCCGTAATGTTAAAGCGGCGATACTCACTTTTTTGTGGCCCTTCTTGATTAAACACTACGCAAGAAGCCACCGTTTTTTCCCCCATGGTATGAGAAATATCAAAGCACTCCATGCGAGAAATAGGTCCACAGCGCAAAACTTCTTCTAATTGCAGCAGGCGCTGGCGTTGAGTGCTTTTATGAGCCAAACGACTGGCTAGCGCTGTTTGTGCATTAGTGGTGGCCAATTTAATAAAGCGGGCGCGCTCAGCACGAGTACGACTACGAAGTTTTATACGCCGCCCATAATGCTCACTTAAAGTATCACTTAACAAACGCTCATCGATCAGGGTTTGATCAAGCAAAATTTCAGCCGGTGCTTCTCGCCCCCCACGCCGGAAAGATAAAATTGCAGGACAAAACTTTGTAATACTTCCTCAGCGTCAGTGCCCACCGGCACTTTCGGGAAATAACTGCGCCCGCCTAATACTTTTCCTTGGCGAATAAATAACACCTGCACACAGGCTTGATTGTCGGTAACGGCTAAGCCTATGACATCCAAATCATCTAAAAGATTACCACTGACAAACTGCTGCTCTTGTACGCGGCGCAATGCATGGAGTTGATCTCGATATTTAGCAGCTTCTTCAAAGCGCAGCTCTTGACTGGCCAGCTCCATACTATTAGCTAAGTCTTGTAAAACTTGTTGATTTTTTCCTTGCAAAAATAAGCGCGCCAGTTGCAATTGATGCGCATATTCTTCATCGCTGACTAAGCCTTTTACACAAGGGCCTGAGCAGCGCTTAAGTTGATATAACAAACAGGGGCGTGAGCGATTAGCATAAAAGCTATCGGTGCATTGGCGAACCTGAAACAGCTTTTGCATTAAGTGCAAACTTTCTCGCACCGCTGCCCCATTGGGGTAGGGGCCATAAAACTCGCCTTTTTTCTTGCGAGCACCACGATGCAGCGCAATGCGCGGATGGGGGTGAGCACTAATAAAAATATAAGGATAGGACTTATCGTCTCGCAGCAGCACGTTATAGCGAGGTAAGTGCTGCTTGATGAGATTATGCTCTAAAATAAGCGCTTCAGTTTCGGTGTGAGTAACCGTCACCTGAACATCAACAATATTGCGCACTAAAGCACGAGTTTTTTCCCCGCTCACCTGAGCCCGAAAGTAAGAAGATAATCGCTTTTTTAGGTTTTTTGCTTTGCCCACATAAATAATCACCCCCGCCTCATCGTACATAAGGTAAACACCGGGTTGGTCGGTGACAACAGCAAGAAAAGCTTTGGCATCAAAGGCGGTGGTCATTTGAGCTTAAATTTTTTCCGCATCCAGCATGCCATAACGAATGGCTAAGTGGGTAAGCTCCACATCACCATTAATATCCAGCTTGCTAAACAAACGATAGCGATAGCTGTTAACGGTTTTAGGGCTTAAATTTAGCTGCTCCGAGATATCTGTCACGCGCTGACCTTTGGTGATCATCAACATGATTTGTAGCTCGCGCTCCGATAATTGCTTAAAAGGATTTTCTTGATCGCTAAATTGGCTAAGCGCCATGCGCTGAGCAATTTCAGGAGAAATATAGCGCTGCCCACTTTGAACTAAGCGAATCGCTTTGATCATTTCCTCAGGCGCAGCTCCTTTGGTTAAATAACCACTGGCTCCGGCTTGCATCACCTTAGTAGGAAAGGGATTTTCAGTATGAATCGTTAGTACAATTATTTTAACTTCCGGACTGGCGCGCAATATCTTGCGCGTGGCTTCTATGCCGCCAATACCCGGCATATTCATGTCCATCAAAATCACATCTGGCTGCTGTTCACGACACCAAAGCACGGCTTCTTCGCCGCTTTTGGCCTCGCCCAAGACTTTCATTCCTTTGACGTCTTCAAGTAGGCGTCGGATCCCTGTGCGCACTAACTCATGGTCATCAACCAAGAATACGTTAATCAAAAGAGACTCTCCGACTGGCTTGACGTAGTTATCATCATAAACTCTGCCTTCATCATAACGAAGTTACCCTTGAAAAGAAAACGCTGCATTGCTTTAAGCTCTGTTACTTTAATATCAATAACTTCAACTAATATATAGTCAAAAAAAGCCATTAAAAAAGGCGCCGTAGCGCCTTTGTTATTAGAAGATAGCCTTATTAATTTTCCTCGGAGCTAGATAAATCACCGTACTTAATTTTTGCCGATGATTTTAACGCCATAATGAAACTGGCAAACTCTTTTTGACCTTGAATGCCTGCTTGTCCTTCCTGAATTTGTGCTTGTAACTCAGAGTCATCCTTAGGCGTCACCACCTTATTAAGCTTAACTACCGCAAGGCTTGCATCAGTTAAAGTGACCTTTTGTATACTGGCACTATCTTCGCTTGGGCTTGGCATGGCAAATAAGCGAGTAAGCAGCGCACTGTCTTGCTCACTCTCACGAGTCAGATCCTTTAGCTCTTCGACGCTAAGCTCTTGCTCTGCAAGCCAGGCATCTTGCTTATTATTGGCCCATGCTGTTTGTAATTCGCTCGCCGCTTGCTCGGCTAGTTTAGCGGTCGCGGCGGTTGTTGCTTGCTCGCGCGCTTTGTCTTTCACCTCTGCAAACTCACGAGGGGCGGCTGGGCGCTGTTCAAGCACATGAATAACAATTGCTTTATTATCACCTAATTCAATCACTTCCGAATTCATGTCTTGTTCGCGCAACTCTTTAGCAAACGCTTTACTAATGACTCTTTGGTCATTGAGCGGCGTGGGTGCGTCTTCGGCTGAGAAAAAGTCGGTACTGACCACAGATAAGCCTAGCTCTTGAGCTGCCATATCGAGGGAGTCGGGAAACTCAAACACGAGATCTGCTAAGCGCTGTTCTTGCTCATAAAAGTCATTGGCTGCTTGCTCTTTAGCAAGACGCGCAGCAATACGCTCGCGCACCTCGGCTAGCGGCTGCGTTTTCGCTTCTTTTTTATCTAGCAAAGTAATTAAATGAAAGCCTTCGTTACTTTCCACTACTTCTGATACGTCGCCTACTTCCTTTAAGGCAAACGCGGCGTTATCAAAAGCGGGATCTAAAGTACCTTCTTCAATCCAACCCAAATTCCCCCCCTGCTCGCCAGAGAAGGCATCTTCAGACTCTGTCTTAGCTAGCTCTGCAAATGACTCACCCTCAGCAATACGCTTGGCAATCGCCTTTAATTTGGCTTTCGCATCCTCGCTTTTGGTAAGCATAATGTGCGCTAATTCGCGCTGGCCAGGTTGGCGATATTGTTCAATGTTAGCCTGATACTCAGCTTCAATGGCGGCATCATCTATGTTATCACTGGCTTGGCGATGGCTATCGAGCAAGAGGTAATTAATTTTAACTTGCTCGGGGCGCTGAAACTTCGCTAAATTTTCCTCGTAATAGGCCTTTACTTGCTCCTCACTAAGTTGCACTTGCTCGGCAAATTTAGCTAAAGGAATACGTACTATTTCGCCACTGCGCTGCTGGCGGCTTAGTTTATCTAATAAACCACTTTCTACGGTTAAGCTAAAACTTGAGTCTAACAGCGTATTCACTAATAACTGGCGACTTAGGTCTTGGCGAATATTGTCGCGGAGTTGTTCGGCGCTGATGCCGCTGCGCGCTAATAATTGCTGATAACGGCTATTACTAAATTGGCCGTCTTCTTGAAATTCTGGCAAAGCACGAATCGCTTCGCGCACTTGGTTATCACTGGCATAAATGCCAAGCTCAGCCACTTTTTGATCGATTAAACGCTGCTCAATAAGCTGCTCTAATACCGAGCGACGCAGCTGCTCTACATAAAGGGGATCCGATAATAACTCACTAAATTGTGGGCCTAACTGATCTTCTAAGCGGGCGCGCTCATTACGATAACCATTTTCTAATGCTTGGGCGCTAATGTCTTCACCATTAACAACAGCGGCCACTTCTTGCTTAGGCTGAGAGACATAACTGCCTACGCCTGCCAAAGCAAAAGAAATAATAATAAGGCCTAAAATCACCTTGGACACGGTGCCCTGGGCGCCCGCTCTGAGTTTGTCAAAAAACATAATCTGTTATTACTCCCGCTAATGGGGTATGTCATTATTATCAAAAAAAAAGCGCACCAAGTGATGCGCCTTTTCATTGGGCTTAGCGATGACTGAGCCTCACATCAAAGCGATATTAATTATTCACCGCATCTTTTAGTGTTTTACCTGCTTTAAAACCGGGGGTTTTAGCCGCCGCGATCTCAATAGCTGCACCCGTTTGTGGGTTACGACCGGTACGTGCCGCACGCTCGCGCACAGAAAAAGTACCAAAGCCCACTAAAGAAACAGACTCGCCTTCTTGCAAGGTTTCGCTAATAGCGTCAACAAATGCATCCAAAGCACGGCCAGCCGCCGCTTTAGTGATATCAGCGCCTTCGGCAATCTTATCGATCAGTTGAGATTTATTCACATTCATTCCCCTTGTCGGTTATGCGTTGCTGTTATGAGGCAAGCGTCACTGTAACATTGTTATTAAAAAACGGATGACTCGCTCAAAGCCGAGCCCTAAATACTGGCACTCGTGTCATCCATTTGCAGCACCAGTGGTATAAAGTGTTCCAAGGCTACTGCGTGTTGGCGCTGCTGACAAGTCAGAAACTGCATCCAAACGCGAAAAGCTTAAGCAGATCCCACAGAAAAGCCTTCTGGTGGATGTTCTAGCGCCAATTCCAGCACTTCTTCTATCCAACGAACAGGGCGGATGTCTAAATCCTGCTTAACGTTTTCTGGAATATCTTCCAAGTCTCGCTCATTTTCTTTAGGAATGAGCACGCGCTTAATGCCACCGCGACGCGCAGCCAACAGTTTTTCTTTTAAGCCGCCAATAGGTAACACTTCCCCGCGCAAGGTGATCTCACCTGTCATAGCAACATCAGCGCGCACTGGGTTGCCCGTTAAGCTCGACACCAAAGCGGTACACATAGCCGCACCGGCACTGGGGCCGTCTTTTGGCGTGGCGCCTTCGGGGACGTGTACGTGGATATCACGTTTTTCATGAAAGTCGCTGTTAATACGTAAAATATCAGCACGCGAGCGCACCACTGTCATGGCGGCTTGCACTGACTCTTTCATTACATCACCCAACGAGCCGGTATAGGCAAGTTTGCCCTTACCCGGTACGTTAGCCACTTCAATGGTTAACAGCTCACCGCCTACCTCAGTCCAAGCTAACCCCGTCACTTGACCAATTTGGTTATGTTCTTCAGCTTTACCATAATCAAAGCGCTGTACACCCAAATAATGGTTAAGGTTTTCTTGATTAATAGTGACTTGCTTAATGTCTTTATTAAGCAATATTTCTTTTACTGCCTTACGACACAACTTAGATATTTCACGCTCTAAACTACGCACACCCGCTTCTCGAGTGTAATAGCGAATAATGCCAATAATCGCCGAGTCTTCGATGGTAATTTCGTTTTTCTTTAAGCCGTTTCGCTCAATTTGCTTCTCTAATAGGTGATTTTTAGCAATGTTAAGTTTTTCGTCTTCGGTATAGCCAGACAAACGGATCACTTCCATACGGTCTAATAAAGGACCTGGAATATTCATGGAGTTAGAGGTGGCGACAAACATGACATCAGATAAGTCATAGTCCACTTCTAAATAGTGATCGTTAAAGCTGTTATTTTGCTCAGGATCTAGCACCTCTAGCAAGGCTGAAGCCGGATCACCGCGCATATCAGACGCCATCTTGTCGATTTCGTCCAACAAGAACAGCGGATTACGCACCCCGACTTTGGCCATTTTTTGGATAAGTTTACCCGGCAAAGAGCCTATATAAGTACGACGGTGACCGCGAATTTCGGCTTCATCACGCACGCCGCCAAGTGCCATGCGCACGTACTTACGACCCGTAGCTTTGGCTATTGACTGTCCTAGTGAAGTTTTCCCCACCCCAGGTGGCCCTACTAGGCATAAAATAGGCCCTTTTAGCTTAGCGCTACGACTCTGTACCGCCAGATATTCAATAATGCGCTCTTTCACCTTCTCAAGGCCATAGTGATCGGCATCGAGCATTTGCTCAGCTTTCGCTAAATCTTTTTTAACCTTAGATTTTTTCTTCCACGGCACGGCCACCATCCAGTCGATGTAGCTGCGCACCACAGTCGCTTCTGCAGACATAGGCGACATCATTTTCAGCTTGGCAAATTCAGCATCGGTCTTGATCCGTGCTTCTTCGCTCATGCCGGCATCTTCAATCTTTTGTAGCAAGGCTTCAAATTCATCAGGCACATCATCCATCTCGCCCAATTCTTTTTGAATGGCCTTCATTTGCTCATTGAGATAATACTCACGCTGACTTTTTTCCATCTGTTTTTTAACGCGGGCGCGAATGCGACGCTCCACTTGTAACAGATCCATCTCTGACTCCATCATGGCCATCAGATATTCAAGTCGTTCACCCACATCGTTCATCTCAAGCACTTTTTGCTTATCTTCAAGCTTAAGTGGCATATGAGCGGCCATGGTATCGGCAAGGCGCGCCACATCTTCAATGGCAGACAGTGAGGTCAACACTTCAGGCGGTATTTTTTTATTGAGCTTAATGTAATTTTCAAACTGAGTGATGGCCGAGCGCACTAATACTTCTTGCTCACGCTCTGCAAGCTCTTCAGTTTCAATATATTGGACTTGGGCAACATAGTAGCCCTCGTCCTCTTGTAACTGCTCCATGCGCGCACGCTGGCCACCTTCAACCAGCACCTTTACGGTACCGTCAGGCAGTTTAAGCAATTGCAAAATATTAGCGACCGTTCCTACGTCATAAACGTCGTCGGCTTTGGGATCATCGGTCGCCGCTTCTTTTTGCGCGATTAACAGTACTTTTTTATCTTGCTCCATGGCCGCTTCTAAGCAACGGATGGATTTTTCCCGGCCCACGAACAATGGGATCACCATATGTGGGTATACCACCACGTCACGGAGAGGCAAAACAGGGATGTCGATGCGTTCACAACGCTCTAGGGTCATAGTGTCCTCTCAGCTTGAATGCAATGTAATAAGCGCTTGAGGCAGTATATGGGGGCTAGATCAGAAGATTCAATCATTGAATAGCCAAAAACACAAAAAGGGCCAATATGGCCCTTTAAAACGCTCAAAAATGACTCAAGTGCTGATTAATACAGCGTTATCAGCTTATAGTCTTGCAGCTAGAATTTAGCAGATTAGCGCTTTAATAAAAAACGCGGCCTAAGCCGCGTTACTATCTTTACTCTTCACCGGATACCGCTTGGGTCTCGTTTTTTTGATAAATCAATAACGGAGCAGACTCACCTTTAATAACAGTTTCATCAATGACCACCTTGGCCACGTCAGTTTGCGCCGGCAAATCGTACATAGTATCGAGTAATACCGCTTCTACGATAGAGCGCAGACCACGAGCACCGGTTTTACGCTCCATCGCTTTATGGGCGATAGCACGCAAGGCGTCTTCACGAAACTCAAGCTCTACGTCTTCTAACGCAAACAGCGCACCGTATTGCTTGGTAAGCGCATTTTTAGGCTCAGATAAAATTTGCACTAATGCCGCTTCATCTAACTCAGTTAAAGTAGCGACTACAGGTAAGCGGCCAATAAACTCTGGGATCAAACCGTATTTAACTAAGTCTTCTGGCTCAACCTGAGTAAAGGTTTGGCTTAAGCTGACCGCACTCTCTTTGCTCTTAACCTGAGCGCCAAAGCCAATGCCCGTACCTTTATCAAGACGCTGCTCAATCACCTTATCGAGTCCAGCAAAAGCACCGCCACAGATAAACAGTATTTTTGAGGTATCAACCTGCAAAAATTCTTGCTGTGGGTGTTTGCGCCCGCCTTGAGGCGGCACAGAGGCAATGGTGCCCTCGATAAGCTTCAGTAACGCCTGCTGTACCCCTTCACCGGAGACATCACGCGTAATGGAAGGATTATCGGATTTGCGAGAAATTTTATCAATCTCATCGATATAGACGATGCCGCGCTGGGCTTTTTCTACATCGTAGTCGCATTTTTGCAACAGCTTTTGAATGATATTTTCTACGTCTTCACCTACATAACCGGCTTCGGTTAAGGTGGTGGCGTCTGCCATGGTAAAGGGCACATCCAATAAGCGAGCCAGTGTTTCTGCCAGCAGCGTTTTACCGCAACCGGTGGGGCCAATCAGCAAGATATTAGACTTGCCTAGCTCGACGCCGTCGGTTTCACCGGCATTGCGCAAGCGCTTATAGTGGTTATATACCGCCACTGCCAGCACTTTTTTGGCGTGATCTTGGCCAATCACATAATCATCTAAGTTAGCGCGAATTTCATGGGGCGTAGGGAGGGCATCCCCTTCATGCTTAGGTGAAATATCTTTAATTTCTTCCCGAATGATGTCTTCGCAGAGCTCGACACATTCGTCACAAATGTAGACGGAAGGGCCCGCTATAAGTTTGCGCACTTCGTGTTGGCTTTTCCCACAAAAAGAACAATACAGCAATTTGCCGCCGTCCCCTTCGCCCTTGCGTTTTTCTGTCATTCAGTCACCTCAAATTGCGTACAAGCTGAGCAGTACTCACTCTCTTACTAGAGTGTACAGTACCGCTCCTCGCTTTGCTTAATCGCGCTTAAACAGCACTTCGTCAACGATGCCGTATTCTTTAGCCGTTTGCGCTGACATAAAGTTATCGCGGTCGGTATCACGCTCAATAACCGATAAGTCTTGGCCAGTATGTTCGGCAAGCAAGCGGTTGAGCTTTTCTTTAATATAAAGAATTTCTTTAGCATGGATCTGGATATCCGACGCCTGACCTTGAAAGCCCCCTAAGGGCTGATGGATCATCACGCGGCTATTAGGTAGTACAAAACGCTTACCCTTTTCACCACCGGCCAGCAAAAAAGCGCCCATAGAGGCCGCTTGACCCATGCACAGCGTGCTGACATTGGGTTTAACAAACTGCATGGTGTCATAAATTGACATGCCTGCCGTTACTGAGCCTCCCGGAGAGTTGATATATAAATGAATATCTTTTTCTGGGTTTTCTGACTCCAAAAACAGCAATTGGGCACAAATCAAGTTGGCCATGTGATCTTCTACCTGACCGGTTAGAAAAATCACGCGCTCTTTAAGTAAGCGAGAATAAATATCATAGGAGCGCTCACCCTTGGCAGTTTGCTCAACTACCATGGGAATGAGCGCTGCCATTGGATTACTCATTACTGAATCATGGAAATTTGACATCAAATATTGTCCCTAAAACAAAATGGCCCAAGTGCTCTTACACTAGGGCCATTATACGCAAGAGTTTAACGCCTAAGTCAACTGTTGTTGTTAAGCGTTCGCACCTGACTTGTTCATCAACTCATCAAAGCTTACTTGCTTATCAGTGACATTAGCTTGGCTTAAGATCAGTTCAATGGCTTGATCTTCAATGGCTAAGTTACGTACGTTTTCTAACATTTCTTGGTTTTCGTTGTAATAAGCGATCACTTCTGCAGGATCTTCATAGGCAGAAGCTAACCCTGCAATAATTTCTTGCACTTTTGCATCATCGGCTTTGATGTCGTTTTTCTTGATCACTTCGCCTAATAACAAGCCCACGCGTACGCGGCGCTGAGCTTGATCCTGAAATAGTTCCGCAGGTAATTGAGGCGCATCTTTTTGATCCATGCCACCAAAACGCTGCAGCGCTTGCTTGCGCAAGGTTTCAATTTCGTTATCAACCAATGACTGGGGAACGTCAACTTGGTTTTGCTCAATTAAGCCATCAATCACTTGTTCTTTAACGGAAGCCTTGAGTGCTTGGCTTAATTCGCGTTCCATGTTTTTACGCACTTCAGCTTTTAAACCATCTAAAGAACCATCAGCAATACCAAAGCGCTTTACAAATTCTTCATTTAGCTCAGGCAACTCCTGGGCTTCAACTTTAATGACAGTCACAGCAAATTGAGCAGGTTTACCTTTGAGGTTTTCAGCGTGGTAATCTTCTGGGAAGTTCACTTCTAGAGTGAATTCATCACCGGCTTTCTTACCCAGCAATCCCTCTTCAAAGCCTGGGATCATACGGCCAGAGCCTAATACCAGTACGAAGTCTTGTGCAGCGCCACCTTCAAACTCAGCGCCATCCACCGAGCCCACAAAGTTCATAGTAACCCGGTCATCATTTGCTGCAGCGCGCTCTACTTCAGCCCAGTCTGCATGTTGTTTTTGCAAAGTGACGATCATCTTATCCAAATCGGCATCTTGTACTTGCGCTTGTGGCTTTTCAATGCTTATGGCGTCTAAACCCTGTACTTCTACCTCTGGATAAACTTCAAAGGTTGCAGTAAAAGTAAAGTCTTCACCGGCTTTAAGAGGAGCAGGCTCCATAGTAGGCATGCCAGCAGGGTTCAGTTTTTCACTGATCACGGCTTCAAAGAAGTTGCGCTGCATTAAATCGCCGGCTACTTCTGACTCCACTGAAGCACCAAACATTTTTTGGATAACAGACAATGGTGCTTTACCTGGACGGAAACCGTCAATGCGGCGGGTTTTAGCTAATTGGCGCAGACGGCCATTTACTTCGCCATCTACTTTTTCAGCAGGCACAGTAATGGTCAGGCGGCGTTCCAGGCCTTGAGTCGTTTCAAGTGAAACTTGCATTCTTCTACCTCAATGTTTTTCTGCGCTTAACTGCGCTGTGATTGATTTAAACAGCCTGGGCTGCTTGCTTGAATCTTAATGAAAGACGGTTAATTCAACTCGACCTTCAAGGAAAATGAGACGGCGCATTATAACGATGCACAATGACAGCGTCGAGCTTCTATAGTGCTAGGTTAGCTATATGAGGGCACAAGGTCATTATTCAAGTCAAAATGCCTTAAAAAAATACTTTTTACCCTCTTTTTATACTAATAATAAAAAGGCATGCCCATGCATGCCTTTTTTATTAAGCGACTCGCTCAGCTACGTTTAGCGATAGCTTAGAAAGAAACGCGGCGATATTGGCGGTATTCTGGTCTCCAGAAGTTAGCTTCAATGGCGGCATCTAGGGCGGCATCAGACACTTGTAGCGCTTGTCCTTGCAGCTGTGCGGTTTTCGCCACCGCTTTGGCAATTTGCAAACTCACATGCTGAATGTCTTCTAATGGCGGTAAGAGTGCCCCTTCTGCGTCATTGGCCATGGGAGAGCAGGCTGCTAGCGCGCGACTGGCAGACATTAACATAGCATCGGTCACACGCTTAGCACCGCAAGCCAACACCCCTAAGCCAATACCTGGGAAGATGTAGGAGTTGTTGCACTGTACGATATCAAACAACTTACCTTTGTATTCCACCGGAGAAAATGGGCTACCGGTTGCCACTAATGCTTGGCCATCAGTCCAATTAATAATATCTTCTGGCGTGGCTTCTACTCGAGAAGTCGGATTCGACAGCGGGAACACAATCGGACGTGCACAGTGGCTGTGCATGGTTTGGATCACTTCTTTTGTGAATAAGCCCGGCTGACCCGATACGCCAATTAAGATATCTGGCTTAGCATTTTGGATAACTTCCAGTAATGAAATATTTTCAGCGGCGGTATTCCACTCGCTCGCCCGATTGGCCGACTGCGCTAATGGACGCTGAAAGTCCACTAAATTGGGCATGTTATCGGTGATCAAGCCAAAGCGATCCACCATAAACACTTGCTCTCGCGCTTTTTCATCGCTTAAGCCTTCCGCTTTCATTTGCGCAACGATTTGTTCAGCAATACCACAGCCTGCAGAGCCTGAGCCTAAGAAAGCGACGCGTTTTTCAGACAATTTACTGCCACTGGCTTGGCAAGCAGCCAGCAAAGAACCCAAGGTCACGGCGGCGGTACCTTGAATATCATCGTTAAAGCAGCACAGCTCGTCTTTATAACGATTCAGTAATGGCATGGCGTTTTTTTGCGCGAAATCTTCAAACTGCAATAACACGTTAGGCCAGCGACGCTTCACGGCTTGAATGAAGGCGTCCACAAACTCTTCATATTCTTCCCCCGTGACACGGGGGTTACGCCAGCCCATATACATAGGGTCTTTAAGTAACTGCGGGTTATTGGTACCGGCATCTAATACTACAGGCAAAGTATAAGCAGGAGAGATACCGCCACAGGCGGTGTAGAGCGATAACTTACCAATAGGAATTCCCATGCCACCAATACCTTGGTCGCCTAACCCTAAAATGCGCTCGCCGTCGGTCACCACAATCACTTTTACGTTGCGCTTAGTGGCGTTTTGTAAAATATCATCAATGCGCTCACGATCGGGGTAAGAGATAAACAAACCTCGGGCACGACGATAGATATTAGAGAACTCTTCACAAGCCTGACCCACAGTCGGTGTGTAAATAGTCGGCATCATCAAGCTTAAATGGTCGGTAACTAAGCGATAAAATAAGGTTTCGTTAGTATCTTGGATATTGCGCAGATAAATGTGCTTATCGAGGTCACTTTGAAAAGAAGTGTACTGCTGGTAAGCCCGTGCTACTTGCTCCTCAATGGTTTCGATATTATGCGGCAACAGACCATCAAGGTTGAACGCAATACGCTCATCCTTAGAAAATGCGCCACCCTTGTTTAATAATGGCGTTTCTAATAGGGCAGGTCCGGCAAAAGGTACATAGAGGGCACGTTTTTCATGATGCTCTTTGGGCATAAGACATCTCGCTTAAGTTATAGTCCGCTGGGGATTTATGATTCGAATAATTAGGGGCTCAGCGCCAGTATAAGCCAAGCCCACTTCGCAAACCACACCTTGTACGGCTTAACCTTGGCTTATTCCAAAGTTAAGTTGTTTTGTGCGACGACACAGTTGCGCCCACGGCGCTTAGCTTCATATAAAGCGTCATCGGCATGCTGAATTAGTTGTGCCGTTTTACTGTGTTTATTACCACACACTACGCCCGCGCTAAGGGTGATCATGGTTTCAGTTTCGTCTAAAGGATTTTCAATAGGCTGAGACTCTACCGCCAAGCGTAATGTTTCTGCTTGGCGCGCACCTTGCTCTAGCTCAGTATTTGGCAAAAGCACGGCAAATTCTTCACCGCCATAACGGGCTATGATGGCCTCATTACCAAAAATATCAACCAAGGTAGTGGCTACGCTGACTAATACTTCATCACCCATTAAATGACCGTGCTCATCATTAATGCGTTTAAATTTATCCAAATCTAACAGCATTAACACAAAGTTTTGTTCGCCCGCGCTCTGATGACGCACTTGGTTTAATTGCTCAATAAACAGGCGCCGGTTCATTAGCCGAGTGAGGGGGTCTCGCGTAGACTCGCGATATAAGTCTAATAGCATGCGCAGTTGTCCGGTTTGCACCCACATCATGGCGAGACTAAAACACAATAACAACCACACTCTATCTATAAGCTGGCCATTATTTAAAGTATGCGAGTCTAGCCAATAGTCGGTGCCCAAGACGGCGGCCATTACAAAAACGGCCACCCTCAAGCCAGAGCGAATAGGCAGCGGCAGCACGGCTAATAAAGCTAATAGAAAATAAGGAAACGCTACATAGCCAGCAGGCATAGTGGCGACATCACGAAAACTCCACAAGCTGACATAATTAAAGAGCAATAAAATAATCAGTAGCGCAAATAATGACAGCACCATCCAGCGCCGATTGAGCTTACATAAATAACTTAGCGGTAATAAAGGAGTGAGCATCACGCCCGTGATAAGGCGTACTTTCCAGAGCAGTTTAAAATGAGCCGTATCCAGTACCCACCAATCTACGGCAATCCAACCGGCGACACCGATAATAAGCAAGGTCACCAGCCAGCGAAAACGCACCGCCACAAATCCAATCCGGATGAGTTTAAAATCTCTAGAGTGAGCGTGATCACTCCAGTATTCTTTTATCTCCAACTCATTCCCCTTAAGGTAAGTAATAGAAGGAAATCCCTTCCCTCTGAAAGATATTTTGTTTAGCACTCATGTACTTTGTTACGCGGGCGCAGCGAGTCTTACGCCCTCTCGACTAAATGCGGCATTAAATGTTAGCGTTTAGTTAAAAAAGAGTGCGTTAAGCACTAAGCGGACTAAAGTCTGCACGCGAGCCAGTGTATAATGCCCCATCTTAAAAATCATGGGCTGGACTGAGTTTATTATCGGTTTAGTGTGAGTACAGGCCAACACCCTCAAGATTCATCTAAGCTAAAACGCTAATTTTTCTAAGGAGCAGGCGTGAGCATTAAACTTTATGGTATTAAAAATTGTGACACCATTAAAAAAGCCCGTAAATGGCTAAGCGAGCACGACCTTGCCTATCAATTTATTGACCATAGAGTGGATGGACTCGATCCAAAGGAGCTTAAACAGTGGTTAGAAAAACTTGGCTGGGAAGCGGTATTAAATAAAAGGGGCACGACCTATCGAGGCTTAAGCGAACAGCAAAAAGCGAGTCTCAATGCGACTACGGCGTTTGAGTTATTACTTGCGCACCCGGCGATGATTAAACGTCCGTTATTAGTCACCGAACATAATATGGTACTTGGCTTTAACGATGCCCTATATACAGAGCAATTATTATCAAGCTGAGGTAGGAGTATTTATGATTCCCCAGTGTTTACTTGGCTTAAGCGATCAGCATGTAGAAAATTTGAACGAGGCTGGCCATCGTCTACAACCCCCAGCTAAAGTCGCATTTATGGCCATGCAAAAAGCGGCGCTGGCGGCGGGATTTAATCTAGCGCCGGCCTCAAGCTATCGCAGCTTTGAGCGCCAGCTCAGTATTTGGAATGCAAAATATGAGGGGCAGCGCCCCGTATTAGATGCCCACAGCCAGCCACTGGATGCGCTAAGTTTGGCGCCTGTAGAGCGCATTAATACCATATTGCATTGGAGCGCCCTACCCGGTACCAGTCGCCATCACTGGGGAAGTGACTTAGATGTGTATGATCCCGACTTATTACCCGCAGGCACTAAGCTTGCGTTAGAGCCGTGGGAATATGATGAAGGCGGTTATTTTTATCCACTCAGTCAGTGGTTAAATGCAAATATGGCACGCTTTGGTTTTTATTTACCTTTTGCCTCAGCAAACGGCGGGGTGGCGAGAGAGCCATGGCACTTAAGTTTTCGGTCTCTGGCCAAAGAATGCGCTCAGCAACTCACGCCAGAGTTAGTCGCGCACGCATTAAACAACCAGCATATTTGTGGAAAAGCGCATATCCTTAATCAATTGGATGACATATTTTTGCGTTTTATTAATCCCACCCATCCTGCTTGCGAGGAATAAATTATGAGTACTTGGCTTTGGATAGCACTGCCGCTGTTATTTGTGGTGGGTTTATTTGTCAGCGCCCTTAAAGATACTAAAAATGTAGAGCGCTCAGTAAAGAAAAATCGCGATAAAATGCACTTAAAAAACTGGGATGTAGAAGAGCAAAAAGAAAAAGCACAAGAGGAAAATTGGGGCGTGCCGCCTGCCCCACAAGACAGCTATCACCCTGATGAGCAGGATAATAAGCCACCGCAATAACCAGACTGTGAGTAAACTTGTGCTAAATAGCCGACATGATGTCGGCTATTTTTTTAGGAAAAACACCACCTAATCGCTGGCAAGCACACTCGCTAACGGCGTATGTGCTAAGCCATGACTCTCAGCGACTGCTGGGCAGATAACTTGTCCTAAATGCACGCTTAAGCCTTGTGCTAAATGCGCATTTTCACGCATCGCCGCTTTCCAGCCCAAATTAGCCAAGGCTTTAATAAAGGGTAAAGTGGCATTTATTAAGGCGAAAGTCGCGGTAGAAGCGACAGCGCCGGGCATATTGGCTACGCAATAATGCACAATACCATCCACTTCATAAGTCGGCTCTTGGTGGGTAGTCAGGCGGCTAGTTTCAAAGCAACCGCCTTGGTCAATTGCGACATCCACCAATACCGCCCCTTTTGGTAGTAATGCTAACTGAGCGCGAGTAATCAATTTAGGTGCCGCCGCCCCCACGATAAGCACAGCGCCAATCACTAAATCCGTGTGCACCAACTCTCGCTCAATATTATCTACCGTAGAATATAAGGTTTTAAGACTGGGGCCATAGAGCATGTCTAGCTCTTTTAAACGAGTGAGCGAGGTGTCTACTAGTGTGACTTGTGCACCAAACCCCATCGCCATGCGCGCGGCATTCACGCCCACCACGCCGCCACCTAGCACTAATACCCGTGCTGGCAACACACCAGGTACGCCGCCTAATAAAATACCCCTACCACCTTGGGCCTTTTCTAAACAATGGGCACCGGCTTGAATAGCCATACGCCCTGCCACTTCACTCATCGGCGCCAATAAAGGTAAGCCGCCTTTCTGATCGGTGACGGTTTCATAGGCAATGGCGGTACAGCCTGAGGCAATAAGCGCCTGGGTTTGGGCTAAATCGGGTGCTAAGTGTAAATAAGTAAAAATAACTTGGCCGGCTTTTAATTGGGCACATTCATGAGGCAGCGGCTCTTTAACTTTAATAATAAGCTCAGCATTAGCATAAATATCTTGCGGGTTGGCCGTCATTTGTGCGCCAGCCGCCGCGTAATCGGCATCGGTTAAACCAATAGCCGCACCTGCGCCACACTCTACTAATACTTGATGCCCATCTAGCACCAATTCTTTTACCCCACCGGGAGTTAATCCTACCCGATACTCATGATTTTTAATTTCCCGTGGAACGCCGATGAACATCTATGCCTCTATAAGCCGTGCTGAATGGCGCTATTATAACGCAGCTCAACAACAAAGCAGCTTACTTAAGGGGGTTAAGAGCGCTATTGCTGGCTTATTAGACAAGTGGCTTATCTTTAGCCTATAAGCTGTTATATGCTCAAGTGAACGGTGTGCGGAGGAACCATGGAGCAACTGGAATTTTTTGCTGTGCCCAGCCCCTGCATTGGGGTCTGTCAAATGAATAATAGAGGCTATTGTAAAGGTTGCTTTCGTAGCCGAGACGAGCGCTTTAATTGGCTTAAATTTAGCGATAGCCAAAAACGTGAAGTGATCCGCTTATGCCAAGACCGCAAACGGCGCGTAGTGGCGCTAGCGCGTAAAAAAACAACTCGAACTCGCCTTAGAGGCAACGCCATCTAACCCGGCAACCCCACAAACAGGCTTTGATTTAAATGACGATTAAGCTTCTACTAACCGCTCATTAATCCAGGCGCTAATCAACTTCGCCGGCTCGTGTTCTAAGTGCAAATGATGACTACCGATTAGCGTATGCAAAGTCAGATCCGCTATTTCATTCAATAAAGGCGCGATCAGTGCTAACTCTTCGCCCCCTTTGGCCATCACTAATAACACCGGCATGGTGAGATGTTGTAAAAAAGTCCTCAGTTGCGCCTCAGACATGCGCACTAAAGAAGGCTGTGTCAATGCGATATCAGAGCGCCATACCCACCCTTGTTCGGTGCGCCTGAGCCCGCGCTCTAATAAATGAATGGCGGCCTCTTCATTAACCGGCCAGCGACTATTAATGCGCACCGCCACGGCTTGATCAAAGCTGTCATAGGGCTTAAGGCTGCGCCCACTTAAGCGGGCATTGCGCCGCAACGCCTTGGCCATTAGCGTGGGTAAATCATCTTCTGGATAAGTTAAGGGCACCAAGCCATCGATTAAAAATAAGTGGCTAATACGGGTTGGAAAGGCGCCGGCCAGCAAGCTGGCTACACCTGCTCCTAGCGAATGCCCCAATAAAGCGACGCGTTTAAGCGCTAATACGTCTAAGAGAGCATAGACATCCGCTACATGATCCCAGCTGTAATAACTTTGCCCCCCGCTTAAATGATCCGAAAAGCCATGACCTGCAAAATCCAAGGCGATTAAGCGTACGCGAGATAAGTTACGGGCTAATAAACTAAAACTGGCGACATTATCTAACCAACCGTGCAGTGCTATTATCGGCGCACCTGTTGCAGGCCCCCACTCGCGCACCGCTAATACTCGGCCATGTCTTTTAAATTGCCAGTCTTTATAGGCTACCGTCATGTTCTGGCCTGCCAAGTGCCATTAATGAAATGAAAGCAGGGTAAAAATGAGGATAAAGCACAGAGATGAATAGGGAACATAACCCAAGGCGCAGCTTGGCGGCACAACATACAAAAACCCTTAATAAAAATAACGAGCACAAGGTGTGCTTAATTTAGTCTTGTTGCCATTTATCAACGGCTTGCTGATCACTGTCTTTCGCACTCAGCCAATAGCTGCCCGCGCTAGTTTGTTCTTTTTTCCAAAATGGCGCCTGTGTTTTTAAATAGTCCATTATAAACTGACAAGCGGCAAAGGCTGCCTCGCGATGCTGACTGGCCACCCCGACCAAGACAATTTGCTCACCAAGGGCCAGCTCACCCACCCGGTGAATGACTTTAGTCCCTAATAAAGGCCAACGTGCGTTGGCTTGCTCCACAATACTAAGCAGCGCTTTTTCAGTCATGTGTGGATAATGCTCAAGCGTTAGCCCTTGCACCTGCGTGTTGTTATTCATCTCACGCACTTTGCCAACAAACACCACCACGGCACCGGTTTGATGAGACTCACTCAGTGTCGCGTACTCCGCCGCCATATCAAAATCATGAGTTTGAACTTGGATCATTTAGCCTCCGGTCACCGGCGGAAAAAACGCCACTTCATCGCCGGCTTGAATGGCTGAATTCAGTGCCACCATTTGATGATTCACGCCCACTAATAATTGCGACTTAGCAAGCGCACTGGCCCAAGGCTCACCTTGGCTGACTAAATGTTGGCGCAGCTCTTCTACGGTAGCCACTTGCTGCGCTATCGTAATTTCAGATTGGCCTAATTGTTCTCTTATTTTGGCAAAAAATAGCACTTTAATGGTCATACGCTAAAATCTCCCGACTTACCGCCGCGTTTTTCTAACAGACGAATACCTTCTATCACCATGTCTTTCTGTACGGCTTTACACATGTCATAAATCGTTAAGGCAGCAACCGACGCTGCGGTGAGCGCTTCCATTTCTACCCCAGTTTGGCCGGCTAATTTACAATAGCTTTGAATATGCACGCTATTTCGCGCTATGTCGGGAGTCAATTGGACTTCGACTTTAGACAGCGCCAGCGGATGGCACAAAGGAATAAGATCGGCGGTTTTTTTAGCTGCCATAATGCCGGCAATGCGCGCGGTAGCAAACACATCGCCTTTGTGATGTTGACCATTAACTATTAAGTCTAGTGTGGTACTGGCCATGCTTACCCACGCCTCGGCGCGGGCTTCACGAGTAGTGACAGCCTTGTCGCTCACATCCACCATATTGGCTTCACCGGCGTGATTAATATGGGTTAAGGTAGCCATTACGACCTCGTTTCAATTAAATGCTGCACAAAATTACACGGCTTATGCTGGGCATTTAACTGCTCTAATAAAATACCCTGCCACGCCGTTTTACAAGCCCCTGTGGAGCCTGGCATACAAAAAATAGCGGTATGATTAGCTAAGCCCGCCATCGCACGACTTTGTACGGTAGAAGTCCCCAGCTCTTGGTAGGTGAGGTGGCGAAACAGCTCACCAAAGCCATCTATTTGGCTATCGAGTAACGGAATAATTGCCTCAGGTGTGGTATCTCGGCCAGTAAAGCCGGTACCACCAGTAATTAACACCACCTGAATGTCGGGGTTTGCTATCCAAGCACTCACTTGGGCTCGTACCTGATACTTATCATCTTTTAAGATGGCTTTATCCACTAACTGGTGGCCGGCTTCACTTAAGGCACTCACTAAATACTTACCCGAGGTATCGGTTTGCTCATTTCTAGTATCCGACACCGTTAACACCGCCATATTTAATGACACAAATACCGACGCGGCATGGCTCATAATATCCTCACTTAAATTAATAATGGTGATGGCAGTTATTAGCGATTAATAAGAAACTTAACCGCCAATGGACGCCAAATGGGGCGTCATGCCGCTGTGGCCTTGATGTAGAAAATGGGTGGCTTTTTTATCTAATAAGGCCTCTTGTAGGCGCACTTGTAGCGCCGTTATTTGCGAGGCATCAGATAATAAATCGCGCAAGTCCACGCCATAGTCGCCAAATAAACATAAATGTAACTTGCCCAAGGAAGACACGCGTAAACGATTACAAGTAGCACAGAAATCTTTGGCGTAGGGCATAATTAAGCCAATTTCGCCACAGTAATCCCCATGCACAAACACTTCTGCCGGTCCGTCATTATGTGCCCTAAGTTTTTGTTGCCAGCCTTGTTGTAATAATTGCTCTTTAATCACGCTACCGCGCACATGATGGCGAGCAAAAAGCTCATCCATCTCGCCAGTTTGCATTAGCTCAATAAAGCGCAATTGAATGGGGTTGTCTTTGATCCACGCTAAGAATTGGCCTAAACCATTGTCGTTTAAGCCGCGCATCAACACCGCATTCACTTTTACTTGCTTAAAACCTGCCTCTAACGCCGCATCAATTCCCGCCATCACTTCATGAAAGCGGTTTTGACCGGTGATTTGATGAAACATACGCGGATCTAAGCTATCCACACTGACGTTGATCGCATCCAATCCGGCCTCGCGCCACTGCGATGCAAATTTGGCCATACGATAGCCGTTAGTGGTCATGGCCACTTTTTCAATGCCTGAGGTATTGGCCACAGTTTCTATAATATGTGTGAAATCTTTACGCAGGGAGGGCTCGCCTCCTGTGAGGCGTACCTTAGTGGTCCCCATAGCAGCAAAGCCGCGAGTGAGATGAGCAATTTCTGAGACGGTTAAAAAAGACTTACGCCCATCTGGCATATAACCATCGGGCAAACAGTACTGACATTTAAAGTTACATACATCTGTGATCGATAATCGCAGATACTGAAACTTGCGCGCATGCGCATCTTTTAATTCCAACATAAAAACACCTTTCCAAGAATGGGAGGCCAAGGCATTTCTACCTCTACCCTTACAGCCCTAAGCTGAGCGGTCGAGTCACCTTATTAGTGCACCATAACGGGCAATAACTTAGGCAAACACGACTCGGAGTTTTGACATAACCCGTTTTAACTTATCCTTAACCTTAAAGACAAGGTTAGCTTTAGATCAAGATAAATCGTTAACGACTGCCCATTATGAGAGCTTACGCAAACAAAGTCATGACCTGGCTCATTTTATGCCTCGCAAATTAAAAATAACGTATTAATTTGCGAGGTAATGAAGGCAGAAAAAGTGCGCTAAAGTCCGGTTTGACTGGGAATGTAAAGTTGGCATGAACATTTCATAGCTAGTAGCGAAGTTTTATCCCGTGCACTTTTCAGCATTAGCTGAAATTCGGCCAACCTCTGAGGTTGGCCATTTTTTTACCTAGGACTTATTTGCCTAGGAATTAGCTTGATGAAGGCGCTCCTTCACCAACGCCAAGGTCTCACTAAGCGCCATTTGCCAAGCTGTAAATTGCTGATTAATTAGCGCTTCATCGAGCTGCTTAGCGCTTTGCTCTAGCTTTTCACTTAAAAACTGACAACGTACAGCACCATAACTGCCACAAGCAGCGGTTAGGCTATGACACGACCGCGCCATTTGCACATAATCTTTAGCACTGTAGGCCTGCGCTAAGACCTGCCCCTGAGTCTGGCCATCATTTAAAAACACGGCTAATAAGCGTAATAGTACTGGCTCACCCAACTCTTGGCTCATTTTACTGAGTTGCTCATTATCTAATAACGGTAATTGGTCTTGTAACTGTTGCCAATTAAGCATGCGCGTTATCCCAGCTTTGTAGTTTTCGATAAATTGTCGAAGGACTCACTTCTAGTAACGCCGCTGCACGAGACACATTGCCCTGACAATGACTAATGGCTCTTTCTATGGCTTTACGCTCAAGTGTGGCTAAGGGGACGATAGGGGCAGGTAAATTATCTTGTACCCACTCCCCCGCTAACTGTTGATTAATGGGCTGATCAAGCGGAGCGGGTAGCATATCTAATTCTATCCACTCTCCCTCATGTAGCACGACTGCATTTCGAATGACATTTTGTAATTGGCGTACATTTCCTGGCCAATGATAGGCTTGCAAGCGATCTTTAGTGGCTTCAGATAAGCCCACAAACGATTTATTTTCTTCACGGGCAGCTTGGCGCACTAAAGCAGTGGCAATGCTAAGCACATCGGCACCCCGCTCGCGCAGCGGCGGTAAGTGAATAGGAATAACATGCAGCCGATAATAAAGATCTTCTCTAAAGCGCCCTTGCTCTACTTCAACTAGCGGATCGCGATTAGTGGCGCAAATAATGCGCACATCTACTTGTATTTGTTGTGAGCTACCCACGGGTTGAATTTGTCCGGTTTGCAAAAAGCGCAACAACTTACTTTGCAGCTCTAAGTCCATTTCACAAATTTCATCCATGAATAAGGTGCCGCCATTGGCGCGGATCACCGCCCCGCCTCTGTCTTGTAAAGCGCCGGTAAAAGCGCCTTTCATATGGCCAAACAGCTCACTTTCCATTAAGTCTTTAGGAATAGCTGCACAGTTTAGCGCAATAAAAGGACCATCTGGGCGAGCGCTGCGCTGGTGCAAGGCTTCGGCACACACTTCTTTGCCGGTGCCACTTTCACCGGTAATAAATACGGTGGCACTGCTAGGAGCAGCATTTTCAATTAAACGATAGACTTTTTGCATCGGCAAACTGGCACCAATAAAGCCTTGAAAAGGCGCACCGGCAATATCATGGCGATAACTGTCTAGCATTTGATTGAGTTGGCGAAACTTCATGGTGTTATGCAAGGTGACTTTTAAACGCTCAACTTCAATGGGTTTATTAATAAAGTCGTGCGCGCCTAATCGCATCGCATCCACCGCCACATCCACAGAGCCGTGAGCGGTGATCACAATGGTAGTAATGTTTAACTTCTCGCGGTGCAGCCATTGTAATATTTCCATGCCCTGCATATCGGGCAGGATCAAGTCGAGCAATAATATATCAGGTGCATGATGTGATATGTGCTCAATAGCGGCTTGACCGGTGTTAACCACTGTTAGCGATAGCGGTTCATCTTGCAGGTAGGCTTGGTAAAGCGCAGCTAAAGAGGCTGTATCTTCTACCAGTAAGACATTTAGCCTGTTATCTACCATGTTATTTCTCACTTTTTAACCATATAAGGGCTTTTTCACATCTAGGAGAAAAAAAGCTTGCAGTAAATTAACCCAATGTTAACATCATACCAACACTGAATGTGACTCATTTGTCACCCGTTTTATCTGTTGCAAAGTATGACTCATTTGTAACCCATGTCATCACTTTTGCTATCTGTGGTGATGAGATAAAGACGTTAAGTTCAGTTTGCTACTGTGTATGTTTTTCCTGTTAGTGTGTTGGTAACGACAACTGTTTAGCCTTGTGGCTGCTGCATAACCAGAGGATCCGTGCCTCTGGTTTTTTTTATTTAATACTCACACTTTAAGACCCGCCTAGGCAGGACTGTCTATATCAATAAATTCTACGCTCATATTATGGGTGCGCGCCAGCCACTCACCTAAGGCTTTTACGCCGTAACGCTCGGTGGCGTGATGACCTGCGGCAAAAAAATGCAGCCCGCACTCTCTGGCTACATGCACCGTTTGCTCAGATATTTCACCGCTGATAAAAGCATCTAATCCCAAGTCTGCTGCAAGATTGATATAGCCTTGCCCGCCTCCGGTACAAAGCCCCACTCTGCGAATAAGCGCAGGGCCGCTCTCACATACTGTTACTATCTTACTGCCTAGGTGATGGGCTAGCTGCTCTGTTAATTGTTGGGCCGTGAGCGGTTGTGCTAACTCACCCCACATCGGAATTGACTGCGCATTGCCAAGCTCCATGGCCTGTAATTGGCTTAGGCCAAGCATAGCGCCAAGTTGAGCGTTATTCCCAATAGTCGGGGCAATATCCAGCGGCAGATGATAAGCATAAAGATTAATGTCATGACTTAGCAGTGCTTTTAGTCGACGCCGCTTCATCCCCACCACCACTTCTGACTCGCCCTTCCAAAAGTAGCCGTGATGAACCAAGATGGCATCGGCGTTAGCAGCGATGGCTTTATCGATTAAGGCTTGGCTGGCGGTGACGCCTGTGATCACCTTACGTACCTGTGCTCGGCCTTCCACTTGTAAGCCATTAGGACAATAGTCTTTAATAGCATGAGAGTTAAGCAAGGTATTAAGCTGCTGTTCAAGTTCTAAGTTATTCATAATGCCCCTCTAAACATTGGCACAGAGCGCTAATAGCGCCTTAATATCGCCATAATAAATCATCTAATATTGCAGGTCTTGTTTGATGAACACCGCTTTAGCTTCAGTATTGTCACAGCTTAACGATCCTATGGTTCGTGATTTAGCTTGGGCCTTAGCCAGCTCCAACTTAATTAGCACCTGTGCACTGGCACCCAGCCAACCTTGGTATGACACCTTATTACTAGACTACCAGCCCCGCTTACAGGCGCTCGATAAAGCGCCTCACCTGCTACACCAACACTGTGCGCAGCCCACTAGACTGGGTTTTTATTTTGAAGCGCTGTGGCATTTTTTCTTAATCGACAGTCCGCGCTTTCAAGTGCTGGCCCATAATTGGCAACAAATTTTTGCCGGCACCACCGTAGGCGCTTTTGATTTTTTAGTATGGGATCGTCAATCACAGCGCATTGAGCATTGGGAATTAGCGGTTAAATTTTATTTAATAAGCCAGCCACAACAGCCCTTTGATCATGCTTTTGGTCTTAACACGCGCGACAAGCTGCGTCGTAAATACCATCACATGCTTGAGCAGCAACTGCAACTAAGCCAACATCCCCAAGTTGCGCTACGTCTTGAGCAACAACAGCTTATGCCAAGTCAGCAGCGACTCATTTTAAAAGGCCGGTTATATTACCCCCTTAATTGTCACCAGTTTATTTCGCCTGATAGCGAGCGCGGCAGTTGGGGCACCTCTCCACCGGCTGCGCATTTTATCGCGCAACAAAAATTGGGCTGGCTCACCGGCCATCGCCCTAGCGAGCAAGTCGCCCCCCGACAAAATTACTGTGACAGTCACGGCCAGTGGTATATGCAAGTAGACGCCGCATGGTTAACAAGTACGCAGTCTTAATGACTATTTCTTACGCTTATTCCGTCTTACACTCATCCGGTGCTTGACATGGCAAGCAGCTTTAGTATTGCGCTGCTTTTATCGACAAAAACAGCATAAAAATACGGCTAAAAATACTTATTTAAGTTTATTATCTTTAGGTCGATACTATCAGGGAAATTATCGAATAAGCGACAGGCCTGCAGATATGAATAGACGAAATCAGCACGTAATTGATGAAGAAGTGACTTATCCAAGCTCAGAGCAATTAGTCTCTACCACGGATCTGCGCGGTGTGATCACCTATGCCAATGATATTTTTTGTCGTGTCGCCGGTTTTCTACCTGAAGAAATGATCGGTAAAAATCATAATTTGATCCGCCATCCTGATATGCCAAAAGCGGCTTTTCGCGATTTATGGCGGCATGCAAAAGCCGGACGGCCGTGGCGAGGCGCGGTAAAAAATCGCTGCAAAGACGGTCGCTACTACTGGGTAGATGCCTATGTCACACCTATTTATGTAGAGGGTAAAATTACCGGTTACCAGTCGGTACGCACCCAACTTGATAGCCAGACGCGTGCTGTGGCAAGTCGCGCTTATCGCCAGCTGCTTAAACAAGAAAAACTAAAACACACGCCCTCACCCTTAGTCGCTAAGGTAAAATCAGCGCTGCCTTTAGTCGGTTTTATGGGTTTATTAGCCCTGATTGGCTGGCTAGCGGGCTTGATCACCTTGGGTATCTCCTTATTACCCTTAGCCTGGTTATTAGTTAGTTATCGCCAAAGCTGGCTCGGTTCACGGCAGTTTTTTACTAGCTTGAGCCAAGAGTATGACAGCATTTCTCGGGCTGTTTATTCAGGCAGCGCGCCCCATGCCATTGCTGATTACCATTTAAAAATGTGGCAAGCGCGCAATCGTACTATTTTAGGGCGAGTAGATGATGCCACCGAATCGCTAAAAGAGTTGGCTCATTCAATGATGCAGTCTATGTCGAGCGCGCGGCGCGAATTAAGCCAACAAGATAGCGATACTCAACAAATTGCCGCAGCAATTAATGAAATGTCAGCCACCGCCAATGACATTACTCACAGCACCCAACAAGCCAGCACCAATGCCAGTGAAGCGCAACAACAGTGCTTAGCCGCGCAAATGCAACTAGAGCAAACTCGCGAGCAAATTGTAAGCTTAGCCAATGAAGCTAAAGAAGCGGTCGCGGCCACCTTAGCGTTAACCGATGAGTCTAAGCGCATTGGTAGCTTAATGAACGAGATCCAAGGTATTGCCGATCAAACTAATTTATTGGCGCTGAATGCGGCTATTGAGGCGGCGCGCGCCGGTGAACATGGCCGGGGCTTTGCTGTAGTAGCTGAAGAAGTACGCGCCTTATCGACCCGCACCCATGGGGCTAGCGAGCAAATACAAACCAGTATTAATCATATTCAGCACACCTTGGAACAATGGCATAGCATGATGGACAACAATAGAGGGCGCAGCCAAGAATGCGTGCAGGCGGCAGCAGCCGGCAGCGACAGCTTAAACCGAGTAGTGACAGAAATTAATCATATTGTGTCGATGACGGTAGAAATATCCTCAGCCGCGGCGCAACAACAGCAAGTAGCCGAAGAAATTAGCCATAATGTGCATGATATTTCTACCCGATCTTCCGCTAACCTAAGCACGATTAGCCAAATGGAAGACTCAAGTAAACAACTGTTAGCTCGCTCTCAAGGACTCAATGATCTTACTCGTACTTTTTCCTAAACCATGAGCCTTAATAGCTCACAAGCCGAGCGCCAAATTTTAGCAGTATTAGCGCACGTGCCTGCTGGAAAGGTGGTCAGCTATGGCCAGCTTGCCGACTTAGCTGGCTTACCCAGACGGGCCCGATTGGCAGGGAGAGTGCTGCGCACCGCGGACACTCGCCATTTGCCTTGGCATAGAGTGGTGGCGGCAAGCGGACAATTAAGCTTGGTTAAAGGCAGTGCGCCGTGGTTGGAGCAGCGCCAGCGTTTACTCAGTGAAGGCGTGCGCTTTAAAGGCAATCCACTTAGCGGTAATACGGTAATCATGGCGCAGTACCAGTGGCAGCCCGACTTGGCTCAGCTGTTAATACTATTGGATTATTAAAGCTTAAAATAAGCCCAATTGCTGGCCACTCATATCGCTAAACTGCAGGCCAATAAAGGGTAAAATGGCCTCAGCAATGGGTTGCAGTTGGCGATCCACATAATGCTGATAATCAATGGCGGAGCTAAGGTACTCTTGTGGCTCTGGACCATTGATGGTCATTAAATAACGAATTTTCCCTTTACGTTGATAACGCAGCGCCTTACCTAAGCGCGCATTATGTTCATCCGCTTTTCGGGCTGCTCGCACTTGGGGTGGCTGAGATTTCACATATTGGGCTAGCGGTCGGCGCAACCGCTTTTCATATACCAGCTCATTATCGAGCTCACCGGCTAAGGTCGCGTTTAGGGTGTGGCGTATAAAATCACTGGGGTCGTGATCATGAAACACTAAGCGATAAAGCTCAGTTTGAAAGCGCTTAGCCAGAGGCGTCCAATCTGAGCGCACACTTTCTAAGCCCTTAAACACCAGCGTATCAAGGCCCTGCTCACGCTTTAATCCGGCATAGCGCTTTTTAGAGCCTTGCTCTTGATTACGAATAGTAGGCATTAAAAATCGGGAAAAATAACATTCAAATTGCAGCTCTAACTTACTCTCAAGCTGTAATTCATCGGCAAGCTTTTGCTGCCAGCGGTGGGTCACCAGCTCGGCTAAACGCCGCCCTTCTGCGCTGGCCGATTGTTCATTATGCTCGCCACTGAGCAGCACAAATATAGAGTCGGTATCGCCATAGATCACTTGCTGGTGCTCACTGATCCAGCGCGCACTTTGTTGCATAATGTCATGACCGCGCAAGGTAATAGATGACGCTAAGCGCGTATCATAAAAGCGACAGCCGCCTGAGCCTAATACGCCATAAAAAGAATTCATTAAAATCTTTATTGCTTGGGAGCGCGGCGCATCTTGTTCACGCTTTGCTTGGTCTCGCTCATGCCATAACTGCTCAATAATGGCGGGCAAAAAATGCTGATGGCGAGAAAATTGTGCGCCTCTATATCCAGGGATAGCGTCCGGCTCGTGCGCACCCACAATTAAGCCCAAGGGATCAATATGAAACGTGCGAATAATAGCGGGATATAAGCTTTTAAAATCCAGCACTAACACATGGCGATACAGCCCCGATTGGGAGTCCATCACATAGCCGCCTGGGCTGGCAAGTCCGCCACCAGCGGGCAAATTAGGGGCCACATAACCGGCGCGGTGTAAATGAGGCAAATAAACTTGAGTAAAGGCGGCCACCGAGCCACCTATTCGGTCTAACTCTAAGCCGGTTAATTGACTGCGCAGACGTAAAAAATCCAGTAATCGAGTGTGTACAAAAATATCCCACACCAAACGACAATCTTCTAAATTATAGGCCGCCAGTTTTGGCTTGTTATGATAAAAATCGCGGATAATGGTGGCTAGGCGATGTTCAACATCTTCTGTTTGTTTACCACGATGTAATAATTGCTGCGCCACGTTTTCTAAACTAAAACTGGCAAACTGATAACAAGCGGTTTTAAGGGCGTCTATACCATCAATCACCACCCTTCCTGCCAAGCTAATAAAAGATTGACCGCTGTATTTAGACTCTCGCAACAACATGGCTTGCCCGCCACGGCCAATACGCAAGCTTAGCCCATGTAAGTCGGCGCGCTTTTGTAATACCCTAAAATCAAAGCCCACCACATTCCAACCAATAATGATGTCGGGATCGTAGTCGTTGAGCGTATTAACAAAGGCCCTTAATAGCGCTTTTTCATCGGCTTGCCAGCGAATATCCATATTAGCGGGCTCAGGCGTGCCTATCATCAACACACAGGCTAAGTGTTGGCCATACAAGCCAATAGAGTACAACTCCCCTTGGCCCGAGCATTCAATATCAAGAGAGAGCACCTTAAATTGAGGGCTGTAATCACTGGCTTTTAAGCGAACGTCAGTAAGAGTAGTGACGCCCGCGCGGGTACTTGGCTTACCAATAAACGCCACGGCACCACGAATAAAGCGATTTAATAAAAAGCGCTCCTGTAAGCGGATATCATCTTCAAATACGCTGACGCCGACTTGGCGCAACAGCTGCGCCGCATGTTGCTGGCTATTAATAGTAGGAAAATACACCACGGCAACCGGTTCATGGCTAAAGGTATGCAAGCCAGGCTCAGCCCAGTCATAAGTAAGGGCTGCTTGGTGTAAGGTTTGGCACACTTGCTCTTTTTGACTAATAGGCACCATCAATAAGGTACGCTCGCCGCTCACTACAAGGCGTACCGGGCCTTGGTCAGTACTCAACCAATAGATAATTTCACAACCTTGATGGCGATCGCGACTGTGGCGGGTGAGTAAAAAGCCCTGATGCAGCGTATTCATAATGACCTTGTAGCACTTTATATGGGTGAGCGAGTGAAGCAGTTAACACGAACAAGGGATTATAGCGAGTAGGCTTAAATAATGGCGAGCCAAAAAATTCAGCCCCGATAAACGGGGCTGAATAGCAATATTAACAAACAGGCTTAGCGCAATAAATCGGTACGCTCAAACGCCGGCACCAAGGTATCGGCAAATTGTCGTAAAATAGCCGCGGATACCGGCACCTTATCTTTATCGCTTAGCGTAATGCTGCTTTGCTCACCTAAATCTCCTAGCTGCACTCGGTACTTTTGCTCAGGTATGGTGAGCGCTGGCAGGCTTAAGTCTTGCCATTTACCTTTTCTTAAGCCATCAAACTCCACATCCACATAGCCTAGTGCTTGTTGGCGGTTAGTAAGACTAAAGCCCAACTGAGGCAATAGGGTCACCAAGCGCTTCCAGCTGCGATCATATCCCTCTGCCACTAATAAGCGACTTTGGGCGGCTTGCAGCTCCACCTGAATAGGACTTTTATCTAGCAGGTTTTGTTGCTGCGTTAGCTTGCCTTGGTAATACAAAGAAAAGGCATTAAGCATGGCGGCTTCATCTTTTTGCTTGGTTTGCGCCAATACCTTGCCCGAATCCGCCAAGCTCACTTCCAAAGACACAGCGCGGCGCACTTCATCTGGCGTTAGCTGCCAATTAAAGCGCTGCTTTGGATTACTAATGGGGCTGCCATTACTGCTCCAACCGCTTGTCGACTCATGAGCATCGGCTTTTTTATCACTAAAAAAATCCGCCAAGGCTTGGTTTAACTCTTGTTGGAGTGGCTGATCTAGGCGCTGTTGATAAAACCACAATCCACTGGCGTTATCCATTATTTGCGAGCCGCGCACTAAGGGTAATACTTGAGTTGGCGGGCGTACATCGACCGCCTTGCCCGTGACGCCACTTGGCTTAATTTTAGGGATAATGTAGTCGTTATTAAAATTAGGCGCTTCTAAGCCCGCAGGGATCAACAAAGGCGCGGTTCTTAGGCTGGCATCTTCATAGTCAAAGCTACGGTTTGCTTGAGCTCGTTTTTCTGGACTGCTACAGGCAGCCAGCACACTAACGGCCAACACACTGATAATTAGGTTTTTGCTATTCAAATGTTTATCCACGCCCGATTAACTCCGCTTTAATTAACGCTTACTTTTTTGAGGAAAGCTCTGATAGAAAATAAGCTAAGACTCAGCACCAAAAAGGCAAACGCGGCTATTAAGATACTCACACTTTACTTAAAATTAGTGAACTGTGGCCAGCTTACTGAATACTCGAGCTACTGACTATGAAAAAGATACCGCAAAAGCATGCACCTGTGTTGAGCCTCAGCCAAGAAATGCGCATCAGCACAGTGTATTCACCTTTTTTAAAAATTAGATTTAAGCTGCTGAGCGGCCTAAAAATATTGCCAAATACTAGTGTTGGCGTGGGGTGAATACAAGCTGCCTGTGGCGAGGTACGCAATCTATGCTAGAGTCGGTGCTTCCATTTATTTGCTGAAACAGGCTTTAAATATGAATTACTTATCTGCTGGCAGCCCAGCCCCCGCCTTTACGCTTAACGACCAAAATGGTCAGGCCGTGAGCTTAAGCGATTTTAATGGTAAAAAAGTATTGGTTTATTTTTATCCTAAAGCCATGACACCAGGCTGTAAGGTACAAGCTTGTAGCCTGCGCGATAGCCAAGCTGAGCTGACTGCAAACAACGTAGTGGTATTGGGAATTAGCCCAGATCCTGTCGCTCGTTTAAAGAAATTTGAAGAAAAGGACGAGCTTAACTTTACGCTGCTCTCTGATGAAGACCACGCTATTGCCGACGCCTTTGGTGTATGGGGCCTAAAGAAATTTATGGGCAAAGAATATGAGGGCATTCACCGCATTAGCTTTTTAGTTGATGAGTCAGGGACGGTTGAGCAGGTGTTCGACAAGTTCAAAACCAAAGATCACCATCAGGTGGTATTGGATTATTTAGCTAAAAAGTAAGCGCTTAGCTCAAACTCGCGATTAAAAACTGTCTCGCCACGGAATACACGGAAACACACAGCAAAATGAAAACCCGTTAATAAGCACTTTTATCGGTCGTAGTAGGATCTTACAAATAAAAATACTTAACGTTTTTAATAGGGTGCTGAGTCGGTGTTGTGCCGTGTATTGCGTGGCAAAAGTAGCTTTCTTATCAAGGCTGCATTTTTTTAACTAGCCAAAAGCCAGCCAGCATGGCTAACACAAATAGCCCTGCTTGCCATTGTAAGCTGGCTAATAGCGCCATGGCCGACCCCGGACAAATGCCCACCCAGCCCCAGCCTGCCCCAAATAAGCTCGCCCCTATTACTAAGCGCTTATCAATAATCGGCTTTGCTAGCTTTGGTAAGTCGTTACCTAACACACATTGTGTTTGGCCAGCTTGGCGCCATCTATAATAACCTGGCATAAACACCGCCAAGGCTGCTGCCATCACCAGCCCTAAACTGGGATCCCACTCGCGCGTAATATTTAAAAAACCCTGCACTTTTTCAGGATTAATCATGCCAGAGATGCTAATACCTAAGCCAAACAAGGCACCGGACGCTAAAGCCACAACCATTAATAATCGTGATTTATTTAACATTTATTTGTCCCCAAACACACTGACTACTAGCATGGCCACACTCATAAACCACACAGTAGCGATGAGGGAGCGCCAAGAAAGTCGCCCAATGCCACAAATGCCATGACCACTGGTGCAGCCACTCCCAAGGCGAGTGCCCAGCCCTACCAATAAACCGCCCATCATTAGCTTAACGCTTGAGATACTCGCCAATGAAGGCGCATTTACACTGCCACTTAGAAATAACAACGCCGGCACACCCACTAAACCCAGCACAAATGCCCCACGCCATTGTCTCTCTCGGGGCTCACCTAGCCCTGCGACAATGCCACTGATGCCGGCAATTTTACCGCCCACCAGCAGTAACAATAAGGCGCCAGCCCCAATACAGGCGCCGCCGAGTAATGCCGAGCCAGGCGTAAAGTTAACAATGTTCATAGTGTTACCTTTGTAAATTAGCGTTAGCTAATAATAAAGGTAACCTTATATTAGTAAAGACTTATTTTAAATAAGTTAAAGTAATTGTCTGTTTATCGAGGCCTGTCATAGCCAACCATGAGTGCATTATTTACAATAGCGAGGTTTGCAGTCTGAAATGGCGCTAAGACGCGCGCGAGATAAGGAATGTTTATTTTATGCAGTTACCTGCATTGTACCGCCCTGCACATCAATTATGCTTTTTTCGCTTAGACTCTCAGTTCTATTTAACGCCCCTTACGGCAGTACCTAGCGATGAATTTGTGTTGCCAGATGCTAATCAGTCTTTGCTAAGCCAGTTGTCGCAAGACGATAGAAGCCAGCTTGAGCAAGTGTGCGCTCTTGGCGCGGCCACTAGCTTAGCGCTGACGATTGCGGGACGACGCTGGACCTGCCACCTTGCGCCGGTGGAAAATAACCAATGGTTATTAAGTGCCAATATGCTCAGCCACCAACAAAGCGATAAGCTGGGTCTCACCGAATGGCAGCTCGCCCAGCAATGGCAAAGCCGCCACACCGAGCCTGCTGGCGTCAGCATGCCCCAGCTTGTCGACACCTTATTAACAGAACAAGATGCAGACCGCGTTATTTTATGGCGCCATTATCCCGATGAAGAGATACTGCGCCCCCTTTATAGCCAAGGCATTGCGTTTAACCTGCTGCCCGTTAAAGCGGAGCGGCGCTATTTACGCACGCTGCAACAACGTGGCGGCTTAAGCTATAGCCACTGTGGTGAGCAACCGCTACTTAGTGCTTTTAGCTATTTAAGCCCAGACGGCATAGTGCACCGCCTAGATGTGCCCTTATTATTTGATAAAAAACTAATTGGCGTATTAAGCCTTGAATATACGCGCGCCCGTGAAGCCGTGAGTGGCGCCGATATGCAGTTTGTCGCCACCATTGCCGCTCAATTAGCACAATTAATTAGCCAGCCAGCGGCCGAGGTTGAGCTTAGTACCGACAGCTCCCTTGCCGCTCTCACGCCTGTTTTATTACGCCACACCGGCCAAGATTTTTTTAATCAACTGATGCAAGAGCTGTCGCGGCTGTTTCAAGCCGACATGGTGTTAGTGGGCTTAATTGCACCGCCTTATGAAAAAGTGCGAGTGGTGTCTTGTGTGCTAGAGGGAGAGTTACAGCCGCCTTTTAGCTTTAACTTAGCGGATACGCCCTGCTACGAAAGCATGATCAACGCACCTCATATTAGTATTTATCACCAAGATGTGGCTAACACATTCCCTAACGCTAATATATTAAAGCAGCACCAAATTCAGGCTTATGTTGGGCTAACAGTCACCGACTATGAACAAAAACCGCTAGGTAATATGGCGTTGTTATTTAAACGCCCACTGCGTACTGCAAGCCAAATTCAAAGCATATTAACGCAATTAGAGCACAGAGTGAGTGCTGAGTTACTCCGGCGCAAAGATCAAGAGGCACTGATGCTCTCGGCCGTAGCCTTTGATACTCAGCAAGGCGTATTTATTACCGACAGTGACTTACTTATTCAGCGCGCTAACCAAGCCTTTTTGCTGATCAGTGGCTATTTTTGTGAAAGCTTATTAGGACAATCGGCGCTAAATTTACGCGCAGACAGCCCCTATACGGCCAATGTTGATGGCATAGAGCACAGCCTAACCCAGCACCAAACTTGGCAAGGTGAGCAATTATTACTGCGTGCCGATGGTCAAACAGTACCGGTTAATTTGCGAATGTCACAAGTGCGCGACCGCCTAGGGGTCACTCACTATGTGGGAGTAATTGAAGATTTAACCCAACAAAAATCAAGCCAAGAGCGCATTCAGCAAATGGCGTATTTTGATAAGCTTACCGGCTTACATAATCGCCACTATATGGTGGATCACATTAGCCACACCATTGCCGATGCCCAAACGAATGGCCTGCGCGGTGCGCTATTATTACTCGACTTAGATGGCTTTAAGAGTATTAACGACTCACTGGGTTATCGCATTGGCGATAGCATCTTAGTACAAGTGGCCGAGCGCTTAGCCGCCTTTGCCGAGCAATTAGATAATGCCACCTTAGCGCGAATTGGCAGTGATGAATTTGTATTGTTATGCCCCAATATTGGGTACAGTTTTACCCAAACAAAAACCCGTATTGAACAACTGGCTTATCGGCTACGCGAGCAATTTTTATTGCCTTTTCAGATAGAGAGTTTGCGCCTACATATTAGCGCCAGTGTGGGCATTAGCTTATTCCCCGTAGCTGAGCTCGGGCTAGAAGAGTACTTACGCCAAGCCGACACCGCCAATCACATTGCTAAACAAGTGGCACCGGGCAGCCATATATTTTTTAGCCAAGAAATGGCCGATGAAATTCAAGAACGCTTAGCGCTCGCCAACGAATTACAGCTAGCGCTACACAATAATGAATTAGAACTTTATTTTCAGCCGCAACAGCGCGTGCAAGATAATGTATTGGCGGGCGTAGAAGTATTATTACGTTGGCATCCTAAAGGGCGCGCCCCCATTCCTCCAAATGTCTTTATTCCCATTGCCGAAGAAACGTCACTTATTTGTGATATTGGTAGCTGGGTTTTACAAAATGCCTGTGAGCGTTTTAGTGCCTGGCAACATCTACCTGGGCGGCCACAGCATTTTTCCGTCAATATTAGTGCGCGCCACTTTCACAGCCCCGACTTTATTTCTCAACTGTCATTATTAATGCACCAATATCCAAGCTGTCGAGATTGCTTAACGCTAGAAGTAACCGAGGGCGTGTTTTTAGAAAATTTAGCCGAGAGTCGCAGCCGCATGGCGCACATTAAATCGCTCGGCATCCATATTTCTATTGATGACTTTGGTACTGGCTATTCCTCTTTTGCTTACTTGCGTGAACTACCAGTAGATGAGCTGAAATTAGACAGAGCCTTTATTCAATATGTGGCTGAGCGCCCCCAAGATAAAGCCATTATTCGCAGCCTCTTAGAGCTGGCTCATACCTTAAACATGGAAGTGGTAGCCGAGGGAGTAGAAACTGCTCAACAGTTAGCGACCTTAGCCGAGCTAAGCTGCTTTATGTATCAAGGTTATTATCGTGCTCGCCCTATGCCAGAGCAAGAGTTACTGGACTGGCTGGCACAAAGCCAATAAATAACAACGGGGTATTTAAAAAGGCTCATTATGAGCCTTTTTTATTAGGCATAAATAAAAAATAGATATTCTTGGCCATTTTTCACGGGTTCTTTAGCAAAGCGATAGCCGTGCGCAAGCGCTTCTTCTGGCACATTACGAAACGAGCCTGGGCAGTCGGTGATCACTTGTAATAGCTCACCTTGGTTCATATCTGCCAAAGCTTCTAGAGTATAGATGACCGGATACGGGCAAGACTCACCGCGCAAATCCAAGGTGAAATCGGCTTCTAGCTCAGTGGACATAGGTTCTCTCTTGATGACTGCGCAATCGCGCCTGATGATAACGACGCTCATGATACAAGGTGAGCCAATAGAGTAAGCCTAACATACTTAACGTAGCGATCAGTGCCGCACCAGGGCCATAACTGGTAAGTAAATTCACCTTAGCGCCACTGCTCACTAACGCGTTATACACACCTAAATGATCCCAAGCATAGGCCAATAAAGTAGCGCCAATTATATTGCCGGCGAACACCGGCAAGAACAATACCTGCCCTTCCATTAACCGATACATCATGCCGGTTTCACAACCAGAGGCCAGCACAATGCCAAAACCAAATAAAATACCGCCCACCAAGGTGCTCAGTGCCGCCACTTGAGTAATGGGAGTAAGCCCATATTGTACAATTACAATAAATGTCACTATCGAGCTTAAGGCCATGCCCGCGATAATCGCCTTCGCCATTAGGCTTCGCCCTACCAAAAACAAGTCGCGAAATGCCGCGGTAAAACAAATTTGCCCGCGCTCAATTAATATGCCAAATGCCATACCAAATAATGCACCCCAACCTAAGCGCGAGTGGTTATTGATAAAAAAATAAGCCACTAAGCTTAAATAACTTATCAGTAACACAGCACCTATATAAGGCTGAATAAGGCGCACTTTAACAACCGAGGGCTTAGCGGCGCCGCGCGATAAGCTCGGCCGCCCTTTCCACCAGCGAACTTGAGTGAGCTTTGCGCCAAAGAAAGTGCCAATACCGGTAGCCACAATAAAAATCCAAGAATGCAGCGAAAACTGCGGCACCCCAGTAAAAAATGCCGCTAAATTACAGCCCAGTGCTAAGCGCGCGCCAAAGCCGGCAATAATGCCGCCTAATAAGCCTTGAGCATAACGGCGCTTTTGTTGCGGCAAGCGAATTTTAAAACTATTACTCAGTAGCACCATCACCAGTGCGCCAATAAACATGCCCCACACTATCCAGCCATCGGCGCGACTCCAAGTTGAGCCCTCAAGCTTTACCATTTTAAAGTACTGCCATTCACTGGCATCCACACCAAACAGCAATAAGAGATCGCCGCCTAAGCGCGTGAACTCACCGGTTACCGCCCACACCGTAGAGGTTAAGCCAAAGTAAATCGCGCTGAGTAAACCCGCCATCAGCAAAACAAAATAAGGACTCCAATGACGCTGGAAAAAAGCTGGAAGCATAATGAAAAAGCCTAATAAAAAAGCGATGAATAGCGCTAAAGAGCCGTATCTTAAAGCAATAGCGCTAACGGGTGCCAGTATTAATCCGCCACTCATACTAAAAGATAAGTAACAATCTGCGCCTTAATAGAAAATCCTATATTTGTGCTGGGCATAACAGCGCAATAAAGGTATAAATTATTGTAAAACTACATTACTCGGCCGAGCTTACATGATGGATCATAACTTAATAGCCCTATCTACTTGGCTAGGATTAACTGCGCCCTTAGCCAGTATCTTACTGGTATTAACGCTGGCGTTAATTGGCTGTATGGTGCGCTTGAGACAAACAAATAAAGCACAGCGCCAACAACTTAGCCTTATTCAACAGCTACAAGAAAATACCGACTCGTTTCGCTATTTAGTAGAAACCGCCCATGAGGGTATTGCTGTGGTGCAAAATCACCGCTTAGTCTATTTAAATCCACGCTTATGTGAGATGAGCGGTTATACAGAAGAGGAGCTGAAAGCCTTGCCCTCTTTTATACCGCTGGTGGATCCTTCGGTGCGCGATATTATGCTGGCGAATTACCAGCGCCGTTTAGCAGGCGAGCCCACCCCACAGCGTTATGAAAGTTTATTTGTGCGAAAAGATGGCACCAGCTACCCCATAGAGCTTAGCGGTGTGGCCATAGTGTGGCGTGGCGAAGCGGCGACCTTAAATATGCTCACCGATATTTCTGAGCGCAAAGCCGCAGAAGAAAAAATGCATTATTTAGCCCATCACGACAGTCTCACTGGCTTGCCTAACCGTGCTGCCTTACAAGAGCGCTTGCAGCATGCAATCACCTTAGCGCAGCGTAACCAACAGCCATTAGCCGTGTTATTTATTGATCTTAATGGCTTTAAACAAATCAATGACACCTTTGGCCATGAGGTGGGCGATGCTCTACTGCAACAAGTGGCCCATCGTATTCAGCCTTTGTTTAGAGAGTCTGATACTTTTGCCCGCATGGGCGGCGATGAATTTATTCTATTACTGACCCAAGTAACAGATGCACAAAGCATTAGCCAAAGCATGCAGCGCATTGAAGAGGCCATGGCCGCACCTTTTATCATCCAAGGCCAGCATTTACATTGTTATGTAAGCCAAGGCGCGGCCTTATATCCAGAAGATGGTGAGACGGTACAAGTCCTATTAAGCCACGCCGATCACAACATGTATGCCAGTAAACGCCACTACTACCAAAAACAAGGCAGCGCTTAAGTGCGAATTTAGCAACCTAGCTTAGCGACCCGCTAAGCGATGTAGCGCGAGCCACACTAACAGTGGAATAATAAGCAGCAGTGCAAGGGCCACAATAATAGCCACACTCACCGGCAAACCCGCAGCAAAGGCCAGTGCAAAAGCCAAACCACTGACCGCCGCTACCGGGTTAAGGGTTGCTAATAATCCTGCATTATCTGGCGCACCACTAAATAGCCAGCATAAGGCAAAAAACACTACTAGCGCAGCCAGCGTAGCCAGCACTCCACTTAGCTTCATACGCCCTACCCTGTTAGCCGCTTTTAGTTGATAGCAGCAATTAACTGGCGAACCTCATTTGTTTGTAAAGGCCGCACTAAACGAGCCAGCTCTTGGCCATTGCGTAGCAATATTAACGTCGGCCAAAGTTTGACCTTAAATGCCCGCCCCAACGGTTTGCCCTTACCGTCATATATTTTAATATGACGCAGCCCTGTATGTTCTGTTACTGCTTCCTTTATCGCAGCACTTGCAGCCTGACAGTGTCCACACCAAGGCGCACCAAACTCAAGTATGACGTCACCAGACAACTCGCCAATTTGCTCAAAGGTAAATGTTTCTTCTAAGTAGTCAGAATTAGAACCAAGATCATTAGTTATCATCCCATTTGCTCCCTTTTATAAATTATCAGAATGGCCACTGAAGCGTTGCTAACGCCGCCAACACAGGCGAGCGTAGCGAGTCCAGCCTGCTTGCTGGCGATTGTGCTTGGTCTTGTTAGTTGTCCTGTGCTAACGTTTGTACACACACAACAAGTTGGATGCTCTTATGGATACTAGAATTCAGTTTCGAGTCGATGAAGAAACCAAGCGCCTAGCCCAACAAATGGCTGAAAGCCAAGGCCGTACCCTTAGTGATGCTTGCAGAGACCTTACGGAACAATTGGCAGATCAACAACGTAAAGCCTTGTCTCATGATGTTTGGCTAAGTGAGCAAATAAATTTAGCTTTTGAAAAATTAGATGCCGGCAAATCTACTTTTATTGAACATGACCAAGCCAAATCCATAATGGCAGAACGTAAAGCTAAGATCCGCAGCCGGAGTGTTAACCCGTGATTCTATGGGAAGAAGAATCTCTGAACGACCGAGAAAAAATTTTTGAATTTCTTTATGACTTTAATCCTACGGCTGCAGATAAAACAGATCAGGTAATTGAAGATAAAGTAGAAAATTTACTTCAACAGTCATTAATGGGCGTGCAACGAGATGGGATAAAAGGTCGATTACTCATAATCCCAGAGATATCAATGATAGTTTCCTATTTAGTTGATGGCTCTGTCATTCGTATCATGAGAGTACTACATCAGAAACAAAAATTTCCGACGTAACGCCGCCAACACAGGCGAGCGTCAGCGAGTCCAGCCAGCTTGCTGGCGTTTGTGATTGGCTTTGTTATGAGTTTTAAGCAAACAATTAACATGGATGGTCTGTTAAAGTTTGACACTAGTGTTCGAAATATTTATATAACTCTATAAAAAAACCAAGCTAAGCCAGTTAGTAAAATAATAAATATACTTACGAGTAAAATAATTATTAATAGTAATCGATATATCACTTTTAACTGTTTTTCAACACTCAAAGTGGATATCTTATTTTCTTTAGCTATATTGATAGGGCTATCTATAGAATGCGCAGTAGCAACATTAGCTATAACGCTACCCCCGGCACCAATAAACGTAGCACCTGCAATAGTGACTATTGCAATAAAGGCAAAATTTAAATTTTCTGGAACATCAAATATTTGACTCTCTTTTATTTCTAGTCCTAGCGCTGCGCTTAATATCAGCACAAAGAAAGTACCACTGGTTATCATCAATGTTCCTTTATCTAGTTGAGTGATTTCATAGTGCACCATCCATAAAAATAATATTATATAACTAAGCGTAAAACCAAAAACAGAAAATCCAACATAGCCAAATGCACCTAAAAACAAAGATAGGACATAAATAAACCAGCCTATCACACCATATTTTTTACTTTTAGTAGCCTTATTTTTCATGATCTTTATACTCTAAGCAAATATTATAGGGCTATTTGGGATATGTACGCATAACAGCTAATTATGAGCTGTAAGTAAGAGCAAAGAACTCTCTGTAGGTAATCAAAGCTACCCAGCCAATATTGAATGAAGTACACCGAATGTTCAACGAGATGACCAGCTGAGATCTTGGATATTGAGCACCACAGCCAACTACCTTGCCCTGCTCCGTATTTGGCAGATAGCTGACTCATAACGCCTCAAACACAGGCGCAGCTTTGCTGCGTCCGAGTGCTTTGACTTGTTATGAGCTTATACGACGAGCGCCATTTGTTTATGTATTTCACTTTCTTTCTTTAATGGTTTAGATGACGCATTTAACTTTTCAATATCATTTAATAGAGCCACTAAAGACCTACCGACGGCATAAGCTAAGTTAACAGGGACGGCATTACCTATTTGCTTATATTGTGCAGTCAATGGGCCAGAAAAAATCCAGGCATCTGGGAAGGTTTGAATTCTTGCGTATTCCCTTACAGTTAATGGTCGATTTTCTTCTGGATGACACCTTTCAGTTTGTTTTTGTGCTGGTGAACAAGTTAATGTAAGGCAAGGCTCATCCCATGATAAGCGCCTTGCCATACCTGTTTTTCCTCCACCCAGAAAGTAGCTTTTTTTCATATATTCACGTTGTAGATCATCTGATAGATCGCGCCAATACCCACCCTGAGGTACTTTAGCTAGAATTTCGGCTTTTCTTTTTGGGTAAGTCTGGCCTTCTGATTTAGGCGTATCGGTATCAAATAAGTCGCCTTTTTTCAAGGCATCGCGCATAGTCATTATTCTTGTATATGGAGAAGGCCAGTTAAACTTAACAAAAGGTGCTAAATCTTTTCGAATGCCTATCAAAAACAGTCTTTCTCTTTTTTGAGGGACTTGATAGAAAACAGCCTTAAGAACTCTAGGGTCAACAAGCTCATAACCTATTTCATCTATAACATTGGTGATAGATTCAAGTGTTTTTCCATCATCATGTTTCAGCAACCCTCGAACATTCTCAGCTACAATTACTTTTGGGTTTGTTTCTTTTACAGCTCTTGCAAACTCAAAGAATAGAGTGCCTCGAGTATCCTCAAATCCTAATTTTTTACCTGCATAAGAAAAGGCTTGGCAAGGAAATCCGCCTGATAAAATATCAACTTGATCTCTATGTTTAGAGAATTCAACGTTAGCGACATCACCCTCTACAACATTCCATAAAGGCCGGTTTGCACGCAATGTATTACAAGCATGTCTATCAAACTCATTCAACAACAAAGATTGAAACCCAGCTTTCTCAAGCCCTAACGCTAAACCACCTGCACCAGCAAAAAGTTCAACTAACTTGTAGTCCCTATCTGGTTTAATAGTGACTTCTTCATCCCATTTACTATTAAACAATAGCTGAGCTTGTTCAAAATGTTCAATTTGAGAACGATGATATACACGGTAGTTATTATCAGGGTGCCTTTGCGGCACTAATGTACCATTGCTATCCCATCTTCTTAATGTTTCTTTAGAAACACTTAAAATATCAGCTACTTGAGCGATTGAGTAATAGTCAGGAATCATCTCGTTTACCCGTAAACATTTGCAATATGCATGCACTGTATGCAAATACAGCCGACCTGTCAAACCTTAGTCATGGTTACTCAATTCTTTTATTTGATCTGTTGCTGCTAGCCTCTTGATTACTTCATCGAACTCTTTGCTAAAATCAGCTTCAACAGCAACTGAGCCTATAGCATCAAGTAAGTCATCGTAAAATTCAGGGTCACCTGTTAATCGATGCCAAAATTCCTGTCCTATAAATACTGGATAATGATGATTCTTGGTGATTTTCTTATAGAAATTGCTTAGGTCTTGAGGTTTTCCGTATATAACCCCCACAATGAGATCTTGATGCGTAATTCTTAGATTATTCGTCCTAGAAAGATGGATTACATCTGTAAAATGACCTGCAATTGTTTGGACATCATCTTTGTTGATTGTGTTCGGGCCAGATTTTAATTGGCAGTATTTTCTGTGACCGTCCACTTGGTCAATAAACTCAATATCAATTCCATTTGTTGTGCTTCCAAATGTACCAAGCACTTCATTAGTAAACTTTTGAATTCCAGTACCGAAAATTGTTGTAACTGATGTCCCTAACACTCGCGGCAAAAGAAGAACTCTTGCAATACTTTCTGGAGAGGAATTTCCAGTAAGAAAATTTGCTAAATAAACGGCAGTAAAATGGTTGATATTAAACTCATTTGGATTTATTAACTTTTCAGTATTAGCAATATGCGATTTTGCAAAACTTTCAGTAAACCATTCTTTCGCATCGCTTAAAATTTTGTCTTTATCTAACATAAATTAACTCATTTAATTTTTATAAAATGCGGCTCATAACGTCGTCAACACGCGCGGCTTTGGAGTGAAGGCGAAGCCGGAACGAAAAAGCTGTCGCCGTGCTTGGCCTTGTTAGGCCAGAAGTTATCACTCCCCATCTTTGTCATCATTAATATCTGTGAACGGTATTGCTGGGTAATTTGCCTGTATCTTTGCGATATCAGGAGCGGTATACCACTTAACAGGTGCTATTTTACTGGCACCATCTATTACCTCTTGAGCCCCTTTCGTTAACCGTGTTCCACCAACCCCCCAATGCTCTGCGTAGGTTAGATTCTTAGATATTTCATCTATAAAGCTCTGTGCAACAGCTTTGTTAATTGGCTTTGTATAATTTTTGACTTGGATTCTTACATCAATTTGAGCGTTTGATAGAGCAGTTGTAGATTCACCCCGCACAACAATTTCATCAAGTTTTTGTGATAGGTTGTGAGGGCATTTTAGGGCTATATCCACCCCACCCTCTGGCGTAGTGGTGGTGTTTGCTCTTATGACCTCTATGCTTGGCTCGTGAACACCTAAGTTTGAGAATATTGCGGTAACCGCAAGCTCACCTTTTCTACCTTTCTCAGAATTCTTAGACATATTTTCACCCGACCACAAGCTTTATACTGATATCGTCAGAATATTGAGACTCTTTTTCTTTAAGGATTTCTCTTATCTTCAGCCAAATTAGAAGATTGGAAAACTCCTCGTCCAGCGCTTTGGAAACAAGTAGTCCATCTTTGGTCTGAAGCTTTACCTCTTCAACAAATCTAACCAGAGTATTGTCAACATGCCGCAAAATATTTTCCACATAGCTGAGGCTTTCATCTTTTATGATAGATACAGGTATATCAGCTTCCTCGCCCTTTGATTCCTTGATTTCCAGCTCAGAGATAAAATCATTTTCTTCGATCCAATCGACAAGCTCGTCAGGAATATATGCTGCCAAAACGTTTTCCGAGCTCTCATCTATGGGTATTTCATCTTCAAGATCATATCTGACTAATATTAGTTTTTTTGACATAGAAAGATTCCTTCTGGCATTGCCACTAAATTTGAATATCAGCCTAACGCTTCAATCAACCGCCGCGTTAGCGGTCGATTGGATTGACTTGTTAAATTTGAATTTGTCAGCCACATATTTAGCCGAATTTTCTATATATGGAAAAACAGTACTCTCGTTGATATTAAGAAGATCCAATTCTTTCAATATAGATTTTTTATTCGTTATCGTAATTCTTGATATTTCTATATCGGGCGTTCCACTTTCATCGAACACTGCATCTAGTCCGAACAATAGAAATGCTCCAGACTGAGAAGATATGCGATCGTTACTTTGCTTGCCCTTTACGCAGATGATTTTTCGTAGATCATCTGGAACTATTCCTGGTTCGAAAAATGGTTTTTCTTCTCTAATAAAATGAATAAGACGCTTGATAGGAAGCTGATCATTAAATTTATTCCCATCAAATCCGATCAAGTCTTTTTCTGTTTGAGGAAGCCTAGCTAGATTGGATATACAACTTGCTACATCGGAGTCGAAATATTTTATGGTTTTCCTTAGCATCGAAAAAACCACCACCTCTCCATCTTCATCTAACGAAGACTTACATGCAAAATAAAGGGCAATCAGAGGGTTAGATGTAATATCTAACAGCCTCGTAGGTAACGAGTAATGTTGCATTCGTACCAAGCTATCTAATGTATAAACATCGGACTGAAAATCATTTGAATTAGAAACCAACAACTCTCTGTATAATACATGTTCATTATCTTTATATAGATAATTCCCATCTTCGTCTTTTCTAAACAAAGATGGCTCTAACTTATATCTTTTCTTACTAGAATGACCGCGATAGAACACCTCACAGCCTTCATCTTTATTAAGTAACAATACTTTTCCAATGAAGCCTTGAACTTTGCTGATTTTTGGATTGGTTGACTTTTCAGATGTAGGTCTCTCTGGTTTACTTTTCATTGACTCGTGTTCTGGATCAATAATTCCAGATGCTCTGAGTCTGGTAAACAAATCCTCATCTTTTACTGCCCAATGAGTTCTATTCATCTCCCAGCCGCGAATATCCAGTAATGGTGCTATAGGAAGAATCTGTTGAAATGGTATAGGGGCAATGTCTTCTTGAAACTCAAATTCAATAAGTATGCTACGACCATGCTCTTTTATAGATGTTAAGTACCCAACCCTAACATCTGAATACTCACCTTCGTACGCAAATAAACAAGGATAACTTTTAAGATTTTGGATATGCATTTCGCTCAATCCCTTGAGGGCGAACGCAATATCTTCATTCGTATACTCAAGGAATCGGCTCTTATCATACTCATAAAAGCCTTGCTCCCAAGCTCCATCCATAGCTGTTACGAGTAAGTTATACATCTGGTGTTTAGTTCCTTAGTAAATTTAACGCTGCCAACACAGGCGAGCGTCAGCGAGTCCAGCCAGCTTGCTGGCGTTTGTGATTGGCCTTGTTAAATTTCAACTACTACTACTACTACTACTACTACTACTACTACTACTACTACTACTACTACTACTACTACTACTACTACTACTACTAATATTACAACAACGAAACAATAAGTGAACCTATTGATGCAATTGATGCGGCTGTTGGTAAAGAACCAATTAATGCATTTACAACAGCCTTACTTGGCTTCTCACTTTTGCACTGTTCTTCTATTACGCCCACAACTTCTATAGCTTCTGCTTTCTCTTGAGTTGATAATTCGAGTCGGTTTATCTCTGCCTTTAAGGCCTTAATACTTTCGGACAAATCATTATTGACATTTACAATGTTGTTAGAATTATCCGTTGAATTATTATTCACCCTAGCGTTTGGACCATTAATATTATAAGTAATAGATTGGATCGCTTTTTCAGCCTCTGGCAGTCCGAGTTTTTTTACCTTCATTTGATAGTGAGCCGGAATTACTCCACCAGCTCCTTCGTGAAAGCCAGGATCAATAACTTGGAATGTTTCAGTGCCACCATTAGACATTACACGCTGAATTAAATCATTAGGTTCAACTAAGACATCTGACCTCATTAAGTAAATTCCTTTACTCTGGACGCTAGCATTCATTTCGGGGCTTTTAGTGCCATCAGATTTTAAAACTTGGATCTTGTCTTTATTCATACTCGAAAATGGCATGAAGCCCTCCTTTGCAATTTAACAGCTAATTAGGTGCTAGCTCAATCACTATCAATCAGTTCCGACAACACTTTTACCGCTTTTACCGCATGTAAGTTAATAGATTCGCTTTCACAAAGTAATACTGGATCGATTGAGTAACCTTTATATTTAAAACCAGAAAAATACTTCTCATCTGAAAAAAACTGCTCCACTGAGCAACCATGAGGATAATAGATCTCCCCATCGTCATTTTGTGTTACCGAGTACTCAGGAAACAAAACTACATTTTTCCCCCTACCACCCCTTTGAACCGAAGAAAATGCGATGCCATGTACTTGATTCAGAAAGTTAACTCTTAAAACCTCGAAAAACAACTGAGTTAATCTATAAGTTTTGGCGTCTCCTGCGGTAGAAGGTTTTACCAGCTCCGAATATAGCTGACTAAAAAAGTAAACGGAGTCGATTTTATTGCCTAGACCTTCTTGGAAAGGATCTTGGTGCCAGCCAATATCGGAGGGCTTGATCTTTTGAAATGCGTCTAAATCGATTAACTTAAAACCATTTATTGCTTTGAAAGCGCATGTAGCGATTTTTACTCCAGCTATTGGCCTCAACTCTGCTTGACATGTCTCTCTATCCAGTGCGCCATAGAATGCAGAAACCCCGCTCGGTGTCATTCTCTGTTCAGAGGCTATCTCAACTGGTGGTGGTCCTAGTTGACGAAAAGGAGCGAGTTTAATATCTTCCTTTTCTTTATTGCTATTAAATATCCTGCCACGGTACAGGATAGATCCTTTATTTATCCTTTTAAGGTATTTATTTACAAGCTTACCGCTTTCAACTGCAGGAGAAAGTATTGACTCAATTAAGGATGTGATTTCTCTATTTGAATATCTATATTCATGATTTAGCTTATTAACAAAAATAGACCATTTCAATGAATGTGATGAGCAAGTATCCTCAGGATAACGGAAAGAATCAACCAAGGAAATCAGAGGCTCTTTTCTGAAGAAATAATTTATATAATCGAGTAATTCATCAAAAAACATGTTGTTGAAAAAACTTTCATACCACTGAAAGAATTCGTAACCATCGGAATAAATAGTAATATCTTCGTGAGCGTGATAATAATGTCCTTGCAGCTTGCTATAGAAGGAAAGAGGAGTTAGTAACTCTTCAAGCTTGGACTTTATGTATTCAAACATGGTATCTCGTTGTAGCGTGAAGTTTTCATTATCACCACAATAGCTACAAACAGAACTTTTACCATTATCGCGAATATACTTTTCAAGTGAGTAGATTGAAGCGCAACGTGAACAGACTAATTTTTCGCTCAAAATACACTCCAATAGTTCAAGATGTGTCTCTCACCTAACGCCCGCATCATAGGCCGCAGCGGCAGCTGCGGTCCTATGCATGCGTTTGTTATGTGTAAGATTTTTACAACAAATCCACCAATATCTTGCAACATATAAACCAAATATATTGTTGAATCTAATTGTAGTTTTTAGTTTTTGCTGAAAGAGCAGCAACTAGCAGTCCAACTGACATAACCCCAAAAAATGACATAAAAGATCCAGCCAGGTTTATTACATCATGACTCTGCTGTATTTCTTTGATCGTAATATTGGTGAATGCTTGAAAGGAAAATATTAACGAGTCACCTAATTCCATGTGCGTACATGATGACTCATTAAAGTATCCAAATAAAGAAAAGCTCATAATGGCAAACAACGAAAATAGGATTATATTAAAAGGACGTTCACCATATCCCCAATATACTTCTTGAAATGCCATCCATATGAAACTTAAGAAAGAGAATATGCGTCCCCCGATCTTGCTCCGACTATCCAAGCTAGAAAACGTGTTCCATAGACCTTTCCTTTTTTCCTTTTTCTCAAGGTAGAAATGCTTACCAGCAAGATCGGGGAAACCTAGATGAGAGTAAATCATTTTTGCCGATTGATTAAACCTTCCTCGCTCTGCAAAAGACCCATCATTTATATCTAGATGTTCAAAGCAACAATCTGATACCTCAGTATCTTTAAGTCTTAATTTCAAAGTTTTTTCTCGAATCGACGAGCGATATAGCTTCGAATCACTCAAGCTGATCTTCGATTCACAATACTCAAAAACACATTCAGACAAATCTCCCTTGCTAACATGAATCTCAATAGAGCATTGGTGGAATGTTGCAGCATGGACATTTCCAACAATATTCACGTTGCGCAATGTAGAGTACGAAATATCTTGAAAACTGGTAATAATCGGATTTATGAGAGTGATATTATCAACATTTGTAAACTCAAGGTTTTTCTCACCCACAACACCATCTACAACCGTTACACCCCCACCACCTAACTTCAACAATTCAAGGCTTGGCGGAGAAATAGGTCTATTAGTCGAAGATAATATTTCATCGATAGTAACACTGGGCATAAAATAGGGTATATAAAATTGAATACTTGAATTGCTATTTATGTAAGTTGATGTCTGGCAAGATCGTCCTGAAGGAGTAAGACATCTAACAAAATCTTTAATACATGAACGGCTTGCGTGAAATACCCAGCTCTTATTTTTAGAAGCCCAATCAATATAGCTATAAAACTCAACCGATCTAGTTACCTTTTTCTTTCTTACTTGTTTCTCATTCTTCTTTATAAAACAGTGACGTAGAATTGGCTGGGCAGGCTCATTAGGATGCAAGCGTAAACTAACATCATGCTCGACAAATCTAATTGATTGACCATAGTGCCTAATGAAACGTGCAGGCCCATGAAAAATCAAATCTTGTCTTGTTAGCCCAGATTGTTCTGAAAGCCAAATAGAAAAGAATGGCAGAGTCTCAAAAAGAAAATCCACAATACGAGGGAAATCATACTCCCTTCTCCAATTATTAAACTCTTCATCAGTCCAGGTGAGCCAGTCATCTGGGGACAGTTCAAGCTTTTCTTCTAACACCCTGTCGCTCATACCACCACGCAAAATATATTTTCATCTATTTAGTTAGTATGTTGTGAACATACTAACTAAATCATATCGATCTCTGTAGAGGTTTTCTTATTGCTGACAGAGGACAGTTTACTTTGAGCTAAATACACATAACGCCCGAAACAGGCGAATTTATGGAGGCGATTGTTTTGTGCCAAGCTTTTCCGGCACAAAACGAGCGCCGGAGTAAATTTCGCATGGTTACGATTGTTATAGAAAACGAAGACGCGCACTTTGAGCCACCGCTGCACTTGTAATTAACAAAACCCACGAATAAGCCAAAGCCTGCGGCACCTACTATTTTGTAAACTGCCAAATCAGCCACCCAAATGAGACATTGCTGCCGAGCACCACCGATGGTGTTCGTACTATTCCAGAGACCTTAACGAAGCTGCGTTGAAACACTCTCAGAATTACGGGCTGAATCTTTAGAATAGTTCCTCGCAACCCGGCTTGTGAGATGTTACCGCCGGTTACTGCAATTTATTTTTTAAACGAAAACCGGACCGCTATAACGCCCGCAGCACGGGAAAATTTGAAGCGCAGCGGAAAATTTGTCCCAGTGCCTGCGTTTGTTAACTTTCTTGCTCAACAGGCATACCCCGAAGAATCATTTCAAATGTATACTCTGTTTCACAATGGCCACATTTGAACTTATAGCCATCTTCAATTTTGGAAAAGAAAACCGTTGCCTCTTTATGACAAACGCCACACTCGAAAACGTATTTTGATCCAAATGAAACATTATCCTCAGAGGTTCTTATTGCATACTCGATACGGCATGAATCATTTTGGCATGCAATCGATTCGTTTGACTTGACATAATGCTGTGTATACAAAATATTTTGCCCGCAGGCTTCACATGGGAAGAATTCGTAGTTAGCTTTAACTACCATTAAGTTGCCTTTGGTAAGTTTGCCTAACTGATCAAATATCTTAACAATTTTATTTTTGTCGATTATATAGTCAGTTAACTTTTTTGGCATTGGAAGATGCAAATAGCTACCAAGAGAGTTATACAGCTTATTCAAATCTTTTATTGAAATATTGTTGTAGGTTATTGTGTCTTTAAGTTCGCCGTCTTCGCTAAATATACTTAAACGTAAGTCTTTATCGGCTAGATCATCGAAATCCGACAATAGTTTTATGGCTTTGTTGGGTTGCCAAGTTTCAATTATTGTTCTGGGTATTTCTTCAGCCCCGGCAAGCAATTGCTGATACACATGAGCTTCGATGAAGTACCTTAGTTCTAAGCAGGCGTACCTAAAAGACTGCAAATCATCAAATTCCAGCAATGATCTGGCTTTCTCATAATGAACATCCTTTTCGTATCTATTTACATCGACCATCTACAATCCTGGTATGAAAGTTAACGCCCGCAGCAAGCGCGGCTTTAATAGTGGAGGCAAAGCCGCAACGAAAAAGCCGTCGCATTGCCTGCGTTTGTTAGGCCTTGGATAACAGTATTGCTGAAACGCCATATTTAGGAAAAAATGCGCGATATTCCTTGTCACTTATTTCGAGTATTGCTTCTAGCTCGGGCTCTCCTTGATAACCTCGCTGCTCAAATAAACCTCTCAAATTTTCCATCTGCTTATTCAAGTGGTCTTCTAAATCTTTGAGCATAGCTTTTTGCTTATGCATAGTCATCACTGCTTGTACGTTATATCCCGAGCTCACCATACCCCCTCCAATTGGAGCGTATACCGTTCCATCGCCTACCGTTACGAAAGCATTAGCGTTTTTAGAACGAAGAATTTTTCGCTCCTGTTCCGTCACCTCAGTTGAAGAAATAACACCCTTAATTTTGTATTTCTCCACCACATCTGGCCAGTTCCGATGAATTATCTCGACAATGTCTTGGTCTGCCCAAGAGCAATGTTCGAATACACCAATAGTGTAAAATTTGTCATCAGCAAGCAACGCAAACAAAAGCGGACCAGTACGTTTAATAAACTCACCCTCCATATGCTCACCGAGATGAAAATGATGAACACCCCAATCATTTAGCATGGAGTCTTTGCTGTTAAGCTTATTAACCAACTTACTAAGATTTGGGGTTATATCTTGACCTGACTCAATCAGGTTTTTTAATATTTCCCAACCAGGAGCTTGTTCTGGAGGACATATAAAACTGTCAGACTCAACCACTTCCCGCTGCTTTTGGTCTGGTCGTCGTTGCTCAGCATTGAAATACAAGAGTGGAATTTCGGTATCTGGTACTGACGAAACATCATACCCCCAATGAGATACTAAGATATCTTTTAATAATTCAACCCAATCGGCGAAAAAGTTAGCTTTTATTTTCATTGATACCTCGAACTAAAACTATTGGCCTAACGCTTTGCTAAGCGGCAATAAAATAGTTGGCTAAAATTAGCGAGGAACGAGCAAAAGCCAACAGTTTTTTGTCCGTTTTAGCAACTTGTTAGCAGCATTACATACGCAAGCCTGAAAACTTGGTACATAATGAATAATAAATTGATTTTTTTAAACTAGCTTCACTATAATTTGGAGGAAACCAAGATAACCCTGAGTCAATTGCCGATAAAAAACAAAGTGAGTTTATTGCTGCGATTGTTTTATAGAAGTTAATGGGTGTTCCATAATCTGAGTCGGCAAATGAGCCGTGGGCAATACCATTTCTGTTTGTATTATCCTCATGGGGATATGAACTTGAGTTTGAATATAAGTTGTTTACAACAAAATATTCAAAGGATTCAATCATTGATTCGACTTCTTCGTAGGCTCCAAGCTTTCGCTCGACAACATCATTTTTACAGCTTTCACATATATTTCGAATTGTCTGTTTAACGTGTTTATGGTGAACACCTCGTTTAACGGCCAACTTTCTAGCAACGCCTTCAATAACAGGAATTAATGTAGCAACAGCGGAATAATGTAACCCTAGAAAGTGTGCTTCAATCCCATTTTGTAATATGGTGATGTAATCTTTTATAAATGGAGTATCAGAATATTTTTCAACGAATAAGCTAGATAAGTGATTACCTGAATAAATTGAAGATAAAATATTCTCTAATTCACTTTGAGTTAAATTAGCTTCACCCTTGATATTAGCCCCAAGAATACTCTCCATATCTCCCATAGTTACATATGGAGGAATAAACCAACCAATTTTTTTAAACTCTGTCACCCAAGAATCTAAACTACCCACCGAGATATCCTTATGCTGCTAACGCTAAGCTAAGCGGACTAAAGTTGCTGGCTACAATGTGAAGCGAAGCGAAACTGAGCCAGCATTTTTAGTTCCGTTTAAGCGCCTTGTTATAACCTTACTTACTATCTTTATCTAAATCCCGTAATTGCTGAAGCTTAGACTTAAAATCCTCATCCATTAATGTGTGCCATGTATTACCTATAACAATGTAAACGATAACAGAGGTAGTTATTGCTAATAAAACTAACCAATACGAATAGAAGCCAAGTAAAAAAACCAATCCTACCAGGAAGCTAATGATTGCAATAGTAGGAACAGATTTTAAGTTATGCCATGGATAAAGAGGATAAATCCGATTTATCATCGCCTCGGAGTTTCCAAACCACAATAGAAAAATGGCCATGCCAGAGTTGACTATTAAGCTAATGCAAAAACAAATAGACGCAAAGCTAATCGCTAAAGCTTCTTGAACTTGAGAGCTAGCACTTAATAGTGAGAGAAAGTAGCCGATTGACAACGCTGAGAATGATGAGTGCACCCAAAAATATATAGAACAAAAATCTTTATTGATCATGCACCCGAACCTTATCCAGAGTTATAACGCCGCCAACACAGGCGAGCGTCAGCGAGTCCAGCCAGCTTGCTGGCGTTTGTGATTGGCCTTGTTATGTCTCTGTGAAATAGCCACAGTCGGAACATTTAAAACCGTGCTTATGAAAAAAAAAGGAAACCCTATAACGATGAACAACAAATAGGCTGGAACTTTTCCTTTTGTATGATGTTCGACATTTTCACTACCACAATTTTTACAAGTTTCAATACTAGAACCACACTCAGCATCTACTGCTAATGAGAAATCATTTGTCAAAAGAGTGATTGCCGCGCTTTCATGTTCCTTGGCGACTAACACTCGAACACCGCCCATTGCATTAGAGTATAACCATTGCATATTTATCGTATGTTCATCTGCGACAAATGCAGGGATACCCGCACTGCTTAATGCCGCTTTAGCAATATTCGCGTCCAGAGGAAATGAATAACTCGCAATTACTATAAGATTACTCATAACTCTCCTTGTAAACATAACGCCGCCAACACAGGCGAGCGTCAGCGAGTCCAGCCAGCTTGCTGGCGTTTGTGATTGGCCTTGTTATGAGTTGTAAATAAGAGCAAAGAACTCACTTCAGGACTCTTTAGGTAAACAACGCTACCGCTGCCAATATTGAATGAAGCACGCCGAATGTTCAACGAGATGACCAGCTGAGATTTTGGATATTGAGCACTACAGCCAACTACCTTGCCCCGCTCTCCGGCAGGCGATGCTGGCGCTACCCTTTTGCTTCGCCATTTCAGTTTGCACAGCTCTGTGATAACGCTATAAACGACTCTGTGGCTGGCAGATTATTGACTCATAACGCCGCCAACACAGGCGAGCGTCAGCGAGTCCAGCCAGCTTGCTGGCGTTTGTGATTGGCCTTGTTATGAATTTAAGTAAGAGCCATAACTTATTGCCGGATTTTTCGATTAAACGAAGCGTCTTACCGTTGGCCAATATTGAATGAAGCACACCGAATCCAGCACGAAAGGCTGGCCATCCAGGCGCTTGAACACAACCCAGTACCAGAAGTCTTTGCCTTCTTCTTGGTGATATTTGATAGACAACAATGCTAGATCTGGCAAGGACTCCCAAGAGTCAAACGGTACCTCATCCCTGGAAGTTTCAACACCTGCGTTTAACAGCATACGTCGCACATACTGGGTATCAGACCACAATGATTTATCTGAGGCATAAATACCCATAGCATTAGCAATGGCTTTCATCTCTGGGTAACTATGACCAAGAATGTTGGCAACAGAAGCAATTCCGCATCCAGTGGTTTCTTCCTGAACTACTGACTCAAGCACTGACCTCTCCTTTAATGCATAACGCCGCGCTCACCGCGTAAATTGCGAGCGTAGCGAGTAATTTATCCGAGTGCAGCACATTGTTATGCGATCTCGTGCGTTAGCAACTTCTTAAACTCCGCCACGAGTAGTTTTTCTCTTTCTTCTATAAACTGCCTGAAGTTTTCTAATGTAAGATCAATATCTGGGATATAGTGTCTTTCCATATACGCTTTTTTATCTTTTTGATTCGGATACTTTTCTTTTATCCAGACATCAAAATCCTTACCTGATTTTTCTTGGTTAGGGACTCCCTCAAGTAACTGCAAATTAGCTACATAATTATAGTTTTCGAGATAGAACTCGATATCCTCGGCTTTGATCCCACGTTTCTCAAGCCGCTTTCTAGTAAATAACTTTTTTGGAAATATGTGGTCTTGATGGAACTTATTTCTGAAATCGAGCGATGGATAAATAAATGCAAGGGCGGAATAAGTGTATGCTTGCGCATATTGATAATACAAAAGATTATCTATTTCATCATCATCAAATGATATAGCCTTAGTCCCGCCTTTCAATTTATTCACAATACCAAGCAATGGAAACCCATCTTCAGAAGCGTTTATGACCTCACGAATCGGTCTAAGCACATTGTCTGGCTGTCCGCTAAACGTTCTTTTCAAGAGCACCATCACAAGCCACTTGAATATCTTTTGCCTATCATTTTGATATTTCGAAGATTCAGCAAAATTGTCTGGACTACCAATTTTATAAAGATATCCAGCTACGGGTATAAGGGCGTTATTTGAGGTTAGCGTCTCTCTGTGGTAACCAAGACTTGAAATCAAAACAATTGCAGACTTGATTGCTTTTGTTATGTCATCCCACTGCCTCTCAATGATGAGCATATTTTCCTGATTAAAATTATCAACCTTAAATGCGATATCCCTAAAACCAGATATAACCAAGCAGCTTTTCAACACAAAATCTTTATTAATATTGAAGCCATCCCCTATGGCGTTTATTTCGTCAACGAATTCTGTAATTTCCTCTCGCGCATCTTTTTCTTTCCATTGCGCAGTGGCTATTGAAAGCAAAAGATCAGAATAACTTAATTGTGTTCCACCACTATTGACGCGAATAAATATATTGAGAACCTTATCTAAACTTTCACCCTTCTCCAAAAAGAAATTTATAGACTTATTTTTATGGATAACCTCCCACAGTTTGTATAAAGCCTCATTTGCAAATTCAGCCTTATCCTCTTCGAGCTTGAGCAAACCATTTTTGATTAAGTATTTATTTATGTCAGCAGGTTTTTCGAGATCGAGAATGTCGCCAACTATAAACCAAAAATGGTCATCATCAGACTGCTGATGCTCTTTCTTCGTCAAGAACTTAAAGTCAAATACAAAGTCAGCATCCTCTGCACGCGAAAGCAGATTAAGGCATAGCTTTCTTTTTGGAAACGCGGAATCATTATCCCATCTCTTTCGAGGGAGTTTATAGGCATACGTTCCTTTTAATCCTATATAGAGAGATGTAAGACGCTGTTGACCATCCAATATAGCGGTAATTCCATTTTCACCACTTATATCTGCCTTTGGATTATGCGTGTTATCTCGTTCATGGTACTCACGAACAAACTCATAGAACTGAAAATTGCTTATATTCTGCCTCTCGACTTCCCAAAATAGAAATGAACTTATTGGGTAATCCCTCATTAGTGAATCAAAAAGACGTTCTATCTGATCCACCCCCCAAACAAATTCACGTTGAATGGCCGGAAGCAAATAATTCTTCTTGTGTACATTATCAATCGCTTCTTTGATCGTTATCGGCTCTACAAATGCCATTCAATTTACTCCGTTTATTTATTCGCATAACGCGAAGTTAAGGGGCTGGCGGTACGCCAGTCCCAGCGAGTGTAACGAGCGAGCTTGAATGCCTTGTTAGCTTTCTCGCTCCCTTGTTCTTTCGCGGATGCTGAGCAAACGTATTTTTGTATTTGGACTCAAATACTCATCATCATAAAATATTACGCCTTCTTCTTTCATGCTTTCCAGCTCATTTATAATTCGCTTGGATGGAATATTATCTCTTAACGACTCCACCAGCTCTTCAGCGGTAACAATTTTTCTTCTTCTGGCGAAAGATCGCAAGGCCATTAATATATGATTTCTAACAGTTTCTTCTCTGGCTTCAATTTCAATCATCCTTGAAGTTTGAATTGCGTTATCTAGCAATACTTCTAGTTCTTTCCCGATGCCTGAAACCCTTCCGTCTACCATCTGCTGCTTTTCTAGAATCTCATTTAACTGTTTGTCCAGAGCAGACTTTATCTCTTGTACTTTTTCTTCGGCTTTTCTGTCTGCCTCTTCAAGGATATCGCTTTTGTTTCCAGCACCACTACCAACTCCATCGCCACTCCAAATATGCTTTCGCATATCAGAGACCGTATCCTTCATCATAGAAAAAGTATCCGAATAAAGCTTGTCGAACAAATTCTCTAGTCGTTTAACGCTCGCATCAATTCCTTTGGCCGCTTCAGTTGTTGACTTGGATGCCTCGTTGGACATTTTGAAAAATACGATGGACAACCATATCGCCCCAATCGCAAGAACCAATGAGGTTATCGAAGCTATCAGGCCAACCATCTCAATCCCTGACAAATATTTATCCACCGTAAGTAACTCCTTTTCGGTCCTTTAAGCTAACGCAAAGCGCACCGGTGGCCTTTACAGAGCGAAGCGGCGTAAAGGACATCCGAGTGCCGCGTTTTGTTAAGGCTTTCGCCCCGTAGTAATTTGATTAGACAGCACCGGGAGCACATAAATTGTTCTCAACATAGCCTCAGCTATCTCCAGAGCAGCTATTAGCTCCGGTGGTCGAGCAACCTCTACTTCATGGGCTGCGACATTCCCTAAAAACCGATGGCCGTGCAATATAGCCGCTTGATCATTTGATAAAACGCCATCGCTGGCCAACCCATCAATTAGCTTTTCAAGATTACCACCTTTGACCTTTCTGTCTTTGCATATGGCTTCTATTAATGCACGTAAACCAATTGCCGTTAATAGTGGGAGTTGAGCATTCATAGCACCAATAATTTCGCGGTAAATGGACCGGATTTTCTGCGGCAGCAGGTGATCATCGCCAAAGGTTTGGCGCTGGTTTCTTGAATTTGGATAAGTTCGCCAGCTTGAATCCATCTCCCCAGTGTGCGGATTCCAGTCAGCCTCGTCCCATTCCGAAATGGCGTATGCATAACTATCGCAGCCTGCGCACTGACAAAAATAATGCTTCTGACCCCATTTCTCAGCTTCAAATGGATGAGAGTCCACAGAACGCTCTGCAATAATTAGGTGGTTGGTAGAGCGTTTACAGTCGCCACAGTAAATTTTGATCTTATCTCCGATAGCCATACTCTCGTAGCCTTAACAGCTAATTCAACGACTAATGACATCTATGCAAACCGCACCTATTCCGCGAAGCATACACCTCATCATTAAAATTTCTCTTTTTATCAAAAGCTTAAGGCTCCATAAAACGACGCCTCGGGGAATAAGCGTCAAATGTCGCTTTCCACACTAAATTTCTGTTCGTTTATGCATTTTTGCTCACAGTAACTATTCCATATTTTTCAGTGCTTTATAAGCTTTGTAGACCAAGAATCATGAAGTTTTACGACAATTGTCGTATAGCTCCGGTTTCGTTGTGCAATCATCGCAGCAGCAACTAAACTACTGTATATAAGAACAGTGTACAGGTGAGCGCATGATTATGGATGTACCACCCAAACTGCCAGACCAGCCTACTCGCTTCATGGATCAACTGCGTGCCTTGATCCGTAGCCGAAATCTGGCCTACAAAACAGAGCAAACTTATTGCCACTGGATTAAACGGTTTATTCGCTTTCATGGCATGCGCCACCCCTCTACCTGCTCTAAAAAAGAGGTAGAGCAGTTTCTTTCTCATCTTGCGGTACAGCGCAACAACAGCGTAAGTACACAACGCACCGCTCTGAATGCGCTCGTTTTTCTGTTTCGGGAATTTCTTCAGCAACCGCTGGGTGAGTTGTCGTTTGAGCTGGCAAGAAAGCCTAGGCGACTGCCCACGGTTTTTACCCATGATGAAGTTAAAGCCGTAATAAGCCACTTAGAAGGCACCTCACAACTGGTGGCGCGTTTAATGTATGGCTCAGGCCTGCGCATTAACGAAGTGTTGCGGCTTCGAGTCAAAGATATCGATTTTGGCATGCAGCAAATTATTGTGCGCAGCGGTAAAGGTAATAAAGACCGAGTAACCCTGCTGCCAGACTCCTTGCTAACGCCACTGTCTCTGCAAATTGAAGCCTGCCTGATACTCCATAAGCAGGACCTGGCGAGTGGCCATGGTGAGGCTTACCTGCCCTTTGCACTGAATCGCAAATATTCGAGCGCAGCCAGTGAGCCGGCTTGGCAATATCTGTTTCCGGCGGGTAAGTTGGCCATAGACCCACGCAGCAATGTGGTGCGTCGCCATCATTTATTGGATCGCGGCGTGCAACGAGCCATTGGAGCGGCCATTCGCAAGGCTGGTATTTACAAACAGGCAAACAGCCACGTGCTGCGTCACAGCTTTGCTACCCGGTTACTTGAGGCCGGGTACGACATTCGTACTATTCAAAAACTGCTGGGCCATGCCGATGTGCGTACCACAGAAATTTATACCCATGTGGCACGCAAGGGAGGATTCGGGGTGAGAAGTCCGGTCGACGATGGTTTTTAGCGAGCCGACAGGCTAGCGCAGAGCCTTACAGGCGTCTATTATCTCATTTTTTATTATAAGACAGCACCCGCTACATGCACTTGGCTCAATTGAAGCCTCGCATTATAAGCAAGAATAAGTGGCAACATGAATTCAGATAGGGTGATTGATGTAGACTGTCGTTCTTTGCCTTGCTTGGATTAAGTAATCGCTCATCATTGCTGTGGAATTTTCAGTCGATTTGCCCTTTAAAAGCTAAAACAATTGGCAACGGACCCCACGGAACACGGAAATATAAAGATCAAACCGGAAAGGTCTATTAGTAGTAAGAGCCAAATATCGCATCCTGAACGAGATGAACTCTTACTATTAAAAAGCGCTTGTCGGCCGCGATCTTGTCCGTGCGCTCTGCTCTTTTCCGTGGCAAAAATAGCTCTTTTTTTAAGGTTTCGGCTGCGTCGACATGCGAGAGCAAGTGCTCGCCTGCAAAACATCAAAACCCTGCGCTGATCCTACCCTTCGCCCATAAAAAACCGGCCAATCGGCCGGTTGTTATTTACGCTAGTTATTAAATTACTTAGCTAATTTATTTAACTATTTAGTTAGCTAACATATTTAGCCGCTTACTTATTTTGCTAAAAGCGCATTGGCTTTTTCAACAACGTTATCAACGGTAAAGCCAAAGAACTTAAATAGCTCATCGGCAGGAGCCGACTCACCGAAGCTGTGCATGCCAATAATATCGCCGTTTAGGCCAACGTATTTAAACCAGTAATCAGCAATGCCCGCTTCTACTGCTAAACGCTTAGCAACGGCCGCTGGCAATACGCTTTCTTTATATTCCACAGATTGTGCATCAAACACATCGGTACACGGAATAGACACCACTCGCACTTGCTTGCCTTGGGCGCTTAACTGCTCACTTGCCGCGATGGCCAGCTCAACTTCGGAGCCGGTGGCAATAATAATCAGCTCTGGCATGTTGGCACAATCTTTGAGCACGTAGCCGCCTTTAGCCACATCGGCCAGTTGCTGCTCGTTGCGCTCAATTTGGCCTAAGCCTTGGCGAGAGAAGATCAATGACGTGGGGCCGTCTTTACGCTCAATGGCCGACTTCCAGGCCACGGCAGACTCCACTTGGTCACAGGGGCGCCAAGTGCTCATGTTGGGCGTTAAACGCAAAGATGCAATTTGTTCAACCGGCTGGTGGGTGGGGCCGTCTTCACCCAAACCGATAGAGTCGTGGGTATAAACGAAAATGGCGCGCTGCTTCATGAGCGCGGCCATGCGCAGGGCATTACGGGCATATTCCACGAACATCAAGAAAGTGCCGCCGTAAGGAATAAAGCCGCCGTGTAAGGCCACGCCATTCATAATGGCGCTCATGCCAAACTCGCGTACGCCGTAGTGCAGGTAGTTGCCGCTAAAATCATCACTGCTGATGGCTTGTGAGGCTTTGTGCATGGTCAGGTTAGAAGGCGCTAAGTCGGCACTGCCGCCCAACAACTCAGGCAAGATAGCACCAAAGGCATCGAGGGAGTTTTGTGAAGCTTTACGAGTGGCAATTTTTGCCGGATTAGCTTGCAGCTCTTTAATAAAATCGCTGCTGGTTTGTGCCCAATCAGCAGGCAGATCACCTTTTAAGCGACGGGTTAATTCTGCGGCTAATTCAGGAAACTCAGCTTGATAAGCGGCAAAAGCTTTATTCCACTTGGCTTCGGCGGCGGCGCCCTGCTCTTTGGCATCCCATTTAGCATAAATGTCAGCGGGAATATCAAAAGCGGCATGCTCCCAACCCAATTTTTCACGGGTAGCGGCCACTTCAGCATCACCTAGCGGTGAGCCGTGAGAATCGGCGGTGCCGGCTTTATTGGGTGAGCCAAAACCAATAACGGTTTTACAGCAAATTAAAGTGGGGCGTGAGCTATCGGCGCGGGCGGCATCAATGGCTTGGGTTAACGCGGCTGAGTCATGACCGTCGACATTGGCAATCACTTGCCAGCCGTAAGCTTCAAAGCGTTTAGGAGTGTCATCACTAAACCAACCGTCTAACTCACCATCAATAGAGATGCCATTGTCATCCCAAAAGGCAATCAGCTTACCTAACCCTAAGGTGCCAGCTAGTGAACAGGCCTCGTGTGAAATGCCTTCCATTAAGCAACCATCGCCTAAAAAGGTATAGGTGTAGTGATCCACAATCTCATGATTGGGGCGGTTAAACTGGGCCGCTAAGGCACGCTCAGCAATGGCCATACCCACGGCATTAGTAATGCCTTGACCTAGCGGACCTGTGGTGGTTTCTATGCCAGGAGCATAGCCGTATTCTGGGTGGCCCGGTGTTTTAGAGTGCAATTGACGAAACTGTTTCAGATCCTCAATCGACAAGTCATAACCCGTTAGGTGCAATAAAGAGTACAACAACATAGAGCCGTGACCGTTAGATAAAATAAAGCGGTCGCGATCGGCCCAGTTAGGGTTGCTGGGGTTGTGTTTGAGGTAATGGCGCCACAACACCTCGGCAATATCAGCCATGCCCATAGGGGCACCGGGGTGGCCAGAATTTGCTTTTTGTACGGCATCCATACTGAGTGCGCGCACGGCATTGGCCAGCACTTGACGAGAAGGCATCAACATCTCCTGAGACAGTTACGTAATATAAAAGAGGTAAGGTGAGCAAAAATTGTCGCGCGTATTGTCCCAAAGACTGTGGAGCGGCGCAAATTTAATCTTAACAAGTGTGCGCTTGGCCAACTAACTCAACATAAGGGCAAAAAAGTGGCTTGATATTGTGTTGAGCTTACGACATTTTGCTGGTAATCGCGGATGGCTCTCTTTAGAATAGCCGTCTAGATGTTAATACCGCCATCGTTCATCGTCGCTTAGCACTTGCTGGTTTATGCAGTTGGGGTTTGCCAAGGTGGTTTATTAGCACATCGGAATTACTTTATTACGTTAGGAAATCATCATGGCCAAACTATTTACCTCCGAGTCCGTATCCGAAGGTCATCCGGATAAAATTGCCGATCAGATCTCAGATGCGGTGTTAGACGCCATTATTGAACAAGATCCCAAAGCGCGTGTGGCCTGTGAAAGCTTCGTTAAAACCGGCATGGTGATTGTGGGCGGTGAAATTACCACTACCGCTTGGGTGGATATTGAAGATTTAGTGCGCAAAACCGTGAGTGACATTGGCTACACCAGCTCAGAAATGGGCTTTGATGGCGCCAGCTGTGCGGTATTAAACGCCATTGGTAAGCAGTCTCCAGATATTGCCATGGGCGTGGATCGCCGTGATCAAGACCCTTATGTACAAGGTGCCGGCGACCAAGGCTTAATGTTTGGCTATGCCTCTAATGAAACTGATGTCTTGATGCCCGCCCCCATTACTTATGCTCATAAGCTAATGCGCCGCCAGGCAGAAGTGCGAAAGTCTAAAGAGTTGGCTTGGTTGCGCCCCGATGCAAAATCACAAGTCACCTTTGTTTATGATGAGCAAGGCAAGCCCAGCGCCATTGATGCGGTAGTGTTATCTACTCAACATTGTCCTGAAATAGACCAAGCCACACTGCAAGAAGCAGTAATGGAAACCATTATTAAGCCGGTGTTACCGGCTGAGTGGTTAACTAAAAACACCAAGTATTTTATTAACCCTACTGGCCAATTTGTCATTGGTGGCCCCATGGGCGATTGCGGTTTAACGGGTCGTAAAATTATTGTTGATACCTATGGCGGCATGGCACGCCACGGTGGCGGTGCGTTTTCGGGTAAAGATCCCTCTAAGGTAGACCGCTCTGCCGCCTATGCCGCGCGTTATGTGGCGAAAAACATTGTTGCGGCGGGTCTTGCTGAGCGCTGCGAAATTCAGGTGTCTTATGCCATTGGCGTGGCTGAGCCTACTTCAATTAGCGTAGAAACCTTTGGCACGGGTAAAGTAGCAGAAGACTTAATTGATGCGCTAGTACGTGAGCACTTTGATCTGCGCCCTTATGGCCTTATTCAAATGCTGGACTTAAATCGTCCCATCTATCAGCCTACTGCGGCTTACGGTCATTTTGGTCGTGATGAGTTCACTTGGGAAGCCACCGATAAAGCCGCGTTATTGCGCGATGCGGCGGGGTTAAAATAAACGCTAACATAAGCACATTTAAAGGGAAGCTGCGGCTTCCCTTTTTATTGGTTAACCATTTAACATAGCGCACCACGCTGCCTAAGCCCGTAGGACGAGATTAGAAAATAGGTAATAATGACCGCTGATTTAGAACAAAGAGTGCGTGAGCGAGTAGTGCAATGCCTGCGCATTGCCGCTCACGAATTATCACGAGAGTTTATAGAGCCTGTGGTGCGCTTTAACCAAGGGGGGCGTATTGCAGGCTCGGCGTGGCTAGAGCGCTGGGAGCTGCGCTTTAACCCCATATTGCTGGCCGATAATGAAGCTGAATTTATGAGTGATATTGTGCCTCATGAAGTGGCGCACCTTGTTGCTTTTGCCTGTTTTGGTAAGGTAAAACCTCATGGCCGTGAATGGCAGCATATTATGCACGCCGTATTTGGCTGTGAGCCGCGCACGCGCCACCGTTTAGACACCACTAAAGTGGCACCTACTTTTAGTTATCACTGCTCATGTCGACAGCATCAATTGACCCTTAGGCGCCATAACAAGATAATGCGCGCCAAGCAGCGTTATTTATGTTTGCACTGTAATGGTGAATTGCAGCCTATTTAAATACCTCTGAACTTGTTGCTGATGCACATTCACTGCTAGGAAATTATTTTTTATGAACATGTTTCGGTTACTTCGTCGCTATCGTATCGCGGCTATTTTTGTTGTCTTTAGCAGCCTATTTTCAAGCTTTGCGGTTTTAGCCAGTGACATAGTGGTAGGCTCTTGGAACATTCAACGCTTAGGCCATGGCAGCCAAAAAAGCTTTGCCGCCTTAGCCACTATTGCCGGCAAGGTGGACTTGCTAGCAGTACAAGAAGTGATGACCGAACAAGGCATTACAGACTTAGAGCGCGCCTTAGAAAAGCACACTGGTGAGTCGTGGAGCCATTTACTTTCTCATGCGCTGGGTGCCAATAGTTATAAAGAACACTATGCCTTTATCTGGCGAGACTCGGCGGTAAAATATGTAGATGGCGCTGTGGTCTATTTAGATAAGCAAAATCATTTTGCGCGCGAGCCTTTTTCAGCCCGCTTTCAGTCTAAGCGCGATCACAGCGAGCTAGCCATGGCGACGGTACATATTGTGTATGGTAAAACTATTAAAGACCGCACCCCAGAGATTAATGCGTTAGCCGAATACTGGTTATGGATGAAAGAAATTTATCCTAATACGCCTCTCGTATTAGCAGGCGATTTTAACCTCGACCAAGCTCATGCTGCTTGGGCGCCACTCAAACGCTATGCCAAACCGCTAATCACCCAAGGTGCCTCCACGCTGTCTGACACCGCCGGTAAATACGTTAATCTTTACGATAATATTTGGGTGGAGCGCGACAGTCATTTAAAAATAAAACAACAGGGCGTGATTGATTACCCCAAGTTAATTGGCTGGGATCACAGTAAAAGCCGCAAACATGTCTCCGATCATGCGCCTATTTTTATGGCGTTAGGTAATAGTCAGTTTGATAATGCCACTGCCAGTTTAGCGCCTTTTAGCCAAGCGCCCAGTAATTACGTGGCGCCAAAGAAAAACCCTAAGCCTCAGGTGGCAGCAAGCACCCAAGACCGTGAAATACGTGCCAATAAAAACTCTGGTATTTTTCATCGCGCCGATTGCCCCAGCTATGCCCGCTTAGGCGTAAAAAATCGCGTCGTGTTTGACAGTGTACAAGCGGCACAACAAGCCGGTTATCGCCTTGCTAAAAACTGCCCCTAAGCCAACACCCGCTGTTTTATAGCGAGTGATTCGCTCTCGCGCTACACTAGCGCTTATTTAGGCTTTATGAGTAAGCGGCCTAGTGCCCTGCTCTTTTAAAAAAGATGTGTGTAATTTATGCGTATACCGCGAATTTATGAAAACCAGCCGCTGCAAACGGGACTTACGCTGACACTGTCTAGCGATAACGCGAATCATGTGGGCCGTGTATTACGTATGCAAGCAGGTGAGTCGCTGCTGCTATTTAATGGCTTAGGCGGACAATATCACGCCACTATTACCACCGCGGATAAAAAAGTCGTACAGGTAGAACTGGGGGCTTTTGATGATCAAGAATGTGAGTCGCCACTGCCTTTTCACTTAGGACAGGTGATCAGTCGGGGTGAAAAAATGGAATTCACCATTCAAAAATCCGTAGAGTTAGGGGTAAATGAAATTACCCCGCTCTTTTCTAGCCGCTGTGGCGTTAAACTTAGCGGTGAGCGCTTAGAGAAGAAAATTCAACAATGGCAAAGCATTGCCATTGCAGCCTGTGAACAATGTGGGCGCAACCAAGTGCCGATTATTCATCCCGCCTTGCCATTAGCAGACTGGTTAGCGCAAGCCACCACGGATTTAAAACTGAACTTGCATCCTAAAGCAAAATTAAGTGTCAATACCTTGCCCCCGCCCCGTACCGGCGTGCGATTATTGATAGGGCCAGAGGGTGGCTTATCAGAGGAAGAAATTAGCCAAGCCAGTGCTCACGATTTTATCGATATTTTATTAGGCCCCCGGGTTTTAAGAACCGAAACGGCGGCCTTGACCGCCATTACTGCTTTGCAATGCCGATTTGGAGATCTTGCATGACCGCGATTAAGTTAGGAATAGTGATGGACCCCATCCAGTCCATCACTATCAAAAAAGACACCAGTTTCGCCATGTTGCTAGAAGCACAACGCCGTGGTTACGAACTGTGGTATATGGAAATGGCCGATTTAAGTTTACGAGGCGGTGATGCTTATGGCCGCATGGCCAGACTGACGGTAAAAGAAGATGCCACTCAGTGGTTCACCTTAGAAGAGCCGCAGTTGCAGCCTTTAAGTGATCTGGACGTGATCTTAATGCGCAAAGACCCGCCTTTTGATACCGAATATATCTATGCCACTTATTTATTAGAGCGCGCCGAAGAAAAAGGCACCCTCATCGTAAATAAGCCGCAAAGCCTGCGCGATGCTAATGAAAAGCTCTATACCGCTTGGTTTTCTGAGTTTACGCCTATTACTTTAGTCACTCGCAGCGCCCAAGATATCCGTGAATTCTATCAAGAGCACAGCGATATTATTATTAAACCCTTGGATGGCATGGGTGGCGCCTCTATTTTTAGAGTACAGCAAGGGGATCCTAACTTAGGCGTTATTATTGAAACCCTCACCGAACATGGTAGCCGTTACTGCATGGTACAAGCCTATATACCGGCGATTAAGCAAGGTGATAAGCGAGTATTAGTAGTGGATGGCGAAGTGGTGCCTTATTGCTTAGCACGCATTCCCCAAGGCGGAGAAACCCGCGGTAACTTAGCCGCTGGAGGTTTGGGAGTCGCTCAACCCCTAAGCGACAGCGATCGCCGCATAGCAGAGGCACTAGGCCCTACCTTAAAGGCAAAAGGCTTGATTTTTGTAGGGCTCGATATTATTGGTGATAAGCTAACTGAAGTAAACGTAACCAGTCCCACGTGTGTACGTGAGATTGAAAATGCATTTCCGGTAAATATTTGTGGAATGCTGATGGATGCCATTGAAAAGCGGCTATCCTAAATAAAGACCCGACTCCCCACCCAAGCGCAGGGGTGGGGCCATTTCTGCAGCAAAACGAGATGACATGGATTCATTGCAACATCATTTTCTTATTGCCATGCCCAGCCTCAAAGACCCTTTCTTTGGTGGAGCGGTTACCTATGTGTGCGAACATAATGACGAGGGGGCCATGGGCTTGGTAATAAATATTCCTATCGACTTACCCCTATATGAATTATTAGCTCAACTGGAAATGGCACCAGAAGACGAGCGCTCCGAGCTTAAACGCCCCGTATTACAAGGGGGGCCGGTAGCCGCCGATCGGGGCTTTGTGCTGCACACCCCAAAAAATGGCTTTAGCTCTAGCCAACTACTGGCCGATAATTTAATGATTACCACCTCACCCGATGTACTAGAAACGCTTGGCTCTGAAGAAGCGCCCGAGCATTATTTAGTGGCACTGGGTTATGCAGGCTGGACACCTGGGCAACTAGAACAAGAGCTCAGTGAAAATAGCTGGCTTACGGTGCCCGCCGATACGGAATTACTCTTTGATACGCCCTTTTCTAAGCGCTGGCAACAAGCGATTGCTCGCTTAGGCGTAGATCCCCAGCATTTATCTTCACAAGTAGGTCATGGATGAGCCGCACTTTGCTTGGCTTTGATTACGGAACTAAAAGTATTGGGGTGGCCGTGGGCCAAGAGCTCACCGCGACGGCTCGCCCCTTATTGGCATTAAAAGCCCTTGATGGTATTCCTAATTGGGATGACATTGCACGTCTCGTTAATGAATGGCAGCCCCAATTACTCATTATTGGTTTGCCGCTTAATATGGATGGCAGTGAGCAAGATATCTCACGGCGCGCCAGAAAGTTTGCTAATCGATTGCATGGCCGCTTTGGTATTCAAGTGGAGTTGCAAGATGAGCGGCTCACTACCACAGATGCTAGAGCCAGATTGTTTGAAGCGGGGGGCTATAAGGCGCTAGGTAAAGATGCGGTGGATGCAGTGTCGGCGCAATTAATCTTAGAGTCGTGGTTGGAAGGTAACTAATTGTGAAGTGTGAAAAAATAAAATAACCTGCGCTTAACGGCAAACATTTTTATCTGCGCATCTGGCCTTATGGGCAACAGCTTTAAATGTAACTATTTATCCCTTACGCTTCGTATTTAAAAAACAAAAAACCCGCCGTAGCGGGTTTTTTAGTCTCTATTTACCCAAAGGGTAATTAGATAGCTTCGATTTGTGAAGCTTGAGAACCTTTAGCACCTTCAGTAGCGGTGTAAGATACCTGTTGGCCTTCAGCCAATGTTTTGAAGCCACTCCCAGTGATTTCAGAGAAATGTGCGAACAAATCTTTGCTGCCATCAGCAGGAGTGATAAAACCAAAACCTTTTGCTTCGTTAAACCATTTTACGGTACCAGTAGCCATAATAAATCTTACCTTTATTTAAGTGTGACGAGCGAATGCTCTAATAATGCAACAAATATCAAATAAGGGAAGCTGGGTGACTGTGGTGCCTAATGGAACGAACAATAAACAACGGCCGCGCTAACTTGAATCTTTTGCTGAAGTGCACTCTACGGCAGTCTTAACATGGCGTCAAACTATATCGTCATTATATTTATGCTTAAAAACAATAATGATAAAACAAAAATTATTGGGAACTTTTTTGAAAACTTTTAATGTAAATAAAATGCTCTAAGTAAATAAAATTTTTAAATAAAAAAAGGCGCCCTAAGGCGCCTTGGTTAGCTTATTTAAAATAAGCTTATTTTTGCTTGGCAATTCGAGCATGCATTTCTTGCACCGAGATGACCGACGCGGTGGCGTCATAAGCCATGGCCATACAAGTCGCAATGCCCCCGTTTAAAGTGGTGCTATAAGCCAACTTTTGAGCCAAGGCGCCACGGCGCAATTGGCGTGAGTCTTCAATGGCTTGGCGCCCTTCTACCGTGTTAACGATATAGGTGTACTCATTATTCTTAATACGATCCAGAATATGAGGGCGACCTTCATGCACTTTGTTCACTAAGCGGGGATTAATATTCGCCTCACCCAGTACCACGGCAGTGCCATGAGTCGCATCTAGCTCAAAGCCGGCTGCTAATAGCGCTTTGGCTAATTCAACCACGCGCTTTTTATCGCTATCACGCACGGACAATAAAGCACGACCACTAGTAGGCACAGCATTGCCTGCCCCTAAATGAGCTTTACCAAAAGCTTCAGCAAAGGTTTCACCTACTCCCATCACTTCACCGGTAGAGCGCATTTCTGGGCCTAATAAGGGGTCAACACCCGCAAATTTATTAAAGGGTAAGACCACTTCTTTTACTGAGAAATACGGCGGAATAACTTCCTTGGTTACGCCCAGTTCAGCTAAGGTTTTACCCGCCATGACACGCGCAGCCACTTTAGCCAGTGGGATGCCGGTAGCTTTAGAGACAAACGGTACGGTACGCGCGGCTCGGGGGTTCACTTCTATTAAATAAATATCTTGGCCTTTAACGGCAAACTGAATATTCATCAAGCCTACCACACCCAGCTCTAACGCCAGCTTTCGTGCTTGCTCGCGCATTTCATCTTGTGCGGCTTGGCTTAAGCTATAAGCAGGCAATGAACACCCTGAGTCACCAGAGTGCACGCCAGCTTGCTCGATGTGCTCCATAATGCCGCCGATGACTACGTCTTTTCCGTCGCAAATGGCATCTACATCCACTTCAATGGCATCATCTAGGAAGCGATCTAGTAACACCGGCGCTTCGTTAGACACAGTCACTGCTTCTTTAAAGTAGCGGCGCAAGTCTTGCTCGTCATAGACAATTTCCATGGCGCGACCTCCTAACACATAGGAGGGGCGCACCACCAGCGGATAGCCAATACGCTCTGCAATCACCACCGCTTGCTCAAGAGCAGTCACGGTGCCATTTTCTGGCTGTTTTAAGCCTAAGCGCTCAACCGCTTGTTGAAAGCGCTCACGGTCTTCGGCGCGGTCAATGGCATCCGGGCTAGTACCAATAATAGGTACGCCAGCCGCTTCAAGCGCACGGGCCAGTTTTAATGGCGTTTGACCGCCGTATTGCACTATCACACCTTCAGGCTGCTCAATGCGCACTATCTCTAGCACATCCTCTAGCGTCACCGGCTCAAAATAGAGGCGGTCTGAGGTGTCATAATCCGTAGAGACGGTTTCTGGATTACAGTTAACCATAATGGTTTCATAACCGTCTTCACGCAGCGCTAACGCCGCATGCACACAGCAATAGTCAAACTCTATGCCTTGACCAATACGATTTGGACCACCGCCCAAAATCATAATTTTCTTATTAGTAGAGGGCTTAGCTTCACACTCTTCATCATAAGAGGAATACATGTAAGCGGTGTCGGTCGCAAACTCGCCTGCACAGGTATCCACGCGCTTATAGACGGGGAAAATACCTAAACGATGGCGCAGCTTGCGCACTTCATCTTCGGATAAACCCAGCAGTTTACCTAAGCGAATATCAGAAAAGCCTTTGCGTTTTAGGTTACGCAATAGAGCAGGAGTCACATCGCTGACGGCTAGCTCATTCACTTGATTTTCTAGCTTAATAAGATCTTCCATTTGCACTAGGAACCAAGGGTCCACGTTAGTCAGCTTAAAAATGTCATCTAAGCTCATGCCAGCACGAAAAGCATCGCCAATATACCAAATACGCTCCGGACCGGGCTCTTTAAGCTCGTGACGAATACGCGCCATGCTATCGGCGTCTTTTAAGTCGATAATAGGATCAAGACCATGCTGGCCGGTTTCTAGGCTGCGCAGCGCTTTTTGTAATGACTCTTGAAAGTTACGGCCAATAGACATGACCTCACCCACCGACTTCATCTGCGTGGTGAGGCGATCATTAGCACCGGCAAATTTTTCAAAGTTAAAGCGCGGCACTTTAGTGACGACGTAATCAATGGCAGGTTCAAACGAGGCAGGCGTGCGGCCACCTGTGATGTCGTTTTGCAGTTCATCTAGCGTATAACCCACTGCCAGCTTGGCGGCAATTTTGGCAATCGGAAAGCCGGTCGCTTTAGAGGCAAGAGCAGAAGAACGAGATACCCGCGGGTTCATCTCGATCACCACCATGCGCCCGGTTTTGGGGTCAATACCAAACTGAACGTTAGAACCGCCAGTTTCTACCCCAATCTCACGCAAGATGGCCAAAGAGGCACTGCGCATGATTTGGTATTCTTTATCGGTTAAGGTTTGCGCCGGCGCTACGGTAATGGAGTCACCGGTGTGCACGCCCATAGCGTCAAAGTTTTCAATGGAGCAGACGATAATGCAGTTGTCTTTTTTATCGCGCACCACTTCCATTTCATACTCTTTCCAACCAATTAAAGACTCATCAATCAATAATTCATTGGTAGGAGATAAGTCTAGACCCCGAGTACAAATGTCTTCAAACTCTTCTCGGTTATAAGCAATACCGCCACCAGTGCCACCCATAGTAAATGAGGGGCGAATAATACAAGGGAAACCCACTTCGGCTTGTACTTGGTAAGCTTCATCCATGCTCCGGGCAAAGCCCGCGCGAGGGCATTCTAGGCCGATATTTTTCATCGCTTTATCAAAGCGGCTACGGTCTTCTGCTTTATCGATAGCGTCGGCACTGGCGCCAATCATTTCTACGCCAAATTCAGCCAACACGCCGTGCTTTTCTAAATCCAGTGCACAGTTTAGGGCAGTTTGGCCACCCATGGTGGGCAATACCGCATCGGGGCGTTCTTTCTTAATAATTTCTCGTACCACTTCCCATTGTACGGGCTCGATATAGGTTGCATCGGCCATTTCTGGGTCGGTCATTATGGTGGCGGGATTAGAGTTCACCAAAATAACGCGATAGCCTTCTTCGCGTAGCGCTTTACACGCTTGGGCACCGGAGTAGTCGAATTCGCAGGCCTGTCCGATCACTATCGGGCCTGCGCCCAAGATCAGGATGCTTTTTATGTCTGTACGTTTTGCCATGACTCTGCCTACTCCTTACGCGCTGTGCTGTTTAATCAAATCAATAAAATGGTCGAACAGGTTAGCGGCTTCGCCCGGGCCTGGGCTGGCTTCGGGATGCCCCTGAAAACTGAACGCTGGCTTGTCGGTGCGCTTAAAACCTTGAATGGTGCCATCGAATAATGAACGATGGGTCACTGCAATATTGCTAGGTAAGCTGGCTTCATCCACTGCAAAGCCGTGGTTTTGGCTGGTGATCATCACTCGGTCGTGCTCAAGGTCATGCACTGGATGATTAGCACCATGATGGCCAAACTTCATTTTCATGGTGTTAGCGCCACTGGCCAAGCCTAATAACTGATGACCAAGGCAAATGCCAAATATAGGAATATTGCTATCAAGCAACGTCTTGATGGCGCTAATCGCATAATCACAAGGCTCAGGATCCGCTGGGCCATTAGATAAGAAAATGCCATCAGGCTGCAGCGCTAATACTTCATCGGCACAGGTGGTTGCCGGCACCACAGTTACCCGACAGCCGCGATCAACCAACATGCGTAAGATATTACGTTTTACGCCGTAGTCATAGGCGACAACGTGATAGGGCAAATTGGCAAGAGCCGGTTCAAAAAAGCCTTCACCTAATTGCCAGCTACCTTGCTGCCAAGCATATTGGCGGTCGGTGGTGACCACTTTTGCCAAATCCATGCCTTTAAGACCCGGAAAAGCTTTTGCTTTGGCTAGCGCACTCGCTTCATCTAAATTTTCACCGGCAATAATGCAGCCAGCTTGTGCCCCTTTTTCCCGTAAGATGCGAGTGAGTTTACGGGTATCTATATCGGCAATACCCACTATGTTGTGAGCTTTGAGGTAGTCAGGTAGAGACTGTTGGTTACGAAAGTTTGAGGCTACAATAGGAAGTTCGCGAATAATCAGGCCTTGAGCTTGCACCTTATTAGATTCTTCGTCTTCGTTATTAGTGCCGGTATTGCCTATATGAGGATATGTGAGGGTAACAATTTGGCGAGAATAAGATGGGTCTGTGAGAACTTCTTGGTATCCCGTCATCGACGTATTGAATACCACTTCACCAACGGTACAACCGTCGGCTCCTAGGGATGTACCATGAAAGACTGAACCGTCTTCTAGTACAAGCAGTGCTGAGTGAGTCAAGACAACCTCCGAGTTAATTCTTATAAATCAACAATTTACCTGGTTGTCCCGAGAAGCTAACAATAAAGTAGTAATGTCTTCTCGGCTAATACTGGGCAAATTCTGCGTATTTTATATAAAAGCGGTGTTTGCGACAAACTATTTTATAAAAAATGACTCATTTTCTAGAGTGGCTGAAAATGAGCTTTTATGTCTGATAAAAAGCGCCGAATAAGAAAAATCCAAGGGCACAACTCGGCGCTAGCGCCAACTGTAGCCTAAAACTAACTAAACCACGTAAAAATAAAAATTCACAAATTAAAACCTAATAAATCAACAAGATAAAAATCATTAAAAAATGAAAACTGGCCTAAAAATCACGCTAACCTTAGGCGGACGTAGAAGCTTAGGCCAAAATATAAACGGTTTTACTTTAGATTTAAGACATCTTGCATGTCATATAAACCTGGCGATTGTGTAGCAATCCAAGCCGCCGCGCGTACTGCACCATTAGCAAACGTTAATCGATTAGAGGCTTTATGAGTAATTTCTACTCGCTCACCAATATCGGCAAACATCACCGTATGCTCGCCCACAATATCTCCAGCACGCACGGTAGCAAAACCTATGGTATTAAGATCACGTTCACCGGTAATACCCTCTCGACCATATACGGCACAGCTTTTTAAATCGCGCCCTAAGGTATCCGCTATTACTTCACCCATGCTGAGTGCGGTGCCTGATGGTGCATCCACTTTATGACGATGGTGCGCTTCAATAATTTCAATATCAGTGTAATCGCCCATTACTTTGGCGGCTTGTTCAAGTAATTTAAAGACTAAATTCACCCCTACACTGTAATTAGAGGCCATGACAATGGCGGTGTTATGAATGGCGGCATTAATTTGCGATTTTTCTGCTTCATTAAAGCCGGTGGTGCCAATGACCAGTCGCTTACCATGCTGTTGCGCTAATGCAATGTTAGCTAATGTGACGTCGGGGCGAGTGAAGTCGATAATTACATCCACCTCATCAATCACGGCAGCTAAGTCGGCGCTGACTAAGACCTCTAATCGCCCTACATTCGCTAACTCACCCGCATCGGCACCCAACACCGAAGAGCCTGCATGCTCAATAGCAGCAGTGAGCACCACACCTGATGTTTGACTTACTGACTCAATCAACACCTTACCCATACGGCCATTACAACCAGCTACGGCAATGCGAACCGGACTTGTCATGCTGTTTTTCCTTTGTCTAAATACTTGAAACGATAGCGCCAAATTTTGCCAGATAAATGAATGCTTTAGTATTAAATTTACAGGCATAAAAAAACCGGCGAAGCCGGTTTTTAATGTCTTACAGAATTTCTAAAAGCTCAACTTCGAAAAGTAAGGTCGCACAAGGAGGAATGGCACCCGCACCTTGCTCACCATAAGCTAATTCATGAGGAACATATAACTTCCACTTAGAACCTACTGGCATCAGCTGCAGCGCTTCAACCCATCCTTTAATGACACCGGTCACGGGGAACTCAGCCGGCTCGCCGCGCATCACTGAGCTGTCAAACACAGAGCCATCAATAAAGGTACCATGGTAATGCACACGTACGGTGTCGTTAGCGCTAGGTATGGCGCCTTCACCTTTAGTCAACACTTCATATTGCAAGCCTGACGCTGTTTGGCTAATTTCGGCACGCTCGGCGTTAGCCGTTAAAAACTCAGCTTCTGCTGCTTTTGCTTTAGCAGACTCAGCACTTTGCTTTTCTTTCATGCGCTCAGTGATCACTTGAAAAGCACTGTTAATGTCTTCGCGAGACACGGCGAAATCTACGCCATTAATGGCATCGGCCAAACCTTGTTGTACGGCAGAGATTTCTAAGCCTTCAAAAGATTGCTGAGTTAACTGATCGCCAATCTGGCGACCTACGCCATAGCTGGCTTTTTGCTCTGTAGTCTCATATGAGGACATAATGCTTCCTAAATGTGTGGCTAAAAAAGGCATGCTAACAAATAACGTCCGCCAGCTAAATGGTCATGTACTGCACTTGGTTAATAATGCAGCGCCGCGTACGCCCCCCGCCCCACCAAAATGAGCAGCAACGACAGGGCAAGCTGTCATATTGTGCATTAAATAAGAGGGGATCCGCTGAGTGACTTCTTTATATAACCAAGGCTGCTCACTAAGACCGCCTCCTAACACTATGATATCGGGATTAAATTGCGTCATTAGCCCCGCTAGGCTGCTGGCTAAAATATCTAAATACATAGCTACGGCTTGGGTCGCGTGAAGCTCCCCTTGCTGCCAGTCGTCAATAATTTCAGGCCCCGCTTTATTCACTCCAGCATTAGACTTAACAAGATGTTGATATAAATTGCCTAAGCCGGTGCCAGAGATATAAGTTTCTAAACAACCTAATTGCCCACAACCACAAGCAAATAAAGGTAAGTTAGCAAAGCGCGACCAGATAGCGGCATTAATAATGGCATGGCCAAACTCACCACCCCCCCCGCTTGGCTATTTACTAATTGGCCTTGATAAGTAATGGCCCCACCTACTCCAGTGCCTAAGGTAATGCCTAAGGCAAGCTTAGCCTGAGCCGCGGCACCGCCATTTGCCTCTGATAATAAAAAACAATTCGCATCATTATCTATTGCCACTGGGCGCTGTAAATCTATAGCTAAGTCATGAGCTAAAAATTGGCCATGAATACTTAAAAGATTAATTGCTACCACTTGACCATTTTCTTGTAATACACCGGCAAAGCCGATTCCTAGCCGACCGGTTATTTGCCAATGCTGATCCGCCGCTCTAACCCAACCTTTGATAAGGCGACGTAGGGCCTGATAATCATGGTTAGGCGTTGGCTGAACATCGCGCATCACTTCTTGGCCTTGCTCATTAAATACCGCCCACACCATGTTACTGGCGCCCATATCAATGCCGTAATACATATTCAGCCCTAATAAATGATGAAAACTCTAATAAAACCATTAAGTAACAGCTTACTGGCAGTCGAAAAGCAAATATCTGGTGTGTAAAAGTAAGGCAGGCAAAAAACACCTCAAGCGGCTTAAGCTTAAAGTGTCTCTTATTAAGATAAAATCTTAATAGCCACGACCTAAATAACGGCGCTTTTATAAGCTTTTTTACATATAAAGGCTACCAGCATGGCTCTTTACGGTATTAAATAAAGAAAGCCACTTTAATTATTTTATCTAATGGTGCTGTTCAGGTGCCACTTGACCTACACCGTCTTGGGTATGATCTGTTAGCAGCCACAAGGTGTATTTATGTAAGTCAGGATGCTGGGCTAGCGCCACGAGAAAAGCGCCGCCCACTTCGCGATAACCAAGCTCATAATTTTTCAAAGTAGTGGGTGGAACTTGAAGTAATTCAGCAAACTTAGGCCGACTTAACCCCATAGACTCGCGTATTTGGCGGATCTTCTTTCCAACTAAACTGGTATCTGGATTCATAGTTTTATACTCCTATCGAAGAATTTCGATAACAAAAACCCATCCTTGGTTACCTTAGTTTAACACCACAAAATAGACTCGTTGTGCTCTTGCCCTATTTTAACCAAAATAATGAAAAAAAGACTCAACTAACGCTATTTAATCTGAAATCAAAAGTTGTCTATCAGGTAAGCTGCGACAATTTTAGCCTTTTAGACTAGGCTCCATCTTGTGGCGGACTTTAAAAACCGCTAGTCTGAATTGGTACGGGCATACTCAAACAGGACTTGGAGTAAATTAATCACTCTAATGCTTGGCTAACAACAACAATGACCCCGTGCTTCATAGCTGTTGAACTGCTTAATCAGCTCAACGACCGTGATACATTAATTTCGACTCGAATCGAAAGCTCATAAATGAGGAAGACAACATGAAAAAGACAGTGGCTCCTACTTTAATCGCAATGGCCATCGCTGCCGCCGGTATTTCAACAACTGCACAAGCGAATGACTGGTATTTGGGTGCGGGTGCAGGCTATGCCGACACCAGCGATATCGAGAGAAATGACACCGGTTTAAGCGGTGACGGCGAAGCCGTTAGCTTGTTTACCGGTTATAACTTCAGCGACTACTTTGGTACTGAGCTGGGCTTTACCCGCTTTGGCCAAGACGTTGACACCAATGCGCTGACATTGTCTGCTATTGGGCGTATGCCACTGAGCGAGCGCATGTCGCTGTTTGGTGAGCTGGGTGCACTGGGCTATGACATTAAAGCCAATGGCGGCGACAAAGGTCTGTCTCCTATGGCAGGTTTAGGTTTAACTTACCGCGCCTCTGATCTCGTAGACGTGCAAGCACGCTACCGTCGCGTTGAAGACATGGGTGAATTCAATAAAGTAGGTTTTGAAACCGACATTAACAACTACATGTTAGAAGTGGTATTGCACCCTAACCGCGGTGAGAGCACACCTCCTCCTGTAGCACCGGTTGCCCAACAGCCTGAAGCAGAAACCACCTATGAAACTCGTAGCGTAACTGCTGATGGTTCTATCTACTTTGCATTTGATAAGTCTGACTTGTCTGGCGAGTCACGCGCTACGTTAGACGAAGTTGCTCGTTTTGCTGAAGAGAACCCAGACTACCAAGTAGAGCTGGCCGGTTATGCTGACCGTTTAGGTACTGCAGAATATAACCGTAAGTTGTCTGAGCGCCGTGCAATGGCTGCTAAAGAGTACTTAGTTGATCGTGGTGTTGCTGCCCAGAACATCCAAACTGCATGGTACGGCAGCGAGTTGGCTGAAGGCCAAACTGAAGCTGAGCGCCAGCGCGACCGTCGTGTTGATGCAAAAGCACAAGCGACCATCGAAGTTGAAATCGTAGAATAAGATTTTACTCGCTAATATTAAACGGCTCTTAGGAGCCGTTTTTTTTGTCTTTAATAACGTAAGCCATGGCATACTCTTGCATCAGATTATTACAATTTAGGATTGTTAATGCGTTGCCACTGCCATAGCCAGCTACTTTTTAGTGATTGTTGTCAGCCCTACCTTAGCGGTTTATTGCCTGCTCCGACTCCCATTGCACTTATGCGCTCACGCTACACGGCGTTTGTGTTAGCCGATGGCGACTACTTGTTGGCTACGTGGCATCCCGCGACTAAGGAGCAACTTTGTGCACATGAATTAGCTGCGGCGGGTCGTTCTTGTGAATGGCTAGGCTTAAAGATTATTTTTAGTCGTACTGATACAGCCACAGAACAAGGAGTGGTGGAATTTAAAGCCCGCTATAAAGAGCAAGGAAAAGTAGCCGTACTACATGAACAATCCTATTTTGAGCGAGTGCAAGGTAACTGGCGATATAAAGACGGTGTGCTTAACCCACCTAAGATCCCGGCAAATCAGCCCTGCCCTTGTGGAAAGTTACAAGATGGACGGATTAAAAAGTACAAACACTGCTGTGCTCAGCACTGAATTTTTTAACTTACACGAATTTATTACGCAAAGCGCTTATACTCACTTATCTTTTTTACTCGCTAATAGAATATGGCAATGGAACGAAAAATACTGTTAACACACTGTCCCGATGCGAAGGGATTAATCTCTAAAATTACCAATATTTGCTATAAGCATCAGCTCAATATTATGCGTAATGATGAATTTGTCGACTATGAAAATGGTCACTTTTTTATGCGCACCGAGCTTGAGGGCTACTTTAACGATCATACTTTATTAGCAGACTTAGACGATGCGCTACCCCACGGCAGTGAGCGCCGTTTAGTCCCCGCGGGCCATAAGCGCGTTGTTATCATGGTGACTAAAGAAGCCCATTGCTTAGGAGATATTTTAATTAAGCAGTTTTCGGGCGCTATGACCCTTGATATTGCCGCTGTGGTAGGGAATTACGAAGCATTAGCTGACTTAACGGCTAAATTCGATATCCCGTTTCATTGCGTGTCTCACGAGGGCTTAAATCGTGCAGAGCATGAGCAAAAAATGATGGCCATTATCGATGACTATCAGCCCGACTATGTCATATTAGCCAAGTATATGCGTATTTTAAGCCCCGATTTTGTAGCTCGCTATGAGCAGCGATTAATTAATATCCATCATTCTTTCTTACCGGCCTTTATTGGTGCCAGCCCCTATCGTCAGGCGTATGAGCGCGGTGTTAAGATGATTGGCGCCACCGCCCACTTTGTGACTAACGAGCTTGATGAAGGACCGATCATTGAACAAGACGTCATCCATGTGAATCATGTCTTTAGTGCCTCTGATATGGCAAAAGCAGGACGAGATGTAGAACGTTCGGTATTAAGCCGCGCACTTAATTTAGTCTTGGAAGAAAAAGTCTTTGTTTATGGCAATAAGACGGTAGTGTTTAAATAGGGTTAAGAACAGCTATACGCTTGACGACGTAGCTATACGTAAAAACTCACCGGATAGTTCAATGTTGTTGTTTTTTTATGCCCACCTCATTGGTGAAAATGACCTCAAAACGGCCTTGTTTAAAATCTAAGATCGAAATACCGGGGCAAACCCCGGTATGAGGGCACAACAGCGCGAACTCAGTATTGTTTTTAACGTAGGGCGTAAAGCTTATCGCTATCATTTATGGCTGTTAGCAAACGCAGCCAGTTGTTCTGGCGTGGCGTCCGCTTGGAATTGTGCTTTCCATTGCTCATAAGGCATGCCATAAACATGTTCACGAGCTTGGTCATAATCCATAGCGACTTCTTGCTCTTTAGCAGCGGCTAAATACCATTTACTTAAGCAATTGCGGCAAAAGCCCGCTAAGTTCATCAAATCGATATTTTGCACGTCTTTGCGCTCGTCAAGATGCGCTAATAAGGCACGAAATGCGGCGGCTTCTAATTCAGTCTGAGTTTGCTTATCCACTATTATCTCTCCTAACCAACAAAGCGCCCTTATGCAAATAAGGGTAAAGTATTATTATATCGACTTTAAGCTGAATAATCATGAAGGCCGTGGCTGGCAAGTGCTAAAAGTGCGATGCTATGGCTTAATTCATCGCTTAATAAAGGTGATATAAATGGCAGATAATAATGAGCGCAGTCATTTTTTTGCACATATGGCACGGATGAAGCTAATCCACCGCTGGCCACTGATGCGCAATATTTCTCAAGAAAACGTGGCCGAGCACAGCTTACAAGTAGCCATGGTAGCCCATGCGCTGGCCGTCATTAAAAACACCTTTTATCAAGGTCAGCTTGATCCGGCTAAAGCCGCCATGCAAGCGCTATTTCATGATGCCAGTGAGGTGCTAACCGGCGACTTACCGACGCCAGTTAAATACTATAACGATGACATGGCACGCGCTTATAAAGAAATTGAAAGTAATGCGGAGCAGAGTTTAATTAAGATGCTGCCCACAGAGCTACAAGCGGCTTATGCTCCCCTACTCAGTGCTCACAGCGATGATGACTATGGTCATTTAGTAAAATCAGCAGACTTATTGTGTGCTTATTTAAAATGTATTGAAGAGCTTAGCGCGGGCAACCAAGAGTTTGCTGCTGCCAAGCAGCGACTACGCACTATGCTTGAAGCGCGCATGAATGCGGAAATCCGTTATTTTATGCAGGTATTTGTACCAAGCTTTGCACAATCGCTAGATGAAATATCGAGCAGTGAATTTTAGCCAGAAAGCGTCCGGCTACAAGCGCCCAGCCAGCTGTTCATTGCTGGGCGTTAATCGTGTTAAGTTACTCTTTACGCTCTATCCAAAGCGTAACTTCGCCGACCTTAAAGCCAAACTTAGTCATTTCAGCGCGATTTAATACCCGTTTTTCATCTAACTGATACATCCAATCATTAAAGTTAATGTGCCATACCTTACCCTCCACCGGTACCGCTAAGGTGTAGCGCCAATTAAGGGCATAACCTTGGGTTTGGCCGGTGGCGGGCACCACTACATCTCCAGCAGTGCCGGTATAGTGGCCATCTGCGGTTTTCTCAATCTGCCACACGCGGCGTTGTTTTTCGCCGTCGTCATAAACAAAGTCTTCTTCTAGCGTGCCTTTATTCCCCTGCCAAGAGCCGACCATGGCAACGCTAAAGCGGCGTAATACTTTGCCAGACCTATCTTGTATCATGCCATGAGCGCTCAACTGGCCATTAAAGTATTTATCTAACTCAAAGCGCGGCGTGGTATTGGCATAGTCATCAATTTTGCTGCTGCATGACATTAAGCCTAAGCTCAGAATCACTAGGGTGACTAGCGTTAACAGTAAGTTTTTGATCCGCATCTTATTGTCCTTTTAATTGACGAGTGAGCTTAGGATTACGGCTATCTTCAGATAGCCAAATCGCGAGAAACGCCGGTCCAAAGTCAGGGTCATGAATTTCGCCTAATACTTTTTGATTAAAGTAAAAAGTACTGACTCCTGACTTACTGACTCGAATCGCTAATTCATCCCCTTTATTGACCGAGGGCCAAATGCGAGTGAGCTGGGTGACCCAACTGGGAGACACCTTAATGTTTAAGCGCTGCCACTCTTCTAATGTGGCTTCGATTAATGCATCGCGACTGATTGACTTTTGATAGGCCAAGATCAGTGCTTGAGGATAGTGCCCCTCTTGGTACTGACCATTACGGCTGTAGAAATGCGCTTGATAAAGATTAAACAACATCCATTTCATTTGGCCCTGACCCACTCGTTGCAAGTTAGACTCAGCCACAGCCTGCTCTTTCACTCGCTGTTGCGCTAATAACGAAGGCGCCAGCATAAGACTAAAGATCGTTAATAGCAGCGTGGCAACCTTAAGTAAGTGAGTCATCACTGTGTCTCCTTAAAGTGACGTCTAGGCGGACTAATGTGATTAATAATAATGACCATAACGGCGCTAATAACAGCAAAGTCCACCCAGGCCCTAAAGGTAAGTCCACCGCCCCTAAGCGCCAGCCCGTAATGTAAGAGCTGGGCCCTGTTACAGCGCCTAGCAGTGCTTGTTGCCAGCGAGGACGCGTCGCTAGCCAAGCCATGCTATGACCAAGTGTTAGCACAAAACCGACCCACAATAAGCCTAACCAAACTGGCCATTGGCTAAAGCTAAACACGCCACTCAAGGTAAGCACGACATCTACACTTAAGCCCAATAACGCAAGGCTTACTACCTTGAAATCAAGGCGAGGATTAGGAGTGACAATAAAATGCGCCATTAATAACAGCGCTAATAACCAAGCGACTAAGTTTTGCCCCATAACAGCGAGCAACCAAAAGCCGTAAAAACCAACTAATTGAGCCCATTGCCACTTAGACATCTGCGCGCTCCTGGTTTTGCTGCCGTTAGGTGTATGAGCCCTATGCTGCCTTCACGAAATCCACCTTCGCAATAGGCAAAATAAAAGGCCCAAAGACGATGAAAATCTCGACTGTAGCCTAAGTCTTGTAAAGCCATTTCTTTATGTTGAAAGCGACTCGCCCAAATATGTAAGGTGTGTGCATAATGCTGGCCATAGTCTTGAAGATGACTGATGGTCATATCGGTTTGTGCTGTTAAATGGCGAGCCATTTCACTGACTGAGGGTAAACAGCCACCAGGAAAAATATAACGCTGAATAAAGTCCACACCACTGCGATAACTGTGGTAGCGCTGATCGGCAATGGTTATGGCTTGAATAAATAATTTGCCATTAGGTTTAAGTAAGCGATTGAGCGCTGTAAAATACACAGGTAAATATTCATGACCCACGGCTTCAATCATTTCTACCGACACTAATTTATCGTATTGGCCGGTTAAGTCGCGATAATCCTCAAGCAATAAATTCACTCTATCGCTTAAACCTGCAGCCTCTACTCGAGCTTGAGCCACCTTGAGCTGCTCGGCAGATAAGGTGGTCGTGGTTACGCGACAGCCATAATGCTCGGCGGCAAAGCAGGCTAACCCGCCCCAGCCGGTACCAATTTCCAGCAGATGATCATCAGCACCCAGCTCTAACTGTTGGCAAATTAAATGTAATTTATGCTGTTGCGCTTCTTCTAAGCTGGCGGTGGCACTGGGAAACACCGCCGAGGAGTATTGCATCAAAGGGTCTAAAAACAGCTGATACATGTCATTGCCCAAATCATAATGGGCGGCAATATTGGCACGACTACCGACCAGCGAATTGCGATTAAACTTATGCTTTAACTTATGCCAAACAGTGGTCAGCCACGCGAGGCGGCGTTCAAACTTATCTAAGGTAGCCATATTACGAGCAAATAATTGCACCACTTTGGCTAAGTCAGCACTATCCCAATTGCCTTCCACCCAAGCTTCGCCCGCCCCTATGCTACCGCCCAACATCAGTTGTCGATAAAAGCGTGGCTCATGTACCTGAATATGGGCTTGTAAAGTGGCATGACGATCGCCAAAAAAAAATACTTGGCTGCCCTCTTTAATGGTTAATCCTGCTGCTGTCAGTTCATTAAGTAACGAAAATGCTAAGCGACGTGCTAAGCGATCAAGTTGCCGTGGTTGCGAGCGGATAAGCGTCGTTTCCATGGAAGTGTCCTTTAACAGGGAGAATGATAGGGAATACGTTTTAAAAATAAACGCACTGCTTGCCAATAAATGCCGCGTATTATGGTTAGCGTCATCCAGGGCCAATGTAGCCAAGCCGCCTTTAGCACGCTGCGCTCAAACACATGGCGCCGCAGGCTTAAGGTGGCATCAAAGACTAAATCAGGGTCACGATTTTCTATGTGCACCAGCACCTTAGATTTATCTATTTGTGGCGGGCTTATACGCCAGTGATACTGCATGGCCATGTCCATAAAAGGCGACACATGAAAGTCTTTATCGGTCGGTTCAAGAGTGTGTAGGTCCACTAAATAGCAGTGGCGCTGATTCCAAGGGGTGTTATGTACCTCCATCAGCGCATAGCGCGCCTGCTGGCCTTGATAACAAAAAAAGACATTCAATGGGCTAAAGTAAAGCCCAAAGCAGCGCACCTGACCCAACATCACCACCCGATCAAGCTCGCTTATCCTGCCACCTAAGTGAGCCACTTCATTTAACACTGCCGTTTTTAAGGGCGTGGCGGGATCACCTAAATAATCTCGGCGACGAAAACTTAACGCAGCAAAGCGCTCTAGAGCAAATAACCGACTGCGCCGAGCCAGCTCTGCTAATTCATCTAAGTCCAGCGCCAGCATATATAAGCCATAGCTAAAGTTATGAGCTTTAGGCAGAAAACGCCGGTGGCGTACCGAGCCTTGGTAGATGGCGCTCTGTAGCAGTTGAGGTTGGATATTGAAGTCGGGATTTGTGTTCATAAGCCAATACCAAAACGGGCACAGACATCGAGGGCACTATTAACACCATCTTCATGAAAACCGTTATACCAGTAGGCGCCACAAAAGTGGGTATGCTGTAGGCCACATATCTCAAAGCGGCGTGACTGAGCAGCAATGGCGCCGGAGTTATAAACCGGATGAGCATAATTAAAGCGGCGTAATATTTTTTCAGGCGCTATGGCATCGCCCCGATTTAGCGTGACACACACCGTTTGCTCAGACTCGAATCCTTGCAAAATATTCATGTTATAAGTAACCGCTGGCAAGGCCTCTTCATAGCCATCAAGCCAATAATTCCAACTCGCCCAAGCCCGAGGCTCTTTGGGCAATAAAGCGGTATCGGTATGTAACATAACTTCGTTATCTCGATACTCAAGGCCACTTAAGATTGCTTGCTCTTTAGCCGTCGCATCACTAAGTAAGCGCAGCGCTTGGTCGGAATGACAGGCCAGCACCACTTCATCGAAGGCTTCACTGCCCGCCGCCGTAGTAATGGTTACGCCATCTTCATGTCGACGAATACTTTGTACCGGTGTTGAAAGGCGAATATCGGATAAAGGAGCAGTCAGTGCCGGAATATAGCTGCGCGAGCCGCCCTGTACTACGTACCACTGTGGACGGTCAATCAGGTTAAGCAGGCCATGATGGTTAAAAAAACGTAAGAAGAACGCTAGGGGAAAGGCGCGACTACCAGCCAAAGAAGATGACCAAATCGCCGCTACCATGGGCAAAATATAATGGCCGGTAAAAAAGTCTGAAAAGCCATATTGGGTTAAAAAGTCGCCTAAGGTATCACTTTGATTAAGCGTGCCTTCTTTAAGTACCTTTTTACACAATAAGTTAAAGCGCACTATCTCAGCTAAAAAACCGTAAAATTTTAAGCTAACGAGGTTACTGCGCTGAGCAAACATAGAGCCTAGAGTATGACCGTTATACTCGAGTCCTGTTTGAGCTTGCTGCACACTAAAGCTCATTTCAGTGGCCTTGGCTTTGACGCCAATGCGCGCTAATAACCGTTCAAAGTTGGGATAAGTGCGATCGTTAAAGACAATAAAACCCGTATCTACCGCCAGCGTCTTGCCGTTAACTTGCACATCAACCGTGGCGGTATGGCCGCCCAAATAATCATTGGCTTCAAATAGCGTGACGCTATGTTGTTCACTTAACAGCCAAGCCGTGGTGAGACCCGAGATCCCACTACCCACAATGGCTATTTTTTTAGCCGCCGCTTTTTTGTCGGCCAACTTGTTATGACCATCACTCATGACTCTGTCCTTACCATACGCTGAGCTAGCCGACGCCACAGGCCCTGGGGTAACCAAGATAAAAGGCGTAACACTGTGATCAAGCCAAAGGGAAAACTAATTTCTGACTGCCCCTTAGCGAGGCCACGGCGAATAGCACGGCTGGCATAATCGGTGTTCACTTGACCTGGCATAGCAAAGTCATTTTTTTGTGTAAGCGGCGTATCAACAAATCCAGGACGGATCAGACTAACGGCTATATTATGTGGCGCTAAATCGATAGCCAGTGTGCGCACTAAATAATCTAAACCCGCTTTAGAGGCGCCGTAGGCTTCGGAGCGCGTGAGCGGTAAAAAACTCACCGAAGAGCTGACTACGGCTAAGCGCCCACCTGATTTTATATGCGGGATAAGTGCCGCCACGCAGTTGGCGGTGCCAATTAAATTGACGTTAATAACGCGAGCAAACCGCGCAGCATCAAAATTAAGTACATCTTCTATATATTCGCAGTTGCCGGCATTGAGTATCACCAAATCACAGGGCGCTAACTGGGCCACCGCCTGTTTTATCTCGTCGGCATCTTGCATATCAAACACACAGGCCTCAACGCTTATCCCTGAGAGCGCGAGCTGTAATTTTTCATGATCTCGCCCACAAGCCACCACTTGCCAGCCCTCGGCGGCATAGTCTTTGGCAAGCTGTAAGCCCATGCCAGAGCTGGCACCAGTAATTAAGACGCGCTTCATTGGCTAAGCCTCCGCTTTAGGGATTTTACTAAGGCGCCCATCACCGGAATATGCTCATAGAGCATGGCGCCTAAGTCGAAGTAATCGCGATGAAAATCGACTTGTTCACTAAAGTGCAAGTGGCTGACACCGGGCACACTAATCTCTTCTCCCCCATTGAGCTTGGGATGAGAAAAACGCATCTGCCAGCGCACAAACGCCTCTCCTTCTTGTTCTATAATCTGTGCTATCTCAAATTGACAGTGGCGAACATGGCTAAATAAGTGTTCAAAATAACGCTGTAAATTCGTTAATCCCGCCAGCTGATGACTGGGGTCTTCAAACACAATATGAGGCGCATAAATGGCTTGCAGCCCGCTTAAGTTAGTGGCCGACAAAACTTGATATTCCCGACAAAACACCGCGAGAGCTGGGCTCATATCACCTCCTGATCGAGTTCTTTAAGCATGGCTTGGGCTTGCTGTTGTGCACTTAACTCATGGGGCGATAAATGCTCACGGCTGTTATCTTTTAGGGCATCAAACATGGCGATGGCATGTAGACGAGCGCGTTTATGATCCACAATCGGTGCTGGATACTGATGAGCGGGTTGATGTTGGTTTAGCCAATCATGAGGACTATGAATATATTTAGTGGGCACGTCGGCAAGCTCAGGCAGCCATTGGCGAATAAACTCACCCTTTCCATCAAAGCGCTCACCTTGGGTGGTGGGATTAAAAACTCGAAAATAAGGAGCCGCATCCGCACCGGTACCGGCCGCCCACTGCCATCCCCCATTATTAGCTGCCAGCTCGCCATCAATTAAGCACGACATAAAATAGTCTTCGCCTTGACGCCAGCTTAAATGCAGATCTTTAGTAAGAAAACTCGCCACTATCATGCGCAAACGGTTATGCATCCAACCAGTAGCATTAAGGCAGCGCATCGCCGCGTCCACAATAGGATAGCCAGTTTGGCCTTGGCACCACGCTTGAAAAGCGCCGCTATCTTGGCTCCATTGCAAGCCTTCAGTGTCGGGCTTAAAAGCACGATTCATTGATAATTGCGGAAAAGCGACCATTAGATGACGATAAAACTCTCGCCAAATCAGCTCGTTTAACCACGCAAATCCTTGCTCCCCACGACTCATAGGTAAAAAACCCAGTTGCTGCTCAATAGCGGCTAAGCATTGATTAGGTGAAAGAACGCCCAGCGCTAAATAGGGCGATAAACCACTGGTGCCTGCCACCGCTGGGTAGTCTCGCGCATGACCGTAGTCATATAAGTGCGACTCACAAAATTGTGCTAAGCGTTGGGCTGCGGCTCGCTCGCCACAAGGCCAATGGTTACTACTGACTCGCTCACCTTTTAGCTCAATATCTCTAGGAGTTAGCGGCTTAGCTTGCGCATTAGGAGGCGGTAATAAGCGAAAACCTGAGGCGCGTAATTGAGCCAACCAAGTTTTTGAAAAGGGCGTAAATACCTTATACATATCGCCGCTTTGGGTAGTCAGACTGCCAGGGTTAAAAACGCAGTCTCCATTAAATACGTGTATCGACGGGGTGTTTTTTAAATGCGCTTGTACCGCTTTATCGCGACGGCGTTCATCAATCGCAATCTCACGATTAGCATAAAGGGCATCGTGTGGATGTTTAGCCAGCCAAGCGGCTAAGCACTGAGGCACGTCACTAAATCGCGCTACCTCTAAGAGCGTCAAATCAATTCCTAATTGGCTTAGCTCTGCACTGAGTGCCTGTAAATGGCGACTTAAAAAATCCCTTTGTATGGCACTTCGCCCATGGCTTTGCCACTGCTCTAGGCAGTCAATATAAATAGCACTGACGGTGGCGCCGTTTACACAAGCTTCGAAAAGTGCTGGGTTATCAGCTACTCGCAAGTCGGATCTAAACCATACTAAATGACGCATCATGTTCCCTCTTAAGATCACTCACGCCCACCGAAAACGGTCGGTTGAGCCAGCCTTGCTGCAGATAAATAGTGCCAAGCTCACCCACATAAAAAGTATTACTAGGCAACAGCGCATCTGCTTCCAAAAACCAGCGCTCATTTAGACCCGCACCCAACACCACCACTAGCCCATCAAACTTCAAACGCCCTGCAGCAAGGGGCAAGGTGTGTGGATCAAGTAGGCCCAAATTAAAACTACGACATTCCATGCCCTGTAATTCAAACTGAGTAAACAGGGCATGTTGTTTATGCACCTGCCCCACTCTAGCGACCGCAATAATGGGGCCGCTTTTAATGGTTAATAGTTGCTGGATTAAGCGCATTAATAGAGCACGAGCACTTTGCTCAATTAATTGACCATCGGGTCTGTGCAATTGCGCTAGTGCTAATAACCAGGGCTCAAGCACTTTGCGCAGCACTAACTCTGCTGGATACAAGCTGGCTAATTCTAAAATTTCTGCTTCTAAGCGGCTTAAGTTTAAGCCAAGCGCTGAGTCCATTAATTGGCTTTGAGCTTGTTGCCAATTTGAACCACTCACCTGTGGGCTAGGCGTATTAAGCAGGCTTTTGACTTGCCCAATACTGACCCCTTGTTCTAGCCAATGCAGAATATGGCGGATCAGGTTGATGTCCGCTTCGCTATACAGGCGATGGCCTTTTTCGGTGCGTGCCGGTTTCAATAAACCATAGCGACGCTGCCAAGCCCGCAAGGTCACCGGATTAATGCCGGTTAAGCGCGACACGTCGCGAATAGGATAAAGTGGGGTTGAATCGCCGCTGATGGGGGCGGTTAGTTGAGTGTCAGATGCCATAGCGCAATCGCAATGCCTCCGGATGAGGATTTAAATAAACTTGCTGCTGCAAATAGTCATTAGGAAATTCGTTAAGGTAATGTCTAAATAGGGTAATAGGCGCAAATAACGGCAAAATACCTTGATGGTATTGGCTAATTGTTTCTGTTAACTCTTGGCGCTGGCTGGCATTAAGGACGCGCTTAAAATAGCCTTGTAAATGTTGTAATACATTGGTGTGATTATTACGCGTCACCGGTTTACTTAACGCTTGCATTAACTCAGCAATATAGGCATCGGCAATCACAGGAACATCACGGGAGAGATCAGATAATAGTTTGCCTAATTGCTGGTAACTTTCTCGATGATGCGCCATTAATAAGTATTTATAGCGACTATGAAACTCAATTAGGCCTGCTGCGCTCATTCCTTCATGGCACAAGCACTGCCAGTCGTGAAGTGCAAATACACGGGTGACAAAATTTTCCCGTAAATGCACATCATTTAAGCGCCCATCTTCTTCTAGGGGTAACAATGGCTGGGCTTGCATTAGCTGCTCGGCATAAATACCAATCCCATCTTTAGTATTACCATTGCCCGCTTCGTTATAGACTCGCACCCGTTCCATACCGCAACTGGGTGATTTAGCACATAGCACATAGCCACTTAAGCCGCCAAATTGAGCCGCCATGGTCTTACCATAATCAGCCAGTGCTTGAGTCACATCTTGGCCTTTCGCAGTTTGAGCAATCACCTGCTCGCCCTTATGAATAAGACGAATACTAGGACGAGGCGTCCCTAAGCCAATGGCCATTTCCGGACAAAAAGGGACAAATTGCACATGATTAGCTAACTGCTCGGTGCAAAAATCCGAGCGCTTATGTCCGCCATCAAAGCGCACCTGTTGGCCAATTAAGCAGCCGCTAATGCCAACACGAATTACCTTAGGATCAAACTTGTACATAGTTCACCTTGTTGTACAACTATTCATATAAGATAGTCGTTGTTGTACAAGAAGATCAAGCTTGTATAAGAAAAATTTCAGTCAGTGATAAAAACAGTGAAAAATTAAGTCATTTTTAAATTAATAACGCATACCACGTCGGTCGCTATCAGCGCCTTAGTAAAGAGAGAGGAAGTGAGGAGGGACAAGTACAGAGGTGGAAAAGTATTAAAACAGCTCGCTAGCCGCTAGCGAGCCTAAAACAGGCGAACATTAATAGGATTAATCCAGCTTATGGCGGGCAATTTCTATTTCATCACTGTATTGGCGTAATAATTCAGCCTTACTTTTCATCATGATTTCGCCACCCTTGCCCACGGCCATGTGCTCAGGATTGTCGACGTGTAGGGCTTGCCACATTAATACGGCTTGCAAACTGCTTTCTTTTTGCTCGCTACTCAGCACACTACCATCGGGCCACTTACCAATCTCAACCGCGGTTTTAAGACGTTGGTAAACATCTTCGGGCATTCGAGAAATCACCTCTTGAAATGAGGACATGCATTACCTCCTATCGTCTGATAAATCATCATAAAAATGAAAGCCAATTTTCTATAGCAATAAAAAAGGGCAGCCGAAGCCACCCTTATTTGCCCTCGGTATGCTAACCGAGATTAATATCGTAATTACTGAGGTAAGTCCATTAATACGATACCGGCCATTTTTTGCATCACACGTACTACTTGGCAGCTATAACCGAATTCGTTGTCATACCAGACATAGAGTACAGCACGATCGTCTTCAGCAATAGTCGCTAACGAGTCAACGATGCCCGCAAAACGAGAGCCGACCATGTCAGTAGAAACCAATTCGCTGCTGGTGCTAAAGTCAATTTGCTGATGCAGTGGAGAGTCTAAAGACACTTCTAATAAATAGTCATTTAGCTCTTGGGCATTGGTTGGCTTGTCGAGATTTAGGTTTATCACCGCCATAGATACGTTAGGTGTAGGTACGCGGATCGCATTACCGGTTAATTTACCTTTAAGCTCTGGCAGCGCTTTAGCCACGGCAGACGCCGCACCTGTGCTGGTGAGAACCATGTTCAATGCCGCGCTACGGCCACGACGATCACCTTTATGGAAGTTATCAATCAGGTTTTGGTCGTTAGTATAAGAATGCACGGTTTCCACATGACCATTCTTAATGCCGTATTTATCACTGACCGCTTTTAATACCGGAGTAATAGCATTAGTGGTACAAGAAGCGGCAGAGACAATGTGATCAGCCTCTTTAATCATGTCGTCGTTAACACCGAACACGATATTTTTAATGTCGCCCTTACCAGGAGCCGTTAATAATACTCGCGCTGCACCTTTGGCTTTTAAGTGCTGACCTAAGCCTTCTTCATCGCGCCAAATACCCGTGTTATCGACGATTAACGCATTGTTAATATCGTATTGGGTATAGTCGATCTCAGCTGGGCTATTAGCATAAATCACTTGGATGTAGGTGCCGTTGGCAATAATGGCATGGTTTTCCAAGTCCACTTCAATGGAGCCATTAAAGGGGCCGTGTACCGAGTCACGACGCAGTAAGCTGGCACGTTTTTCAAGATCATCGGCCGAGCCGCGCACCACAATGGCACGCAAGCGCAAGCCGTGGTTACCACCTGAGCGCTCAATTAATAAACGCGCGACCAAACGCCCAATACGACCAAAACCATATAAGACGACGTCGGTGGCATGGTTGGCGTGATCGTGATCCAGAGCGGGCGCCAATTCTTTTTCTAAGAAAGGCACCAATGCTGTGTCATCGTTATGATTTTGCCAGTAGCGAACGGCAAGCTTTCCTAAGTCGATGCTTGCCGGCGCTAAGTCCAGCTCAGTGAGTGCTTTTAATACAGGGTAGCTTTGGCTAACTTTTAGCTCTTCGCCTTCATGGCGGCTTACCACACGGTGCGCTTTGATAATCTCAATGGTAGAAGCATTGAGCAAGGGGCGCGCATGCACGCTAATTTCTACACCTTGGTCGCGATATAACTTGCCGATCAGGGGCTGCATAGATTCTGCCAACGCTTGGCTTTGCTGCCAAGCAGACAGGTAACTCTCGTGGGTCATTGACCGAGTCCTTTTATCAAGTAACTATCATTAAGATTGATATCAACCGCAAAACGGCTGCATCACGTTATTAAAGTGCGCCCATTTTAGTTGATAGGGGGTATGATTACCAGACTAAGCACCGACGGGTTGATAGGCAGATGAACATTAAAAAAATGATATTGCTGTTGGCGAGTCCATTATTGTTAGCCGCTTGTGACAGAGACCGCATTCCTAATATTTGTGAAGACACACCCCAATATTGTGTAAACTTACATGAGGACAGTTGGTGTAAGTTTGAGCGCACAGCGTTAATTCGAGCACGTAAAGAAAACGGCATTAATCAAAGTGATGCCAATGCCTATCAATTAATAAATAAATTAACGTCTTATCACGACTGTTTATCCCCCTTATTAGATATTGAATATAAACGACGCAAAGAACGTAAAACCGATAAAGTAGATGCCGTGTATTACGCCCAAGAAGCGTTGCAGGATTTAGCAGTTAAAACTAAAGATTCTGACTATCCTTATCTGCTGCTCTGGCACTGGCAACACGAGGGAAACTATGGCGCTAAGAGCCGTTTCCTCAAGCTTGCAGACCGTCCAGAAATGCAAGAGCCTGAGCTACAAAATGCCCTTGGAGAGCTGCTAATGTTACGGGATCAACCCCGTGCCGAGCGCGCCTTTCATCGGGCCTTAAGTTTGTATAAAAAAGATCAAGAAATAAATACAGATATTATTGCCAATATATTAACGATTTTTATTAACCAGCAAAATTATGAACAAGCGTGGATTTGGACTCGTGTATTAAGCAAATTAGATTATAAAGAAAATATTGATACTGAACGCATGGATGCGTATGCCAAATTTAATGAAACTGAACGCCAAGAAATGCAAAATAAAGCGAATGATATTGTAAGTAAATTAGCGAAAGGCACCTATCAAGTCCCTTTAAAATAACGCTAATAATAGTGCCTAATAAGTTTTAAAACATTGCGTCACATTTGGACGGGAAGCTTAAAAATACGCCGTAATGCCAACACAATTAACAATGGCATGCTAGTTTGAGCAGCCATTTTGCTTAGGCTGCTCAGAACTGATTGACGCGCGCGGTTATTTTTGTCAGCTTTATCTCATCAATAAGTCCCTAATATAGAGTAGCCAAATGACAATTAAGGTAGGAATTAACGGCTTTGGCCGGATCGGACGGTTAATGTTTCGTGCCGCATGCGAGCGCGACGATATGGAAGTCATCGCCATTAATGACTTACAAGATATAGAGTATATTGCCTATATGTTGAAATACGACTCCACCCATGGTCGATTTAACGGCCAAGTGGACGTAGAAAACGGTCAGCTCTTGGTAAATGGTAAAACAATCCGAGTGAGTGCAGAGCGCGAGCCTGCAAAGTTAAACTGGCAAGGGGTGGATATCGTCGCAGAAGCGACAGGCTTATTTATGACCGACGAAAAAGCTCGCGCGCACATAAGAGCCGGCGCCAAAAAAGTGGTGCTTACCGGTCCTTCTAAAGATGAGACGCCCATGTTTGTGATGGGTGTTAACCAACATCAGTATGCTGGCCAAGACATTGTATCTAATGCCTCTTGCACCACAAATTGCTTAGCACCACTGGCCAAAGTAATTAATGATAACTTTGGTATTGTGGAAGGCTTAATGACCACAGTACACGCCATGACGGCAACTCAAAATACCGTGGATGGCCCTTCTCAAAAAGATTGGCGCGGCGGGCGTGGGGCATCGCAAAATATTATCCCCTCCTCCACCGGTGCTGCTAAAGCCGTAGGAAAAGTGATTCCAGAGCTTAACGGTAAGCTGACCGGCATGTCATTTCGTGTTCCTACTGCTAACGTGTCGGTGGTGGATCTCACGGTGCGTCTAGAAAAAGCCACCACCTATGAGCAAATTTGCGCCACACTACACGCAGCTGCCCACGGGGAGCTACAAGGTATTTTAGGCTACACCGAAGAGGCCGTGGTCTCGAGTGACTTTATCAGCGACCCACATACTTGTGTGTTTGATGCATCCGCTGGCATTACCCTCAATGATAATTTCGTCAAGCTGATTGCTTGGTACGATAATGAAATGGGTTACTCTCATAAGACACTCGACTTAATCGCTCATATTTCAGCTTAAGCCCCCAACTAGCCGTTGTTAAAGCAGCGGCTAGCTCCGTCCAAATTTGTCCGAGCGCTTGCCTAGGCGCTAGTCAGCCTCTCGCGTTATGGGTAAGCTTTGCGCATATTAGCCACTACTATTTACCTTTGAGGCCAAGTTATGAATAAGATACTGCTCGGTACTGCCTTATCTTTAAGCCTGTTAGCAGGCTCGGCAACGGCGGGTTCTAATTTTTCTTATCAACAACCTCGCGTGACCGTAGCTCAAGCACTGCGCATGACCGAAGATCACGATATTCGTCTTACGGGTCATGTCGTTGAGCAAGTAGGCAAAGAAAAATATCTGTTTGATGATGGGACTGGCACTTTATTAGTAGAGATTGATAACGATAAATGGCGCGATATGCGGGCCACATCTCGTACTCGTCTCACTATATGGGGCCAGCTTGATGAAGATGAACGCGGCAATACGCTGCAAGTGGATCATCTTGAGTTAGCTCGCTAGCGTGAGTAGATAATCAAATCAACCTTGCAGTCGATATTGATCTTAATCAAGGCTTACCGTAACGGTTAAGCCTTCACCTCGATATTAGTCAATGAGCATAGTAAAATACTTAATTCGGCCGCACCCTGCGCCCTACTGACTTGATATCAGAGATTATTGTAATGTCCGACTCCTTTAGCCCTACCCCGCCTCTGTTTGTTCCTGAATTATTATCACCCGCTGGTACCTTAAAAAATATGCGCTATGCCTTTGCCTATGGGGCGGACGCCGTGTATGCCGGGCAACCGCGTTATTCGCTGCGAGTACGTAATAATGAGTTTAATCACGAGAATTTAAAAATTGGCATCGATGAAGCTCATGCCCTAGGTAAAAAGTTTTATGTGGTGGTTAATATTCAACCCCATAACGCCAAGCTAAAAACCTTTATCCGCGATATGGAGCCGGTGATCGCCATGGGTCCCGATGCTTTAATTATGTCGGATCCGGGGTTGATTATGTTAGTACGCCAACATTTTCCAACCGTAGCTATTCATCTTTCAGTACAGGCTAATGCGGTAAACTGGGCATCGGTTAAGTTTTGGCAAGAATATGGCATTGAGCGCGTGATTTTATCGCGCGAGTTATCATTGGAAGAAATTGAAGAAATTCGCAGCCAGTGTCCCAAGGTTGAGCTCGAAGTCTTTGTGCACGGCGCCTTATGCATGGCCTATTCGGGTCGCTGCTTACTCTCAGGCTATATGAATAAGCGCGATCCTAATCAGGGAACTTGTACTAATGCTTGCCGCTGGGAATATAAAGTCCATCCCGCAAAAGAAGATGAAACAGGGCAAATTGTTCATCGCCAAGAGCCCATCGCCGTACAAAAAATAGATCCCCGACACCCGCCCGAACCCACCTTAGGCTTAGGTGCGCCTTATGAACACCCAGTATTATTAGAAGAAGGTAATAAACCAGGTGAATATATGGCGGCCTATGAAGACGAGCATGGCACTTATATTATGAACTCTAAAGACTTGCGCGCCGTGCAATATGTGGAGCGCTTAACTCAGATGGGCGTGCACTCGCTAAAAATTGAAGGTCGCACTAAGTCTTTTTATTATGTGGCACGCACCGCCCAAGTTTATCGAAAAGCCATTGACGATGCAGTGGCAGGCAAGCCCTTTGATACCAGCCTAATGCATACACTAGAAAACTTAGCGCATAGAGGCTACACCGAAGGCTTTTTAAAGCGCCATGCCCATGCAGATTATCAAAATTATGAAGCTGGCCATTCGGTGTCTACTCAGCAGCAGTTTGTCGGCGATATTCTTCGCCGAGATGGCGATTGGGTAGAGGTGGAAGTAAAAAATAAATTCAGTGTCGGCGATCAATTAGAGTTGATGACACCCGCAGGTAACATTAACTTTACGCTGTCACAGATTAAAAACCGCAAAAAAGAATTAGTAGCAGTGGCTCCTGGCAGTGGTCATGTGGTGTGGATCCCCTTAGCCAAAGAAGTAGAGACGGCATTTGCTATTTTAGTTAAGCATCTTTAACCAAGGCGCTTATTAATAAAAAAAGCCGAGACAGGTCTCGGCTTTTTGTTTCTCAAAGAGCAGGCTTAGCGCTTATTGAGTTGGCGTATCATTATTGTCTGTAGCCGGTGTTTCTGGTGTCACAGGCTGAGTCTCGCCAGCTTCAGTTGGCTCAGTGGGCGCAACAGGCTCTTTCGCTTCTTTAATTGATAAACGAATGCGGCCTTGACGATCCACTTCTAATACCTTAACCGCTACCGTGTCACCCACACTGAGATGATCAGAGACGTTTTTCACGCGCTCTTCGGTAATTTGTGAGATATGCACTAGGCCATCTTTGCCTGGCAAGATATTCACAAAAGCACCAAAATCCGCTAAACGTACCACTTGCCCTTGATAAATGGTGCCAGGCTCTACTTCCGCCGTTAGTTGCTGAATACGACTAATAGCAAGCTTAGCGGCGTCACCATCCACAGCAGCAATTTTTACGGTACCGTCATCATCTAACTCAATGGTAGTGCCGGTTTCTTCGGTGAGCGCACGAATAGTGGCGCCGCCTTTACCAATAACATCACGAATTTTTTCAGGGTTGATCTTAATAATATGAATGCGCGGAGCAAAATCAGAAATTTCTTCCCGTGGGCTTTGCAGCGCTTCGTCCATCACATTTAGGATATGTAACCGCGCATTACGCGCTTGGGTCAGTGCCGCACCCATGATCTCTTTAGTAATGCCCTCAATCTTAATGTCCATCTGCAGCGCAGTAATACCTTCCGTAGTACCGGCTACTTTAAAGTCCATGTCACCTAAGTGGTCTTCATCACCTAAAATATCAGACAAGACCACGAAGTTTTCATCTTCTTTAACTAGACCCATGGCAATACCCGCCACCGAGGCTTTAATAGGCACGCCGGCATCCATTAGTGCTAATGAAGTACCACACACGGAAGCCATAGAGGAAGAGCCATTTGATTCGGTGATTTCCGACACCACACGTACTGTGTAGGGGAAAACATCGACACTGGGCATCACAGCAGCTACACCGCGCTTCGCTAACCGACCATGACCAATTTCACGGCGTTTAGGACTACCCACCATGCCGGTCTCACCCACACAATAAGGAGGGAAGTTATAGTGCAGCATAAAATTATCAGTGCGGGTGCCAGTTAACTCATCAATTAATTGCGCATCGCGCTGAGTACCGAGAGTGGCCACCACTAGGGCTTGAGTTTCACCACGGGTAAACAATGCCGAGCCGTGAGTGCGCGGTAATAAACCAGTCGCCACATCCAGTGCCCGTATCATATCGGGTTCACGACCATCGATACGGGGTTCGCCACGGACTACTCGCCCGCGTACAATGTGCTTCTCAAGTGCAGAGAATTGCTCTACCACTTCTTTGCTATCTTGCTCAGGATGACTGGTGGCAATCGCATTAAGTACCTTAGTTTTAATAGCACTCAGTGCATCACGACGCGCCGTTTTATCAGTGATGCGATACGCTTGCCCTACTTCATCGCTTGCCAACTCTGCAACTTGAGCTTTTAAGCTCAGGTTTTCAGCTTTTGGCTGCCAATTCCAAGAAGGAGTAGCTACTTGGGCGGCAAATTCTTTAATAGCCGTAATGGCGCTATTTAATTGCTCATGACCATATACAACGGCACCCAGCATGACTTCTTCTGGCAAAATATTGGCTTCAGACTCCACCATCAGCACGGCATTAGCCGTACCAGCGACCACTAGGTCAAGATCACTGTTACTTAGCTCAGTGGCGGTGGGGTTTAATACATATTCACCATTAATATAACCCACGCGCGCGGCACCAATCGGACCGGCAAAAGGCATGCCCGAAATAGCCAGCGCCGCAGAAGTACCCAAAAGTGCAATAATATCAGGAGAAATTTCCGGATTTACCGAGACCACGGTGGCAATAACTTGTACTTCGTTTTTAAAACCATCAGGAAATAAAGGACGAATAGGACGGTCAATTAAACGTGAAGTTAGCGTTTCACCTTCTGATGGACGGCCTTCGCGCTTAAAAAAGCTGCCTGGGATACGACCGGCCGCATAAGTACGTTCTTGATAGTTAACCGTTAATGGGAAAAAGTCTTTGCTTTCATCGGCTTCTCGTTTGCCCACTACCGTTACTAATACGGCTGTGTCATCAATGCTGGCCATTACAGCGCCACTGGCTTGACGGGCAATAACGCCGGTTTCTAGCGTGACGGTATGTTGACCATACTGAAAGGTTTTTACGATAGGATTCACGTTTTAGATTCCTTAATATATGTTTTTGGTCTTTTAATTATCGCCACAGTATACGTGATTATCGGCTAAAACACAGCGAATGCGGCTAAGCAGCTGAGGATGTCTTGATTTCGTAAAGCCTGCGCCAGAGCGGGGAAGAGAACCCACAGGAGTGGCGATAAATTTTATAAAAATCAGCCAACAAAAAAGGGGCCTAAGCCCCTTTTTCTTAAACTGAGTGTGCGATTAACGACGCAGACCCAATTTAGCGATCAGTGCACTGTAGCGCGCTACGTCTTTACGCTTGAGGTAGTCCAGCAAGTTACGACGCTGAGAAACCATACGCAACAGACCACGACGGCTGTGGTGATCGTGAATGTGCTGTTTAAAGTGACCTTGCAGATGGTTAATCTGAGCACTTAATAATGCGATCTGAACTTCAGGAGAACCGGTGTCGCCTTCGGCGCGAGCGTGTTCGGCAACGATTTGTGCTTTAGTTTCTGCATTTAGTGACATCTTGTATACTCCAAAGAGATGAATGTTTTTCCAGCCGATCACTAATTCAGCTGGAAAGTGAGTGGCGCATTCTACCAGTTAGACGCGTGTTAGCAACCTTAATCTAGGAGGCTTAGCAAAAAATATCTAACACTATAAAACAGAACGAGGGCTAAGTTTACGCTTTACACTTATCCCCTCATTCCTAACAGGGTGAGCAATTATCTCACTAAGCGTTTAGGAGCTACTTTGCCGTCATCATCTATTTCGCCGACGCCAATAAAGGTGCGCGCTTCACCCACTGTCATCCGCACCTGCCCCGAGTGCGGCGCACCTGAAACTTGTACCGCTTGACCTTGATTCACGTAGCCGGCGACCAGCTCCGACATATTCACTTCAGCCAAGGCCGCCACCGCCGTTTCCATGGGTAATAATAAGGGGTCTAATTCTAAGCGCGGCACTATATCTTGCTCACGACACTGGTCAAGTATCGCGTGCAACTGCTCAAGAGTGACCATGCGCTCGGTAGGGTAATCGGCCACGGCTAAACGACGCAACACAGCAACATGAGCGCCACAACCTAAGATTTCGCCTAAGTCATCCACAATAGTGCGAATGTAGGTGCCCTTACTACAGTGAATCTCTAATTCCAGCTCGTCCCCTTCAAAGCGAAGTAATTTAAGCTCGAATACGGTAATAGGACGAGACTCACGAGGGACTTCTATGCCTTCACGCGCATAATGATATAACGGCTTACCTTGGTACTTTAGCGCCGAATACATAGAAGGTATCTGCTGAGTCGTGCCGCGAAAGCGCTCTAATGCAACCAGCAATTGCTCAGAGGTTACAGACACAGGACGGGTGGCTACCACCTCACCATCGGCATCACTGGTATCAGTGCGCAGGCCCAACTTTGCTACCACACGATAACGTTTATCTGCTTCTAACAAAAATTGAGAAAACTTGGTGGCTTCGCCTAAACAAATCGGCAACATACCCGTGGCGAGCGGATCTAGCGCGCCGGTATGCCCCGCTTTTGCGGCGGCATAAATACGTTTAACCTGTTGTAATGCATCATTAGAACTGATGCCTGCGGGCTTATCTAACAGCAAGATACCGTCTACTGCACGGCCACGAAATTGACGCTGACGCCCCATGATTAATCCTTTTGCTCTGCTGCCTGATCGTCGTCTTGCGCCGCTTGATCAGAGCCAAACTCTTGACTACGACGCTCATCTTCAGCAATGGTATTCGATACTAAGCTCGAAATACGCATGCCTTCTACTAGGCTATGATCATAAGCAAATCGCAGCTCGGGTGTAATTCGCAAGCGCATCGCTTTGCCCACTAGACTGCGGATAAAGCCACTGGCATCTTTTAGCACTTTCATACCTTGAGCGACGTTTTCTGGCTCATTATCTAAAAACGTAACAAACACTTTGGCAGAGCTAAGATCTTTAGATAGCTCGACCCCCGATACCGTCACTAAGCGTAACCGCTCGTCTTTAATTTCTCGTTGTAAAATCAGGGCTATTTCTTTTTGTAATTCCTGACCCACTCGACGTGAACGACTAAATTCTCTCGCCATAATAATTCCATCCATTAAAAAAGGAGCCATAAGGCCCCTTTAAATTAGCTAAGTTACCTAAGAGTGAGCTTCATCATTAGGCTTAAAACTCACTCTTGCAACCTACATTAAGTAAGTTGGCAACCTTTACAGGGTGCGCTGTACTTCTACGATTTGGAAGACCTCAATTTGGTCACCGGCACGCACGTCGTTATAGTTCTTCACCGCGATACCACATTCCATGCCATTACGCACTTCTTGCACATCATCTTTAAAGCGGCGCAGAGATTCTAACTCGCCTTCGTAAATAACGACGTTATCACGTAATACCCGAATTGGGTTGCTACGCTTAACGGTGCCCTCAGTCACCATACAACCCGCTACGGCACCAAACTTAGGTGAGCGGAACACATCACGCACTTCAGCCAAACCAATAATTTCTTGTTTGAACTCTGGCGCTAACATGCCGGTCATCGCTTGTTTAACTTCATCAATCAGCTCATAGATAACACTGTAGTAGCGCAGATCTATGTCTTCAGCTTCAATCATCTTACGGGCCGAGGCATCGGCACGAACGTTAAAGCCTAGGATAATAGCGTTAGAAGCCGCAGCTAAGCTGGCATCAGTTTCGGTAATACCACCTACACCTGAACCAATAATCTTCACTTTCACTTCATCGGTAGACAGCTGCTGCAGTGAGTCGGCAATGGCTTGGATAGAACCTTGTACGTCTGCTTTTAGTACGATGTTGACTTCTGCAACTTCACCGTCTTCCATGTTAGCAAACATGTTTTCAAGCTTAGCAGATTGCTGGCGTGCTAATTTCACTTCGCGGAACTTGCCTTGACGATAGAGCGCCACTTCACGGGCTTTCTTTTCATCACGCACCACAGTCGCTTCATCACCCGCTGCGGGCACACCGGACAAGCCTAAGATTTCTACCGGCATTGAAGGACCAGCGCTCTTAATATCGCGGGCTAATTCATCACGCATCGCGCGCACACGGCCATACTCAAGACCACATAACACGATGTCGCCCTGATTAAGCGTGCCTTCTTGTACCAAGATAGTGGCCACAGGACCACGACCTTTATCAAGGCGCGACTCAATAACCACACCAGAGGCCATGCCATCAACTACCGCATTAAGCTCGAGTACTTCAGATTGCAGCAAAATGGCTTCGAGTAGCTCATCAATACCCTCACCGGTTTTAGCCGAGATATAGGCAAAGATGTTTTCCCCACCCCAATCTTCAGACATAACACCATGTTGAGAAAGCTCATTTTTAACACGATCGATATCCGCTTCCGGCTTATCCATCTTGTTCACCGCCACAATCAAGGGCACATTAGCCGCTTTAGCATGCTGGATTGCTTCCACCGTTTGTGGCATTACGCCATCATCGGCAGCCACCACTAACACCACAATATCGGTAGCGCTGGCACCACGAGCACGCATTGAAGTAAAGGCGGCGTGACCTGGGGTATCTAAAAAGGTAATAGAGCCGTTTTCAGTTTCAACATGATAAGCACCAATGTGCTGGGTAATACCCCCGCTTCACCGGAGGCAACTTTAGCGCGGCGAATATAGTCAAGGGTAGAGGTTTTACCATGGTCAACGTGACCCATGATAGTAACCACAGGTGCACGAGTCTGCGACTCAGCATCGGTATCACGATCTGACAGCACCAACTCTTCTAATTCATTTTCGCGACGTAAAATGACTTTGTGGCCCATTTCTTCTGCCACTAGCTGCGCCGTTTCTTGGTCAATCACTTGGTTGATGGTTGCCATCGCACCCATCTTCATCATGACCTTAATAACCGCGACCCCTTTCACCGCCATTTTATTCGCTAACTCAGAAACGGTGATGGTTTCACCGATTTCCACATCGCGATTCACTACTTGGGCCGGCTTTTGGAAGTCGTGCTTCATCGAGTTTGGCATCATCACCTTGGCGCGCTTGCCTTTACGCATACGCTCATTGCGATTTTCGCGCTCGATGCGATCTTCTTTAGACTTACCGCCACTGCGCTTTTTGCCACCCGTGCTACGACGCGCTTTATTTTCTTCAGACTTGTCTGCTTCATCTTCGGCGGCTTTCGCGTGTGCGTTAGTCATCACATGATAATCCGCTTCTTCCGGCTTTTTAGCGGCGGCCGCTTCTTCAGCCCAGCGTTTTTCATTTAGCTCGGCGAGCTTGCGCACTTCTTCCGCTTTTTCTTTTGCGTCTTGCTCAGCTTTGCGCAAGATTTCTTGCTCGCGTTGGGCGGTTAGTTTTTCTGCTTCGCTCTTGGCCATCTTGTCCACCTTTTTCGGCTCTTTGCTTTGGGGTTTTGCTTTCCCCTGCTCTTTGGTGTTCTGAGCTTGCAGCTGAGCCTGGCGGGCTTTATCTTGCGCGTCACGCTTGGCTTTCTCATTCGCTTCGCGCTTAGCCTGTTCTTCGGCTTCTCGCTTAGCTTGCTCTTGGGCTTGCTGTTGAGCTTCTGCGGTTAAGCGCGCTTGCTCTTCTTCTTGCTGGCGCTGTAACTCTTCAGCTGTATCGCGTCGCACATAGGTGCGTTTTTTACGCACCTCAACTTGTACTTCTTTACTCTTGCCACCCACCACCGGCACGTTAAGAGTGCTCATTGTTTTACGTTGCAAGGTCATGCGCTTGGGCTCTTCAGGTGCAGCGCCATGTTGTTTCTTTAAAAAATTAAGCAAGTCTGCTTTTTCGGTTTCCGTAACGGAATCACCGACTGATTTTTCTATGCCGGCTTCACGAAACTGCTGTACAAGACGGTCAACCGATGTGTCTATGTCGCTGGCGAGCTGCGATAATGTAACTTCTGCCATTAATATACCTCCGCTGATCTTATTCTTCGGTTTGGTCACCAAACCAACAGATATTACGGGCCGCCATAATCAGCTCCCCAGCTAGGGTTTCATTAAGATCTTCAATTCCCTCAAGATCATCAATGCCCTGCTCTGCTAGTTGTTCCAAATCCGCAACACCACGGGCCGCAAGCGCGTACGCCAGCTCCCGGGTCATGGAGGGCAATGCGAGCAAATCTTCTGCTGGCTCTACCCCTTCGAATGATTCTTCTTGCGCAAGTGCCCGCGTCGTTAAGGCAGCCTTAGCACGATTACGCAGCTCCTCCACCGTATCTTCATCTAGGCCTTCAACGCTTAATAACTCGCTAACCGGCACGTAGGCAATTTCTTCCAATGAGGAAAAGCCTTCTTCCATCAATAATCCGGCAAAATCATCATCAATATCCAAGTGTTGGATAAATAAGTTAATGATTTTATCGCTTTCTACTTGATGCTTGCTTTGCAAATCTTCAACTGTCATGACGTTTAGCTCCCAGCCTGTCAGCTGAGCGGCTAAGCGTACGTTTTGACCATTGCGACCGATGGCTTGCGCCAAATTACCGGACTCTACGGCGATATCCATGGAATGGGCATCTTCATCGACGATAATGGAGGAGACATCCGCCGGTGCCATGGCATTAATGACAAACTGCGCGGGATTATCGTCCCACAACACAATATCCACGCGCTCACCATTGAGCTCACCGGATACCGCTTGCACGCGAGCACCCCGCATGCCCACACAAGCACCGATTGGGTCTATGCGGCGATCGTTAGTTTTGACGGCTATTTTAGCGCGACTACCTGGATCACGCGCAGCCCCCATTATATCGATCACTTCTTCACCAATCTCTGGCACTTCAATGCGAAATAATTCTTTTAAGAAGTCGGGATTACTGCGGCTAACAAATAGCTGAGCACCGCGAGCTTCTGGACGCACGGCGTATAATAAGCCGCGCACTCGGTCACCACTGCGAAAGGTTTCGCGCGGTAACATGTCTTCACGAAAAATCACCGCTTCCGCGTTATTGCCCAGATCCAAGATCACGTTTTCACGAGTGGCCTTTTTCACCACACCGCTAATAATTTCACCTTCTTGGTCTTTAAATTGCTCAACCACTTGCATGCGCTCGGCTTCACGTACTTTTTGTACGATAACTTGCTTTGCCGTTTGGGTGGTGATGCGGTCAAAGGTGACTGAGTCAATTTCATCTTCGATAAAATCGCCAACCTGTAACTCTGGATCATCTATTTGTGCAGCTTCTAGCGTAATTTCGCCATAAGGGTTAGTTAAAGATTCTTGATCTTCTACCACTTGCCAACGACGAAAGGTTTCAAAGTTACCGCTTTTACGATCAATTTCTACGCGTACTAGAATATCACCGTCATATTTCTTTTTTGTTGCCGTGGCTAACGCCGTTTCTAGGGCTTCAAAAATTTTTTCTCGAGGCAATGCTTTTTCATTAGAAACCGCATCTACCACTAATAGTATTTCTTTATTCATGTCCGACTGCCTCGTTAGTCAAAGTTCGGAACCAGATGTGCTTTTTGGATATTAGCGAAAGCAATCGGGAACTCAGTTCCGTCTACCTCCAGTCTGATCAAGGTATCTTCTACCGCTATAAGTTGTCCGCTCAATTTACGACGATTATTTACCGCCATACGCAACAACAACTCAATCTGCTCGCCAATCAGGGCCTGATAATGTGCAGGTTTGAATAAGGGGCGAGCCATACCCGGAGAAGACACTTCCAGATCATATTCGGTAGTAATAGGGTCTTCCACATCTAACACAGCACTCACTTGACGACTGACTTCTGCACAGTCTGCCACTTGAATGCCGTTTTCATGGTCAATATACAAACGCAAGGTCGAATGCCGCCCGGCGCGGACAAATTCGAGCCCTAGCAATTCAAAGCCCAAAGCCTCTACCGGCTCTGTCAGCATTTCGGTCAATCGTTGTTCCAATGTAGCCAAAGCTACCCCTCCGAAAACAAAAAAAGGGCTCGCAGCCCAGTGAATGTGCGCCTTTAATGGCGCTAAAGTGCAGATAACAAAAAGCCCCGATCTTCAAATCGGGGCTATTCACCTGGACCCTGACTGTTACCTTACGGTAACCATTTATCGCAAAGACTATCTATCTGCAATAAATGTGAGGAATTGGTTGCGGGAGCCGGATTTGAACCGACGACCTTCGGGTTATGAGCCCGACGAGCTACCAAGCTGCTCCATCCCGCGTCCGAAAACATAAAAATTATAGTTAATCTGAGTACTAAACTCAAGCTAACCTAATTGGTGCCGTGAGCGGGAATTGAACCCGCACGCCCATACAGGCACTACCCCCTCAAGATAGCGTGTCTACCAATTCCACCACCACGGCAAAACTTGTATTACTCAGGGACATCGCTGCTATTAACGTTTGCTTCTTCTACGTTAGTCACACCCGGCACGTCACCTGTAGGAGCACTTTCTTGAACTTGGATTTCAGAAAGGTCATCCCATTCACTCCCTTTTTGTGTGTTATTGCTGGATAAATTACCCAAAGCTAAACTCACAATAAAGAAGCCTGCTGCCAGCAATGTCGTCGCTTTAGTTAAAAAGTTACCTGAACCACTGGAGCCAAAAACTGTATTTGAAGCACCTGCGCCGAAAGAAGCACCCATATCGGCACCTTTCCCTTGCTGAATCAGCACTAAGCCAATCAGGGCTAATGCGATTACCAGATACACCACTAAAAGAATTTCGTACATCAGCTATTTACCTTTGCTTGACGTCTGAGCCCCGCATCAGACTGCTGTCGGGAGCGGGGCTAATACTAGCCATAGCTGTTGCGGGATACAAGTGCAATTTTACAAATTAAGTCCGACTGAGCGAAAAGTCAGCAAAAAGAGCAACCCCGCAACGTTTACACTACCGCTTCACCAATATATTGCGCTAAGCGACTTACTTGTTCTAAATCTGCGCCCTCGACCATGACCCGAATTAATGGCTCAGTACCAGATTTTCGTAATAACACCCGCCCTGCCCCCGCTAATTCTTGCTCTGCTTGGCTAACGCGAGCTTGTACCTCAGTATTATTTAGCGGATTAGTACCGGCACTAAAGCGTACATTATGTAAAACCTGCGGAAATAACGGTAATTTTTTCCCAAGCGTATGTAAGTCTTGCTCCGTTTCTACCATGGCACGCAGTATTTGCAAAGAAGCCACGATGCCATCACCGGTGCTGTTATGATCCAAACTGATAATGTGCCCTGAGTTTTCGCCGCCTAACTTCCAGCCACGCTGCTTTAGTTGTTCTAGCACATAGCGGTCACCCACATTCGCGCGCACAAATGGAATAGCTTGCTCAGCCAACGCCAACTCTAATGCCATATTGGTCATCAGCGTCCCCACTACGCCACCACCGAGACTGCCCTTACCATGGGCATAGAGCGCCATGATATAGAGTAACTGATCGCCATCAAGTAAAGCACCGGTGTGATCCACCATGGCTAAGCGATCTCCATCACCATCATAAGCGATACCTAAGTCAGCACCCTGCTCTTTAACTGCTGCCATTAAGGCGTGAGGGGCGGTAGAGCCCACTTGGTCATTAATATTAAGACCGTTAGGCTCACAGCCTATGCGAATTACTTTTGCGCCCAGCTCTTCAAACACTGCCGGCGCAATATGATAGGTAGCGCCATGGGCACAATCGAGCACTATGGTTAAGCCATCAAGATGCATTTCTGAGGGAAAAGTACTTTTACAAAATTCGATATAACGCCCCGCCGCATCGGTAATACGACTGGCTTTACCTAATAACTCAGACGTCACACAGTCCATGGGCTGATCGAGCATAGCTTCAATGGCAAGCTCAACGTCATCGGGCAACTTGGTACCATCATGGGAGAAAAATTTAATGCCATTATCAAAATACGGATTATGGGACGCACTAATCACAATCCCCGCTTCTGCCCTAAAAGTACGCGTTAAATAGGCAATAGCCGGCGTAGGCATAGGCCCTAATAGTGCGGCTTGGATACCCGCCGCTGATAAGCCAGCTTCAAGAGCAGATTCAAGCATATAACCTGAGATACGAGTATCTTTACCAATCAATACTTTGCGTGTCCCTGTTTGCGATAACACCTTACCGGCCGCCCACCCCAACTTCATTACAAATTCGGGAGTAATAGGATATTCCCCTACGTGGCCGCGAATACCATCGGTGCCAAAATATTTTCTGCTCATATTTTAATCCTGATAAGAGGCGGCCAACTGCCATACACGCAGTGCATCGGCCATTGCTTTTACATCGTGTACGCGAAATATGCGCGCACCTTGAGAAAGGGCAAATAAGTGAGCCGCTATTCCGCCTGCCAGACGCTGATCTACCTCACACTCTAGTAATTGACCAAGCATCGACTTTCGAGACATGCCCACTAATAATGGCAAGCCCAACTTATGTAACTCCGCAAGCTTACCCAATAATTCATAATTATGATGCAAGCCTTTACCAAAACCGTAACCGGGATCAAGACAAAGACGTTCAGTGTTGATCCCCGCCGCTACACATGCCTCAATTCGGCCTTGTAAAAAGGCGCTGACTTCTTTAACGACATGGTCATAATCTGGGGCCTGTTGCATAGTGCGCGGTAAGCCTTGCATATGCATTAAGCAAATAGCAGCGCCGCTGTCTGCGGCTACTTGTAAGGCATTGGGCTCTTGCAGTGCGCGAATATCATTAATTAAATCAGCACCTGCCTTTACTGCCTCCTGCATGACAACGGCTTTGCTGGTATCAATCGAGATCCAACAATCTAATTCTTTACGTATTAGCTCAATCACTGGAATAACCCGGTCTAGCTCTTGTTGCTCATCCACCGCTTGAGCACCAGGGCGAGTCGACTCTCCACCAATATCAATGAGGGTTGCGCCCTCGTTAAGCATTTGTTTAGCGTGCGCTAGGGCAACACTGGGTAGCGTAAAGCGCCCCCCATCGGAAAAAGAGTCGGGGGTGAGATTTAAAATCCCCATAATATGGGGGCGCGAAACATCTAGGCATCGAGAAGTGCTGGATAGCAGCATGCTAATTCTCTCTATTTCAATTCTAAGAAGTATCTATAAGGGATAATTACTGAGCAACGGCCAAAAAAAAGCCCCAAACAGTGATTGTTTGGGGCTTAATTTAACACATTTTATTACTGACTAGTGATGTCGTTTGGTTTATTTAAATCTGGCGCACTGGGCTTAGGCTCACTTGCAGGCGCTAGCGGTTTATCGTCAGCAGTTGCAGTGGGGCCTTGTGGCTTATCATCAGACTCTTCAACCCAGTCAGCGGGCGGGCGTACGTCACGGCGAGCCATTAAATCATCGATTTGTTTGGCATCTATCGTTTCATACTTCATTAAGCAATCTTTCATGGCATGCAATATATCAATATTATCAACCAAGATTTGCTTAGCGCGCTCATAGTTACGATTGATCACATCTTTTACTTCAGCGTCAATCGCTTGCGCCGTTTCATCAGACATGTGCTTAACCTTGGCAGAAGAGCGGCCCATAAAGATCTCACCTTCTTCTTCTGCATATAACAAGGGGCCCATTTTTTCTGATAAACCCCACTGGGTTACCATTTTTTGTGCCAATTCTGTCGCCCGCTCAATATCGTTAGAGGCGCCAGTGGTCACTTTTTCAAAGCCATAAATCAGCTCTTCGGCTAAACGACCACCATAGAGACTAGAAATCATCGACTCGAGATGTTGCTTGCTGTAACTGTATCTGTCTTGTTCTGGCAAATACATAGTCACACCCAAGGCACGACCACGAGGAATGATAGACACTTTATAGACAGGATCATGCTCTGGCACGATACGACCTACGATGGCGTGACCCGCTTCATGATAAGCGGTCATGGCTTTTTCCTCTTCGGTCATCACCATAGAGCGGCGCTCAGCACCCATCATAATTTTGTCTTTGGCTTTTTCAAATTCATCCATCGACACCACACGACGCGAAGAGCGAGCGGCAAACAGGGCAGCTTCGTTAACTAAGTTAGCTAAGTCAGCACCACTAAAGCCTGGTGTACCCCGCGCAATCACACTGGCTTGTACGTCATCCCCTAATGGCACTCGGCGCATGTGAACTTTAAGTATTTGTTCACGTCCTCGAACATCAGGTAATCCCACCACGACTTGACGGTCAAAACGACCCGGGCGCAATAAAGCGGGGTCTAATACGTCAGGGCGGTTAGTCGCGGCCACGACGATAACGCCTTCGTTACCTTCAAAACCGTCCATTTCAACCAGCATTTGGTTAAGGGTTTGTTCACGCTCATCGTGTCCCCCACCCATACCAGCACCTCGTTGGCGACCTACTGCGTCAATTTCATCAATAAAGATAATGCAAGGTGCTGATTTTTTAGCTTGTTCAAACATATCGCGTACGCGAGATGCACCCACGCCGACAAACATTTCCACAAAGTCTGAACCAGAAATGGTAAAGAAAGGCACTTTCGCTTCACCGGCAATGGCTTTTGCCAATAAGGTTTTACCGGTACCCGGTGGCCCTACTAATAAAATACCTGTAGGAATACGCCCACCCAATTTTTGGAAGTGACTCGGGTCGCGCAGATAATCCACCAGCTCTGCCACGTCTTCTTTTGCTTCATCACACCCGGCGACATCGGCAAAGGTGGTCTTGATTTGGTCTTCACCCATCAAGCGCGCTTTGCTCTTACCAAAGCTCATGGCGCCTTTACCGCCACCACCACCTTGCATTTGGCGCATAAAGAACACCCACACGCCAATTAACAACAGCATGGGGAACCAAGAGATGAAAATAGAGGCGAGCAAGCTTGGCTCTTCCGGCTTTTCACCTACTACCCGTACATTATTATTTAACAAATCGTTTAGCAGCTGGGGATCTTGCGCCGGCAGTATAGTTGTGAATCTATCACCACTACGCTTAACGCCATTGACGGTTCTGCCGTCCATGCGTACTTCACGGATTTGCCCTTGTGATACTTCTTGCACAAAAGTGGTGTAATCTAGTTGACGTCCCGTTGGCTCGCTTGGGCTAAAGCTCTGGAACACCGACATTAACACCACGGCTATGACCAACCACAGGATCAAATTTTTCGCCATGTCACTCAAATTACTAACCTCACCGGCTGACAGTTTATAACCTCAGAGTACTACAGTTTAAAACCTGTAGCCACAATGTATACCTCTCGCGAGCGGGGTCGCGATGAATCAGGCTTTCTCACTCTTACGGTACTAAAAGACCGTCTTACTTCTAATAAAAATTCATCAAACCCTGCCCCTTGGAATACTTTCACCACAAAACTCCCATTAGGAGCCAATACTTGGCGACACATATCCAAAGCCAGCTCGACTAAATACATGGACTTAGGCTGATCGACTTCCCGAGTACCACTCATATTAGGCGCCATATCGGAAAGCAACACATCCACCTTATCTTGCCCTACTCGCTCGAGCAAGGCATTGAGGACCGCTTCTTCTCTAAAGTCCCCTTGTAAAAAGCTGACCCCAGCAATCGCATCCATTGGCAATAAATCACACGCAATTACTTGTCCTTTCGCGCCCACTTGCTCGGCAGAAAACTGACTCCAGCCACCCGGAGCGGCGCCTAAGTCCACCACCGTCATGCCAGGTTTAAATAACCGATCACGTCCTTGTAGTTCCTCCAATTTAAAAACTGCTCGCGAGCGTAAGCCTCGTTTATGGGCTGCTTGCACGTACTTATCGTTGAAATGCTCTTGCAGCCAGCGCGTTGAGCTGCCCGAGCGTTTTTTGTTCGCCATTAAATTATCGCTCTGCTATTACCATTGAAGCTAAGATGGGGGTACAATAGCCCCCTTTCAACCTATTAACTGAAGCATTTTGCAATGACCCTGACTAATAAGCAAAAACAATACTTAAAAGGCTTGGCTCATAGCCTAAAGCCAGTGGTATTGCTCGGCCAGCATGGCCTAACTGAAGGTGTACTCGCTGAAATTGATCTGGCGCTTAACTTTCATGAGCTCATCAAAGTAAAAGTTGCTAGCGAAGACCGTGACACTAAAGCCCTCATCATTGAGGCCATCATACGTGAGACTAAGGCGGTGAAAGTACAAAGTGTCGGTCATGTATTGACGCTCTATCGCGCCAGCGAAGCCAAAAAAATCACGCTTCCCCGCACTAAATAAGCCACAGGATTACTCAGTTCGACTGGTAACCAAGGCCGTCAGGCTCAGTTTTAATTGAGAGGACGGCCCGGCCTGACTTTACATTTCTTAGCTGCGCACCGTATGCTCATACTAGTTATTTTTCTTGAGAGTAGAAGCAGTGCCCGGCCATCCTTATTTATCTGATGATGAACTCACTTTACTTAGCGAGCTTTTTCAAGAAGCTTCTGCTCAGTCTTATCTGACGCTACCCTTACAATTAGATAAAGAGGCCGCGCCTTTAATAAAGCAAGCCTCAGGCATTGAGCTACGACTAACACTTGGCGAGGCGGTGCTTACTTTTCCGGTACTACGCTCAGCCGTAAGTTGTGAACAAAGTCCGGCTCAACTTTCTACGCCGCATATTATTAGTCATGGTGGGCAACCCCGCTCTTGGCGATTACCAGCCCCTCAGCATATCCATGTTAAGCATGCTAATGGTAAACCGCTGGCTGCTGAGATCCGTGATCTCTCCATCAATGGCATGCGTTTATTATCGCGCCGCGCTTTATTTAGTAGCACTACTCACAGTAAGTCACCCCGTCAACACACTTTATTACTCACGGTAGGAGAAGAGACGCTGCGCTGTGTCGTGACGTTGGTACGTGAGCATAAAGGCCCAGCATTTTGGATGTCAGCTGTAAAATTTGAACTCAATGAAGAGGATCAGCAAACTTTGCTGGCCTTTGTATTTGAAGGATTTTTAGCGCAAATAAAAAAACAGGCGCCTGCGGCACCTGTAGTTTAAAGCAATCATTAGCGTATGAATGCTCGTTCTATAAGTATTGTACCTTAATAATCTCGTACTCTACTTCCCCGCCCGGCGTTTTAACTACTGCCACATCGTCCACTTCTTTGCCAATGAGGGCGCGAGCAATAGGGGAATTAACGGAGATGAGATTCGCTTTAATATCCGACTCATCATCCCCTACAATTCGATAGGTGATCTCTTTTTCGTCATCTACTTTAAATAGCTCAACAGTAGTGCCAAATATAATCTTACCGGTGTTAGGCAGTTTAGTAACATCGATAATTTGGGCGTTAGACAGCTTACCTTCAATTTCTTGGATCCGCCCTTCACAAAAACCTTGCTCTTCACGGGCAGCGTGATATTCGGCATTTTCTTTTAAATCGCCGTGCTCACGTGCATCCGCGATATCGGCAATAATCCGAGGGCGTAGCTCTGTTTTGAGGTAATCCAGCTCTTCACGCAGTTTTTGTGCTCCACGCACTGTCATTGGAGTTTGTCTCATAATGAAAAACCAGTCCCTTTCAGACAATAAAAACAAGAGCCCCCTGTCGATATAGCCAGGGGACTCAGGTTAAGATTAATAAATAGAGTTAAGACAATTAAAACTTAACTCAGACTAATACAGCCAGCTTAGCGGGTCAAATCATCAAAAAATCGTTTCACGCCTTTTATAAAGCCTTCTGCCTTAGGTTGATGCTTATTCGCAGACACAGCACCAAAAGAGGCTTCTAATTGACGTAATAAGCCTTTTTGTTCTTCCGTTAAGCTCACCGGTGTTTCTATATAAACCTTACAAACCAAATCACCTAATTGACCATTTCTGGCAGAGCGCACGCCTTTACCTTTTAATCTAAAGCTGCGCCCTGTTTGGGTTTCTGCTGGGATCTTAAGTTTCACTCTTCCATCTAGGGTAGGCACTTCTACTTCCCCCCTAGAGCAGCCGCACTAAAGCTTATGGGCACTTCGCAAAACAGGTTATTGCCATCGCGCATAAAGATTTCATGGTCACGTACATGCATTTGTACGTACAGATCCCCTGGTGGTGCGCCCGCTTCACCCGCTTCACCCTCACCTGATAAGCGAATGCGATCGCCGGTATCCACCCCTGCTGGGATTTTAACGGACAAGGTCTTGGTTTTTTGATAACGCCCCTCGCCATGACACTTTTGGCACGGATCGGTAATAATCTTGCCCTTACCACGACAATGTGGACAAGGTTGCTGCACCGTAAAAAAGCCTTGGCGCATTTGTACTTGGCCATGGCCATTACAAGTAGTACAAGTTTTAGCTTGAGATCCTGCTTTGGCACCGCTGCCATCACATACCTCACAGCCTACTAAGGTGGGGACTTTGATCTCTTTGGTCACACCCCGTACTGCTTCTTCTAACGTCAGCTCCATATTGTAGCGTAAATCTGAGCCACGGGCTGCCCGTTGTTGGCGACGTTGACCGCCACCGAAGATATCGCCGAAGACATCACCAAAGATATCGCTGAAGTCGCCGCCACCGCCATAGCCTTGTCCACCATGCTGGCCATTAACAGCATCATGACCAAATTGATCATACGCCGCCCGCTTTTGGGCATCAGTTAGTACTTCATAGGCCTCTGATGCTTCTTTAAATTTTTCACTGGCATCAGCATCGGTTTTATTGCGATCGGGATGATATTTCATCGCCATTCGCTTATAGGCTTTTTTTATCTCGCGCTCGTCTGCGTCTTTGCTGACGCCGAGCACTTCATAGTAATCTCGTTTTGACATAGGCTGAAACTTACCTGAGTCCTGTTAACACAAAGGCGGGCGTTGGTGAACCAACGCCCGCACTAAGCGCGTGAATACGCTGGGTTTAACTTACTTTTTATCGTCTTTTACTTCTTCAAACTCAGCATCCACCACATCGTCATCCGCATTAGCGGTATTGTCTTGTGGCTCTGCAGTTTGAGAAGCATCCGCTTGAGCTTTGGCTTGTGCCGCTTCCATCAGCTTTTGCGACGCTTCAATTAAAGCTTGTTGTTTGGCTTCAATCTCGGCTTTATCTTCACCGCGCAGCGCCGTTTCAAGCTCGCTTAACGCCGCTTCAATGGCAGCTTTGTCGTCCGCAGCTAAGTCATCACCGGCCTCTTCAAGCTGCTTGCGGGTAGCATGCACTAAACCATCGGCTTGGTTGCGCGTACTCACCAGCTCTTCAAACTTCTTATCTTCTTCGGCGTTAGCTTCAGCAGAGCGTACCATGGCATCGATCTCTTCCTCAGTTAAACCAGAAGAAGCTTGGATGGTGATCTTTTGCTCTTTATTAGTGTCTTTATCTTTCGCTGACACGTGCAAAATACCATCGGCATCAATATCAAATACCACTTCAATTTGTGGTAAGCCACGAGGGGCTGGGCGAATACCTTCAAGGTTAAACTGACCCAAAGATTTATTATCACTGGAGCGCTTACGCTCACCTTGCAACACGTGAATGGTCACGGCCGCTTGGTTATCATCCGCCGTTGAGAACACTTGCGACTTCTTAGTCGGAATAGTGGTGTTCTTTTCGATAACCGCAGTCATTACGCCGCCCATGGTCTCGATACCTAAAGACAGCGGCGTCACATCAAGTAGCAATACGTCTGTCTTATCACCCGACAATACCGCACCTTGAATAGCGGCACCTACTGCGACTGCCTCATCTGGGTTAACATCTTTACGTGGCTCTTTACCAAAGAAGTCAGTCACCGTTTTTTGCACTAATGGCATACGGGTTTGACCACCCACCAAAATCACATCATCAATATCAGAAACAGATAAGCCGGCATCTTGTAGCGCCGTTTTCACAGGCTCCAAAGACTTGCTAACCATGTCTTCAACCAACGACTCTAGCTTGGCGCGAGTCAGCTTGATGTTTAAGTGTTTTGGACCTGAGGCATCTGCCGTAATATAGGGCAAGTTAACGTCAGTTTGTTGGGCTGAAGATAATTCACACTTGGCTTTTTCTGCCGCTTCTTTTAAGCGCTGCAAGGCCAGCATGTCGTTAAGCAAGTCAAAGCCTTGCTCACGTTTAAACTCTTCAACCAAGTAATTAATTAAGCGGTTGTCAAAGTCTTCACCACCTAAGTGGGTGTCACCATTAGTGGCCAACACCTCAAAGGTTTTTTCGCCGTCCATTTCATCGATTTCGATGATGGAAATATCGAAAGTACCGCCACCTAAGTCATAAACGGCAACTTTGCGATCCCCTTTGGTTTTATTAACGCCATAGGCAAATGCCGCAGCCGTGGGCTCGTTAATAATACGCTTAACGTCTAAGCCCGCGATACGACCCGCATCTTTAGTTGCTTGGCGCTGAGCATCATTAAAATAAGCAGGAACGGTAATAACCGCTTCCGTTACGGCTTCGCCAAGATAGTCTTCAGCGGTTTTTTTCATCTTTTTCAAGACTTCTGCAGACACCTGAGGCGGTGCCATGCTTTTACCTTTTGCTTCTACCCACGCATCGCCATTATCGGCTTTCGTAATCGCAAACGGCATTAGCTTAATATCGCGCTGTACTTCTTCATCTTCAAAGCGACGGCCGATTAAACGCTTAATCGCAAACAAGGTGTTTTTCGGGTTAGTGACCGCTTGACGCTTTGCCGGCTGACCCACTAATGTCTCGCCATCTTCGGCATACGCGATGATAGAAGGAGTGGTACGTCCCCCTTCTGCGTTCTCAATGACGCGTGGATTGTCACCATCTAAAATAGCAACGCAAGAGTTAGTGGTACCCAAATCTATGCCTATGATTCTACCCATAAAATCCTCTCTAAATATCTTAAATTAAACGTAAGCGCTGTTTTGTCGCATTACAGTCTATATGTGGTTAGCCATTGTTACTTTCAAGGCATCACCCACATTTTTTTAATAAATTGGCTTAAGCTTTAGTGTCAATAGCAGGCCCTTTCGCTACCATCACCATGGCGGGGCGCAATACGCGGCCATTTAATTCGTAGCCTTTCATCATCACGCCCACCACTGAATTAGGCGCTACTTCAGCACTTTCTACCATGCTCATGGCTTCATGCTTATTAGGATCAAAAGGCGAGCCTTGGGGGTCGATGACTAACACCCCGTATTTTTCAACGGTGCTAAGTAGAGATTTTAAAGTAAGCTCTACCCCTTCATAAATAGCTTTAAAGTCAGGGTTTTCTTGGTCGGTATGCTCAAGTGCGCGCTCTAAGCTATCGATAACTGGTAATAAATCCCCAGCAAATTTCTCTAGGGCAAATTTTTGCGCTTTCTCTACTTCTTGAGCAGCACGGCGACGTAAGTTTTCCATTTCCGCTAAAGCGCGCAGCGCATTATCTTTTTCGCTTTGGGCGCGCTCATTGGCAGCGGCGATTTTTTCTTCTAATTCTGCTACATAGGTGTCACTGGCTTGCAAGTTCTCCACTTCTACCGTGGGCTCGTCATTAATATCTACCAATTCTGGCTCTAACGCTGCACCCTGTACGTCCTCAGGCTGATATTCTTTATCGCTCATGGTCTCTCCACTGATATTATTCTGGCTTGCTGTTGATATGGGGGAGGCTTAAGCATAATTCAAGAGAATTTTTTATGATTATTGCCGTTTGCTAGCACTCAAGCAGGGGGTTATTTAGAATAAGCGGCTCAAGACTGCTATTTTTAGTAAGTCCTGCGGTTCTTTCACTCTTTTATGCCAGGTTGATATCCATGGAAACTGAATTTAATACCATAGCGCTCATTGGCAAACCCGATCATGAAGGCGCTAACCAAACCTTAGTGGCACTGTATAAACACCTTGCCGACTTAGGCCTAAATGTAGTGATTGAACGTCGAGTGGGCGAGCAACTGGGATTAGATCAAGTCGAGCTTTTAGAAATGGTAGAGCTCGGTGAGCGCGCCGACTTGGCTATTGTGGTGGGCGGAGATGGCAACATGCTAGGTGCAGCACGCGTACTAGCGCGCTTTGATGTAGCCGTAGTAGGCGTAAACCGTGGCAACCTCGGCTTTTTAACCGACTTATCTCCCGATAGTTTTGAATATCCGCTAGAGCGATTATTAGCAGGAGATTATCAAGCGGAACAGCGCTTTTTATTAGAGACTCAAGTACATCGCCATGGCCAATTAAAAGCCAGTAATACTGCAATGAATGAAGCGGTATTACACCCTGGAAAAATTGCGCACATGATTGAGTTTGAGGTTTATATTAATGGCGTCTTTATGTATAGCCAGCGCGCCGATGGCATGATAGTCGCCACCCCCACCGGCTCTACGGCCTACTCTTTATCTGCCGGTGGCCCTATTGTAACGCCTAACCTTAACGCTATTACCTTAGCACCCATGTTTCCGCATACGCTAAGTTGCAGACCGATTGTGATTGATGCGGACTCACAAATAAAACTGGTGATCTCACCAAATAATAAAACCAGCCAAATGCTAGTGAGCTGCGATGGACATGTATCATTAGCAGTACAGCCTGGGGATGAAATTTACATTAGTAAAAGCCCTCATAAACTTAAGCTACTTCATCCTAGAGGCCATAACTACTTTGAAGTGCTGCGCAGTAAACTGGGCTGGGGTAGCAAGTTATTTTAAGGCAATACCAGCACTGTTGCTTTGCACCAAGAGCTCACGATAAAAAAGCTACTAACAAGTCAGCGTTTAGCTGAAATTACTCAGGCTTTGAGGGTGATTTTATCGCTTAAGTAGGAGGTTGCGCACTTACAGTTGTATTAATTGTTGCCACTGTACAAAATCACAGTATACTGTTTTTATAAACAGTATACTTTGTGCAGGGGACTTACCATGTTACTTCAGCTCACTATCAGTAATTTTGCCATCGTGTCCTTTCTTGAGCTGGACTTGCGCGCCGGCATGACCAGCATTACCGGCGAAACGGGCGCAGGTAAGTCCATTGCCATCGATGCCTTAGCCCTAGCATTAGGCGAACGAGGTGACTCGGATGCCGTGCGCCCCGGTGCAGAAAAGGCCGATATTAGTGCTCGTTTTAGAATTGATAAGCTCCCCCGCGTTAAAGCATGGTTGAATGAACAAGAGCTAGATGAACAAGACGAATGCATTTTGCGCCGCACCTTAACGCGTGAGGGGCGCTCGCGCGGTTATATCAACGGTTTACCCGTCCCTTTAAGCCAATTAAAAGCGCTAGGCGCTTTATTAATTAATATTCATGGTCAACATGCGCATCACGCTTTACAAAAATCAGACTATCAACGCGCTTTATTGGATGCTTATGCAGGCCATGCCCAATTAATAGAAAAATCCAGTCGGTTTTACCAACTTTGGCGCCAACTTAGTAATGAGCGCAAGCATCTTAAAAGCGAGCAAGCACAGTGGCAGGCTCAGCGCCAATTACTGGAGTACCAAGTAGCCGAGCTCGATGAATTGGCGCTAGCTAGCGATGAATTTCCTGAGCTAGAAGCAGAGCATGCGCGCCTGGCAAATGGCGCAGAGCTCCTTAGTGACTGTCAATTAGCGCTTAATGTATTAGCGGACGGGGAAGAGACTAATGCTCTTGAGCATTTGCGCCAAGGTCTAAAAGTCGTTACCGAGTTAAGTGCCATGGATGCCCTCCTTGCGCCCATTCAAGAGCTATTAGCCAGCAGCCTTATTCAATTAGAAGAAGGCTATAGCGAGCTTAGCCGTTATTTAGACCGCTTAGAGTTAGATCCCCAGCGTTTATCAGAAGTGGAAGCGCGCATGAGCAAAGTAATGGAGCTGGCGCGCAAGCACCAAGTAGGCGCAAATGAGTTAGCCAAGTTTCACCAACATCTTAAGCAGCAATTAGCAGCTATGGATAATAATAATGAGCGTTTAGAAGCACTGGATGAAGAAGTGACACACGCTAAAGAGCAGTTTTTACAAGCTGCAGAGCGACTAAGTCACAGTCGCCAGCGCTATGCTCAGTCTTTAAATAGCCAAATTACTAAAAGCTTACATCAGCTGAGTATGGAGCACGGGCGCTTTGAAATAACCGTCACTGCAGATACCACAGTCGGCTTTTCACCTTTGGGTATCGATAAAGTTGAGTTTTTAGTGAGTACCAACCCAGGTCAGCCTTTAAGCCCGTTAGCAAAAGCGGCCTCAGGGGGTGAGCTATCGCGCATTAGTTTAGCGATTCAAGTGATCACCGCGCAGAAAGTAGAAACCCCTACTTTGATCTTCGATGAGGTAGATGTCGGCGTCAGTGGCCCTACCGCCGCAGTGGTCGGTAAATTACTTCGCCAACTCGGCCAGTCCACTCAAGTGTTGGTGATCACTCATCTTCCTCAAGTGGCGGGAAATGGCCATCAACATTACTTTGTTAGTAAAAATAGTGATCAGCACGAAACTCAAACCCGTATGCAAGAGCTGGATACAGACACGCGTTTACAAGAGCTGGCGCGCTTATTAGGGGGCGATAAAATTACCGCTAACACCTTAGCGAATGCGAAAGAGCTATTGATTAGCTAAACCTAAACTAAATAATAAAAAGTCGAGCTTGTGCTCGACTTTTTATAATGCTCTTAACTACACCAGCCGCCGTGCAGCACCGATAACAATATTAATCGCCTGCTGCTCTGCGTACTGAACGTCATGCTGACGGGGGATCTCTTGTTGGGTACGATTAACAATTACTCCTGCCACACAGCCCGCTTTTAAGCCCTGACTGGCACAAAAAGTAAATAAAGTACCCGACTCCATTTCGTAATTAAGCACTCCCATGGCTTGCCATTCTTTTAAGCTGCCTTGCAAAGTGGGCGTAACGCGTCCGGAAAAAGTATCGTAGCGCTCTTGGCCAGGGTAAAAGGTATCTGATGATGCGGTAATGCCAACATAGGGCGTAATTGCTAACTCACGAGCCGCATCTACTAAAGCACAACTACACTCAAAGTCTGCCACTGCTGGAAAAGCTAATGGCGCAAAGTGTTGACTACTCCCTTCTAAGCGCACCGCCGCATTAGTAATAATAATATCGCCTACTGCAATATGAGGTTGAATGGCGCCAGTGGTACCAATGCGTAAAAAGGTATTAATCCCTAGTTGCGCTAACTCTTCTAAGGCAATAGAAGTAGAGGGGCCACCAATACCCGTAGAGCACACTAATAAAGGCTTGCCTGCCAACTCAGCACGCCAGATACAAAATTCTCGACAATGAGCTAAAAATTGTGGGTTGGTTAACTGGCTTGCAATACGAGCTACACGCTGCGGATCCCCAGGTAGAATAGCTAAGGTAGCGCCTTGTAAGTCAGTATCGGTAATACCTAGATGAAATACCTGCTTTGTCATAATGTGTCGCTTATTCATTAAATTAAAACATCTCAGTGAATGTCAGGGGCGTGCTAGAAATCATGGATAATCACGCCCACTCGCTGACACAGCATGGCCTGCGTCACTCAGCGTTGTGATAAACTGAACCTTCTTATTAGAATGCACTCCACTTGGGGTGTGGCGAGAGCCGTAACAAAAAGGGTAACTTAACCCACATCGCCTTAATCAGCTATATCATTAATTTGTTAAGTCATGCTTGGGCTTTTACATAGGCCATTACAGCCGCTATCATGGCCGCAAGTCACACAGGAAATAGTGCTCGTATGCAACTCAAAACCTTGATTTTACCCATAGTATTAAGCTTACCGCTGTTAGGATGCGGCTTAGTCTATAAAATAGATATTCCTCAAGGAAACTATTTAGAAGCAAAACAAGTCGATCAGCTACGCCGTGGCATGACCCAAGAGCAAGTGCGGTTTCTATTGGGCAATCCCATGAGCTTGGATAGCTTTAATCACGACCGCTGGGTTTATCTCTATTATTTCAAACCCGGACGTGGTGAAGTTGAACAAAAGCAATTAGTACTTGAATTTAATAATGATGCCTTGCTGTCTGTGAGCGGTGACTTTGCTGCTCCTGCAGAATTTAACCAAGGGCTGTAAAGCTAGCTCATCATTAAAATATTAGCCATTAAGCTCACTATTAACGCTTAAGCTCGATAGGCCTATCGAGCTTAAGCCTCGTTGGCATTTGATTTAGCCCGACCAGGATTTGGCCGCCCGCCCGTCACTTTATCGGCTCGCCCTTCTTCTTTTGCCTGCTCGGCGCGCTTGCGCCTAATGTCTTTAGGATCCGCTAATAAAGGACGATAAATCTCTACGCGATCGCCGTCTCGTAACTGGCTGTTAAGCTTAACTTGGCGTCCAAAAACGCCCACCATATTGTGCGATAAATCAATCTGTGGAAACTGCTGTAATATGCCCGATTGAATAATCACCTGCTCTACTTGGCTCTCTTTTGCCACTTTTAGCGGCACTACAACTTGCTTATGAGGCAGCGCATACACCACTTCAACTTGAATAAGACTCATCGCCATACACCTCTCTGGCTCGCTCGCTAAAAGAATGCACCATGGCATTGGCTAGCTCTTTAAAAATTCCCCCAAAGGCAAACTCGACTAAGCGCGAGGTAAATTCAAAATAAAGCTCGAGCTCAACTTTGCAGGCGTGTTCGTCTAAGGCAGTAAAAGTCCAGCCGCCATTGAGCGCCTTAAAAGGACCATCGACTAACTCCACCCGAATATGCTCATAAGGCGTTAACACATTTTTAGTGGTAAATGTCTTGCGGATCCCCGCCTTAGATACATCCAAGGCAGCAGTAATGGTATTATCTGATTGCGCAACCACCCGACTTGCCACACATCCTGGCAAAAATTGCGGATACGCATCAATATCATTGACCAATTCATACATTTGTTGTGCACTAAACATCACCAGTGCGCTGCGAGTAATACTCGGCATAATTTCTCCTAACAGCAATTGTGGGCGATTTTAGCACTTATTTTGCAAGGACTCACGGCCTGCAAAGCACCTGCGTTATGAACTTATGTCCAAAGCGCGGCAATAAATGTATGAAAAATACGCAGTTGCTATAACAGCAATTCCAAAGCCTTCATCGACCTCGTATAATGGCGCTACTATGACAAAAAACAAAGCGAAGAAAAAAGTCGGTTCCAGCACCATTGCCCTCAATAGAAAGGCAAGGCACGAATTTTATGTAGAAGAAAAAATCGAAGCTGGGCTTGAACTACAAGGATGGGAAGTAAAAGCGATGCGAGCTGGCAAAGCCAATATCGCAGACTCGTATGTTTTTATTCGCAATGGCGAAGCCTTCTTATTTGCCGCCACTATTACTCCTTTAAATGTGGCTTCTAGCCATGTCGTTTGTGATCCTATGCGCTCACGAAAATTACTGTTGAAACGGCGTGAGCTTGACCGTTTAGCGGGTCAATTAGATAGAGAGGGCTACACCTTAGTACCCTTAGCGCTCTATTGGTCAAAGTCTTGGGTAAAAATAGAAATTGGCTTAGTGAAGGGTAAAAAAGATCGCGATAAGCGCCAAGATCTAAAAGAGCGCGATTGGAAGCGTGAAAAAGATCGCATGATGAAACATAAAAACCGCTAACACTTGTGATTACACCATTTTTGCCATACCATAAACGAACTTGGGGCTGATTCTGGATTCGACGAGATTCACGAACTCCTAGGTGCATGCCGAGGTGCGATAGGCCTCGTAAAAAAATCGCAAAAAAATAGTCGCAAACGACGAAAACTACGCACTAGCAGCTTAATAACCTGTTAGAGCCCTTCTACCCTAGCTTGTCTGTGACTTAGGGAATTGGAAGGTCATATATCACAGAATCGCGTGGAAATCGTGCCTGACGGTGGAAGCGTTAAATCTAATTTAGGCTAGTTATTCTGTGGCGTGTCTGTCCGCAGCAGATGGCGAATGTAATGACTGACTAAGCATGTAGTACCGACGACGTAGGTTTTTCGGACGCGGGTTCAAATCCCGCCAGCTCCACCAATCGATTGGAAAAGGCCCCTCTGGGGCCTTTTTTATTGGCTAGCTATGTTATTAAAGCACGGCTAGCCTATTCTTTTAGATAAAATAGGCCCACCGCACTTTTTTAAGCCTCAATCATTATTTATGGCTACCAGCTCAGCGATTTTGGCCGCTGGCAGCGGTTTAGCATATAAATAGCCTTGGTAAAGCTGACACCCATTAGCCAGCAAGATATCGCGCTGGGTCTGGGTCTCCACACCTTCTGCTATCACTTCTAGTCCTAAACTATGGGCCATGGCAATCACAGCTCTAATAATGGCTAAACTGCTGGCATCTTCTGGTAAGCCGCGCACAAAAGACTGATCTATTTTTAATTGATCCAGTGGCAGTTGCTGTAAATATTGTAGTGAAGAATAGCCGGTACCAAAGTCATCAATGGAAAAACGAATACCCGCCGCTTTCAGCTCTCGCATACGAGAGATGGCTTGGTTCATATCGGTGACCAACATCGACTCAGTAATTTCAAGCTTTAAGCGCCTAAGATCAGCGCCTGTCTGTTTTACTACGGCGAGCACTTCTTCTACAAAGCCGGTTTGATAAAGCTGAGCCGGGCTTACATTAATCGACACCGTAATGTCACTTAAGCCCGCCACTGTTGACCAAGCGGCCATTTGCTCGCAAGCGCGAAGCATGACGACTTCATCAATTTTTTTCATAATACCTGCCGCTTCTGCTACCTCAATAAAAGCAAACGGAGAAAGCAGACCGCGCTCAAAATGATGCCAGCGCACTAGCGACTCAACACCAATTAACTGATGTTCATCGTTAAATTGAGGTTGAAAATACACGCCAAATTCTTTTGCGGCTAATCCTCTAACTATATCTTCTTCTAAAAGTAAGCGCTGAGAGATGGCTTCTTGCATAGCGGGATCAAAGAAACAATGCTCGCCCCGCCCAATATCTTTAGCTGCATACATCGCCAGCTCAGCTTGGCGTAATAGCTCCTCGGCGGGCTCTTTTACGCCATCCACACTGACTGTCCCTAAACAAGCACTGGTACGCAGAGTTTGCTCACCATGCACATAGGCAAAATCTAACAAGTCTCGAAGCTCACTTATTTTTTGGGCTAAGCTGTTTTTCAGTTCCACATCGTCCGAGGCTTGAAGATTAAGTAACAATACAAATTGATCACTGCCTAGGCGCGCTAAGCAGTCTTGAGCACTAAGCATCTTACTGAGCTGATGGGCAACGTGGCGCAATAACTTATCGCCGGTCGCATGACCCCATAAATCGTTAATATTTTTAAAATGATCTAAGTCGAGAAAAATGAGTGCGCCTAATCGCTGCTGACTCGCACTTAATTTTTGCATTTCTTTAATGGTATTGATTAAAAAGCGCCGATTAGGTAAACCCGTTAAACTGTCATAATAAGCTAAGTGATGGATCTTTTTAGCATTGTCTTTCTCTGCACTCAAGTCGGTAATACTGGCCACATAATGACTAATATCTTGGTTATTATCTTTAACGGCCGTAATAGAAAGCCACTGCGGGTATACTTGGCCTGATTTGCGTTTATCGTAGATCTCGCCTTGCCAGTGACCTTGATGCTGAATGCTTTGCCACATTTCTTTATAAAAGCTTTTGTCATGCTGACCTGAGCTAAAAATGCTGGGCGTTTTGCCTAATACCTCTGCTTGGCTATAGCCAGTGACCTTAGTAAAAGCATGATTAACACGCAATATTCGATTATGCCTATCAGTGACTAGCATGCCCTGAAAGCTCTCAAAGGCCACCGCGGCAATGCGCAGATCAGTATCATCTTGTACGCGCTCACTAATATCGCGCGTTAGCACCACTACCGCTCTGGGCTCATTAGCAGGAGTGGGCAACACTTGAGCGACACTCTCAAAGTGATGGAGGCCATCGTCAAAGCGCAAATCAAACAACAAGTGCAGTACTTTTTTCTCGTGTAAGGTGCGTTGAATAAAATCCAGTACTCGCTCAGCATGTTCAAGGGGATAAACATCATGCAAGCTTTTACCTATGCGGCGCACATCTTTATTATCAGAAAAGATAATATTATCAGCCATAATTTCCAGATAACGACCATGCTCATCAATCACACTCATCATATCGGGTATGGCGCTGGTAATAGCGAGTAAACGCGCTTGGCTGTTTTTAAGCGCTTGCTGTTCATACTGGCGATGCTCTGTGTCTTTAATGATATAGATAAGCATCAAAGTCAGCGGGATGGCGACTACTAAAAAAGGCAGTGCCATAGATAAAACATGGGCTTTTAATTGTGGCTCAACATGATAATAAATCAGTGAAATACTCACCACATTCAATACTAAACTCACGGGAATTAAATAGCGCAGCGATAAGGTGAAACGGGTGCGTATCAGCGCCAATTTAATAAGTAAGCCAAAAATCAGCGCAAAAGACATGCTGATAATAGACACTAGGGTATCTGAGTCATTAAACCAGACTTTAAATACACTGGCTAACAGCAGCGCTAAGCCACCCGTTAACACACCGCCAAATAAGCCGGCTACAAAAATAACAGAGTCACCGACATCTAATAAAACGCCAGGCCCAATGCTAAACGGCAGTGACATACAGCCAATAGTAATAAGACCAAACCAGACTCCGGAGCTAATGGGCATCAGGCGCGGATAGGCTTGTAATTGGCGCATATTGGTGGTGATAAGCCAGCCAAAAGCTAAGATTAATACCGCTTGTTCAATAATAGATATCAGCATAATAAGTCCAGGTATCACTTAGGGTAATGGAAACTAACCCATCCAAATATCGGTGCCAGATAAAATTTTACATTACATTAACATGCTAAGCTTGGATATGTTTAGGTCTCATGTTCAAGACCGAGGTCACCGTTTAGGCATGATGAGGGTCTTAATAACAGCCGTATCAACATCAGCATTCGAAATGAAGCCTAACGCTGGTGACGATTGGGGCTGATATTGTATTACTAGTCACTCGCTTAAACAGCTCTTATTTTGCTGACTTAGGCGCGGAAGCAAATTATTAACAAGCTTAAAGGATGGAGTTATTACGGGCTTTACAGCAGACGAGGCGCGAGGATTCAGGTTGACTGGATTAAAAAGGGGCCGAGCGGCCCCTTAACTAGGTCAAAAATGGGCGTTAAGACTCGCCTTCATTATAAATTGCTAAATGCGCATCATCTTGGCAGTCAGCAAGTTCACTATTAAGGCTGCGCAGCGTATATTGTTCATCTAAATAGCGTTGATCCACATCCTTAGTGACATACTCTCCCGTAAATACCGAGGTTTCAAAGCGTCTTAACTCAGGATTAAAATGACGTACTGCATCTTCTAAGTCTTCTAATTCCTGAAAAATAAGGCCATCCGCCCCAATTAATTGGCAAATTTCATCCACTTCTCGGCCGTACGCGATCAGCTCATTTACCGAGGGCATATCAATGCCATACACATTGGGGAAGCGAATTTCGGGAGCCGCAGAGGCGAAGTAAACTTTTTTAGCGCCCGCTTCTCGCGCCATTTTTATAATTTGCTCAGAGGTGGTGCCGCGCACAATAGAGTCATCCACTAATAACACATTTTTACCAAAAAACTCTGAGTGGATAGCATTAAGCTTACGGCGCACCGATTGTTGGCGTTGTTCTTGGCCCGGCATAATAAACGTCCGGCCAATATAGCGATTTTTCACAAAACCTTGGCGATAAGGCAAGTCCAAGTTATGCGCTATTTCTAGCGCAATATCACACGAGGTTTCAGGGATAGGGATCACCACATCTATATCGAAGTCTTCCCATTCGCGAGCAATTTTTTCACCTAATTTAAGACCCATGCGCGCTCTCACGGCATACACAGATACTTTATCGATAAAGGAGTCAGGGCGCGCAAAATAGACATACTCAAAAATACAAGATTGATATTGCGGCTCTTGTGCACATTGTTGGGTGAACAATTCCCCTTGTTGCGTCACATAAATGGCCTCGCCGGGAGCCACATCTCGTAGCAACTCAAAGCCTACGGCATTGAGCGCCACGCTTTCAGAGGCCACCATATATTCGGTCCCCCCTTGTGCACACTCACGCTTGCCTAGTACTAAGGGGCGAATACCGTTTGGATCGCGAAACGCCAACATGCCATGACCAATAATGACTGCCACTGCAGCATAAGCGCCGCGTATTTTTTTATGCACTCCCGCCACGGCCGCAAACACATGCTCAGGTTCGAGGTGCAGATTTTGTGTGAGCTGATCTATCTCGTGGGCGAGGACGTTAAGTAAAATTTCCGAGTCTGAGGTGGTATTAATATGGCGGCGAGCGACTCGAAATTGCTCTTCTTTTAGCTCTCGAGCATTTGTTAAATTGCCGTTATGTGCCAAGGTGATGCCAAAGGGGGAGTTGACATAAAAAGGCTGTGCTTGAGCGACACTGCTACTGCCTGCGGTAGGGTAACGAACATGGCCAATGCCCACATTACCGATTAAGCGCTGCATGTGGCGCTCTTCAAACACCTCTCGCACCAAGCCATTAGCTTTACGTTGGCGAAGTCTATCTTCACAGATAGTCACAATGCCAGCGGCATCTTGACCGCGGTGTTGTAACACTGTTAATGCATCATATAACGCCTGGTTTACTGGAGTTGTACCTTGAATACCGACAATCCCACACATGTATTCACTTCCTCAATTCATTATGGCTTGGGGGGTAAAAAGCTGGATGAATTTTGCACCAGGCTGAAGAACCACTGGATAACAATACCGAACTCGGGAATTAACACAGACTGTTTCCACCACAGACTTTGAGAAAACCCGGTCATGGTATCGATAAAAAACAATAACGCGGCCACGATCAACACGCCTCTTACAGCGCCAAAACAGACACCTAGCACTCTATCGGTACCCGATAAGCCTGTTTTATCGACCAGTTGACTAACAATATAATTAATAAGCGCACCCAGAATGAGGGTTAACACAAACAAGATGGCAATGGCGCTACCATTACGGATCAGCGGATCTGAGATATCCAGAAGGGCACTGAGGTCGGCATAGAAATGACTGGCTACAAAAAATGCCGCTAGCCAAGTTGCCAAAGACATGGCTTCTCGGACGAATCCTCTGACTAAGCTCACCACAGCTGATAAGGCAATAATGCCTAAAATTACAAAGTCTATCCAAACCATCATCTGTTGCCGAGGACCTCGTTAAGGGAGTGCATTCTACCAAAGGAGAATGACAAAAAGCGAAATAAAACGCATAAACTTCATTCAATGTAAAACTAGTTTTCGATGAAGTAATCTATAAATAAGCGCCCCTAGCGCTGTTATTGAGTGAGCTAATAACTTAAATCCAGTGGCCATTAAAAAGCCGCCAGTGAGATTGTCATCCCTAACTGGCGGCTTTATGCTCATACTTTAAAAAATTAGCCAATAAACTGTAAGCCGCCCATATAAGGCTGCAAAATGGCCGGTACTGCAATGCGACCATCCGCTTGTTGGTAGTTTTCTAACACGGCAACTAAGGTACGTCCTACCGCCAGCCCTGAGCCATTTAAAGTATGCAGCAACTGAGGTTTACCCTCAGTGCCACGCACGCGAGCCTGCATACGTCGCGCTTGAAAATCACCGCAATTAGACACAGATGAAATTTCACGATAAGTATTTTGCGCAGGCAACCACACTTCTAGATCATAGGTTTTCGCAGCACTAAAACCCATATCGCCAGTACACAAGGCCACCACTCGATAAGGGAGCGCTAACCCTTGTAAGACTTTTTCTGCATGCCCTACCATTTCTTCTAAGGTGTCCCAAGACGTATCAGGATGCACTAACTGCACCATTTCCACTTTATCGAACTGATGCATGCGCACCAAGCCTCGGGTATCGCGGCCATAAGAGCCTGCTTCGGAGCGAAAACAGGGAGAATGTGCCGTAAGTTTTAACGGTAAGTCGCTGGCTTCAAAAATTTCATCGCGCCCAATATTGGTTAAGGGCACTTCTGAGGTGGGGATTAATGAGAAGCGGCGTACTTTGCCCTCTTCTTCGCCCTCGCCCTCAATGGCGGTATGAAATAAGTCAGCAGAGAATTTAGGTAACTGACCCGTGCCAAATAAACTGTCGCTATTAACCAGATAAGGCACATAGCATTCGGTATATCCGTGCTCAAGGGTATGTAAGTCCAGCATATACTGTGCTAAGGCACGGTGCATGCGAGCAATTTGGCCCTGCATAATCACAAACCGTGAGCCAGACACCTTTACCGCCCCTTTAAAGTCTAAACCGGCCAGTGCTTCGCCTAATGCCACATGATCTTTGGCTTCAAAATCAAAAACCGGTAACTCACCCCATTTGCGTACTTCTACATTATCATCTTCATTTTTACCTACCGGCACTGAGTCATGAGGTAAGTTAGGAATAGCCGCGCTAAATGCTTCAATCTCATTAAGTAAACGGTCTAGCTCCACTTTACAGCCGTCTAATTCCTCATTAATGCTCGCGACTGCCGCTTTAAGCGGGGCTATGTCTTCTCCATTACGGGCGGCTAAACCAATGGCTTTAGAGCGGGCATTACGCTCAGCTTGTAACTCTTGGGTACGGGATTGCAAAGACTTACGCTGTTCTTCAAGCGCATTAAACACAGAGATATCGAGCGTAAAGCCGCGACTTGCGAGCCGCTGTGCGGTGTGAGCTATGTCGTTGCGCAGGTATTTGGAGTCCAGCATGAGTTACCTTATTAAATGCGAGAATAGAGCAGCTCTTTTACTATTAAAGAAGCACTGTTCTATTAAATTAAGAATATGAAAACAACGCGTAAGTTTACCAGCCCACAGAGGGCGCGCCAACTCTCAGCGCGCCCTTTAATTATTAGAGGCGGCTTTATCGAGTTGGTGTAAATAATCCAGTTTGGCTTTAATTTTTTGCTCAAAGCCCCGATCGTTTGGCTGATAATAGTCGCGTTCGACTAAGGCATCCGGTAAATATGTCGCACCTGGGGCGTAGGCACCGGGCTCATGATGAGCGTAGCGATAGGCTTGGCCATGGCCTAACTCTTTTAATAACTTAGTCGGTGCATTACGCAAATGCAGAGGGACTTCATAATCGGGGAGCTCTTTAGCATCTTTTAATGCTTGATTCCAAGCACTATAAACCGCATTGCTTTTAGGCGCACAGGCTAAATAAATAATAGCTTGAGCAATGGCGCGCTCGCCCTCTGCTGGCCCCACGCGGCTATAACAATCCCATGCGGTAAGTGCGACTTCCATCGCTTTGGGATCCGCTAAGCCGATATCTTCTGAGGCGATGGCCAGTAAGCGGCGCGCAATATAAAGCGCATCGCAGCCCGCACTAATCATACGAGCATACCAATATAAACCGGCATTAGGATCCGAGCCGCGAATCGACTTATGAATCGCCGAAATTAAGTCATAATACAGATCACCTTGATTATCAAAGCGCGCTAAACGCTCACCGGTGATCTCGGCCAATAAGCTTAAGTCAATCTGATAGTGCCCTTCTACCTTCACCGCCATATCGGATAATAGCTCAAGGTAATTAAGCGCTTTGCGGCCATCGCCATCTACTAATTTCGCCAATGCACTTTGCACACCGTCAGCCAAGTGTAAATGACGCTCAACGAGTATATTATCGGTGGTGAGCGCATGGCTAAGCATCTGTTCAATGGCGGTACTTTCTAAGCGTTTTAATACATAGACCCGCGCTCGAGAAAGTAAGGCATTATTAAGCTCAAAAGAGGGGTTTTCGGTGGTCGCACCAATAAAAGTGACAGTGCCATCTTCGATATGCGGCAAAAAAGCATCTTGCTGGGATTTATTAAAGCGATGAACTTCATCCACAAATAAAATAGTGCGCCGCCCCGCCTGTTTGTGCTCTTTAGCACGCTCAATAGCAGCACGAATTTCTTTTACGCCTGAGGTCACGGCCGACACGCGCTCTACTTCTGCCTGACAATAAAGCCCAATAAGCTCGGCTAAGGTGGTTTTTCCAGTTCCCGGTGGCCCCCATAAAATCATGGAATGACACTGTCCCGCTTCCAATGCCCGGCGCAGCGGTTTATCCGGTGCAAGGATATGCTCTTGACCCAGATAGTGCTCTAAGCGCTGCGGGCGCATGCGCGCCGCTAAAGGTCGAAAGTCATCTTGCTCAAAGTCCAGACTCAAGGTGCTCATATCAGTTACTCACTTATTAACTAAAATACCGTGCGCGTCCATTATAGCTTATTCAAGGCTTAGCTTAATTTCCCTTAAGACTTGGCGTATTTTCTTCCCAGACCCACGCCCGTGGTGCAGTCATAAAAAAACCGAGCGAATGGGCTCGGTTTAGACTCAGGGTTAATGGGACCGATTAGCGCTGATCATCCACCATCACGCCTTTGGGCGGGGTAAAGGTAAAAGTGGTATTGCTCACCTTAGGCTGAGTATTCACTTTATGTAGAGTGAAGTCACTGCGCTGACCACCCGACTCCAGCACGCTAAAGCGCTCAATACGATTTTTACTATCAAAGCGCAGGCTAAATTGACTAATTAATTCACTGGTATCTTTACTGGTAACAATATAATCAGCGCCTTCGCGTGTCACTTCATAATCTTGCCAGCGCTTGCCATCGCGTCCGGCGATAAGTAAAAACGGCGTATTCTGGATAGCTTCTTCGAGGGGCGCGATACTAACTTGCTCTACAAAAGGGTCATACATCCAGACACTTTTACCATTAGAAACAATTAAGCTCTCATCGGGAGATACCGTATGCCAACGGAATTTATCGGGGCGCGCAAGTTGCATGGTACCTTTCGCCGTTTGCATGGCTTGCCCTTGTTCATCAAACACTTGCTGACTAAATTCGGCAGAAAACTGATCAAAACGGGCTAATTTTTGTTGTAACTCGGTGCGAGCATCGGCCAAGGCGACGCTACTTACCGACCACAATAAAATACCTAATGTCGCTAATTTTTTCATTTAATTGCGCTCCCTAACTGGCGGAGGTGCCAATACTTCTCGTTGACCGCTGCCCATGGCTGCACTCACAATGCCATGTTGCTCCATTCGCTCAATTAAGCGAGCGGCGCGATTATAACCTATCTTAAACTTACGTTGCACCCCAGAGATAGAGCCACGACGCGTCTCTACGACATAAGCTACCGCAGCATCAAATAATGGGTCGGCGGCATCTTCATCTTCTTCAGCCACTTCACCAGGAAGCAAGCCCTCAGGCCCCACTTCGCCACTTAGAATATCTTCAATATAATCGGGCTCCCCTCGCTCTTTCCAAGCAGCCACCACCTTATGGACTTCATGGTCATCAACAAAAGCGCCATGCACACGCGTTGGCGTGCTATCGCCTGCTGGCAAATACAGCATGTCACCCATGCCCAGTAACGACTCGGCACCTTGTTGGTCTAATATGGTACGCGAGTCTATTTTACTGGACACTTGAAATGACATTCGCGTCGGAATATTGGCTTTAATTAAGCCCGTAATCACATCGACCGAGGGGCGCTGAGTGGCCAATATTAGGTGAATACCGGCTGCTCGTGCTTTTTGTGCAATGCGCGCGATCAGCTCCTCTACTTTTTTGCCCACTATCATCATCATGTCGGCAAATTCATCGATGACCACCACGATATGAGGGAGCTTTTCTAATGCCGGAGGGTAAGTATCCATAGATTGAGTGGCATCCCATAAGGGGTCGCGTATAGGCTCACCCGCATCTATCGCTTCTTGTACCTTAGTGTTATAACCTTGTAGATTTCTAACTCCCACCGACGACAACAGCTTATAACGCCGCTCCATTTCACCCACACACCAGCGCAGCGCATTTGCCGCATCTTTCATGTCAGTGACCACCTCGGTTAAGAGATGGGGGATGCCCTCATACACAGAGAGCTCCAACATCTTGGGGTCAATCATAATAAAGCGCACTTCTTCAGGCGTAGCCTTAAAGAGCATCGACAATATCATGACGTTCACTCCCACCGACTTACCTGAGCCCGTGGTGCCCGCTACTAACACATGGGGCATTCTGGCTAAATTCACCACTACCGGCTCACCGGCAATGTCTTGGCCTAGCACCATAGTCAACGGATGGCGACTATCTTCAAACGCTTCACTGTCAATCACTTCCCGTAAATAAACGGTCTCGCGGCGCGTATTAGGCAGCTCTAAACCGATATAGGGCTTACCCGGAATGACTTCCACGACTCGCACACTGATCGCCGATAATGAGCGAGCTAAGTCTCTATCTAGGCTGGCAATTTTACTCACTTTAATACCAGGCGCTAAGTCTAATTCAAAACGCGTGATCACCGGGCCCGGATACACACCCACGACGTTGGCCTGCACATTATAATCGGCAAGCTTAGCTTCGACTAAGCGCGCAATGCGCTCCAACTCAGCCTCACTCACCGTATGCTGGTGGGGTTTTGGCACGTCCAATAACTCATAAGAAGGGAGCGGCAGAGCTTGGCGTTGTAATTTTGAAACTGGCGCAGCAGCCGCCGCCACCTGCGGCTGGGTATCTTCTTTTAGCCAAGGTAAGTCAAATTCATCTTCTGCTGGCCACTCGGTATTCGAGACTGGCACTTGTGCTACATGCGGACTCACTGTGGCTGAAGCAGGCGTGTTAACAGGCGCACTGGTCAAAGGACTGCTTTGTAAGAGCTCCTCAGCGGCTGAGTCGTCAAATATCAATGCATCTTCCGCCTCAGCGCTCGCCGCCTCTGGCTCTTGATGACCATTAAACACCGGCTCTTTGCGCACCGGTGGCGCTTTCTTTTGTAATAAAGTGCGCTTTGGCGCAGCCGGCAGCGGCGCCATCAGAGGGTCATCGGCGGCATCAACAGTCGCTGCTGGTTGCGGTGCTAAACGCTCTTTAAAACGCCGCCAGCTAACAAAGCTATTCTCAGCGCTCTGCGGCTCTGCTTGGTCTGGCGTTTTATCCGTCTTAGTTTTGGGCGCCAGTGGCAGTGCAGTTTGAGCGTGGCGCTTATTTTCTTGCCACTGCACAATGCGTGCCGGTAAATGACTAAGCAGTGCGGGGGCATTTAATACCGCCCCCCTAAACGCTCTACAATTAATAACCAAGACCAGCCCGTAAAAAAGGTCACTCCCGTGGCAAAGCCGCATAATAACAACAAGGTGGTGCCTAAGGTGCCAAACACCGGCACCATCGCCGCCGTTAGCATATCGCCAATTAACCCGCCTGATGAAAAATAATAAATATTGCCTAAGTTCATGCTGGCTAGCGTGAGCATACTGAGTAGCAACATTAAAAAACCAATGATACGCAGCCCTAAGGTGAGGTAACAAATATCGCTGAGTGCACGAGGACGCCATAAGGTAAGCCAACCCACTAACACCATAAAAATCGGAATTAAATAAGCTGAAAAGCCAAAAGAAAATAGCAGTATATCTGCCAGCCAGGCCCCAGCAGGCCCCGCAGCATTACGGATTTCTCCTCCCCATGCGGTTTGTGACCAACCAGGATCCGACGAGTGGTAGGACATTAATGACAACATCATAAAGATCGCCACTAAAATAATGGTGATCAATCCGGCCTCAAACAGACGCTGTAAACCAGACATAGGAGTAAATAACTTTTTCTCCGCCAACCGCCTGCTCCTCACTTTTAGGTTATGACACATATTCAATGGTTGGTCTGCGACAACCTGGGTCGTCAGGTACTCAAACGACAAGCGAGCGGCCTAGGCCGCTCGCAAGTTCTGAGTTTATGACACGCTTGCACTGGGTAAAAATACCAGAGCCAAGGCCATTAGCACAGCTTAACGGGTATTTATTACCAAGCGATTGCTTTGCTTAACCTCTTCCATCACCACATAGGTGCGGGTGTCATTCACGCCAGGTAAGCGCAATAGGGTTTCGCCTAACAACTTACGATAGGCCGACATATCGGCAACGCGGGTTTTTAATAAGTAATCAAAATCACCAGATACTAAATGGCATTCTTGAATCTCTTCTAGTTTTTGCACCGCGTCATTAAATTCATCAAACACATCGGGCGTGCCCCGATTCAGAGTAATTTCTACAAATACCAGTAATGAAGCATCGAGATACTGAGGGTTAAGAATCGCAGTATAACCTTCAATGTAACCTTGGCGCTCTAAGCGACGAACCCGCTCTAAACAAGGAGTAGGACTTAAGCCTACTCGTTTAGATAATTCTACGTTAGAGATACGCCCGTCTTGTTGTAGCTCGTTTAAGATATTGCGATCGATACGATCGAGGTCTTTAGCCGGTCTACTGTTTAAATCTAACACTTCATCCATCCTTTGACTCATTTTCGATATATTCCACTGTGAATAGTCAGACTGACACAAAACGGCAGGTTAACATCAGCAGGCTCAAGCGCTGCACTTGCAATATTCACCCTGAGGATGTGCTCACCATCTCGCAATGTAGAAAACAGATAAGTACATAAAAACGCGATTATCTATTACAGCATATCTTTTAGTATCTTAACATGGCAAATGGTCTGCAGGTAGCAGATACGTTTGTTTTCATCTTAAAATAGCAACCTAAGCACTATTAGTATTTTTAATACTTCAGCTAAAGCAACAGTGTTAAGCGCTACCAAAGCAACCTAGCACAGCATAGGCGACTAAAATAATTAAGATAATAGTCATTTAGATTTTTAGATGCTCGTTATTTAATGACTGTAGGCTCGTGTTTTTATAAATCCCGTAGTTAAAAGCACTGCTAGCACCAAACGCTATATTGCATAACTATTCGTTATAAACGAAGTTTGCAATATACTAGTCATCGACTAGCGATGTAACGATTGAACACTTTAATTACCGACTTCCACTAAGTCGCTGCCCCTCGTAGTCCTTTATTCCCGCCCCGCTATCCCCTACAATCGTGCCACCTTTATCTGCCTTCTTGGGTTGGAGACACAATGAGCCAAACAAAACATGCCAAACTGCTGATCTTAGGATCCGGTCCTGCAGGATATACCGCCGCCGTGTATGCAGCACGCGCCAACCTTAGTCCGGTGTTAGTGACGGGGATCCAGCAAGGTGGCCAATTAACTACCACCACCGATGTAGAAAATTGGCCAGGTGATGCCGAAGGATTAACTGGACCTGCGTTAATGGAGCGCATGAAGGCTCACGCCGAGCGCTTTGAAACCGAAATTCTTATCGACCATATTAATAGTGTGGACTTAAGCCAGCGCCCTTTTACCTTATCTGGCGATAGCACTACCTATACCTGCGATGCGCTTATTATTGCCACTGGCGCTTCTGCCAAATATTTAGGCTTACCCTCAGAAGAAGCTTTTCAAGGCCGAGGCGTCTCTGCTTGTGCGACTTGCGATGGCTTTTTCTATCGTAATCAAAAAGTGGCTGTGGTGGGCGGAGGCAATACTGCCGTAGAAGAAGCCTTGTATTTATCTAACATTGCAGCAGAAGTGCATTTGATCCACAGACGTGATGAATTTCGCTCAGAGAAAATATTAATTGACCGTCTAATGGAAAAGGTCGATAGCGGTAATATTATTTTGCACACTCATCGTACGCTAGAAGAAGTGCTCGGTGATGATATGGGCGTAACTGGAGTGCGCTTAAAAAACACCCAAAACGACGAGCAAGAGCAGCTCGAGTTAACTGGGGTATTTATTGCTATCGGTCATCAACCGAATACCCAAATGTTTGTTGACCAGCTAGAGATGGAAAACGGCTATCTCAAAGTGCAATCAGGTTTACAAGGTAACGCCACTCAAACGAGCATAGAAGGCGTTTTTGCTGCGGGGGATGTGATGGATCATACCTACCGCCAAGCTATTACTTCTGCCGGCACCGGTTGTATGGCTGCCCTAGATGCTGAGCGCTTCTTAGATGGCATTAACTAACGCGATAAAAGTGTCGCTGGTTTAAGTATAAACGGCGCCCTTTGGCGCCGTTTTCATTATTCGAGGGCGCGCCCTTCACTCACTCTGCTTAGTGCCTCTTGTAATGTGGCATAAAAGGCAAGCTCACCGACAATGGGCTGCATACCCGCTCGGGCTAAGGTTTTTAGCGGTTGAAATTGTAAATCAGCCACTATCACTTTTATGCCTTGGCGCTGGCAATGCTGGATAAAACCCGTTAATGCACCCTGCCCTCCGGCATCTAAAATAGAAACCGCATCTAAATACAAGATGACACCCTGTTGCTGGTGACATAACCCCGCTAATTCACTGAACACCCGATCTGCGGCGGCAAAAAACAAAGGGCCATTAATTTTAAACACCGACCAATCATTGGGCAAAGCACAGGCTTTAACGCGCTCACTATGAGTAATATCACTGACGCGGGTCATTTCGGCAATATCGCGCATAAATAGTACGGCCGCCACTAAAATACCGGTCGTGATAGCGATGACCATATCGAATAAAATAGTTAACGAAAAACACGTTAAAAACACCCAAATATCGCCACGAGGGGCGGTCTTTAATAGCCGAATAGACTTAGGTGCTTCGCTCATATTCCATGCCACCACCATCAATAACGCGGCCATCGCCGGCATGGGCACATAGGCCAGCATGGGCGCTAATAACACCAAAGCGCCTAACACCACCAGCGCATGGACCATGCCCGATACTGGCGTTTGGCCACCCGCTTTGAAATTTGCCGCTGAGCGCGCAATGGCGGCCGTGGCCGTGATGCCACCAAAAAAAGGCGCCACTATATTGCCAATTCCTTGGCCTAATAATTCACTATTTGCGCTATGGCGTTTACCTGTCATGCCATCCAATACAACGGCACACAATAACGACTCAATGGCGCCCAACATGGCAATCGCGAAGGCGGCGGGTAATAAGGCTTGGAGCAGGCTCCAATCGAGAGTGAGCTCGGCGCCTGTGGTGCCGGGTTGTAGCCAAGGCAAGGTAAATTGGGGCAACACGGGGGGAATACCTTGTCCAACACTGCCATCACTTAAAACATAGCTAAACTGGCTGCTAATAGTCGCAACCTCTAACCCCTGGCCATTAAGCAGCCAAGTAGCTAGGCTGGCAATAATCACCGCAGGTAAATGTGCAGGTACCGCCAACTTAAGGCGCGGCCAAGTGATCATAATAATTAAAGTTAAGAGCGCAATGGCGACACTGGGCCAATATAGTTGCGGAAAGGCATGGGCTAATACAGAGACTTTATCTAAGTAATGAGCAGGCATCACTAATTCAGTTAAGCCTAAGAAATCTTTTAACTGTAAAGTGGCAATCACCACCCCAATGCCGCCGGTAAAGCCGAGAGTCACGGCAACCGGAATGTATTCAATTAATCGTCCCAAGCGGATTAAAGCCAAGCCGATTAATATTAAGCCCGACATCACAGTGGCGAGTAATAAGCCGCCTAAACCATATTGTTGAGCAATGGGGTATAAGATGACCACGAAGGCGGCGGTGGGGCCAGAAATACTTAAGCGCGAGCCGCCAGTCAACGCAATAAGAAAGCCGCCGATAATCGCGGTGTAAAGACCGTATTGCGGAGCGACCCCACTGGCGATAGCTAATGCCATGGCTAATGGAATAGCGATAATGCCCACCGTGATGCCCGCTAATATATCTTTGATTAACCGCGCGCGGTTATAGGGTTCGTTAAAACAGCTTTCACGCAGCGCATGACCAAGGCGTAAAGAAAATAAATGGGCACGATGAGCCATGGCGTTCTCCTAATCATCCCCTAATATCAGGGGGAAGCATCAAGTATATGCTCATTAACCGTTCATACAATGATAATATGATTAACATAACTGGCCCCCGATAGGCCAATTCAATCCTCAATAATGGGAGCTGAAATGGAACGAAGAACCGCACGTCTCACCTTATTAATTGATCCTGATAAAAAAGCGTTATTTGAGAAATTATGTGCCCAAGAAGATGTCACTCCTTCACAAAAAGTACGCCAATTTATTCGCGATTATATTGAGCAACAAGTCGGTAATAACTGGCAAACTCCCCCTGCCCCATAACGGGAGAGATGATGTTAACATTATTGGATCACAGCTTATGGTTCCCCTACCCCGAGCAAGCTTTAACGGATCCCAGTGGCTTGTTAGCCATTGGCGGCGATCTCAGTACAGAGCGACTGCTATTAGCTTATAGCATGGGAATTTTCCCCTGGTTTGAACAAGACCAGCCTTATTTGTGGTGGTCTCCGGATCCAAGAGCGCTGCTTATTCCCACAGAGTTGCATGTGAGTCGCAGCCTCGCCAAGCTTGCCAAGAAAAACCCCTATCGCTTTACCATAAATTGCGCTTTTTCACAGGTTATTCACCATTGTAGTGCCCTTAGAAAACAACAAGAAGGCACTTGGATCACCCATGAAATAGAAGCCGCTTATAGCCAGCTGCATCAAGCTGGTCATGCGCACTCAATAGAGGTGTGGCAAGAAGAGAGATTAGTCGCTGGCTTATATGGCATTAGCTTAGGACAGCTATTTTGTGGAGAGTCGATGTTTCACTTGGTGCCAAATGCTTCTAAATTAGCGTTGCTGGCGTTATGTCGCCATTTTAGCCGCCATCATGGGCAACTCATTGATTGCCAGTTAGCTAACCCTCATTTAATGAGCTTAGGGGTAAAGAGCGCGCCGCGCAGTCACTTTTTAAAGCAATTAAAACACTTACAAAATAAACCCTTATTAGAGGGCTGTTGGCAAGCAGGAGCGCTCACCTTATGAAAGCCCTCAATCTTAAAGTAGGCGTGACACCGGCGCACAACTGCAGCTATCTGCCCCACCAGCAAGAACAATTACTGGTGGTGTTAGATAAAGAGCAACTCACTTGTGTTGGCTATGAACAACTGCTCAGTGCGGGTTTTCGCCGCAGTGGCAACGACTTGTATCGCCCTCACTGTCAACATTGCCAAGCTTGTGAGTCACTGCGCATCCCAGTCGCTAATTTTAAACCTAGTCGCAGCCAAAAACGTATTCAGCGTTTAAATCGCGATGTAGAAATAAAAATTAGCCAAAGCGATAAGCCAGGCTATTTTTCGCTTTATCAAACCTATATTGGCGAGCGCCACAGGGACGGCACTATGTTCCCGCCCAGTCGGCGCCAGTATGAATGTTTTTTATTAAGTGAATGGCACGCCGCCTCTTTTATTGAATTTTGGTTAGCAGAGCAACTCATTGGAGTGGCAGTCACCGATCGCTTAAGTCATGCCATGAGTGCGTTATACACCTTTTTTGAGCCTAGCCTTGCCCATCGTTCTTTGGGCACCTTTGCTATTTTAAGTCAGCTAGCCCTAGCCAAACAGGCGCAACTTTCTTGGTTGTATCTGGGATATCAAGTGGATGAATGCGCCAAAATGAATTATAAACAACACTTCAAACCCCATCAGCGACTCAGAGCCGGAACTTGGCTCGACATCAAAGACTGAGCGGAAACTTTACAGTGCGCCCGAAATCTGCCATGATTTCGGCCGCTTTTATTGCCTGCGTTAACAAGAGGACTCAATGGCTAAAGAAGACAGTATTGAAATGCAAGGGACCATTTTGGATACCCTGCCGAACACTATGTTTCGCGTTGAGCTAGAAAATGGCCACGTGGTAACTGCTCACATCTCTGGCAAGATGCGTAAAAACTACATTCGTATTCTCACCGGCGATAAAGTTACCGTGCAGCTGACGCCTTACGACTTATCAAAAGGCCGTATCGTCTTTCGCGCTCGTTAATTCGTTCGCCTAGACATTCGAACGTTAACGGCTCAGCCACTTCTGACTGTTAACTTTTGGCTGTCTTGCTCACTTTCTTCCTGTTCTGTTAGGCCTGTGCCTCTTGAATAAAAAGGCCCACCACTAGCAAAAGTGGCGGGCCTGTTGGCATTATGCGCTAACGGTGAAGTTAATGAGCCAAAGAGGCTTCAGACTGATAATCAAAATGCAGTTTGTTATCCTTTAAGGTGACCTTAACCGAGCCGCCACCGACCAGTTCGCCAAACAGCAACTCGTTGGCCAGCGGCTTTTTCAGTTGTTCTTGAATCACCCGCCCCATGGGTCTAGCGCCCATTGACTTATCATAACCAAGCTCAGCTAACCAAGTGCGCGCCGGCTCACTCACTTCCATTGACACGCCTTTAGCATCTAACTGTGCTTGCAGCTCAACAATAAACTTATCTACTACCTGATAAATTACCGCCATATCTAAATGGTTAAACCAGATAATATGGTCAAGTCGGTTACGAAACTCAGGAGCAAAAGTGCGATTAATTTCAATCATGGCATCGGGTGCATGATCTTGTTGTTGGAAACCAATGGATTGGCGTACCGTTTCTTGAACGCCCGCGTTGGTGGTCATCACTAAAATCACATTACGAAAATCAGCTTTACGACCATTATTATCGGTGAGCGTACCATTATCCATCACCTGTAATAACAGATTAAACACATCCGAATGCGCCTTTTCAATTTCATCCAGTAACACCACGGCATGAGGATGCTTAATCACGGCATCGGTTAATAACCCGCCTTGATCAAAGCCTACATAACCGGGCGGTGCGCCTATTAAGCGCGACACAGTATGCGCTTCCATGTACTCAGACATATCAAAACGTACCAACTCTATCCCGAGCACCCGTGCTAGCTGTTGAGTGACTTCTGTTTTACCTACGCCTGTGGGGCCGGCAAAAAGGAAAGAGCCGATGGGGCGCTTTTCATTGCCAAGGCCTGAGCGACTTAAGCGAATAGAATCACTCAACACTTCAATGGCTTTATCTTGGCCAAAGACCACCATTTTTAGCTTGGTCTCAAGGGTTTTCAATGCCTCTTTATCTGAGTTAGACACTGACTTCTCAGGAATGCGCGCAATCTTAGCCACTATGGCTTCAATATCGCCCACACTGATGGTTTTTTTACGCTTAGAAGGCGGCAACATACGAATTCGTGCGCCCGCTTCATCGATAACATCAATCGCTTTATCCGGTAAGTGGCGGTCGTTAATGTATTTAGCAGATAACTCAGCCGCCGCTTTAATGGCCGGATGGGTATAGCGCACATCATGATGCGCCTCATAACGACTCTTTAACCCCATTAAGATTTTTGTGGTTTCTTCCACAGAAGGCTCAGGGATATCTATTTTTTGAAAACGTCTGGCCAGCGCTCGGTCTTTCTCAAAAATTTGGCTGTATTCTTGATATGTAGTGGAGCCCATGCAACGAATTTGCCCGCTGGAGAGCATAGGTTTTAATAAGTTAGCCGCGTCTAATTGACCGCCCGAGGCAGCACCGGCTCCAATAATGGTGTGTATCTCATCAATAAATAAAATAGCGCCTTTTTGCTTTTCAAATTGTCTTAACAAGGCTTTAAAGCGTTTTTCAAAATCACCGCGATACTTAGTGCCCGCTAATAAGGCGCCCATATCGAGCGAGTAGATAATATTATCGGCCATCACTTCTGGCACATCGCCCTTTACAATACGATATGCCAAGCCCTCGGCAATGGCCGTTTTACCCACCCCCGCTTCGCCGACTAGCAGCGGGTTATTTTTGCGCCGTCGACATAATACTTGAATCGCGCGATCCACTTCATGCTCACGGCCAATTAAGGGATCAATGCGCCCCTCTTTCACCCAATGATTTAGATTATTAACAAAGCCTTCAGCTTGATTGCTGCCCGCCTCCTCAGCACTTTCATCTTGGGAGGCGGCACTATTTTCATCAGCTTGTTGGTCTTTACGCACCCCATGAGACAAGAAGTTAACGACATCCAAGCGACTAATTTGAATTTTTTTCAGCAAATAAGCGGCTTGGGATTCTTGCTCACTAAAAATGGCCACTAATACATTCGCACCCGTGACTTCGGCATTCCCCGAAGACTGTACGTGAAATACGGCGCGCTGTAAGACTCGTTGAAACCCTAATGTAGGCTGGGTTTCAATCTCAGTGTCACCACTGGGTAGTAGTGGTGTCGTTTGCTCAATAAAAAGCTGAATTTCACGGCGCAACGCATCTAATTCGGCGCCACAGGCAATTAGCGCTTCTTTAGCTGCGGGATTATTCAACAACGCGAGTAGCAGGTGCTCCACCGTCATGAACTCGTGGCGAGCACGGCGCGCTTCATTAAAGGCATCGTTTAACGTGCTCTCAAGATCTTTGTTCAACATAGGCACCTCCCCTTAAAACATCGGTGTCCCGTTGCGGCGGGTATTCACTTATTCTTGCTCCATGCTGCATAACAGCGGGTGTTCATGTAGCCGAGCATATTGATTAACTTGTGCAACTTTGGTTTCTGCTATTTCAGCGGTAAAGATTCCGCATATCCCTTTTCCTTGGTAATGCACCGCCATCATTACTTGCGTGGCTTTATCTTCATCCATGTTGAAAAAATGCTGTAACACCTCCACCACAAAATCCATGGGCGTATAATCGTCATTATTTAATAAGACTTTATACATAGGAGGGGGTTGTAGCGCTAATTCTTCCCTCTGTCGTTCTTTTAATTGTTCACCGTCGGTGTGTGGGTTACTCCTGCTCATAACGTTACTCTGACTCACAGTTTCTGATAACAACCGCCCTGATAACAGGCAAGCTGTCGAAAAATATTAATGACGCTTTGTATTATGTTATCAGAATATCAGGAACTGATTAGCCTGTCTTTCCTTCACCCTAGCGGGTATGTGGGCACTGTCAACTGTCTTAGCTCAGCACTGTGAAGCGCTAAACAAAGGCTTGACTCAGTTAAAGGTTTGATTAAAGTGGACTAAGGTCATGACTGTTTAAGCGTGATTTGGCTTAACAGATTGACCGCATCCGGCGTAGAAGCGCCTGTAGTAATAGCGAGCAAACACAGTGGTGTTAATGTGGCTTGCGAAAGTTGTTTAGGATGTTTAAGCATAAGGGATGCAAGAGTATGACAACCGGTACGGTGAAGTGGTTTAATAACGCAAAGGGATTTGGTTTTATCTGCCCAGATGATGGTGGCGAAGATATTTTCGCTCACTTTTCTACGATTGAAATGGACGGGTATAGAACCCTAAAAGCAGGCCAGTTGGTACAATATAAAATTGAACAAGGCCCCAAAGGTAATCATGCCACTAGCATTAGAGCCGCGGGCGAATAATAACAAGCACGGATACCCAGTATCTAAGAACAAGGCGCTGCGGCGCCTTGTTGCATTTAGCGCCTCTTAACTTCCTCACCACATTAAGCCCTCTGCACTAAAAAGGAGCGGGTTATGAAGAGAAATACCTTGTTAGCTCCCGCCTGTCTTAAACCAAGCGATCTGACCTTGTCTAAGTGCAAAGATATTCTCAGCGAGTTGCAACTTTGGTTAGAAAAGCGTTTTAAAGCCGGCGATAACATTATGGAGTTGGTGGTCACTCGCTCTCAGCATATGGATCAGCTACTGGCAGGGCTTTGGCAACGTGTGAAGTTAGACCACTATCCTGAGCTCTCGCTTGTGGCGGTGGGCGGGTATGGTCGGGGTGAGCTACACCCTTATTCTGATATCGACTTGCTGATTTTGTGTGAAAACCCCGCTAATCCCGATATTAATGAGCGCATTGGCAGCTTTATTACCTTGCTCTGGGATTTGCATCTTGAAGTAGGACACAGCGTACGTTCCGTAGCAGAGTGTATTCGCCAAGGTGAGCAGGATCTCACCATCGCCACTAATCTCATTGAAGCGCGCTTAATTACTGGCTCTTATCAGTTGTTTTCTACCCTCACTGACGCCACCCAGCCTGATAAGTTTTGGTCGAGCCAAGCGTTTTTTGAAGCCAAACGCCAAGAGCAAATTGCCCGTCATCAGCAATATCAAGATACCAGCTATAAATTAGAGCCCGATATTAAAAGTAGTCCGGGCGGCCTTCGCGATATTCAAACTATTAGTTGGGTGGTACGCCGCCATTTTGGTGCGGCTACCTTACATGAAATGGTTAGCCATGACTTTTTAAGTCAAGACGAATATGAAGAATTACTCGATTGCCAAAACTTCCTCTGGCAACTGCGCTTTGCGCTGCATATGTGCACACAAAAAGCCGATAACCGCTTGTTATTTGATCGCCAGCGCGCGGTAGCCACAGCGCTAGGCTATGTTGGCCACGGCAATCAAGCCATAGAACACATGATGAAGCGTTTTTATCAAACGGTGCGCCGCGTCCAAGAGCTTAATGAAATGCTCTTACAGTTGTTTGATGAAGCCATCTTGGGTCATATCGCCATGGATGTAAAAAACTTAACTCATGAGTTTCGCTTACGTGGCACCTTGATCGATGTTATAGATCCTACTCTTTTTATTAGGGATCCCGCCGCAATTTTGCGCTTATTTTATCATATTGCGCTGCACTCACAGATCACCGGCATTTACTCCACTAGCTTGCGTTTACTACGCGAAGCAAGACGTGAATTACATGGCTTTTTATGTGAACAGGAGTCTTGTCGGCATTTTTTTATGAAACTCATGCGCCACCACCAAGGAGGTGGCTTAGCGCTCACTCTGATGCATCGCTATGGCATTTTAGCCGCCTACTTGCCACAATGGCCACCGATTGTCGGGCAAATGCAATTTGATATGTTTCATGCTTATCCGGTGGATGAGCATACCCACCGCCTATTAAAAAATATTTATCGCTTTCGCCACAGCACTACAAAACGCCAGCACCCGCTGTGTTTTGATATTTGTAGCCGGATGCGAAAACCTGAACTGCTCAATATCGCCGCCTTATTTCATGATATAGCTAAAGGTCGGGGTGGGGATCATTCTGAGCTTGGCGCCGAGGATGTCCAAGGATTTTGTGAATTACATCAATTAAATAAAGCTGATACTCGACTGGTAGTCTGGTTAGTGCGCCAGCATCTATTAATGTCGGTCACCGCCCAACGCCGAGATATCTATGATCCTGACGTGATCAGTGAGTTTGCTAGTCAAGTGAAAGATGAAATTCGTCTCGATTATTTATATGTACTCACGGTGGCCGACATTTGCGCCACTAATGATAATTTATGGAATGATTGGAAAGGCAGTTTATTGCGTGAGCTGTATTTTTCTACCCAAAAAGCGCTGCGCCAAGGCTTAGAAAACCCACCCGACTTACGACTGACGATTCGTGAAAATCAGCGCCAAGCACGCCAAATTCTCTTACAACTCGATACGCCAGAAGCACTGATTAAACCGTTATGGGCTCGCTTTACCGCAGACTATTTTTTACGCCACACGCCAGAGCAAATTGCCTGGCATAGCCGCCATATTTTAGCTCACTCTGATGCGAATATGCCCCTAGTACAAATTAGCCAGCAACCGAGTCGAGGAGGCAGTGAATTATTTATTTATTGTCCAGACTCGCCTAACTTATTTGGTCGCGTGGCGGCGGCCCTTGATCAAAAAAATCTTAATATTCATGATGCTCAGATCATGACTTCTAAAGATGGCTATGCTCTGGATACCTTTATCGTCCTAGAGCCAGACGGCCAGCCAGTGAGTGGCGATCGCTTAGCTGAGCTTTGTCAGCGTTTAACCGATACTTTAGTCAGTAAACATGCGCCGTTAATCCGTATTCGTCCCCCTTCTCGACGCCACCGTGAGTTTAGTGTGCTCACTCAGGTTAATTTTTTACATACTAAGCGCTCTCATAAACGCAGTGTCATGGAACTCATTGCGCTCGATACTCCAGGCTTATTAGCACGCCTTGGAAATATATTTAGCCAGCTTAATCTTAATTTGCATGCGGCTAAGATCACTACCATAGGCGAGCGAGTAGAAGACTTTTTTAGTTTAACTAATGCCCAACAACAACCCTTAACTGCCTGTCAACAACAACAGCTAAGAGAAAAAATTGTCGCTGAATTTCAGCAAGCCGAGGCGGACTAAAACAAAAAAGAGGCGCTCGCGTCTCCCGCTGCATGCAGTTATGACCTAAAGCGACTGGCAAAAAAACACACAGCTGGCGCATTTCTGCTATGATGAGCACCCGCCATAGCGCGTCTTTATTTTTCTATTTTAAGAGCTTCTTGTGAACCAAACCGAATTTTCTACCCTAGCGCTAGATAACGCCTTAATTGAGAATCTAACTAGCCTCGAATACACCCGTATGACGCCCATTCAAGCGACAAGCTTGCCGTTAATGCTAAATGGCAAAGACGTAATCGCTCAAGCCAGTACCGGTAGCGGTAAAACCGTGGCCTTTGGCTTAGCGTTATTAGCCCGATTAAATGTATCGCATTTAGCCGTGCAAACTATGGTAATTTGCCCCACTCGTGAGTTAGCAGACCAAGTAGCCCAAGAGTTGCGCCGATTAGCGCGTGCTATGGCCAATGTAAAATTGGTGGTGTTATGCGGCGGCTCGCCTACCGCAGCGCAAACCGCTACTTTAGGGTATGGCGCGCATATTGTGGTGGGGACACCTGGGCGCCTGCTTAAGCATCTTGAGCAAGGTAGCCTTGATTTAGCGCACCTTAATACCTTGGTATTAGATGAAGCGGATCGCATGCTGGATATGGGATTTGCTTATGATATAGAGCAAGTGGTGTCTTATGCTCCCACCGCGCGCCAAACTTTATTATTTTCTGCCACCTATCCCAGTGCCATTGTTGAGCTTAGTCAGGGCTTACAGCAACAGCCCGAGCGGGTGTCGGTAGCCGATGAACATCGTGGCGATACCATAGTGCAATTATTATTTGAGGTGTCGCCAAACTTGCGAAAGCAAGCACTAGCCACCTTACTTGCCCACTATGCTCCGCGCTCTGCTGTGGTATTTTGTAATACAAAACGGGCTTGCCAAGAAGTCGCCGATCACCTTAATGAATTGGGCTTTTCCGCCTTGGCTTTAAATGGCGACTTAGAACAAAGAGAGCGCGATCAAGTCTTGATCCGCTTTACCAATGGCAGCGCGAATATCTTGGTAGCCACCGATGTGGCGGCGCGAGGATTAGATATTAAAGAGTTAGCCGCCGTCATTAACTTTGATATTACCCAAGATCCCGAAGTGCATGTGCATCGCGTTGGCCGCACCGGGCGTGCTGGTATGCAAGGCTTAGCCTTAAGCCTTTATAGTCCGCAAGAGGCTTATCGGGTGCACTTAATTGAAGAATACCAAGGGGCCACTATTGTGCAGGGCTCATTGGCGGATCTTAATAGTAATACCCCTCCCCTGCAGCCAGAGATGGTCACCTTAAACATTGCAGGTGGGCGCAAAAGCAAAATACGCGCCGGCGATATCTTAGGTGCACTCACTACCGACAGCGGTATAAGCGGTGCTGAAGTAGGAAAAATTAATATCGGTGAAATGCAGTCTTATGTGGCCGTACATAGAGAGGTAGCTAATAAAGCGCTTAAGCATTTACAACAGGGAAAAATTAAAGGTCGCATCGTTAGAGTTCGAAAAATCTAGTAACAATTAATGCCTCTATTAATCAGCACCGCTCTAATAAAATAGGACGGTGCTTTTTAATGAAAAAATAAAATACTGTCGAAAATTTAGCTTACTAACGATTAAGAAGAGGCGTCCTCGTCATGGCGACGATGATTGTAATGGCGATGAATGTAGTCAATCTTATCCATAAACTGGGATTTTAGCCGTTCACTTTCATATTCAAATTTATAACTTTGGTGGAAATTTAGCTGCAAAGTGACGCCATTGCCCGAGAGTAATATGCTATAGCCATCAAAATCGCTGCTAGCCACTATGCCCTCAAGCATATGCCCATGTTCATGGACTTGGCCGAAGTTGCGTATTTTATCAAACACTTCCAGCACTACTTTATTGTTCAACTCGTTTTCCATGTCTGCTCCTTATTTAATGCTCGCTTACAAAGGCCATACCCAAAGTAACATAGGGATAGTCACTAGTATAACCAACAGATCCAGCGGCAGACCTAATCGCCAATAATCACCAAACTTAAAGCCGCCAGGGCCTAAGATTAAGGTGTTATTTTGATGACCAATGGGCGTTAAAAAGGCACAAGAAGCCCCCACTGCCACCGCCATTAAAAACGGGTCTACACTCACCCCTAATTGGTTAGCGGTGCCGATGGCAATGGGGCACATCACAGCCGCAGTCGCGGCGTTATTCATTAAATCAGACAAATTCATGGTGACAATTAATACTAATACCAGCGCAATAATCGCATTGCCTTGTGCTAACTGATGCAGTAAAAAATTAGCAATTAAGCCGGCGGTACCGGTGGTTTCCATCGCCTGTGCGACTGGGATCAAAGCGCCGAGTAAAATAATCACTGGCCAATCGACGGCATTATATACGGCACGCGGTGGGACAGTTCGCACTATCATAGACACTAACACCCCAGCCGCGAACGCCACTGCCGTAGGCAAAATACCTAACGCAGCCACCGCCACCGACAGCGCCATAATAACGGTGGCCATAATGGCCATGCGCTTATTAGGGATACGCAACTCTCGCTCAGCCAGCGGCACGCAGCCGGTACTGGAGGCAAATTCCGAAATCGCCTCAGGTCCGCCTTGGATCATTAATAAATCGCCGGCCCGAAACGGCTGAGCCCGCAAACGTTTGACTGAGCGATTCCCTTGACGAGAAATAGCCAATAAATTAACGCCAAAACTGGTTCTAATTTGAATACCCGCAGCGGTACGCCCCAAGAGGCCTGAGTTGGGTAATACCACTAACTCACTTAAAATAACCTCATCATGCTCATGGCTCACTTCTTCTTTTTCAGGCGACTCCTCACTCGTCTTCGCGACCTCAGCATCACTGTGCTCTTTAGCCTTTGCCGGTTGCGACTCAGTGGCTTTTTCTTTGGCTTGCTTGGCCTTTTCTTTTTCTTTCTCCTTTTCTTTTTCTTCTTTCTCACGCTCTTCACGCGTACTTTTCGCTTCTTCTAACTTTAAACCCAAACTTGAAATAGCACTGGCAAGCGTTTCCGCCTCGGCCTCTAACATTAAAATATCGCCGGCTCGGGTTCGCCGCCTTGGGCTGGGCGGCGTGACACGTATTTCGTTGCGCACTAACCCCAGCACTTGGGCATCTGCCTCACTGAGCGCTTGTTCTATATCATGTAACGTCATGCCCTCGGCTTTACAACCTGGCGGCACTCGCGCTTCGGTAATGTAAGCACCTGAGTCAAAGCTATCGCCGCTAGCTTGCTTGCGCCCCGGCACTATGCGCCACCCTATCAATGCCACAAAAGCCACGCCCACCACGGCCACCGTCAAGCCCACCGGTGTAAAATCAAACATATTAAAGTTGCCATCGCCATTGGCTTTGCGAAAGCCAGACACAATCAAGTTAGGCGGAGTACCAATAAGGGTAGTCATGCCGCCTAAAATGGTGCCAAAGGATAAGGGCATTAATACTTTACCAGTGGCAATATTTTGTCGCTTGGCCATTTGCATCGCGACCGGCATTAACAGCGCCAGCGCGCCTACGTTATTCATAAATGCCGATAAAAAAGCACCCAGTGCCGTGAGTGCAGCAATAGAGAGAGTGGGCCCTGCATTAGCCGGCAATAACCAGCGAGTCAGCACATCTACCGCACCTGAGCTTTGTAAACCTTTACTCAAAATCAAGACACAGGCCACACTGATCACGGCCGGATGACTAATGCCCTCAAACGCCGACTCTGCAGGTACTAATCCTGCAAAAACACACGCTAATAATGCGGCGGCAGCGACCATATCGTGGCGCCAGCGCCCCCATAAAAAAAGCAATACGGTGCATAATAAAATAATACTAATGGTGATTTGAGCTGAGTCCACGAGGTGCGCTCCTAACAAGAGGCAGGGTCTTACATGACTAATAGCTCACAATCACATATTTTAATTATATTTAATACTCAAACGTGACCTTTAACCTGCGCCTGTCACACTTATTAACAATAATGATCCGCTGGCAGCGCGTGCCCGCTATAAGCATGCAGCCAGCTCTCGTGGCGTACGCCATTAGGCGATAGTGGTCTTTGTCGACCTAGCAGGATAAAATCATTTTTTTATAAAAACGGGTGAACGCATGATCAAGCTTGGCGATAACAATAATCTTCCAGTGTTACGACTCGAAGAAAAAGGAGCCTGGTTAGATGCCAGTCCTTACGGTGAAGTGTTTATTACTCAGCGCCAGCTTCCCGCTCACTGCCAGCCTGGCGATCACCTGTCCGTGTTTATATATTTAGATGCCGACTTAGCGCCGGTGGCCACTACCGAGCAACCTAAGGCAAAAGTAGAACAATTTGCCAGCCTAAAAGTGGTCACCAGCAATCGTTTAGGGGCCTTTCTTGATTGGGGCATGAAAAAAGATATTTTTGTCCCCGAGCGCAATCAAGCCAGCCCCATGGAAGTGGGGCGCAATTATGTGGTTTATATTTATTTAGACCATGAAGGGCGCATGGTGGCGAGCTCTAAGCTGGATCGCTTTTTAAGCCGTGAATTTCCTGACTATCAAGTTGGCGCCGAAGTGGACTTAGTGATCACCGAGCGCACGCAGCTTGGTTTTAAAGCGCTAGTAGATAATGCATACGGTGGGCTTATCTTTGCCTCAGACACGCCCGGCCACCTGCCGGTGGGTTTGCACACCAAAGGCTACATTAAACAGGTGCGCGACGATGGCAAGCTGGACTTAAGCTTAATAAAACCCCAAGTTGGTAAACAAGATATTGATGCGACCGCGTTAATGATCCTCGATAAGCTGTCCCGGGCCGGTGGTCACATGGCGGTGAATGATAAAACGGATCCTGATACTATTTTTCGCTTATTTGGCACCAGTAAAGGCACCTTTAAAAAAGCCATCGGTGGCTTATATAAACAAGGTAAAATTAGCATCGAAAAAGACGGTATTAAGCTGCGCTAACCTGGCACTGGCACCTGTTTATGCCACCATTTGCATCTCTTGGCTTGATTGCGTGTCAGTTTGGCATTTAAATCGCGAGTCGGTATTCTTAGGTGGGTATTTTTAATGCTTGCCTATTTATGTCACGCTTAGCAATACCATTCGCTTTATTCAGCTTTTAATCAAGCTTGTCTTCTCGTATCACCAACCTAAGGCTAATCACAATGACAGCACCTATTAGAGTCGCCATCGCTGGCTACGGCAACCTCGGACGCGGCGCCCAAGCCGCCATTAAACAAAGCCCCGACATGCAATTAGTCGGTGTTTTTAGCCGTCGCGACCCAAGCTCCGTCACTCTTATTGACGCCAGCGTGCCCGTCTATTCCATGGACGATATTGAACACTATAAAAATGACATAGATGTGTTAATTCTGTGCGGTGGCTCTAAATCAGACTTACCCGAGCAAGGGCCGTATCTTGCTAGCTTGTTTAATATCGTTGACAGTTTTGATACTCACGCAAATATCCCAGACTATTACGCCGCACTCGATACTCCCGCCACTCAAGCAGGCAAAGTAGCCTTATTATCGGTTGGTTGGGATCCGGGTCTGTTTTCTATTAACCGCTTATATGGCGAAGCTATTCTACCCGCTGGCGAGACCTACACCTTTTGGGGAAAAGGCTTAAGCCAAGGCCATTCCGATGCGGTGCGCCGTGTCGCGGGCGTAAAATCAGGCGTGCAATATACGCTCCCCTCAGAGTCTGCTATGGCCAGAGTGCGCAGTGGTGAACAACCACAATTAACCACGCGAGAAAAACACACCCGCGAGTGCTTTATTGTGCTAGAAGAAAGTGCCGACGCCGATACCGTGCGCGAGGCGATTGTAACTATGCCCAATTATTTCGCCGACTTTGACACTAGCGTCAATTTCATTGACCAAGCGACCTTTGATGCCGAGCATCAAAGCATGCCCCACGGTGGCTTTGTGATCCGCAGCGGCGTCAGTGGTGCCGAGCAAGCGAATCAAGTGTTAGAGTTTTCGCTAAAGCTTGGCAGCAATCCTGGATTTACTTCTAGTGTATTAGTGGCATACGCCCGCGCCGCCTTTAAAATGAACCAAAACGGTGAACAAGGCGCAAGAACGGTATTAGATGTGGCCCCCGGCCTCTTGTCTCCTAAAAGCCCCGCTCAGTTACGTAAAGAGCTGCTATAACACTACTTAGTTATCACCAATAAAAAAGCGGCGCACTGAATAATAAGCGCCGCTTTTTTTATAGTGATAGGATTAAAGCTTGGCAATAAAGCGACTGAGCCACATTAAAGCCGGCTCTTCAGGGTCGAGGGTCTCACTGGCATTTATCGTTAGCATCTCAATTACAGGCTGCGCGCTGAGCGCTTGTAATTGACTATTGAGTTGCTTTCCTGCGCCACAAAAATGCTCATAGCTACTATCGCCTAGGGCGGCCAGCGCATAGCGCACCTGTGGCAAGGGGCCACTGTCTTGTTGTAGCTCCAAAAACAGCGGTAATATATCTGCTGGCAGCTCGCCATCACCGGTAGTTGAGGTCACTAACAACCAAAAATGCTCAGGATTTAAGTCCGCTAAAGTGGCCTCTTCATGAAGCGCTACCCTATGACCGGCGCCAATTAATGCTTCTTCTAACCTCTCTGCCACCGACATGGCCGAGCCATAGACGCTACCTACAATAATCTCTACTGCGCTCATTCTGACTCCTTACTGTGCCACTCGTTGTCTTAGTTAAGCGCACTTTTTTCGCTCATTATTCACAACAAACTAATAAACGAGTGTGATTTTTTAACCGTCGTTAGCACTAGTGTGTAATGTAAACAATTCTAATTCAAATAACACTGCCAATTAAAAGCTTGCGCTAACTGATGCCACTGGCTATCTAAAGGAGCCGTTAACTGCAGGGGCGTGTTATTAAGCGGATGGCGAAAATTTAAGTGCTGAGCATGTAACAACAAGCGTCCACAGCCATAATGCTGTCGAAAAAAGCGATTATGACGACCCTCCCCATGACTGGTGTCGCCCACGATAGGATGAAATAAATGCGCCATATGGCGGCGCAGTTGATGCTTACGACCGGTTTCTGGCAGTAAGCGCACCAGACTATAGCGACTGGTGGCGTGTTTTTTTGATACGGCGAAGGGTAACTCAATTTGCGCTAAGCTCTGCCAATAAGTAATGGCTTCTTGGGCGGGTTTATCTAAGTCGGCAAATTTATCGGCAATGGCATCCGCTTGAAAACTCAGCGCATAATCAAGGCGGCCTTGTGCTGGCATAAAGCCGCGTACTATCGCTAAGTAACTTTTCTCTATTTGATGGGCGCTAAAAGCTTCACTTAATTGGCGCGCAATGACTGCATTTTTAGCAAATAACAATACGCCAGAGGTCGGTCTATCGAGACGATGTACCGGAAATACATGACAACCCACCGCATCTCGAGTGAGCTGCACAGCAAAGCGGGTTTCCCCTTTATCTAACCAGCTGCGATGGACTAATAAACCCGCCTCTTTATTAATGGCCACTAAGCTGTCGTCTTCATAGATAATATGAATTCCGTTGGTCGCTATGCGCGACTGAGCCTGGCTCAGCACTGTCTTGCCACGGCTTGCCCAGATAAAGCGGCATCTAATTGCGCAATGGCCGCTAATAAGGGCTGCATATCTTCCTCGTATCCCGCATAGGTATACTCAGCCATAGGATAAACGCTGATCTCGGTGGGCAGCGCCCGATTAAGCTTTAACAATTGGCGCAAGCGTGCCAGCAATACAAATTGTAACCACTGCGCCAAGCTTAAGGTGTCGACACAAAAGGGTAATTCACTGGCCAGTGCTTCATGACTAGGAGGCGTGTCACTCCACCAGCCGAGGATTTTTAACTCTTGTTCAATGGCACTTAAATATTTTTCTACTTTATCAGGCATGGTCTCTATCGCAGTTAATGGCTTTACTGTGCGCGCTCAGCGCCTTAAAACACCCCGCCACTATACCATCTTGGCGCCATACTCCCTATAATCAGCGCCATGCAAGAGGAGACATCGATGCAAATAAATACCTTGAGTGAATTTTTAACCCAGGCCGGCACCGAGTTTCGCCTTTATGATCTGGGGCGTCGTTTACAGCCGCTTGCGAGCGCCGATTTCTTAGCCATTGAAGCCCATCAGCGCCCCTACCCTTGGCCCTTACAGCGCCATGCCTGGTTAGCAGTATGCTATTGGCAAAGTCACACTGTTAACCAGCCCTATATTTGGTTTTTAAAACTCCCCTTAGATGAGCGAGGCTTATTAAATAATGGCGCTATTAAATATTTTTTGGCCAGTTTAGTAGAACAATTAGGGCAAGAGCTCAGTGCGCCCTTAACCCAAGAACAACAACAAAAATTAGCCCAAACGCCCTTTACCTTTGCGCCTTCTCAAGAAAAGCTAGCCGCTTTTCATGCTCGCTTAGGGCTTACGCTAAAAACTCCTCCTTCTCCTTATTATCAAGGGGCGCTAAATTATTTAGTTAACCCGAGTCAACAAGATTGGCAACAACTAGGACTACAAGGCTTAGCGGAGGTAGCGGCCCGACTGCATCAAGAGCCAGCGCTGAGCCAGCAGTTAGTCGCACAGTGGCCACATTTAGCTGCTGCAGTACAAACTGCGCTATGCCAGCAGTGTGAGCACCAACCTCTACCAAGGGCGGTGGAGGAGTTATTTATGAATGAAATAAGCCACCAGCTCGAGCGCCAAGAGATTGACGATGAACGTCTATCTTTATTATTACGTGCCTGTGCGGCTAATCCTACCTCCCCCCAGCGCCAGCAAAAAATAGCCACCTTGCTTAAAGTGGCCCCCAGCCAAGCGCTGATCTTATGTTTAGTGGCACGCCTTTGGCAGGACTTGACCGATGAAATGCTGTTGTTAAGTTATTTAAACCAGCTTGCTCAGCATCACGGTGATATTTTTAATAGTGTATTTAACGAGTTAGTCACCACCCCAGCACTGCGCCCGCTCATCTTAAGTAACTTGCACCACCCTCAGCTGTCAGTGGCGGCTCAGCGCGCCTTAGGACAACTTTTTTCGAGCTCCTCATGACGGAATTACTGGGGCTGGTCGGCTTATTTTTATTCGGCGCAATATATTGGCAATTTAGGCGCCAAAGCGAATTTGCGCAGCTGTGGCTGACACGGTATTGTCAACAGCAAGACTTTCAATTGCTTAGCGTTTATCGCTATCGTTTTATGTGGAAAAAAGGACGGGTACTAACGCAGTTTCGTTTTGAGTTTAGCCACGATGGCTTACAACATAACGAAGGTAAATTGTGGTTACATCATTTGCGCGTGCTTAAGGTTGAGCTGCCCATTTTACGAGAACCTGCTAACCCGTCTTTATAACACGCCAGCATTTTGCTACTGATAACGTAAAGGAGTATTTATCATGGAACATACCCATCACCCACTGAGTGAATTATTTGAACAGCTTGGCTTAGAGTCCGGTCACGATGCCATAGAACATTTTATTAGTAGTCATAGCTTGCCGGAAAATATTGAACTCGCTAATGCCCCCTTTTGGAGCCAGCCCCAAGCCAGCTTTTTAAAAGAAGAATGGCACGCCGACTCCGATTGGGCCGAAGTGATTGATCAATTAAATATTCGCCTTCGATAATGTCTCACCCGCCTATTCTAGCGGCGATAAGCCAGCTACACCGTGAAGGGAAAGCCATTACTACCGCTGCGGTGAAAGCAAAATTGACCACGGCGGTAGCACTTAGCGAGTTACTGCCCTTAATTGCGCGTTACAAATCCCAACCTGAATTATTAATAGCAGACACGCTTAAGCAGCCGCCCTCCTCATTAGCAAAAGAAGCGCTGACGCTTGATGAGCGCGTCAGCGCACTAGAAAAAGTGGTCGCTGAGCAAGCCTTAACCATACGCCAACTTGAGGCGCAGCTGCTTGGCGCAACCACACAACCCCTTTCTTTTACTGGCGTGCGGGAGTGATGGTGTAATGTGGCTATGTGAACTGCATTTTGATTGTTACCAAGAAACTGAACTGGCGGCCATAGAGCCCGCGCTTCAGCAATTTATTGATGCACTGCGCTATAACGGGCAAATTATTGGTCGTGAATTCCCCTGTGCATTGCTCACAGATGGTGTAACGACGCGCGTCGTTTGCCCCGAACCAGACAGCTTGCATGCGCGCTACCATAGCCGCCAAGTGGAACAAGCGCTGGGTGTCTTGCATCAAGCAGGCTTAACTAGCCCTAAAGTCAGCACTAAAGGCCAAGATCTTAATTCAGATACCACAGATGCCTGTAGCACCCGAGCTTGGCAAGTGCTCTACACCACTTACTTGCATTCTTGCTCGCCCGTACGCTGTGGTGAGCATCTCGCGCCTGTGCCTTTATATCAGCTGCCGGCAATAAGTAATGGCGATAATAAACAGATAATAAAATGGCAAGAAGACTGGGAGGCCTGTGATCAGTTGCAAATGAATGGCTCTATCTTAGAGCATGGCGCCCTTAGCGAATTAGGCGATACCCACAGCCGCCTTAGCCAGCGCGGTAGAAAACTGGCGCGCCAACTGGAAGCAAACAGCAAGATCCCCACTTATTATTATTTATATCGAGTGGGCGGAGAAACCGAGTTGAGTGAGCGCCAGCGCCCTTGCCCCAGCTGTGGCGGGGCTTGGCAATTACCCGCGCCGTTACATGACATCTTTGATTTTAAATGTGAGCCTTGTCGATTAGTGTCTAATGTATCTTGGGATTTTAAAAACTAGCTTGGCGCATCTGCGAGTGTAGGCGTGATATTAGCAAGGCTCCACTTGTTCTAAAAAGGCCGCTAAGCTTGGCGCTAATATGCCCACACTACCTTTTCCTAACCGCTCAAGCTGAACTGCGCCACTGGCATTATCAAGGGTGATTAGCTTTTGTTCATCTCGACAGCTGGCTAAAAACCAGCTAGCGGGTAATTTAAGTTTTTCCATCATTAACTGATGGCCAATTTGATTTTGCTGCAAGCGATCAAAATCTTGCTCATTCCAAGGCTGTAATAAGGTAAAAAATAATCCTTTAAAACAGCCGTCAATGTTACCTGCAAAGTAGTGGCCAAAAAATGCACTCACATCTTCATGTACTGCCAGCTCAAGCGCCTCACCCACATTTAAAAAAGAACTCGCTTGGGGTTTTCGCCACGCCTGCCAGCCCACTTGGCCATTAAGGGCGGGCAATAAGGTGGCGGGTGAAGGATCCTCTGCATCATAAGCAATAAGCGGTATTCCTATTATTCGCCGTTGGCGGGCAAATAACTCGCTCAATGCGCTCACTACTTGATCTTGCATGCTAAAGTCTCACAATAAAGGACGAACCTCTTATTCTACTCATTGGATCTTGAAATGACACCCGAGCAAAAATATCAAGCCAGTCAGGCATTGGACGGCCTCTCTCTGGGCAAGCAAAGCAGTTATGTATGTGAATACGACGCCAGTTTATTACAAGGCGTCCCGCGCAGCCTCAATCGTGAAGACCTAGGCTTAACGTGCGACTCCCTGCCTTTTGCCGGAGAAGATGTATGGAATTTATATGAGTTATCTTGGCTTAATCAAAAAGGGAAACCGGTTGTGGCCATGGGTGAGATCCGCGTCCCCATTACCAGTGTTAATCTTATCGAGTCAAAGTCATTTAAATTATATCTAAATAGCTTCAATCAAAGCCGCTTTGATAATTTAGAAGAAGTGAGTGCCATATTAAGCCGAGATTTAACGCTCTGCGCTCAGGCACCGGTTAAAGTGAGCTTATATGACTTAAAAAATGCCCCTAGCCAATTTGGCATGTTATCCGGTGATTGCATTGATGAGCTTGATATTACAGTCGAGCATTACCAACCTCACCAAGCATTATTAACCAATATGACCGAACAGGCATGGGTAAGCGAAACGCTGCATTCTCATTTATTAAAGTCTAACTGCTTAGTGACTGAGCAACCGGACTGGGGCAGTATTATGATCCGTTACCAAGGGCCGCTGATTAAGCGCGAAGCACTTTTGCGCTATATCGTGTCTTTTCGCCAACACAATGAATTTCATGAACAATGCGTAGAGCGCATTTTTATGGACTTGCTCACCCATTGTCAGCCGAAAGAATTAACCGTCTATGCCCGCTATACTCGCCGCGGTGGTTTAGATATTAACCCCTATCGCAGTAATGTGGCCGGTAAAGCGGCTAATGTGCGATTACAGCGCCAATAAACTTTCTTACTTAATAACCCGCAGTATCGACACTCCCCCTTAACGAGACCTTAGCTGCTGCGGGCGATAACTGATTTAGCGCTGAGTTACCCGACACTTAGCGCGGGTAAATTTTAGCGACTCGCCGCTCACGCAATTCTTCAATCGCCTCACCTTTATGCTAGACTCTCAAGCTTTTCGTCTCTTGTATCGGCGTATGTAATTGTGATCTTATCTGTTGCCGTTTTGGTGTCACATTTGGCAGGTGCACCTGTATTATCGCCTCAGCAAACTGACTCTAGTGTATTACAACAAGCACAACAGCTGATGCTTAGTGAGCCTCAAGCGTGTGTGGCACTCACTCAGCGTTTTTTACAGCGCAAAGAAATAGATCCCGCACAGCTGGTGAATTCTCGACAAGAATTTGATCACCAAGCCATGAACAAACACTACCGCTCGCGCGAGCAAAGTTTAACGGCTTGGCAAATTCAAACCTTGTGTCTTGCCAATCAAGGTCTGTTAGACACGGCGCTTACTAGCCTTGATCAAGGTATTAAACTGGCTAAGCGCTACCGCCATCTTGATAGCCAAGCCGCCAGTTTCATGATCAAAGCCAAACTGGCCCTAGAAAAGCACCAAGGCGCTGCAGCCAAGCAGTGGCTTGATAAAGCAAAAAAATTAATCAGCCCCGATTCAGATTTTTTATTACACAACGCTTGGCTACTGCTAAAGGCCAGCAGCTTGTTACAACAGCACAAATTAGAAGAGGCGCGCCAACTCTTTGAACAAGCGCGCATGCAAGCCCAAAAACAGCCACACCCTCAGCAGCAAGCTTGGGCTAATTATTTATTAGCTGACTATTATCAATTACTACAACAAGATGAATTAGCGGTATCTCACTATATTGAGACTTTAAATTTACTGGGTCAGCAGCAACATTATTATTTAAAAGCCATAGCGGCAGAAAAAACCGCCACCCTAAAAGCTGAACTTGGCCAGCATCAACAAGCCATGGATTATGCTAATTTGGCCACCAGTGAATTTGAATTACTGGATAATCGTCAGTTACTGATTGGCTCTTTATTAAATTTAGGACGGGTCACGCGTACCAGTACTCAAGATGCCAGCTTAGCGTTAGTGTATTTTTTTAATGCCCTAGATTTAGCAAAAACTCGCGGTGACAGTGAGCTATTAGCCCAACTCTATTTAGAAATAGGTCATAGCTATCGCTTACTCGATAATCGCCAAGAAGCTCATCAATATCTTATTTATGCTAAAGAGCGCTTTAAGCATCATGGCAATACACCCCAACACATTGATGCGCTACACCAACTCGGTCAGCTTTATTTAGCACAACAAGAGCAAGGCTTAGCCTTACTACAATTTGAACAAGCGCTCACACTGGCAAAACGCAGCCAAGATAGTCCTCGTTTAATTGAAAGCCATCGTCTATTAGCTCATTTATATGAGCTAAGTCACAACCCGTCTCAAGCACTGATACACCATAAAGCTTTTCACGATTACTTTGCTAAAGACAGTCAGCTAAATCAGCTACTGACGCAAAGTCTGGTACAAGATAAAGAGCAACAATTACAGCAAGAGCGAGCCGTTGCTGCTTTACAAAATAAATCTCAAAGCTTGCGCCAAGATAGGCGCGCATTATCAGTGGTGACCGCTGGCTTAGCGATTTTATTGCCGCTATTTATGGTGATGTATTGGCGAAAACGCAAACACAGTCATCATCTGGTACAGCAAAACTTTGCTCTCAGCCGCTCGTTATTATTAGAGTCTAGAACCGGGCTGCCTAATTGGCGCCAGCTCATGGTGCGCTTACCTAAAGAGATGAGTAAGAGCCAGCTGCGCTCTGAGCAATGGTATTTAGATGAGGCACAAGCACAGCCTTTTAACGATAAAATCTATTATCTGTTAATCCATGTGCCTTTTATGGTGGACTTAAATGAGCGATTAGGGCTGATTGCTGCCAGTCAGCTGCAACAAGAGCTGGGCCTGTATTTACACGGGCGTATTCACCCCCAAGCACGTTTATATGACTTACGAGAGGGGCAATTCATGTATGTTATCTCTCAGCGTCAAGTTAGCTCTTTAAGCCAAACGTTAGCGAATATTGAGCATATGTTTTTGGAGTTTCCAAGCCACTATCACTTAAACAGGCGCCTCGCCATTGGTATTATTGGTCATCCTTTCTTGCCTAAAGCCCCCGAGCATTAGATGATATGCGCATGGGGGATATTTTATATTTAGCCATGGCTGCGGCTCATCAAATAAGCCAAGTAACACACGAGCGAGCCTGGGTTGAATTATTAGCATTGGATTGTCAGCAGGCCGCATTTTTTAATGGTGATATTCGCGAGTGCTGTATTCAAGCTATTCTCAAGGGGTTGGTCAAAGTAAACTGCTCTCATAAAAAGCACGCCATCGATTGGCAAGCATTAGCTCCAAAGCGAATTACACACCATTAATTTATCTGGCGACCTATATAGGCGCTAAGGGTAATACATGAAAAACCTAGATGATCAATTGATGTTAAAAGAATTAGCATCGGTGATCGCTCGTTTAGAAGCTGTTCTCACTGGCTTAAAAAACCCCGAAGCTCCGTCGACGCTTATCGATGAGCCCGCGACTAGCGGGCTCTTAAGCCAATGGCAAAAGTTATTTTACGCCTCTAGGGCAACGTCTGATAATTCAGTGCACTATGCAGCGCATCTAAGCGATGAATTTGAACAACAGCTACTGCGCTTACAAAATAGCCACCATAAATTAACCCGTTTATATCAACACCGCCACGACAAGCTGCGTGAGGCAGCAAGCACACTTTATGAGTCCGGTGCCTGCCCAACTCAAGGCCAAGAGCTGTGCCATGCCATTCAACAAGGGGGCGCGAGTCATCAAGAACAATTAGGTAAATTACTGGACTTATACCAAACCGCCCTCGATATTCTTATTACTGAAGATAAGCAGCATGAAGCACAGCAGCTGCAATTATGCTCTCGCTTACAACAACTTGTTCAAGAGTTACATTTTTCAGGACCGGTCGGCCAAGAGCTCACCAAGATCCGCCGCCAATTGCTACACACACTGCCTAGAGAAGAGCTCCCAAAATTATGTGTGCGCTTAATTGATCTCACCATCGAGGGCATACGCTATGAGCGAAAAAATACAAAGCAGTTTTTAGCCAAGCTAGACACTCGTTTAGAAAACGCCCATCACTATGCGAAACACACCCATGATGATGGCCATACGCTCTATGAAGCACACCGCCAGCAAAGTGGCCATATCAGCCATGAGCTCAGCAATATTGAGCAACATCTAGCGGGCCAACAAGATAAAAAGTTATTAGCCACAATCGCGCAGCACACCAACAATATTAAGCAAATTTTATCGCACAATGAGCACTTAGTGGCCAATGAGCAGCGACTAGTAAGCCGCATGGCAGAAATGGCGAAACAAATAGCCGATATAAAAAAAGAAGCCAACCATTTCCAACAACAACTTCATGCCCAAAATGATAAGCTGTTTATCGACAGTTTAACGCAAATTTATAACCGAGCCGGCATGGATCAACGGCTTGAACTCGAATATCGTCAATGGCTACGCGACGGACATCCGCTGTGCATCGCCCTCTTGGATATCGACTACTTTAAGGGAATAAATGATAAATATGGACATCTGGCAGGCGATAAAGCGCTGCGCATGATTGCGAGAACCTTACAAAAAACCTTACGTGAAAGTGACTTTGTCGCCCGTTTTGGCGGCGAAGAGTTCACTGTACTATTAAAAAATATCGACCGCGATAACCTAGATACGCCATTACAAAAACTACGCGAGCAGGTAAAAAGCATCCCTTTTCGCTTTAAAGAACAAGCCGTCACTATCACTATTTCCGTGGGCGCAACGCTATTTTTAACAGGCGATAGCATTAACTCTGCCTTTGAGCGCGCCGATCAGGCGCTTTATCAAGCAAAACATGCGGGTCGCGATCAAATAGTGATAAATTGATCTTACTAACATTTAGAGAACGCTAATGATTACTCATATAAATCCGGTTGGCAGTATGAATTTACTGTCTCAAATTGAAGTGGATAACCTTAAAAAATCGGCCCGGGGCAACTTATATCAATTATTTCGTAATTGTGCGTTAGCCGTTTTAAACTCTGGCAGCCTTACCGATGACTCTAAAGAAATCCTCGACCGCTATACCGACTTTGATATTAATGTCATCCGCCGTGAGCGCGGCGTAAAGCTTGAGTTATTTAATCCACCCGGCCATGCCTTTGTGGACGGTGAAATAATTCGTGGTATTCAAGACCACCTGTTCTCTGTGCTACGCGATATTATTTATGTCGATAGCAAGCTGCAATTTGAAGCCCATTGCGATCTTAATTCTGCCCAACTAACTGACTTAGTGTTCTCCATTTTACGTAACGCGGCTACCGTTCACCCCGGTGCCGAGCCTAACTTAGCGGTGTGCTGGGGCGGGCATTCAATCTCGGCCGTTGAATATCAATATACCCGTCAAGTAGGCAATGAGCTGGGTCTTCGCGATATGAACATTTGCACTGGCTGTGGGCCAGGCGCCATGGAAGGCCCAATGAAAGGGGCAGCGGTGGGCCATGCAAAACAAAGAGCCACTGGCAGCCGTTATATTGGCTTAACCGAGCCCTCCATTATTGCCGCCGAGCCGCCGAATCCGATTGTTAATGAGCTGGTGATCTTGCCCGATATTGAAAAACGTTTAGAAGCCTTTGTGCGCATCGGCCACGGCATTATTGTGTTTCCAGGCGGCGTGGGCACGGCCGAAGAAATTTTATATATCTTAGGCATTATGTTACATCCTGAAAATCGTAATCAGCCAATGCCTATTATTTTTACTGGCCCTAAAGAAAGTGAAGATTACTTTCGAAGCTTAGATGATTTTATTGGCAGCACCTTAGGCGTCGATGCCCAGGCTTTGTATCAAATTATTATCGATAACCCCGCCGAAGTGGCGCGGCGAGTCAAAAGTGCCATGCCGCTGGTTCGGGATTATCGCAAGTCCATAGGTGATGCTTACTCTTTTAACTGGTCTTTACATATTGAGCCCGAGTTTCAACTGCCGTTTGTGCCTGATCACACTAATATGGCCAACCTTAATCTAAACCGTGAGCAACCTCCCCAGCAATTAGCCGCCAATTTACGCCGTGCTTTTTCTGGCATAGTGGCAGGTAACGTAAAAGAAAGTGGCGTTAAGGCGATTGAACAGTTTGGTCCTTTCTTGCTCAATGGTGAGCCAGAAATGATGCACATGATGGATAAATTGCTCCAACAGTTTGTTGAGCAAGGGCGCATGAAGTTACCCGGCACCACTTACGTACCTTGCTATCGCATTAATCGCTAAGCCCGCGTGCCATGCAACTGTTGATTTTAGATGCGCTCAATTTAATTCGCCGCCTGTATGCGGTACATGAGCAACGCCATACCGATAGTCAAGCCGCCCTGGCCGCCACCAGTGCGTCCTTAATTCATGCGGCTCGCCGTTTGTTACACCAGTTTAAACCCAGCCATGTAGTGGCGGTATTTGATGGGGCACCGCAAGGGTTTAGGCATCATCTTTATCCCGAATACAAAGCCAACCGTAGCCCCATGCCCGAGCCTCTTGCGAATTATTTAACGCAACTGCAGCAGGATTTATGGGGCTTAGGAATTGATGCCCTACTTTCGGATACCGATGAAGCAGACGATCTGATTGCCACCTTAGCCTATACCTTAAGCCAACATAATAAACCCAGTGTGATCGTCTCCACTGACCAAGGGTTTTGCCAATTACTTAACACCAATATTCAGTTATGGGATCACTTTAAACAGCAAGCGCTCACTCAGCCTTTAGCAGAGCAGCGTTTTCAGTTATCGGTATCTCAGTTAGTAGACTACTGGGCGCTCACGGGCGTGTCGGGCAGTAATATTAAAGGCGTACCCGGTATTGGTGCCAAGCGCGCCTTAGCGCTATTACACCAAGCAGGCAGCCTAGATGCCCTACTTAGCGCTCATCCGGCCTCGTTAAGCAAAGCGCACCAAGCGGTTCTTGTCCATCGCGAGCAAGCTTTGCTAGCAAGACAATTAGTAAAACTTGCCACTGACGTTGAGCTGGGTTTTAACTTACAAGATCTGCGCTATCACACTTCGACTAACCGCTCATAGCTCAGCCTTAACTAAGCTGCTATAACAACTGCGTATTTACCTTACTCTCTCAGACGGAGCTCTCACATGACGCAACGCAGCATTACCGTGCTACCTGGGGATGGTATTGGCCCCAGCATAGTCGCGGCCGCCATTAAAATTTTAGATGCCGCAGGCTGCCAGTTTCAATATGACTACGCCGATGCTGGCTTAAGCGCCCTAGAAAAATACGGCGAGTTACTTCCTCAAACAACGCTAGATTTAATTGCTAAAAATAAAGTCGCCCTAAAAGGCCCGCTCACCACCCCTATCGGTGGCGGTTTTACTTCAATTAATGTGACGTTGCGCAAGCACTTTAACCTATATGCCAATCTGCGCCCTGTGGTGTCTTTTGCTGGCACACAAAGTCGTTTTGAAAATATCGACATTATCACCATTCGCGAGAATACCGAGGGCATGTACTCTGGTGCCGGCCAAACGCGCGCCCTTGATAACAGCAGCGCCGAAGCCATGAGTATCATTACCCATGAAGGGGCTGAGCGCATTAGCGAATTTGCTTATCAGTTAGCAGTAAAAGAGGGACGAAAAAAAGTCACTATCGTTCACAAAGCCAACATCCTAAAGTCCACTTCGGGTCTATTTTTAGAAGTGGCGCGCGAAGTTGCGCTACGTTATCCCCAGATTGAAACCAATGAGATGATAGTGGATGCAGTGTGCATGAACTTGGTCATGTATCCAGAGCGCTTTGATATTATTGTGACCACCAACTTATTTGGCGATATTATCTCCGACTTATGTGCCGGCTTAATTGGCGGTTTAGGCATGGCGCCAGGCGCCAATATTGGTAAAGAAGTGGCTATTTTTGAAGCCGTACACGGCTCGGCACCCGATATTGCCGGACAAAATATTGCCAATCCTTGCTCGGTAATTTTAGCCGCTATCCAACTGCTTGAGCATCTTAATATGCAAGACCAAGCCGAGCTTATTCGCGCTGCTATTAAAAAAACACTGGCTCAGGGTAAAACCATAACTCAAGACTTAAGCGGCAGTGCCAGTACTACTGAGTTTACCGACGCCATTATTGCCAATCTTTAGCGCCTAATGGCTTATTTTATGAGGGTCGAAAGGCCCTTTTGCCTATAAAAAATACTGCTTAGTTCAGCCTTTACTTCTTTCAAGCCCGACTATAGTTAGTGAGCAATGTCATGGCGATGTTTGTCATCTGCAAGCGACTCACATTAAAGAGGTAGGCTATGGACAGTCGAAAGGTTGGGCAAGTATTAATACTATTAAGCAGTGTGAGTAGCGCAAGCTATGGCTTTGAAGAGTCTGTCCAAACTAATAGCCATCTATCGGAGCCGGCGCGCTCAGTTTCCAGCCCGCCAGCTGACACACCAGCTTTAAGTCGCCCTGCTTTTTGGTCATTTACGCCAAAAAGCCTCACCTTCACCCACAGCAACTTACTGACTCGCTTATCTGATCGCTATCAACTTAATCTAGAATTTAGCCCCAGCGAAGTAAACGCCAAGCCTAATTTTAACGCCTATCCAAGTTACCAACTAAGTAGCCAAAGCTCGCTAGGCTTTTCGTTTAATCATTTTCGCCCGCGCTTTAATTTTGAGCGCGCAGGCCTACAAACCTCGCTCCACTTTCGCGGTGATGGCGTTAAACTAAATTTTCGCCCCACCGCTATTAGCAAACAATTAGAGTTTGATGTAAAAATTAGCGATGACGAATCACGACTAGATTTAACCTATCGTTACTAAAGCGACGCGCTATCACTTAAAAAAGCACCGAGCCTATTAACAGCTCGGTGCTTGAGTGACCACTGAATACGGCGAAACTAGTCCTTAGGGATCAGTTTCGCTACTTTAAAGGGGCGATAGACATGGACGGTAATTTCTTCGCGGTCGTGATACAGCTGCTTAGCTTGAATATGAAAACCACCCAGCACGGCTAACTTAGTTTTGAGTTGTTCCAAATTGTGCAAGGCTTCGGCGTAGCGTTTTTTCATTGGCAATTTAAGATTAAAAATAGCCTCTTGGCAATTTTCTTCTACTAACCATGCCGCCATAATGGACACCACCCGAGCGGGTTTTTCTACCATGTCCGACACCAGCCAGTAAGTGTTTTGTCGCGCCGGACGCCAGCTAAAGGCATCATCTTTATAATGTTTCACTTGGCCGGTATCCATTAATTTGGCATCCATGGCATTGTGATCTACGGCCGTTACCATCATATCGCGACTCACTAGCTGATGGGTCCAGCCACCGGGAGCGGCGCATAAGTCCACGGCGCGCATGCCAGAGGTTAAGCGTAATTCCCATTCATGGCGCGGAATAAACACATGAAAAGCCTCTTCTAACTTTAGGCTTGAGCGACTCGGTGAGTCAGAGGCAAAACGCAGTCGCGGTATCCCCATATGAAAGGGTGAATTATTAAAAGAATAAGAATAACCTAACAAGGCATGGTTATTAGCTAAGAAGAACAAATGCAGCACTGGGCGGTTATTCATTTCTTGGCGGGTTAACAAACCTTTAGCGCGCAGCGCTTGGCGCATAGGTACAGTAAATTTACGACAAAAACGAGACAGCTCTTTGCCATCATTAGTGTCTGGCGTTTCTACCCGAATATCTCCACATAACTCCATGCCCGCAGCCGCTTCTAATAAAGGAGCAATACGGTCATCGAGCGGTAAGTCTTGCACTTGTGCATGCACCACTAACATTTGGCGGGCAAAAATCAGCTCACGAAATAATAATTTTCGCGCTATCAGATCCGCATCGTCTTCGCCAAAACACTCATAGATCACATAGCCGCTATCGTCCTTGGCACGAGCAAAACCTGGGCAGCCCATTTGGCTCGCCTTGTCTTGAATTTCCGCTGCCGCCTCTTTTTCAAACCCAGGACGGCAATATATTAGTAACTGTTTCATCAAGACCTCAACCAAGTGCGACCGGCCAGCAATAGGCTAAACCATCCCGCCATAAAACACCCACCCCCAGTGGCGTGAGCCATGCTAATCCTTTAGTGCCCAATAACACCAAGGCATAAATACTGCCGCTAAATAACAGCGTACCCAGTATAAAAAATATCACTGTCCAGTGCAGTGCTGTTACCGGTTTAATTCGCAGCGCCAATACCACTACTAATAAGGCGAGAGCATGAATAAATTGGTATTGCACTCCAGTATTAAAAGCCGATACCAAGGCAGGCTCTACGCCGCTGGCACTGAGGCCATGAGCACCATAGGCTCCCAAAGCGGTGGCTGTTAAACCAAACAGCGCCGCCAGATAAAACGCAAAATTAGTGAGCAAGAATAAAATTCCTCATAGCGTGAATAATGGCATTTAAATTATTATCCAAGGTGGTACCCGATTTTTTACGCGGGTTAAAGCTGTGATCGCCATCGGTTACCCACAGCACTTCAATGGCAGGCGATAAAGGGTAATTGGCCACTGCTGCTTTATTACCAAAGGCATCTCGTTCGCCCTGAACCAACAAAGAAGGCGTGTTGAGATGAGCTAAATGCTCACCGCGAAATAGATGGGGCTTATTGGGCGGGCTAAAAGGAAAGCCCAACATAATCAGTCCTAAAGGGCTTAACTCATTCATTGTTAGCTCATCCACTAACAATGAAGCTATGCGCCCACCTAATGACTTACCCGCTAAGAATAAGCGCGGATGAGAAAATTCCTCTAGCATCTTGCGCCAACAAGCTAATAATGTCGGCGCTCTATCGGGTGGCCGCCGACGACCATCGAGTCGGGTTTTTTGCATAAAAGGAAATTCAAATCGCACCACTTGGATCTGCTCATCGCCTAAGCCTTGTGCCAAGTAAGCCATCACTTCATGTTCCATGCCGGCACCGGCTCCGTGGGCGAGCAGCACTCGATTAGGTGCCTCAGGCGCGCCATTGATTAATACCTGTGTCATCACAGCGAATTTCTTTTATTTAAGAGAAAGACATAATTGGCGCGATTATAAATAAGGCGGCGCTCACAAGCCAGCATCGCCCTGCTCTTTTAATTTAACTCACTGTGGCGAAGACGATGCTAAGTATTCAAATTTAGGCGATGGCTCTGCTACACTGCGCGCCAAGCTTTCTCTTATCGGTTAGGTGTAACATGATCACTTTCCCTCCCGTCTCCTTGCTCGACTGGCTTATTTTCTTAGTCGTCGCCGCAGGCTCATTAATGGTATTGATTAGCGTCTTAAAATTTATTTGGCGCCCTGCCCCAAGCCACCGTTTCAGCAAAAGCCGCTCTTTAGCGCCCAGCAATTATCAGCTTTAAAATTAATCGACGAAGCCATGGGGGGCCAAGTACGAGTGTTTGCCAATGTAAGCGTGGCACAGTTAATGACTCTAAACCCTAAGCTATCTAAGTCACAGCGTGAGCTCGCCTCCCAGCAACTCTATGGTGAGGCACTCGACTTTATCTTGTGCTCACCCCATGATTTAAAAGTGCGCGCCACTGTACTCCTAGCTGAGTCTGGCTTAAGTAAAAAAGAGCAGCGTAAGCAACAACAGTTTTGGCATGCCTTGCGCGCCGCCGGCTTGCCGGTAATTGAGCTCTGTGCTCGTAACTGGCCAAGCCCCAGCGAATTGCGTAGCGAAATTTTAACGGCTTGCAAAGCGCCAAGCCCAGCTCCCCAAGCCAGCACTCGATTAGGCACAGCTCGGGTAGAGCCGGTATTTAGCCCATTGGATAACGAGCCAAGCATTGAAGATAATGAGCCGGTAATTAAGATTTCTGCCAACGACTAACTTACTACTAAGCACTCACCGTCTTTACTAGATGAGTCATCGACCTTAATGTTTGATACCCATTAAGTAAGCCGTCGCTGCCTGAAAAGACTGGTGCATTTGTTGAGCATACAAGTAATTTGGCTCTATTATTTTTTGTCCTAGGGCGCGTTCAAATTCCAACTGGCTTTGGCTAATGCAGCGCATGGCTGTCTCTGTATCCAGTACTAAGCTATTCGCTCTATCTGATGGTGGAATAAAAGTGTGACTCGCTAAATTAGACTGAAAAATTCCCGCTGCACTGACCGGTAAAAAATCTTCATAAATAATAGGTGTAATACTTAACAGCCCTTCATTCACTAAGGTCTGTGCATCGGGTAGCGTATCTGGGGTATAGCGACCTTGGGCGGCTTGCCCTGTGGAAGTGAGGTGATAATAAAAAAAAGCTAATTGCTGAGCGTGTAATTGTTGCCAAGTATCAGGAAAAGCCGAAAACACTGCCCTTAAATGGTCTTGATATGCGTCAGTGCTCCTCTCTTGAATATCCTCACCCGCTTTCACTAACAAAGCATCATATAAAGCCCGTCCTTTGGTGGTGAGCGCCGCCCCTCGTTGTTCTATTTCGCCAAAGCGCGCACTATGAACACCTTCATGGCCATCGGCAAAACGAATGGTTTCTGCTTGTGCCTTAAAACTAGTTTGGCGCAATAATATAGGACAATGGCGTGTCGGCGGCCCCTCAATGTGCGCTTTAGTATCCATGCCCGACTTGATCATTTGCTGCTGCGCTGCGTCTATATCTAGGGTGCGTGGCGTTAAGTGATTAATGTGCGGTCCTTGAAAACACACCACATCGGCAATTAACGGATGCGCTTGGTGCAATGCCTGATAGGTTGCTAAATCTACATTGGCCAACGCGTGCCAGCGAAAGGTGTGCAGCGCCTCGCCCACAAAGTCGTGGGCCTGAGCGTGAGTGAGCCCGCTTTGTTGCTCACAAAGGGTAATTAGCTCTCGCAGTCGCTCCGTAAAAATATCCCGCTTCGCTAATATCTGTTTTGCTTGCTCGCGCAGCGCTACGTCGCTAATTAATTCTAGGCGTAATAATGAAGTAAATATGCGAAACGGATTACTAGCTAGCGCCGCCTCGCTAATGGGGCGAAATGCAGTGGAATGCACCGGTACTCCTGCGGTCGTTAAGTCATAATAGCCCACCGCTTGCATGCCCATTATCACAAATAAGCGCGTGAATAACGCCAACTCCTCTGGCGTACCTACTCGAATAGCCCCGTGGCGCTCCACACTTAAGCGTGCCTGTTCGCTAATATCAGTGAGTTGTTCCTTAGCCTTTTGTTCATTGATAGAGGCTACCAGCGTGAGTAAATCGCCATATAAAGGTACCTCGGCTTGATACATGCTCGACATGCCACGAGAGAACAAATCACGAATATGATCAGGATCCATATATTTATCATCTGCCACTGTTTTTACTCCCATTCATACACTGACCTCTTAACCATAATGCAAAATCGTGAGGGCGGGACCGGATTGGCATTCAAAAATAATTCACCATTATAAAAAACAAAAAGCCTCACTGAGTGAGGCTTTATTAACTTAGCTTAATCTGAATAGACTAGCCGTTACTGTGCTTAGCTAACACTGCATCAATATCTGTTGCACTGTGACGCTCGGCTAAACTTGGGCCCGCTTGGGCTTCGGTACGATTTACAATGCGCCCTCTTTGTACTGCGGGTCGCTGTGCTATTTTATTCGCCCAGCGCTGCACATGCTCATAAGAGTTAGCATCTAAAAATTCTGCTGCATCATAGGCTTGTCCTAAGACTAAGCAGCCATACCAAGTCCAAATGGCAATATCGACAATACTGTAGTCCTCACCACCAATATAGGGCTGCTTAGCTAACTGCTTATCTAGCACATCTAATTGGCGCTTCGCTTCCATGGTAAAGCGATTAATAGCGTACTCAATTTTCTCTGGCGCATAATGATAAAAGTGACCAAAACCGCCACCTAAATAAGGAGCAGAGCCTTGTAGCCAAAATAGCCAGTTTAATACTTCGGTGCGTTGTGCTAACTCTGTGGGTAACAGCTGGCCAAATTTTTCCGCCAAATACAGTAAAATATTTCCTGACTCAAAGACTCGCAGTGGTGTCTCAGTCGAATAATCCACTAAGGCAGGAATTTTAGAGTTGGGATTAATATCGACAAAGCCGCTAGAAAATTGCTCACCTTCCCCAATATTAATTAAATGCGCATCATACTCGGCGCCCTGCTCGCCTAGCGCAAGCAGCTCTTCCAGCATAATGCTCACTTTCATGCCATTAGGCGTGCCTAATGAATAGAGCTGTAGCGGATGTTGCCCTCGAGGGAGGGTTTGCTCGTAGCGTGCACCTGAGTCGGGGCGATTTATTTGCGACCATTTACCGGCATCTTTTTCGGGTAAGGTCCACACTTTAGGTACTTGATATTCCTTACTCATGTTCAAGGCTCCTTAGTAATGGCAAAGGGAGAAAACTCCCTAGGATTAAGGTTATCCAAGTGGGGCTTGGCTTGCTAGCGCACAACCCATTTTTGCTCTGGCTGTTATGGGTCTGCAGGCGGTGTCACTGGCTAATGGCTTAAGACGAAAGCCCTCTTTTCCTGTTAGCCGCACTTGATATAAATATTGGTATTCTTCTTCTTTTGCTCCATGGCGATAAGGCGCCATCGCTAATTTATTGGCTCCACAGCGTGCAATAAGCACTTTTGTATTGCGCTCTTCTAGCACACTAACCACAGTGGTGCGAATTCGCTCACACGCCGTTTGGCTCACTGCCTCCGTCACCGATAAGCGCGGCTCACCCGCACCATTTAGGCTAATAATCATTAACGCTATCTTTAACACCGCTCACCCCTTAACTTACCGCTACGGCCTGCAGCTAAAGCTTATCAGCGACATAAGCCAATATCTATAATCAACTTTGTTAATAGCGTTACTTTTGAATAATACAGATGCTAATCTATTAATAAAAAAGGAGCGCTAAGCACTCCTTTTTCTAATTAAATTACATCACAATGTCTTTATTGATATATTAAAATCATTAATGATTTTTTTGTCGCTCCTATTATTACTACCTAGCTTATCAAACACAGACAAGCTCACCGGATTTTTAGGATCTGCCACTATATGAAAGCCTTTTTCTTGTGAGAACCAAGTCCCTATTAATGCTGAACAGGCTTTTTTATAGTCGTTATATATCTCAGATATATTCTTTTCGCAATCAACTATCGCTACTTTAGAGCGCTCTATCGCTAGAGTTTTACGTTGTTTTTCCACATCTCCTTTTGAAGGCAATACTGGTAGGTTATAGCGCCCCTCTAATGTATTAATTCTTTCTAGATAACCCTGATCTTTAAACTTAACAGCTAGATACTTGACCTTAACCCTCTCAAAATTTTGTGCAGCTTGAGTATCATAGCGATCTCGTCCGCTAGACATATCGGGGATCATACTAAAAGTAGGATGCATATATTTTGCTTGAGATAAACTTGCTATATCAGCTACGTTTTCAAATTCGGCTTCAAACTCAGCGTCGGTGATATCAGGTGCATTGGCTTTAACACCAAACTTTAAGCTTTTATCTTTCGCCAAATAGTGCCAATGTAATTGTAAGTCATAAGGGGTAATAGCTTTTCCTTCATTGACGGCTTTCACCATGCCAAAAATTTCATTGTGGTAATACTGTCCAAACTCATTTTCGTCATCAATTGGCTGTATCTTACTGAGTAAAATGTTAGCGCTATTATTATGGTTATCGTCATTAAAATCTTTAATGACCACTTTATTAATCAGCAACTCGACAGGCAGTAAGTTCTCGTTCTCTACTTTCACTTTATTAATAGTGACAGTAGCGCCTAACGGGCTAGCAGACACCGACTTCCAGCTGATAGAGTCCTCCAAATTATTTTCAGTAATAAAAGTCGTTAATCGCTCCTCTGCCTGAGTGCTAGCGTAACTGGACAGTCCTAAGTAGCTAATGACTATTACGGCGAGCGTAGCGGGGACTATCACTTTAATATTCTTACTATTCTTAATGCTCATGGGTTGCCTCTTGCGCCGCGAGTACATCTTGCTCGGCTTGTTTTACTGTCCAATTGGGATCCTTAATCTCTAAGCGAACCAAGTTTAACGGCGTAAAAAAATCTTCACAGCCGGTATCACTACATTGGTATGCCGTATCGGCCACCACTGTAGTTAAATAAAACTTCTGTTCGTCTTTACGCTCAGTATCCAAGCTTTGTTTACCCGAGATAAAGTACCAACCTTTTTGTAATTCTGTATCCGCTTGGCCTTGTTTGATAGCCGCTTGATAAGGATAGTCAGTCCAAAACTCGCCATCTTTCTCTTTAGTAATATGTACCACTTGCTGATAACTCACATTGTCCCCGGCAATCACGGCTTGGTATTCACGAGTGTTAGCTTTACTAAACTCTAATCCCACCAGATAGGAGGACAAGACGCGGTCAAAGTCTCTATCCGCTTCCACATAAGACTGATATAAGTTTAACTGGTTGTTGGCCGTTCTGGCTTTGTTCTCTAGTTCGATTTTTTTCTCATAGGCCAAACGCTCAGCTGCTCTTTTTTCTTGCTGGTCTTTGAGTTGGGCTTGGCGCTGTTCTTCTTCGGCTTCACGCTGGGCTATGCGTTTTTGCTCTTCAGCCTGACGCGCTTCACGCTCAAATAAATAATTAGTCGCTCGATTAGGGTCAAAAGTCCAATTACCTTTCCGGTCTTTATTAACATGGGCTTTATATATAAAGTGATCTCTTTTTTCTTCAAAAACACCCTCTTTTATGCTGTCAACGGCGAGCACCTCAAAGCCAGTATTACGTTCATATAGTTTTACTATTTCGTTTATCGGTGTTTTTACTGCCCTGCGAATAATCTCAGCTTGACGAAAATCATCTTCATTTTCAGTTAATAAGTAAACTTTGTTTCTATTTAGAACCCAGTTAACTTTATCCCGCCCCATAGACCAAGTGCGGCTATAATTTCGACTAGCTTTAAGCAAGTAGTAATATTTATTTTTATGATCAGTATCGAGCAGGAATAATAATTCCCCCTCTTGATTACTGTCTACTAATGTAAGATCTTGCTCTTCATCAAAGGGCACTCCTTCTACAAAGAAGTACTCATTATTGTGTAATACTTTACCATCGGAGCGCACAAACTTTACTGTTGCCTTACCTTGGGCATAGCCTTGGTCATTACACTTGGCATCACTGGTAAATTCATAGGGCTGCAGGCCAAGATCAAAATGCTGACTAAAGCGAAATTTACAGCCATTACTGTCAGTTAATTCTTGAAATGCTTTTTCTGCCGCAAATACATCATCACTCGCTTTAGGCTGCCAGTCATTAACACTAAAGACGGCGTTAGCCTCAGTAACCACTTTATCCGCTTCAGCTTTAGCAGTAGCGGCTTGTTCAGCACTCACTTTATCCGCTTCAGCTTTAGCAGTAGCGGCTTGCTCAGCAGCCATTTTATCCGCTTCAGCTTTAGCAGTAGCGGCTTGCTCAGCAGCCATTTTATCCGCTTCAGCTTTAGCAGTAGCGGCTTGCTCAGCAGCCACTTTATCCGCTTCAGCTTTAGCAGCAGCGGCTTGTTCAGCAGCCACTTTATCCGCTTCAGCTTTAGCAGCAGCGGCTTGTTCAGCAGCCACTTTATCCGCTTCAGCTTTAGCAGTAGCGGCTTGTTCAGCAGCCACTTTATCCGCTTCAGCTTTAGCAACAGCGGCTTGTTCAGCAGCCACTTTATCGGCAGATTCGTTAACCAAGGCTTGTTTATCTGCAGCAGTTGTAGTCGCTTTCCCCTCTGCAGCTGGCTTATCAGCAGCTTTATCAGCAGCAGGGTTATTAACGACTGCTTGCCAAGCACCGGCTTTATCGGCCACGCCGGTGGCAGCTTGCTTAGCGTCGTTATTCACTGCTTGCCATTTAATACTCTCAGCAGCCGGACACTGAGAGTCCAATAATACGCCTAGCTTGGGTAATAAAGACCTCACTGCAGCTACGTCTGCTAACGGAGAACCAAAAGCAAAGCGCATCGTTAAAGATGGGCTGCACCATTGACTATCAAGGGCATGGTCTACAAACACTTCTACATTTTCTGCTTTAGAAAACGCCAAGCGATGACTTTGTGTTTCAGCTGCAACGACTTGGCTGACATAACTTTGACTTGCAATAGCAAGTAGCGATAAAGAAAATAAGGACGTTTTTTTCATAGTGGTTTCTTAGATAAGCTCCCATGCGCCATCAGCGGATTGGCAAGCTTCTACTTGCTCGCTATTACTCTTTCCTTTGGCGGTCACTTTATATTCCAGTGTTTTGCATGAGGTTTGCGCACTGATTTGGCTTTCTTGGATGCTATCTAAATCAAAACCTTGTTGCTTAGCCACCACATCATCCATAGCATCTAAGTCGGTAGCTACATCAGCAACCTGAGTCACTTGGGTAACGGCTGCAGGCTTAGGTCCCACTAACGGTGCGTAGACATAACCTACGGTAACGCCTTTTCTACCTACCATAATCCAATCATTATCGGTGCGCCCAATGGCAGTAAAAGAACTGCCTAAGGCTAAGCCACCCACTTTGCTAGCGGTATTATTAGGAGCATTACGCACATTTGCGGATTTTTTAGCGATGTAGGTTTGGTTAATCAGCTTCATATTTGCTACGGTTTGCACAGCTTCTGTACGCTGCACTTTTACCGTCTCATTTTTAATAGTGCTCTTAACGGGAGTAATGGTCGCTTGTGCGTCAGAATGATCAGATTGCCAAGAAACAGCGTGATTTGCGCCCTGATTTAACATTTGCTGGGTACGAAGGGCTAATGCTTGTTGGTCCCGCTCATCTAGATTTTTACCGATCATTTTACCCAAAGCCCCGCCTGCTACTCCCCCTAAGATCATAGCCACGGTACGGCCTGAGCCACCTCCAACTTGACTGCCGATAGCCACTCCCGCGACTGCGCCGAGTAAAGACCCCATATTTTCTTGATTAAAATACTGGTTTTCTGACATACCAGCACAACCCGTCGTGCTTAAAATAGCGGCAGTAATTGCGCCCACAGTAAAGCGTCTCATCCTTGTCATTGCTTCTTCCTCATCAAGTTATTTGTATAAAAGTAGTAGGCACACTGGAAATATATTGTTTCCATTATATTAATAAGCCAAGTTAAAACGGAAACATCTATTTTTCATTAAATAATATTTATATCAGATATTACTTAAAAAAATATGATTAATAAACTGTTTGGTTAATAAAATAGACACTAATTTTCAAGTTTATAAAAAGCAAGCCTATTCAATGAATGAGGCTCATAAAACTTATCATATAAAAAATTTTTATAAACATAAAAATCTTGTCGTTCGTATTTACCTCTCACTTCTTAGTTCACTAAAAACTAATGAGGGGAGTTAGTATATTTGTTTTTTAGGTGTTTAAACACACTTTTAGAGAGTCGTTTACTGGATTTAGCCACTCTATGGCCTTGCTCGCGAAAGCTCATTCTTTTATCAATGGCTCGCTTGCGCTTGCGATTAAGTTGTACGTTATAAGATTTCAATAATTGCTCATTAAGTAACAGCTTTAAATCTTCTACCCCAAAATGCGGCTTATTTTCGCTAATAGAAAGGGCCAATGTAAAATCCGGCGCTAATATTTCTTTGTTATATTCTAGCGCTTGGCTAATCGTTTGTGCTTTCGCGTTATGCGGGGCTTTTAAGTCATAAGGCGGCTGCCAGTCATTCACTGGATTTAACTTATCTACCTGATTCACAATGCAAATGACGGTTGGCGCTTGGCGTGACATGTTTTTGGCTTGCCCATAATAGGTATCGACGGCGTGTTTAAATTCTCGGTCTAGGGCGCGCGCCGGTTGATTCGCCCTAACTAGCCACAGCACTAAGTCAGAGTTTACATACTCATGAAGTAATAATTCTTGTGTAGCACTGCTGCCATCTAAGCCTGGCAAGTCAATAAACTTTACTGCTACCTCTCCTAACATGGCTTCACACACCGTCATCTCTGCGGTGGTTGGCAATACTCCCACTTCTACCGAAAATTGCTCTTTTAAGACATTGGTTAAGGACGACTTACCGGCACTCACTTGACCGATAATTGCAATGCGAATCGGCTCGAGTTCAGGCGCTAAATGTTCTTGGTCTGACAGTAAAGTAGGCGAGGCACTTAAGTCTTGCTCGGCTATGCTAAAGCGTTGGCTATAAAGATTAATGGCCACTGCTGCCACTTCATCCAATAAGGCTGCTTTCGCTTTTAGTTGTATTTCTGTAACGACATCTTGAGTTAAATTGTCAGAAAATTGCTGGCAAATAAAGTCAGAAGCCGCCTTACCCGGATTAATCACTAAGTTTTTGGCATAGTTTGCGCCTTTTAAGGCACGCCATAATACCGGACCTAACTCACCATACTGCTCATAAAACTCATACCCTGATTTAACATGCGATACCTTAATCAGCTCTATTGCAGGAATATGCTCTTTTAAGACCAAACGATAGCGATGGCTAATTTCTTCTAGCAGCTTTAATCCCTCATAAATTGAAAAATTAAGGGGCTTTTTATTATATTTCTGCGCAATGAACTCAAACAGTAATAAGGCATGTTGATCCATATGCGACCAATCACTGTCTTGCTCAAGTAACTCTCTTGAGTAGTGTTTTGCTTGCTGCCAAATATCCAACTCTTGCTGTGACCAATCTGAAGAAGCTGAAACCAGCTCGCTTTGGGCATTGATTAGTGCCGGTTCAGCGGCCTTTTGCTTAGCAGCCCAGTATTTAGCTAGCAGCAAGCTAATTACCACCACCGCCACACTGGCACTCATTACCAAAGAAAGGAGTAATAAGTAGCCATATTTAAACGCTAAGCCCACACCAAAACCCATCATGATGAGCACGGGTAAAATGCTCACTAGTACTAAGCTGGCCCCTTTATCACCCGCTAACAAAGCGAGAGTGTGATATAAACGCTTAGTTTTTTTCATGAGGGTAGGCCTCTTTACCTTTGTTAAGAGCCGCTTTATAAAGGGCTTGCATGTTTTGCGCAGACACTGGCTCATTTTTACTTTTCTGATAAAAATAATAACTTGCGGCGCGGCCTAAACCATAAGTAGTGCCAAAACTCATGGCCGCCGCTGCTAGTGCACCCACAGTTTGGCCATAGCCTGGTATAATTTTAACCACTTGCCGACTGGCTAATTTGACAGAATATTGCCAAGCAAAACTGCTACCTAAGGTACTCAATAAACTGGTAAAGGCTTTTTTATCCCATTGCACGCCATATTGGTTCGCTAAGCTGTGCAGCATTTTTGCTTGTACCCCTGGCACTGAGACTAAGCCCATCACCGGAATAAGATCGCAGGCCGCAGCGCTACCGGCATACCACAGCACTTCTTTTTCTACCGATTTAAAGTTTTGCTCTTCTCTATCACTATGCTCATTTTTTTGCGCCAGTAAGCCGATTACAGGTAATAAATCTGCAAGGGCATTAAGCAGTGGCTCAAAATGGTAAATGTCACCTTCTGGTGGAAAAAAATCTACGGCTACCGAGCGTATATTAGGCCCCCAAATTGCGGTTACTTTTTGCTCGTTAGCATATATCGCCTGCTCCCGATCTTTAGTGTCCAAGCTCAGCACAGCCGTGTGTACTAATAATAAGTGTTTAATATTGGACTGTTTACGAATCTTCTTTAAGGCCAACTCGAGTGCCGATTGTTCTTGTTCCTCCGCTTTCATTAATACCACCAAGCCATGCCCTACTTTCGCCAACTCTGCTAAGTCGGCACTGGGATCATAATCTGCTTCGCCTAAACCTCGAGTATCTAAAAAGCGGATTAAAGGTAAGTCATCAGGAAAGTCATAATGCATAGCGGTCAGCGTACAAGGTTGAAAACCGTTACCAATTTCAATGGCAGAATTACCGGTGAGTGTTTGCAGCAAACTCGACTTGCCCGCACCGGTTTTGCCAAGCAACCAAAGCGTGGGCAAATGCTGGCGCTGAAAGGATTCAAGGGGAGTCAGATCAGGGTTTTTACTGGGATTAATAAAGGCTTTTATTTTATCTAAATTAAATTTTGCCATAATTACTTATCCCTTAAATGTGGACTTCAGCTTGGCCAAAAGCTACAACAGATTAGAGCTTACATCGGCGTTTAACCGGTGAGTAAATTAAGTAATAATTACAGCTTAGCGTTTAATTAAGTTATTGTTCAAGGGCTTAGCTAGATCGCTGCTACATTGAGCTATAAAAAAGCGGCGTGTTAAATAAATAACACACCGCTTAGGTCAAATAAGGCTTAATTGTAAATTTAAAGCCACCAAGGGCTAGAAAGTGTAACTGGCAAAAACATTAACGTTACGCCCCGCGGCACGCATTTCTTCTTGAGCTGGGCGGTATTCTTTATTAAGTAAATTATTCAGCTCTAGCCCAAAGCGAAATTTATCAAGGTCTGTGACATTATAGCGCACATTAAATACGCCGTAGCCGGCACTGTATAAATCACCACGGCGATCATCAGTAATATCTTTACCGGCGCTGGCTGCGTGTACATGAAAGTCCACTTCGCCTTGCCAATTATGTAGGTCGTGTTGGTGCTTAATGCCTAGCTGACCAAACACGGTAGGCGTACCCGTGTCATAAGTAGTGTAATCAGAGGTAGTAATTTCTCGGCGCATCACAGTACCGTTAACATAAGGCGTCAGGCTCAGATCTGTTAACTCTTTTTCTAGCTGCAGCTCAAGCCCAAAGCTGTTGGCTCTGTCCATATTTTTATTAATTTCATTTCTGCTGCCCGCACTTTTAGGCACTGACTTAATATAATTTTTAGCGCGACTATAAAATAAATTGGCATCCAGCAGCCAGCCGGCATCTTGGTAGCGAGCACCAGTTTCATAAGTAGTGGAGGTTTCTGGCATCAGCTCAGGGTTACCCTCTACTTGAGTACCGCCTGAGATAGTATTTAAAAACAACTGGCCCAAGGTGGGGTAAACATAGCCTTGTGAAGCATTAGCGCGAAACACCCAAGCGTCGGCGGGTTGCCACACTAAGCTTGCCGCCCCCACCGTATGGCTATCCGAATTATCCAGCAAGGCATTGGCTTTGCCATCAGTAGAAGACTGTTGTTGTTTGGCTTTTACTCGATAATGGCGAGCCCCCAGCGTTGCCGTGACTTCTTCATTTAATGGAATAGCATGTTGCAAATACGCCGATTGGGTATCAATACTGGCTTCATCTAGATCCACATGGGGCATCACTCTTGGACCAAAACTAATAACGTTATCTTTTCTACTATTGAGCGTATCGTGCTCATACTCTAAGCCTAGCACTGTGTCGTGATCTTTAAGCAACTCCAGCTCAGATAATACATTAATACCGCGGGTACGCTGCTGATCATCCGAAGTAGCCACAATATTAAGCCCCGGCATAGGGGTAATATCATTGTAAAGCTCGCGATCAATATCTTGCTGGAAAAAATCGACTTTTACTTTTTTTACTTGCTCACTCAGATCATCTCCTTGGTAAAAAAAGGCCACTTTACTAAGCTCTCTTTTCGGTAAATCAATACTAATATCTAAGTCATAATCTTCAGTAAAAGGCTTAGCGGCAATATCATATTGCAGCGCCTTTACGGCAAAGCTGTGGTTGCCGCTGGTGTAACCCAAGTGGGCGGAATAGCTTTTATCATCACTGTTACTGGGTACTAAACGCTGATGGGCACTCTCTCGGTCGCCAAACTCGGCACGAGAAAAGCCAAAACGATAATCAAAGCCATTTTGGCTACCCGCTAGGCTGCTTGAGGTGCGATAACCGCGAGTCGCAGAAAAATAGCCTGCCGATGTGCTCACAGATAAAGGCGAGTCAGCCCCCTTTTTAGTAATAATATTCACCACACCACTGATGGCTCTGCTGCCAGAGATCACCGACGAGGAGCCGCGCAGTACTTCAATGCGCTCAATGCTTGCGGGATCGATCAGCAGCGGTTGACCATAGCCACTGTGATCCGATAATTTTTGACCATCAATAGCAATCGCCATACGGCTAGAGTCTTCTCCTCGAATGGAAATGCGCTCAACCCCTTGCTCATTAATTTGCACACCTGGAATGCTGCGCAAAAAGCTGGCCACTGATTGGGGAGCCACTTTTTGCATCTCTTCTTGGCTCACTACACTTACCGAAGCGGGGTTATAAAACACTTCCGCCTCTTTAGCACTACCCAGCACAGTCACTTGCTCAAATTGATACACACCTGGTTTATCTTTTTCCGCCGCTTGCACACTGCCCCAGGCACTTCCTAATAAACACCACATCAATAATTGAGCAGTACTGTGCTTAGTCATGTAACCATCCTAAGAGTAACGTTGAATTAAATACAATTTAACAAGCCGAGAATGATATAGCTTGTAATTAGGGCTAGCAACTTCGCAAGGATTAGCTGGGTGCTTGCTATTTAATTAAGCTGCCATTTAACGTTATTTTTATAGCGTTTAAACTAAAAAAACTCGCAAATAGCTGGCATAAAGCGCTGACGTAATCTTTTCATGAAGATACGCCGTGCATCATGTTTAAGCTTCAGTTTATCATTTCCGGTAACGCTAATAGTTATCAGTATTATTTGCAAGCTATTCGGTTAGTTTTATATTTGTTTGTGCCATACGCAGTGCTGCAGGGATAGAAGCAGAACGGACACTGCCATGATGGTGGGAAAAGTAGTCATGGTATTGCACATTGAGTTCAGGCAATGTGCTCAAACGCTTCGCAAGTTGTCGCAAGCTATCTTCCGCTAGCACACTGCCCTCTCGTCGTGAAGCACTGCTTTGCACTAACAAGTTAATGACAGGGCGTTGCTCTCGGTGAATAAAGGCAGACTCAGCCGTTAATATTTGCCCCTGCTGCCACCATAAAGAAGGATCGACAGCGATATAGTTTTTAAAACTTGTCGGATGATTAAATAAGGTGTGCAGTACAAACAAGCCACCAAAAGAGTGTCCCCATAAGGATTGGCGCTCTTTATCTATTTGCACTCGCTTGGCTACGTTGGGCTTTATCCTGTGCTCAATAAACTGCCAGAAAAGCTCAGCTCCCCCGTAGTTTGCACCGCCATAGCTTTTAGTTGCTAAGCGCTGTTCAGCCATAGACTCTCTACCACGGCCTGTAAATTGCGAAATGTCGGGCGCTGATGACGGGTTGAGTGGTGAGGGTGTGTAGTCATACACCCGCGCCACTTGTCGGTCTATTTCATAACTTAAGGTCACTATCACCGGCCAATCGCTGCCTTGAAGAGCAGCAAACATTTCATTTGTTAGCGCGGGCAAAACGGCATTGCCATCCAACATATATAACACCGGATAGCCATGCTTGGGTGCGGGTGCCTGAGGTGTCGCCACTGTTATTCGATAGTGGCGTTCTTGATCGATTGAGCTTAAGGAAAAGCTTTGAAAATCATAAAATTCTGCACCACCTTGAGTGGAAGATATCGGCTTAATTAACGATTTTTTAATCACATTTGAGTCTGCTACTACTTCGGTAGCGACCCAAAGGCAGCAACAGATAATAAAAATTTTTTTCATTTTTTCTCAGTATTTTCAAAAGCTTAAAATTAGCCAGTTGATTTGTATCAATTTTTTCTCAACTACATAACAAATAATAATGATAGCTAGTCTCATTTAGGATAGCATTCGTCTCTAAATTTAGTAGTAAGTTCATTAATTTTTAAAGGATTAGAGAAATGCAGAGATATTTATGGCTGCTCGGTAGCTGTGTCGTGGCGGTATCGGCTCACGCAAATGAGGTAAACGAACAGACCTATACGCTGGGTGAAGTAGTGGTAACAGCAGAAGAAATTCTTAAGCAGGCACCGGGTGTGTCTATTATTACCGCCGAAGACTTAGCCAAGCGACCGGTCAGCAATGATCTCTCTGAAGTGATCCGCACCATGCCCGGTGTTAACTTAACGGGCAACAGCACCAGTGGCCAGCGCGGTAATAATCGCCAAATTGATATTCGCGGCATGGGCCCAGAAAACACCCTGATATTAATTGATGGCAAGCCAGTAAATAGCCGCAAAGCGGTGCGTTATGGCTGGCGTGGCGAGCGTGATACCCGTGGCGATACCAACTGGGTCCCCGCAGACACGGTTGAGCGTATTGAAGTATTGCGTGGCCCTGCCGCCGCCCGTTATGGCAACGGCGCTGCGGGTGGCGTGGTTAATATTATTACTAAAGCCATTCCCGAGCAGTTTTCCGGCTCAGCCACGGTTTATACCGACCAACCCGAAGCTTCAAAAGACGGCGCCACTAAGCGCACCGACTTCAATTTAGCCGGCCCCTTATCCGATAAAGTAGGCTTGCGCATCTCCGGTAATATCGCCAAAACCGACTCCGATGCTTGGGATATCAACGAAGGCCACGCATCTTGGCGTGGGGTCGCTACTCACCCCAAAACGGGAGATGTTACTGCTGATTACCGCGGCACTTTTCCTGCGGGTCGTGAAGGCGTGCGCAATAAAGACTTAGCAATGCGCTTAACTATGCAGCCGGTTGATGCCCATCAATTTGATCTTGATGCCAGCTTTAGCCGTCAAGGCAATATCTATGCTGGTGACACTCAAAACACCAACAACAATACCGTCGATAAAAATGGTAAACCCGTTAAGACCTCCATTTTGGTCAATGATAACTTGGGTGCTGAAACCAATATTATCTACCGCAATAGCTATGCGCTTACTCATAAGGGGGAGTTTGATGCCGGTAATTTTCTGACGTATGTGCAGTATGAGCAAACTCGAAATCATCGCCTTAATGAAGGACTAGCCGGTGGAACAGAAGGCTTACCTGCTGGGGGTATGGCTACCGCTAAACTTGACCAATTAACGGTGCACAGTGAGTTTAATATGCCGACTCAGCTAGCTGGATTAGATCAAGTATTAACCGTGGGTGGCGAATGGACGCAAAGTAAATTCACCGACAGCAACTCTGTGGGCCAAGATACTTCTAAAATAGGCAGCGTGGCGGGCATTGCTGACAAAGACCGAGACCCTAAAGCGCAAGATCATATTGCATCTCTCTTTGTCGAAGATAATATCAATCTTAGCGACAGCACTATCCTCACCCCGGGTTTGCGTTATGACAAGCACAGTGTCACAGGTGATAACTGGAGCCCAGCATTGAACGCCACCCACTATTTGGATGATGCCTGGACATTAAAAGCCGGTATTGCTCGCGCTTATAAGGCACCTAATCTGTATCAAACCAACCCCAACTACTTACTCTATAGCCGCGGCAATGGTTGCTTCGGTGCGGGTGGCGCCTGTTTCTTGCAAGGTAATGAAGATCTAAAAGCCGAAACCAGCATTAATAAAGAGCTGGGCATCGAATATGCTCAAGATGCCATAGTGGCCGGCGTTACTTACTTCCGTAACGATTATCGCAACAAAGTAGAAGCCGGCTTACAACCCGTCGGCAACGCCGTAGGCGGTGGGGGTGCTTTTGTTAACCCAAATATTTTTGTGTGGGATAACGTGCCAAAAGCGCTTATCGAAGGCCTAGAGGGTACCTTTAATGTGGCGCTAACCGCTGATCTCGAATGGTCAAATAACATGACCTATATGCTGCAAAGCAAGAATAAGAGTACAGGGGAGTCGCTCTCGATTATTCCTGAATACACTTTGAATTCGCGCCTAGATTGGCAGGTTAATGATCAACTGGCCTTAAATACCAATATGGTGTGGTACGGTAAACAAGTGCCGAATGAGTTGGATTTTAACGGTATAAAGATGGAAGGCGAAGAGCAAAATCAACTATCCCCCTATGCCATCTTTGGCTTAGGTGCGCGTTATGCATTCAACGACTCACTTTCGTTTAATGCCGGCGTGAAGAACCTATTTGATAAGCGTTTATATCGCCGTGGTAATGCAGTAGGTGTAGGCGACCCACGTACTATTAACGGTGCTGGTGCCGAAACTTACAACGAACCCGGCCGTAGCTTCTACGCCTCGGCGACCTATAGCTTCTAATAAGTTGCCATAGAACAGTAAAGTAGAAAACCATTAACTAAAAACAGCGCTGAGGCGCTGTTTTTTATTGCCTTGCTGTTAATTACAATCAACACCAAATAATAGCCATCAGCACCGAATAAGATCGCTAAGAGATACTAAGGCAAGCTCGGTATAACGGCATAAAACAAAAGCGGTGTTTATCTTTATGCCGTCAATCTAGCGCAGATCAGGATCTCGCGTTAGATGTGAGTGACTAAAAACTATTTGCCACGCAAGGCATAGAAAAATAAAAAACAATCACCTCTAACAAAATTAACATGACCTTTTAAAGAGTAAGCACGGCTTCTAATGAACAGTTTCTGCTCACCCTGCGACATTTTGTCGCATTCCTAATGCATATTTTATTTCTTACTATTGAGCCTTGTTCTCGCCGAGCCATTCGGCCTTACTCTGCTTAAGGAAAGGAATATGTCTAAAAGAAATCTGCTGTTAGCGGCACTGGTCGCCTTGGCACCGCAGTTAGCCAGCGCTCACGTTACCCTTGATACCACTGAGGCCGTAGCCGGCAGTTATCAAAAAATAGTGCTGCGCGTCCCTCATGGTTGCGCGGGCTCTCCTACCACAGGTATCCGAGTACAAATTCCAGAAGGCGCCATCGCTATTAAACCCCAGCCTAAGCCCGGTTGGCAGCTTAGCACCAAACAAGGCGATTATGCCCACCACTATGAACTGCACAACACACCGATTAAATCCGGCGTTAAAGAAGTGCAATGGAGCGGTGGCTCGCTGGCCGACGAGCACTATGATGAGTTTGTGCTGCGCGCCTATTTGGCCGCTGACTTATCCACCACAGAGCCACTGCGTTTTCCGGTGATCCAAGAATGCGAAACTGGCATTGAGCGCTGGATTGATCAAGATGAAAACGCCGCCCACCCCGCTCCAGCGCTACGCATCTTGCCTAAGGAATAAACCATGTTAAGCCGACGAATAAGCGTAGCCGCCACACGGATCACGCACTTTTTGCTACCTTGTTTACTCTTGCTCGTCGGCGTGGGGTTCTCGATTAATCTGGCCCATGGTCATGCCGCCTTAGTGGCCTCAAACCCTACTGAGCAAGCAACGCTTAGCAACCCTCCCACCCAAGCCACCCTCACCTTTAACGAGCCGGTCTCGGCGCTGCGCATGCAGTTATTCGCCCCCAAAGGAAGGGCATATCCGTTGGAAAGTCGAGCAGAAGATAGCCTTATACAACTGGCTTTACCCACTCTTACTGAGCAGGGCTCTTATGTGTTGAGTTGGCGAGTGATGTCAACCGACGGTCATCCGGTGGGCGGCAGTTTGCTATTTGCGTACGGCCAATCCAGTACACCATCTGACGCCATTAACACTCAAGGGTCGGCGTCGAAAAATCGCACGACGGCCATTTGGCTAACGCGACTGCTTATCTACTGCACCTTATTTTTTGGCCTCGCCAGCCAAGTATTTAATGCTTGGCAATTTCCAGCTGCCAGTCGCTCCACTGGGATTAAAGCTCGCCTTGCACTCTCGAGCAGCCGCTATTTGGCGCTGCTCTATATAGGCATGGCCGCCACGCTAGTCTATTTAGCCTTGTTTGGTTTAGATGCACTCGATCTGCCGCTAAGTGGCGTATTAGAGCCGCATCTGTGGCACACGGCGCTGTATTCCAGTGTGGGCGTGGCCAGCCTTATGCTGTTGAGCGCCTTTGCGCTGGGCAGCTACCAAGCTAAATCAAAACGCTTAGCCTTGTGTCTGGCGGCGCTGGCTCTGGCGGCAGCTTCATTGGCGGTGACCGGCCACGCCAGCATGGCACCGCCCCAGTGGTTATCGCGCCCGGCGGTTTGGCTGCACACCGTGGCAGTGATGGCCTGGATGGGCGCACTGCTGCCCTTGTTATATGGCTTGCAAGCGCCAGCAGGCGCTCCCTATGGGGTTGGCGATATACATAACCCACACGCTAATAATGGCCCGCTGGTGATATTTAGTCGCTACATACCGCTAGCAATCCTAGCATTGCTGCTTAGCGGCGCCGTGTTGGCCTACTTGCCACTGACGGCTTGGTCTTCATTTATTAACAGCCGCTACGGGCAAATACTGCTGGCTAAGCTAATGCTGGTGGCGCTGCTTTTGCTGCTTGGGGCGTATAACCGCTACCGATTAACGGCGGCAGTATTGCGCCAAGAGGCCACTGCCCGCCTGCGGCTAAAGCGCGTTATTTATGCGGAGCTAGTACTGATGGTATTGGTGCTGGCGTTAGTGGCGTTGTGGCGGTTTACGCCACCGTCACGCAATACCGTAAACGCTCAAGCTTCCGCCGCAGCGCCCACCGCCATTTACAGGTTTAAAAAACATCAAGTACAAGCCGAGCTCAAGCTAGAGTCCCAGCAACTGCAGATCGCACTGTATCAGCCAGATCACCGCCCCTTAAGGGCACAAGCGGTAGAGGTGCGTTTTTCTGATCCCAGTACCAATATGGAACCGCTGCACTTTCAAGCACACCGCGTTCGCGGGCAAGAGCAAGCCGAAAATCAATGGTTGCTGGCGACCTTGCCATTAACACCTGGCTCTCACTGGCACGTTGATATTGTGGTCTTGGTATCTGACTTTGAGCGCGTCACGCTGCAAGGTGAATTAACGCTACTTGAGCTTGATGTTCACCCACATTCGCACTCTCACCAGCACACCCATTAGCTGTAATCTTCAACCTAAGGATCTAAATTAACTATGATGGATTATTCTCGCTCTTTTATGGCCCTACTCGGGCCACTGACGCTGGGTCCACTCTTGTTGGGCAGCCATGCTATGGCACAAGCGGTGGAGCCCACTCAATTGGCACCAGTCAAGGTGGAAGCACAGCGCGACGCCTCGTTAATTACCCCCGATGTAGACAGTGCCCGCCAGCAAATTCAGCGCATTGCCGGTGGCGTGGCCGTGGTAGACAGCGAGCAATGGCAAGCCAGCCCCGCCGCTACCGTCAAAGACGTGCTCGACTATACGCCGGGCGTATTTGTGCAGCCCAAATGGGGTGGCGACTCACGCTTATCTATTCGTGGCTCTGGCTTATCTCGCTATTATCATTTGCGGGGCATCAACTTGTATCAAGATGGCATGCCGCTCAATAATGCGGATGGCAGCGGCAGCTTTCAGTGGTTAGATCCCAGCGCCTATCGCTTTATTGAAGTTTATAAAGGTGCCAACGGCTTGCGCTATGGCGGAGGCACCTTAGGCGGCGCCATTAATTTTGTGACGCCCAGCGGCTACACCGCTGCCCCCTTCTCGGTACGCCTTGATGGTGGCAGCCATGGTTGGCGACGGCTACAAATGAGTGCTGCTGGTAATCAAGGCGCCCTAGACGGTTTTATTAGTGCCTCTACCCAGCAACAAGATGGTTTTCGTCAAAACAGCAAGGGCGACATTCAGCATCTGAACGCCAATGTGGGCTGGCAATTTGCTGAGCAGGCCGAAACCCGATTTTACGTATTAGGGGTGCACGAACGCCAAGAAATTCCCGGCACAGTGAGTCGCGACACCGCACTCAACCAGCCCAAGCAGGCGGCGGCCAATAACCTTACCAACCATTGGCAGCACAATTTAGACGGTGCCAGACTGGCCAATCGCACCTTATGGCTTGTGGACACCACCGAATATGAGGTGGGCGCTTGGTATGGCCAAAGCCAACTTGATCACCCTATTTATGAGGTGATAGATCATAACAGCACAGATTACGGCGCTTATTCCCGGCTCAATCATTATGGCCAATTCGGCCAGCGTGACAATGAAGTTACCCTAGGGCTAACTTGGAGTGCCGGCCACATTAATGGCCAGCAGTTTGTAAACACAGGCGGCAACCGAGGCGCACAAACCGCACACGCCCGCAACAGCGCTCGTAACCTGATAGCCTACGGCGAAAACCGCTTAGAACTGATGCCCGACCTGTTTTTGCATACCGGCTTGCAATACCAATACTCCGAGCGTAAACAGCAAAATAAATTTGGCGCAACCCCCTATACCGGTGAAAAAAATTACAGCTTATGGAATCCAGCGGTGGGCGTGATCTGGCACCCAGACGAGCAGACGCAGCTATATGGTAATGTGTCGCGCAGCAGCGAAGCGCCCACTTATGGTGATCTAAAATTTGATGATCCCACAGCACTAGACCGCCTCAAGCCGCAAACCGCTACCACCCTTGAGCTAGGCACCCGTGGCCAACGCCCGCAGCTCGCTTGGGATCTGTCTGTGTATCACGCTCGGCTGCACGACGAATTTCAGTGCTTATCCAGCCCGTGGAATATTTGTGATAGCACTTCCAACCTAGACACCACGATTCACCAAGGGATTGAAGCCGGTTTAGACTGGACACTGTGGCAACAACCGCTGCAGCAACCCGGTGCCGTTAACCTCAACACAGCTTACACCTTCAATGACTTTCGTTTTCACGACGATGCGCGCTGGGGTAATAATCGCCTGCCTGGCACGCCGCGCCATTATCTGCGCAGCCAACTGCTCTATACACACCCTAGCGGCGCCTTTATTGGTCCTAACGTAGAATGGGTGCCCGAAGCGTTTTATGTGGATAATGCCAACAGCTTACAAAGCAAACCTTATACGTTGCTGGGCGCAAAGGCGGGTTGGAAGCACGGCCAATATTCGTGGTTTGTGGAAGCGCGCAATCTGACGGATCAAAAATACATTGCCAGCGCCAGCATCACAGACGTGGCCGCACCTAACGCCGCCGTATTTGAACCCGGCAGTGGCCGCAGCATTTACGCGGGCCTACAAATTAATTATTAATCGCTAACATCAGACTCCGCCTGCTTTGCCTCTCACAACAGGCGGTTTAAGAAAATATCAGCCCCAGAATACTAGTGAAGTGTGACCGCTCAGGCGTATCTGCAATTTTTGGGGGGGAACGGGGTTTAAATCCATATACGTCATACAAGCCAACACGGCGGCATCGTAGAAGAGCGCTTGGGATTTAAAAAGACAGCTCCACTGAACTTAACAGGCCAGCCAGAACACCCCCGAACTGCCCTTTTGCTCCGGACTTCAGTTACAAAAAAACCTGCTAACTGCCTCCACAACTAGCCGACTAGATACTCATAACGCCGCCGACACAGGCGAGCGTAGCGAGTCCACACAGCTTGCTGGCGCTTGTGATTGGCCTTGTAAGTCGTCCCGAACTAACGTTTGTACACACAGAACAAATTGGATGCTCTTATGGATACTAGAATTCAGTTTCGAGTCGATGAAGAAACCAAGCGCCTAGCCCAACAAATGGCTGAAAGCCAAGGCCGTACTCTTAGTGATGCTTGCAGAGAACTTACCGAGAATTGGCTGATCAACAACGTAAAGCCTTCTCTCAAGATGTTTGGCTAAGTGAGCAAGTAGATTTAGCTTTTGAAAAATTAGATGCCGGCAAGTCTACTTTTATTGAACATAATCAAGCCAAATCCATAATGGCTGCACGCAAAGCTAAAATTCGCAGCCGGAGCGTTAATTCGTGACCCTATAGGAAGAAGAATCTCTGAACGACTGTGAAAAAATTTTGAATTTCTTTATGACTTTAATCCTGCTGCTGCAGAAAAAACAGATAAGGTCATTGAAGAAAAGATAGAAAATTTACTTCAGCACCCATTAATGGACGTGCAACGAGATGGGATAAAAGGTCGATTACTTATCATCTCTGATGATATCAATGATAGTTTTCTATTCAGTTGATAATTCAGTCATTCGTTTCATGAGAGTACTGCACCAGAACAAAAATTTCCGACGTAGTAGCAACTAACGCCGCATTAAGGTGTGAGCGGCACTTGCCTATACTTTGAGCGAAGCGAAAACGGCAAGCGTTGCGAATCACTCTTAAATAATTTGTTATGAACCGGTTTCTTCCGACATTATCTGGGATACTTCGGCTGCAATATCACTTGCACTCGGAGCATTGTAAGCATAGACAATACTAACAACACCAATTACTAAACTGACTAAAGTTGCTAGGTACGCTCTATTAGTTTTAACCTTACTAGCTGTTTGCTCTTCGAGTAATTCATTATATTTAGTCAAGATATTAGTTACTGGCGTTAATACATGCTTATCGCTTTCCTCACCAGACTGAGTCAATAAATATGCCATTCGCAACAATGAAGACTTAACTTCATCTGGCATGGTGTCAAAAGGCTCTTCCTTTTCAACCTCAGAAACCAAAGCTTTCAATTTTTTAAATTCTTCAGGCTCTTTTACATCCTGATATACACGATATAAAGCAGTGCGGGAGTTTGCCGGAGACAAGAAATGTGCTCGCCCTAACAACACGATATCTTTTGGGTCTAGTTCAATACTTGCGTTTATTTTTTCTTTTAAATCCGCCTGTAGCTGAACCATTTTTTTTGAATTATGTCGCTCACTCCAAACCCAAACACTGATAAAAATAGTAATCATGATCACAATCAAAGCGGACATATACCCACCTAACATTTACACATTTCCTTTAACTAAAATTTTACTGAAAACCTATATACTAATAACATTTTGATTATAAATTAATTTTTCTCTTTTAATCCAACTACCCTATGCTCAAATGAGCATTTTCACTATTTGCACGGCTTTGCTCGTTATCTACATCATAACAAGGCAAGCTCACCCATTCTGGCTTCAACACCTTGCATCCGTTTAGTGCTACGGGTATTAACCTAAATAAGCAAAGCCCTGCTTATTCAAAGAATTGCCGTAGGCTGCGCTGTATGCCAATCATTACCACAGAGCTGTGATCTTCTTCGGCAAAGCAGCGATAGCGTACCTGTGCTGCGCCTAAACGCTGGGCTAACAGTTCAGCAGCGGCGGCGGCGTGCTCCAGCATGGCGCGGGGCGCGCGTCTGGTGATCAACGCGCTACGCTCAGGCTCGGCTATCCAGGGGGCGGGGTGCCCTTCCCATTCGCCGGTGGCAATTAACACTCGGGCGCTAACTGCAGAGTCAAGCCGTTGTAAGCGCTCAGTTAATGCCGCTGGCTGCCACCATACCGAGGGGCTAATAGCGGCATAATGGCAAAAGGTGTGAGGCCGAGTGGCTAGCGCATTCAGTACAAAGTAGCCGGCTAGGGAGTGGCCGAATAAGGATTGGTGATTAGGGTTAAGGGAGAATTCGGTGGCGAGTTCGGGGGCGAGTTGATCAACGATAAAGCTAAGAAACGCTGCGCCGCCGGCCTTGTCTGCAGAATCAGTTGACTCAATAAGAGAGGATGGCTCAAAGGTATAATCCCGATAGCGGTGCTCGGTGGCAAATAAGCGCTCACCGCCGTGGGCTATGCCCACTACCGCCGCCATGCCAATACCTGTGGCATCGGGGCGGCGACCACTGCGCTGAATACATTCCACAAAGGTGGCAAACATGGCCTTGGCATCCAGCACATACACCACCGGCCAGCCGCCAGTTGGCGGCTCTCCTGCCGGCGTCCAAATACTGATGTGGTACGCCGCCCCGCTGCTGTCGGCTATGTATTCCCGTGTTAGGCAATCCTGCATATCTCTCTTCTTTTATTTACTGAGCCTAAAAACCTAGAGCAAAAGCTATTTTTGCCACGGAATACACGGAAAAATTAAGATGGGGTAAGATCGACAAGTGACAAGAGCTTAATAAATTTAATAGTAAGAGCTCCCTCGTTTATGCTGGGATGTTTAGCTCTTACCATTAATAGTCATTTTCAGATCTTATCTCTATTGTTCCGTGTATTCCGTGGCAAATAATCTTTAAGCTTTTTCTTTAGCTAGGCGCTGTTTATAGCTCGTCGTCGATCATGACTTGCATGTGGCCTTGTTCGCAGTGGCCGACGCGGGCTTGTACGCCATAGACTTGGCCAAGGGTGGCGGGGGTAATCGCCTCAGCGGGGCTGCCAGTGGCGACGACTGCCCCTTTAGCCAGCATCATTATGCCGTCGGACCAACGAGCGGCCACGCTTAAGTCGTGCAGTACCACCAGCACTATCATACTGCGCTCTCGCGCTAGCTCTTGTACTAGGCGCATTACCCGAAATTGATGCTTTAAGTCCAAGGCGCTGATCGGTTCATCAAGCAGCAAGACTTTGGGATTACGAGCCAGCACTTGGGCTAAAGACACCAGTTGGCGTTGACCGCCGGACAAGTGGCCAAGGTTGCGCAGTGCTAAATCCACTATGCCCACTCGCTCTAGTACGCTGACCGCGTACTGCTTAATGTCTTGGCTGCTTAAGTCACCTTCCATGGGTGAGGCGCGCAGCGCACTGACAACACTTTCAAGCACATTGAGCGACACGCCTTGGGGCAAGGTTTGCGGCATATAGGTAACGCGGCGCGCCCAATCCGCTAACGGCTTACCGATTAGCTCAAAGCCATTTAAGCTCACCGAGCCTTTAGCAGACTGTAAACCTGCCAGTGCGCGCATTAGCGTACTCTTGCCGGCGGCATTGGGGCCAATTAGCGAATAGACGCCGCCGGCTTCTAGCGGCGGCAGGCTGATATGTTGAATAATATTGCGTTTGCGATAGCCGGTAGACAAGCCGCTGATCACTAATCCCTGTTCAGTATTAATTTGGCTCATGCGCGTCCTCCTGGCTTCCAGAAGATCAGCAGCAAGAATACCGGCACACCCACAATAGAGGTGACTATGCCTACCGGCAGCAAGACGCCGGGGATCAAGACTTTACTGGTGGCCGAGGCCAATGCCATGATCAGCGCGCCGGTTAAGATACTGCCGGGCAATAAGAAGCGGTGATCTTCGCCCAGCATCAAGCGCGCAATGTGCGGGCCTACCAAGCCGATAAAACCGATAGTGCCGACAAAGGCCACCGAGGTTGCGGCTAATAAGCTGACTCGTAACAGCGCCATAAACCGTAAGCTGCCCACATTAATGCCAAAGCTGCGGGCACGGTCTTCCCCTAAACGCAGCGCGGTTAGTTTGCCCGCCGATAACAAAGAAAACGGCACCACTAATAACAGCACCAAGGCTAACACGCCGACATTGCTCCAAGTGGCGCGAGACAATGAGCCCATACTCCAAAACACCAATTGCTGCAGTGCCGCTTGGGAAGAGGCAAATTGCACGAAGGCCACCAGCGCATTAAATACAAACACCAAGGCAATACCCAGTAGCACCATGGTTTCCACACTGCTACTGCGCAATCTCGTCATAATTTGCAATAAGAGCACTGAGCCCAGCGCAAAGATAAAGGCGTTTAATGACACCATCCACTCGGTGGGCACAAAGGGCAAACTGATGCCGAGCACTATGGCCAGCGCCGCACCAAAGGAGGCCGCCGACGATACGCCGAGCGTAAAGGGGCTGGCTAGCGGGTTATTTAAAATAGCCTGCATTTCGGCACCGGCTAATGACAGCGCCGCCCCCACTAGCATGGCCATTAAGGCGTAAGGCAGGCGCACATTCCAGATAATGGTGCGCTGGGCATTGCTGACGCTACTTGGGTCTAACAGTCCGCCCCATACTTGGGCGGCGCTTAAGGAGGAAGGGCCCGTGATCACGTCCAGCACTAAGGCGCCGATGCACATTAATACTAAGAGCGCCAAGATTGCCAGCCGCCAGCGTACCTTGCCTTGATAGGCACTCAAGATGGCGGCGCTGGTGCTAGGTGCGGTTTGCGCAGTCGCAGTTATCGTGTTCAAAAAAGTTACCTATTCCATATACATATAATTAGATATAACAATCAAATTATCAGCTATAAGCTAAAGAACAAACGCCGTTATTTTCAGAAATACTAAAGACCAAGCCATGGGTATTTTACTGACAGCTTACGGCTTACAGCTTCAAGCTGCCCGAAGGGCCTAAGGCAAATCTATCCAGTTGGTACCCAAGTAAGGCACAGCTAAAAAGTCATCGTTAATGGTTTGCAGCGTCTGTGCGGGATCTAAGTCCGCAAACAGTTCGGGATGTACCCATTTCGCCATTACTTCTACTGCGACTATGTCCAGCGGCGAATTTAGTAACTGATGGGCTAGGCCATGCACTCGGCCTTGGTTAACCGCCGATAAATCTGCAATGCCGTGGCGACTGGCCACTTTAGTCAGTGCCGCTTGGGCCACGGCTTCGCTATAGCCCGCGCCCAATACCAAGCCGCCGTTTTTCTCTAATGCCGGACCACCGGTCGCAATGTAAAGCTGGGGGTCGCTGGCAATAATGTATTCCAAATTCAACTTGCCCGAGGCCTTAGCTAGCACGTCGGCACCGATATTATGGCCGCCGACAAACTCGATGTAATCCCCTACCCCACCCGTGCCCGGTGAAAAACAGCAGTCTTGGCTAATGCCGGCGTGGGCTTCCATAAATACCGTGGGACTAGTCTCATTTTTATGTTCAGCTAAGCGCGTGGAAATCTCTGCTAAGTGTTGCTCGCGCAGTGCCAAATAGTCGGTGGCTTGTTGCTCGTTACCGGTCAATTTGGCCAGCAGCTCAAGGCTTGGGGCTTGATGCTTAAAGGGATCAATAAAAAAGTCGATAAATATCACCGGAATGCCCGAGGCTTCCAGCAGTGCCACTTGGGCATCGGTAGGACCACGGCTCAAGGACACCACGGCTACATCGGGCTCGGCGGCCAGCATGGACTCCATATCGAAGCTTTCAGCTGAGCTACTGACCAAGGGCAAATCGTCGATGGCCGGAAAAGCTTTGGCGAGTCCTTGGTAATAGGCATCGCCTAAGCGGTTAATGTCTTTTGGCCAAGCAGCCAAATGACTGATGGGGTTTTTATCCAGCAAAGACAGCGCCAGCAAGAAGCGGCTATCGTCGATGGCAATGCTGTTTATTTGGTCGGGTACTTCAACGGTACGGCCCCGCAAGTCGGTGAGCGTTTGCGCCGCACTCGCCGTTAGCGGCACTGCGCTCAAGCACAAGGCGGCAGCCAGCGTAAACATAGCCATAGCTAAGGACTTTTTAGGCGAAAAATTGCGTTTCATGCACATTCCTTTAATAAATTATTTAGCAGAGCCAAAAAGCCCTGCGGGCCGCTATAAGCCGTACGCTTTGCTAGCTCTATGCCGTCATACCGGTACCGGATCAAGTCCGGCATGACGTAGCCCCGGTATCTCGCACTTATCCTTGATGATTTAAAACCTTAAACCGAGATCCTGAAACAAGTTCAGGATGACGGCATCAAAATAAAAACCAAGATCCTGATTTTCATCAGGATGACGGCATAAACATAACCACCGCACTTGTTTTATGCCGTCATACGGGGCTCGCCCCGGTATCTCGCTCTTATCCTTGATGATTTAAAACCTTAAACCCAGATCCTGAAACTTCGTCATGCCGGGCTACGAACCGATATCAGGATGACGGCATAACTTTGTGTAGCTTTAGTGCCGGGCGCTGTATTTAAATCGTTCCGTCTGCGGCGAAATGCGAGAACAAGCGTTCGCTTACAAAAAATCAAACACGTCACACCGGGTCTTTAACGGACAGCGTACGGCGTAAAACGTACAGCAGCCCGCAGTGCCTAAGCTCTTAACGTGGCGCCGCCGTCTACGTAGAGATCGTCCATAACTATGTGGCCGGCTTGATCGGACAATAAAAACATCACCGCATTGGCCACATCTTCTGGACGGGCCATTTTACCTAACGGAATGCCGGTTTTATATACCTCGGGCAAACCCTCTATCACTCGTTGTTCGCCCGTCTCATCCGCCCACATGCCGGTTTGCATGGGGGTAAGGGTCGAGCCTGGCGCCACGCTATTGCACCGAATGCCCAGTGGTGCCAATTCTAAACCAAGGCAGCGCATAAACATGGCGCTGGCGGCCTTAGAGGCACCGTATGCGGCCATGGCGTGGCGCGGGATGCCGGCGGCGTTTGAACCCACCGTTACCATAACACCTTGGCGACGGGGGCTCATCACTCTGGCCAAGGCGCGGCACACGTAAAACACGCCATCACAATTTACCGCAAAGGTGCGCCGCCAACTGTCATCATCGATAGTGTCCACGGTACCAAATTGCAGTATACCGGCCACGTTGATGCCAAAGCCGATGGGGCCAATGTCTTGCTCTACCTTGGCCACCAAGGCATCCACGGCCTTGGCGTCAGTAACATCCAGCGCCAGGGTATAAACCGGCGTGCGCTGCTCGCTGTTCGGCTCAAAGACGGGTGCACTAATATCCGTGGCCACCACTGTGCAGCCGCTGTCTCGCAGTTGCTTGACTAAGGCCGCGCCTATGCCGCCACCGGCACCGGTGACCAAGGCGACAGTGCCGTTAAATCCTGTTAGCTGCATGAGGTTTCCTGTAATTGTGCTGTGTGGTGAGTGTTGATGGCCGCTGGCTCAAATTGGGCCATGCGCGCTGCTAACAGCGGTGCAATACGCGCGCTGGCATCTCGACTGGTCATTTCGGCGTGTAAGTAAGGCAATGCTATGGCTTCAATGTTGGCTGCATACTCATTCCATAAACTCGATTGCAGCTGAGGCTTAGAAACATGATCTAGCGCGGCGCGCAGGTGCATCAGGGTGCCATCGAAACGGCCATGATAATGACCGCGCACCAACAAATTAGTGCTGGTTACGGCGCGCACTACGCCGTCTAAGGCGGCTTCGGGCAGATTGCCTAAGGTGCTGTCGCCTTGGCGCAAAAAAGCCACTATTTTTTCACGGCTATCCAGCTCTAAGTGACGCTCGGGATCGTAACCGGCAATGGCCAATAAAGCACGCAACGCCGCCACTGGGCTAGGCTCCGGCTCGGCGCGCCAGCACTCGGCAGGATAAGCATCCAGTAGCGCTAAGACGCCCACTTCTCGGCCTTGCTGGCGTAAACAAATGGCCATGGCATGGGCAATAATGCCACCCACCGACCAGCCCACTAAATGCACGGGACCGCTGGGATATAAGGTGGTGAGCGTGGCCACATAACGGGCGCCCAGCGCATCTATGCTTTCTTCCATGGCCGGTTGATTTAGCGCTTGTTGTGTAGGTAATTGTTGTGCAGATAATTGCAGCGCCGGTGATTGCAAACCATAAACGGTGCGCTTGGGCGCAAGGGTCTGCGCCAATTCTCGGTAGTTCCAGGCAATGCCACCGGCGGGATGTATGGTAAATAACGGCGCTAAGCTCGCATCACCTTCGCTTAAACGCACATAGGCGCCTAAGCCGTCATCGGCTTGGTCTTGAGGCGCATCTATCAGTGCGGCGAGTCCCGCCACAGTGGGATTGGCAAACAAGGCACCAAAGCCCGGATCCCAGTGCCAACGGGCTTGAATGGCCAACAGTAAGTGCACCGCCGAGAGTGAGTCGCCACCGAGGGCAAAGAAGTCATCCTCACTACCTATGGCCTGTTCAATATGTAATTGCTCGGCAAAAAGCTGCGCTAATGCACGTTCGGTGTCGCTATTAAGCTCGCCACCCGCAGACTGGGCAATGTTAGGCTCGGGCAAGGCTTTACGGTTCAGCTTGCCGTTGGCCGATAACGGCCAGTCATGTACCGTGACAAAGACACTCGGCACCATGTATTCCGGCAATTTTCCTGCCAGATGGGCGCGCAGCACTTGCGCTTCTAATTGCGTAGTTTGAGCGCTCGCTGTGGGCTCAATGTAGGCAACCAGTTTGGGCTCGGCGCCGTTCACCGTTCGCAATACGTCTCTTTGTAGTAAGACATGTGCCCTGGCGATACTGGGCGCTTGGCTTAGGGCATGATTAATATCCCCAAGCTCGATGCGCAGGCCTCTTAGCTTGACTTGATCGTCGCTGCGGCCCAAATATTCTACCGCGCCGTCGCGGCGAAAACGCGCCACATCGCCACTCTTATAGAGTCGTTCACCTTTAACGAAGGGATGGTCAATAAAGGTGGCGGCAGTGAGCTCCGGCTGGCCCAAGTAGCCGCGCGCTAATTGCACGCCGCCCAAGTAAAGATCACCGGCCACGCCCGGTGGCAAAGGCCGCAGTTGGCTATCTAATACATAAAGCTGGGTATTCCACACCGGCACCCCAATCGGCACCGAGCTACTGGTATCGGCACTGCTGGCTTCCCAGACGCTAACATCCACCGCCGCTTCGGTGGGGCCATAGAGATTGAACAGTTGCGCGTTTAAACTCTGATGAAAGCGATCGCGCAAGCTGGCACTGAGCGCCTCGCCGCTGACGATCACCCGCTTAGGTTTAAGATCACTGATGCTAGGCGTGGCTAAAAACGCCGCCAACATGGAGGGCACAAAATGCAGCGTGGTAATATCGTATTCGCGGATAAGATCGGCAATGAGGCGCGGATCTTGATGGGCATCGGGCGGCGCTATCACCAATTGGGCACCGCTGATTAGCGGTAAAAAGAACTCCCATACCGACACATCGAAGGTGGCCGGAGTTTTTTGTAAGATGTGCTCCTTGGCATCTATGGCAAAGTAATCTTGCATCCATAATAAGCGATTAACGATGGCTTGGTGTTCAATGACCACGCCTTTGGGCTCGCCGGTGGAGCCCGAGGTATAAATCACATAAGCTGCGGTATTAGGCGCCACCGCTACGGCTAATGATTGTGTGCTGTTGGCCTGCCAGTCTTGGGGCGCTAATACGGCTTGGGCTAAATTGCGAAAGCGTGCCGTCTCTTGGCTTAACACACACACCGGTTTGGCGGAGTTTAAAATGCGCGTTAAGCGCTCATCGGGTTGCGCCGCATCTAGCGGTAAATAAGCACCACCCGCGCGCTGAATGGCCACCAATGCTATCACTAGCTCAAATGAACGGGGCAAGGCCACCGCCACTAACGAATCGGCGCTAACGCCCTGCTCTATTAGCTGAAGCGCTAAGGCACGAGTGCGAATTTCTAACTCTGAGTAAGTGAGGCGTACGCCGTTAAATACCAAGGCGCTGGCCTCGGGCGTGGCCGCCATTTGCGCCTCATACAAGGCCACTAAGCTGGTGCTGGGCACGCTATGCTCGGTGGCATTTACCTCAGTCACATAACGCTTGGCCTCGCCAGCTGTGGCAAGTTGAATATCTTGCAACTGACCGTTAGCCTGATAAACGGCGAAGGCGGAGCGTAAAAATGCCGGTAAGCGCGCCGCGTGATCATTAACATCAGCTTGGCTATATAAGGCGGCACTGGCTTCAATTTCTAAATCGAGCGCGGCTTTAGCATCACCACGAAAGCCCAGCGTCATATCGTCCACCGGGCCGGTAGAAAGAATATCTAATTGAGTAGTGAGCGCAGGCCAAAGCAGTGGGCTATAAAAGGGCTGCACATTAATCAGCGGGCCATAGAGGCGGCGTTGGCCACCCATTAGCCCTAAATCACGACGTATTTGTTCACCGCGATATCGGCCATGGCGGCGGCCACGCGTTAGCTCGCGAGCCGTGTATTGCAAGAAATAGCTTAAGCAGCGGACTTGCTCAGCTTCCTCACCTTGGGCTACTTGCTTGCTCTGGGCTGTTTGCTCATCGTGTAAAGAGAGATCCCGCAGCGCCAGCGGCAAGACGTTCATCACCATGGCCGGCAGTCGTGCCGATTTGCTGCCCAAGCGACCCATAAAGGGCACGCCGACTATGGCCTCATTGATGCCCTCG